>CAWBKE010000009.1:0-701432 GCA_963789245.1 uncultured Acidobacteriaceae bacterium | reverse complement strand
ACAACGAAAACGGGCCATAGCGTTGCCGCCCTGGCAGCGCCACAGGATCGAACCCCCATTCAAAGTGTTGTAATCTGAAATCTGATCTCATGTCCTACCAACACACGGTGGAGCAGCTTTTTGCGCTCGGCCACGAGCTGGCGAGCACTCCTTCGCACAAGTTCGATCTGGCGTACGTGCGGGAGATGTTGCAGGAGCTTGGCCATCCCGAGCGGCGTTTTGCCAGCGTGCTGATCGCGGGAACGAACGGCAAGGGTTCCACCGCGGCAACGCTGGCGTCGATCCTGCGGGTTGCGGGATACCGCACCGCGCTCTACAGTTCGCCGCATCTGCTGCGCATCAATGAGCGCATTCAGGTGAACGGGGAGATGATCTCCGATGCCGAGTTCGGCGCGATTTACGATCGCGTGGAGCGCGTGGCCCAACAGCTTCTACATTCCGGCAAGCTGCCCTGGCATCCCAGCTTCTTCGAGATGCTGACCGCGATGGCATTCGAGTACTTTGCCAGCGTCGGCGTGGAGATAGCAGTCCTTGAGGTCGGGATGGGCGGGCGGCTGGACGCGACCAACGTTGTCGAGCCGGCGATCTCCGTCATCGCCGACATCTCGCTCGATCATCAGAAGTATCTGGGCGATACCATTGCCGAGATCGCGCGCGAGAAGGCCGGCATCATTCGCAGGCATGGAGTGGTGGTGACCCTGCCGCAGCATCCGCAGGCCAACGACGTCATAGGCCACGCAATCCAGGAAAACGATGCCAAGGGCGTCAGCGCCGCGAAGTACGTGCCACCTGTCTCGCCGGGTGCTGCCCCTTACCTCGGAGGACGCAGCGCTCCCGTGTCGGGCCGAAGCCGCTATCCGCTCTCCGTCATGGGCGAGGAGATTGAAGTCGATTCGCCGCTGGCGGGTCGGCATCAGTTGCGCAACATCGCGTTGGCGATTGCGACCGCGGAAGAACTGGGACAGTTTGGATTCAAAGTCACGGCAAAGCAGGTGGAGCAAGGCATTCGCGAGACGCGCTGGCCGGGACGGTTTCAGGTGCTTCCGCCCTCGGCAGCGACGCATCAGCGGGAGATGGTGCTTGACGTAGCCCATAATCCGGCAGGCGCGTGGGCGCTGCGCTCGGCGTTGTCGGAGAATTTTCCCGCCCGTGAATTGACATCGGTTTTCGCCGCCATGCGCGACAAAGCTCTCCGGGAAATGGCGGATATCCTGTTCCCCATTGCCGAACATGTAGTGTTGACGCAGGTGAATAATCCGCGGAGAGCCACCACCGGCGAGTTGCGGCAATCTGCGTCGCACACCGGAGCAGCGCTGTATGAGGAGCCGACCGTGCCGGAGGCGCTGGCAAAAGCGCGTGAACTTGGTAAACCGGACGGCGTCATCGTGGTGACCGGATCAATCTTCCTGGTGGGCGAAGCGATGGAGGCGATGGGCATTGCAGTATAGGAGCATTTTTTTCACCACGGAGGCACAGAGGACACGGAGTTTGATATGAGTCGCCTCCATGTTCTCGAGGTCTCGTCGTAAGAATTTGGCGTAGCGCTGGAGGGGAGCGAGGATATCTGGTCAGTACGGAGTCGGCGGGGGACGGGTCCGTTGTTTTCAAATTTTCTCCGTGACCTCCGTGCCTCCGTGGTGAAACTGAATTGCTGTGAGAAAACGCCTTAAGTGGTTCTTATGAAGACGGATGCCCGACGAAACGCAGCTCCGCCCCAGCCCCGAGGCTCGTGGTTCACTCGCCTGCGTTCGTATTGTTTCTGCCTGCCGATCGTGTATCTGTACACCGGGGTTCTGGGAACGATTTCGTTAGTGTCGTCGTTGTTCGACAGCAGCGGCCAGGTGCAGCACCGGATCGCGAGCCAGTGGGCGCGGCTCATCCTGAAGACGGTCGGCATTTGCGTGCGGGTTGAAGGCCTGGAGCACCTGCATCCGTCGCAGCCTGCCATCTATGCGGCCAATCATCTCTCCGCCATCGACATTCCCGTCCTCTACGCGCATTTGCCGGGAAAATTTCGCATCATGGCGAAGAAGGAATTGTTTCGTTATCCGTTTCTCGGATGGCATTTGAAGCGCTCAGGCCAGATTCCGATTGTGTCAGGCGACGCTCACGCCTCGCTGCGCAGCCTGAATCGCGCCGGAGAAACTCTGCGCCACGGCATGCCGCTGGTGGTGTTTCCTGAGGGCGGCCGCTCGCGCACCGGACAGTTGCAGGAGTTTATGAATGGAGCGTTCTATGTCGCCATCCGAGCCCAAGCGGCGGTTGTGCCCATGGCGATTGTGGGCAGCTTTGACCTGCTGCCGATGAACAGCTTTCATATGCTCCCTGGTGACATTGATCTGCTAATTGGAGAGCCGATCCCCACTGCCGGGATGCGTCTGCGCGACGCGGAGAAACTCGCGGCGCAAGTGCGGCAGGTGATCGCCGCGTTATACGATTCGCACGCCAGGAGGACGCCGCAACTGAACGCAACCAGCAAAGGCGAGTCCACGGCGGTTGTGAATACATAAAGGAAGCTCTGATTGACTCGGGTTTTGAAAGGGCACGGCTTTCAGCCGTGCCGCAAGCATCGGAAAATCAACCGGGCTTTAGCCCCGGCGCAAGTTCGGAAAGTTATTCAGAGCTACCCTAACTGGTAGAGCTGGCCTTCGGGCCAGCGTCCAGCGCGCTAAGAAGTAGAGGGGCTTTAGCCCCGGGACATCAATGAAGCCGCGTATCGCCATTCCGGTGCCGAACTCGAAGCGGCCAGCCTATGTGAGCACTTCTCTGCCGGAGTATGCGGAGGCGGTGCGCAACGCCGGTGGCGAGCCTGTTGTCATCGACGTGAATGCGACGCCGTCGCAGATTGCGCAGGCGGTGAAGGCTTGCGACGGCGTGCTGCTTCCCGGCAGCCCTGCCGATGTCGATCCGGAAAAGTATGGCGCCGCGCGCCACCCCGGCACCGCGCCTGCCGACACGTTTCGCGACAGCACGGACGAGTTGCTTTTGCAGGATGCTTACAACATGCGCAAGCCGGTGTTGGGTATTTGTTATGGCCTGCAGTCGCTGAACGTGTGGCGCACAGGCACGCTGGATCAGGCAGTACCGAAAGGCGTGAACCACGAGGCCGGACGCAAGGTGAGGCAGGCGCATCGCGTGCAAATCGATCCCGAGTCGAAGCTGGCAGCCATTCTGCGCGACGCGGGCGCGCTGCCCGAGAACGAGCCGGTGATGTCAGTCAATTCCAGTCACCACCAGGCGGCTGAGGTCGTCGGCGATGGATTGCGGCTGGTGGCATGGTCTCCGGAGGACGGCGTGAAAGAAGCGGTCGAGGGAACGTCGCCCGATCAGTTTGTGCTGGGCGTGCAGTGGCATCCCGAACGAACCTATGACAGCGAACCGGCGTCGCGAGCCATGTTTCGCGCGTTCGTCAAAGCCGCCGGCGAATGGCACCGGCATTTGGCAAACAAGCAACAGGACTTCGAGTCGGTAACGAGAAAGCGCTAATTCACTCCGAAGAAGAGTTTTTTTCACCACGGAGGCACGGAGCGCACGGAGAAATCTAAAGTTAGACTCATACCGGAGAAATAGCCTTCCAAAGCATGGGGAAAAACAGAAATGCCAAAGCTCCGTTTCTCGTGTTGAACGATTTCGGTTTTCTCCGTGACCTCCGTGCCTCCGTGGTGAAAACGAACCTTTCCAGTTTTGTGATGCACCGGGTCTTCGCGTAGTCTGGTTTCTATGCTAGATCTGGCCTTTGTGCGCGATCATCTCCCATTAGTCGAAGAGAAACTCCGTCAGCGCGGCATGAATCCTGAAGTCATCCTTGCGGATTTTCACGACGTCGATCTCGATCGCCGTGCCGCGATCACCAAAGCCGAAACCCTGAAAGCTCACCGCAATAAGCTCTCCGAGCAAATCGCCAGCCTCAAAAAGAACAAGGAGGACGCCAGCAGCATCGTTGCGGCAACCAAGGATCTGCGGGAAGACATCGCCGAAGCCGAGAAGATTGCCGAAGAAGCGGACGCGCGACTGCGCAACATCCTGCTGAACATCCCCAACCTGCCGGACGACAGCGTGCCCGTTGGCAAGAGCGAGGCAGACAACGTCGAGGTGCGGCGTTGGGGTACGCAGCCGCAGTTTGATTTCGCGCCAAGGCCTCATTGGGAGCTGGGTGAGGAACTCGGCGTTCTCGATCTGGAACGCGCGGCCAAGCTGACGGGAGCGCGCTTCGCCGTCTATTGGGACCTGGGCGCACGGCTGGAGCGCGCGCTGATGAACTTCATGCTCGATCTGCACACCCGCGAGCACGGCTATACGGAGGTTCTGCCGCCGTTCCTGGTGAATGCCGAGTCCTTGTATGGCACCGGGAATTTGCCCAAGTTCGAGGCCGATCTGTTCAAGGTTCCGCTTGATAGGTTTGAGGATGACCCCACTTGGACACCCAGATTCGGGGACCTGGTTCGCAGAAAAGGTCGTGAGGAGACGTTTCGAATTACAGGGGGCAATGTCGCCAGGGGAGAAGTTACGTACAAGCGAGCCGACGGCCTTGGTCCTGAAATCACTTATCTAGCGAATGGATTTCTACGCCAGCGTGATCTCTACCTCATCCCGACCGCGGAAGTCCCGGTGACCAATCTCTATCGTAACGAGACGCTCGATGGAGCGCGGCTGCCGATTTCTCTGGCGGCTCACACGTCATGCTTTCGCAGCGAGGCTGGCTCGTACGGTAAAGACGTGCGCGGCATCATTCGCCAGCACCAGTTCCAGAAGGTTGAGATGGTGAAGTTTACCAAGCCGGAGCAGTCTTGGGACGAGCATGAGAAGCTCACGCGCAACGCGGAAGCGGTGCTGCAAAAGCTGGGGCTGCATTATCGCGTGGTGGCGTTGTCGACGGGCGACATGGGATGGTCGTCGGCGAAGACGTACGACATTGAAGTCTGGCTACCGGGCCAGCAGCTGTTCCGCGAGATATCTTCGTGTTCGAACTTCACCGACTATCAGGCGCGGCGGGCCAACATTCGCTATCGTCCCGAGGGCGGCAAGAAAACCGAACTGGTGCACACAATCAACGGCAGCGGACTGGCGATCGGGCGGACCTGGGTGGCGATCCTGGAGAACTATCAGCAGGCCGATGGCACCGTGCTGATTCCTGAAGTGCTGCGGCCGTATGTCGGCGCGGATCGGATCACGGCGAAGAAGTTCTGAAAAGAAAGTTTCAAGTTTCGGGTTTCAAGTTGCGCAGCTTCAGGCCTACACTGCAAATCGCAGGAGAAACGTTCATGTCCTTTGCGCATCACAGTACGACCCACCGTTTTACCGTTATCTTCGAGAAGGAAGATGAGGGTGGGTATCACGTGTTTTGCCCCACCTTGCTTGGGTGCCACACCCAAAGTGAAACGGTGGAAGAGGGCATCGACAACATTCGCGAGGCGATTCAACTGTATGTGCAAACGCTGATTGAAGATGCGCTTCCGATACCGTAGTAAACGGTCCACGGTGGAATCCCAATATTCGCGAGGAACACTGCTCTTCAAGCTGAAAGCTGACGGCTGATGGCTGACAGCTAGCTCTGTCCCGAAATCTTCAGCCGCAGATCTTCCGGAATGCGGTCGCGGATTTCCTCCGGCAGCTTTTCCAATCCCACGCGCGCGCCGAACATGGCTACATCTTTCACGACCAGCGGCGCCGGCGTAGCCACGGCAACCAGCAACCACAACAGCATGGAAAGCAGGAAGCCGCCGAGGGCGCCGATCTCGAGCAAGAAAGCGTGGCGGGGATGGAAATGCCGAATGACGCCAAACGCCAGCAGGAAAACCACCATGGAAGCCGAGGCCAGCGCCATCAGCCCAATATCGATGCCGCGATGCAAGCGCTGACGCGAGTGGCAGAAGGCGCACTCGGCCAGATGGGCCTCGTAGTCACCGCCCATTTCAGGGGCTAGACCGGAGATATCGTAGCGCCACCCGGCCAGGATCTTGCCGACGACTGGGTCAGTGCATTTTGCCATGGACAAGACTTGGACGCCTCGCGCGCCCTGGGAGGTAGGCTCATAAGGCGTTTTACTACAGACGAACCGCCGCCAGAGGTTCATGCTGGGCGGCCAGCATCAGCCGATTGCCCAGCAGGCTGGGCTGCCGGCCCAAGGCACGTTCCGCTGTCATACGCGCAATCTCCGGATGATTATTCTGCTCCGAAAGGTGCGCCAGGATCAGGAACTCCGCACCTCCATCATAATCGGTCGTCAGGAAATCCGCGAGCGCATCGTTAGAGAGATGGCCGACGCGGCTCATCACGCGCTGCTTCACGCTCCAGGGATAAGGGCCGCCGCGCAGCAACTCCAGATCGTGGTTGGATTCGATCATCAGGACATGGCATCCGCGCAGGTGATGGCGAACGCTGGCCGGCATGTAGCCAAGGTCGGTGCAGATGCCGACTTTGATGCCATCGCTGCGAAAGGTGAATCCCACCGGATCAACGGCATCGTGCGGAATGGTGAATGGGGTCACGGTGATGTCGCCCACCTGAAAGCCAGTGCCGGAGGTGAACACCTCGCGGCGATCGAGGTTGACGCGATGGCCGGCGGCATCGCGCGCACAGCGTTGGTATTCCTGATATGTGGAAGCCGTGATGTACACAGGAATCTTGAGGCGTCGCGCCAGCACGCGCAACCCAGCTACATGGTCGCTATGTTCGTGGGTGATGAGGACGGCATCGATGGCACGCGCGTCGTGGCCGCAGAGCGTCAGCCGCCGCAGAAGCTCGCGACAGGAAAGACCGGCGTCGATCAGCAAGCGAGTGCCGGAACTCGACACCAGGGTGCAGTTGCCTTTGCTGCCGCTCGCCAGGACCGTGACCGTGACTGCCATAATCGCGAGCATAACTGGCCGCGAGCGCCGAGGGTAGTAACAAAGTCGTTAACTACTGTGGAATACGCGGCGATATTCCTCCTAGAAACGGTTCGGGACGAGATTTGCACAGGAAATGGGCAGCTTATACACAGAAAGCACAAACGTGGTCGTTTTTCTGCTTGAGAGTTGCGTGACTTTCAGGCATTCTTTCACGCAATCGAGGCACAGCCAAATTGCGTGCCGCTTCCCGGTTGAGTACGGCCATTCGGCGATGAGAGGCGATTCGGGCTGGAGTGCGGGGCCCTCAGCGAGCGCCAGTTTTGCGCTTGGTGGGTGCAGAAGCGAACTGCGGGCCGGATCCTTTTCCCAGTGCAACTTGTTGCGCCCGGGAATTTGCCGCATGTTGGGCCGTTGCGACCGTTAAGGCAGATGGGGCCCCGCGTGACTTTATACGGACTACACTCGGGCCACGAAGGTTCCGAGGGCGTTCCTCCGAGTCCGTACCTCTAAAAGTGCGCAACTGCGCAACACGCTGGTGTTCATCGCCATTGCTCTGGGCTGAGCGAAGGAAGCCACGCTACGTCAGGTGACGTTCTGGCTGCGTCTCCATCGCGACCCGAAGGTGGCTGGCCTTCGGGTCGCACACTGTTAAGGAAGTGCCGGTCGTTCCGTGTCAATCTTCAGTTTGAATATCCCATGAATTCCGGGCCGGACTGGCTACCCGTCTATGCACGGAACTTCGCCCCCGGTGGTAAACTACTGCATTCTGCCTTATGGAATTGCTGCTTAATTTGATCTGGGTTGCCCTGGCCATGGGGTCGTTCGCGGTCTTTATGCGGCGCCGGCAGTCGACCCGCGACGGGACTGTCGATTGGCGTTCCCTGCTTACGCTGGCCTGCGTGCTGTTGTTGTTGTTTCCCGTCATCTCCGCCAGCGACGACCTGCACCCCACGCAAGCGCTCACGGAAGAAGCGACGAAGCGGGTCCAGCATGTGGCCTTTCCTCAGAACTTCTCGACCGGCAATTCGGCCCCTCAAATGTTGCTGGTGCTCGTGCTGGGATGGCTGCTCGCGCTGGTGAAGTTGCAGCCCCTGACGGTACTCGAATCTGCGCCATGCCGGCTTGACGGTCACAGGATTTCAAGTGACGGCCGAGGCCCACCTGCGCGCTGCAATTGACCGCTTGGCTGGTGCCGAGTGTCCCGAAGACTGATTTCCAATTTCTTTTTGCGTTGAAGTTCGGTCGCTTTTTCGTAAGCGGCTTGGATTCGCTCGGCGAGAGCGATCCGCTTACCAGAAGAGAGTTCGTGGAATGACGAAAGATAACCACGCGCGCCGTTGCCGGCGTCAGATTGCCTTTGTTGCCTGCTCATTATTATCTGTGTTCATACTCCTGCCCGGCGTTGGGTGCTCGGGTGACAAACCGGAACCGACGTCGAACAAAGTCGTGGAAACCAATGCCGACCCCAATGTTTTCACGATGCAGAATCCCAATCAGTTTGCGCTGACCTCGGTCCAGGTTCGCAAGGTCAGCGACGAGGTTCACGTCAATTGCGCAATTACGCCGGACGTGAATCTCTCAGTTCCGGTTGTCTCGCTGGGCGGCGGGATGGTGGTCGAAATCAAAGCCAAGCTCGGTGATTACGTTAGGAAGGGGCAGGTTCTGCTGCTCATCAATAGCCCTGACCTAACCAGCGCCTTCTCGGACTACCAGAAGTTCAAGGCCGACCAGGTGCTGGCCGAGAAGCAACTGGAGCGGGCGCAGCTTCTCTACGACAAAGGCGCCATCGCGCTGGCTGATCTGGAAACCGCTCAGGACGCTCATACCAAGGCCGATGTGGATTTGCAGGCTGCTATCGCCCACGTGAAGGTGTTGGGCGGGGACATCAACAATCCCACGACCCTGCTTCCGCTGCGCGCGCCCATCTCCGGCACCATCGTCGATCAGGAAATCACCAACGGTACTGGCGTCCGCTCTCTCGATAACCAACAGGCGCTGTTCACTATCGCCGACCTTTCGCGGGTGTGGGTGATTTGCGATGTCTATCAGGACATGTTGCCGCAGGTACACGTTGGCGACATCGCTAACATCAGTGTGAACGGCTACGCTCACGATCAGTTCGCCGGAAAAGTAATCAACATCAGCCAGGTCCTGGACCCCACCACGCGCACCGCCAAAGTGCGTATCGAGTTGCCGAATCCCAATGGCATCATGAAGGCCGGCATGTACGTGACCGCGATGTTTCATGCTCGCGAGCAGGTGGAGCGTCCGGTGGTGCCGACCACGGCCATTATCCAACTGCACGACAGCAATTGGGTGTTCGTTCCGCTGGGCAACGCTCAGTTCCGCCGCGTCCGCGTGGAGCTGGGAGCGGAAGAAGAGGGAGGGTATCAGCAAGTCATCAGCGGTCTAAAGCCCAACGACCAGGTGGTGACCAATGCTCTCCAGTTCTCCAGCGCCACCGAGGAGAAGTAGCGCATGATTCGATACCTGGTCGATTTCGCGCTACGCAACCGGATGCTGGTGCTGGCGATGGGGATCTTGCTGCTGGCGTGGGGCATTATCTCCTTCCACAAACTTCCGGTAGAAGCCTATCCCGACGTCGCCGACAAATATGCCTGGGTCATCACCCAATGGCCGGGACGCGCCGCGGAAGAAGTCGAGCAGCAGGTCACGATTCCAATCGAAATTCAGATGAATGGGGTAGGACACCTGGTCCATCTGCGCTCGCTATCGCTGGCGGGCCTGTCCTTCATCACCCTCATCTTCGATGACGATTCGGAGAACCTTCAGAACCGGCAGCAGGTGCTGGAAAAACTTACCATGGTGACCCTGCCTCCGGGAGTCAATCCGCAGATTGGACCGGATTTCAGTCCGGCGGGGCAGATCTACTGGTACACCCTGGTCAGCAGCGATCCCAAATACGACACCATGGAATTGAAGACGCTGCAGGACTGGGTCGTCTACAAGTACCTGATGTCGGTGCCCAACGTAGCCGCGGTTTCGATCTTCGGCGGAGAGACGAAGGAATACCAGGTCCAGATCGATCCCGACAAGCTGGTGGCGTATGGATTGTCTCTCGCCAGCGTGGAGCAGGCGTTGGCAGCCAACAATGCCAACGGCGGTGGCAGCTACATCGAGAAGGGACAGCAGGCCTTCAACGTGCGCGCCCTCGGCCTGATGCAGACGACCGAGGACATCGGCCAGACCGTGGTGGCCGTGAAGAACGGCACGCCGGTACGCATTCGCGATATAGCTGTCGTGGTAGAAGGCGCAAAGATCAAGTTGGGACAGATCGGCAAGACTATCCGGCGTCCTGATGGATCGTTGCTGGACAATGACGATGCGGTCGAAGGTATCGTGCAGTCACGCAAAGGCTCGGAAACCGAGGGCGTCTTGCGCGACATTCACGAGAAGGTGAAATTCATCAACGACCGTGTTCTTCCTAAGGGCGTCAAAATTGTGCCGCACATGGACCGCGATGATCTGGTTCATTTCACCACGCATACCGTATTTCACAATCTGACCGAAGGCATTTTGCTGGTCGTGATCGTACTGTTCCTGTTTCTGGGGAATGTTCGCTCTTCGCTGATTGTTGCGCTTACCATTCCGTTCTCCTTGTTCTTCGCGGCCATTCTGCTGGACCTCAACCACATTCCCGCGAACCTGTTGTCGTTGGGCGCGCTGGATTTCGGCATGATCGTGGAAGGCGCCGCGGTCATGGTGGAGAACATTCAGCGGCGGCTGTCGGTACAGACCGAAAGCCACAGCGCACCGGACGAAGTGATTCGAGCGGCGGCCCACGAAGTGCAACGTCCGGTGTTCTACGCCATCGCGATCATCATCATCGCGTATCTGCCGATCTTCACCTTGCAGCGGGTCGAGGGGCGTCTGTTCCGGCCAATGGCGTGGACCGTCGCCTTTGCCCTGCTGGGCTCGCTGTTCTTTTCGATTCTGCTGGCGCCGGTGCTGACCTCTTTCGTCTTCCGCAAGGGCGTAAAGGAGTGGCGCAATCCGCTGCTCGACTGGGTCAACCGTCGTTATCGAGCGAACCCTGAACTGGATCATCCCACGCCGGATGCTCACCTGGGGCGTCGATGGGATCTGGTATGGGTAGTGAGCTTGTACCTCGGATTCGGCGGCGTTGTCGGTTCCGAGTTTCTGCCGCATCTTGACGAGGGCGCAATCTGGGCCCGTGGGACCCTGGCTCCCAGCACCGGTCCGACTGCCGGCCGGGAAATCATGGATAAGGCGCGGCTGATCTTCGCCAGTTTCCCGGAAGTCACGCAAGTGGTTTCGCAGGTTGGGCGTTCCGATGACGGCACCGATGCCGACGGGCTTCTTCAACACCGAATATTATGTCGACCTGAAACCCCGCGAAGAGTGGCGTGCACAATTTCACGGGCGAAAAGAACTGCTGATCGACGCGATGAATGACGCCGTCAGCAAGATTCCTGGAGTGGGTGTGGGGCTTCTCGCAACCCATCGAAGACAACATGGAAGAAGCCGTCAGCGGCGTGAAGGGCGAGCTCGCTCTGAAGGTTTTCGGCCCCGACCTGAAAGATCTGGAGGCCAAGGCCACCGAGATTGCCAGCGTGATGGCCACGGTGCCCGGCGTCGCCGACCTGGGAGTGTTCCGCGTGCTGGGACAGCCGAACGTCGATATCTCCGTCGATCGCGCCCAGGCCGATCGCTATGGGATCAACGTAGCGGACGTGCAGGATGCGATCCAGACGGCGGTTGGCGGCAATCCGGTCAGCCAGATTCTGCTGGGCGACCAGCGCTTCGATCTGGTGCCGCGCTACCAGCCGCAATTCCGCGGCACCATCGATCAGATCAAGGACATTCGCCTGCTGGCGCCCAGCGGAGAGCGGGTCTCGTTGGGTCAGCTTTGTAAAATCAGCGTGGACGATGGCGCCTCCATGATTTACCGCGAGGCCAATCAGCGATACATCGCGATCAAGTACAGCGTGCGCGGGCGTGACTTGGGCAGCACCGTAGAAGAAGCCATGAACAAGGTGAACCGCGAGGTGAAGTTGCCGCCCGGCTATACCCTCGATTGGGCGGGAGAATATGAGAGCCAGAAACGCGCCAACCACCGCCTTGCGACCGTAATTCCCATCACGATTCTGGTCATCGTGCTGGTGCTCTATTCCATGTTCCAGTCTTTCAAGTGGAGCTTTCTTGTGCTCCTGAACCTGACGCTGGCGCCCATCGGCGGTCTGCTCGCGCTTTTGATTACCGGAACTCACTTCAGCGTATCCACCGGCGTCGGCTTTCTGGCGCTGTTCGGAGTGTCGGTGCAGACCGGCGTCATCATGGTGGAGCACATCAACCAGTTGCGCGCGCGCGGGCTGGCCACGAGTGAGGCTGCGGTGCTGGGCGCAATGCGACGGCTGCGTCCTATCATGATGACCATGCTGGTCGCCTCTCTCGGCCTGATCCCGGCTGCACTGTCCCACGGCATCGGCTCCGATTCCCAGCGTCCCTTCGCCATCGTGATTGTGGGAGGATTGTTGACCGAGTTGTTCCTCAGCCTGCTGCTGCTGCCGGCACTGTATGCCGACATGGCAGGGCCGACGGATGTGTTGCCGCCGGAAGAAGAGGAGATCACCGAATGAGAAACGTCTCCTCCGTACAACGTCGTTGGCTGCGGCATCGCCCAGGTAGAGATGGCCTGAGGCGCCTGCGGATTCCGGGTTTGCTGGTTGTCCTCGCGTTGCTCTCTGCGACAGGCCATCTCGTCGCCCAGACACCGGCGTCGCCGGTGAGCACGCAATCGGTAACCAGCCCGGCGTCCTCATCTCCGACGCAGACGCAATCCCAACCGTCAATGCCGGCACCGCCGCCTGTACCGGCGCAGCAGACACCAGCTCCCGGCAAGCCGGAGGCACCGTCAGTAGTGATCACGCTGGATCAGGCGATTGAGCTTGCCCGGCAAGGCAATCCCACGCTGCTGGCCCAGCGCACCCTGATCTCGCAAAACAAAGAGCAGGAAGTGACGGCCAATCTTCGTCCCAACCCCGCGCTCTCGGCGGATGCGCAGTATCTGCCGCTGTTCAGCCCGAACCAGTGGTCCTCGGACTACGTCGATGCTTCGGCGCAGTTCGACCTGGGGATTGGGTATCTCTTTGAGCGTGGCAAGAAGCGCCAGCACCGGCTGCAGGCGGCCAAGGACGCGACCTCGGTCACCGAATCGCAAACTCTCGACCTGGAGCGAACCACGATTGCGGATACAGCTCAGCAATTTGTAGCTGCCCTGCTGGCGAAATCGAACCTGGAATTTGCGGAGCGCTTCCTGGACAGCTACCAGCATACCGTCGGCATCAGCCAGCAGGAGCACCAGGCCGGCGCCATGAGCAAGGCGGACCTGCTGAAGATTCAATTGCAAATCTTGCAGTTCCAGACCGACGTGACCTCCGCGAAAATCGCCCTGGTGCAGGCGCTGAATTCACTGCGCCAGTTGATTGGCTTCGACGCCATTCCGCGTAATTACGATGTCACCGGACAGCTCGTCTACGAACCTGTGAATCTGACTCTGGACGATCTCCGAGAGCGCGCTGTGCGTTCGCGACCCGATCTGCAAGCGGCGCAGCGCGGCATTACCGCCGCACAAAGCCAGATTGGTCTGGCCAAAGCCAACGCGAAGCAGGACATTACCGGCAGCTTCGATTACACCCACGTGAACGCCTCCAACGACGCCGCGTTCTACGTCAGCATGCCGCTGCCTATCTTCAATCGCAACCAGGGTGAGGTGGCGCGAACTTACTATGCTCTCACCCAGTCGCAATTTCTGGAGAAGGCTGCGGAGCAGCAGGTCTTGACGGATGTGAAGAACGCCTACGAGACCCTGCTCAACAACCGCGATATCGTGCAACTGTACGACCACGACTACCTTAACCAGGCAAAGCAGTCGCTGGAGATCGCACAGTTTGCCTATCAGCACGGAGCTGCTTCGCTGCTGGATTTCCTGGATGCCGAACGTACTTATCGCTCGACCGAACTGAGCTACCGGCAGGCGCTCGCGTCCTATATGAGCGCGCTGGAACAACTGCGGCAAGCAGTGGGGACGCGGGACCTGCAATAGGGTCGTTCCAGGGATACAATGGCGGTCGAGGTGTGAAGTTCATGAATTGCACTCTGCGGCATTTCTGCCGGCAGCTTGCGGCGGTTGCGATCCTCTGCTTGTTCGCAGTCCAGCTAGTTGTTATTGCTTCCTCCCCGCTTCACGCGCAGCAGCAAGTCACCTGGAGCGCGCAGGAGAAGCCGATCTTCGATCAGATCAAGACGCTGCGCAGCCTGCCCGATGACGTGCGCGCCCACACCACAAAAGACATTGCGCTGGAGATTCGCGCCTTGCCGGCAACGCCGAACAAGCTCAAGCTCGCGGTGTATTTGGCTAGTCGCGCGACCGAAGGCGATTTCGGTCATGACACGCTACAGGAGGTCGCGACCACCCTCGCCGAGGCGCTGCGTCAGCAACCGCCTCCCGATGAGAAAGGACAGCCCGCCGGTGCCTACGTCGAGTTGGCGGAATTAGTGCGCTACGAGCATGTCCAGGCGTCATCGGATGCCCCGCAATACAAGGCGGCGATGGCAAAGCTGGAAGCCGACGATCAGCGCCGCCAACAGGCCAACTTCACGCTGACCGATCTGCAGGGAAAAAACTGGACGCTGAAAGATCTGCGCGGGAAAGTCGTGCTGGTGAACTTCTGGGCCACGTGGTGTCCGCCGTGCCAGAAAGAAATGCCCGACCTGGAGGCGCTCTACAATCGCTTCAAAGATCAGGGCTTCGTGATCCTGGCTATCTCTGAGGACGAAGAAACCGGCAAGGTCAAACCCTTCATCACGGAGCGCAAAATCAGCTATCCCATCCTGCTCGATCCCGGCCAGAAGGTAAACAACTTGTTCCAGGTCGATGGCATTCCCAAGAGCTTTGTCTACGACCGCGATGGCAAGCTGGTGGCGCAGTCCATCGACATGCGGACCCAGCGGCAGTTTCTGGAGATGCTGGCACAGGCCGGCCTGCAGTAAGACGGCCAGATAGTGATGTCTTATGTTAAGTCATGCCCTTACGCTCGCCTTCATAGTTGTCCTGATTGCGGCGGAATCTCCAGGACAGGGTCCGGCCTATTACGCTTCAAAGCAAGCGACGCTCTTGCCGCTGCTTGAAGTTCTCAAGAACGCCGGCGTCTCCGGTTCCCTCGAATTTTCAGGAACGTGTAATTCATTCAATGGCTCCGACTTCCCGGAGTTTCCGCAATTTGATACCCCAGCAGTGAAGACAGGTTCTCCCCTCCAAATTGTCCGCCAAATGTTTGCCCATAATTCGACGATACAGGCACGTCAGGACCCAGATGGGATAATTCGAATGATTCAGTGGGACGTTCCCGACGACATTCTGAATATAAAGATCGCTCACATTTCATTTGAGACTGGAAGGCAGCCCGCGACGCGTTCCATCTACAATGCCAATGCTGCCCTTGCCGATGTCTTCGAGGCTCCGGAGGTCAAGAGATTTATGAGAGACAATGACATCGAGGGCCCGTCGTTTAGCCTACTTACTGGAGCGTTGGCACCCCCCACAGCACCGCCTAGTGTGCCGCATATGTATGGTGCTCCTCTCGACAATGTAACTTTCTCGCAGGCGCTGGATTACATACTTAAATCTTTTCCAGGCATCTGGTATTACGAGAATTGCCCGGCAACGAATAAAAGAAATCGGATTGTCAGCATAGGGCTTTATCACCTACAGAAGACTGGCGCTGGGTGGATTGTTCAATAACACATCTGCATAGATTTCGTCCGGAAGCCGCGGCTAATGGGGTCGGTCGAAAATAAGTGCGAATGAAATGGGTTGAGCTAAAGACTGCGGAGCGAGCACGCTTTTACAGCGACTCGAGCCGGTCCGCTTCGCCAATGACGCGGAACCTGATCATCGGCATTCTGCTGGCGGCCGCAACTGTCGCGCTGTACTTTCCCGTACATCATCACCCGTTTCTCAATCTGGACGACGACCAATACGTAACCGACAACGTCGACCTGCAAAACGGCCTGAACTGGGACACCGTCAAGTGGGCGTTCACCACTTATTACTCGCTGAACTGGCATCCGGTGACGTGGCTCTCGCACGCAGTGGATCTGCAACTGTTTGGCCTCGACCCTGCCCGGCACCATGATGTCAACCTGCTGCTCCATGTGCTTAACGTGGTGCTGCTGTTCTGGGTGCTGGAGCGAGCCACCGGCTACGCGGGCCGCAGTGCAGTGGTTGCGGCGCTGTTCGCCGTGCATCCCATCAATGTTGAAGCGGTGGCTTGGATTGCCGAGCGCAAGACCCTGCTCAGCATGTTGTTTTTCCTGCTGGCGCTGGGGACGTATCGTTGGTATGCGCACAGGCCTGGAATAGCTCGTTACGTTCTGGTCGCTTTCTGGTTTGCGCTGGGCTTGATGGCAAAGCCCCAGGTCATCACCTTGCCATTTGTGCTGCTGCTGTGGGATTACTGGCCTCTCGAAAGAATGCAGCCCGCAGATCCGCCTCACGAGCTAAAACCTGAGTCTGACGCAGCGGCTTCTGGTTCCGCTGAAAGTCAGGCCCGTTCGACTCACAACTCCGAGATACCTTCGCGGAAGCTTTCCTGGCTGGTGCTGGAGAAGTTGCCACTTCTGGTGCTTTGCGTCGCCAGTTCCATTGTGACAATGCAGGCGCAGCGTGCCGGCGGAGCGGTAGTATCGCTGGTTGAGTATTCACTCCCGGTGCGGCTGGAGAATGCACTGGTTGCCTATGTGCGATACATTGGCAAAGCGTTTTGGCCGTCACGTCTGACCCTGCTGTACCCGCATCCGGGAAATTCCATCCAGACATGGCAGGCTTTGGCGGCTTTTCTCTTGCTGCTGGCGATAAGTGCATTGGTCTGGAAATATCGCGAGCGACGCTATCTGCCCGTAGGGTGGTTCTGGTTTCTCGGAACCATGGTACCGATGATCGGCATCGTGCAGGTGGGTCACCAGGCAATGGCCGATCGCTATGCGTACCTTCCCTTCATCGGCTTGTTCATCATGATCTGCTGGGGCGTGGGCGACTTGTTCGCCTCGGCACCACTACAGGAAGCAGCGAGCGGCTCCGCGACAGCGAACCAGTCTCTCGCGCGAGGAAAATTTCTTGCTTCGCCCTACCTTGTGGTCGCGACTGGCATGGTATTGCTAAGTCTAAGCGTGGTGACCCGTCGCCAGCTCGCATACTGGAGCGACAATCTAACCCTCTGGGCGCATGTTTCTCGAGTCGTCGGCGTGAATTCGATAGCCGAGGAGCGGATGGGCAACGAACTGATGCAGCGAAAAGAACTGGACGCTGCCATGCGTCACTACTTACGGGCTGTCGCTCTCGACCCGAACGATCCTCTCAGCAACTTTGCCCTTGCGGTTTACGAGCAGAAGCAAGGCGACCTGCCGGACGCGATCCGGCGCTACAAGATCGTGGTCAGCCACGCTCCCAACCTCGAGATCAAAAGCAGAGCGCTCACCTACATGAGCTATGCCTATCGCGACCAGGGCGATAGCGAGCTGGCGCGCCAGAGCCTGCAGGCCGCCGAGAACTTGCGGCACTGACAGCCGGACGCTGACAGCTCTCTGCTATTCTGAGCGCGTCTCCCATGCGCACCACCAGCCGCAGAACCAAGATCGCGTTCTTTGTCACGTTAGGCGTCTGCATCGCAGCGGCGGCAGCGGTGCTCAGCACCAGTTGGGTCATCCTGAACTGGCGCGAGATCGTGCCGCTGATTCTGGGAGTCATTTTTTTTGGCTTCATCATCGCCGGCGTGATCCTGAACACGATTTTCCTGGTACGCGAGATCCGCCGCAACGAGCAGCAGGACAGCTTCCTGAACGCGGTCACTCACGAACTGAAAACACCGATCACTTCGATTCGGCTCTATCTGGAGACGCTGCAGAAGCGCAACGTAGACGACGAGCAGCGCCACGAGTTCTATCAGGTGATGCTGGAGGACACGCAGCGGCTGATGGGAACGGTGGAAGGCGTGCTGCGCGCGGCGCGCATCACCCAGAAGAACGCTCTTCTTTCACGCACCCAGATCGCGGTGGGGCCGTTGGTGGATGAGGTGATCGCCTGGGCGCGCTCGCGTCATCACCTGTCGGCAGCGGTGCTGGACTGGACGCCGGATGGCAAGCCCGATGGCCAACTCAGCGTCATGGGCGATCGCGAGGAGCTTTCCACCGCGCTGTCGAACGTGCTGGATAATGCAGTGAAGTACTCGCCGCACGACCCGCAAATCCGGGTTGCCGTGGTTACGCCGGACCTGGAGCACGTTGAAATTCGGGTGCGCGATAATGGAGTCGGCATTCCACGAGGGGAGTTGAAGCGCATCTTCAAACGCTTCTATCGTGTGCTTACGCCCGGGGCGTCGCAGGTGAAGGGCAGCGGCCTGGGCCTGTTCATTGTGCGCGCCATCGCCCGCCGCCACGGCGGCAACGCGCATGCCGACAGCGAAGGCTCCGGACACGGAACCACGATTATCATTGAGCTGCCGAGGAACTCCCCGTGAACGACATTCTGCTGGTGGAAGACGAAGAGCACCTGGCGCGCGGGCTGAAATTTAACCTCGAGGCCGAGGGCTATCGCACCACGGTTGTCGGCGATGGTGAGACGGCGCTGGAGCTGCTGCTGAAGCAGCGCAGCGAGTTTGATCTCTTGGTGCTGGACGTCATGTTGCCCGGCAAAGACGGCTTTGCGGTTGCCACCGAATTGCGCAAGGCGAGCAACTACATTCCGTTGCTGATGCTGACCGCGCGCGGCCGTCCGGAAGACGTGCTCAAGGGCTTTGCCTGCGGCGCGGACGATTACCTGCCCAAACCGTTTGACCTGGCTATTCTGCTGGCGCGCATTCGCAGCTTATTGCGCCGTCATGATTGGGGCCGGACTCTGCTGAACGATCCGCCGGCCGAGGTGCGCGTCGCTGAACCGAAGGATGCCGACTCGCTGCGCGAGTTCGATGTTTATGTTTTTGACGACAAGCAAGTCGACTTTGGCACGCTGGAACTGCGGGCCCATGACAAGGTCTTCCGCTTGACGTTAATGGAAGCGGAGCTGCTGCGCCACCTGATTCGCAACAGTGGCAGAATTGTTTCGCGCAAATCGATCCTCGAGGAAGTCTGGGGTCTGCACGAGGACACCGACACGCGCGCGATCGACAATTTCATTGTGCGGCTGCGCCGGTACATCGAGAAGGATCCGTCGCATCCGCGCCACCTGCTGACCGTCCGCGGAGTGGGATATCGGTTTATGCCTACGCCGGCGGCGGCTGGCAAGTGATGCCGGCCGAGTTTTCACCACGGAGGCACGGAGGGCACGGAGTTTTTTCCGAATATCAAACCACAAAACAGTTCCAGCTCGAAGCGATCTCATAGTTGCTCTAACCAGGGCACGGCTTCACCGATTGCGGAAAAAGTCGGAACAGCGGATCCCTCGCGGCCTGAAGGCCGCTCGGGAAGACAAAAATAAACGGCTTATCGGCACGACTGCAGTCGTGCCCTGTTACAAAGCTTTCCGAAGGCGATATTTCCAGCAGCCTGTAAAGGGGGGTGCCCTGAAACAATCCGAGAACAATCTCTGAGATGACGTCTGGGCATCTTTGAATTTCTCCGTGAGCTCCGTGCCTCCGTGGTGAGATTTTGACGTCACACCCTCCTGTGCGCGGCATCACTGAATCCCTGTGACAACGGCGGTACAAACGCATCAGAGGCTGCACTCGCGGCCCAAGGTGCTTTATGTTGACCTTTGCCATTTTTCCCATCGTGCTTTTTTTCCTTGGCGCAATTCTCGTCACCGGCCTGCCGGTATTGGTGAGCTTGCAGAATTACTATCAGAACCGGGGCCGCCAGCCGGTCGTCTGTCCGGATTCCGGGCAGCCTGTCGATGTCGAGGTCGACAACAAGTTCGCGTTCTGGTCGGCACTGCGCGGACAGGAACATACGCGGCTGGAATCGTGTTCGCGCTGGCCAGAGAAGGGCGATTGCGGTCAGGAGTGTCTGGCGCAAATCGATCCTTCACCCGAGAATGTCGAGCGCCTGCTGACGAAGTGGTACGAAGGCAAGAGCTGCGCCATTTGCACGCGCGCGCTCACACCTTCCGATTGGCGCCGCAGCCGCCTGGCTGTGCTCAATGAGCAGCAGAAGCTGTTCGAGTTGCGGGACATGTATCTGGATGAGTTGCAGGCGAAGCTGGAGAATATGCGGCCTCTGTGCTGGAATTGCCATCAGGAAGAGCGAGCGCGTCAGGCAGTACCGCCTCGCATCCTGAAGGGCGACCGCCATGGATTGGCGCCCGCGATTGAGTAAGCAGTTTCGACATCCGATGTATCGGGTGGAGCACCGCTTTAGCGGTGCAAAATCGTGAGTGAAAAGGAAACCGGCTTTTAGCCGCTGAGGTGACGAGGAACCGTACCTCAGGCGCTAAAGCGCGATCCAAAACTCCCGGCAGCAATGCACGCCTGAAAGGCGTGCTCCACCCATTCCTATACACCACCTGTGAAACTGCTCTCGAGGAGTCCCGATTCTCGCTTCAGTTCCCCTACTTGGCCGGAGCTGCCGAGGCGTGAGCCGCCGAGGCAGCAATGCCGCCCGTTCCGGGGTGTCCGATAAGGCTTCCTCCTGAGCGTGCTGCTCCGTACGCTATACTGGGTTCGGACGCGCCGATTGCAGCAGCGCTAACCGGCGGCGGAGCGAATACGTGCGCCGAGCCATGATGGGCTGGGCTCGGGCCGCTGTTGGCCGCGGCGAAGACATTTCCATGAGAAGCCGAATTGCCAACACCCGGCTTGGCAAAGCTGTGTGCTGCCGTTACCGGTCCGGCTGTCCGTCCGGGCACCAGGCTGGCGAAGTTCGGTGGAATTCGTCCGCCTGGAATGGAGAGAGGCTGTGCGCCAGCCTTGCCCACCAGAACGGTCGACTGACCAAAGTTCGTCGCCGCCGTAATGGCTGGAGGAGCAGCTGCCGTCCAGCCTGCGGGCGCTCGGGTAACGCGAGGAACGCTCTGGAAGCTGGACGCGTACCATTGGCCACCGTAATTATTGCCCGGCAACCACGCCCATCCCGCACCATTGATGAAAGCCCATGAGCCATAGTGAAATGGCAACCAGCCCCACGGATAGGCCGAGGCCCACGCGTAACCCATGCCGGGATAGAACATCCAGGCTCCGTTGTCATAGGGATTCCAGTTCATCATCGCATTGGCAAAGCCGTAAGGCTGCCAAGCGTATCCGTAGCCGCCGGCGTAAAAATAGTTGCCGTAATAGTTGAGGTCCTGCAAGCCGTAGGCGCGACTCGGTCCGCCGTAGCCGTCGTTTTCGGCGTAGGTGCTGCTGTAGGCTTCGCGTTCTCTGTTCCAGCCGTCGAAGCGCACCGGCTCTACGCCCTTGGCGACGGTATGGTCCGTTCCACTGTCACCGGCCAGAGTGAGCGTTTCCTTTTTACCAACGGTGACCGGCTGCGGCTGGTTCTCCAGTTGAACCTCACCCTTGAAGACGGCAACCTGGACCTGATCGGGGCCGGCGCTGAGCCGCATCTCGGTGTCACGGCGCACCAGAAAACTGTTCTTGCCGACCATCAGGCGATAGACGTCGTCGCCCTTCGACGCGGCGTCGAGATAAACCAGCCCTTTGACCACCTCGATCTGGTCGATCTTGACGCCGGCATCATTCATCAGGAGCTTGGAGAACTTTACTTCGGAATCTTCGGTCAAACGCAGGGCGCTCTGATTCTCGAACTCGATTTCGGCCAGGCCATCGCTGCCTGCCATTACGCGCGTTCCTTCTACGATCGGCGTGTTGAGAATGGCCTTTTCCAGGCCTGCGCCAGCAGCGCGATCCATCTGGACTTGTCCTTCGACGGAGCTGAGGCGAACGATCCTGACATGCGAGTCGGCAACAGCTAGGAGCGAGCCCGCAAGCAGAACGAATGCTGCGACCGCAAACCATGCGGAAACCATATGCCTTGTCATGTTAGTACTCCTGGGCCTGTGCTTCTGAACCTGAGAGACGGTTGGCTGGACGAGGGTCGTCGAGGCCTTCTCTGCCTAAGGATATTAAACACCAATTTCGAGGCAAGGATTCGGGAATTTGCGTGGTGACGTTGTCAAAGTATTGTGGCGAACCGTGTATAGCCTCTTTACGTGGACGAAAAGCAGATCCCTCGCCGACTGAAGTCGGCTCGTGATGACAAATGTAATGAGCTTGAGCCAGCGCACCCGTTCGGCGGGCTCAGGACATGGCTCAAGCTGCGCCCCTTCTCATTGTGAGGCAGGATTCGGGGCGGGCGCAGCCGACTGCCCCTGGCAGTGCAGCAGGCGCTGGGCGCTTTGCCGGCTGATGTTCATCAGGTTGGGATCATTGACGATCTTGTGCAGCATGGGCGCAATGATCTCCAGTTCCTCGACGCCATGGCTGGCTTGCTGGGCTTCCAGTTCCTTCAGCAGTTTGTCCATGCCCAACTTGTCATAGCGATACTGGAAGGCCAGCTTGCGGCCAAAGTCGATGGTCATGGCAATGCCCCCGAAGAGGCGCGTGAGCTCCTCGACGTCCGGGTTTTGCGACCAGTTGTAGGTGGTCGAGCCCTGAACTTGCGGAGACTGGTACTGCAACGTCTTCTGCCCCGTCTGCGCGATGTGCTTCGTCGTGGAAGCAAAATCGCCCCGGAAGTAATTCAGCTTCTGCGCCAGATCGAAGATCTTCTGCCGGTTCGCCGCCGACATGGTGAAGTCCTGCTGGTCGGTGTCGGTGTCGTTGGTCTCATCAGCGTGGGGAGTTCCGTTGAAGCTGGACTTGCCGTCGGATTGAACGGTGACGCTGTAGCTCTGCCAGGGAAAGCCCTGGCTCCAGTCGAAGCTGAAGCGCACCGAGGCCTCAGTTGCGGCAGGCGCTGGAGACGCAGCGGCATCCTGGCCTATAGCGGGCAAGACCAACACAAACACCAGGAAGGCGAGGGAAAGTCTCATCGGAGTGAGATTCTATCTGGTATCGGGGCAGGTTTGAAATCGGCATAGCGGAAGACTCCTTGAAAAGCCCCACCGGTAATGCAATGATGGCGCAAGATAGCGATAGTGCGAGGCATTGCAATGTCCTGCCTACGAAGCTGCGGCCGCAGCCGATGGACGCTCGCAACAGGATTAATCACAATCCTTCTTGTAGTTTCTCCTCTCACTTTTTTCGGCAGCGCAGGAAGCTGACAGAAATCAATCCGCGCCGAAGATCCTGCAAGAGACATTTGCGTTCCCACCGCCGCTCCAATGGAAGGTGAGCGATGTTGAGCTCTCAGTGATTGGTCTGGCGTGGGGCCCGGCAGACTCGCCGGAGATGATCGCTAGGGGACGCGAGGCCGCCTCGCGTGACAAGCCGGCATTCTTCCCCGACAAAACCTATGCCTTGGCGGTACACTTTCGCGCTTACAAGCCGCAACTGAACCAGATGGTTTCGCAGAGCCAATTAGCGCGGGTCGTCGACGTTGCAGGTGACCTCGAGTACGCCTGGCAGCTGACGCCCTCGGGATTCGTCAATGTGCGCGGGGCGACGGCCGCTTTCTCCGACGTCACCATGAGGACCGTGGAGTTCTGGGACTTCTTCCCGGTTTTGCCTGAGCAGAGAGACTTTCTGTTTCAGGTGACTCCGTTTTATACCCGGAGTCCAAGCCTCACGTTTCGGATTGCCATCCGGGACAACAAGCTGTTGATTGTCAATCCTTCGCCTGCTCCTGAAGCCGCGGTGCCGGACTTCAGCAAGAAGTTCAGCGGCAGCGTGGGAGGGAAAACCGCAATCAATTGGCAGCTAGCGAAGACGGGATCGAAGCTTTCCGGTACAGAACAATACGCGCAAATCGGCAAGACACTTTGGCTGAACGGTGCGGTGGATTCTCTGGGCAACTTCGAATTGAAGGAGTACTACCCAAAGGACCAGCCGACCGGAATTTTCGCGGGAAAGTTCTCGAAGACCTTACAAGGGATGAGCGGGTATTTTTCCAAGCCCGATGGATCAGAATTACAGACGTTCGAGATGACGGAGGTGATTCCGCCGCCTGCTGGCGAGGATGGCTCCAGCAACAATCCGCCGTGTCCCACTCCGAATGCGCCCGCGGATTGGAAGCCTTACGTCAACCAGAAGTATCGCTTCTGCTTTTCCTATCCGCCGAGTTATGAGCCTGTTGCCGAACCCTGGGCTCTGAAAGAATATACGAACGACCTTGATTATTCCCGCCAATTGCAAAAACAAGCTGAGGAAGGACGGCTATTCAGGCTGGAAAACAGCCAAGTGGCTGATGCCGGAATTCTCGTTGAACTCCGAACCGAACCTTTCGATCTGCAAGGTCTGGTAAAGGAAGCTCCCACCGGCGGCGAGAGCCCTCCGGAGCCAAGAAGCTTCGGCGGTCAAACTTTCTATTACTACGGACCTGGTGGCGGAGGCGTTTGTTACCCAGACACGTTCTATTACAACCTCAATAGCAAGGCGCTTTCGATCTCGTTCATGGGGCCTTGCGTTGGCGATAAGACGCCGACGCTTGCGACGAAGAAAATCGAAGAAAAACTCTTGCCGACGTTCAGAGCGTTTTAGTAGCGGCTTTTCCCGGATTACTGCTTGCGCGCTCAGCGTCCAGCAGCTTGCTGCCGGTGCAACGTTCCCGCCGTATGCAGATGGCAGATGGCGATGGCGAGGGCGTCGGCGGCATCGGCTGATTGCGGCGGCGCAGGCAAATCCAGCAAGCGTGTGACCATGAGCTGCACTTGCGATTTCTCGGCTCTGCCGTAGCCGACGACGGCCGACTTGATGGACAGCGGTGAATAAGCGACAACCGCAAGACCGGCTTGCGCGGCGGCCAGCATGGCGACGCCGCGAACGTGTCCCAGCTTGAGCGCCGATTTTGCGTTGACGGCGTAGAACACGTCTTCGATGGCGACCTGTTCAGGTGAGTATGTGGCGATGATTTCGGCGAGCCCTTCGCAGATCGTCTTCAGGCGGAGTTCCAGCGCGTCGCGCGGCGAAAGCCGAATGGCCCCGCTGCAAAGATGATGGAGGCAGCCGAGATCGTCCTGCTCCACAACTCCGTAGCCGGTGTATTCGCCGCCGCAATCGATGCCCAGAACACGCATTGCCGCGAGTGTAGCAGGAGCGCGAGTCGATCGCAGGCAACAATTCAATGTGGCAGCAGGATAGTCAACCGGGCAGGACGAGAATTCCAATGCTGCTGATTCCAATGGAACTTGAGCGGCTCGCCCCGCGTAGTCACCGATTGGCGGCAGAGTGTACACTTGCTTGCTGAATGTAGCAAAAGATTGGGACCAGATCGGATTTAGGTTTGTGTCAGGGCAAAGGATGGCGTGAGGCTTCCTCACCGGGGCTAAACACGTCACCTTCGGAGGTTGTTTATGAAGCGGCTGTTCGTGGCATGGTTCTCGGCTGTTGTGTTCCTGCTGCCTATTGCGGCGGCGGCACAGAGTCCGTTTGCGCCCGAGGTCAAAGGGCCGCTGTCGAAACGCGTCGTAGCGTACGACATCGATGCCAAGTACGATCCGCCGACGCACACGGTCACTGCCACCGAGACGCTGACCTATCACAACCTCACCGGCCAGGCGCTCGACACGTTTCCGTTTCATCTTTATCTGAATGCCTTTCAGCCGAAGGCCACCTGGATTCACGAAGCCCATCGCGACGGCAACTTCCGCACCAGCAGCCTGGCAACGTGGAAGCCGGAAGATTACGGAGCCAACGACGTGTCTTCGTTCGAGGTCGTGGGCATGGGCGATCTGACCAAGCAGATGAAGTTCATCTCGCCGGACGACGGCAATCCCGACGACAAAACGGTTTTCCAGGTGAAGCTGCCGCGTCCGGTCGCGCCCGGACAAGACGTTGTGTTCAAGATCAAGTTCAAAGCGACATTTCCGGAGGTGATCGCGCGCACCGGCTACAAGCGGACATTCCTGCTGGCTGGACAATGGTTTCCCAAGGTCGGCGTATGGTGGCACGGGCAGTGGAATTGCCATCAGTTCCACGCCTTGACCGAGTTCTTCGCCGACTTCGGCACCTTTGACGTGAAGGTCACGCTGCCTAAGGATTACGTCATCGGCGCGACCGGCGTGCAGGTCGCCGATCAGGACAACGGCAATGGCACCAAGACGGTTGCCTTCCACGCCGAGGACGTTCACGACTTCGCCTGGACCGCCGATCCCAACTTCAAGGTCATCAACGCTACCTTCGACGGCAGCGTAGGACAGGTAAAGATCCGCCTGCTGAGCTATGACAGCCACGATCGCCAGTGGCAACCGTACATCACCTGCGTCAGAGACACCATGAAGCGCTTTGACGATTGGTACGGACCGTATCCTTACGCGCAGATCACGGTGGTCGATCCTCCGCACGGCGCAGGCGAAGCGGGCGGCATGGAATATCCGACATTCATCACCGGCGACAGCGGCTGGTACATTCCCAAAGGCGTTCACCTGATCGACCTCGTCACCGAGCACGAGTTCGGCCACCAATACTGGTATGGGATGGTGGCGACCAACGAGTTCGAGAATGCATGGATGGACGAAGGCATCAACAGCTACACCGAAGTCAAGGTGCTCGACAACTTCTATGGTGCGAACGCCAGCATCCTTAACTGGATGGGCATGCAACTGGGCGAGCGCGATTACCAGCGCCAATCGTATCTCAGTAATCCCGACATCGATCCTCTCTATCGCCATAGCTATCAGGACATGAGCATGAGCGATTACGGCTCCATCAGCTATGGCAAGACTGCGACCATGCTGATCACGCTGGAAAAGATCATCGGCGAGCAGACCTTGCGGAACGCGTTGCACACTTACTTCATGCGCTATCGCTTCACTCATCCCACGCAGGAAGATTTCATGAAGACGGTCAACGAGGTATCCGGACAGGACCTGAGCTGGTACTGGAACCAGGCGATGTTCGGAACTCAGGTGCTGGATTACGAAGTGCTGCGTGCCGACTCCAATCCGGTGAACTGGTTCGACCCGAACTTGAAAGAAAAGAAGGGTGAGACGGAATACGAAACGCAAGTGATCCTGCATCGCAAAGGCGACTTCGTCTTCCCGGTGGGAGCGGTGGTGAAGTTCGACAATGGCGACACCACCTATGAGCGCTGGGACGGTAAAGACCGTTGGGTGCGATATGTGTACCGCAAGAAGGCGCAGGTGGAGTCAGTGCAAATCGATCCTGACTACCAGGTAACTCTGGACAGCGATTATCTGAACAACAGCCGCACCACCGATTCACACCACGGAGCGGTACACAAAATTGCCGCATACTGGATGTTCTCGACCCAATTCCTGGCTCAGATGCTGAGCTGGCTGGCTTAGGAGGCGCATCATGGCAGACGATCAAAAAGGACCAGTGGCTGCCGGATTCAGTCTCTTGTGGCGGCGGCAAGGCGTTCTGTGGTGGGTGTTCGTAGTTAACGCGGTGTGCGGAGCGCTGGGCGCGGCTCCCGCAGCGATGCGAACGGCCCACGCGCTGGCCCACGGGCTGGCGGGACAAAAACTCACCAACGGCTTCGATCTGGGCATGTTCCTTGAGCTGCTGCGGCTGCCCGATGTCAACCTCATGCGCTACAGCACCAGCTCCTACATCTTTGCGTTTCTCTTCTTCCTGTTCATGATCCTGGTCACCGGCGGAATTCTGGAGACTTATCGCCAGGATCGCCGGCTCAACACCGGCGACTTCTTCGCCGCCTCCGGCGCATTCTTCTGGCGCTTCGTGCGCTTGATGCTCTTGTCGATCATTCCGTTCGTGATCGTCGGCATGATCTATCAGGGCTTGGATAAGCTGGCCGACTATATTGGAGACCGCGCCATCGCCGACCAGGTCGGCATCTTTATGTGGTGGGGAGCAATTCTGATTTTCTTGCTGCTTGCCCTCTGGGTACGCCTGTGGTTCGACATCGCTGAAGTGCGCGCCGTCGCGCGGAACGAGCGCGGCATGTGGCGCAATCTGTGGAAGTCGTGGCGTATCACCTGGCATGATTCGCGGCATCTCTTCCGGATTTATTTCTGCATCAGCCTGGTCGCGTGGATAACGTTGGTGATTGGGCTGGTCCTTTGGACACATTTGCCGCCAACCTCGTTGCCGCTGTCCTTCGTTCTGCTGGAACTGATCATCTTCGCGCAACTGATGACGCGATTGTGGCAACTGGCCAGCGCGACCACCTGGTATCAGCGTCACGCCGAGATGGTTGTGGTTGAGGCGGTGATCTACACCACGCCTCATCCCGAGGAGATCGACGAAACAACGCCGCCTCCGGCGCCGGATTTGCCTCCCGGCGATCCCGGTCCGGAATTGCCGCCCGCAGGCGCGTGAGCCAGTCAGGATCTCCCGCAAGGTGAACACCGGGTTTCCGGCGATTCGCTCTTCGCTGTTCGCTGTTCGCGATTCGCTTTTTCGCCAGAATCTTCACTCTTCAGCCCCACTGCGGATGAAATGAGGGTGAAATTGGTTGTCATCGGCTACAGCGTGTTGCAAAAACCGCTTTGTATCAGGGCATGGCTTTAGCCATGCCGAAAGGCCGCAACAACGAATGGGCTTTAGCCCCTGTTCCTCAGCGGCTAAAGCCGTCACCTTGGGTCGCAGTGACGGCACGACTGAAAGTCGTGCCCTGATACAAACCCGACCTGCGCTTATTTTTGAAACACGCTCTAACAATCTCTCGTTGGCGAATGGCGAAGAGCGCGGCATCACACGATCACCGCCTCCGGCCGCAGTTTCTGCTTCAAATTGGCGGCGATCGCCTGTCCGTGGAAGCGCCCGTTCTCGATAAAGATTTCGCTTGTCCTCATGCCTGACACGATGCAACCCGCCAGATAAATTCCCGGCACATTGCTCTCCAGCGTCTGCGGGTCGACGACCGGCTTCCTGTCCGCCTCACCACTCAGCTTGATCCCCAGCGAACTCAGGAACTCGAAGTCGGGATGGTATCCCGTCAGTGCGAAGACGTAGTCGTTCGGCAGCGTCACTTCGCCCTCGGGCGTATCCAGCACCACGTGTTCCAGCGTGATCTCCCGCACGCGCGTGTTGAAATAGGCATTCACCTGTCCCGCCTTGATGCGGTTCTCGATGTCAGGCTTGATCCAGTACTTTACCGACGGGCTGATCCCCGGCCCGCGATGCACCATCGTCACCCGCGCTCCATGCCGCCACAATTCCAGCGCGGCAATCGCCGCCGAATTCTTTCCCCCAATCACCAACACGTCCAGCCCAAAGAACGGATGCGGCTCGCGGTAATAGTGCATGACCTTGGCCAGGTCTTCGCCGGGAACGTTGATATAGTTCGCGCGATCGTAGTAGCCGGTCGCCACGATCAACTTGCGCGCGTGATATTCGCGCTTGTGGCCGTGCAGGTTAGTCGTGTGGACGACGAAGTTGTTGTCGCTGCCTTCGATCTTGTTGACCGGCTCGTACTGCCGAACGTCAAGCTGGTAGTGCTCGGCACATTTGCGGTAATACTCCAGCGCCTCCTGCCGCGTCGGCTTCTGGTTGGGACTGCAAAACGGAAGGTCGCCAATCTCCAGCAACTCCGGGGTGGTAAAGAACGTCATGTTGCTGGGATAGTTGAACAGCGAGTTGACCAGGCAGCCCTTGTCGATGTTGGCGACGGTGAAGCCGGCGCGCTGGGTGTCGATGCCGCAAGCCAGCCCGGTCGGCCCCGCGCCGATGACGACCACATCAAGGTTGAAACTCTCAGTAGCTTCGCGATCCATGCTCACAAGGATACCGCGTCGCTCTTTCTAACGCGTCTTGCCTGCTTCACGCTCCCCGGTTGTTTCCGCAGCACTGCACTCACGGATTGCGCGAGGCACGCCTCCAGCCGCTGCAGATTGGCCGACGCGCCATGCAGGGCCGAGAGAATGAGCTTCGCCTTGCGAACGTTGAGATTGCCAGTGGCGATCCCGTGCAGCACCTGCATGAACCCGATCTGGATGGCCGCTGCGTCTTCCAGCACCGGCACGGGGAACTCGACAATGGGCCACTCTCCGGGCGCGGCATTCGCCTTTTCCGCGACGAACATGGTGCGGAGTCTTGGTAAACATTCCTCCAGTCGCGAGTGGTAGTAGCAGAAAGCCTGCTCCCGCAATGCCGGCGATCCGCAGCGTTTGCCGCTGGACTTGATGTGCTCACAAATAGAAATAGTCATGGGGTACCCCCCTCGAAAAATAAAGTCTTGCGCTGCAATACGTTACAAAGAGTAAAATGCAAAGTATTCTGATGGAAGGACTTAGGATGTGCCGTAAGAGCCGTGTTTGGAATACTTTGCGGACTTCCGCGTAAAGTATTGCAATCCCTGGCCATTTGCGCTGCGTGCAAGTGCCATGTCTGGAATACTTTGCGGGTATTCGATGTTGACAACCGGCAACCGGCACGTGACAATCCTGTTTCCATAAACACAAATAGGGCAGGAGCGCCGGGGTGAAGGCGAATCCTACCCTAACAACTGAATCCTAACTCCTGCGAAAAACCCGTCAAGTTACGAAAGTACAATACCGGTAACTGTACTTTCGTAACCTCTGGCCTCGCAGGTAACCCGCGCCACCCACTCCCGATTGGTTGTGATATGGCGATGTAACGTCAACCATGGACAGAGCTTGCAACTCTAGCCGAGCCTTCTATGGCGTAAGCTCCCAAACTTCGCCCCAGGGCGAAGTGGATGTGTCCTCAGTCGTGCCATACAGGTTGCCGCTGGCGTCCATTACTACGCCGCCGATGGGTTCGCCGTTGAGGTCGTGAAGAAGGGCGTAGTTCCAAACACCGCCTGAATACGTCAGTTCGAAGACAGTGCCTCCCACGCCTGTCAAGTAGAGATTGCCGGCCGCATCCATGATGGGCGTGTCCTCTGGCGCGGCATCGGAGGGAAGAACGGCCAGGGTGCTGTAGATCCAGCTATTGCCGGAGGGCTGAAACTCGAAAACTGTGCCGCCGTCATTGGATCCAGGCCCATCCCCGGTGGTGCCATACAGGTTTCCCTGCTGGTCGATAATCATGCCGCCGAAGGGATTGCCGCCATCGTTCGGTCCCCCGAAGTCGTGCAGCACGGTCAGCGTCCAGGAGGAGCCGGATGGGGTCAACTGATACGCTGCGCCTCCGCTCGATCCCCCTGGACCCCCAAGGAATGTTGTGCCGTACACGTTACCGGCGCTATCGAGGACCACGCCGCTGAAAGGAATGTCTCCCGCGTTCCCTGTTTGGCTGAAGCTGTAGAGCACGCTTTCCGTCCAGCTTTCGCCTGATCGGGTGAGTTTGAAAACCACGCCACAGTTGTTATACGGGTCGCAGTTTCCTCCATCTCCTCCGCCGTCCACGGTCGTCCCATAGATATTGCCGGCCGCATCGAAGGTGAGATCGCCGTAGCCGGGATATGCGCCATCGCCCCCTGCGGCAGTAAAGCGGTAAAGCACGGTTTTCGTCCAGGGACAGCTAAAGGATACGCAGGCATGGCTGGGAGGCGTTAGCCGGAACACCGTACCACATGCGCCGCAATTGTCGTAGTGATGGATTCCCCCGTAGTCCTCGGGATCGCCGGAGTCGCTGGTTGTCCCATACAGAGCGCCGTCCGGTCCGAAGACCACTCCGGCGTAGGGATTGGACCCGTCGGCGCCGCCCTGAAACGTATAGATGGTCTTCAGAATCCAGCCGGTTCCCGCGCGCGACAGCTTGAATACCGTTCCGTATCCCTCTGTTCCGTACGCGGCGCCCCCGATCGAAGTTGTGCCATAGAAGTTTCCGGCTCCATCCATGGTCAGGCCAGCGGCCGGTGCGGCTCCATCCCCGTTGCCGCTAAAGGAATGCAGGACGGAAAGCGTCTGCGCCTGGGCCATGGAGGTAATCGTGAGAATTGCCAGAGCAATAGCCAATGGTACGAGCGCCGCTCGTCTGACTCGTAAGTTGAAGTCAAAAGTCGAAGCTGCGATCTGCTGCTGGGCCATGTTGATCTCCTCGTTCTCGGCTCGTCTGACGTGAGAGAGTATCACTCGCTTTCGGTAAGTCAACTTAATTTTGCATTACGGTGTAAGAGGCTGACGGGAAGATACTTAGCTCACTTGCTTCAAGATGGTTGATGAGCACAGACCATTACACCCTGATTCGGCGTCAATCCTCCTCCTAACCGGAGTCACTGTGACATGAGGATTTCCACTTATCGCCAACCAATATAGTTCCGCCAAGTAAATCCTTTGTTTCAAATCGCTTACACCGTAATGTTAAATTAAGTTGACTTCTCCCACGCGGGCGCACAATATTGCCGCCTAGTCCGTCCGTCCTTTGCAGACCGCAATGACTGAAAAGGAGAATAGCTATGACGCGCTCGGAGAAGTGGAGTTCAGCACTCGCTCGGCTGGCAGGGATGGCCAGTCTGGTCATTCTGCTGGTGACGACTATCGCAGCGGATGCCCAGACGCTCTCCGTGCTTCACGAATTTACCGGCGGCTCCGACGGGTCTGGGCCATATTCCACCCTGGTCATGGATCACACGGGGAACCTGTACGGCGTCGCCACCTACGGAGGGCAGCGAGGGTGTGGTTCTTACCTAGGGGTGGGGGCCGGCGGCGGCGAGGACGGCGCCCGTCCCACCAGCGCTCTCGTCTTTGACGGAGGCGGCAACCTGTACGGAACGACGGAGTATGGCGGAGGCTGCGGCGGCATAGGCTGTGGTACGGTTTTCCAGCTCACACCGTCAGGATCAGCGTGGAATGCGAACATCCTCTACAACTTCGGCGGTGACTACGGTTCTCCTTTCGGAGGAGTGATCTTCGATCCAGCCGGCAACCTGTACGGCGCCTTCATCGAGCCTAACAACGGGGTTTTCGAGCTACGTTTTTCGAACGGCAGTTGGATCTTCACGTCACTCCATGTCGACGACAATGGTGAACTCCCAGGTTTCTACAGCCCCTTGGTTAGGGACGCTGCCGGCAATCTCTACGGCACCTCCGAGGTTGGCGGCGATCTTGGATGTAGCGCCGACTACCCCTATGGGTGCGGCTATGTTTATAAACTGACGCCCTTCGGCGGCGTAGTTGTGGATGCCAACGGCAACATCTACGGCACCGCCGCTGCGGGCGGAACGAACTACTGCACTTACCAAGGCTGCGGCACGGTGTGGGAGATCACGCCGTAAGGACGTGACCGGTTGTCAGTTAGGACAGGCCGGTATGAACATCCCACAATGTGGGACAAGTTGGCTCGAACTGTTAGTGGTCCCACAGTGTGGGACGATCAAAATAGATGGATGCTAAGGAGGATGGTTATGGCGCGAGCAAGACAACGTTGCGGTGGGGTGATCGTTGGTCTGGCGAGTCTGGCAGGACTCTTTATCCTGCTAGCGTCGGCGCAGGCCCAGACGTTTCAGGTCCTTCACACGTTCACCGGCGGGGCGGATGGGTCGGTTCCGAGCGCGGGCGGACTGACCAGCGACAGTCAAGGGAATCTGTACGGCACCGCTGGCGATGGCGGCATCTACAACCAAAACTGCCTCTCTTCTGGTCAGAACTTCGGTTGCGGCACGGTTTACAAGATGACCCACAAATCCGGAGGCTGGGTCTTCAGCGTGCTCTATAGCTTTACCGGATCGACCGACGGCTTCGCTCCCGACCAGATCGTAGCCTTTGACTCCGACGGCAGTATCTACGGGTCGACTTGGGGTGGAGGCGCGTACTACTGCCAAGGCAACGAGTGCGGAACCGTCTTCAAGCTGAGACCTCCGGCAAATTTCCATTGCGCTACCATTTCCTGTCCCTGGACCGAAACTACGCTTTACCAGTTCCAGGGATATCCCAACGATGGCGCGCATCCGGCGTTTGGGCATCTGACCTTCGATGCCGCCGGCAATTTGTATGGCACCACATCATGGGGTGCTCCCAGCGGATATTCGGGCAATGTCTACAAGCTGACGCCCGGCGGCAGTGACTGGACCGAATCAGTGTTGTACAACTTTACCGGGGGTTACGACGGCGATGCCCCGTGGAGTGGAGTGGTTTTCGACAATGCCGGCAACCTGTACGGCACCACGAGCGAGGGTGGTCTCAACTTTTGTGGTGCGATTTTCAAGCTAACACCGACGGAATCGGGCTGGAGCGAGAGCGTCCTGCACAGTTTTCAGTTGTCCACCGACGGCAGTGGGCCAAGCGGCGCGGTAGTAATGGACGCTGCCGGAAATTTGTATGGCGCAACCATCGATGGCGGCCCCAACAATGGGGGTACGGTCTGGGAACTGAGTCCATCCAACGGAAGTTGGACCTTTAGTACGCTGTATGCCTTCACCGGCAGCGGTAATGACGGACCCAACGGCGGGCTGTTTATGGACCCGGCGGGCAATCTCTATGGCGTCACCTTGCTCGAAGGCGCGCATCGCAACGGGAATGTCTTTAAGCTCAGTCCCAGCAACGGCGCCTGGGTCTATACCTCGCTGTATGACTTCACCGGCGGCAGCGACGGCTCATGGCCTAACAGCAAAGTCACCATGGACGCCAATGGAAATCTCTTTGGCACCACGGAGGTCGGTGGAGAAAGCAGCAACGGAGTGGTCTGGGAAATCACGCCATAGTTGATTTCGCAGGCGATTGCGCTTTGCATCTTAATCGCAGCCTGGGGCGTAAACAGCGGGAATCCTTGTGCAACCGCATCCTCACGGGTGTTGCTGATCACTGAAGATTTGGCGTTATGACAACACTGGGCGGTACGGCTGCATTGGGCGCTGCGCCAGCATTGGGCGGTACGGCTGCATTGGGTGCTGCGCCAGCATCGGGCGTTGCAGCAGCCTTGGGCGCACTGACGGCATTTGGCGAGCCCACAGGATTGGGCGTCGCGACAGGGTTGGGCGTTGCTTGAGTTTCAGTTGGCGCGCCGGCAGCCGAAGCGACGCTTGCAGCGTTGGAAGAGCCTCCCTGTATAGAGAATGTCGGCATGGAAAACGCTGGCATTGGCGATGCCGGTATTGAGAACGTCGGCATTGTCGATGTCGGTATAGAGAACGTCGGCATGGCGAATGTCGGCATGGCGAACGTCGGCATCGTCGACGGCGGCATGGAGAATGTCGGCATGGAGAACGCCGGCATTTGCGATGCCGGCATGGAAGAAGACGTCATCATGTCGGAGGATGTGGTCATGGTGGGCACCGTTATAGACGACCCTGTCATAGACGATCCCGTCATAGACGGCAGTGTGATGCCGGATGCGCCAAGGCTCTGAGCGTGGGCCGCTTGTCCGAGTGTAAGAGTGGCTGCGACTACGCCGACTAAAATTGCCCTCATCGTCCCGGTCCTCCGTCAGTTGAAGCCGCTTGATGAAACAAATTCCCGGTCAATTGTAATCCAAGTGCGCGAGCTCGAAACTTCTTTCTTCGCGCAAGGCGGTTTGCCAGAACGGTTGCAATCGAGCTTCACCGGCGGTTGAACGCAGGTGCGCGCCAAAGCCATTCACCAGTAATACGCCAGGCGGTCGGGCGGTCCCACCCAAGCTTCCTTCGCCTGGGTGGGATCGCCTATTTTGTGGATAACATGGGCTCGTCTGCCGGTTTTTCCGGCGGCGCGAACGGTACCACTACCACATCCTGAAATGCCACTGCCTGGCCGCAGCGCATGTAGGGAGTGAACTTGTACTGCTTCACCGCGGTGGTTGCCGCGGCGCTCAACTCCGGCTCGCCGCCCAGCACCGTAGTCTTCTGCACCGTACCATCCGTACCCACGGTGGACAGCACCCACACCATGCCGTACTTGCCGGCCTTTCTGGCTGCATCCGGCATCTTGGCCTTCACCGGCTTCTCCAGGCGCGGAGCGGCGAAGTTCTTGTCCAGGTCAGCGCAGGAAGCAAAGTCCACCGTCGTGCTCTTGTCCGGCGGAGTGAACAGCGCGTCCTCGAATTTATCGCCGCGCGTCACCGTCAATTTGGCATCTTCCATCAGCGTCTTCACATAGCTCACCTTCACCGACTGCGGGTACGTCGTGCTCCCTACCGTGGTGTAGTCACTGTATTCGAAGGTACCAAGGTCGCCATCGACGCTCAGCAGATGACCGCTGGCGGAATCGATGCAGTAGGTCGTCGCCGGCTGTCCCAACGCCAGGCATTTCACCTCTGCGCCGTTGATCTTCTTCTTCGAGACGTCGATCTTCGCCTTCGCATAGTCCAGCGGCGGGAACGGGAACGGTCCCGCGGGGCTGCCTGCGTCCAGCGCAGCTATTGCCGCTTCGAACTCGATGGCACGCACCAGCGGCGAGGGCTGATTGCTGACGTACGATAGTTTGCCGTTGTTCAGCACCGTGACCTGCTCCAAGCCGGGTGCGCTCCACTCCGCACGCCACTTGTCAGGGCCCGCCCATGACACGGTGTATTCCAGATTCAAATCATTGCGCGAGCCCGTGGGCATTCGCACCTTCGCCACCAGCTTCACCGGCCCCTGGTTCCAGATGTTGGCTTGCTGAAACGATTTCGAAAGCCAGTCATGCGAATCTTCCTTGCTGCCGGCAAACGCTGCCGGCGTCAGCAGACCAGCCACCAGTACGAGATAGAAAACCTGCTTCTTGAATTGCGTCAAAATTGCCTCCAAAGGATCTTCCATGGAAAAAGTAAACGAACCTATAAGCGCCGCGCTGTGCCGCCCGTCACGACCCTCAGGTAGTGAGCCGGCAATGGGCAACTTACCAATGCTGCAGACTATCAGACAGCCTCCGGCAACGGCAAAGGCCGTCGCCATAATAACCTGGCTCTTTGAACACCAGCGTGGCTGCCCAGCCCTGCTCGCGACGTACTGGCCGACCTACTCACGACTGTCCAGAATGTACGGAAATGGACACGCAAATCTGCTTATCATCACAGCCGCTCACACACTCTGCTTCCTATCGTCTAATATGTTCGCAAGAGTTTTTTGAACTATCGACCCCTTCGTCACGTATTGCCTTTCATACTGGTTGGGTATCTTCCATTTCCTGAGAGAGTGTGTCTATGAAAAAGTTCCTGCTTATCTTCGCCGCTGGCCTGCTTGTCTGCAGCACAGCCGTTGCGCAGCGCCTGCCCGGCGGCGCGTCTCCCGATCACTATTCCCTCGCCGTCAACATCAACTTCCCGAACAACACCTTTGATGGCGACGAGAGCATCGATCTCAATCTCAGCAAGCCGAGCAACGCCATCACGCTGAACGCGCTCGAGATCGACTTTCATAACGTTACAGCGACTGCCGGTGGGCAAACCCAAACCGCGAAGGTATCGCTCGACGATAAGAATGAGACCGCGACCTTTACCTTCGCCAACCAGCTTCCTGCCGGTCCCGCGACGCTGCACATCACCTACACCGGACATCTCAACGACAAGCTTCGCGGCTTCTATCTGAGCACTTACAAAGGCAAGAAGTATGTAGTCTCGCAGATGGAGTCGACCGACGCCCGCGTGGCCTTCCCTTGCTTCGACGAGCCGGCCTACAAGGCGACCTTCGATCTCACTGCCACGATCGACAAGGGTGATACGGCAATCTCCAACGGCGAGATTGTCTCCGACACGCCTGGTCCCGGCGACAAGCACACCATCAAGTTCGCCACCTCGCCCAAGATGTCGAGTTATCTTGTCGCGCTGACGGTCGGCGATTGGAAGTGCGTCTCCGATCACACCGATGGCGTGAAGGTCAGCGTCTGCACCGTGCCCGGCAAAGAGAACCTGACCGCGTTCCCGCTCGCCGCCTCCAAGGCATTCCTTCACTATTACGACAGCTACTACGGAATCAAGTATCCGCTGCCCAAGCTCGACAACATCGCCGTGCCTGACTTCCAGGCTGGCGCGATGGAGAACTGGGGCGCGATTATCTATCGCGAAAGCGCTCTGCTGATCGACGACAAAACAGCGTCAGTGTACGCGAAGCAGGGAGTGGCTGAAACCATTGCTCACGAAATGGCGCATCAGTGGTTTGGCGATCTGGTCACCATGGCATGGTGGGACGATATCTGGCTCAACGAAGGTTTTGCCACTTGGATGACGCCGCATCCCATCGCCAGCTGGAAACCTGACTGGATGGAAGGCCAGACGACAGTGTCTGAGATTGATCGCTCCATGGCCGGCGATTCCGTGATGAACACCCGCCCCATCCACCAGGCAGCCGAGACCCGCGCCGAAATTGAGCAACTCTTCGACGGCATTGCCTACGGGAAGTCAGCTTCGGTGCTGCACATGCTCGAATCCTATCTGGGCCCGGAAACATTTCGTTCCGGCGTCAACCTCTATCTGAAGGAACACGCCTACGGCAACGCTACCGCCGCCGACTTCTGGGGTGCGATGGCGCGCGCCTCCAAAAAGCCCGTGGACCAGATTATGCCGACCTTCGTTTTGCAGCCTGGCGTACCGTACGTCGGGGTCGAAACCAAATGCGAAGACGGAAAAACGACTCTGAAGCTTTCGCAGCAGCGCTACTTCGATACTCCCACTGCCTTCAACCGGCCGGATACTCAGATCTGGCAGATCCCGGTCTGCGCCAAAGGCATCAACGGTACTTCGGCCGGCAAACAGCAATGCTTCCTGCTGACCCAGCGCGAGCAGCAGTTCACTTTGAAGGGCTGTTCGAAGTTTGTCTTCCCCGACTCCAGCGCCATGGGCTATTACCGCTTTGATTACGACAGCGCGGCCCTGCATCAAATGGGCAACGCTGTCGAGACGGCGCTGACGCCGGAAGAACGCATTGCTCTTATGGGCAATGAGTGGGCGCTGATGCGGGTCGGCAAGCACAGTGTCGGCGATTATCTGGCGCTGGGCGCGCAGTTGAAGAACACGCCCGGCTCCGCGCTGCTGGACTCGTTCGGTGAACGCCTGGTCGAGATCAACGACCACCTGGTCACCGACGCCGACCGTCCCGCTTTCCAGGCTTGGCTGCGCACTCAGTTTTCTCCCGTCCTGCAACAGCTGGGATACAACGGACGGCCTAGTGACACTCCCGAGCAGAAGCAGAACCGTGCGCTTCTCTTCGAGGGTCTGGGAATCTTAGGTGACGATCCTCAGGTCATTGCGCAGGCCCGCGTGATGGTGCAGGAATACATGAAAGATCCGAGCTCCGTGGACGGCACCCTGGCGCATGCGGTGATCGCAGTGGCGGCGCGGCATGGCGATGCCCAACTCTACAACGAGTTCAAAGCCCAGATGCAGAAGGCTTCATCGCCGGAGCAGTATTACGGGTACTTCTACGCGCTATCGCAATTTCCTCAGCCGGACCTGACCAAGGAAACGCTCGATTCCACCCTGACGCCGGCCGTGCGTGGCCAGGACCTTTACATCATGATCCCGCTGTTGCGTAATCCTAAGAGCCAGGACGAGACGTGGAACTTCATGCAGGCGCACTTTGGCGATCTCATGAAGAAAACCGGAGGCGGTCTGGGCGGAGTAGGAATATTCCTCTACGGGGCGCAGAACTTCTGCGACGCGCAAAAAGCTGCCGCAGTGCAGCAGTTCTTCCAGCAGCATCCCTTCCCGGGCACCGAGCGCAACCAGAAGCAGGCGATCGAGTCGATCAACAATTGCGTCGTGCTGCGCGATCAACAGCAGGGACCGCTGTCGGCGTGGCTGAAGCAGCAGAGCGATGTAACCAACGCTTCCAACGGCGGCGCAGCAATGACCGCCGGAGCCACGCGCTAACGCCGGGCAGCGCCACCTTAGCAGGCAACCCGTGAAAGTCGGGGCGAAAGGGAATTCAGGTAGAGCTGGCCTTCAGGCCAGCGTCTAGCCTTTTCCCTTCATCCCGAGCCGGCTTCGAGCCGGCGGCATCTGGCCCTTCGACTTGCTGGGCTCTCATTAAACGGCGTCCGTCTGGACGCCGTTTTTCTTGTCGGCGATCACCTTCAGCAGCCGCGCAGCGGCGACATTTGTGTTAGCCGTGGGCGTTAGCCCGCGGTCCATGCAGAAGAACAAAACGAGCCGCGGAGCCGGGGTCCCCATCGAGCGCCTCCTTTGCGCTTGATGGGGTGGAGGAGCGGCGGCACCATCTTCGCAAGAAATTCGTAAAGGCGTATTCAGGAAAGATGCGACAATCGTAGCTCTGCTATGTGCCGGAGGTTTTCGCCTTGCTGAACATCACCTTGACTTTGCTGATGGGAGTCGTCGCCTGCTGCGCGCTGTCTGCTCAGAGCTCAGCGCCTGCGCTCATCCACACGCATACTGAATTCCATTTCGTCGTAAACGCCCCTCTCGAACAAGCCGCTCCGCTCTTCGGCGCGAACGAAGAGCGCAAGTGGGCGCCGGAGTGGAATCCGCAGTTCATCTATCCCGTTCCCGCGCACGATCAGCAAGGCATGGTCTTTCGCATCGAGCATGGCGATCATTCCGCCGTGTGGATCAATACGGCATTCGATCTTGCCGCCGGACACATTCAATACACCTACGTGCTGAATGACGCCATGGCAACGCTCATCGACATTCACCTCACCCGCGATAGTGCCCTGAAGACGGGCGTCACGGTCGCTTACGAACGCACCGCCTTGATTCCCGAAGCCAACGAACATGTCCAGCACTTCGCCGAAGGAGACAAAAAGGCCGGCAAGGAATGGGAAGACGCGATCAACGGCTACTTCGCCAAGCGACATGGTGGCTCGATGCAAAAGTGAATCGTGGCGCGCCTCCCAAAAGAACGGAAGAGCCATCGCTTTAGAGTCTGTGTCTGTGCGAGAACTAAGTTGGTGGGCGGTGGAGTATGACAGACGAAAACAGAACCCCGAAGGGGTGGCGACGCAGTTAGCCCAGGACAGAGCGAAGCCGGGGCCCCCGATTCGCGCGTCTTTTGCGCGAATTGGGGTGGTAAGCGGAGTCCTGGGTAAGGTGGAAATTTTATCCGGGCCCCGTAGGGGCGGCACGGTTCTCACGCAAGCTCTTAAGCGGTGCATTTAGATGTGAGATGCGGTGCCGGCTTTAGCCGGTGAGGTAATGGAGGCTTACCTCAGGCGCGTTGAAGGGGCGCAGCTTCAGCCTGCGCCGTTGTCAGTCTCTTATTTGTCATCACGAGCCGACTTCAGTCGGCGAGGGATCTGCTTTTCTCCAAACTGTAAGGCCGATTCCCTTTCAATGCACTGCGAACAGCGGCCTTCCTACAACTCCCGCCGTCCCTCCATCGCCTTCTGCATCGTCACTTCGTCGGCATACTCGATATCGCTGCCGACGGGGACGCCGGTCGCGATCCGCGTCACCTTCACTCCCGATGACTTGAATAGCTGCGATAGATAGGTCGCGGTAGCTTCGCCTTCAATGGTGGGATTCGTCGCCACGATTAACTCGTCAACATTACCCGACTCCACTCGCCGGGCGAGATTGGCGATACGCAACTGCTCCGGGCCGACGCCATGCAGCGGCGATAGCGCGCCGTGCAGCACGTGATAGACCCCGTTATAGTGGCGCGTCTTCTCAACCGCGCCGATGTTCGTCGGCTCCTCCACCACGCAGACCAGGCGCTGATTGCGTGTCGCGCTGGTGCAATAAACACAGGGATCGACGTCGGTGATGTTATTGCAGATGGAGCAAAGGCGAAGGCTGGCCTTCACCTCGCGGATGGCCTCGGCCAGCAGCTCGGCATCCTCGTCGTCCGCCCGCAGAAGATGAAACGCGAAGCGCTGCGCGGTCTTGCTGCCCACGCCCGGAAGCTTCTTGAACTCTTCAATCAGTCGAGCCATCGGCTCGGCGAATCTCGACACGAATCCTGCCTCCAACCGGCATTGCCCTGGGATTTCAACGCAACCTAAGAGTGTAGAGCATTTCCCGGTGCGGGCAAATCAATCGGCTCGAGTCTCAACATTGACGCGCAACTCGCCTCCTGAGGTCCGGCCGTCGGCGGGGCTGTCGCCTTTAAATTCACCGGAATTGACAACCGATTTTGATGAAACCTGAAGCATTCGGACTGCATCTACGTCGATAGTTGTGTGAGTTATGTGCGCGGATACTTGGCTTCGTGCGGTAGTCGACACAGCTAGTATTTAGCACTCAGGTGCCCGGTTGACGGGGGAGCAACTAAGTTGTCAAAAAAACGCTCTCCGCTCTTGATGTAGGCCGCGCATTGGCTGATAATAGCGGGCAAGCTTGGGGTAGGTCGCACTTCCGCCGTTGGCTGTAACAAACTGTTCGGTTGCAAAGATCCTTTAAGCCGTGAGAGTTTTCACCCCTATCGGCCGTCTCTGCAATTTGCCCGCTCTTGGTCTGTCTGCGCCCCACCTTTCGAGTTCAAATAAATTAAACACTGACAAAAAATTGGAAATGAATTCCACTCGAGGAAGAGGAAGATAATCATGACTGTCACTCGCATCGATTTCCCTATTGACGAACTGACGCGTCCTCGGACCGAAGAAGAGATTCAACGCAAGCTGGCGCAGGAGCGCGCGCGGCTGGAGAGCATGATGGGGCTGGACAGCCGTCCGGTGCATCACTTCAAACGTCCCGCGGAACGGCCCTTCGGCGCCGAGGAGCGCGGCAAGGTAACCATCCTCTTTGGCGGCCTCACCTGGAAACACGAGCGCGTAATCCAGGCGGTCTTTCAGGGCTGCGGATATCGGTGCGAGGTCATGCCGGTGCCCAACGTCTCGGCATTTCAGCTGGGCAAGGAATACGGCAACAACGGCCAGTGCAATCCCACCTACTTCACCGTGGGCAACCTGGTGCAGCACCTGCAGACGATCGAGCGTGAGCGTGGGATAAGCAAGCAGGAGATCATCGACAACTACATCTTCTTTACTGCTGGCTCCTGCGGCCCGTGCCGCTTCGGCATGTATGAGTCGGAATATCGCCTGGCGCTGCAGAACGCCGGCTTCGACGGCTTCCGCGTGCTGCTCTTCCAGCAGAACGACGGTGTGAAGGCCGGCTCCGGCGAAGCCGGGCTGAAGTTCACCGTCGACTTCGGCATGGGCATGTTCAACGCGCTCAACCTCGGCGACATCATGAACGAGATGATCTACCGCATCCGTCCCTACGAAGTGGAAAAGGGCAAGACGGACGCAGTTTTCGAATCCTCCGTCGACCAGCTCTGCACTTTGCTGCGTGAGCGCAAGCCATTCGAGGACCACGAAGATCTGCCCGAGTGGATGGCGAAGAAGATCCGTGCCAACAAAGGCAAGAAGTGGGAGGTCTGGGTAAACTCGCTGCTCAAAGTCCGCGAGCAGCTTTATGGCAACCCTTATAAAGACGCGCTGGCTGCGGTCCGTGAGCAACTGAACACCATCGAGGTCGATCGCCTGCGGGTCAAGCCGGTAGTGAAGATCATCGGCGAGTTCTGGGCGCAGATCACCGAGGGCGACGGCAACTTCCACATGTTCGAGTTCCTGGAGCGCGAAGGCGCGCAGGTCCTGGTTGAGCCCATCGGCACTTGGGTCATGTACATGATGTATCAGGCCAAGGCGCGCGCTGCGGCCCGCCGCTCGCTCGACGCTCCGTATAAGCACCCGAAGTGGTACGAGTTCAAGAAGCAGGCCGCCAACGAATGGAAGTTCCGCTCGAAGCAGTGGATGTGGGGTGTCGGCGAGCGCGTCTATTCGCGGCAATATCAGCGCGTCGTGCAGGGACTGGGCAACATCGCCCATGAACTCGTCGACCAGAAGATGATGGCCGACATGGCCAATCCCTTCTACAACCAGTTCGCCCGCGGCGGCGAAGGTCACCTGGAAGTCGGCAAGAATGTTTACTACACCAAGAACCAGCTTTGCCACATGGTGCTGGCGCTGAAGCCCTTCGGCTGCATGCCGTCGTCGCAGTCAGACGGCGTTCAGTCAGCCGTCGCCAATCATTTCAAGGAGATGATCTTCCTGCCCATCGAAACCTCCGGCGAGGGCGAGATCAACGCTCACAGCCGTGTGCAGATGGCGCTGGGCGAGGCCAAGGTCAAAGCTCGCCTGGAATTCGAGCAGGCCTTGAAGTCCAGCGGCAAGCGGCTGGACGACATTAAGGACTACGTCGCCGAGCATTCCGAGTTGCGCAATGTGTTTTATCCGGTGCCGCATCGTCACGGCTATGCGGGCATCGCGGCGAATTTCGTCCTGCATGTGAACGATTTGATGAACGGCAAGGCGCGTCTGCAGCGTGTGCCCCCGATACCGGCGCGCAGGCTGGCCGCGGCGCCTGCTTTCGGTGACTAGTGGCAGTTGATACTTTCGCTTGAACGCTAAGAGGAGGTCATTGTCCTATGCCGGAAGTGCAGGTGCCGGAAGGCACGCAAGCTGCGCCGTCATATCGTCTCGATGTGCAGTTACACGAACTGCTAATGAAGCCACCGGAGCAGCCTCGGCTGCTTCCCGCGCCACCCAACGGCAAGGAGCAGACGTTGCCCACGCCGGTATTTCCGCAGCATCCCGAGTTGATGAACGCGCCGGACGAGGACTACTTCCCCAAGAACGGCCAGCGACGCTCGTGGTCTGCCAGGCATATCTACAGCGCGATGCGGGGCTGGGCGGTTCCGTGGATTCGCTCACGCGTACTGCCCGGCGATTTCCACCCCATCATTGCGTATCTGTTCAACGAGTGGAAGTGCAACCTCGACTGCCACTACTGCTGGGCCTTCGACAACAGCGTGCGCGGCATGACCGAAGACACAGCCAAGCGTTCGCTCGACTGGCTGCGCGACTCGGGCGCAGGCGTGCTGGCGCTGATGGGTGGCGAGCCGCTGCTGCGTCCCGATTTCGCCCACAAGATTATCTATTACGCAGCGAAGAAGGGCTTCTGGGTCTATCTGCCAACCAACGGCCGGCTGATGTGGCCCAAGGTCATCGACAAGATCGCCGATGCCGGCGTCGGAGTCGTGAACTTGGCGGTTGATGCTTGGGACGATGTACCGGGCCGAGGACTGCCTAAGGCCATGGTGCCCATCCGCAGCCACTTCGATTACCTGGTGAAAAAGCAGTACAAGTACGGCTACTCGGTGTTCCTGAACATCAACATCTGCGCCAATAATATGGACGATGTACGCATGTTGACCGAGCTGGCGCACGACAACGGCATCGCCACCGACTACCACATCTGCGAGTCGCCGATGACCGAGCAACCGCAGTTCAAGCACCTGTACTCGAACCCCACGTTCATCCGCGAGGAGCACCATGCCGCGGCCGCCGAGTTAATCGACTGGCTGATTGAGAAGCAGAAGTCCGGCTATCACATGGTGAACTCCGTGGAGCGTCTGGCGCAGATGAAGAACTTCGTGCAGGGCGAGTTGCACGACTGGGGCTGCCGCGCGGGACACAACTCGCTGATCGTCCGCGTCGATGGCACGCTGGCGCCATGCTTCCCCATGTACTCGGCAGGCTACGACTGGGGCACCATCGAGAACCACAAGTTTGAAACCAAGCAGCTCAAAGAGATGAAGAAAGAATGTCAGAAGAGCTGCTTCTCGACGCTGAATCACATTCTCGCCTTCTGCTACAACGACAAGCGCGTGATCGAGTGGTTGTTTCGGCAGGCGAAGCATGGGTTCAGAAGGGTTGAAGGCAACTTCGGGGATTAGTCGAAAGGTAAAGCGGCGCTTTAGAATCCTATGTGAGGCTGAACTTTAAGTTTTGGGCAGTGAGGTAGGAACTCCGAAAGTCGAGTGCCGCAGGCACGGAGTCAGCTTAGCCCAGCACGTAGCGAAGCGGAGTGCTGGGTGGCGCGACAGAGAAGAACTGAGTCCCGTAGGGACGGCATAAATTTGCGCAACCAATTGGACGTAGGTACTGAATAACAGAAGGGGACCAAACCCCTCAGGATTTGGAGGTCAAGTGAGTCATTCACACCAGCACGGATCATGTGAGCACGGCCCCGAGAAAGTTGACGTTCAACTCGACGCTCTGCTGAAGGCCGCGCCGGTGGCGGAATCTCTGCCTGCGCGTATTCTCGCCAAATCGCGCGAGGTCGCCGCGCAGTCTGGCCGCAAGGCGGTTTACACCGTCGGCATGGACGTGGGCTCGACCACGGTAAAAGCCGTCGTGGTCGAGGCCGCAACCGACCAGATGATCTGGCAAGACTATCAGCGCCACGAGACCAAGCAGCCCGAAAAGCTGCTGGAATTCCTGAAGCGCATGCAGGACGAAGTCGGCATTGCCCCGCACAATTGCCGCATATTCATCACCGGCTCCGGCGGCGGCGCGCTGGCCAACCTGGTCGGCGCAAAGTTCGTGCAGGAAGTTACGGCTGTCTCTCTTGCCGTCGAGAAACTCCACCCCGAAGTGAACTCGGTCATCGAGTTGGGCGGGCAGGATGCGAAGATCATCGTCTTCAAAGAGGACGAGAACACCGGGCGCAAAAAGAAGATTCCGTCGATGAATGACAAGTGCGCCGGCGGCACGGGCGCGGTCATCGACAAGATCAACGCCAAGCTCAAAATTCCTGCCGCAGAGCTTTGCGATCAGGGCTACACCGGCATCAAGCTGCATCCGGTCGCGGGCAAATGCGGCGTCTTCGCCGAGACCGACATCAACGGCCTGCAAAAGCAAGGCATCCCTCCCGACCAGCTCATGGCGTCGCTCTTCGATGCCATCGTTCTTCAGAACCTGACCGTTCTTACGCGCGGTCACACGCTGCGCCCGCATGTACTGCTACTCGGCGGTCCCAACAGCTTCATCCGCGGCATGAAGGAAGCCTGGCAGCAGAACATTCCTCGCACTTGGGAAGAGCGTAAGGTCCAGCTTCCCGAAGGCGCAAAGCCCGAAGAGCTGATCAAAGTCCCGGACAACGCGCAGTATTTCGCCGCGCTGGGCGCGGTCGAGTTCGGCAAGGATGAAGAAGACGAAGTCGGCCTGTACATGGGCACCGAGTGTCTTGAGGACTACATCTCCGTCGGACGCCAGGCGGAGAAAGCGAAGTCTGGTGCTGCAGGCCTCAGCACGTCCGATGAAGAGTTGGCGCAGTTCAAGGAGAAGTATCGCGTCCCGAAATTCATCGGCGCGAAGTTCAGCCCGGGCGAAACGGTTCGCGGCTTCGTTGGCCTCGACGGCGGCTCAACCTCGACCAAAGCGGTCCTGCTCTCCGAGGGCGGCGACGTGATGTGCAAGGCCTATCAGCTTTCCGGCGGCAATCCCATCCAGGACACCATCGACATGTTCGTGGCTCTGCGCCAGCAGGTGGAATCGCAGGGCGCGACTATGGAAGTCCTGGGCGTGGGCACGACCGGCTACGCGAAGGATGTCCTGAAGGACGTGTTGAAGGCTGATGTCGCGCTGGTGGAAACCGTCGCCCACACTGAGTCGGCGATGAAGTTCTACGACAACCCGCACGTCATCGTCGACGTTGGCGGACAAGATATCAAGCTCATCGTCCTCAAAGACGGACGCGTCAAAGACTTCAAGCTGAACACGCAGTGCTCCGCCGGCAACGGCTATTTCCTGCAAGGCACCGCAGAATCGCTGGGCTACAAAGTCGAGGAGTACGCCGATATCGCCTTCTCGGCGGGAACCATGCCGATCTTCGGCTACGGCTGCGCCGTCTTCATGCAGTCCGACATCGTGAACTTCCAGCGCCAGGGCTGGCGCGGCGAAGAGATCCTCGCCGGACTGGCCAACGTTCTGCCCAAGAACATCTTCCTGTATGTCGCCGGGATTCCCAACCTCGCCAAGCTGGGATCGAAGTTCATCCTACAGGGTGGGACACAGAAGAATCTGGCTGCGGTGAAGTCGGAAGTGGATTTCATCAACTCGCACTTCCACGGCGCCGGCCAGGAGCCCGAGGTGATCGTACACGAGCACTGCGGCGAGTCAGGCGCGATCGGCGCGGGCGTCGAAGCGATCCGTATCTACAAGAACGGCCATCGCACCAGCTTTATCGGCCTGGACGCAGTGCAGAAGATCGGCTACAAGACCACGCGCAATGAAGACACGCGCTGCTACTTCTGCAAGAACAACTGCCTGCGCACCTTCATCGACGTCAACGTCGGCGACAGCAAGAACGAAGCGCTGGAGCCCGCATCACCGCTGCCGGTCTTCAAGTCGAAAGTCCCGCTGCAAGCGGGCGAGCGCCGTCTCATCATCTCGACCTGTGAAAAAGGCCAAGTCGAGGACGTCGGCGCCATGCGCGGCATCAAGGCCGGACTCGACGCGATCAAGAAGGAAAACCCGAACTTCGTTGACATCGCCGCCAACGAGGTCTGGCGCTCGCGCAATCCGCAGAAGGTTGCCGATCCGCTGCCTACGCCGGGCCGCTGGGACTTCGGTAAAGCGAAGGCATCCGTACAGCAGCGCATCGACCTGATGCAGAAGCGCAAGACCATGCGCGTCGGTATGCCGCGCGTGCTGAACATGTATCTCTTCACGCCGTTGTTCAGCGGCTATCTCGAGAGCCTCGGCCTGGAACCCGAGAACCTCGTCTACTCGGAATTCACCGGCCAGGAGATGTATCGCCAGGGCGCGGGCCGCGGCGCCATCGATCCCTGCTTCCCCTCGAAGATCGGCATTCCGCACGTCTACAACCTGATCTTCCAGAAGCACCAGAAGAAGCCGCTGGACGCCATCTTCTTCCCCATGATCGACACCATGAATCAGCCGCTGAAGAACTGCAGCGGCGCCAACGCCTGTCCCACCGTCACCGCGACGCCCAATGCGGTGAAGGCTGCGTTCATCAAGGAAGGCGATGTCTTCAAGGAAAACGGCATTCAGTATCTCGATCCCATCTTGAACATCGATGACAAAAAGCTGCTCACTCTGCAGATGTTCCAGACGTGGGCTCCACTTCTCGGCCTGTCTGAAGAAGAGAATGAGCGCGCTATCGAGGCCGGCTTCAAGGCGTTTGAGGACTACGATCGCAACATGCGCAAGCGCGCCCGCGAGATGCTGGACACGCTGGAGCGTGAGAACCGCCTGGGCATCGTCATGCTCGGCCGTGTCTATCACCACGATCCCGGCCTGAATCACGAGATCATGGAGGAGTTCCAGAAGCTCGGCTACCCCGTCTTCTCTCAGAGCCTGTTGCCCATGGATGAGGACATCCTGGACCGGCTCTTCGGCGAGGAAGTGCGCTCGGGCGCAATTACGCACGCGCTCGATATTCGCGACGTGTGGAAGAATGCCTACTCCGGCAGCACGAACATCAAGATCTGGGCGGCGAAATTTACCGCGCGCCATCCCAACCTGGTGGCGCTGGAGATCAGCAACTTCAAGTGCGGTCACGACGCGCCCATTTACAGCGTGATCGAGGACATCATCGAGAAGTCTGGCACGCCGTACTTCTCGTTCAAAGATCTGGACGAGAACAAGCCGACCGGCTCGATTAAGATTCGCGTGGAGACGATTGACTACTTCCTGAAGCGCTATCGCGAAGACCTGTTGAAGAAAGCCGAGACCGCGAAGAGCCTGGAGGAACAGCTGGCCGAGTACGAACGCTCGTTGCGCATATCGTTGACGCACAAATCCGTGGCGCGAGAAGCGGAGATTGTTCCCTTTCCGCAGGTCGAAGTTGAGCCGGAGCGAGCTGCGGCCTCGGGCGACGATTAAAGGTTGACGATGTGGCCCTTGCGAGATTTGCACGCCTCTTGCTGGTCTCTGGTTCTGTTTCTGTTCGCGTCGATTTTTTCCTCAACAGCTTTCCGGAACCCGCCTGTGAGTAAGCAAAGCGTTATCTATCGCACGGTTCAAGTGGACGGTCTCTCCATCTTCTATCGAGAGGCCGGCCCGAAGGACGCGCCCACGATCCTGTTGCTTCACGGCTTCCCATCCTCTTCGCGGATGTTCGAGCCTCTCTTTGCCCGTCTGTCGGATCGCTACCATATGGTCGCGCCGGACTACCCTGGATTCGGTCACAGTGACGCGCCCGAGCCTGCGGTCTTCGCCTACACCTTCGACCACATCGCCACCGTCATCGATCACTTCACCCAAGCGGTCGGGCTCACTCACTACAGCCTCTACCTGCAGGACTACGGCGGGCCCGTTGGCTTCCGGCTCGCTCTCGCGCATCCTGAGCGGCTCGAGAGCCTCATCATTCAGAATGCGGTAGCACATGAGGACGGCTTGGGACCGCTGTGGGCAACTCGCCGCGCGTTTTGGGCTGACCGCGCCGCGAACGAAGCTGCCCTCCGCGCCAATCTGATTTCGCTGGCAGCGACGAAGCAAAGGCATCTCGGCAGCGATCCTGATATTGATCGTTACGACCCCGACCTTTGGACGGACGAGTTCGCGTTTTTGAGTCAGCCACATCAGGTCGACATCCAAAGCGACCTGTTTTACGACTACCGCACCAATGTCGCGTCCTATCCCGCCTGGCAAGCGTGGCTTCAGAAGAAACAGCCGCACACGCTGGTGATCTGGGGAAAGTACGATCCGTCATTCCAGGCGGCTGAGGCTGCTGCTTACAAACGCGATGTACCGGCGGCAGAGGTGCACATTCTCGACGCGGGCCATTTCGCCATGGACACGGAGGCGCAGCACGTGGCCGACCTCATTCGTAGCTTCCTGAAGTGACGACGGAGTTGGACCTATGAGAGGTCTTTCTCCACGTCAAGAAGTTTCAGCCCCGGCTGATGCCTGGCTTTATAATCAAAAGTGACTGTTGACGCTGGCCTGAAGGCCAGCTCTACCGAGAGCAACCGAGACCAGGGCCATGCCACTCACCACTGACACCAAGAAGGTGATGTTCGAAATCTATCGCGACGCCGACTACGGCGGACGCTATAAAGTCGTCTACTTCACCGAACTCGGCGAGCACGACAAGGAAACCGAGATCGAGAATGCCATGCGCGGCCAGCACATCTTCGACGGCTTCCTCCTGCACCGCGAACGCAATCAAGCCAAGCAGATCGTCGACGAAATCCTGGACCGCCTCAATCGCGGCGAAGAAGTTGACGAGGAAGCGATTCGCCGGAATCTCTCGCCTTATCTTGCCTGATCCGGTACCTTCCTCGTTCGCACATCTTCCTTGCGCACTGCGCCTCAGGGATGGCGGTGCAGCACGTGGGTCGCTATATCGGGCCAGAACTCGCGGAAAACATTGGTAAGGGCGTCGCGACCCATCGCCCATCCGTACTTGACGGCAATGTCGCCGGCGGTGCGGTCACCGGCGGGATAATAGGTGGCTGAGATCGTCTGCGCGATGGCGCGCCCGAACACGTCGGAGGCGTTGAACGTGTTCTTCCCCTGATAATTCGGCGTGATTAATATCCGGCTGGCAGCGTAAATACCGCGCTTCCAGAAACCACCTTCGCCCATGGCGTAGTAGCGCTCATCCTGATGAAGCACGGTCGGCAGAACAAAGACCACCCAATAGTTGCCGTCGGCCTTGTCAACAAAACCGCGCCAGTAGTATTGGCCGTAACCGCCCATGCCCTTGCCCAATTCCGGATGCGTATCCTGGCCCTCGGCGATTGCGGAGGTAATGCCGACGAAAACGAAAGCCGAATAGTCGAAACTTTGCTGGGTGGCAATCTTGAAGGCTTGCTTGGGCGTGGGCGGCGGCGGAATCGCTCCCGCGCTGACGGCGCGGTAATTGGGCATGATGCCGAGTATTCGCTTCGGTTGCTGCTTCGAGACAGGCACTTCCTTTTTCGCGGCAGTCGTGCTGGGGGCGTCGGGTAAACTGCCGGCAGCATTCGGGGTTGCGGCTGCGCCGCCGGACGATGGCGTGGCGGATGGCGGCGCAGCCGGCGAGCTGCTCTGCTGAGCAACTCCGCCTGCCGACCAAAGCATCAACATGAGTGCTAAAACAAAACGCAAGAATTCCCTCCTTCACCTGAAAAACCGGCGTCTTCTCACTGAGTCGGAGCTAAGTCCGGGATGTCTCCTTTAGAGTATGTCTGCGGGCTCCGGGCTGCAAAATTCAAGTCGGCCCGATTCGCACCCAAGCATCAGCCGCCCGCACAATTCTTGCGAAAAATCGGCAGCCCATATTTGTTACGGGAGAGCCCAGGCACGATTTCGGCTTGGCAGTCGGGCGCATGATAGAGTCGAAAACAGCCGCAGTGAACCTGATGTGCTAGGAACCTTGGCGTCCTGACAGAATACAGAAACCGGCCAGTTTTTTTCCACCTCTTAAAGGGAGACCATGATCGTAGCGATGTGGGAGACGGCGAGCGAAGACCAGATCCAGGAGGTAACCAACCACCTGGTGAAGATGGGCTTCGCCGTGCACCGCACTACCGGTGCGCGGCAGAGTGTGCTGGCCGCCGTGGGCAAGCGCATCGACTTCGACACCCGCGAACTCGAAGTGCTTCCCGGCGTGCAGACGGTACACCGCATCAGCGCGCCTTACAAGCTTGTGGGGCGACCGTTTCGGCCCGAAGGCACAATCGTCCGCCTGCCGAATGGCGTCGAGATCGGTGGCAAAGAAGTTGTGGTGATGGCCGGGCCCTGCTCGGTGGAATCGCGAGAGCAGATTTTCACCGCTGCCGAATTGGTGCGCAAGGCGGGCGCGAAGGTCCTGCGCGGCGGAGCGTTCAAGCCACGCAGCTCGCCTTACACGTTTCAAGGCCTCGGACTGGACGCCCTGAAATTGCTGCGCGAGGCCGGCGACCAATACGGCCTGATGGTGATCAGCGAGGTGATGGAGATCTCGCAGATCGAGCTGATGCTGCCCTTCATCGACGTCTTCCAGGTGGGCGCGCGCAACATGCAAAATTTCAATCTGCTGCGCGAGCTGGGCAAGGTGCGCAAGCCGGTGCTGCTGAAACGCGGCATTGCCGCCACCATCGAGGAGCTGCTGCTGTCGGCCGAATACATCATGTCCGGCGGCAACTACAATGTGATTCTGTGCGAGCGCGGCATCCGCACCTTCGAGACCTATACCCGCAACACGCTGGACATCTCGGCGATCCCGATTGTGCACAAACTGTCGCACCTGCCGATCACATCCGACCCTTCGCATGGGACGGGCTTGCGCGACAAAGTCGCGCCTATGGCCTGTGCCTCAGTAGCAGCGGGCGCCGATGCCTTGCTGATCGAGGTGCATCCCTCGCCTGACGACGCGCTCTCCGATGGCGCGCAGTCGCTGTTTCCTGAGCAGTTCTCCGAACTGATGGCGCAATTGCGCATGATCGCGCCGGCCGTCGGACGCACGATCGGGTAGTGCGGTTGTTCCCAGGCAATCGGCTGAGGTCTGGCCGAAGGCAATACAGGCGCTTCAATCTGTATTGATCAGTCGCCTTGTCAGCCGCCTTGTATCAGGGCACGGCTTCAGCCGTGCCGAAACTGCGCCACCAATAACTTGGGCTTCAGCCCCTGCGACCGCAGGGGCTGAAGAGACTGTGTCACGACCTGGTGTCGCCGCTCCGCGGCTCACTTGTTGTCCCACTTGGAGCGCGGGCTTACGCCCACGCCTAACACAAATGCCGCCGCTTCGCGGCTGAATGAGCCGGATTTCTTAGTGTTTGTTCCACCGCGAATTATGATTTCCGGTCGTGACACAGTCTCTGAAGCCCTCGCATTTTTGTTATGCTTCGTTCGGCACGACTAAAGTCGTGCCCTGATACAAACCGCGGTGCGTGCAGTCAGGCGAGTTGGTGAGATCAATTGACGTGCATATTACCGCCTCGGCCTGATGCCCATTCGCCAAATCACGATTGTCGGAACCGGCCTGATTGGCGGCTCGCTCGGCCTTGCGCTGCGGCGGGCTGGATTCAATGGCTCCATCGTCGGCTGCGACAAGCGCGCGGTGCTGGAGATTGCCGAGGCTCGCGGAGCCATCGACCGCGCGGAAGCCAACTTGGAGCGCGCCATCGCCGGAAGTGACGTCATCGTGCTGGCCACTCCTGTAGGCTGCATTCTGTCGCAGTTGGAAGCCATCGCTCCCCTGCTCGCGCGGAATCAGGATAAAGATGCGCTGATCACCGACACCGGCAGTACCAAGGAAAAGCTTGTCGAACGCGCGCGCTTGGTGCTCGGCGACAGAGCCGCGACCAGCGTGCTGCCAGGACATCCCATGGCGGGCAAGGAAGTCGGGGGCATTGAACACGCCGATGCCGATCTGTTTCACGACGCCGTGTGGCTGATCGCGCCGATTGACGCTGACCAGCTCTACACCTCACGGCAGCAGGAATATCTCGATTTGCTGACCTCGATCGGCGCTCGCGTGATGACGCTGGATGCCAATCGGCACGACCGCCTGTGCGCCTGGATCAGTCACCTGCCGCAGATGATGGCCACGGCGCTGGCGTCAGCGTTGCGGGATGAGTTCGGCGATGATGAAGTGCTGTCGCAGATCGGCGGTCGCGCCCTGCGCGAGATGACGCGAATCGCGCACAGCCCATATTCGATGTGGCGCGACATTGCCATGACCAACACGGAGAACATCGAAGAGGCCATGCTGTACTTCGAGCAACAAATGGCGCACTTGCGCGAGAACCTGCGCGGGCCCGCGCTGCGCGAGATATTCGACAGCGCGAATCGGTTCGGAGAGCGGTAGCCAGTTGTCAGTTGCCAGTTGCCAGTTGTCGGATGGCCCTAGAGACCGGTTGCTGCAGAAACACATTTTCCGATGCATTTGGTTTGTGTCAGGGCACGACCTTGGTCGTGCCGAATAGCTCTTTATTTTTGTCATCCCGAGGAGGCTTAGGCCGACGAGGGATCCGCTTTCCGACTTTTTCAGCGGCCTCTAAGAGTCGTGCCCCGTTACAAAGCTTTCAGAAGCGAACTCTTTCAAGGCCCTGTGAAGGTGTGCGACTTCAAATCCTACGCAGATCCTTCCGTTGCAATTTGGGTCTGTGAGGCAGTCGCCTCCGACTGTGGCGGGATGATGTCCACCAGAGGAAAACCAAGTTCCTTCCATTCGTAAAAGCCGCCCAGCAGAGGTCGCACGTGGCGAATGCCGAACTTGCGTAGTTGCAGCGCCACCCGGGCGCTGGTCGCTTCGTTGGGTCAAGTACAGAAGAGAACGATTTCTCCGTCGCGAGTGATTTCGCGGTTCCGGGCCTGCAATTCCTCAGGCGAGATTTGCAGGGCGCCGGGCAGGGTGCGAGGATCGGTGAGCACGTCCAGGGGATGGCGCAGGTCGATAATGACCGGCCGCTCGCCCGCTTCCAGTTGATGCTTCAATTCGTCGGGCGTGATGCGGTCGCCCTTGACCTGCTGGATAAAGCGTTCCCGTTCGCGCCAGCGGTAGAGCACGTAGGCAATAACGCCGGTAACGAAGAGGATCAGCAATCCATTGCCCAGCAGGTGAGCGTCGCGAGCCACCAGATCCAGCTGCTTGCTGAAAATGAATCCCAGAAGCACGTAAGCCAGCGCCCACAGCAGCCCGCCCGACAGGCCAAAGGCAACGAACCGCGCATAGGGAACACCGACCATCCCGGCCAGCGCCGGAGCTGCGGTATTCAAGCCGGGAACGAATTTGCAGAAGAGCAGGGTGCGAGGGCCCCACTTCTCGAAGCGCGTCTCGGTGCGGCGTACGCAGGAGTCGGGTTCCATCGCGATCCGGCAGAGCAGATTCAGCACCACCGCTCCCCGGCGCTTGCCGAAGCTATACCAGAAGACGTCGGCGAAAAAGCAGCCCGCCGTGCCGGCCAGGACCACCAGCGGCAGGCTCATCCGGCCCTGTCCCGCGAGCGCTCCCGCCGCCAGCAGCAGAGGTGTCGCTGGAATCGGCAAGCCCCCCTGCTCCAGCAGGACCCAGCCGAATAGCAGGGCATAGCCATACTGCACCACGAATTGGAGCGTATCCGCCATTCAATCAGAGGAACAACCGCACAGAGTTATCTGGATGCGCTGGTTCTGGGGAAGGTTCCGCTTGAGCGCAGTATAAACCAGAAATATTGCGCGAGAGATTACGCATCTCGGGAGTCAACGGCCCAGGTTTGTATCAGGGCACGAGTTTACTCGTGCCGAACGCAACCCAGAAGAACCTGGGCTTTAGAGACTGTGTCACGACCGGAAATCATATTTCGCGGTGGAACAAACACTAAGAAATCCGGCTCATTCAGCCGCGAAGCGGCGGCATTTGTGTTAGGCGTGGGCGTAAGCCCGCGCTCCAAGTGGGACAACAAGTGAGCCGCGGAGCGGCGACACCAGGTCGTGACACAGTCTCTTTAGCCCCTGTAAGATCATGGTTCGCGGGAGCTAAAGCCCGCCCCATTACTGCCCGCATACGGCGCGGCTGAAGCCGTGCCCTGATACAAACCGCTGATCGCGGGTTGCTCTCTTTGCGCATCCCAGGGCAGGGAATTAGACTCTGTGACAGCAGGAGGCATGGCATGGGAAAAGCACACGGAATCGTATCGGTTGTCCTGATCGTGGCGTTTTTGGCGGTCGCAGCCGGCGCGCAATCGGCACAGCCACCGATGTCAAATCAGTCGATGTCCAATCAACCGGCCCAGGGTCAGGCGCCGGAGGGAGCGATGTCGCCGGAGACCCAGGCGAAAATCATGCAAGCGATCAACCACGCGCTGATTATGCTGCCCTACTACGGCGTATTCGACAATCTTGCTTACTCGCTTCAGGGACGTACCGTGATTCTTACCGGCCAGGTTGTGAATCCCAGTCTGAAACCGGACGCCGCCCGCGCCGTGAAGAAAGTTGAGGGCGTCGACAAGGTGGTCAACAACATCGAAATCCTCCCGCCCAGTCCCATGGACCAGCAGATCCGGGAGCGGGTGCGGCAAGCGATTTATGGCGGCTATGGCCCACTCTTCAAGTACAGCAACCGCCCGAATGCGCCCATCCGCATCATCGTAAAGAACGCCCGGGTGACACTCGAAGGCGTGGTTGATAGCGAGGGCGACAAGAATCTGTGTACGCTGCGCGTCAACCAGATCTCTTCAGTCCTGTCGGTGACGAACAACCTTCGCGTGGTGAAATCGTAAGCCGGCAGGCGAGACGAGAATATCGAGAATCGGACGAAAGAGGCGCGGCTTCGGTCGCGCCGTTGCAAGCACTTTATTGATTTTGTCATCACGAGCGGGCTTCAGCCCGCGAGGGATCTGCTTTTCCTCTTGCCCTGCGAGCCATTTCTTCCCGGCGCGATGTAGCCCGAGCCGGATGAATTCCAGCCGTTGCCCCTCGCTTTTCTTCGCGCACATTTACGAAAAACTTACGACTTCTTTAGCCCGCCCTTACTGGCCAACTGCTCAAATCCAGATGCGGGCAGCGAATGCGCTGACGTGTGCGAGAGGAAATCATGACAGATTTGTTTCTCATTATCTGCGCGGTGAGCGTTGCTTTCTTCCTGATTTTTCTGGTGCAGTGTTCACTTCCCAACCGGAAGTTAACCAGCTCCCGTCAGAAGTCTAGAGCGAATATTGCAGTCCAGAAGGTAGCGGAGCCGCAGCCGGCGTATGCCGTCGGTGGACGGCGATTCTTTGCTGATCTGGAAGAGCAGATGTCGGAATTTCTGTCGGCCCACGGCCGGACTGCCGCGATGCTGCTGATCATGATCACGCTGCCCCTGATGGTGCGGGCGCAGTCGCCGAGCGGCCCCTCGCCTGACCAGTCGTCCTCGGGCGCCGACCAGCAGTCCACCAATAGCGCCGACCAACAGATTCCGCCCGCAGTCCAGAAGCAGCTGGATGCCATGCAGAAGCGCATCACGCAGTTGGAAACGGAACTCGCCTCGCGGACGCCCGAAGGAGCGCCGGTGACCTCAAGAGCTACCGCCCCGGTCCACGAGGTTGGCGACCAAACGGCTCCTGCGTCGGCGGAAGCAGCCCTGTCGCAGCAGGCTGCGCCGGCAAACGCAAAACCAGAGCCATTTTCCTTTGCCGACTTTACATGGTTGAACGGGAACAGCCGCATCAAGGAGGTTCCGTTCGATACCAAGTTCTTTACCCCGGAAATCAGGTCGGATGTGAACTACACCCACTCCTTCAATGATCCGCAGGATGACACCATCAGCGGCTCCAGCGAGGTTTTCCGCGCTAATGAATTTCAGTTGACTCAGTTCGGTGTCGGCGGGGACTTTCATTGGGACAACGTTCAGGCAAGACTGATGACGCAGTTTGGCATGTACTCGCAGACGACTCCGCGTAACGACGCCAGCCCGGCCCGCGGCCAGTGGGACTTGGCCGACGCCTACCGCTATATTTCGGAAGCTTATGGCGGATATCACTGGGATGTATGGGATGGGATCAACGTGCAGGCCGGCATCTTCATGTCCTATATCGGGCTGTTCAGCTATTACCAGTTTGATAACTGGGCCTATCAGCCGTCGTACGTCTCGTCCAACACGCCGTGGTTTTTTAATGGGATGCGCGTACAGATCTATCCCAACCAGCACCTGAAGATTGAGCCTTGGCTCATTAATGGCTGGCAGTCGTATGGCCGGTTCAATCATCGACCCGGCTTTGGAGGCCAGATCTTATGGCGGCCGACGGGCTGGTTTTCCTTCGTCGGCAATCAGTATGCATTGGGCGAGGACACCCTCGGTGTTCCCGGACGGGTGCGCTATCACACCGACGACAGTATCCAGGTTATGTACTATCAACACCCGGATCGTAGGTTGGACCGGATGGCTTTTTCGCTCACCGGCGATATGGGTTGCGAACACGGTGGTGGCGTCAGTTGTGCCGGCGATTCGGCCCAGGGGCCGAAACAGAGCTTCCTGGGATACATGCTTTACAACCGTTTCTGGTTCCACAAGGACCTGTACGGGCTGACGCTCGGCGGAGGTCAGATCAATAATCCCGGACGATACCTGGTTCTGCTGCCGCCTATTAATGGGGCGACGGCCGCCTCCGGGACGCCGTACTTCACCGAGAACCCCGGCGATCCGTTCAAAGCATGGGACGTTTCCGTCACCACGGACTACATGCCCAGCCAGTACGTGACGTTTCGTCTTGAGTACAACCATCGAGTGGCCAACGTACCTTACTTCTCTGGCTCGGGCGGAGTGACGCCTCCGGGCGGAAACACGGGAGCGCCCGACTCGGCGGTGCCGGGTTGGTCGCCCGACCTGGTCAAGAGCGAGAACCGCATGACGGGCGCCTTACTGGTCATGTTCTGACGAACACGACCTATGTGACGCACGCCCCAGTAGCCGGACACCTGCCCGTAGTAGGCTCCTTGGGGACCTGCACGGCATCCGAAGCGCGACCAGTATGGATGCCGGCGAGGAGGTGTTCCGATGATTTCAACTGCGCGGTGTAGCAGCCGGATTGGAAAGGTATTGCTGCTTCTGGCTCTGGCGTGGACGGTATCGGTGAGTGCCCAACAGCAGAGTACCGCGGACACATCCGCGGCGCCCGAGCCGGGAGCGGAAACGAACCAGAAGCTTCAACAGCATGTTGACCAGCTGGAGTCAGAGGTTGAAGAGTTGCGGCAGCAAGTGAACGAGATGAAGGCGGCAATGGGGACCAAATCGGCAACGGCAAGCGGCGATCCAGCTGAGCACAGCACGGTTGACGCGCAGGGCCCCGGCATTGCTCCCGCAGCTCTCGCGCTGACTGCCGAAGACCGCAGCGTGCTCGACTACCTGAAGGGCACCACCATCAATGCGATGTTCGATGGCTATTACGAGTACAACTTCAACGATCCGGTCGGAAGGGTCAATCTGCTGCGGGCCTATGACGTCCTCAGTAATGTCTTCAGCCTGAGCCAGGCAGACCTGATCGTGGAACGCGCTCCGGATGTAGCCGACGGCCGGCGCTACGGCGCTCGCATCGACTTGCAGTACGGGCAAGCGGCCGCGGCTTCGCAGGGAAATCCCTTGAACGAGCCGCGGCCCGACATCTATCGCAACATCTTCCAAGCCTATGGGACCTATGTTGTTCCGGTCGGCAATGGTCTTACGGTGGATTTCGGCAAGTGGGCCAGCTCCCTGGGAATTGAGGGCAACTACACCCAATATCAGATTAACTATTCTCGCTCCTATTGGTTCGACTTCCTGCCCTTCTATCACATGGGGGGAAGGCTAAGCTACCCAGTCAATAAGAAGCTTGCGCTGAACTATTGGATCGTGAATGGTACCAACCAGACCGAACCTACCAACGGCTTCAAGGATGAGCTCTTTGGGCTGGTGTTCACGCCCAACAAGAATGTCAGTTGGACGGTGAACTACTATCTTGGTCAAGAGCATCCCGACGCGATCGCGGTTTCCACCTGCGGGCCGGTACCGGTGCAGACCGGGTTGTGCTTCCAGCGGGTCAGTCCCGCACCCAATGGCAAGACCGACATCTTCGATAGCTACGTGAGCTGGCAGACGACGCCGAAGCTTTACCTGGCCCTGGAAGGCGACTACGAAATCATGCGTATGTGGGCCAGCACGGCGCCCGGCCAATCCTCAGCTCCATCCGACGTTTGGGGCGGAGCCGCTTACGCCAAGTATCAGTTGACCCCGCGAACCTATCTGGCTGGTCGCACGGAATACCTCGACGATCACGGTGGCCTGTTCACGGGAATTACCAGCTACATTGAAGCGCTGAAAGAGGTCACCGCAACCTATGACTTCACCCTGGCCAATGGATTTGACATGCGGTGGGAATACCGCCGCGATTTTTCCAACCGTCCAATCTTCTTGACCAGTAGCCAGGACGTGTACAGCACCGACCAGAACACCGTCACTATGGGAATGATCTGGTGGTTCGGCCGCAAGCCAGGGCCGTGGTAGGAATTTTTGCACCACAGAGACACAGAGACACAGAGGAAACAAGAAAAAGAAGACAAGAAAAAAGATCAAAAGGAAAAAATCAGAAAAACGAAAATCAACAAAAACAATCCAGAAAGAAGATCCAGAAAATGAAAGCAATTCTGTGGCCTCCGTGGTGAATCTGTATTGTGAATTTGAACGACTCATCAGCGAAGAGCACAGACTAGGGAAACGTAAGCCAATGACTGTTTCTTGCTTTTCTTCTTATGTCTTTCCTCTGTGTCTTTGTGTCTCTGTGGTTAATTCGCTTTTGTAGGAGCCGACAATGCGAGACCTTCTATTCGTCGCCATCACGATTGCTTTCTTCGCGCTGTCGCTGGGGTATGTAACCTTCTGCGACCGCATTAAGTAAAGGGGAACCATGCACACCGAGTCAAGCATCATGCTCGCAATCTGCGCATTGATGATGATCTACCTGTTCTACGCGCTTCTGCGGCCGGAGAAGTTCTGACATGACTGCCAATGGATGGCTACAAATTGCGATCTTTCTCGCGTTGATCCTGGCGGTCACGAAGCCGATGGGCGTCTTCATGGCGCGGGTCTTCAATCGCGAGCGAACATTCCTGGACCCGGTCATGCGGCCGGTGGAGCGACTGCTCTATCGCCTGACTGGCGTGGACGAAACCCACGAGATGCGCTGGACCGAGTACGCCGCCGCTATGCTGCTGTTCAGCGTGGTGTCGATGCTGCTGCTCTATCTGATCGAGCGGTTGCAGCTCCACCTGCCGTTCAATCCGCAGAAGTTTGCCGGAGTCGCGCCCGAGCATCTGGCGTTGAATACGGCGGCTTCGTTCACCACCAATACGAACTGGCAGTCGTATTCGGGCGAATCGACCATGAGCTACTTCACCCAGATGGCCGGCCTCGCCTATCACAACTTCGCTTCGGCCGCGACCGGCATCGCGCTGGCGATTGCTTTTATTCGCGGCATCGCGCGGCGGCAGATGCAGACCATCGGCAACTTCTGGGTCGACATGGTCCGCAGTTGCTTATGGGTGCTGCTGCCCGTTTCTGTGATTGGCGCGTTGCTGCTGGTTTCGCAGGGCGTAGTGCAGAACCTGAAGCCCTATGACACGGTCAAGCTAATGGAACCGCAGCAGGTGCAGCATGTGAACGCTGACGGCAAGCCCGCGGTTGATGCCCAGGGCAAGCCGGTAATGGATACCGTAACCACGCAGACCATCGCGCAAGGCCCAGTCGCATCGCAAGAGATCATCAAGGAGTGGGGCACCAACGGCGGCGGCTTCTTCAATGCCAACAGCTCGCACCCGTTCGAAAATCCCACGCCACTCTCCAATCTCATCGAGTTGTTCGCCATCTTTGCCGTCAGCGCCGGGTTGACCTACACCCTGGGACGCATGACGGGCTCGCAGGCCCACGGTTGGGCAGTGTGGGGAGCGATGGCGATTCTCTTCCTCACCGGAGTCACCGTCGCTTACTGGGCGGAAGCTCGCGGCAATCCTCTGCTCCACGGCGTGACCACGCAAGCTACCGCGTCGCAGCCCGGCGGCAACATGGAAGGCAAAGAAGTCCGCTTCGGCATCACCAACTCGGCGCTGTTCGCCACGGTGACCACCGACGCGAGCTGCGGCGCAATCAATAGCTGGCACGATTCCTTCATGCCCCTGGGAGGCATGGTTCCGCTGGTCAACATCATGTTGAGCGAGGTGATCTTCGGCGGCGTCGGCGCCGGCATGTACGGCATTCTGATTTATGTCGTGCTCGCGGTGTTCATCGCCGGCCTGATGGTGGGCCGAACGCCCGAGTATCTTGGCAAAAAAATCGAAGCCTACGACGTGAAGATGGCAATGCTGGTGGCGCTGGTCTTTCCGCTGGTAATTCTCGTCTTCACGGGTATTTCCTCGGTCAACGGCTTCGGCACCTCAGCCATCACCAATCCCGGGCCGCACGGCTTCAGCGAGATGTTGTACGCATTCGTCTCCGGCGCAGGCAACAACGGTTCTGCCTTTGCCGGACTCAGTACCAACACGCCCTGGTACAACACGACCCTCGGCTTTGACATGCTGATTGGCCGCTTCTTCATGATCATTCCCATGCTGGCGATCGCCGGCAATCTGGCGCAGAAGAAATACGTTCCGCCTTCGCTGGGAACGTTTCCGGTCACCACGCCACTGTTTTCGGCGTTGCTGATAGGAGTGATCATCATCGTGGGCGCGCTGACGTTTTTCCCGGCGCTGAGCCTGGGACCGATCCTTGAGCACCTGCTGCTGGCAGCCGGTAAGACATTCTGAGGCGATTGACAATGGCAAGTAAGAGTTCCAAAAGAGCTATCTGGGAAGGCAAGATCGTTGGCCGCGCCATCGCGGATTCCTTCATCAAGCTGGATCCTCGCCACATGATGGGCAATCCGGTGATGTTTGTTGTCGAGGTGGGCAGCGTCATCACCACGGTGCTGCTGGTCGGCGATAAGAAGAATTTAGGCTTCAATCTGCAGATCACGCTGTGGCTGTGGTTCACCGTGCTGTTCGCCAATTTCGCGGAAGCCATGGCCGAAGGTCGCGGCAAAGCGCAAGCCGACACCCTGCGGAAGGCTCGCTCGGAGACCATTGCCAACCGGGTCCGCGAAGACAATGGCGAGATCGAAAAGATTCCCAGCTCCAAGTTGCGCGCCGGCGATGTCGTGATTGTTTCTGCCGGCGAATTTGTCCCCTCCGATGGCGAGATCATCGAGGGTGTCGCATCGGTCGACGAGTCGGCCATCACCGGTGAGTCTGCGCCAGTGATTCGTGAAGCGGGCGGCGATCGCTCGGCTGTCACCGGGGGGACGCGTGTGCTCTCCGACCAGATTCGCGTGAAGGTCACGTCAAATCCGGGCGAGACATTTCTGGATCGCATGATTGCCCTGGTCGAAGGCGCCGAGCGGCAGAAGACGCCCAACGAGATCGCCCTCAACATCCTGCTGGCCGGCTTGACCATCATCTTCCTGCTGGCTGTAGTCACTTTGCAGCCTTTCGCAATTTACTCGGGCGCACCGCAGACGGTGTTTGTGCTGGTGTCGTTGCTGGTGTGCCTGATCCCGACAACCATTGGCGGCTTGCTCTCAGCCATCGGAATCGCCGGCATGGATCGCCTGATTCAGCACAACGTGCTGGCCATGTCAGGCCGCGCGGTGGAAGCTGCCGGCGATGTCGATACACTGCTTCTCGACAAGACCGGGACCATCACGCTGGGCAATCGCCAGGCGTCGGAGTTCATTCCCGCGCCCGGGGTAAGCGAAAGCGAAATGGCCGACGCCGCGCAGCTTTCCTCGCTGGCGGACGAAACGCCGGAAGGCCGCTCGATCGTTGTCCTCGCCAAGGAGCGCTACGGCCTGCGGGGCAGGGAACTGAGCTCGCACGAAATGGAATTCGTTCCGTTCACCGCGCAAACGCGCATGTCGGGCGTCAACATGAATGGCAACCAGATTCGCAAGGGCGCGGTCGACGCCATCACCAAGTACCTGGCCCTGAATGGTTCGGCAATGCCGCCGGAGGTGCAAGCCTCTGTCGAGCAGATTGCCCGTTCCGGTGGCACGCCGCTGGTGGTTGCCGAGATGGGGCGCGCGCTGGGCGTGATTCATCTGAAGGACATTGTGAAAGGTGGCATGCGCGAGCGCTTCGATCAGCTGCGCGCCATCGGCATCAAGACGGTAATGATTACCGGCGACAATCCGCTGACAGCGGCGGCAATCGCGCGCGAAGCGGGAGTCGACGACTTTCTCGCCGAAGCAACGCCGAAGGACAAGATGGACCTGATCCGCCGCGAGCAGGCGCAGGGCAAGCTGGTGGCGATGACGGGCGACGGAACCAACGACGCTCCAGCGCTGGCGCAAGCCGACGTTGGTGTGGCCATGAACACCGGCACGCAGGCGGCCAAGGAAGCCGGCAACATGGTCGATCTGGATTCCAATCCGACCAAGCTGATCGAAGTGGTTGCCATCGGCAAGCAGTTGCTGATGACGCGCGGCTCGCTAACTACGTTCTCCATTGCCAACGATGTCGCGAAATACTTCGCGATCATCCCGGCGATGTTCGCGGGAACATTCCCGGTGCTGAACGCGCTCAACATCATGCACCTGAAGACGCCGCAGTCGGCGATTCTGTCGGCCGTGATCTTCAATGCGCTGATCATCATCGCCCTGATTCCGCTGGCGCTGCGCGGAGTGAAGTACAGGCCGATGAGCGCGGCCGCACTGCTGCGTCGCAATCTCTGGGTTTACGGAGTGGGCGGCATCATCGTCCCATTCTTCGGCATTAAGTTGATCGACATGATCATCACCAGTATTCGGCTGGCGTAAAAAACCTATTCACCACAGAGACACAGAGGCACAGAGGAGAAAAGATCAAGAAGAATAAAGACCAAAACAAGAGAGACAGAAAAAACTCTGTGCCTCTGTGTCTCTGTGGTGAAAAAGGTTTACTGAGGGAATTATGAAGCAGAATCTGAAGATCGCAATCCTGATGACGTTAGTCACAACCGTGCTGTTGGGGATTATCTATCCGCTCGTCGTTACCGGCCTGGCGCAGACGTTATTCCATGACCAAGCCAACGGACAACTCATCTATCGCCGCGGAGAGATTGTCGGCTCCAGGATCATCGGGCAGGGGTTCGCCGGGCCGGGATATCTGCACTCGCGGCCTTCGGCGGCAGGCAACGGCTACGATGCCGCGAATTCTGGCGGTTCCAACTACGCCCCTACCAATCAGAAGTTGATCGACCGCGTGAACGGCGACGTGGCGCGTTTGCAGGCGGAAAATCCCGGAAAGCTGATTCCTGTCGATCTGGTAACGACTTCAGCTTCGGGTTTAGATCCGGACATCACTCCTGCGGCGGCGGAGTTTCAAGTGCCGCGCATCGCGCGGGAGCGCGGGCTGGGCGAAGATCAGGTCCGCGAGATCATACGGCGGCACACCCAGGGTCGCCAGTGGGGATTCCTGGGTGAACCGCGGGTCAACGTGTTGGAGGTCAACCTCGCGCTGGACGATGTAGTCCCGTTGCCCGCGAAATAGCTCGGGGAGTGCTGGCCTTCAGGCCAGCGTCGCGACCCGTGTCCCACGATTGAATATTCACCGTCCTTTCACAATTCCCGCCGTCTTGCGAGTTGTCCGCGGCCTCAGGTACACCTAGACTGGGTAAGCACAACTTATAAGGAGAAAGATTTGGCCGAGGCGATCATTCAGGCCCAGGCGGTCGAGAAGTATTATCCGCAACCCGACGGCAATCGCATCGAAGTGATTGCTCCGACCGACCTCGAGGTGTGTCCGGGACAAATCGTTGGCTTGCTGGGACCGTCGGGCTCGGGGAAATCAACTCTGCTGCGCATGTTGACCGGCCTTTCCAAGCCGTCCTCGGGTCATGTGCTTTGGCATGGCAAGCAGATGGACGGGCAAATTCCCAACGTCGCCATCGTCTTCCAAAGCTTTGCGCTGTTTCCCTGGCTGACCGTGCTGGAGAACGTGGAAGCTCCGCTGGTGGCGCGCGGTATCGGCGCAATTGAGCGCCACAAGCGGGCGCTGAAGATGATCGACACCGTCGGCCTTGACGGCTTCGAGACCGCTTATCCCAAGGAACTTTCCGGCGGCATGAAGCAGCGCGTCGGCTTCGCGCGGGCGCTCGTTGTCGAACCCGAAGTCCTGTTCATGGACGAGCCTTTTTCCGCGCTGGACGTGCTCACCGCCGACAACCTGCGTTCCGAACTCCTGGAACTTTGGCTCAGCAAGAAGATGCCGACGCAGTCGATCTTCATCGTCACCCACAACATTGAGGAGGCGGTGCTGCTGGCTGATCGGGTGATCGTGCTGGGCCGCAATCCGGCGCGCATCCGTTCCGACTTTGAAATCGATATCCCGCAGTATCGCGATCGCAAGTCGCCGCGATTTCTCGCTTATGTCGATTACATCTACAAGACTCTTACCCGTCCGGAGGAGGAAGCGACTGCGCCCGGCAAACCGGTTGTCGCTGCCGGGAACGGCCAGGCCCGCGAGCGTAGCAAGTTCCAGATGCTGCCTCATGCGCGGCCCGGCGGCATCGCCGGCTTCATGGAATTGCTGACGGACCGCGGCGGCCGCGACGATCTGTACAAGCTGGCCGACGAGCTGGCTATGGACGTCGACGATCTTCTGCCCATTGTCGACGCTTCGGTGATGCTGGGCTTTGCCGTGCTGCATGAGGGCGATGTGGAGATCACCCCTGAAGGCCGCACCTTTGGCGCAGCCGACATCCAGAAGCAGAAAGAGCTCTTCCGCGCGGCGGCCCTGAAGAACATCGCCATTTTGCGTCTCATCGAAAACACTCTGCATGCCAAGCGCGACCACGCCATCGGCGAGGAGTTCTTCCGCGACATTCTCGACGAGCATTTCAGCTCCGACGAAGTGGAACGCCAGTTCCAGACCGTGCTGAACTGGGGACGCTACGCGGAGATCTTTGATTATGACTCGGAGAACGGCCGGCTCTTCCATCGCGAAGACGCTGACGTCTTGCCGGCGGCGGAAGAGGCCTGATGGCGCGCTCCGGCTGGCAGCCCGTCCGCATTCTGGGCAAAGGTCCGTGGTCGCTGCTGCCGGCGCAGACCTGGTCGGTGGTCACCGACTTCTTCATCTTCGCCGCCGGACTCTCGGTCTTCTACGCCATTCTGGTTCTGGCGCGCAGTTGGTTCGGCCCATTCAATCCGCACGTCGAGATCTCGCGCGATCCTTCGCATCTTCCGCTGTACGCAGCGTATTCACTGCTGCGGATCACCATCGCCTATGTTCTCTCGCTTGCGTTCACCCTGGTATACGGTTACGTCGCTGCCTATAATCCGCGGGCCGAGCGCATCATGATTCCGCTGCTCGACATCCTCCAGTCGATTCCCGTGCTCAGCTTTCTGCCGGGCGTCATGCTGGCCATGGTCGCGCTGTTTCCGCATCACCAGCTCGGGGTCGAGATGGGAGCGATCCTGCTCATCTTCACCGGACAAGTGTGGAACATGGCTTTCAGCTTCTACTCGTCGCTGAAGAGCATTCCCCGCGACATGCGTGAGGCCGCCAAAATCTACCGCTTCAACTGGTATCAGCGCTTCACGCAATTCGAGCTGCCTTTCGCCGCCATCGGCCTGGTGTGGAACTCCATGATGTCGGTTGCCGGCGGCTGGTTTTTCCTGATGGCATGCGAGATGTTCGTGCTTGGCTAACGACGACTTCCGCTTGCCTGGGCTGGGATCGTATCTGCAAACCGCGGCCAGCGCGGGCGACACGGAAGCGATTCTCTGGGGCGTCGGAACCATGATCGCGGTCATCGTCCTGCTCGACCAGATTGTCTGGCGCCCGGTGATTGCGTGGGCAGAGAAGTTCAAGTTCGAACAGGTCGAGAGCACTGACGCCCCGCAGTCCTGGTTTCTCAATCTGATGCAGAAATCGCGGCTGCTCAAACGAGTGCGCAAGCAGGCGATCAATCCTGTGAGCGAGCGTTTGGGGCTGCACTTCGCGCGTGGCTATCACGCCGACCGCGAGGAGGCTGCGCCGGCAGCATGGAAGGTGTGGGTCGGCCGCACGATTGCCGCGTTCGCCGTATTGGCGGTCTTCTATGCGATAGTGCGCGCCTTCGGCATGTTGACCCAGCTGAACGCCGACGATTTTCGCCAGATCCTGCAAGGCGCAGCGGCGACTTTTGGCCGCGTGTGGGCCGCGCTGCTGATCGGCGCTCTGTGGACAATTCCCGTGGGCGTCGCTATCGGCTTCAATCCCAAGTTGGCGCGCATCGCGCAGCCGCTGGCGCAGATCGCAGCTTCGGTTCCGGCGACCGCGCTGTTTCCCATCGTGCTGCTGGTCCTCATTCGCATCGGCGGCGGCTTAGGATTGGGATCCATTCTGCTCTTGCTGCTGGGAACGCAGTGGTACATCCTCTTCAACGTGATTGCCGGCGCAATGGCCATCCCAACCGATCTGAAGGAAGCTGCGGCGCTGTTTAAGTTCACCACCAGCCAACGCTGGCGCAGAGTCATCTTGCCGGGCATTTTCCCCTACCTCATCACCGGACTGGTTACCGCTTCCGGCGGCGCGTGGAACGCCAGCATCGTTGCCGAGTATTTCCGCCTGAAGGACCAGACTTACACGACCGTCGGTCTGGGCGCGACCATCTCGCGCGCCACCGACTCCGGCAACTTCGCGTTGCTGCTTGGCTCGACCATCGTGATGTCGATTGTCGTTGTCACCGTGAATCGCCTGGTCTGGCGCAGACTGTATCGCCTGGCCTCCAACCGCTACACGCTGGAAGCGTGAAGAGGCCGCTTTTCGCCGTTCGCTCTTCGCTTTTCACCACAGCTTGTGGAGCACGCCTTCAGGCGCTGACAAATTCGATCTCGAAGTGCTTTGTAACAGGGCACGACTTCAAAGTCTGCGTGACAACGAAGTTTGATTTTCGGCGGTAGAGTATGACTCACGAAAAGAGAACCCCGAAGGGGTGGATGTGCAGTTAGCCCAGGACGGAGCGAAGCGGAGTCCTGGGTGGGGTGGAAAAAGAAACCGAGTCCTGTAGGGACGGCACGGTTTTCACGCACCCACTTCAGTCGTGCCGATAAGCTGTTCATTTTTTGTCATCCCGAGCGGCCTTCGCGAGGTATCTCCTTCTGAGTTTCTTAGCAGCCTGTTCTTTAGTCGCTGAGGGAAGCCCTTCCTCAGGCGCTAAAGCCCTTGGTTCCATTTCGGGAAGTGGCGGACGAAAACGGGAAGAATTCTAGTTCTTGTCTTGCTCTGTCCTGGCTATCCTCCGACACTTATCTTGCAGGTCCGCAATATATATGGACGGCTGCGTCGCGCCACTCAGTGGCCGTGCCACCGTCATGTTCACGGACGTTCCCGCATCAGGGGAGGACTAATCATGCGAGGCAAGAAAGTTTTCATCGGATTGAGGGCCCTGGCGATTCTTGCTATGACCCTGTTAGTGACGAGCACCTTGGCGGCTACCAACTGGCACGAAAAAGTGCTGAATAGCTTCAACACGGGTGGACCCTTGGCTGGCCTCATCTTCGATGCCGCCGGCAATCTCTACGGGACTAACTTCGCTAACAACGGAGGGCAGGTGTTCGAGTTGACGCCCGACGGGAGCGGAGGTTGGACGGAGACGGTGCTGTACAGCTTCTGTTCCCTGCCGGGTTGCACTGACGGGTCTGGTCCAATCGGCGGCCTGATCCTCGATGCCGCCGGCAATCTCTACGGCACAAACCTCGCGGCGGCGTTCGAGTTGATAAAGCCCCAGCCGGGCGGGAACTGGACGGAGCAGGTGCTGCACGATTTCGGCGGCGGCAATGACGGGTTTGCTCCCTACGCCGGTCTGATCTTCGACGCCGCTGGCAATCTCTACGGCACAACCTACTATGGCGGCACTTCCGGGCAGCATTGCAACGGCGGCTCCGAACGGTGCGGGACAGTGTTCGAGTTGACGCCCTCGGCGGGTGGGGGCTGGACGGAGACGGTGCTCCATGACTTCGGCAATGGCAGCGACGGGGCCGATCCCTACGCTGACCTGATTTTGGATTCCGTCGGCAATCTCTACGGCACGACCCAGCATGGCGGAGCTAACGGCTATGGGACGGTGTTCGAATTGACGCCCATTTCGACGCACGTTTATCCGTGTGCTGTGTGTGGGCATGGTGCCCTTCAGTGAGGTCGATGTATTGGGTGTCCCACCCTTGTCGCCCGCAGTTGGCGACAGGGCGGGAACGGAACGGCGCTATCGATACTGCGGCACTTCCAGGTTCAGCCCGTCAATCATCTCAAAGTGCTTCCGGTTCCTGGTGACCAGCGTCAGGCCCTCTTCTATCGCGATCGCAGCAAGCAGCGAATCAAATACGTGGAGACCATGCGACTTCGCGTAGCGTTTGAGCAGTTGGTAGGCTCGTGCGCCGGCGGAAGCGCCAAGGGGAACGATGACGTAGGCCGAGAGAAATGTGTCGATATTGGCGAGGTCGCGGTTATTACGCGCGCCGACGATGAGTTCCAAGGCGGATATTTGTGAGATCGCCCACCCCTCTGGCAGGCCATCCAGGTACTCTCGCGCGGCGGGGTGGCCACGGGAGATATCAATCAGGACATCGCTGTCGATCAGATAAGGCATGGAATGCGGCTGTGGGGAGGGTGGGACGCGGTGTCACCCTCGGATGTCGCGACGCAGATTTCCGATGTACTCGACGCTGTCCCCGATGTCAGTGCGGTCTTTCCACATGCCGCAGAAGGCGAAGTCGCGGACAGAACGGGACTTGGTCTTGAGGCGCTCGCCGTATGAAGGCACGCGCACCTCCACGATGGTTCCGTCGTCGATAGAGACCTGTTCCAGCGGTTTGAAGACGCCGTCCTCGTACTTTGCAGTGATTGTCATGGTTGGCCCGTTGAGCCCACAGCCTTCACTCTCAGGACTTCATGGTATCACTAGACCGGACATTTATCGCCGGTTGTCCGTCTGCGGCTCGGGATGGATCAGCACGCGGAATAGCTCCGGAACTTCCTGGCGGAAGCGGCCTTCCACGGCAGTCTGGATGTCGTGTACGCGCGACAGCGGCAAGTCGTCCTGCATGGTGATGTGCAGCGACAGATACAGCCTTCCACCGACTCGCTTGAACATCAGGTCGTGCAGGTCGACGACTTCGGGAAAATTCTCCGTCACTGCCTGAAGCCGCTCTTCGACGTTAGGTACGAGCACCAGGCCGTCGCTGGTCTCGATGGTCGCCGGCTCGCTCTCAATGTGGGTCAGGATGTCGGAGATCTCGCGCACATCCTGCTTCATCTCGCTTTCCAGACGGGTCACGCGATCGTGGGCTTCCTTCAGGCTCAGGCGTTCGTCCAGTTCGACGTGTTGCTCCACATGCAGCCTGCCGTCAATGTCCTGCACGCTGATGTCGTGGACGTTCAGATTATTGCGCGTGGCCACGGCGCGAATGCGGTCGAAGAGGCTCTCCTGGCGGCTGGCGCGGGCCACGGTATTGACCACTACGTCGGCATCGGGCAGCAATTTCCGGATGCGCGCCGCCACTTCATTGGAAACCTGCTCCGACTTCTGGAAGGTCACATTGCGTGACATGGCGATAGAAACATCGGCGAAATATCGGCTGCCGGCGCGGCGAATGCGTACTCGCGCCACTTCCAGCACGCCATCCACGCGATAGACCTCTTCCAGGATACGGCTGCGGATGCCGGCGGGCGCTGCGTCCAGCAATGCGTCGATGGTCTGCCGCGCCAGCCGCCAGCTCACATATACAACGATGCACGCCACGAACAGGGCAGCGATCGGATCGGCCTTCGACAACCACGGCAGCGAGTAGTGCCGTCCTGCCAATACCAGGGCCAGCCCCAGGATGACTACACTGCTGGACCAGATGTCGGTGCGGAAGTGCAGCGCGTCGGCGTGCAGCGCCTGGCTGTCGTACTTATCGGCGATCAGGCGCAGTCGCCGCGAGCGCCAGAAGTCCACCACGATCGACACGCCCATCACCACGAAGGCCCAGATCGTCGGCTCGATCTCGACGGAGTGAAAGAACAATCGCTTGACCGCTTCATAGACAATCCAGACGCAGGTCAGCAGCAGCAAGCCGGTTTCGACGAAAGCCGAGAAGCTCTCCACCTTGCCATGCCCGTACTGATGGTCGGCATCGGCGGGTTTGTCGGAGACGCGGACGGAAAAGTAGGTGATCCCTGCTGCCACCAGGTCGAGCCCGGAGTGCGCCGCCTCCGACAAAATGCCCAGGCTACCCGTAGCGATGCCGACAATCGCCTTGATCACGGTGATGCCAACCGCTGCCAGGATCGAGTGCAGGGCTACTGCTTTCTTCTCGCGCTGCATGTTGGCGGTGGCGGCGATGTCGGTCATGATGCTCCGATTATTCACGTTCCTCCGTAAATCCGCCAACCGCCGGGAGACGCCATGGCCCTGCGTTTGCCGAATTTTGCCCATAATGTGGTACGATTTTGTGCATCCACTTGCTCCGCCTCAGGCGGTAACTATTCTGGAGGAACACCACTTCATGTCACGTTTCACGCTGTCGGCACTCGCGCTTTCGTGTGCCATCACCTGCACCACCTACGGTCAACAACCGTCTCCGCAACAACCACCGTCCCCGGCAGCGCCTGCTGGCCAGAACGCGCCCATGCCCGGGATGGCTGCCAAACCAGCGCCTGCGGCCACCAATGTTCCTATGAACGAGGCCGTCATCACGCTGAAAGGCGCCTGCGAGACCAAAGCCGGTGGCGCGCCGCCCGAGGGTTGTATCAGCAGCCTTTCCCGCGAGCAGTTTGAAAAGCTCACCAACGCGCTACAACAGCCCGATAAACCGGTGCCTCCCGAAGTGAAACGGCGCTTTGCAACCCAGTATGCCAAGCTGCTGACCTTCGCTGACGCGGCTCGCGAACTGGGGCTGCAAAATGACCCCAAGGTCCAGGAAATCTACCGCTTCGCTATGAATCAGATCCTGGCCGAGCAGCTCAATACGCATTACACTGACGAATTCTCCCATCCCAGCGATCAACAGATCCAGAGCTATTACGACCAGAACGTCAAGAAGTACATGGAAGTGACGTTGCAGCGAATCATCGTCCCCTCCACTCCTAGTCAAGCGAAAGGTGAAGTACCCAAGCCCACCGAAGCCGAACAGAAAGCTTACGCCGAGAAGATCAGGGCGCAATGGGTAGCCGGCGAAGATCCGGTCAAGCTGCAAAAAGAGGTGATGGAACATAACGGTGTCACCACGACCTCTCCCGACGTCAACGTTGGGGCTCGTCGTCCGGGCGGGCTGCCGCAAGCGCACGAAGCCGTATTCGAATTGAAGGCGAACGAGATTTCGCCGGTCTACTCCGACCAGGCTGCCTCCTATATTTACAAGGTCCTGTCGGTCCGCCAGGTTCCCTTGAGTGAGGTGAAGACCAGCATCTCGCAAACCCTGGAGCAGCAGATGTTCAAAGACAAGATCCAGCAGGTGCAGAGTGCCGTCACGGTCACGCTGAACGACGCCTACTTTGGGCCCGATGTTCCGCAGGCGCCGCGCAATATGATGAGGCCGGGAGGCCCGATGCGCGGTCCAGGCGCTCCGCCCATGCCGCCCGGTGCCGGGCCTGGCGCGGGAGCACCACCTGCGGCTGGCGCAACTCCTCCGGCTAACAGCTCAACCCCGTCGCCCAAGTAGTCATGGCGCCAAACCGGACTGTCCTGGTTACGGGCATCTCGGGCAATCTGGGAACCAGGCTGCTTCCTTTGCTCTCGGATTTTCGCGTGGTGGGCGTGGATATGCGCCCACCCGAGAGCCCCTCTCTCATTCAATTCGAACCAATGGACCTGGGCCGCGAGCCCTGCTGCCGCCAGCTCATCGAGCTGCTCCGCGCGACCGATGCGCAGTCCGTGGTGCATCTGGCTTTTGTGCTCGATCCCCAACGCACCGGCGTTCTGGACGTGGAACGCATGTGGCAAATCAACGTTGCCGGCACGGCGCGCGTGATGGAAGCGGTGAGCGTCGTAAACCGCACTGGCGGAAACGTTCAGCGGTTTATCTTTCCCAGCAGTGTTGCGGCCTACGGGCCGGAGACGGCCGGTCCGGTGAAGGAAGACGCTCCACTTCGTGCTCACACCTTGGCCTACGCCGTTCATAAGCGCGAGAGCGATGAAGTAGTCCGCTATCGCGCCGAAAGTTTGGGCGAGTGCCGCACTTACATCCTGCGTCCGCACATTTTCACCGGCGCCAGCATGCAGAACTATATCGTGGGAGCGCTGCGCGGTACGCCATTGGGCGCTAGCAAACGGGCTGCGCGTATGCGTGCGGAAGGCCGCCGTCTGCCGCTTATGCTTCCTCGCGGAGGCAAGTATCTGGAGAAGCGTTTGCAGTTTCTCCATGTCGACGATATGGCGCGGCTGCTGGTGGTCCTGCTGTATCGCCCTGCTACCGACCCGCTCATCACCGTCATGAATGTGGCTGGACGGGGCGAGCCGCTTACCATACAGCGCTGCGCAGAAATTGCCCAGGCCACCATCAAACGAGTTCCCACGCGTGCCGCCTTTCGCGCGGTCCTGCGCTTTTTGTGGAGATTCGGAATCTCGTCGATCCCGCCGGATGCTTTGCCGTACCTGATCGGCTCCTACACCATGGACACCACCCGCCTGCAGCAATTCCTCGGCCCGGACTATCCGCGTGTTATTCAGTACACCGTGGAAGAAGCCCTGCGCGACAGCTTCAGGGGCAGCGAATAGGGGATCCAGCCTTTTCAGGCCGCGCAGCAATTAAGTGCTGTCCTCGGCGGTGAAGTATGACGTGCGAAAACAGAACCCCAGAGGGGTGGTGTTGCAGTTAGCCCAGGACGGAGCGAAGCGGAGTCCTGGGTAAAGCGGAAATTTTGTCTGAGCCCCGCGGGGGCGGCCCGGTTCTCACCCGGAATCTCCCAACGACAGGGGCGTGCGCGCCTAGCTGCTACGGCGACTCAACCGCGAGAAACAAAATCGAGAAGGGCATTGTTCACATACAATTCTTTGTTCTTGTATTCGATCAATCCCAGCTTCTTGAAGCGGCTCATGAAAAAGCTTACGCGCGGGCGGGTCGTGCCAACCATCTCGGCCAGCGTCTGATGGGTCACTCTGGGCACAGCGGCTCCAGGTGTTTCTTTGTTCTTGACGCCCGCGAGCGATAGCAGGATCTTGGCCAGGCGCTGCTCGCTTTGGTTAAACAACTGGTCTGTGAGTGATTCCTCGAGTTGGCTGTTCCGGTAAAGCAAAAAAGATACAAACAAATGCAGGAAGTCTTGCTCCTTTCGCAAGAGGCGCCAGGTTTTCGCTACTTCCAAGCGCAGCAGGACACAATCCGTAATTGCGGTCGCTGTAGTCGCGCGCGAAATATAGCTTGGGGCAAGCGCCCTCTCACCTATGAAGTCTCCGTTCCCGGCCAGCGCCAGGATAGCTTCCTTGCCTTGTGCCGATACCGTGCTGATCTTGACCCGTCCTTGTTGGATATAGAACATGGCATCGGCGGGCTCGCCCTCGCGAAAAATCAACCGGCCCTTGGCAAATCGTCGAACGCGCTTGTCCCGGCCGCCTTCAGGCAGCAGAGCTGTCACATCCAACGCTGTCGCAGGGTTTTTCTTCCGGGATGGCCAAGGCTGCAGTCGCGTCATAACTATCGACGCGCCGAGTTCCACAGTAGGACGGTGCCGAACGGTGATCTACCCGCTCGCACCTTTGGGATGCGCTCCTAGGACGTAGACCATATCAGCCCGACTTTTCATCCGAAGCCTTTAATCTTTTTCCGGTCGAATGAACTGAGAGCGTTATCTGGCTGGTCTCCGCATCCTGGCGGCCTGGCGCTCCGCTCGACACTGCCGCGGACCAAAAGGCGCTCCAGCGCGTATTGTTGACTCCGCAATTCCGCAAGTCAAGAAGAAAGCGGCTAGTGTCCCACTAAATCGCCGTTACCAGTTTGCCTAAAACCCCAACTTGTTTCCGCAAGCCGGTGTGAGTGTCCTGGCTGAACTACAAGGAAACCAGCATAAAATCAGGTTGTTTGTTGGGGGTTACGCCGGGCATGGAAGCTGACTATAATGGCAATAGGAGTCTTGCCTTGACCCATCACGCCAATAATGCCTCCGCGGAAAGCTTCAGTCTGAAGCCCGACGTGGCTATGCGTGCTGCCTGGTCATGGGATAGCTACTGTCCCGGCAACTCCCGGCTTTCGACGCGCGCAGAGTCCAGGCTGGCTCCCTGCATGGTTCGACCCAATCTCTTCTCCGGCGACTAATCCCGTGTTTTCCCGTATCTCCCGCGTAGTGTTCAACTTCAACCAGATTGCACTCGCGGGCTGACCAAAGCTCCGGCCCACAACTTGGGCCGCAAGCCTTTCGGAGGAAAACATCATGTCAGCTAATGCTCTTATTCCTGTTGCTGGTCCGAACATCAAGACCGCTCTGCCTGGATCCAACGCCCGCCGCGTTCTGGAAGGCGATCAGCGCTGTATTTCGCCGTCTTACACTCGCTCGTACCCCATGGTCGCCAAGCGTGGCCGCGGTGTCATCGTGGAGGACGTCGATGGCAACGAATTTCTCGACTTCTCCGCCGGCATCGCCGTCACTTCTACCGGACACTGCCATCCCGAGGTAGTCGCCGCTATTCAGAAGCAGGCTGCCGAACTCATCCACATGTCCGGCACCGACTTCTACTACGAGAGCATGGTCACGCTCGGCGAGCGGCTGTCGCGCATCGCTCCCATGAAGGGGCCGCACAAGGTCTACTACGGCAACTCGGGCGCAGAAGCGATTGAAGCTGCGCTGAAGCTGGCCCGCTATCACACCAAGCGGCAGAACGTCATCGCGTTTTACGGGGCATTCCATGGGCGCACCATGGGCGCTCTGTCGCTGACCGCGTCGAAGCCGCAGCAGCGCCGCCGTTTCGCGCCGCTGGTTCCCGGCGTGACCCACGTGCGCTATCCCGACGTCTATCGTGGATGCGTCGGCGGAAGTCCAGACCAGGCCACGGCCGACGCCTACGCGCTGGGCTGCGCCCGCTTCATCGAAGAGAAACTCTTCAAGACCACTTTGCCTCCTGAAGAAGTTGCCGCGATCTTTGTCGAGCCCATTCAAGGTGAAGGCGGCTACGTGGTTGCGCCCACGGTCTTCATGCAGGAGCTTCGCCGCATCTGCGATCGTCACGGCATTCTGCTGGTGGCCGACGAGGTCCAGTCCGGCGCGGGCCGCACCGGCAAATGGTGGGCCATTGAGCACACTGGCGTCGAGCCTGACATCGTCTGCATTGCCAAGGGAATCGCCAGCGGCATGCCGCTGGGCATCATGATGTCGAAGGCCGAGATCATGGATTGGGTGCCGGGTTCGCACGCCTCCACGTTCGGCGGCAATCCAGTGTGCATCGCCGCCGCCATGGCAACCATGGACGTCCTCGAGCGCGAAGCTATCCACAACGCCGAAGTGGTTGGCCGTCACATGATGGAACGCATCGCAGATTGGCCTGCGCGTCTCGACCTGGTGGGCGACGTCCGCGGACGCGGCCTGATGATTGGGGTCGAGATCGTCGCCGACAAGAAAGCCAAGACGCCGGGCGGCGCAGAGCGCGATCGCATTGTCGAACTGGCCTTCGAACGCGGACTGCTGCTGCTGGGCTGCGGCCCCAACACCATTCGCATTTGCCCGCCGCTCATCGTCACCAAAGAGCAGGCTGACATCGCGATGGATATTCTCGAGGAGTGCATCGACATTACTGCCGGCAAGCCGCACACCAAAAAAGCAACTACTGGCAAGCAAGCCGGGGCCTAACGCGGCCTTAATGGTGTGTCATCCCGAGCGGAGTGAGTCCGGTCGCAACGCGGCCGGGCTCACGGAGTCGAGGGACCTGCTTTTCTTCGCTTCTCTGGCTAGGGCCGGGGACTCATCGTGTTTCGATAAATGAGGTGTCATCCTGAGCGGAGGCGCGCTGCGCGCCGGAGTCGAAGGACCTCTATCGTGGCAGAGATGAGGCCATCCAGCGTTCCCAAGGAAATCGGCGATGTGGAGAAGCTGGTTGGAACTCTGCCTGCCACCGAGCAGATAAAGTAGGTAGAGCTGGCCTTCAGGCCAGCGTCAAAGCTTTTGTTTCTCATTTTGAGCCGGCTTCAGCCGGCGGCACCGAGCCATATTTCGACTTTTTCAGCAAACTATTTAGGCTCCGAGGGATCTGCGGTTCGGACTTTTGCCTTCATCCATTGGCAGTAAAGTGAAACACCACGTCAGCCGATATCAGGAAGCGGTAACATAGAAGAGTTAAGAGTCTGGGAAAGGTCCACCGTGCCTGAATTACGTAAAGATCCCATCATTGGACGCTGGGTCATCATCTCCACCGACCGCGCCAAACGCCCTTCTGAATTCGCCCGCGAGCCCGCCAAGTCGAAAAATGGCTTTTGTCCATTCTGTGTCGGGAATGAGAGCAAGACTCCGGCTGAAGTGCTGGCTTACCGCCCGAACGGCGCTTCGCCAAACACCGAGGGATGGACGGTTCGCGTGGTGCCGAATAAGTTCCCCGCACTGGGAATTGAGGGCAACCTCAATCGCCAGGCTGAGGGCATGTTCGACAAGATGAACGGTATCGGCGCGCACGAGGTCATCGTCGAAACCCCCGACCATGATTTGACCTTGGGCGATCTGTCGGAGAAGCGTATCGAAGATGTCCTATGGGCCTATCGTGACCGCATCGTCGATCTGAAGAAAGATCGCCGCTTCAAATACATCCTCATCTTCAAGAATCACGGCCAACTGGCGGGAGCAACCCTCGACCATTCGCACGGCCAGTTGATCGCTCTACCCATCGTGCCTAAATACGTGGCCGAAGAACTGGAAGGCTCCAAGCAATATTTCATCTACAAGGAGCGCTGCGTCTTCTGCGACATCATCCGGCAGGAGACTGAAGCTGGCGTTCGCGTAGTGGCGGAAAACGATAGCTTCCTCACCGTGGCTCCCTATGCGCCACGCTTTCCCTTCGAGACCTGGATCCTGCCCAAGCGTCACGAATCGGCATTCGAGAATTCGTCGTCGCACGTGTACGAGAGCCTGGCGAAGGCCCTGAAGAACCTGCTCATGCGCGCCGACAAGGTGCTCGACAATCCCGCCTATAACCTGGTCGTGCACACCGCTCCCGTGCAGGAAGCAGCGATGGATTATTACCACTGGCACGTCGAGTTCATGCCACGTTTGACGAAGATCGCGGGCTTCGAGTGGGGAACCGGCTTCTATCAGAATCCCACCCCGCCGGAAGAGGCGGCAAAATATCTGCGCGAAGCCAAGATCGAGTTCCCGCAACCCGTCGCCGTTTCGTAGGTGGCAGATCTGGCTTGGCCGTAGGTGGTAGAGCTGGCCTTTAGGCCAGCGTCAAAGCCTGCCATATAGTTTTGTCATCCCGAGGAGGGCTTTAGAGACTGTGTCGCAACCCTCTGTCGCCGCTCTGCGGCTTGGGTTTTGTTCCACCTTGAGCGTGGGCTAACGCCCACGCCTAACATCATGCCGCCGCTGCGCGGCTTGACCGGGTGAATATCGCGACGTTCGTTCCACCGCAAAGTTCGGTTGCCAGTTGTGACACACTCTCTTTAGCCCGACGAGGGATCTGCGTTTCCGCCCAAACTGGCCATACCGACGACCTTCTTTACAACCCGACCAACCCGCGTGATTTGGTATAACCTTGAATCAACGGCTCGCCGGCGATTCATGCCGGCGATCCTCTGAAGGCGCCACTCTTCGACGTTGATCATGACCAACCCCTCTGCCATCGGATCCCGCTCGCTGGAAAAACGCACCCGATTCCTGAGCGGACTCTACAGCGAGCTGCTGGAGAACGGTATCCGCTACTTTTTCCCCGGCGCCACCCTGGAGCGGATTTCGCAGGGCACCGAACAGATGCCGGGCCTGCTGGGCGCAGTCCCCAGCGGCGGACAGGTGGAATTCGAATGGATGGGCGGCGGCTACTCCCTTAAGTCTTCGTCGAATAAATTGTCGGACCACGAACGCCGCCTGCTGCGCAGCATCGGCATGGTGCTGTCGGCACGCTATCAATTGCTCACCAACGAGGAACTGGCCGCGCAAAGCTTTCAACTCTTTCGCGGGCTGCCGGAGGACCGCTTCATCTCCGCCTTCCTCGATCCCGCGCCCCACAGCAGCGCCGAGGCCATTGCCGAACTTCCCGATCGCGTTGCCGATGCCATTGAAGTTTTGCGCACCAGCAGCATGAGCACCTACGAGAACCGGCGCATTGCCACCGGCGTGCTGCTCTTCGGCGCGATGCCCGAGCCTTGCCATGAGCCGCCGCGTACTCCGAAGCGTGCCCTGCGCTACTCGCATCTGCTCACCGGCATTCGCAGCTTTCATCGCCTGTGCGACGGCCTGCGAACCATCGCGCTAGTCGATCAGAACGGCATGCTGGCGGAGCTGGTCGACGTCCACGAATGGGCCGAGCCTTACCGTGACATGCCGCTCGCCGTTCCACCGGCGGCCGCCTACGCGGACCACTGTCGAGCGACGTTATGCGGCGGCCACATCTGCCTCGTCCTTTCGCCGAATGGCGAGATCAAGATTTACTCCGACGGTGTCCCCGTGTTTCGTTTCATCGACGGCACATGGCGCCTGGTGGACGCACGCCATCGTTACGGCTTATGGAAGAAAGCGATCGGCAATGCCGAGCTGGCAGAGCGTCTGTTTTCCGTGGCGCTGAATCTGACCGAGAGCCGCCGCGGCGCGCTCTTTGTTGTGCTCGACGATCGCGAGTCGGCGCGCGTGCTGGTGTCGCAGCCCGACCTGCTCGACAATCTCAACCGCGAAAGCGCCGCCGACGGCGTCACCAGCAAAGATCAGCTGCATTATCTGTTGCGCGACAAGAGCATTCTCGACGTTCCTTCCACCGTGCTGGAAAACATTGCCCGCATCGACGGCGCCGTGGTGCTTTGTCCCGACGCCAATCTGCTGGCCTTTGGCGCCATCCTGCATCACGATTCCACCGAAGAGGCTTTGAATCGCACCGTCGAAGGCGGACGCACCACCGCCGCCATCGCCGCGTCCCGCTACGGCACAGTGCTCAAGATCAGCGAAGACGGCTTGATCTCCATGTATCGCGGCGGGCGATGTCTGTGGGAAATGTAGGGAGATAGAACCCATCGCATAAAATCGTTTGCCTTGTATGAGGGCACGACTTTGACAGGCCGCTGAAAAAGTCGCTCTTAGAGCGCTTTGTAACAGGGCACGGCTTCAGCCGTGCCGATAAGCCCTTTATTTGTGTCATCACCTTTAGAGACTGTGTCGCGACCGGAAAACAAATTTTCTCGTGGAACAAACGGCCCGAACAACCGATCAAACTAGCCGCGCAGCGGCGAGATGGGGTTAGGCGTGGGCGTCAGCCCACGCTCAAAGTGGGACAAAACGTGAGCCGCAGAGCGGCGACACCGGGTTGCGACACAGTCTCTTTAGGCCGACGAGGGATCTGCTTTTGACTTTTTCAGCGGTCTGTTTGAGTCGTGCGCGTGGGAACTAGCTTTTCGCGCCGAATAGTGGAGTTAGAACCCCGGAATCCGGAGCGCCGTAGGCGCGGCGTCATGATAGCCCAGCACGGAGCGAACCCGGGGCCCCCGATTCGCGCGTCTTTTGCGCGAATTGGGGTGGGAAGCGGAGTGCTGGGTTGGGTGGCAAAAGTACCTGAGTCCCCCGGGGACGACACGGTTCTCAGCAGACAAAATAAACCGGCCCCAAGCTGATTTACCAGATGGCCCCTGTTACGCGGGACATCGACGCAGCCATTCCGCCGATCGGCTAACCTCCAAGTTGGCCGAGACCAGTTACAATCAAGGCAGTGACCAAGCGTCAACCTGAGTACGTATTCGATCTGACCGGCGGGCAGCTCGCCCTGAATTTTGCCAATACGGTCAGCCGGCGCCACGTTCCCGACCGTCGCAGGGAACGTCTCGAGAGCTATGCCGACATCGTCACCTTTGCCAGACAGTCGGGAATCATTTCCGCGAAAGATGCGAAGGAACTCTGCGACTACACCGAGCGACATCCCACAGAAGCCGCTCGCACATTCCGCAAGGCCATTGCTATGCGAGAGGTAATGTACCGTGTCTTCTCGGCAATCGCGCAGGGCAAGACCGCCGGTACCGCCGATCTGGATCTCATGAACGATTTTGCCATTGAGGCGCTACGGCATCGTTGCCTCGCGCGCTCCAACGGAGGTTACCGGTGGCAGTGGCGGCCGGATGGCAAGAATCCGCTCGACCGCATTCTATGGGAGACAGCGCAAGCGGCTACCGATCTGCTGACTTCCCCGGAACTGCAACTAGTGCGCTTCTGTGAAGCTCCGGACTGCGAATGGCTTTTCCTCGACCACAGCCGCAACCGCAGCCGCCGCTGGTGCGACATGACCAGTTGCGGCAATCGCCAGAAAGCCCGGCGCCACTACCGGCGAACTCACGAATAACTGAGGCTTACTCGTAGGAATTCCGCTCCCACGCAAAAAAGGCACACCCACGCGGTGTGCCCTTTTCATCTCTGGACGCTGCTTAACGGCCGAAATACTTGGCGTTGCGTTCGGTGTACTCTTTCCATTTTTCCGGCAGATCGTCGAGTGCGAAAATCGCCGACACCGGACACACCGGCACGCACGCGCCACAATCGATGCACTCCACCGGATCGATGTAGATCATTTCTTCTGCCGCGAACTTCTCGCTGTCCTTCTTGGGGTGGATGCAGTCCACCGGACAGGCATCGACACAAGCCGTGTCTTTGGTGCCTATGCAAGGTTCTGCGATTACATACGCCATAGAACAATATCTCCTGAAGTCTCTCTCTGTTGGAGAATCTCACTCGAAGTCGTTACATCGATAGTATCAAAAACCCCGCTGTTATGGCATGACTGCGGGTGCCCCGTTCTAGCCTTCGTTTGGCTAGGGCGGGCCAGGCCACCCAAGAAGAAAACGAACCCAGATCACGCCACATTCGCGGGCTCCCGCTCCCCCGCCGGCTCATACTCCACAATGTAGCCCGCGATAGCGCTGGCAGCCACCGTCAGCGGGCTGGCCAGATACATCTGCCCTGGACCACTGCGGCCAGGAAAGTTGCGATTCTGCGCGCTGATCACCACCTGGTCCGGACGCGTGGAAACTCCCGGGCCGGCGTTGATACAGGCACCGCAGCTGGGCTCAATCACCTGCGCGCCGGCTCGCTGGAATATATCCAGATAGCCCTTGCGCACACAGTATTCGCGCGTCTCCTGCGATCCGAACTGGAGATAGAACTTGCAACTCTCCGCAACCCGCCGCCCTTGCTTCAGAGCATTTCCCAGCACCAGCGCGTACATGTCCATGTCTTCGTTCTTGCCGGCGGTGCAGGTGCCGCCGTAGGCAATCTCCACCGGCACCGGAGTATTCAACTCGCGGATAAACTTGCCATTGCCCGGATCGCCCGGCGTCGCCACCATGGGATAAATCTCGGACGCGTCCAGTTCGATCACGTGTGCGTAGTGCGCATCGGGATCGCTGTACAATCCTTCCACCAGCGTCTGCGCCTCGTTCTCGCTCATGCCGCGCCGCTCCATCAGGAACTCCACAACTTTCTGGTCAGGCGCAACGATGCCGGTGAATCCGCCGATCTCGGCTGCCATGTTGGTCATGGTGGCGCGTTCGTCGACGCCCAGCGCCTCGATGGCCTCGCCGGAGTACTCGATCACCTTGGCCAGCGCCTTGCCCGAGCGAATGTATTCCATCGACAGCAGCTTCAGGATGAAGTCCTTCGCAGTGACGTTCTCGCGCCTCTTGCCGTGGATGGCGACCTTAACTGATTCTGGAACCTTTACTCGTACGTCTTTGGTGAACCAGGAGTTAAAGACATCGGTCGTGCCGATGCCAAAGGCCACGCAGCCCATTGCTCCGACGTGCGGTGTATGCGAGTCGCTGCCCACATTGAGCTGGCCGGGCAGGGCATAGCTCTCGGTGACGATCGAGTGGCAGATGCCCTCCGAGCCTTTGCGGTCCTTCAGTTCGCCGTGCAGCTTGATGCCGCGCGACTTCGCGAACTCTTCCTGCTTCACCTTCAACTGGCCTGCCAGATCGAGCAGCCCCATCTTGCGCTTTTCTTCCGACAACACTTCATCCAGAAAGGTCAGGTGGTCACGGAAGAACATGATCGTACCGGCGTCGGTCACCGGAGCGTCTTTGCCGAGAAAGTGCTCGAAGAAAATCGCCGCCATCGGCGTGACGTACTCGTGGCTGAAGCGCAGATCGGTGCGCGCGAATCCGGTGTCGCCCGGCTTCACCGCTTCCACGCCCACCTGGTTGGTGCCGTGCAGCATGTGGCGCGCGAAGATTTTCTCCGCGATAGTCATCGGGCGTGGCTTGGTCGTGATCGGCGGCAGGAAGACCTTGCCCTGCAGACGCGCCACGTTGAACGGAAAAAGCCCGCCGTACTCGATGACCTGCCGCGTGATCTCGTCTTCACCGGCGGTGAAGTCGGCCAGCGGAATCTCTTCGCCCCGGCGAACTTTGTCGATCAGGCCGAAGTCCGTGGACGTCAGCACTCCGAGGTTTTGGCAATTCTGCTTGTAGATGCGCTCGATGTTTTCCGCGATCACCAGCTTGATGCCGGCTGACATCTCGGCATAAGGCGATTGCTCGCGGCTGGAGCCTTTGCCGCGGCGCTTGCCGCTGACCGCGCAAACAAACCCGCCGCGCTTCACATCGCCGCGCTTGATCGGCGTCTCGCTGCTGCACTTCAGTCCGGTGTACGGGAATTCGCCCAGCGTCTCGTCGAAGAAGAAGCAGATGTGGGCCGGCGTGATCTCGTCGGTGGAGATGTCGTCGCGTAGCTTGGGATTGCGCTCGGGATGCTGCGTGTCCCATGGCAGATCTTCGCCCGCAAGCTGCCGCTTGATCAGTTCGGGATCTTCAGTGAGGAAAAGGATTCGTCCCCGCAGACGGACTCTGTCCGGGCGCTTCTCAACGGTACGGTTCAAAAACGAATTGTTCACCCGACAATTTTACCGCAGTCACAGGGGTATGTGAGGAAGCCGAACGGGCGTTCGGACGGCTCAGGCAACCGCCCGGCTGGTGCGGACGTGCAACCGGACGCCTTCCTGCCGCTGCAGGTAGGCAACAATCTCGAAGAGGTTGCTGGCGGTGGGATTTCCTTCGGGCCCGAACATCTGGTGCAATGTCTTGACGTGCAGTTTCGTATGCGTGGCGAGCTCCGGAAAGCCAACCGTGGCATTAATATAATCGCGCAACAGTTCTTTGCCGACCGGAACCTCCCCAGCAAGCAGGCTTTCAATGGCGTCACGCAGCAGGCCCTTGCGGAATGCAGGATCGCGCCGTACGCGCGCTTGAACCGTCTCCCGAAAATCGCGGGTCAAAGCCACGTTAAACCTCCTCAGACTTCTGCCGTTTCTTGCGCTGTTTGTAATCTTCCCATCTGGCGACCGCGTACCTTACGTCTTTCTGCTGGAGATGGGCTTTGATCGTCACGGTCGTGGTACTCGCGCAGCGCGATCATAATAGTAGCATATATTTTACCATTATCCAACCTAGCTACCTGGCGGCTGATCTCAGCGCTTGCGGTGGCAAACCACGGTTCCAAGAATAACTTCTACTTCCGCGTCCTCACGTACTCCGCCACCGACGGCAACTCTTCCAGTCCGCGGCCGGCGAAGATTTCTTCGAAGTTCGCGATCAGCTCCCGGTGGATGAGGCCATTGCTGGCGAGCACCTCGCGGCTGTCGAGGCGAAACGGAGAGCCATCGAAACGCGTTACCGTGCCGCCCGCTTCCTGCACCAGCAGGACTCCCGCAGCGGTGTCCCACGGATTCAGGTTGAACTCCCAGAAGCCGTCGTAGCGTCCGGAAGCGACGTTGGCGAGATCGAGTGCGGCTGAACCGGCGCGCCGCACTCCATGCGAACGCAGCGTGATCTGGTGATAGAAGTGAATGTTGGGATTCTTGTGCCGCTTGTGGCTGGGAAAGCCCGTTCCCAGCAGCGACTCCGCCAGCGCTTTGGTTTGCGAAACGTGAATCGATTGGCCGTTCAGCTGCGCGCCCAGTCCACGCTCTGCGGCAAACATTTCGTCGCGAGTGGGATCATAAAGCACGCCTACGGCAAGCTGTCCGTCTTGCCGGGCGAGCGCAATCGAGACGCAAAACACCGGATAGCCGTGGGCGAAGTTCGTGGTCCCATCCAACGGATCGACATACCAGCGATATTCCGCATCGACTTCGCTGCGCGTACCTTCCTCGGCGACGATGCCGTGTTCCGGCCATCGTGTGCGCAGACGCTCGACGATCAGCTTTTCCGAAGCCCGATCCGCCTCGGTTACCAGATCGACTTCGCCTTTGTACTCGATGGTTACATGACGAGCGAAGTAGCCCGTCAGAAGCTTGCCGGCCTCGCGGGCAATCGCTTCCAGGTCTGGCAGGTAAGAGCTCATTGATCCGGGTTCACGGAGTTGCCGTTGTGAGGTCCAGCCTCGGCGCGCGGCCTGCGTACGGCTTCTTCTGCGATGTACGCGATTTCGTGTTTGAAGATGAAAAGGTTGGGTGCTCCTTCGCGCGTCAGCCGCACCATGCGCCGGTCGTAGTACTCAATCCAGCCGCGCACCACTTCACCGCCCATCAGCTTGATGCGCACGGGACGTTGCTTCTCACCCAGCATCTTGAGGTAGGCCGCTTCCTGGTGAGTATCGTCAGGAGGAGGAGTTCTGCCCTGGTGATGATTGCCGTCGTTGCCCCCACGAAAGACCATGCGTCGATTCTACATGCGATACTGGTCGGCGTGTATGAAGAATCACTCACACTGCAAGAACGAGTAAAAAGAACCTTGAACGAGAGTTCGCGCGCCGTCCGCTACAATTCTTAACAATATTTTGCGCTTTCGGAATGGCACGGATGAGGCCCGAACTGCATCATTCAAAGAGTGGTGAGAATCTACTTGTCTCGTCATAATGAGATGATGAAATTTGATCGACGCGACGCGACCCTCTGTCCTCGAACGCGCTCCTTTTTTGAGCATACGTCACTTTTCAGTGGCGTGCGGGTTACGACGGTAAGCGTTGAGCGTATCGACTGACCCGACTCATGTTGCAACACATTATTTCCTTATTCTCGGAATCGGTCACGCTGCCGGCTGCGCTCTGTCTCAGCCTGGGCATTCTTGTCTATTTCGCTTTGCATAATTGGCAGAAGGTAGCGGCGCTTTCGCGCAACCGTTCGCAATTGCTCTCGGTTGGGGTTTTGATGACGACGGTCCTCCTCGTCCTGCAGCTTTCCTCGTCAGGTCGAGGCCGTGCGGGCGACATGGCGAGCGATGACTTCCTTGCGGCGGCCAATCCTTCGGCGTGGCCGCAAGCCATGACTGCCGACGCGCTGACCGCTGCCGGCCTGGCGGTAGTCGCCACTTACCACAACGACAATGCCCGCACCGGCCAAAACACGATCGAAACCGTTCTCACCCCCGACAACGTGACCCCGGCGCATTTCGGCCGGCTGTATTCGTTTCCAGTGGACGGATACGTCTATGCACAGCCGCTGTACATGCCGCAGGTCGCGATCCCGGGAAATGGAATTCACAATGTGGTGATCGTGGCGACGCAACACGACAGTGTCTATGCCTTCGATGCCGATTCTCCAACTCCTGCGCCGCTGTGGCGGGTTAGTTTCCTGAATCCTGCTGCCGGAATCACCACCTTATCCCCAGATGACGTCAACGCCAGCGACATTCTGCCGGAGATCGGAATCACCAGTACGCCGGTGATCGACGTCGCCAGCAACACGGTATACGTGGTCGCTGCCACCAAAGAGAGCGGAGTGTTCTATCACCGGCTGCACGCTCTCGATATGACCTCAGGCGCGGAGAAGTTTGGCGGCCCGCGCGTCATTCAGGCTTCCTATCCGGGCACTGCTCAGGACGCCGCCGATGGCGTGCTCAGTTTCTCCTCGCGCTTTCAGTTGCAGCGAGCAGCCCTCCTGCTCTCCAAGGGCAAAGTGTATGTGGCATTCGCATCGAACGCCGACTCAGGGCTCTATCACGGATGGGTGATTGCTTTCGACGCTACCACCATGCGGCAAGTTGGAGCCTGGGTCTCCACGCCCAACGGCTACCAGGGCGGCATCTGGATGAGCGGCTGCGGGATCGCCGCCGACAAGGACGGCAGTCTCTATCTGTCGGTTGCCAATGGTCCGTTCGACGCTTATGGCGAAGAACCGGGATCGAATATCAGCGACAGTGTCGTGAAGCTGAAGCCCGGCACGCGCGGAATGGCGCTGACGGATTTCTTCACTCCCTTCAACCAGGCAAATATGGCGAAAGGTGACCTGGACCTCGGCTCGTCCGGCGTCGTTCTGCTGCCTGATCAGCCTGGCTCCTATCCTCACCTGGCGATTACCACCGGCAAGAACGGCCACATCTACCTGCTGAACCGCGATACTCTCGGCGGCTATGGCGTTGGGTTGAAGAACAATCCCCAGGCAGTGCAGGAGGTGTCAGGGCAGTTAAGGCAGCAAATGGGAACGCCTGCCTACTGGAATGGACGACTGTACTTTGGTGCGGGAATCAGTCCGCACAAGGATTCCATCAAGGCGTTCACTCTTCGCAACGGCACGCTCTCAACGACGCCTGTATCGCAGACCGCTGCCATCTACCACCTGACGCGCAGCACCGTGAGCGTCTCAGCCAATGGAAGCGGCAACGGCATCGTGTGGGCGGTGGACAATGACGCGTACTACAGCGCACATCAGGGTCCTGCCGTTCTGCACGCTTATGATGCGAAGAATCTAGGCCGCGAGTTGTACAACTCAAACCAGCGCTTCGCCCGCGACAATCCTGGGCGATCGTCGAAGTTTACCGTTCCCACCGTTGCGGACGGCAAGGTGTTTGTTGGGGCCGCAAGCCAGATCAGCGTGTATGGACTGCTTCCGGTTGCAGGAAACTAGCGCGTGTCTTTACAACTGGCATATAGCCGCGCCTGTCTACAGATAAAACGCAGAAAAACATGCCAGAAACCATTCATAGCGATGGCTGCGATGCGATGATGGAGAGCAGGAATTCGTGATGGGTATCAGTCGGGTCACATCCATTTGCGCCTTGCTGTTGCTGACTGTGATCATGGCAACCGCGCCCACCATATCCGCGCAGAGCACAGCCCCACCCGAACAACATCGCGCCACCAGCACGCCTTACACTGGCGACCTCTCGATCTTCGAGACGCCTGGCCGCGATGAAAGACTCCATATCAACGGCGTGATGGACGCTTTGTCCATAACTCGAGGCAAGACGGTCGCCGATATCGGCGCCGGCTCGGGATGGTTTACGGTGCGGGCTGCCCAACGCGTCACCGCCGCGGGAATGGTTTATGCAGTCGACATCAACCCCGAGGCGATTGAGTACATCGACAAGCGCGTCCAAGAGGCGAAGCTGCCCAATGTCAAAACCATTTTGAGCAGGCCGGACGACCCTGAATTGCCACCGAACAGCATCGACGCTGTGCTTCTGCTGAAGACGTATCACGAGGTCGCCAATCCCGTTGTGCTGCTCCGCAATCTGAAAAGCTCACTGAAGCCAGGCGCACGCGTTGGCATCATCGATCGCGACGGCAATGGAACAGACCATGGAATTCACAAGGAGATTGTTCTCCGCGAGGCCGACCAGGCGGGCTATCGGCTGCTGAAGGAGCATGACAATCTGGTGGTCGACGACGACATGGATTACTTTCTGGTGCTGGTGGTCAAGTAGCCAGAGTGCGGATCTGCGCCAGTCTACACAGGCCGCGAAAAAAAGTTCCGTCGTTGCGTTTTGAAGGGGCACCGCTTCAGCTGCGCCGTTTGCGAGTCCTTTTTCTGCCATCCTCACTCCGGCGCCTGCCTGGGGGCGACCAGTTTGGCTGCGACTTGCTGGGCCTGTTCGTAGTTCGCAGTCAGGTCTTTGGCCTTCTGCTGGGCCCATTTTGCTTCGATTTTGTGTCCGCTTTGTTGCAGAGCCTGTGCCAGCAGCAGGTAGCCGACGTCGTTGGGATGGATCTTCACCGCCTGGAAGTAGGCATGGATCGCCGACGGGAGGTCTCCCATTTGCTGCGACGCCAATCCCAAATCGAGCCATGCATCAGAGTTGTCGGAATTCAAGGCCAACGTTGCCTGCAGGCTGTCGCGGGCTTGGGCGAACTCACCGAGGTCCAGATAAGCGTGCCCCATGTTGGTGAACGCGGCCTGCAACATGGCGTGATTCTGGTAGGCATCGTGCTGTATTCCGGCGATGGCCTGCTTGTATTGTGCGATTGCCTCGCGAGGCTTGCCCTCCCGCTGGTTGTGGACAGCCAGGGCCATCAGAGTGAGTGGGTAGGTGGGATTAATCTCCGCCGCCCGCAGAAAGTGGATATACGCGTCATCGGGCCGGTTCACCTTCATCAGAGCACCGGCCAAATTGTCCTCCGCAATGTAATTGTCGCGGGTGATCTGCGCCGTGTGCGTCCACAGAGCAACGTCGTCATGCCAATAGCCGATTTGTCGGTGAGTCACGATGGCAAGTGCCAGCAGCAGCGCGCACGCAGGAACCGCCTGCCACGCGAGAGAGACTTTTCGTTGCTCGGCCCAATCGGCGATTCCCCACGAAACCATGATGAACAATCCTACGAATGGCAGATAGGCAAAACGGTCCGCCATGGCTTGCCAGGCCACTACCACCAACCCGATCATGGGCACCAGCGTGCCGAGAAACCAAAGCCATCCCACCAGAAGGTAGCGGCGCTGCCGCGCCCAGACTGCCCATGCAGAAATGGCTATGAGGAGCAGCAGCGCCAAGCTGGTTTGCCACGCTGGGAACGAGGTCCGGGGAAATGGATACAGTAACGCCAGATGCGAAGGCCAGAATGCCCTTCCGATATAGCGCACATAGCTAACGACGGCGTTTTCCAAGCGTAGCGAGAGCGTTGGTTCGGGATTATAGCCACCACCCGTCCTTTGCGCCCACACGGTGAGGACGGCGCAAACGGCGCTAAGCGCCAGCAGTGGAATCTTCTCCAGTAGCAGCCACGGCAAACTTCTAGCAGGAGCCCGCTCCGCCTTGCCGGAAGACGGCAGCTCACTAGCAAACATTCTCTCCAGCGGCCAGTAGTCCCAAAGCAGCAGGACAAACGGCAGGGTGACCACCTGTGGCTTGGACATCAGTCCCAGTACAAACAGAACCGCAACCACCAGGTACCGGTACCATCGCGGCTTATGCGCATACCAGCCCCAAGCGCCGAGTGTCAGCAAAAAGAACGTCATGCTGAGCAGGTTCTTACGCTCAGAAATCCAGACCACAGTTTCCGTATTGATGGGATGCAATGCGAACAGCGCGGCCACCATCAAGCTCGGTCCGGCGCGGCCAGTTGCCCGCATCAGCACCCAGAACAGAAGCGCCACGTTGACGACGTGCAGCAGCAGGTTAACGTCGTGGTGTCCGCCGGCATTGTCTTTGAAAAGCTGGTAGTCGAGCATGAGCGAGTACCAGGTGACCGGAAGCCAGATGCCTGTCTCGTTGCTGGTCATCGCCCACTTGATGGTTTCGACATGGAAGCCATTCTTAACGTGGTCGTTGCTGGTCACATAAATGGGGTCGTCGTAGCTGGTAAAAGGGAGATGGCGCACCGGCGCGTAGAGTGCGGCCGTGATAAGGACCAGCAGCAGGGCGATAAGAACTGGCTTCCATAGACTGCAACTTCGCATACTCGGCTTTGGCTCGTTTGTAGACGGAGATCCCAGGGTCGGCATCTTTCCGGAGGAGAAATTGCCAATATACTATGCTACCTCGCCGGGTTTCTCGCTGTGGAGATCAGAAGTTTTCCAGCAGCTCGGCATTGTTCTTCCACGTCCGCTGGCTAAATGCGAGGTGGATGTCGCGTGGTAGCTGAACCGGGTGGAAATAAGTCGACAATCCGTCTGCCTGCGTGCCCCACAATTGCACTCTAAGCGCGAATAATTTGTCAGTGATCTCTGAAGCACAGCGACGTGACGACGCAATCAGCCAAGAGGATTTCCCAGTTGGGGAGGGCAAGCCAATTCCGCATCGGCCGCAAACTGACCCATCTCGTGCCAAATGCCTGCATCGCCTCCTGCGCTATCATGTAGAGGTAGTCTCAGGGACCACGTCATGATCAACGGCAAACGGGTCGCGGTCGTCATGCCGGCCTACAACGCGGAGCTGACGCTGGAGAAGACGGTGCGGGAGATCCCCGATCTCGTCGACATCCGCATCCTGGTGGACGACTACAGCAAGGACAAAACTGTGGAAGTGGCCCGGCGGCTGGGGTTGCTGGTCTTCGTCCACGACAAGAACTACGGCTATGGCCGCAACCAGCAGACCTGCTATCGCGAGGCGCTGGCTGCCGGCGCCGACGTGGTCATCATGGTTCATCCCGATTATCAGTACACCCCGCTGCTGATTACGGCCATGGCCAGCATGGTGGCCTACGATGTTTATGACGTGGTGCTGGGATCGCGCATCATCGGCGGGCAGGCTTTGCGTGGCGGCATGCCGTTGTACAAATACATTTCCAACCGCTTTCTCACCGCGTTCGAGAACATGTTTCTAGGTGTCAAGCTCTCGGAGTACCACACCGGATATCGCGCCTTCAGCAGCAAAGTCCTCACTACCCTGCCGCTGATGGAGAACTCGCCGGACTTCGTCTTCGACAATCAGATGCTGGCGCAATGCGTGCAGTTCGGCTTTCGCATCGGCGAGGTGTCATGTCCCACGAAGTATTTCGAGGAAGCCTCGTCCATCAACTTCCGGCGGAGCGTGAAATATGGCTTCGGCGTGTTGGGGACGTCGCTCCAGTTCAAGCTGCACAACTGGGGAGTGATGCGCCTGCCCCGGTTCAGCCCCGACGGAAGAAAGCTGGAACTGGATCCTGCTATGAATGTGAAGGCCTCACCGATGGTCAGTAACTGAGCAGGCGGGCATCCTCAATCTCTTCAACTGGCAACAGGGAGCGAGCTTTGCTCCCGGCTTGCTGCATCCGGTTTCAAACGCGATTGATCTGACGGTGCCGCCAGCGCGCCGACCAGCGTTGGAAAAACATTTTCCCGGCGAGTAGCCGTCGAGAACGCGTCGCCGCGTAGAACCTCGCACTCCGGTGAGCTCTCGACCGCCGGATATACCGGCTCAGGACGCGGCTGAGAAGGCGCAGTTCCGCTTGCCTCTTTCTTGCTGAAAAGCAGTTCCCCGCCCACTCTTGCAATCGTATAATCCTGCGAACACTCGGGACACAGCCAATAGCAGTGGTCCGCGAGGCGGTCTACCTTCCACATCAATTCCGCTGAATCCACTGGTGGGGGTAGCAGGAACAGCCGGCCCTTGCTTAAGCTGCGGAACTGACGATTGCATTGCGGATTCGAACACTTTGCTACCATCTCAAACTCCTAATCTCGTAACTTGCATGGCAGGATTGCTTGCTGTATGCGGAGGATTGCTATCTCATCATCGACGGAGACAATGCAGCTGGTGCAGCTCTTCGAAATGTGGCTAGAAAGCCCGCTGTGCAGAGCGTTCATGGGGATACCCCACTCAGTGGTTCGATAGTAGCGCAGGTAGGTGCCGCTGTCTGTCCGCTATTGGACGCGCGGTAAAGAAAGTGTTGAGTTCATCCCGATTCGGGCCAGAAGTTCGAAGCCGGGATGCAAATCCGGACCCCGCTGTGGAGTGGCCAGTCCGGAGGCTGCCCTCCAAGCCCACAACGTTTCTCCTATTCTAGCAACGTCGCTTCCTCACGTGAAGTGTTACATTCTCTCCTTGGTGCAATAGCACAGGGGACACGGCCTTGCCCAGCCTTTCGTCGTTGTTGCTCAAAATTCCTGACGAATTCAAGCCCGGGGCTGCGATCGGCATCGGGTCTTTGTTGTTAGTGATACTGGTGCTGTTTCACGGCCTCGGCCTGCACGGCATCCTGGTGCGATTCAAGCGGTCCGAAGTGCGTTTGCAAATGGGCCGCCCTCATCTGACCAGAGCTGGGTTTCTGTTCGGCGAGTCCGTCTTCCTCATGCTGTCCATGCACATCGTGCAGATTACGGCATGGGCTTTTGCGCTTATGTGGCTTGGCCTCATTCTGCGTCCCAGCGACGCCATTTACTTCTGCGCCAATGCCTACACCACGCTCGGCTATGGCGCGGTGGATCTGGACCAGCACTGGCGAAACATCAGCCCCATCATCGCCATTTCCGGATTGTTCAGCTTCGCCTGGACTACCAGCTCCCTGGTCAGCATTTTGACCGGCTACCTCCGGCTGGTGGAACAACTGGAGCAGGAGCGGCTGCAAGAGTTGAATATGCGCGCGGTCGCGCGAAAAGCTGCGTGGGATGTTCTCCACAGCGAAAAAGCGCAGGAGCGTTCCGCGAAGCTGGAGGCCCGCAAACGCGCAGCCGGCGTTTCGTTGTTCGCGCGATGGCGAATTCGGAGAGAAGAGAAGCGCCATGAAAAGGAAATGCGAGAAGCAGCCGTAACGGAGATGCAAAGCATTCTTCAGCAAGAACGCCGTGACGAGGACGGCCTGGGGCACACCGACGCGCCCGACGGAACCGGGGGCCACAAATGAGCGAGGACGCGCAGAATCGGCGTCCATGGGACCTGTTCCAGAGTGTGCGCCCGCTGAACAGCAAGCGTGCCTTTCGCGATGCCCTGGCCGGCATCCAGCTTGCGGCCATGAACATCCCCCAGGCCCTGGGCTACACGAAGATCGCCGGCACGCCGGTGGTTACGGGATTCTACACGCTGCTGCTTCCGCCGCTGGCCTTCGCCGCGTTCGGTTCGTCGCGTTACCTGGTGGTCGCGGCCGACTCGGCCACCGCTGCGATTCTCTCCGGCGGGCTCATCGGCCTGGCGCCGCTAGGCAGCGCTCGTTATGTGGAGCTGGCCAGTCTGGTCGCGCTCTTGACCGCTCTGTTTCTACTGGCGGCGCGGCTGCTCAAGCTGGGGTTTCTCGCCGACTTCCTCTCGCAAACGGTCCTCATCGGCTTTCTTACCGGCGTGGGATTTCAGGTCGGCATTGCCGTGCTCGGGGAGATGCTGGGACTGGAAATCACCTCGCACCGGACCATCTTTCAACTTCGAGACGTGCTGCGCAATTTGCGGCATGTGCATTTGCCCACGGTGGCTTTATCCGCCGTCATAGTGGTCGGGGTCCTGTCGCTCATACGGCTGTTGCCCAAATTTCCGGGGCCGCTGGTCGCAGTAGTGGCGGCCGTCGCAGCCAGCAAGATATGGAACTTCGCCGGCCACGGTATCACTATCATCGGTCCGGTGGCCGGTGGCCTGCCGCATCTGGGATTGCCTTACGCCAGCGGCAAAGAGCTCCAGTTATTGATTGGCATCGCAGGCTCTTGCTTCGTGATGATCCTCGCCCAAAGCGCGGCCACGGCCCGCTTCTACGCCGAACGTCACCACCAATCGCTGGACGAGGACTCTGACTTGGTGGGACTGTCCGCCGCCAATGCCGCCGCGGCCTTCAGCGGAACCTTCGTGGTCAACGGAAGTCCAACGCAAACTGCGATGGTGGAACGCTCCGGCGGACGCAGCCAGCTGGCCCAGATCTCGACTGCCATCGTGGTTGCGCTGGTACTGCTGTTTCTGACCAAGCCGCTGCAATATCTGCCGCGCTGCGCGCTGGGCGCCATCGTCTTCATCATCGCCATCAAGCTCATCGATTTGCGCAAGCTGGGCAGCATTCGCCGCGAGAGTCCCGGGGAATATCGGCTGGCGGTAACCACGGCGGCGGTAGTCGTGCTCGTCGGCGTCGAGCAGGGCATCATTCTGGCGATGGTGCTGTCGCTGCTGCGCATCGTGAGCCACACCTATCGCCCGCACACGGGAGTGCTGGTGGCTGATGGCGATGCGACCTGGCGGTTGAGCCCTCCCGTTTTCGGCGCGTTGACCCTGCCCGGCTTGGCCATCTACCGCTTTGGGGCACCGCTGTTCTACGCCAACGCCGGCCGCTTTACGGAGGAGATTCAAACGATTGTCGGCGCCGCGCCCTCGCCGGTGCGCTGGCTGGTGGTCGATGCCGAGGCTATTACCAATGTCGATTACACCGCGGCTCGCGTGCTGCGCGAACTTCATCAGGCACTGTGCGAGGCCGGTGTGACGCTGGCCTTCGCGCGCGTGTCACCCTATCTGCAAGCCGACTTCGACCGGCACCACATCACCGAGGTGATTGGCACGGAGATGATCTTTGCTCACCTGCATGACGCGTTGAGTGGCTTCGAGAAGTTCGACAAACAGTCGGGGACCACGCCGACTGCTGCCATCGGGCCGGGAGAACTGCCTCATTGAGAGCAGAGACGGCGATTCCTAGGCTCCGGGCATAGAAGTAGATGTAGCAGCAGTGATGGGAGGCCTTCAGCGCGCCCGCGCCAGCACCAGCGTCACATCGTCGGGCTGTTCGCCGCCGGCGATCCAATCGGCGACCGCCGTGGTCACAATGTCACTGATCCGCGCCAGCGGCTGGTCGCGATGCTGCAAAATCAGCTCGATGAGCCGCTCCTCGCCAAACTCGCCAAATTCATTTTCCGGCTCGGTGATGCCGTCGCTATAAGCGACAAAAATGTCGCCCGGCCGCATGGCGACGGCGCTCTCGTCATACGTCGCGTCTTCGAACAGCCCGACCACGGTACCGGAAGTTTCCAATCGCCGCACGTTGCCGTCGCCGCTCAGCACCAGCGGAGGCAGATGTCCCGCGTTGGAGTAGGTCAGCAGGCGCGATCCCGCGTCGTAGCAACCCAGAAACATGGTCGCGTATTTTGCTGCAGGCGTGCTGCGAAAGAGCTGATAGTTCAAGGTTGACATCAGCAGGGCCGGCGAAAGCTCCGCGTGGGAATTTCCGTTGCCACCGCTCGCCGTCAACACCATGCTTTCGGAGACTCCCTCACTCAGCGCCACCGAGGCCAGCGTCCGCTCTGGCTCCAGCGAATAGGCGCGAACGAAGGCGTGCACGGTCGCCATCAGCAGCGCGGCTGAAATGCCTTTGCCGCTGATATCACCCACCGCCAGCACCAACCGGTCTTCGCTCAGCGGGATGAAATCGTAATAATCGCCGCTCACGGTGCGCGCCGGACGGCATACGCCATGCACCTCCAGTCCAAGCAGGCCGCTCAGGTCGTCGGGATAGAGTAGCTCCTGCACCTCATGCGCAATGGCCAATTCGCCCTCCATCCGCTGCTTTTCCTTTTGCTCGGCAATCAGGTTGGCCAGCGACTGGGTCATGGAGTTGAAGGATTGCTCCAGCGCGGCCATCTGATCGCTGGTGCGGAGCTGAATGCGATGCTGAAGTTCGCCGCGATTGACGTGCTCGGTCGCGGTATACAGTTCGGCCACCGATTTTGTCATGCTGCGCGTCAAACGCACGCCGATAAACAGCGCAATGAGCTCGATGGCGCCGAAGACGATTGCGATCGCCAGCAGCAGATCGCGGAAGATGCCGGCGTTTTCTCCCAGAGTGCTGAACAGCGTGGCATAGATCCTTGACGGACGCGTATCGACCACCAGCAGGCCGTTGAACGCCTTGCCGCTCTCCCAATCAGTAACATCGAGCCGAGTGGCAAAGGGGAACTCCACGTCTAGACTGTTGCTGGGCGGCGGGACGCTGCCGGCTTGCACGTTTGCTCGGCTGATGGCGTTCTCCGAAAGATTGATCGACATGGGGCTCGGACCACCGGCCTTGGTGGTCATGGTCGTGTGATATTTGTCAGGAGGATACAGAGTTATCTCTCCCAGCTCCGTCGTTGCGTGCCGCAGCAACTCCGCTGTGACGGGCAGATTGGAGATCACCGTCAGATGATGCTGGCCATCCTCCACCCGCCTTACCACGCGTAGATGCAGCCGGTTGTTTTCCAGAACGAAGCCGGCAAAGTCTCCCGGCAACGCGGGCGAGGCTTTGATCGGCGGCATCGTGGCCAGCGCTGGCTCGGCAAGCACGAAGCTTTTGTCGCCCTCCCAAACGCTCACCGAGCGGTGACGAAAATTCTCGTCCGACGCGCTGGCAATCTCGCCGGCTAGCTGCTGATTCAACTTGCCATCCCGAGCGAGACCACGGAACTGCGTCGCCAGCGACCGGTTGGTGGCTTCCAGGTGCTGCAATTCCGATTGCAGGTCCGACATGGCCGCATAGGTGGCGAACTGTCCGGCGAAAAGATATGCGGCCACTAGCGCCATGCTCACCAGCAGAATCAGCGGAATCACGCCGATGAAGACATAGGTGACGATCAACCGGTTGCGCAGTCGCCACAACAACCTTCGCCGCACCCAGCGCAAGCCCATAAGGAGCGCGAAGACAGCAAACAGCAAGCTGATGAAGCCGGCCCAGCCGCTCAGAATGCTTCCCGGAGCCGGGCGAATAATCGCGTTCAGTAGCTCCAGGGCAATTGCCAGATATCCGAACCAGAGCGTGGTTTTCCCCAGCTTTGACCTGGGGCGTAGCGCCCGCCGGACAAAGGCGCGCACATCGACGGAGGTGGGAAGTTGCATTGCCATAAAAGAAGCTGTCAGCTCTCAGCCGTCAGCTGTCAGTCTGTCCGTTGATCTGACCGGCTGCTAAACAATTGATTGGATACGCTACCCTGCTGCAGCGCTTTATGGACATAATACCTTTTCCAACTGCACCCTGGCCCCTGGACCGGGGCAGTTGCTGACGGCCGATAGCTGATAGCTGGCAGCTCTTTGCTAGAATCCCGAAGGGCGTGCCTCGCTGCATCTTTCATCGCGCCGCAGAATCAAACGAATCCCTATGCCAGACAATATTCGCAATGTCATCATCCTCGGCTCCGGCTGCTCCGGGCTGACCGCGGCCATCTACGCCGCTCGCGCCAACCTCTCGCCGCTGGTCATCGACGGTCATGAGCCCGGCGGCCAGCTCGCCATCACCACGCTGGTGGAGAATTTTCCCGGCTTTCCCGAAGGCATCCAGGGGCCCGAGCTCATCGACAACATGCGCATGCAGGCCTCGCGCTTCGGGACGGAGTTTCTCGCCGGCCACGTGGCCAGCGTCGACCTCAGCCGCAAAGCCCCCGACGGCAGCAAGAAGCCACTCGAAGTCCATGTCGGCCGCGAGAAGCTGCTGACCCGCACGCTCATCATCGCCAGTGGCGCATCGGCGCGCTGGCTCGGTCTGGCCAATGAGCAGGCGCTCATCGGCCACGGCGTGTCGTCGTGTGCCACCTGCGACGGCTTTTTCTTTTCCGGCAAGGAGATCGCCGTCATCGGCGGCGGCGATTCCGCCATGGAAGAGGCTCTGTTCCTCACCCGCTTCGCCTCCAAGGTCACGCTTATTCATCGGCGCAGCGAATTTCGCGCCTCCAAGATCATGCTCGACCGCGCTCGCAAGCACGACAAAATCGAGTTCCTCACCGACACCGTGGTGGACGACGTGATGGACGTCAACAAGAAGGAAGTGACCGGCCTGCGCCTGCGCAATCTCAAGACCGGAGAGCAGTGGGACCTGCCCACCAGCGCGATGTTTCTGGGCATCGGACACACGCCCAACGCGCAATTCGTTGGCGACCAACTGGCCCGCGACGGCGACGGCTATCTGATTCCCGAAGACTATGTGTGCTCGCGCGCGCCCGGAGTCTTCATCAGCGGCGACGTCGCCGACCGGCACTATCGCCAGGCTGTTACTGCCGCCGGCACGGGTTGTATGGCCGCGCTGGAAGCCGAGAAGTATCTGGAAGAAATCGGGAAGTAGAGGCGATATGCGGGCATGAGCGCGGTGCTCCCATTCGATGTGTCATCCTGAGCGACCCTCAATGTAGTGAGGGAGTCGAAGAGCCTGCCCCCGAGCGTAGCCGCGGGGCCCCCTATCGGGAAAAGTGTTCCAATGAACGCCACTACTGCCGCCGACGACTTCACCTCCACCGAAGAAGCCGCGCAGTTTGTTTTCGCACGTACTTCGCTGCGGCCACGCGTCGGCGTCGTGATCGGCTCGGGTTTCGGCGCGTTCGCCGATGAACTGCGCGACGCTGCGGCCATCCCCTACGAAGGCATTCCTCATTTTCCCTTGAGCACGACCGTCGGCCACGCTGGCCAGCTCGTCCTCGGCACCCTCGACAAGCTTCCGCTGGCGGTGCTGCAAGGCCGCGCGCATCTTTATGAAGGCTACTCAGCACAGCAGGTCGCGTTCCCGGTACGCGTGCTGGCGCGTATGGGAATACGTGCAGTTGTGCTGACCAATGCTGCCGGCGGCATCAACCCCGACTACGGCCCGGGCGTGCTGGTCGTCGTGCGCGATCACATCAACCTTCAGGGACAGAATCCGCTGGTCGGCCCGAACGACGATCAGCTCGCTCTGCGCCATCCCGACATGACCGATGCTTACAACGCGCAGTTCCGCAGCTTCGCGCTGCAAGAATTGGAGCGGGCGGGCGTGAGGACCTTCGAAGGAGTCTACGCCGCGGTGATCGGGCCCAGCTTCGAGACGCCTGCGGAAATCCGTTTTCTGCGGACGATTGGCGCGGACCTGGTCGGCATGTCGACGGTGCCAGAGGTGATCGCGGCGCGCCACCTGGGGATTGAGGTGCTGGCGATCTCCTGCGTCACCAACCTGGCCGCCGGAATCACCGGCGACCGAATCACGCATGAGGAAGTTGTGGAGACCGGCGTCCGCGTGCGCAGCAAATTCCTATCGCTGCTGCGCGGCGTGCTCCCGCGGATCGATAGGTGGTTGCAGGAACAGCAACTAGCAACTAGCAACTAGACGGGTACAATCTAAATTGTCATCACGTCTATAACGACGTTGGACTTGTCAAGGTAGACGGGGGCGCCGACGCACAAAAGAGATGCGCCAGTTCGCTCTCGAGGAAAAGGTTTTTTCTTCACCAGAGGCCCGTCTTCCAATCTAGCGGCGAGCTCAGCTTCGCCACCCATCTATTCGGCCACCTACGGCGACCATGATTGCTCTGCGAACTCCCGTGTTCACGGGAGGCAGGCTGCCCATTCAAGCGGTCGGCGCTCTACTTGGCGCCACGTGATGACTCGGGCTTGCCTGCCCCACTGCTGGATAGCTGCGCATAGTTCCAACCATTGCGCAGCATCCAGTACAACCTTGTCGCCAGCCGCCGGGCGATGGCCACCTTGGCCTGCGCCCGACTGCGCCGCAGCGCCAGCCGCACATAGACCCGTTTCAACTCCGGATCCCAGCGCGCCGCGCTCTGCGCCGCCTCCACTAGCAGAAAGCGCAGAAACGGCGAGCCCTGCTTGCTGATGTGCCCCAGCCGCTGCTTGCCGCCCGAGCTGTACTCACGCGGAATCAGCCCCAGGTAGCTGCTGACCTGCTTGGCCCGGGCAAAGCGCTGCACCTCGCCCAGGGTCAGCACGAAGGCCAGGGCCGTCTGCGGCCCTACCCCAGGATGGGTCATCAGCCGCACCGCCTCCGGCCGCTTCTGCGCTTCGGCCCGCACCCCCGGGTCCAGCCCTGCGATCTGCTCGTCCAGTTGGTCTAACTGCGTCAGCAGCTCGTCGCGCCGCCGCGCCGTGTAGGGCGGCAGCACCAGCTTTTCCAGTTGCTCGCGCCCCGCCTCCGTCCAGAGCTGGCGCTCGCAGCCGTGGTGGCTGGCAGGCACCTGGCGGACTGCGGCATTCCAATGGCCGCGTGCGGATATGAGAGCTGAGATTGATTCCTGTGCCGGCGCAAGCCCTGGTTCAGCGCGATGGCATGCAGCTGGTTCTTTACCTGCGTCCGCATCCGCACCCCCTGATGGCGATGCATGAGCAGTTGCCGTACATCGCGCTCCCCCGCACTCGGCACCCATAGCCGGGGAAAACGATTCTCCACCAGCAAGTGCACCATGTGCTCGGCATCGCGCTGGTCCGTCTTCTGCTGCCGCACCACCGAGGCCCGGATCTGCGCCGCGTCTCCTACCCACAGCTCGTGGCCGGTTTCCTCCACCAGCCGCTCGAACCATTGCGAGAAGCCGCAACTTTCCAGCCCCAGCAGCGCTTTTTCCTCCAGCCCACGGAAGAAGGCTCCCGCTTCTTCCGGCGTGCGCAGCCGTCGATAGCTGATTTCTCCTGTTTGTTTGTCAAAGATCGCTAACTGCTGAAAGCCGGGGTGAAAATCACAACCTATAATCAACATAGCGTTGGCTCCTTCCCCGAGCCTCTGGTTTTTTTCCTACTTCAGAGTACTCGCTCGGATCGAGCCAACGTCGTTATGAAATCAAGCGAAGCGAGGGATCTGTTTTGCATTGCGCGGTCGAAAAGCAGATTCCTCGCGCTAAAGCAGGCGCTCGTAATGACAAATTCGTAATAAGAGGTTCAGCTGCACGGTTGTAATCTTCAATCGATCTTTGTCATCTTCGCCACCGCGCGCTCGTAGCGCCGCCACGGCACTAGCGTACGAAACAGCAGCTGCATCTTCGCGTCAGGGCCGATGACGTACCGCAGTTTTGGATTGGGATCGTTCGCCACGCGCGCAATCAGCTGTGCAACCTCGCGAGGATCGCGGCGCTTCGGGGTGCGCGATTTCACGAACTCCGCAAAGCGCTGGCTGCGCTCTTTGTTCGGCGAACTGGGATCGAGCGCCTGTTTCCCGAGCACCAGGTTGCGCTCCCAGATGTCGGTGTCGTAGTCGCCGGGCTCGATCAAGACCACGCGAATCCCCAACGAATGTACTTCGATGCGTAGCGCCTCGCTCCAGCCTTCCAAAGCAAACTTTGATGCGTTGTAGCTGCTGAGCAGCGGAGCCGCGGCGCATCCGCCGACAGAACTGATCTGGATGATATGTCCCGAGCGCTGCTCACGCATGACGGGCAGCACAGCTTTTGTCATCGCCACATTGCCGAAGAAGTTGGTTTCCATCTGCTGGCGAAGCTCGGGGAGTGTCATGTCCTCGGCGAAGCCGCCGGTGCTGAATCCCGCATTGTTGACCAATATGTCAATGCGACTGTGGTCATGCACGATGTCATCGACGGCAGCGGGCAGGGAATCGGTTTCAGTGATGTCGACACGCCGCAGGTCGAGGCGATCGCGCACGCCGGTTTTCTGCGCCGCGTCTTCCAGCTTGCCGCTGCGCCCCAGGTCGCGCATAGTGGCCACCACCCGATAGCCGTTCAAGGCCAACTCCACCGATGTCACCAGCCCGATTCCGCTGGAGCTTCCGGTCACAACCGCAACTTTTTCCTGCGCCATAGGTCTCCGTCGAATCGGGAGTGTCTCAGTTTGCAAGAAGAATGCGGTCTTTCTCCCGGTCCCGGCAAACTGAAACGCTCCCGCTAGATTCCTCAGATTGCCGCACAGCGTGCAAAGCGTACCATTCGGAGCGCAATAATTGCGACGCTGGGACCAATACGAGAAAATGGTGGGTGTTCCATTGGAGCTTTGTATCAGGGCATGGCTTCAGCCGTGCCGTTACGCTGCAATGTGGATGTGGGCTTTAGCCCCTGCCACCCATCTTGCAGGGGCTAAAGCCCCGTCTTTTATACATCACCTGCGGCACGACTAAAGTCGCGCCCTGATACAAAGCGCAAGTCCGTATATTTAGATGGCCCCAACCAATCCACATCTTCACGAAACGGATTAATAAAAAATGCCAACTGATAAGAGTAAGTCCGGCGCAGACGAAATCGCTCCGGTAAAAGGGAAGCTGGGAATCATGATTCCTGGCATGGGCGCGGTCGCGACCACATTTGTCGCGGGCGTCGAAGCTGTACGCAAAGGCATCTCCCATCCCATCGGATCGCTGACCCAGATGGGCACCATCCGCCTCGGCAAGCGCACCGAAGGCCGCTCACCGAAGATCAAGGACTTTGTTCCACTCGCCGGACTCAACGACCTGGTCTTCACCGGCTGGGACATCTTCGAAGACGACATGTACGCCGCCGCCGGCAAAGCGGGCGTGCTCGACCGCTCGCTGCTGGAGCAGGTAAAGCCGTTCCTCTCTTCCATCAAGCCGCGCAAGGCCGTCTTCGATCACAACTACGTCAAGAACCTCGACGGCCCTAATGTCAAGAAGGGCAAGAACAAGATGGATCTGGCCGAGCAAGTGCGCGACGACATCCGCGACTTCAAGAAGTCCAGCGGTGCCGATCGCCTGGTCATGATCTGGTGCGGCTCGACGGAGACGTTCATCGAAGCCGGCGCGGCGCACCAATCCGTAGCGGCGCTCGAAAAGGCGATGCACGCCGACGATGAGAACATTGCGCCGTCGATGATCTATGCTTACGCCGCGCTGAAAGAGGGCGTGCCGTTCGCCAACGGAGCGCCGAATCTGACCGTTGACATCCCAGCCATGCAGGAGCTCTCGAAGCAGATGGAAGCGCCCATCTGCGGCAAGGATTACAAGACCGGCCAGACGCTGATCAAGACCATCCTCGCGCCCGGCTTCAAGGCGCGCATGATCGGCCTGGCCGGCTGGTTCTCCACCAACATTCTGGGCAACCGCGACGGCGAGGTGCTCGACGATCCCGGGTCATTCAAGACCAAGGAAGAATCGAAGCTGTCGGTGCTGGAGCACATTCTTCAGCCCGAACTCTACCCCGACCTTTACGGCAACATCTGCCACAAGGTCCGCATTAACTATTACCCGCCACGTGGTGATAACAAAGAGGGTTGGGACAACATCGATATCTTCGGCTGGCTCGGCTATCCCATGCAGATCAAGGTCGACTTCCTCTGCCGCGACTCGATCCTCGCCGCGCCCATCGTGCTCGACCTGGTGCTCTTCCTCGATCTGGCGAAGCGATCGTCAACGCTGCGCGGCATCGGGATCCAGGAGTGGCTCAGCTTCTACTTCAAGTCGCCGATGACCGCCGAGGGCCTCTATCCCGAGCACGACCTGTTCATCCAGTCGATGAAGCTGAAGAACACTCTGCGCCACCTCAAGGGCGAAGGACTGATCACGCATCTGGGGCTGGAGTATTACGACTAGGGAAGCGAGTTGACGAGTGTCGAGAGTTCTCATCATCGGACTTGATCACAAGGTTCAGTGGGGAGATGACTCCGGACAGCTTCGAATCTTATTGTCAAGTAGCATTACAGAAAAAGCAGTGCAACTAATTGCCGAGGAGGCTTTTGCTCTGCCTACGACGGTAGGCCGACGGATCGCCTGCGAGTTAGGCATTCCTTGGCTGGAACTGGACCTAGACGCATTTGATAGGCAGAGGAAGGGCGTCGCCGATGAACTGGATAGTAGATACCAAGGGCCGCTCTTCAACGGCGGGGTTATTGGCTTTGAATCTGCTTATTTGCCCAATGCTGACGGAATACGAGAAGAGGTCTGGATCACTAGATTGCAAAGATTTCCGGCTGATTCGACTCTCGTTATTTGCGGCGCCCTCCATGTCGATCCCCTTGTCAAGAAGCTACGGCATATCGGGCGGGTTGTCGATGTCATTGAGGCGTGGAAACTACCTTGGCACATCGCGCAGTGCGGAACCCTACAGATAGTCGATGACAATCGCGGTCGTCGGGCGCAGGTGCGAGACGTGTAGAGCCCCATCTGTTTGCTGCTTGAGGGCTCTCTAGACAAAGGGTGGAGCACCGCTTCAGCGGTGCGGTAAAGAGTCTGCTAATATCTCCGGCTTTAGCCGCCGAGGTGACATTACCTCAGGCGCTAAAGCGCGCATCTTCTCTCGCCCACAATCCTGCACGCCTGAAGGGGTGCTCCACCCACCTGCCCTGTCCATGAGAGTCCACCCGTGTTGCTGGGGCTCTACCGCCCGCGGCTGCAGGGTGGAGCACCGCTTCAGCGGTGCATTAATGCCGAAGAATAATCTGCTGGCTTTAGCCGCTGAGGTAATTCATCCAACTGGTAATCAGAATTGAGGGAAGGAAAAACAAACTCCTCCGGCGAGCAAGCTAATCCAGCCCGCGCCGGATTCTGATGGATATAGTCAAGATACCTGCTGCACTCAGTCGCATCCCGCACTCTCCGATCCACAAAGCTTTTCTGCCAGATTGGGCTGCGGATGCCAAGGACTTTTCCCGCCTCGAAGGAGAATCCGCCCTTGATGAATTGCATGACCCGCTCCAGTGTTAAACGCTCCGGAACTGTCAGCAGCAGGTGAATGTGGTTCGGCATGACTACAAACGCATGGAGCTTAAGTTTGCCCGCGTCGCGATAGCGGAACAGCGTGCGGCAGAAGAGGTCCGCCATCCGATCAGACTGGAGAATGTTGGTCTTGTTCCAGGTTCCGGCAGTAAGAAAGTAAGTTGAGCTGCTAGTGAGACCTCGATGCGGAATCGCCATGATTACCTCAGCGGCTAAAGCCGGCAGTTATCGAGGGCCGTTGAATGCACCGCTGAAGCGGTGCTCCACCCATTTTCCTCAAGCGAGGTCGAACAATCGGTGACGGAGGTCACCTGTCTGCGTGCCCGCCTCCTGCTCAACCTTCCTCTGCGCGTTGCGATCATCGCGCCGGATCGACGTCTAATAGAGGGACGGGGATGACCCGAACAGTTCAGAACTGCACGCCCGGATTCCATAGGTGGAGCACCGCTTCAGCGGTGCATTAGAATGCTGAGAGATTTGCCGGCTTCAGCCGCTGAAGTAATTCATCCATCCACACTGTCCTGTTCCAAATTGCCCTGACCCTCTGCCTTTCGATAAACTCCGTCTCGTGAATATCAAGAAGCTGATCATCGCGACTCTGTTCCTGCTGAGTGCTTATGCCATGGCTCAGCAGATCACTCTCAAACCTGGCGCGACTCCAGGCTTGCAGCTCCACAACTCGCAAGCACGCAATTATCCCTTCTGCGAAATCTTTGCTTTTATGGGCAAGCCGCCAGACGTAATGGCGCAGGTTTATAACACAACCAATGCCAGCAATTGTCCGCCCGGCAAATTCATCGCTATCGACGCCAAGAGGCTCGCCGTCCAGCTCGGTGCCGACCACGTTTACTTGAATCCGAGGCGGCACTGGACGATGGATCAGATATGGATTTTCAAAGCCGGCGAAACGGTCGATTTCGATGGGGTAAAGGCAACGTGGGTGGCCAGCATGTCCCCAGCCGACATCAAGGCCGGGATGCAAGGCCCGTACGCCGCGATGGAGATTCATCGCGATACGAAGTGGATGTACGAGAAGGGAAAGCCGGTCTTCCTGATTCGCACGCCGGGCGGGAAGGTCTATGTCATGCAGTCCTACGTCACGTTGGTTGACAAGGGCTTGAGCATTGACAACCTTTCGGAGCTAGGCGGCAAGCTCAAGCTGCCCGATGGATGGAAGTTCGAAACAAAGATGCTGGATACCGACTTGACGATTGATCCGACGAAAGCCGGCGGTGTGGCCCACATCATTCAGGACCAGATGCAGGACACTTACGAAGGCTGCGGCTTCGACGCGGCCTGCAACTACACGCCGTAAAACAGCGCGATCGCATCACGTCTCAATTGGGTAGATGATCGGCACTGGCTAAGGACGACCTACCCAGCCTGGCGCCGGTGCCGAAGCAGGCGCTCGATGTAGTCCAGCAGAGTGTCCGGGCCTTCGCCCTTCGATAGGAAGCCGTCGACAAGCTCCAAACCGGCGGGTTCTTCCGAAGCTGCCGACACGATCAGGATCGGCACCTCCGGCTTCGCCTCTTTCATCTCCTTGGCAATCTCCGCTCCTGTCTTGTCTGACAGGAAATGGTCGGCGATCACCAGCTCGATGGGATTTTGTTTAAATACTTCCAGCCCTTCTTCGCCGGAGGACGCAGTGAGCACGGAATAGCCGGCGCTGGTCAGCAACAGCTTGCGAACTCGCAGGGCAATTTCTGCGTCGTCAATGCACAGGATGAGCGGGTGCTGTAAAGAAGTGGAGGATGTCATGGGCGCGCGAATCGAACAGAAGTATACGCCGATGCGAGTGCGCAGGGGCGCTGAAATTCTGCGGCCCAAACCCTCACCGGCACGCGCGAGCTATTGCTCCTAATGCCAGGTATAGCCCAGCATGAATTGCACGTTCGCGTTCAGCCCGGGATTGTGGTTCCCGATCGACGCGTTCGACAGGTGATAGGCCTTCACCATGATGTCCCAGGAATTGTTTCCCTTGTTGAATATCTGTGCGCCAATCTCCGGCCCGCTGGTGAAGTTGATCTGCGAGGTGTCGCCCGGCGGCAGGTTGTGGTTGCTGAATACCGCGCCGCCCACCGCCGCAAAGTAAGGCACAATCGAGCTGCCGCTGGTGAAATTCCACTTGAAGACGACGGGATCGACGCCCCCAGCGTACTGTCCGCCGTTGATCCAATACTCGTCCAGAGGAACAACGTCGATGGCCATCTCGTAGGTGCCGCGCAGAATTCCCGGACCGTGCTCGTCCGTCAGCACGCGCCCCAGGCGAACCCCCAGCACCAGGTTGCTGCCGCTGGGGGTGCTGTCCACCGAGGTGCCCCCGCCAGCAAAAATCCCGGCGTTCCAGCCGGGATGGCGCAGCACATCGGCGGGACTGTCAGTAGGAACCTGTGCCAGCAGCGGTGCACACAGCAGGCAACAGAATAGAGAGAGAGGGATGGCTTTCTTCATCATGTTCTTGGGACAATGGGAAAAGCTATCAGGTTGGGCGCTGCCGCGCAAACTTCTTTGTGATTCGGGCAGAATTAGAGAATGGTCGCGGGAAAGCCCCAAGGCGTGTTGCGGTACCTGCTTCATGCGCCGGTGTGTTCTCTACCGCTGGAGATTAGGCAGCCTCCTCGGACACCGTTTCCTGCTTCTCACCCACGTCGGTCGCCACACTGGCCGACGTCACGAAACCGTTCTGGAAGTCATCCAGTACCGAGAGGAGCTTCACGAGGCGGTGGTGATGAGCGGATTTGGCCGCAAATCAGACTGGCTGCTCAATATTCAGACCAGCCAGGAGGTGGCCGTAACCATCGGCTCGCAGCGTTTCCGCGCCCAATATCGCTTCCTTACCGAGGACGAAGCCGTCGAGGCTTTTCGTGGTTACCAACGCCGCAACCGCCGTGTCTACCCCATCGTTCGCTACGTGCTGAGCAGACTGCTTGGCTGGCGCTATTCCGGCTCGGATGCCGACATCCACGAGGCCGTCGCACAGATTGCCGCTGATCGCGTTTCGGCCCATCGACGGACAACTGACAGCTGCAGGCTGAGAGCTAATTGCCTTCACCCAGCCGCTTCTCCAGCCGAAAATATCTCCGCGCCTTGTCCACGTCCTTGCCAATCTGCTCGCGCAGCGCGTCGACTGAGGGAAACTTGACCTCCGGCCGCAGCCGCTTCAGGAAAATCAACTCCAGCTCGGTCTCGGGCAGCAACTCGATAGGATGGAAGTTCAGCAGATGGCTCTCGATGGCGAAAGACTCTTCTCCGAATGTCGGGCGATTGCCCACGTTGGTCACCGCCTCAAAGCACTCGCCACTAACCCGAAGCCAGGTGATGTAGACACCATTCGCCGGCACCAGCTCGTCATAGCGCGCCAGGTTCACCGTCGGCACAGTGTACTGCCGGCCGTAGCCGCGGCCGCGTCCTGGCGTGGAGATAATGCTGAACGGCCGTCCCAGAAGCGCACGGGCGCGGCTAACATTTCCCTCCGCTATCAGCGTACGAATTTCGCTGCTGGAGAGATGATGCCCGCGCAACAGTTGCTCGGGATGGATCTTCGTTTCGAAGCCGCACTGCCTACCCAACTCAGCAAGGGTATTCACGTTGCCCTGCGCTTTATGGCCGAAGTGGAAGTTGTAGCCTTCGTGGACCTCACGGGCATGAAGGGTCTGCGCCAGCACGTGTCGGGCGAAATCATCGGCCGTCATCAACGACAAGTCACGCGTGAATGGCAGCACCAGCACGGCGTCAACATTGGTCTGCTCCAGCAATTTGAGCTTGACGGGCAACGCAGTCAGCAGCCGCGGCGCAACATCGGGACGCAGGATGCGCAGCGGATGCGGCTCGAAGGTCACCACTACCGCTTTGCCTCCGAACAAACGCGCGCGCTCGGCCATGTGGCGCACCACTTCCTGGTGCGCGCGATGCACCCCGTCAAAGTTGCCCACACTGACCACAGTGGGACCGAAGTTCGTGGGGACATCATCGAGATGGCGGAAGATCTGCATGATTCCTTGTGCCGCAGGTCATAGGCCCGAGGGCAACGCCCAAGCCTGCGGTATCGATTTGAAAGGGCACGGCTTCAGCCGTGCCGTCAGAGCGCGCAAACAAAATCGGCCTTTAGGCCCTGAGGTCCGGCTCCCCCAGCGGCTAAAGCCGGATTTTCTGTTCTCCTTTATCGGCACGCCTGAAGGCGTGCCCCTTCAAAGCACGACCGAAGCTTCGCTTCAGACGAACTCCTTTCGTACCCTCGTCAAATCTCGAACTCCAGCTTCAGTCCATCGTGCGACAGCCGCACATTTTCCGGCAGCACCGCGTTAGTCGCCTCATGCGGCAAATCGTGCGAGATGTGCGTGAAGTAGGTTCGCTTCGGCTTTAACCGCTCCACAATCTTCAGCGAATTCTCCACCGTCGAGTGGGTGGGATGAGGATGATGGCGCAGCGCATCGAGAAACAAAATGTCCAGCCCTTTCAGTTGCGCCAGCGTCTCCTCCGGCACGCTGCTGAAGTCGGTGAGATAGGCGGCGGTGCCAAAGCGATAACCTTCGATAGGCACGTCGCCGTGCATCACCACCAGCGGCTGGAACGATGCGCCAAAAAGTTCGACCGGCCCATTCAACGGCTGCAGTTCCACTTGCGCCAGGCCACCATACTTGTAGTCGGCCTCAAAGATGTAGCGGAAGACGTTGCGCAAAACCCGTGCGGTATTTTCGCTGGCGAACAGCGGGATCTTCCCGCCGCCGGTGATGCGGGGAAAGCTGAGCGGCCGGACATCGTCCAATCCGAGAATGTGGTCCGCGTGCCCGTGCGTGTACAGCACGGCGTCGATCTTGCGAATCTGTTCGCGGATGGCTTGCTCGCGGAAGTCGGGCGTAGTGTCGATGAGGACGGTGCGACCGCCCCACTGCACCATAATCGAGGGGCGAGTGCGGCGGTCGTGCGGATCGCCCGAGGTGCACACCGCGCAGTCGCACCCGATGGTCGGAACTCCCATCGAAGTTCCACTGCCCAGCACGGTGAGTGTGGCTTTCATCTGACCTTGCCGTCAGCGCCGGGACCACCTTGTGGCGGACGGGTGATCAGATTGGTGACTTCCAGGTAGGCCATACGCAGCTCGTAGAGACAGTTCTGCAGCATGTTCTCTTCCGCGGAAGTGAGGTTGCCTTTGGTCTTGTCTTGCAAGAGAGCCAGCGTGTCAATGGTCTGCCGCGCGCCAATCAAGTCTACCTCGGGCTTTGCGCCCTGCGGAGCGGCCAGGCCAAGCTGCATCAGCGACGTCATATACAGGGAAGCAACAAACTTCTCGAAAGTGATCTCGAAGTCCTGCGCGCGATGCGGCTGGCCCTGCTGGCGCATCTCTTTCTCGATCTGAGCGTCGATCTCGCGCGTGGACTCCTTGTAGGCCGCGGCCGAAGCCTGCTGCTCGTGCGCGCTCGGGGCCTGAATGTCCGGTTCCTCCAGCGATGCGGCTGGGGGAGCCGTCGCGGTCTGCGGGGCATGGTTCTGTGCCGCGCGCTCATCATTGACGCGCTGTTGTGCTTCCTCGGTTTCGCGCTCGCGTTCTTCACGGCGCTCCTCGGCTTCCACTACGTCCTGGCGCAACTCGCCGTCGGTGCTGAAGAGGCGGCGATCGGTCACTACAAACTCAGGTTTCTTGTCTTTTTCTGCCATATTTTTTCTCTTTCACCACGGAGGCACGGAGAGCACTGAGGCTTCCAAAATCCACTACTGTAACCCTCGACTTGGCATTTAGCATTTAGCGTTTAGCCAATTCCCAAGCGTGCTTCACTTCTCCGTGACCTCCGTGCTTTCGTGGTGAGCCCCTTGTCTTAGATAAATGGAAGTGTCTTCACCGCGGCGCTTTGCTCGCCAACTTGCACAGTCGCGCCGGCGGTTGCGACTTCTCGCCGCAGGTAGCCGAGGGCCAGCGTCCTGTCGCCGGCGGAAAGCGGCACCCGCGCCGCGCTCGTGATCTCTCCCACATCTTTGTCGTTGGCACGAATTTTCGTTCCTGGTTGCGGCGGATCGCCCTGCACTTCAAAACCGATGAAAATGCGATGTACGTTGCCGCGGGCGCGAACCCGCTCCACAATCTCCTGCCCGATGTAGCAACCCTTGGTGAAACTCAGCGCGTGCTCCTGGCCCGTCTCCTGCGCAAGGTCGCGCTCGCGCAGATCGACTCCATAGCGCGGCACTCCGCGAGCGATGCGATACATCTCCAGCGCATCGCTGCCCACCGGAGTAGCGCCAGCAGCCAACAGCGCGTCCCAAGCCCGGTCGGCATGCTCGGGGGCGAGCCAGATCTCGTAGCCATCCATCTGCGGGTGGGTGCCGCGTGCCACCGAAATCCCCATCTCGCGCCAAACTGTGTTGATCACCTGTCCAGGTTGGATCTGCGAAACATCAATTCCCGCATTGGACAGAACCTCGCTGGCCTTTGGACCGGCAACGCCAACTGCGCCCAGCTTGTCGCTGATGTCCTCGATCTCGACGTCATCCATGATGATGTAGCGCTGCAGCAGGGCCGTGATCTTGGGAGCCTGTTCGCGATCGGTCGTTGCCAGCAGGTAGTCACCGCGGTTGTAGGCAACCAGGTCGCCTTGATTGTGTCCCTGCGGAGTCAGGATGAAGCTGTAAACTCCGTGCCCCAGTGCCAGATCGCGAACGTTATTGGTGACCATGCCATTCAGCCAGCGCACGCGATCTCTGCCGCCGAAGATCAGCTTGGCCTGCCAACCCATGTCGAATACGGCGCAGCCGTTAAGCAGTGCCTTGAACTCAGCTGCCACGTCGCCGAAGCCGGCAGGTGTCTCAGCGCCGCGATAGTGTCCCAGGCGCGCTCCCGAGGCCGTCAGCTTGTCTTGTAAGGTCGCAACAGTCATAGTGAATATTTGATTATAGCGGAGATGATTCAAGCGAACTGTTACGCTGCAGCCCATAACGACGAAGGTTTGAAGCGGGAATTAGCCGTAAAACAGTGGCAGATGTGGTTGCGGCAGGTCAGACCTCAAGGCGAACCATAAATAAACTTCGTCTAGGTGTTGCGTATCCTTGACAGGCTTTTTCAATTTGTTACTGTCTGATCAGGCTTGGCTCAACTGCGGATATGGCGAATAAAGAAAAGGACTCAGACGCTGCGGCAAAGAACGCGGATATCAGGAAAATCTACAAGGCGGACCGCAAACAGCGGCCGGCGCACCTGATCGATGAAGATCGGCAAAGGCAGATTGAGAAATTCCAACGGGCGGTTGTCGCCGCTGTTCAGGCCGGAGAAGAGCAGAAGGCGTTGGATTACTTAAGACAGATGGGGTATGGGCCGGAGTCGCCCGAGTACCAATCCGTTATCGCTTTGCTTTACCCGCTCGGAAAAAAGCGATAGCGCGCTCGCGCTCTTTCATCTGCTCCGCTTTCGGCAGGTCAGCCAGTTTCTTCTCCATCACTTCAACGAGAATGTCCGCGATTTTCTCTGCGGTCTCGCGCGTAGGACGCGCTGATCCGGCCGGCCGATTGCGAGTTGGAACGGTTGCCATGCTCTGACCTTTTCTCGATGACAGCCCCATCTTAACACGGCACCTCAACCTAAATGATCTGATGCACAGTCTGCGGCCGAAGTCTCTACGCACATCCCAGACACGCCGCCGGGGGCATTTCTGTTATCGTTTTTCGTGACCATGGCCAAACGCATCGCAGTTGTTCCCGGAGACGGCATCGGTAAGGAAGTCATTCCTAACGCTCTCGAAGTGGTCCGCGCCAGCGGCGCGGCGGTCGAGTTCACCATTTTCGACTGGGGCGCCGACCGTTACCTCATCGACGGCACCACCATTCCCGCGGACGGTTTCCACATGCTGGCGCGCGATTTCGACGCCATCTTCGTCGGCGCATTGGGCGATCCTCGCGTGCCCACTAACATCCACGCCAAGGAAATCCTGCTGGGCATGCGCTTCAAGATGGACCTCTACGCGAATGTGCGTCCGGTGCGCCTGCTCGACGCATCGCTCTGCCCGCTGAAGAACACCACGCCCGACGACATCAACTTCACCGTCATCCGCGAGAACACCGAAGGCGTGTACATGGACATGGGCGGCAACTTCAAGATGGGTACGCCGGAAGAAGTCGCTACGCAAGAGGACATCAACACGCGCAAGGGCGTGGAACGCGTCATTCACTTCGCCTTCAAATACGCGCGCGAAAATGGCCGCAAGAAAGTTCTGATGTCCGACAAGTCAAACGTGATGACCTACGCCGGCGGCCTCTGGCAGCGCGTCTTCAAAGAAGTGGCGAAGGAATATCCCGAGATCAAGACGCAGCACATGTACGTGGACGCGCTCTGCCTGCAGATGGTCCGCGAGCCGCGCTCGCTCGATGTGATCGTCACCAACAATATGTTCGGCGACATCGTCACCGACCTCGCCGCTGCGCTGCAAGGAGGCTTGGGCATGGCCGCCAGCGGCAATATTCATCCCGGTCGAACGTCGATGTTCGAGCCAGTCCACGGTTCCGCTCCGCCGATTGCGGGAAAGAACATCGCGAACCCGATGGGCTCGATTTTGACGGCAGCAATGATGCTGGCCCATCTCGGCCTCAATGCCGAAGTACAGAAGATCGAGAACGCTGTGCTGGAGGCTGTCCGCGCGAAAAAGACGACAGTGGATGTCGGGGGCTCGATGGGTACACGCGAGTGCGCCGCGTGGATCGCGGAGCGAGTGGCTTCATAGTCGTTTGCACTCTCGAGTCAGGAAAACGCCAACCAGGTTCGCGCTGCCCACCATTGCCTTTACGATTCGCGCGCACAAAAGCTCCAAGCTCGGTTTGGCGAGCGGAAGCCATATAAATTAATGATGACGTAGCCTGCACCCAACTGTAGAATGTCCACTCCTACATTCGAAATCGACCATATTTTCTCGGCGCGACCGTTTTGCGACGCGCTCAGCCGGTCAGGGGTGTGATTGACGAATCGAATGGCTGCGCGTCACACATCCTCCGAGCCCGCTACGACATCCCAGAACGCTGCTAGCTGGGCGAATATAGACGGAGCCGACGTAACTCTTGTCGCAGGAATGGCGGCAGCGTTCGTGTTTCTGCTCTTTCGCAACATCGGCCTCCATCCTTTTGTTTTCGCGGATGAGTGGGTCTACAGTATGGGCTCTAGGCTGACCAAGCTCCGCTCCGCCGCCCCCCCACTTTATATTTACTTCTTTGTGTACCGCCTGACCAAGCATTGCGGCAGCGAATTTCTAGAGTGCGCTCGCATTCTCAACGATATCTTTTTTGTGGCAGGTGCTCCCCTCATTTATCTCGTCGCTAGAAAGGTTACAAGTAAGCCAATTGCGGTTCTGGTCACAATGTTGTCGCTCTTCGGCCCCATAAACACTTATACCGCTTATTTTATGCCTGAGGCGATGTACTTTCTTGTGTTCTGGTTATTGACGTGGTTTGCTTTGAATTTCCGGCAAGCGAGGCCGAGCTATTACGGCGCAGCCATTGGGACGCTGCTTGGCACTTTAATGCTGGTCAAAGTCAATGCCATCTTTCTGCTGCCGGGTATCGCCGGATTCGTTGTTTGGAACAATGTTCGCGACAGATCCTCGCGGAGGTTCAGGGCATCTACTGTCACGCTGAGTTGCATGATTGTCGCCGCCGTCGTCGTGAGACTGGGCATTGGCTACCTATGCGCCGGAACGGCCGGACTCAACGTTCTCGGCACCCGGTACGGATCACTGGCAGCTTCGTCGCTTACTCCAGCGCGTTTGTCGCAAATGACGAGCCAGATATTCGGCGTTCTCAGAGGCCATGCTATGAGTCTGGCTCTTCTATTTGGGGTACCACTGGCTTCGATCATCACGATCTCGTTCCAGGGCGGCGCAAGTGAGGCCGAAGGTGATGACGCCCTGCGCTCTATCGCATCATATTCCTTCGCGCTGGTACTACCTTTACTGATTGTGGTGGCTTATTTCTCGGTATCGGTGATAGGAGAAGGCCCATATGAGTCGCTAGCCAGGCTGCATATGCGTTACTACGACTTCATATTTCCGCTGTTTCTTATAGTTGTTGCCGGTCAGATTCCTGCAAAGGGACGGCGAAATCCTTATGTGATGGGCCTTTCTGTCCTCGTGTCAGTCGGTTTAATCGTTTACTCATTGAAGTCGTTGCTCCGTTTCTATTCTCCAAACCTCATCGACTGTCCGGAATTGCATGGTGTCACTGCAGGAAGAGTCGTGTTTTATGTCGTCGGAATCGTTGGCATACTTTCCATAGTCGTGTGGGCGGTGGATCAAAGAAGGGGGGCGCAGCTATTTCTGTTCATATTCATGCCTATTAGTGTGTTGTGCTCCGCAACTACCGGAAACTCCGAATTGCGGCGGCATTTGGGGGCGGACGTCTACGATAGAGCAGGAGTGTTCGCGCGCGACGAGTTGGACAAAGATGAGCGCTCCAAGCTTGTGGTGGTTGGTTCCGAGCTAGCGTCACTGTATAGGGTGTTGTTTTACGTTGACGATCCAAGGACTGCCCTTCTCGCTATAGCTCCAGGCGCGCCGCTAGATCGGAGTGCGATCCAAAGCGATCGAGAGTGGGTTCTCTTGATCGGCGACCATTCGGTGCCTGCTGGTGTTGAGGATCAGATTGCTCGGGATGGGTACGTATTGTTCCGGCTTCCGCTGAAGTCCCCTGATGACCCGCCAGGATCCACCCGGTAACTCTGGCAGACCGTTGCGTCAGTTCATCTCATTGCAGCGTTTTTCTCGACTGCATTTCTTGCCGTCCACCAATTTGTCATTAGGCACGAGCTTGCGCGGCCACAGAAGGAATGTTACGCAATTGCCGCCGCTTTCTTCTCGGCCTTGGCTTGTTTCTGCGCCACCGCGAGCTGCTTCCGCAAGATCCGCGCTCCCTTATCCACGTGCTTTTCTTCCAGCAGAAACGGCGTGAGGAAGCGCAGCACGTTGTCCTGCGTCACGTTGATCAGCAGGCCGTTGGCCAGCGCGCCGTCCATCACCGGCTTGCCGGGAATGTTCAACTGCAACGCCTGGATCGCGCCCACACCGCGAACTTCCACCGCGATGTCGAACTTGTCCACCAGTTCATGCAGCTTCTGCGAGAAGTAGCCCCCGACACGCCGCACCCGCTCCAGCAGATTCTCGTCTTCCAGAATTGCGAGATATTCCAGCGCGACGCGGCAGGTCAGCGGACCTCCGCCAAAAGTGGTGCCGTGCTTGCCGGGCGTAATGTGCTGCGCGAACTGCTCTTTGGCGAGGAACGCGCCGAGCGGCAATCCCGCGGCCAGTGGCTTGGCAATGCAAACCACGTCAGGCGTGACGCCGAAGTGCTGAAAGGCAAACAACTGGCCGGTGCGGCCCAGTCCGCACTGGATTTCGTCGAAGACCAGCGCGGCCTGATGTTGATCGGCCTGCTCGCGGCACGCCTGCAGGAATTCCGGCGTCGTCTCCTGGATACCGCCTTCACCCTGAATCGGCTCCAGCACGATGGCGCAAACTTTCTCGTCCATCGCGGCGCGCAACGCCTCCACATCATTGGGCGGCACGAAGCGCACGCCTTCCAGCATGGGATCGAAGTCCTTGCGATATTTGGGCTGGCCGGTGAGCGCGAGCGCGCCCATGGTGCGTCCGTGAAAGGAATTGTCGAGCGCGATGACAACCGATTTTTCCAGGCCGCCGACCGCATGACCGGCAGCGCGCACCAGTTTCAGAGCGCCTTCGATGGCCTCAGTACCGCTGTTGGAGAAGAACGCGCGATCCAGTCCTGAGGCGGTGCAGAGCTTCTCGGCCAGCAGCCCCTGGTATTCGTTGTAGTAGAGGTTGGAGACGTGAATGACCTTCGCCGCCTGGTCGCGAATGACCTTTACGATGCGCGGATGCGCGTGGCCGAGCGCGTTCACGCCCAGTCCGGTGAGGAAGTCGAGATAGCGGCGGCCCTCGACGTCAAAGACGTACACGCCCTTACCGCGCGCGATAGCCAGCGGATAACGGGCATAAGTATTCAGCAGGAATTTCTGTTCGCGATCGACGATCTCTTGATAGGTGGACACCAGCATGACCTCTCCAAAACTTCATTGTAGCTTGCTGAAGGAGCGGCCGTCCGACAGGGGGCCAAAGCCCGGATTCCTTCCACTGCTGAACAAGGAAAAAGGCACAGTCGTGACTGTGCCCTCTGCAATGCGCGAATTTCTATCTCGCGGATGGAACGCTGCGATGCGTCGCCGTTTCATGGCGCGGTTTGCGAGACGCGCGCGGCGGAAATCGGCGGGCCGATCTGACGCCACGAAGGCGACCGCCAAAGCTACCGCGCTCTACCATCTCGCGCCGGGGCCATTGGCTCGCCGGCTCTAAACCTATGCGTAGTGTTCCGCGTTCTTGGCGATGAACTCCTGCTTGTCCGCCGGAACCTCGTCCACGATGAAGACGGAGTTGGTGGGGCAAACTGGTACGCAGGCGCCGCAGTCGATGCAGCCCTCGGGATCCACATAAAGCTGAGGCGCGGCCTCAAAACCCTCTTCATCTTTCTTGGGGTGAATGCAGTCGGTCGGACAGGCTTCGACGCAGAGTTCATCTTTCGTACAAGTATCGGTGATGACGTATGCCATGATTGCGATCTCCCGTTCAGTTTTTCTCGCCCCACATTCAGGACCCGGGCGGTAGGTCCTTGTGCTAAAACCCAATGTACAAAGCTTGTAACCATAGAGGCGGTGACGCCGGTCACTGACCTGTTGTGAGCCGCCGCACAAGTTGAGGCGCCTATCGGGCGTGAGCGCAGCGGGAGCCCCATGCCGAAATCCTGAGCGACCATGAGCTTGGCGAAGGGAGCCGAAGGATCGCCAAGCCTCAGGGCACTTTCGTTGCTCATTCCGGGGTAATAGTCAATCAAACCAGTCAAACTGCGCGGATTCGGCTCAGTGGTGGGGCCCGGATGGTATTCTCTGCATCTCGCCCCTGAGTCCCCGAACCACCCTCGGTGCGTTCCTCCGTTATAATCGGCAGTTCGGCCTCGGTAAACGTGGAAGGAGCTAGTGAATACACGTGGCCCCAAAACCAAGAGTCTTGGTGGTTGACGACGAGCAGGTCATCGCCGATACCCTGGCGAGGATTCTGGACATGAACGGCTATGACGCTTCGGCGGTTTACACCGGAGCGGCGGCCGTGGAGGCGGCACGCTTGCTGCAGCCTGAACTTGTTATCAGCGACGTCATCCTGCCGGACATGAATGGGACCGAAGCTGCCATCAGCATTCGCGGATTCCTGCCCTCTTGCAAAATCCTGCTGTTCTCCGGGCAGGCTGCGACTCACGACCTGCTGGAGAATGCCCGGGCCCAGGGACACGAATTTGAAATTCTGGCAAAGCCGGTTCACCCTTCAGATTTGCTGGCGAAGTTACGCAGTTAATTACGTTCCTGAAACTGTCTCTTCATGCACACGCGTCCGCGCATCGTAGTGGTCGATGATGAGCCGCAGATCACTCGCGTGCTGCGTACCAGTCTTAACGCCCAAGGCTATGACATCCGCGTGGCCAATGATGGCGAAACCGCGCTGGAGATCATGAAGAATTTCATTCCCGACCTCGTGATCACCGACTTGGCTATGCCAAATATGAATGGCATTGAGCTGTGCCGGCGGCTACGTGAAATCTTGCAGGTGCCCATCCTGGTGCTGTCGGTGCGCGGCGAGGAGCGCAGCAAGATCGAGGCGCTGGACTCAGGCGCCGACGATTACATCACCAAACCCTTTAGCACGGGCGAGCTGCTGGCCAGGGTCCGCGCAGCCTTACGGCGCTCGCCGCCGAGCGGGACGGAACCGCGCACCAGGATCGAGGCCGGAGACATCCACATTGATCTTGACGCGCATTCGGTCACCGTGGCTGGCCGGGACGTTCGCCTCACCCCGAAGGAGTTCGATGTGCTGTTCTACATGGCGCAGCATCCCCGCAGGGTCCTCACCCACCGCACGATTCTCAATGCCGTGTGGGGAGGCGCTAGCGTGGAACAAAACGAGTACCTGCGGGTCTTCGTCGGCCAGTTGCGCAAAAAGCTGGAGCCCGACGCCAGTGCGCCAAAGTACATCCTTACCGAGCCGTGGGTGGGCTACCGATTCGAGCCGGGGGACTAGGGAATAGTGCGGAAGCACAGCATTGATTTTGCTGGGCTGAAAAATGCTAGGCGGCCACTTGGGCCGCCCATTTGCTGTACGCCGTGCATGTTCGACAGCTTGGAGGTGAAAGTCCTCTGACCAACCTGATGGAGGTGAAGGTCTAGCGAAGCGCAAGGGCGTCATCGCGAGATGGGGTCTGAAGGAAGCGTGAAGCAAACACGCGGGCCGATGAACAAGAACCGGATGATGAGGCCTACGGTGCTGGGCGAGCGGGCAACAAACCGCGAAGCCCATATCCATCAAGGGCACTGGTGGTAAATCCGGCGGTCGTGCGTGGAAAGCGGTCGAGCTTATCACGGGAGATCTGCTGTGTGTCACGGAACCGTGACTGAGGACATCGCGAGGTGCCTTGACCGCATAGCAGAAGTCAGCCGAGGGCGTAGTACTCACGCGAGTGAGGAAGGCCCGAACGATAGGAAGGGTCAGTAGCGATTGGATCTCGATGAGGGTAATGCACTAGCCATCCCACTTCGGTGGGCCTTTGGGGGGCACGGCGCGGTGAAGCCGCAAAGGATGCTGACCAGAGAAGTGAAACCCCCACGGCGTCCCCAAACCGCCAACCCCCGGCCACTCGTTTCACCGGTGGATTAAACCTATCGAACCGCCGTATGCGGACCCGCATGTACGGTGGTGTGGCAGGGGAGGAGAGGTGACTCTCCCCCCTATGCCGATTTAGCTAGTTGCAAACTGCTAGCTGCTAGTTGCTTCTTACGCCTGCGCCGGACGTTCGCCGGGAGCCACGTTTGTCTGGCCCGGAGCCGGCTTCAGCACCTGCTGCACATCTTCCTTGGCCGGCGGAGGAACGTTGGGATTCACCCGCACCGGCAGTTCCTTGCCTTCGATCATCAACTGAATATCGTTGGCGTCGATGACCTCGCGCTCCAGCAGCGCCATGGCAATCCGCTCCAGCACCGGACGATTGCTCTCCAGAATGTGGCGCGCCGAGTTGTAACCGTCATCCACGAAGCGGACGACCTCGGCATCGATCTTCTGCGCCGTCTCCTCGCTGAAGTCGCGATGCTGGCTGATCTCGCGGCCCAGGAAGATCTGCTCTTCCTTCTTGCCAAAGGTGATCGGCCCCAGCGACGACATGCCGAACTCGCAGACCATCTTGCGCGCGAGGTCGGAAGCCTGCTCAATGTCGTTGCCCGCGCCCGTGGTCATGGTGTTCAGGAATAGCTCTTCGGCAACGCGTCCGCCCATCATAATGGCCAGCCGCGTCTCCAGATAGTCGCGCGTGTAAGTGTGCTTATCGTCGATGGGCAACTGCATGGTGACGCCCAGCGCCATGCCGCGCGGGATGATCGTCACCTTGTGCAGCGGATCGGAGTGCTCGCGCAGGGCGGCGACCAGCGCATGGCCGGCCTCGTGATACGCGGTGACTTTCTTTTCTTCGTCCGAGAGCAGCATCGACTTGCGCTCGGCGCCCATCAGGACTTTGTCTTTCGCCTGCTCGAAGTCCCACATCAGCACCGTCTTGCGGTTCTGACGAGCGGCACTCAGCGCGGCCTCGTTCACCATGTTGGCCAGATCGGCGCCGGAGAAACCTGGTGTGCCGCGAGCCAGCACGCCAAGATCGACGTCATCGCTGATGGGAATCTTGCGAGTGTGTACGCGCAGAATCTCTTCGCGGCCACGAACATCGGGACGCGAGACCACCACGCGGCGATCAAAACGGCCGGGACGCAGCAGCGCCGGATCGAGAACGTCAGGACGGTTGGTGGCGGCGATCAGGATGACGCCTTCGTTCGATTCGAAGCCGTCCATTTCGACCAGCAACTGGTTCAGGGTCTGCTCGCGCTCGTCGTGTCCGCCGCCGAGGCCCGCGCCGCGATGACGCCCGACAGCGTCAATTTCGTCGATGAAGATAATGCAGGGCGCGTTCTTCTTGCCCTGCTCAAACAAATCGCGGACGCGGCTTGCGCCGACGCCGACGAACATCTCCACAAAGTCTGAACCGGAGATGCTGAAGAACGGAACGTTGGCTTCGCCGGCCACGGCTCGCGCCAGCAGCGTTTTGCCAGTTCCCGGAGGCCCAACCAGCAGCACACCCTTGGGAATGCGGCCGCCCAGCTTCTGGAACTTTTGCGCCTCGCGCAGGAATTCGATGATCTCCTTCAGCTCTTCTTTGGCTTCATCCACGCCGGCGACATCCTTGAATGTCACCTTTTTCTGCTGCATGGAGAGCAGCCGGGCGCGGCTCTTGCCGAAAGACAGGGCTTTGTTGCCGCCGGTCTGCATCTGGCGGATCATGATGAACCACAGCGCACCGAGCAAGACAAAAGGCGCGAGATTCAGCAGCCATGAGGGCCAGCCGCCGGCCTGCGCGTCCTTCACCGTCATGTTGACGCCTTTATCGCGCAGTTCCTTCACCATGTCCGTATAGCCGGCCATGATGGTGGTATGGAAGCCCGCCTTGTCGTTCTTGAACTTGCCGCGGACCTCCTGGCCAACGATCGTGACTTCACTGACGTTGCCCGAATCTACCTGGGAGAGAAACTCTGAGAAGGTAATGTCGCGTTCTTTTGCGCCCGAGTTCGCACCCTTTACGACCTGCCAAAGCAGAACGCCGGAGAGCACGATTACAAGCCAGAACACGACCGTTTTGACCGTCGAATTCACTGAAAACTCCTGTTGAAAGGGGCAGACACGTATCCTGCGCCCAGGAATCCCTGATGAATGTGTCTAGTTCATGAATGAACGCCGACGCAACGCCGACGGCAGAAGCCTCTAATTAGGCTTCCCACGAACCACACTCAGTCAGGCCTCCCTAGGGAGTTAGATGCCGCCTTCGGCTGCCGGATTTAGAAATTCCGGCACACCACCTGATTGTAACCTGCAGCTAAAAGAAACGGGGCAAAAGACTTGCCAAAAAACAACGGAGGGCAATGGGCCCTGTCCAGATTTGGGAGTTCAAGGATTTGCCGCGGCGTTGCATCTTCTCTATTCACCTGATATTGACGAACCATCGAGAGGAAGGTGAGACTGGGAACCCCTGCCTGATGTACCAGATGCGGTCTCAGACGCAGGGCTGAGCGACAATTACGCCTCGTCCCGTAGCGGTGACTGACGTGGGAGAGATGCATGGACTATCGCAAGTTGTTCCTGGTGGAACCCGGCAAAAGGCTGAAGCTGGCCAAGATGGATCCCGGCTACTGCGGCAAAGATGTCTCGGAGAAAGACGCGAAAGCTGAGATCGAAAAGTGTTGCGGCAAGCTCAACAAGCTGCAATACCTGCTGTTTGCGGAGGCCACGCGTTCCCTGCTGATCGTGTTGCAGGCGATGGACGCCGGCGGCAAGGATGGCACCGTGCAGCACGTCATGGGCGCGATGAACCCCGCGGGCACCAGCGTAACCTCGTTCAAGCAGCCGACCGCGGAGGATCTCAGACACGATTTTCTTGTGGCGGGTGCATCCCTATGCGCCTGCCAAGGGCATGGTTGCGGTCTTCAACCGCTCCCACTACGAGGACGTACTGGTGGTGCGCGTGCATAAGCTGGTTCCCAAAGAGATATGGTCGAAACGCTACGACGTCATCAACGATTTCGAGAAGATGCTGTATCGCCAGAACAATACTCACATCCTGAAGTTTTTTCTTCATATCAGTCCCGGAAGAGCAATTGGAGCGGTTCCGGCAGCGCCTGGTTGATCCGGCGCGCAACTGGAAGATCAGCGAGGACGACTATCGCGAGCGCGAGTATTGGGACGATTACCGGAAGGCCTATGAGGACGTCTTCGCCGAGACCAGCACCAAGCACGCGCCGTGGTACATCATCCCCGCTAACCATAAGTGGTTTCGTGACCTGGCGGTCTCGCAGATCGTTGCCGCGACCCTGGAAGAGTTGAGAATGCAATTGCCCAAGCCACAGGTGGATCTGGAGATGATTCGGCCGCCAGTATCATCAGGCGACCAAGGAGACGCGACGCGACGGCCAAAAGCGGCTAAACGCAGCTTCTTCCGCTCTTTTCTTGCGCTCCTAATACGAGGAGCGCTGGCCCGTGTTTCACGGGAAAATCCTGACGCCTGGGTGCAACTTCCCGGCGAGCTGGCTCGTATTACCACTTCGGACGGACTTGCCCATCATGGGTAGAATGGTTCCAGAGTTCTTCTCCCAGATTCCATGACAGCAGCTTCGCAGCCCCGGCGACTTGCGCAGCAGCACTTCCTGCGTGAGCCGGTAATTATCGCGCTGCAGACCATGCGCGCCCATAAGCTGCGGTCGTTCCTCATGTTGCTGGGCGTGATCCTGTCGGTTTCTACGCTCATCCTGGTCATCGCGCTCATCCACGGGATGAACGTGTATTTCGCCACCCGCATCGCCAATCTGGGCTCGAACGTTTTTCTTATCCACAAATTCCCCATCATCAGCGACTCAAAAGAATTGCTGAAAGCTACTCGGCGCAATCGCGATATCACCTGGGACGACTATGTGGCCCTGCGCGATAACCTGAAACTTCCCCAGGCCGTTGGCGTGGAAGTGCGGCGCACCGCCAATCTGCGTACCGAGCGTCAAAGCATGGAGGATGTCGAGTTGCGTGGCGTGACGGCCAACATCGGCGACATGGATGTTGAAGAGGTCGCCACCGGCCGTTACATGACCGACAGCGACAACGAGCATCGTGACATGGTCTGCATGATCGGCGCCGATGTCGCGGAAAGGCTCTTCGGCAATACCGATCCGCTGGGTAAGATTCTGACCGTCGACGGCCAGGAGTTCCAGATTGTGGGTGTGGCCAAGAGAATCGGCAACACTTTGGGCCAGTCGCAGGACAACTTTGTCTACATTCCCATCGAAACCTGGCTGAAAATCTACGGGCGGAACTATACTCTCAGCGTCAACGTTCAGACGCGTGGGCCGGAGTGGCTGGAGCGGACCCAGGAGGAAGCCCGAGTATTGCTGCGCGCCCGCCGTCACCTGGGCCCCAACGACGACGACAACTTCGGCATCCTGGCCAGCGACACCCTGATGGGCCTTTGGAAAAATCTCACTGGCACGCTGGCTTCAGGCATGGTGGGACTGGTTTCCATCTTTCTGGTGATTGGCGGTGTGGTCATCATGAACGTGATGCTGGCGTCGGTGACCGAGCGCACGCGTGAGATTGGTATTCGCAAGTCGCTGGGCGCCAAGCGGCGAGACATACTGCTGCAGTTTCTGGTGGAATCGACGGTGATGGCTCTGGTCGGCGGGGCCCTGGGCGTGCTGATCGCGTGGATGATCGCGATGATTGTACGCACGGCAACGCCGGTCCCGATGGCTGTGCCGATTTCTGCGGTGGTACTGGCGATCAGCATCTCTTCGGCGGTAGGGGTGTTCTTTGGGGTCTATCCCGCGCGCAAAGCCGCGAGGCTGGACCCGATTGAAGCGTTGCGGTATGAGAATTAGGAATCAGCAATTAGCAACTAGCAGTCTGGCAACTAGCAACGTGCAGCCGCAGCTGATAAGGAACCAACAAGAGCCGACCGATATCGGAGTATCCTTGACCACCAGGAAGACAGAATTGGTTGAGCTAATTTGCTAATTGCTAGTTGCTAATTACTGCTTTTATGCGGATGCACTTTGGTGAAAATTCGCGGATGGCGCTGGAGACGGTGCGCGACCATAAGACGCGCTCGTTTCTGACGGTGCTAGGGGTGGTAATTGGCGTCGCCGCCATGATCTTCGTTGCCTCCATTCTGGTTGGTCTCAGCAGAGACATCCAGGGCTTCCTCGAAGACTACGGCACCAACACGCTGTTCGTCTGGCGCTGGGACTTCATTCAGACCGGTCGCATGAGCGCCGAAGAACGCAACCGCAAGCCCCTCGCGTTCGACGACGCCAAGGCAATTCTCGCCGAGTGCCCGCACGTCAAGAATGTCACAGTGGAAATAATGCCGCGCTTCAATCCCGACCAGCCGCGGCCTCCTCTGCGCGTAGCGCGCTACGGCTCGCATGAAATTACCGACCTCGATTACTCCGGCGCCAACTCCGCTTATCAGGACGTTTACAACGCCCATGTCACTCAGGGCCGTTTTTTTACCGACTTCGAAGACCTCCATAGAGACGATGTCGCGGTCATCGGGTACGAAATCAACAAGAACTTTTTCCCCGCCCACGACGGCATTGGCAAAACGATTTTGGTTGACGGGGTTGCGTATCAGGTCGTCGGGGTGCTGGAAAAGCGCAAAGGCCAGTTATTTAAGGATGTGACTGCTGACCGCGTCGTGAAAGTTCCCTACAGCTCCTATCACAAGCACTATCCGGCTGACGACGAGCACTTCATTGGGGCCGAAGCTTATCCCGGCTACAAGGACGCTGCCGAGGACGAGATTCGGGGATTGCTGCGCCGCCGCCGCAACGTGCCCTTCAACAAGCCCGACAACTTCGTCATCAGCAGCGCTGAAGCCATCGCCGATCAGTTTCGCCAGATCATGAGTACGGTGGCCTTGATGACCATCGTCGTCAGTTCCATCGGCTTGCTGGTGGGCGGGGTCGGCGTGATGAATATCATGCTGATGTCGGTGACCGAGCGCACCCACGAGATTGGCGTACGCAAAGCCATTGGCGCGCGGCGCGGCGACGTGGTCCGGCAGTTCCTGACCGAGGCCATCGTTCTCACTGGACTCGGAGGAGTGGCCGGAGTGATTGTCGGCGTAGCTGCCGCTGCTGCGTTGCCTCTGGTTTTTCCGTCAATGCCGACTTCGGTGCCCATCTGGGCCGTGGTTGCCGCCGTGCTGATGGCCATGAGCGTCGGTCTCTTCTTTGGAATGTATCCCGCCGTCAAGGCCTCGCGCCTGGATCCCGTGGAAGCGCTGCGCTACGAGTAGACAGGTTAACTAACCGTTCCCATTAACACGATTGGCGAGGTAGGAGTGTCCGAGCCCTGCTGGTTTTCGATAATGATGGCGAAGGCCTTGCCTTCGACGCCTTCCGGCATATGGTGATCCATCACCACAGCATTGCCGTGATCGTCAGGCTTGAAGAGACCGGCGGCAACTGTCGTGGACACGCAACGCCGGTGTGTCATTAGGGAAGTCCTGATCCAGTCACGGCGAAATCCCCGACGGGCGGAACAACCTCCGCCCGTTTAGTTGTGCAAGAACGATTTTCCCAAAGCGGAGTCCCAAGAACGGAACCTTCCCGATCTGGATGACAGTTCGTCAGCGACCCTCTTTCGCTTTTGCTTCGTATGTACGCCATCCGCGACAACTTAGCTTTACCGGCTGCATCTCGTGACGAGTGGGGGTAAAGGTGCATTGCCCAAGGTGTGATCGCTGATTTCGAGCCCGAGTGGCAAGCAGGTGAAGAGAGATGAAAGCGGAAGCGATGGAGCCGATTTGCTCAACCCGTTCGCAACTGGCGAATCCCCCAGTTGTACTGTTGGTGGAGGATGAATCGATTGTGCGCGAGGTCACGCGCGAGGTGCTGTCCCATGCCGGTTACGCGGTACTGGAGTCCAGCAATGCCAAAGAGGCGCTGCACCTGGCCCGCCAGCACTCAGGCCGAATCGATGTGCTGCTGACGGACGTAGTGATGCCGGGCATGAATGGGGCCGACCTTGCCCGTCATTTGCAGAGCATGCAACCTGACCTGATCACAGTGTTTATGTCGGGCTACGCGCAAAACGACATTGCCCAAACCATCAGTCGGACAGCGGCTATCCACATTCAAAAGCCATTCACGGTGAACATATTGCTGACGCGCATCGGCGAGGCGCTGCGGGCAGGTTCGGAGCAAGATCCGCTAGCCGCTGTGCCCAGGATTTCCGCCTGAGACGGACGGCGCGGCGGTCGGCCCGTCGCGCGTCGTGGCCCGATGGGAATTCGCCGTGCCCCCGCTGGTGGAGGAAACCGCAGGATCCTTATCTGCCGGCTCAACCAGACTTGTCGGCTGGCGCTGATGCGGAGATGTCAGGATTACAACATCGACCCGGCGGTTAAGTTGCCGGCCTTTCGCGGTGGCATTACTGGCGGCAGGATGGAACTCTGCGTATCCAGCAGCGGACAGCCGCTCGGAGGGGACGCCGTACTGCACAATGAGCGCCCGTACCAGGCTGGTGGAGCGGGCGGTGGACAACTCCCAGTTGGAGGCGAACTGTGAGGTATGGATGGGCACGTTGTCGGTGTGACCTTCAATCCTGACCGCGCAGGCGTGCTCGCGCAGGATGTTTGCGACACGTGCAAAGGCGGCTTCCGCGCCCGGCTTGATGGCGGCTGAGCCGCTGTCGAAGAAGCCGGCCTCGCGCAGGCTAACCACTAGACCATCTGCTTCCATGTGAAGGGCGACCTCGTTGCGCGCGATCTCGGAAGCTAACGCGTTCTCCAGTTCGCTGCGGATGGCATTGAAATTTTCTTTTTTCGGCTCAGCTCCCAGCTTTTGCTGACCCGCCGGCGCCCAGCGCGATAAATCCTGGGCGCCATTGACGGCGCTGGGCAGGGAGATCTTGGGATCGATTTCGCCTGGTTTGTGACCGTCTCTTTCGAAAATGCCCAGTTGCTGAAAGGCGGAGTCGATGGCATTGGAGAGACGTGCCGCCCGTTGTTTATCGATTTGCGCCGAAGCGTACAGAACAACGAAGAAGGCGAACAACAGGGTTACGAAATCGGCGTAGGAGACCAGCCAGCGTTCGTGACTGACGTGTTCGTCTTGTCGACGGCGTTCTCTCATGGCAAATGGACTCCCACGGTTGCCATGGCTTTCGGCGATTCGGGCAAAAAGCCAATCAGCTTGCTCTCCAGCATGCGAGGATTCATCCCTTCCAGAATCGAGACCACGCCTTCCAAGGTCATTTCGCGGATAATCTGCTCTTCGCGAATGCGCAGGCGCAGCTTGCCGGAGCTGGGCAGAAAGAAGAGGTTGGCCGAGCCGACTCCATAGACCGTCGCCACAAAGGCAACGGCAATGCCCTTGCCGACCTCGTTGATATTGTCCAGGTGCTGCATCACCTGGATCAGCCCCAGCACCGCTCCAATAATGCCGATGGTGGGCGCGAAACCGCCGGCCGACTCGAAGACCTTGGGAATGTTGTCTTCGTATTCGGCCTGATTGTCGATCTCCAACTGCATCATCTTGCGCAACTCCTGCGGCTCGGTACCGTCCACGGCCAGCATCAAAGCTCGCTTCAGGAAGGGGTCGCTGAGGGATGGCAGGTCGGCGTCGAGGGAGATCATGCCGTAGCGCCGCGCTTTGTTGGCGAAGATGACCAACTGCTGCACCGTCTGTTGCGGATTTAGCTTGCGCTCCAGGAAGACCTGAATCAGCCGGCGAAAAGCCGAGGCGACCACTGGCATGGGGTATTGCAGCAACACCGCGCCCAGGGTGCCGCCGAATACGATGATGGCCGCGGTGGGCTGCAGCACCTGGGAGAGCTTGCCGCCTTCCAGCAGCAGCCCAAGCACAATTCCGCCCAAACCGACGATCACTCCAATGAAGCTGCTTTTATCCATGCTGCGGTCTTTTCGTGACGGTTGCTGCAGCGGCTGAAGTTTCGGCCGCATCGTTGGTGCACATGCCCGAAGGCGAAACAGCGCCGGGATTGGCGATCAGGACCGAGCGGCGAAAGTCGCGCACCCGCTCGATCACCTGCTCGGTGGTCTCGCGCACCACTAGCTTCTCGCCATTCAATAAGGTCAGGACCGTGTCGGGCGCCTCCTCGACGTACTTGATGAGGTCACAGTTGACCGCCAGGCGTGCATTGTTTAAGCGGGTGAGCTGGATCATACGCACTCCTCCGCCGGGGGCATGAGTCAGAGAAAGCATCGGCAAACCTTGCCCAGCGCTTGAAGAAGAAGCAATTAGCAGTTAGCGATTAGCAATCAGCCAGAGCCCGTCAACACCATCTTTGCTTGTTGCTGAGAGCTAATAGCTGGCAGCTAGGTGCCGCGCTGCGATTCTTAAGCGGCTCTAACCCGAGGTGGCCAATGGACTGCCGCAGTGCTTGGTGGAGGCAAGTATCTCGCCTGATTAAAGCTGATTGCGGTGGGGCCGATAAGGTGGGTGAACATGCAAAAGGTTCCGCCGGTCAGAAAAACCTGGCAGAGCACCTGCGGGAACGAGCTCCTGGCGAGCTCGGGCAAGGTGGAACCATGAGAGGAGCTGTCCCATGGCAATCAGTATTCTGAATAACATTCCAGCCCTTGCCGCCGAGAACCAGTTGTCGATCACGCAAGCCAACTTGAACCAGACGCTCGAGCAACTGGCTTCGGGTTCGCGTATCAACACCGGCGCAGACGATGCGGCAGGTCTGGCCATCGCAGATGGATTACAAGCTAACGTTACGGCACTGACCCAGTCAGCGCTGAATGCCAATGAAGGCGTCGGCAAGCTGCAAGTTGCTGACGGCGCCCTGTCCCAGGTCACCGATCTGCTGAACCGCGCGGTCACCCTGGCCACCGAGTCGGCCAACGGTACGGTGAACGACGGATCGCAACGTCAAGCCATCGATGCCGAGTTCCAGTCGATCAAGGCAGAAATCGACAGCATCGGCCAGAGCACCACTTACAACGGCTCGCCCATCTTCACCGGCGGCGAGACCAACGTCAACCAGGTCACCACGGACGTCGCCAATCCAGCCGGTCTGGCCAGCGGCATCACCGGCGACATGAAGATCGAGTATTGGGACACCACGCTGGCTGCGCCTGCCTATACTACGGTCACCTTTGGCCAGTCCACCGGGGATACCACGGTAGGCGGACTGATCAACGACATCAACGGGTCAGGCGATGGCCTGATTGCGACCCTGGACAATACCGGCAACATCGTAGTCACGGACACGCAAAACCGTGGCACCGCTACCGATCCGCTGGCCGACGGCGGTTCTACGATCAAGATCAACGGCGACTCCTCGGCCGACACCCTGGCCAACACTACAGACTCCAGCACCATGAACGTGTTCCTGAGCGACTCGACTACGGCGGGCAGCAGCACCATTGGAGTCACGCTGGGAACTTTCGACAGCAGCAACATGAATGGGGTCAGCATTGCCAACGACAATCTGCAGACCGCGGCCTCTTCGCAGTCCGCGCTGACGGATATCAACAATGCGATTGCTCAGGTGGCGGCACTTCGCGGCAGCATCGGCGCCGGCGTCAACCGGCTGGATGCGGCCAACAACGTTATCAGCACCCAGACCCAGAACCTGTCCTCCGCCGAGGACGGCATTCAGGCTGCCGACATTACGCAGACGGTAGCCAACCTGACGAAGTATCAGATCCTGAGCCAGACGGGTATCTCCGCCCTGGCGCAGGCGAACCAGATGCAGCAGAACGTGCTCAAGCTGCTCCAGTAATCGGGGCTGATCTGGCGGTGGCGGAAAAACCCCCGCCGCTTCCGACCGACACCGAGTTGCACGGGGGAGAAGGTGGGACCTTCGGGTCCCCCTTCTCCCGCGGGTTTTTCACCTGGTTGCAACGCCGACAGGGCGTTGCACTTGGCGTTTGGCACTTAGCCGTTAGCTGGCAGCTAAGAGCTCGAAGAAAGGAGCCGTGCCTGAACCATGGCCTCATTTAGCACCAACTACAGCGCCGCGCTCGGCAACATCCTCAGCCAAGTCAACGACGCTTTCAGCGGCAAGACTTCGGGCATCGACGTCAGCAGCGTGGTCGACAGCATGATGGAGGTGGAGGAGCAGCCCGAAACCATGATGAGGGACGAGCAGTCCACTATCGACGCGCAGATCAGCGCGCTCACCAATATCAGCACCGAGCTGTCCACGCTTCAGAACAGTGTGAACAGTCTGGGGGATTTCGACGGAGCCCTGAATCAATTCACCACCGGATCGAGTGATGCGACCGTAGTCTCAGCCGCCGCGGGCGATACGGCAACGGCGGGCACGCACACCGTCACCGTCACCAGTCTGGCGACGACCTCCAGCAGCTATTCGGGTTATATTTCTTCCGGTTCGCTGGCGGGCGCCGAAATCAGCGTGCTGTACGGCAATCCCAGCGATCCCACCAGCAGCGACACCATCAACATTCCTTCCACGGACACGACGCTGCAGCAAGCGGTCAGCTACATCAATTCGGGAGGTTATGGGGTGACCGCCAGCGTGGTGACCGACTCCGTGGGTTCGCGGCTGGCGCTGACCAGCAATACATCGGGAGCTGCCGGCAATCTGACGGTGAGCAGTTCGGCCGCCAGCTTCACCAGCACGGCGGGCGTGGACGCGCAACTGATCGTCGACGGGGTGCCGGTCGACAGCAGCACCAATACCGTCACGGGAGCGATTGCCGGGGTCACGCTCAGCCTGGGCGCGGCCGATCCCAACACTCCGATACAGATCAGCGTGGAGCCCGATACCACTCAGGCCGCGGACGCCATAGAGAGCTTCGTCGATTCCTACAACGCCGTCGTGGGCTCCATCAACAGCCAGTACACCGTGGATTCCAGCGGCAGCGAAGGCATTCTGGCGGGCGACAGCATGTTGCAAAGCCTGCAAAGCAGTCTGCTGGACATGGTTTCCACTGCCGTCGGCAACAACGGGCAGTATACGAACCTGGAGTCGATGGGCATCGAAATGCAGAACGATGGCACGCTCCAGGTCGACAGCACCACCTTAAGCGATGCCTTGAGCACCTCGTATTCCGAGGTACAGAATTTCTTTCAGTCGACGTCCCCAGCCGGCTGGGCGGAAACCGCGGGCACGGAGATGACGCAGCTTACGGATCCCACCAAGGGCCCGGTGGCCGTAGACATCAATGGGCTGACCCAGAGCAACACCGACTTGTCCAGCCAAATCAGCGACTTCGAAGCCAACATGACCGAGGTGCAGCAGCAGTTGACCTCGCAGTACGACAACCTCGACACCCTCTTGATTCAATACCCGATGGAGATGCAAGAGGCGGCGGCACAACTGGCCAGCTTGCCCGACGCAACTACCACCACCACCAGCAGTAGCGGTTCGTTGTAAGAGGCGAATGAAAACCATCGTGGATGCTCGCAGGATTTATCAGGACAGTGCGGTGCGCGGGGCCACCCCGATCGAGTTAGTCATCGTGCTGTACGATGCGGCCATCGAGGACATGCGGCGCGCCATGACCGCGATGCAACAAAGCGACGTCGAAGTGCGGGCCCGCCAGATTGGCCATGCCTTGATGGTGCTGCAGCAGTTGCAAGGCACCTTGGACTTCGAGCATGGCGGCGAGGCGGCCCGGCAGTTTGAACAGTTCTACAACCTGATGCGGGCAAAGCTACTGGAGGCGCAGATGCGCGGCTCGCTGGAGCTGATGCAGAAGCAAATCCGTTATATGTCGGAGGTGCGGGATTGCTGGACGCAAGCCCGACGACTCCTGCAGCCCAAGGTGGGTGCGCCCACTGCGCCTGCAGCCGGCGCGGCAGCCGGGGATGGAGGCCCCACAAGCGAATGGAGCGCATAGACGATCAAGCTAGTCTGGAGCTGTTGCGGCGTGCCAACGAACGCTTCAGTCGTTTTTTTGCTCGCTTCTCCGGCGCGCCTGTGCTGGGCACCGACGAAGAGGTCGAAGCGCTCTTACAGGTCGAGCGGAGCCTGCAATCGGTGGGCGCTTTTCTGGATGGGCGTTTGCAACGCAGTAAAACCGCCCCGATTTGCGACGAGCTGGCGCGCTATCGCGCGAACCTGGTCCGGCTGCGGCATGAACTGGCTACCATGCAGAGTGCTGCCATCAGCTGCCGGGCACGGCTGGCGTCGCGGCAAAAGCATTTGCAGGCGGCCAAGGCCTGGTGTACTGCCTCCCGCGCCACTTCATGACGACACGGCCCGCGCGGCTCTCGACTGCTTTCTTCCTGTTGGGGCCATAGTAAGGGCCGTTCACCTCACGAATGACATCGGACGAGCGGCCCTTTTATTTTCATCGACGTGTTGGCTCCGGCCCGACAACCACATTCATCTCGAATTCACATTTCGCCGCCTGCCGGATGTGTTATGTTGAAATTTCGTTAATCACTTCTCCTTTCCGGAGGCACTTCCAAATTGGCCAAAGACATGGTCCCCAGACGCATCTTTCTGACGAAAGGCGTTGGGAAACACAAGGAACGGCTCACCTCGTTTGAGCTGGCGCTGCGGGACGCCGGCATTGCGGCCCAGAACCTGGTTCGGGTCTCGTCCATTTTTCCACCGAATTGCAAACTGATTCCCCGCAAGGAAGGGCTCAAGTATCTGTCGCCCGGCGAGGTGGTCTTTGCCGTGGTGGCGGAGAACTCCACCCGCGAACCGCACCGCTTGACAGCCTCCAGCATCGGTTTGGCCATCCCTGCCGACAAGGAGACCTACGGCTACTTGAGCGAGCACCACTCCTTCGGCGAACCCGATGACGTTGCCGGTGACTATGCCGAGGAACTGGCTGCTGAGATGCTGGCCACCACACTCGATGTAGAGTTCGACGCCGACAAATCGTGGGATGAGAAGAAGGAAGTCTATCGGCTGTCGAACAAAATCGTGCGCACGGCGAACATCACGCAAAGCGCGGTAGGCGACAAGCGAGCCCTCTGGACCACGGTGATCGCGGCGGCAATCTTGATCTTCGAATAGTCGGTCTGCCGAATGGCTTATGCCCTAAAGATCTGGTGGTTTTCCTGCGATGGTCTTACCTATGGTACGATGTAAGACATGAAGTCCATGGTAAGCAACATCAGCACAAAGGGCCAGATTGTGATTCCCGCCGCGTTGCGCGAGGAATTGGGGCTGGCTCCCGGCACCCGGGTTTCGCTTGAGCGGAAAGGCGACACCATTGTTTTGCGTCCTATAACCCGCGCATTTGTCCGCGGCTTGCGTGGGTCCTTGCGAGGCTCATCGCTGGAAGAATTGCGCGAGCGCGAACATCGTGACGACAAGCGCTAGCCATGAAGAACTGCGTACTTGATGCCAGCGCCATATTGCGCTTCGTCGAGGACGGACCGGGCGCCGCCCGGGTTGAGGAGCTGATTCTTCAGGCTCAAAGCGGCACGCCGCGGGTCCTGCTGTCAGCGGTCAATTGGGGCGAGGTCCACTACGTGATTGCGCGCCGGCAGAGCGAAGAGAAGGCAGCATCCTTTTCCGCGCAGTTTCGTAATCTTCCCATTGAGATTATGGCGGTCGATCACCGGGCGGCGGAGCGTGCCGGCATGTTTCGCCGGAAATTCTCCTTGCCTTATGCCGACGCATTTGCCGCATCCTTAGCGGCCAAAGAAGGCGCCACGCTGGTTACCGCCGATTACGACTTCAAGAACGTCGAGAGTGTGATACGGGTCGAGTTCCTGCCAGCCAAGCGGGAAAGGTCGCCACGCTAGGTAGACGCGGATTGAAGCCAAGCTTCTCAGTCTGGAATCATGGCGTGACCTCGAAAACGGCGCCGTAGCCGTCGGTACCACCAAGCTCTATCGTGCCGTACATATTGCCGCTGGCGTCGAAAATCATGCTGCCAACGGGCTGGCCGAAACCGCCAAAATCAGTGACCGTGCTCTCCAGGTCTGGTTTGAGCACTTCATGATGATTCTCCTCTGCGAAACGAGTCCTGTTTGCATTGCTGAACGCTCTCATCCCACATTGTGGGACCACCAACAATTGGACTGGCAGCTGGCTAGCGAGAACTGTTCTTACGGCGTGATCTCAAAGACTAAGCCGCAGCCATACTGGCAGTCTTGCGTAACATTGCCGCCCTCATTGGTTGTGCCGTACAGATTGCCGCCGGCGTCCATCACTAAGACTCCGGTCGGATAAGCCCCGTCGGCGACGCCTGTGAAATCATAGAGCGACGTATAGCTCCAGCCGCCACTGGAGGGCGTCAGCTTAAAGACATTCCCAAGGCTGTGAGCGCCCTGTTTCAGGGTGGTGCCGTAAAGATTGCCGGCGCTGTCCATCAGCAGCGTTCCCTCCGGCCCGGGGTTGTCGGGATTACCTGACAGGCTGTAAAGGAGATTGAAGTTCCAGCCACTGCCCGAAGGCGAGAGCTCGAAGACTGAGCCGCCATTACCCGGCCCTCCGTATGCGGCTGCGCCATAAAGATTGCCTGCCTCGTCGAAGATCAGGCCGGCATAAGGACTGGTACCGTTGCCGGACGCAGTGGTGAAGAAGTACGGGAAGCTTTCTGTCCAGCCGGAGCTTGAGGGGGTCAACTCAAAGACTGCTCCGAAGTCGGTCTCGCCTTGCGGCGCTGTGCCGTAGAGATTGCCGGCCCGGTCGAGGATTACGCCGCTATCGGGATTAGTGCTTGCTTCCGTGAGATTGTAGAGAATGTTCTGCGTCCATGTACTTCCAGTTTTCGTCAGTTGGTAAACGGTGCCGCAACCCAGGCCTCCGCAGAGATTGTCGTTGCCGCCGAACCCCGTAGTTCCATAGACATTGCCGGCGGCGTCGAAGGTAAGGTCACCGGAAGGCTGTGTGCCGTTGAGGTAGCCAAACTGCAGGATTACGGTTCCGGCCCAAAAGCAGGAGGCGGATCTGCACACGGAAGCTGGAGGCCGCAAGTTGATAACGGTGCCCCCACTACAACAGTTGGCAGTGGTATATAGCGTGCCATCGGGGCCAAAGACTGCTCTGGCGATCGGAAACAGCCCATCGCCGTTTCCGGTGAACTTGTACAAGGTGTAGAGCACCCACCCAGAACCTGCGTGCTTCAATTGGAAGACGGTGCCGCAACCAGTACTGCCGTAACAGTTTCCTCCAGTATTGCCCCCGGATTCGGTCGTGCCGTAAAGATTTCCGGCTCGGTCGAGAGTCAAGCCAGCGCCTGGCTTTGCACCATCCGGACCGTTGAAAGTGTGTAAGACGGTGTAGGTCTGGGCCTCGGCTTGCGTGGCTGCGACGATCAACAAAGTTGCGATGGCGGTTGCCGCGATCGTCATCCACAGATCCATCCCGCCGATCCCATGTTTGGTTTGATCTGAGCGCTTCATGGTGAATTCTCCCCTGCGAAGTAAGCCACGTTTGCGTTGCTGAGTCCTGTAATCCCACATTGTGGGACAGTCTGGAATTCGACTGGCAACTGACAACTGACAACTGGCTACGACCTACGGTGTGATCTCCCACACGACGCCGCAGCCGTTACCGTCGTAAGTGCTGGTGCACGGCCCCGAACCGCCGCGAGACGTGGTGCCGTACAGATTGCCATGGGCGTCGATGACGACGTTGCTTATTGGCTGTCCTCCGTCGCTGCCGCCAGTAAAGTCGTGCAGGTCGGTATAGATCCAGCCACTCTGGGATGGAGTTAACTTGAAGACGGAACCATCATCGTATGCCCCGTCATAGGTCGCTGTCCCGTAAATATTTCCAGCCGAATCCATCGTCAGACTTTCTTCCGGCCCACCGTCTCCTCCGCTTAGTCCATACAACAGGTTGAAGTTCCACGTCCCGGCAGACAACTCAAAGATCGTGCCGCCGCCGTTGGGTCCGGCGCCCGCCATGCTCCCGTAGAGATTGCCGGAGTTATCAAAGATCAGGCCGCCCAAAGGAGGTCCGCCAGTGTCCTCGCTGAGCACGGTTAAGATTGGATTCATGGTCCAGCCTGAGCCGGAGTGGGCCAGCTGATAGATGCCGCCGTAGCCTTCACCCTGGTTACCGCCGTAGAGATTGCCGGCCGTGTCGAAGATCACGCCCGTGAAGGGGTTGCCGGCCCCGGAGAGATCGTATTCCGACCAGGTTCCTCCCGAGAGCTTCAACTCATAAATGACACCGTGATCGTCTGGTCCGCCCAGTGCAACGCCATAGAGGTTGCCGGCCTGGTCGAAGACCAGCGGACCGTTGACAGGATAGCCGGCGTACGGCGGCCCGACAAAGCGGTAAATCACAGTTTCGGTCCACGGACAAAGGGCGCTCTTACAAGCCGTCGCAGGAGGGCTTAGCGTGAACACAGTGCCGCAAGAGCTGTTATTGCAGTGGTATTCGCCTCCATCCGCGGTCGTACCATAGAGCACGCCATTGGCGGCGAAGACCATTCGGGCCTCAGGATTGGAGCCGTCAGGGCCCGCTTCAAAGCCGCCCTGAAAAACGTAAAGCGGTTTCAGTATCCAACCCGTGCCTGATGGCATCAAGCGGAAGGCGACGCCGCAGCCATAGGTCTCGCAACCGTCATTGGTTTTGCCGCCGCCGCTGGCCGTGCCATAAAGATTGCCGGCGGCGTCCATGATCAAGCCAGCCACAGGAATCGCCCCGTCATCTCCGTCGGCGAAGTTGTGCAAGACTTGGAACGTCTGGGCTTGGGCTAGCGGAGCGGCAAATCCCATCAGGGCGATCAGCAGGAGCCCGGCGGCAATTGTTGCGGTTATGCGAAGATCCGTGGTGGAGATCGCCGTCTTGGGCAGCGCTGAGTTTGTCATGGCAAATTTTTCCTCGGCCGAACCGGTCACGTGGCTGGCTGTCAGTATCGTTTTCGCTCTCGGATGTGGCAAACGTCAACTTAATTCTAGATTACGGTGTAAGTTGCTAAAAACATGGTGGTTTATGGGCGGAGCTGGAAGGAGGTAACGAAGCGCAGCGACGAACTTTTTGGTGAAGGCCAGGGCTGTTGCGAAAGACTATCGGCGGTATTCCTTGGGCTGGGGACCTTTTTCCAGCGTCTCGCGGTCCCAGATGAGGCCTTCGCGGCTGTAGTTGGCCATCTCGAAGTCCTGGGTCAGCTCCAGCGCGTCCACCGGGCAGGCATCCTCGCACAGACCGCAGAACATGCAACGGCTCAGGTCATAGGTGAACTCGGTGAGTTCCTTGCGGCGGGTTTTCTCGTTGCGCTGGCTGCCGACGATGATGAGGTTCTCGGGACAGGCCAGTGCGCACAGGTCGCAGGCGATACACAGCGTCTCGTTAGTCTCAGGATGGTTGTTGAGGCGCGGGGCCCCGCGAAAGCGTTCAGCCACCTGCGGGCGCTGCAGCGGATACTGTTCGGTGTAGACGTTCTTCGGATCCTGGTTGCGGAAGGTGACCTTCAGCCCGGTGAGCAGATCCACAAACAGCATCTTGCGGAGAACAGTATTCATCCTCACCTCGATGGAGGGAAGTGTAGCACAGGGGCAAGCCGCTGTTCGCCCTTCGCTCCTCGGCTGTTAGCTCTTAGGGAAATCCTGATCAAGTAAAGGCGAAGTCCCTCAGCGGCTTAAAGCCGCATCGATATTGCGGCATTTACAGACGGCCTGAAATGTCTGCGTGAGAAGCGTGTCGTCCCCGGGGGACTCGAGTATTTTTTCCCACCTACCCAGGACTCCGCTCCGCTACGTCCTGGGCTGTCATGACGCCGCGCCTACGGCGCTCGTTTTACTCCACTGCTTAAAAGGAAAGTTAGTTCTCACGCAGACTCTGAAGGCCGTCCTCTTCAAGGAAGCCGGCTTAATCAGGGCTTCCTTAGCTGTTGGCCTTTGGCTAAATGCCAACTGCTAATTGCCAAGTGCCAACACCGAATAGCGAAGCGCGGTCTTTCTGGCTTACAATTCCCTCACATGCGGTTTCTTGCAGGGACATTGCTCACCCTCGCCACGGCGAGCTTGCTGGTTGCGCAGCAGAGCGTCGCGCCGGGAGCTGCAAGCATTCCAGCTAATCCCTCGGCTACATCTCAGCCCAATACTCAACCAGCGCCTCCGCAGCAAAACTCGGGCCAACCGGTTATCAACAGTCCGGGCGAACCGGCGCCGCCGCAAGCGTCGAACACTCCGCCTCCCGGCGATCCGGCTGCTGCTGCCTTGCAGCCTTCGCAGCAAGCCATCGCTCCTGAGCAAAACACATCAGCTCCTGCCGCTGGGACAACTACGCCGCAACTTTCGGCAGCACCAACTGGCGCGGCTTCCATCGCGCCGGATGGAACGCCTCTGGTTCCCACGGTCACGAAGCGCGAGGCCGCCGAAGCCAAGCGTCAGTTCCAGGCCGGCGTGAAGCTAAAATCGAAAGGCCATCTCGACGTAGCCTACGACAAATTCTGTAGCGCCTCTGAGCTTGATCCCCGCAACGTCAACTACGCTACCGCCCGCGAGTTCACCCGGGAAGAGTTGGCCATGCAGGCGCTGAAGCAAGGCAACCAGGCGATGATGGAGCACAACGAAATTGTCGCGATGGCCGATTTCCGCCGCGCGCTGGAATATGACCCGACCAACGACTACGCGATGCAAAGGCTGCGCGACTCCATGCCCGAGCCCGACCCGGCACCGCAGACTGTCAGCGTCGCCGATCAGTCGGTGCCCATCGAGGTGCAGCCCACCGCGAAGCACCAGGACTTCCACTTCCGCGGCGACTCGCGCGCGCTGCTCACCGAGGTGGCGCGTGCGTATGGCATCAGCGCGCAGTTCGACGACTCGGTCAAGCAGCAACACGTGCACTTCGATATTCAGGACGTCAACTTCGCTACCGCCATGGGCGCGGCCAACGACGTCACCAAAACATTCTGGGTGCCGCTCTCGGCCAAACAGATTTTCCTGCTGACCGATACCGTCGAAAACCATCGCCACTTCGATCGCATGGGTCTGCGAACTTTCTACCTGCCTGAGTTCGACGATAAGCAACTGACAGAGATGACCAACTCTCTGCGCGTGCTGCTCAATCTGCGCTTCATTGGAGTGGAGAAGGAGCAATCCGCCATCACCATTCGGGCGGAGTGGCCGGTGCTGGACGCTGCCGACCACCTCATCCGCAGCCTTACCACGGGCCGGCCAGAAGTTCTGCTGGACATGCGGGTCTATGCCGTCAGCACCAGTCTGGCGCACTCGTTGGGCACGGCGCTTCCCACGCAATTCACCGCCTTCAATATCAGCCCGTCGCTGCTTGCCGGACTGGGGGCCAGCGCCAGCAACCTCATCAATCAGTTGGTCTCCTCCGGCGGCATCAATCAGGCGAATTCCACCGCCATCTCTGCCTTGCTAGGGCAACTGCAGAACTCGAGTACCGGTTCGCTGTTAACCACGCCCTTCGTCACCTTCGGCGGCGGCCTCACTCTGGCTGGACTGAATGCCGGAGGCGTCGGGGTTACCCCGACCTTCAGCTTGAACGACTCATCTATTAAAAACCTGGAGCACGTCACCTTGCGGGCCGCGCACAACGATCCCGCGGTGATGAAGATCGGCGAGCGCTATCCCATCGTCAACGCCACCTTCGCTCCCATCTACAACAGCGCCGCCATCTCTTCGGTCATCGGCAACCAAAGCTACATCGCTCCCATCCCCTCGTTTAACTTCGAGGACCTGGGACTGGTCCTGAAGGTCACGCCGCTCATTCACTCCAACGAAGACGTTTCCATGAAGCTGGAGCTGCAGATCCGTTCGCTGGGCACCACCAACAACAACGGCATTCCCATCATCAACAACCGCGAATACAGCGGCTACATCACGGTGAAGAATGACGAGTCCAGCGTCGTCACCGGGATGATCGACATGATGGACACGCGCGGCGTCACCGGATATCCCTTCCTTGGGCAAGTGCCGGTCTTGAGCTACGGCACCACCGTCCATAGCAAGAACGTCAATCACGACGAGCTGGTGGTGGTCATCACTCCACACATTCTGCGCCTGCCCGAGCAAACGTCGTTCGCGGTGGAGCTGCCGCCTAGCCACTGAAAATCAGTCAATAATTTCTGCGTCATCCTGAGCAGAAGCGCGCGTCGGGGGACTTGGCGGACGCCGCCTTTGCGCCTGATTCCGGCAGCGGCATTTCTCGTGAATAGCGATTATTGCGGTGAGGACAAATCGGTGGAATGAAGGGCGTAGACTTCGGTCAAGATGACCAGGAAATCCGATTACATTCGCCGCACAAATATTTTCTAGGTTGATTCAATCTGGTGCGGAAGGGGGGACTTGAACCCCCATGCCTTTCGGCGCCACCCCCTCAAGATGGTGTGTCTGCCAATTTCACCACTTCCGCACACACGTCCGGATGCAGACGCATCCCGGGATCAAGCAGAACGCAGAGGCAGAGCAAGTATAGCAAAGGCGTGTTGAGGAGAGAAACGTGTGTTAGAGTCTTCGATAACCAGCGCCTGCTCGGTATGTTGACCGACAAAACGAAAACCCGCATCAACCAATACCGCGGTATGGCGCTAGGACTATTCCAATCGGTTGGATTTCCACCCGGTTGTAACGAATACGTCGTTCGCAATGGTTTATCGCGGCTCTACTATGCGGTTTTTCATGCAAGCTTGGCCTTCTTGCTGAGTCGAGGAGAGAGCATCGAAGAAACCAGGAAGAATCATGGCGTGGTTCACACCGAGATCGAAAAGTATGTTGGAAAATATGTAGGTAGACGGTTTCGTGAGGTATACGCCGCCCGTCTGCAGTCGGATTACGAACCGGACATGATAGTCGTCAGATATCAGGGACAACTTGACAGAGCCCGGGTAGATGCCGAGAACCTCCGGAAGAGGATAAGCAGGGACTTCTATTGGTTACAACAAGAATCCAGGGAAGCGCTGGCGGGGAGGGGAAGCGATGACTGAGACTGAATTTCAGGAAATGGTCAAGCTGCAACTGGCTGGAGCCGGACTCAAAGACGGGATCGACTACGAGAGCAGCCAATTCTTGGTTGAGCCAGAGGGTTTCTTCGCGGAAATCGTTTTGAGGGACGCATTGCTTCAACCCGAAGCCGATCAGGTACTGAAGAGAGTGGCTGACGTTCTGCGGTCCAAGAACCTTGAGCTGAGCAGCATCGTGCGCTCCCTTTGGCACGTGAAGACTGTTTGCTACGTTGGTCCTGCCCGAAGCGCGGGCGGGGGACTTCGAACCGCTTTGACGTTCGGCATAGAGCTCGAATCTGGGAGGCGAACGCAAGCTGTGCTCGTACACGTGACAATCGCCGCGCTAAATGTTCTCCGCCAGAAGCTCGGGAAGGAAAGCTTTGTAATGCACTTCGGCTGGGCGCCCGAGAAGGGTGACGTTGACGAAGAGAACATCAGCGCGGCGATCCAGAGCTACTTATCGGTTCTGCTCGAAAAAGGCGGGATGTCCTACTGGGATCCTTTAGTCGAGGGTGAACTCGAAATGGATGAATCCGCAATGTCCTACGTACTGGGGCATAGTCCGGCGTTCCAAGAGCTACATGCCGCCATAACCGATGCTTTCTCTGATCCCGTGGTCAAGAGTTTTCTCAAATCCTTGAGCGTCTCCGGGGGGACGCTGTCTAACTTTGAGGCCGTCCTGGCAGAACTCTCGAACATGCTTGGCGGCGCATTCGATCCGCGACAGCGATTTAGCATAAGTGCCAAGGAGTTATTCAATAGCTTGAATATCGGCGAGCGTGAGCTGATTAAGCAGTATGTGGCGCTCTGTGTGCAAAAGGCTAAACAGCAGCATCCTGAACTCGCTGATATGTATCCCCGGATGTTCGTGAATGTTTGAATCAGGACGGCCCTAAACAGGGCAGAGTGTTCACGGCTCAATGGAGAAGAGACGGCATCCTGGCGAAGTAGTGGAGCACCAGATCGGCAAGAATACCAACGATCGGGTTTACGAGCGGTTGTCTGAAGAAGAACTGCGATCCCGCAGTAAGCGCGCAGCGTTGGATGCTCGAGACCTCAAGCGGATCAATGCAGCCGCCGATCAGCTCAACGCCGAGGCTGAGGACGTACTGACATATCAAGTGTTGCCCTGGGGAGAGTCTGATTAAGTCAATGCCGAGACCCTCAGCGGCTAAAGCCGGGCTCATTTGCTCGACTTTGCGGACCGCCTGAAGGCGGTCCCTTTCAACGCAATGAGAGTTGCCTTAATAGTTCACAATTTTCGCGAACGATGCTGCATCCAAACTGGCGCCTCCGACCAGCGCCCCATCGACCTCGGTCTGCGACATCAGGGCCGTCGCGTTGTCCGGCTTGCAGCTTCCGCCGTATAAAATTCGCAGAGCGTCGGCAAATTCTTTGCCAAATGCCTTCTCGGCTTCGTGCCGGATGACCGCGTGCGCGTCGGATGCCATCTGCGGAGTCGCAGTCTTGCCGGTCCCAATCGCCCATACCGGCTCATAAGCCACAACCAGCTTTGCAGCCTTGCGAGCCGATATGCCATTGAAGGCCCGCATGCACTGCCGTCGCAACACGTCCTCGGTCAGGCCGGCCTCGCGTTCTTCCAGCACCTCGCCCACGCACATGATGGGCGTCAAACCATTTTCCAGCGCGATTTCCAGCTTGCGGTTCACCGTGTCATCGGTCTCATTGAAATACTGGCGCCGCTCCGAGTGTCCAATGATGACGTGGGTGACACGCAGCGAGGTCAGCATGATTACCGAAATCTCGCCCGTAAAGGCTCCTTCTTTTTCCCAGTGGACGTTCTGAGCGCCAATCGCAACATTGGAATCCTCGGCAGCTGCGACCGCCATCTGCAAATCGATGAAGGGTGGGCAGACCACGATCTCATCCCGGGTGTGGGCAGCGACAATGGGGAGAAATTCGCGAAAGAAGGCAGCGGTTTGTTCCGGCGTCTTGTACATCTTCCAGTTGGCAGCAATCAATTTTTTTCTCATGAGCGTAAGTCCCATCTATATGAATTCGTCCCACAATGAAGGAGATGACCAGAATCTTGGATTATAGGCCCGTGGGCCGCTGCGTTCGTACGATTAGCCAATCTCTGGGCCGGGCCGCCAGCGGGCTGCCGAAAGGCGAAACAGCAGATCCCTCGCGGGCTGAAGCCCGCGTGATGACAAAAATGAAACGCTGCTTACGGCGTACCGAAAGGTACGCCCCTTCAAAGCGCCGGACGCTAGCCTTCTTCCGCAACTCGCCAAAATTATGGCTTCTGGGTCGGGCGAATCAGCACCTCGCTGATGAACGATTGCGGCTCCTGGGTGACCAGCATTGCGACTGCGTGCGCCACGTCTTCGGGCTGAAGCATCTTCAGGGTGTCTTTGCCGTGACGGCGCGGACTAAAATCGGTATCGACTGAGCCGGGGCAGATCACGCTGACCCGGATATTTTGCGCCCGAAGCTCCTCGGCGACACCATAGCTGAGGCCGTTCAGTGCCCACTTGGAAGCCGAATAAGCGGCCCCGCGCGGCAAAGGATTCTTGCCGGCCAGCGATGAGATGTTAATAATGTGTCCCGTTCCCGCAGCGAGCATCAGGGGAACGACGGCGCGCATCATGTAATAAACGCCGCGCAGGTTGGTGTTGAAGATGGCCTCCCAATCGGCAGGGGGCGTTTCGTGGAGCAACAAGCCGGGAGGCCCACCGATGCCGGCGTTGTTTATCAGAATGTCGACGCGTCCATAGGATTTGCGAAGATGCTCGCCCAGCGCCTCCACGCTGGCAAGGTCGGTTACGTCGCAGCCAATGCCTTCGGCGCGATGGCCCCGGCTGGTCAGCTCGCGTGCCACCTGTTGCAGGCGCGCCTCGTCACGACCCGTCAAGACCACGGTCGCTTGCATGCTTGCCAATTTGTTGACGATGGCATGGCCGACGCCGCGGCCGCCTCCGGTCACGACGGCGACCGATCCGGACAGCGAAACTGAATGTGCTGGCTGCATTCGCACGCTTCTCCTGGGGAGCGAGATTTCCTTCACTTGGCTACAGATGCCGAATTCGGCCGGGAGATGATTGCATCTCATTTTCCTCAGCGGCTAAAGCCCTATGCCGTCGGCGCGGTGACGGACGGCCTAAAGGGTCTGCGTGAGAACCGTGTCGTCCCCGGGGGACTCAGGTACTTTTTCCACTTAGCCCAGCACTGCGCTTCGCTCCGTGCTGGACTATCATGACGCCGCGCCTTCGGCGCTCCGGGCTTCAGGCTTCTTACTCCACTGCCCAAAAGAAAAGTTAGCTCTCACGCAGACCCTGAAGGCCGTCCCCTTCCGGGCGAATCAGCACTGCCGGGGGCTTGGTTCCTGCCGTAAGCAGACTCCGCGCCGCCGGAATGGGCTGCGGGCATATTAACAGGGCGGAAATCGTGGAATCGTGTAAAGTGGTAAGTGTCTTGCCTTACGCGCAGGGCATACTTATAATCCCAGTTCTCCCCAGTTTGCAATCCCAGTGCAGGATGAGGGGCGAGAAACGCGGAGTGGTTTGCCTGTTGTTGTGCAGCACTTGAGGTAATGGACTTATCTGCGCTGGTGCATTGATCCATGAGTAAGCAAGGTTTCGCCGGCAGTTCTCCAAACCTAGGAGCCAAGAGAATGAAAAAGTCGCTCGTGATGATGTTGCTGGTGCTCGTCAGTGCGGCACTGGTCCAGCAGTCGGTAGCGCAAGCAGCGGGTCAGCCTGCGCAATCAGGCCAGACAGCCCAGAAGAAAGAAATCAAGGACCCCGCCGAATACAACGCCTACGTGAACGCCTACCAGCAGCAGAATCCGGTGATGAAAGCGCAGGCGCTGGAAGCCTTCCTGCAGACTTATCCCAACACCGTAATGAAGGAAGACGCGCTGGAACTGTTGATGGTCGCATATCAGCAGGCCAACGATGCGCAGAAGGCGTTGGACGCCGCTACGCGCGTGCTGCAAGCCAACCCCAACAATATTCGCGCGCTGGCGCTGCTGGCCTATAACTATCGCGCCATGGCCTCGCAAGGCGGGCCGCAGATGCAAGCCAATCTGGCCAAGGCCAAACAGTACGGACAGCAGGGATTGCAGGCCTTGCAAAACATGAAGAAGCCTGACGGCATGAGCGATGCCGATTTCACCAAGCTGCACAATGAGACGGGCGCAATCTTCGATGGCGCCGTCGGCTTTGCGGCCTTGCAGGCGAAGGATTACGCGACGGCGCAGAAGGACATGCAAGAAGCGGTGGCTGACGAATCGCAGCCCAATATTGCTGACATTTATCCCTTGGCAACCGCCGATCTGGAAGCCAAGCCCCTGAACCCGGCGGGTTTCTGGTTCATCGTGAGAGCGGCCATGCTGGCGCAAGGCGCCGGACAGCAGCAAATCCTGGACTATGGCAAGAAGAAATACATCCGCTACCACGGTTCCGATCAGGGTTGGGATGACATCGTAACCCAAGCGAAGGCTTCGACAAGCGTCATGCCTCCGGCCGGTTTCGCGGTAACGCAATATATCCCGCCGTCTCCGGCGGAACAAGCGGCAGACTTGGTGAAGAGCAAGAATCCCACCCAGATGAGCTTTGCGGAATGGGAGTTGGTCCTGTCTTCGGGCAATCAACAGGCGGCTGACACGGTTTGGAATGCCATTAAGGGCAAAGCCGTGAAGCTGGGAGCCAACGTGATCAGCGCAACGGCTTCGAGTGTGCAGCTTGCCGGAAGCGACGATGACATCGAAGCCAAGAAGGCCGACATCGCGCTGACTATGGAAAAGCCAATCCCATCGCGGCTGATGCCGACCGTTGGTACCCTGATGACCTTTCAAGGCACGGTGTCGACCTATACGCCGAATCCGTTCATGATGAACATGACCGAAGGCATACTGCTGGACAAGAACGGAAATCCAATATCAACCACGGGTGCGGTCCACCACACCACTCACAGATCGCAGTAGTCGGGTGACAGTAACAACGATGCAGGGAGCGGCCAGCGCCGCTCCCTTTTTTGCAATGCAGATATCACGGTTTCGTGACCAGATGTTCACAAATTTTTGACATTTGGGGAATAGCGGCGGCGTACACGCGAGGCTACACTCTAAGACCAAGGCAGGTCTGGTGGAGAGGAGAATCGCGATGAAGAATATCTGGATACGGAGCACAACAGCCGCCTGCACATTGGCGATGGCTCTTGCGTTGATCGTCGTCGTGACCCAGGCGGCGCAGGCCCAGACTTTCAATGTGATTTTCAGTTTCAACCAGAACGCGGTTGGGGCGGTGCCCAACGCCGGGGTGACGCTCGACAGCCACGGCGACATCTACGGCGCCAACTATTTTTATGGCACCGCATACGGCACGGTCTACAAGCTGACCAACCGCAACGGCGTGTGGATGCCGACGGTTCTCTACACGTTTCAAGGCGGGATGGACGGCGCGAATCCGGCGTCGCGCGTCGTCTTTGGCCCCGATGGCGCGCTCTACGGCACCACCAGCCAGGGCGGCGGCAACGGTTGCTTCTCGCAAAATGGCTGCGGAACGGTTTTCAAGCTGACGCCGCCGGCGACCGTTTGCAAGACCAGTCTCTGTCCGTGGAATGAGACGGTACTGTATCGCTTCACCAACGGCGCCGATGGAGCCATTCCGGAATACGGTGACCTCGTCTTCGACAGCGCCGGCTCCATCTACGGCACCACCAGCGGCAGCAACACCAGCCTCGGCTCGGTCTACAAGCTGACCAACTCCGGCGGCACGTGGACGGAGACGACGCTGTGGACCTTCACCGGCGGCAGCGACGGCGAGTTCCCGCTGGGGGGCGTGATCTTCGATGGCGCGGGCAATCTTTACGGCGCGACGAATACGAACGTCTTCGAGCTCTCGCCATCGAATGGCGGCTGGACGCAGACCGTCATCCAAACCTTCAATGGGATGAACGAGGGCTTTAGCTCCGAAGCGGGCGTAGTCTTTGACAGCGCTGGGAATCTCTATGGCAGCGTCAACATCGAAGGTCCCGGCGGTAACGGCAGCATCTTTCAACTGACGCCATCGGGCGGAAGCTGGAACGTCAACATCATCCATGATGGCGGCAACCTGGTCGGAACCAATCTCACTTTGACGCTGCCGGAAACCTGTACGGGGCGAGGATCAGCGGCCAGGGCGACGATGGCGAGGCTTTCAAGATGTCGTTCATGAACGGCTCGTGGACCTACACGCTGCTGCACGCCTTCACCGGCGGCAATCAGGGAGCTGGTCCCTATGATGGCATGGTGATGGACCCCAACGGCAATCTATGGGGCACCGCATCGGAAGGCGGCGAGCACAGTTACGGAATGGTATACGAGATTACTCCCTAGCGTATTCGGCTAGTTTAGCCGTGCCGTTGTAGGTGGCTCATTTGTTGTCATCACGGGCCGACTTCAGCCGGCAAAGCAGGGCTTTTCGAGTTTCTCAGCAAAATGCCAGCGCAATTAGATCCGGCAATTGACCGGCTCCGACGGTAAGAGGGCTCGCGGTTGCTTGTCTAGCGCACGACCTTCTTTTCGACCGGAAGAAGATGGGCGCTGCGCGGCGGACGGCGCCCTCCGCTGCGCAAAGCTTTGGCGTCGAGCTTGAGCTCGGTAATGGTGCGGCTGAGGGTGTTGCGGTGCATGCCAAGCTGGCGGGCAGCTTTGCACTGGTTCCCGTTGCAGTCCTGCAAGACCGTCAGAATAAATCTCTTCTTGAATTCGCAGACGGCTTCGGAATACGTGATACCGCTTCGGTACATGTGCACAATCAAAGCTTCCAGTTGATCTTTCACGACGCCTCTCTCCGCTAATGTTTGTCCCATTCCGTTGTCCTATGGCTGGCTCTTGCTGTTTTCTTCCTGGCGAGATGTGCTCAGGCACAGTGCGCAGAAGGTTCCAGCCGTCCCAGAAGCGCTGCCGCAACTCCGCCGGTGCCGCCCAAATCAAAGCCGCGGCTGGTGACCAGCATGAACGGCGCGATGCGTGACTGCTGAAGTCCGCCCCATTGCGGAGCAAAGGCAGCCAGCGCCAACGCTATTACGGCGCTGATTACAATTCCGCGAAGCAAACCGAACGCTGCACCCAGGAAACGATCGAACCAACGTAGCCCAATACCCTGCACCGCCCGGCGTATGAGCCGTCCCAGTATTCCCGCCAGCAGCGCGACAGCCAGGAAAATCGTAAAGAACCCGGCAATGTCCGCGATCCACGGCGAGCTCACATAACGCGCAAACCACGCGGCCATGCGCGGATATTCCCACGCCGCCAGCAAATATCCGACTACCGCTCCCGCCAACGAAAAGAACTCGACGAAGAAGCCTTCCACGGCCGCCTGAATGGTGGACAACAGAATGATGAGCACCACCACCCAATCGACATTTGAGAGGCCCAGCATCGGCTTCTCCCTTACGCCGGCAAGGGATGCCCAGTCATCTGGGTGTAAGCCTCAACATACTTTTCGCTGGTCCTGGCCGCCACCTCGGGAGGCAATCCCGGCGCCGGCGGCTGTTTGTTCCACTTGATGGCTTCCAGATAATCACGCACGTACTGCTTATCGAACGAATCCTGCGGACCACCCGGCTTATATTTTTCCTTCGGCCAGAAGCGGGACGAGTCCGGAGTCAACACTTCGTCGGCCAGGACCAGTTTCCCAGCAGTATGGCCAAACTCGAACTTCGTATCGGCGATGATGATGCCGCGCGTCTCCGCATAATCGGCCGCAGTCTGATAAATCTTGATGCTCAGATCGCGCAGTTGCTCGCTCAACTCGCGGCCCGCCAGCGACACCATGCGTTCGAACGAGATGTTCTCGTCATGACCGCTGCTCGCCTTGATCGCGGGCGTAAAAATCGGCTCCGGCAGTTTGTCGGATTCCTTCAGGCCAGAAGGAAGTTTGATTCCGCACACCTCGCCGCTGGTCTTGTATTCCTTCCAGCCCGATCCCGAAAGATAGCCGCGCACCACGCACTCGATGGCGATCATGTCGGCGCGCACCACCAGCATGGAGCGTCCCCGCAATTGCGCGGCATATTTCTGCAGCTCCTGCGGATACTTGTGCACGTCGGCGGTGGCCAGGTGGTTGGGGACGATGTTCTTCAGGAAGTCAAACCAGAATAGCGAGAGCTGCGTCAACACGCGGCCCTTTTGCGGGATGCCGGTGGCCAGCACGTAATCGAAGGCGGAGATCCGGTCCGTCGCGACGAAGAGCAGGTGATCGTTATCGACCAGATAAAGGTCGCGGACCTTCCCGCTGGCGAAAAGCTCCAGGCCGGGAAAATCAGTATGCAGGAGGATGTCGTAGCTTTGCGTTGAACTGGTCACGGTTGCAAATCGATCCTGAGAGAGTCGTCGGGTATTCTAATTTTCCGGACGCGTTTGTCAATCTGTCCGGAAGAGGTTTTTTCAGGGCTGCAAAAATTGTTTTTGAAAATATCTTGACAAAGCGCGGGGTCGCGCGAAACCCGCGTCAGTACTGTTATTCGGGCCACTTCGCAAGCAGCCGCAGCGGGTGCGAGCCGTCCCCTTCGCGACGGTTTACGAAGTGTGATTTGGAGCGCAAAACCCTGCGCGATGTCAAGAGGCCGGGCAAGAATTTTTGCGGCGACGCGTTGCCCTGACGCTAGTCGGCCGAGGTGCGATGGACGGTGCGCGCGTCCTCCAGGTACTGGACGTCGGGAGCACCGACGACGCCGGCTTTTGCCATGGCATCCCGCAGCTCATCCGAGGTCATAAATTTCCGCGCCTCTTCGATGCTCTGCCAATCCACCAGCAGAAATATTTCGCGCATATCATCTGCATTGTGAAACAGGCGGAAGCCGGTTTCCCCGGCGCGCTTGCGGGCGTTAAGGTGAGAATCGAACGCTTCTTTCCAGCGGTTATAATCCTCCACCTTGTGGCGAACGAGAATATGTACCATGAAGCCCTCCAGAAAATCCATTTCTCCTTATCCAAGATACGAAATTGGCGGCAGAATGGGAAATGCCAAATGCGCGGAGGGGATTTTTCACCACGGAGACACAGAGGACACCGAGAAGAAGAATTCGGATCAGATTGGTGGCTCACCGCGTCTCGTAGTGAACTTGGGATCGGCGCTCGGCATTCAGCACTTAGCATCTGGCCCAGGCGCTTCTGGGTTGGCCAAGTGCTAAGTGCTAAGTGCTAAGTGCTGGTGAACTCGATACGCTATACTGCATTTCACATCAAAGGGAGAACCGCCGCTTGCCACGCCTGATCATTCGTTCCTCTGACATTCATGCCGCTGGATGCTTCGCGATGGAAGATATTCCCAAGGGCGCGCGGGTGCTGGAATACACCGGCGAACGCATCACCAAAGCCGAAGGCGACGATCGCTACGAGGGCCGGCCCTTCACTTATCTATTCGGAATCGGCGACGGCGATGTCGTGATCGACGGACACGGCATGGCCATGTTCGTGAATCATTCCTGCGATCCCAATTGCGAAACCGATGAAGAAGATGGACGAGTGATCATTGCCAGCATTCGCAAGATTGCTGCCGGGGAAGAGCTGACCTACGACTACTGCCTTTATGACGGTGACGATGACGCGCCGTGCTATTGCGGCAGCAAGCATTGCCGCAAGAGCATGTATTCTCCCGAAGAGCTGAAGCGAAAGCGGCGCGCCGAGGTGCGCAAGAAAAAGCAGGCAGAAGCGGCGGCGAAGAAGAATGGTGCCGGGGAGCAAGCCGTCGCCAGTCCGAATGGAAAGAAGAAGAAGTTCAAAGCGCAATAAGCATCCTCGCGAGTTCGTATCTTGACGAGGGTGGAGCACGCCTTCAGGCGTGCAGGAAAGACGCGCTGATTGAGAAAGCGGCTTCAGCCGCTGAGGTAATTCGTCAGGAGTTACCTCAGTGGCTAAAGCCGTTTTTCTAATTGATGGATTCTTTATGCACGCCTGAAGGCGTGCTCCAACCGATGCGAGGCGCAGTCATTGTGCAGGTGAGCCGCTTTTGATTCGATCGCGCCATGCGGGCCTGATCGGCTACTGAAGTCGTGCCCTGTCACAAAGCTTTCGGAAGCAGCAGTTGTGACGGCGCACCTGAAGGTGCGCCCCTTCAAAGCGAACTTGCCGCGGTCTTCGCCTGCGCCAGATCGTCGACCTCAACGCCCATGTGGCGCAAATGGTGCAGCATGTGGTCGACGTAATCGTCGGCGACGAACTTCAGGGTGAGCGGAGCGGAGTCGGCAATCGTCAAGGTCCGCGACCAGGCCGACCCGGGTATGGCTTCGGCAGCGGCCAGCAATTGGCGATTCAATGCTGCCCACAGGCCGATGAGCGTCTCCCAGTCTCGCTGTTGATAACGATGCAGTACCACCCACGCATCGCCGTCGTATCCTGGCATCGCCGGCTTTTCTTCAAGCTGGGCGCGGACAATACGCTGATGATTATTGGCCGCCGAATCCAGCAGATGGCCCAGCTCTTCTTTCACGGACCAAGTGTTGGGCGCAGGCTTGTGTTCAACTTCGTCCGCCGGCATCGACCGCAGGCGGTCGGGGAGACGATGGATCAGATCGCGGAGCGTTCCCATCCTCTTCATTTATCACCTCGCAAAGCCGGGGATCATTATCTCGCAGCGCGGGTCTCCCGTTCCACAGCTTGGCACCGTATAATCGAGACTTCCTTCCATGAGTTACCAGGTTCTCGCGCGCAAATACCGGCCACAGAAATTCTCCGACGTCATCGGGCAGGACCACGTCACGCGGACGTTGAAGAACGCCATCGAGCAGGGGCGCATTGCGCATGGCTACATCTTCAGCGGCCATCGCGGCATTGGCAAAACGACCATCGCGCGCATTTTGGCGATGGCGCTGAATTGCCAGTCGCAGGACCATCCTGTGGCGGAGCCGTGCGGGGTGTGCGACTCCTGCCGCGAGATCCGTGCCGGCAATTCGGTGGACGTGATCGAGATTGACGCTGCCACCAATCGTGGCATCGACGAGATTCGCGAGCTGCGCGAGGCGGCGCGCTATCGCCCGGCCCGCGATCGCTTCAAGATTTACATCCTCGACGAAGCTCACCAGATCACCGATGCCGCATTTAACGCACTGCTGAAGACGCTGGAAGAGCCGCCCAGCCACATCGTCTTTATGATGGCGACCACGCAGCCCGAGGACATTCCGCAGACCATTCGCTCGCGTTGCCAACACTTCAGCTTTCATGCCGTGCGCTTCGACGACATCGTTGCGCAACTCCGCGACATCGCCAAGCAGGAGGGAATCAAGGCCGACGACAGCGCTCTGGCGATGCTGGCCGAGGTGGGCGACGGCTCGATGCGTGACGCCCTCAGCATCATGGACCAGGCGATTGCCTGCTGTGGCAATACGCTGAGCGCCGACGTAGTGCGCGGCCTGGTGGGCACGGTTGCTTCCGATGTGCTCGAGGATGTGATGGACGCGGTGGCGCGCAACTCCAGCGAGGATGTTCTGCGCACCATCGACCGGCTGTTGGTGGAGGGGCAGAGCGCACAACACTTCGCCCGGCAGATGCTGCGATTTTTGCGCAATGCGCTGGTCGCTAAGGTTGCGGGGAACGATTCGCCGGTGCTGCAGATCTCCACCGACGAGCGGGCGCGCGTGGCCCGCGTGGCGGAGCGTTTCAGTGAGGAAGATCTGTCGCGCTTTATGCAGATCATGCTGCGCACTCACAGCGAGTTGGGTTACAAGCAGGAGCAGCGCTTCCATCTTGAGCTGGGATTGTTGAAATTGGTGCACGCGCAGCGCCTATTGCCGTTGGAAGAGTTGCTGAGCGGGGAAGTGGCGCAGTCGAAGACGGGAAGCTCGACGGCTGCGCGATCGGCGGTCACAAGTTCTCGTGCGCCATCTTCGGCGGGACGCACCGGCGCGTCGTCGCGAACGAATGATGGGGAGACGGCGTCATCGCGAGCGCCGGCTGCTTCACCATTCTCGCGGCCATCTCCGTTTGAGGCTGATCGCCAGCGCAAGAGTGAGCCCAAGGCAGAAGCGTCGAGCATTGTCGCGCAGACATCTTCGATTGTCAGTGCTGCGGCCAGCGCTCTGTCGAGTGCGGGTAGTTCTTCTCTGCGGAGTGAGGTTGCGGAGGGAAGTGTGGCGACGGCAGTGGCGCCCGATCCACCTGCACAAATCAGCGGCGAAATTTCTGCTGACGAACTGCGCAATGCGGTGCTGACTGCGTTGGAAGATGCGGGACAACACGTGCTGGCGCACAATCTGGAAGAGGCCGAGTGGTCGGTGCGCGGCGGCGAAGTTGCCGCGAAGGTTGGGATGTCGCAGGTGCTGATCGACGTTGCGCTGGGACCGGAACCGAAGCGTATCATTCAGGCGGCGCTCAGCAAGGCTGCCAACCGGCCGCTGAAATTCAAGATGGTGAGCGGCATGCCGGCAGTCGCGGCAAAGGCGGAACAGCCGCCGCGTCCGGTGAATGGCGTGGGGGCGCGCAGCCGCGCGCTGGCCGATCCGATTGTGCAGCGCATGCAGGAAAAATTTGGTGCGGAGATTCGTACCGTCATCGATCAGAAAGAACGCGGGTGAAAGAGTGAATTCACCACGGTGACACGGAGGGCACGGAATCTTCGATTTCTGCTGCCCTTTGACTGAGAGGAATTCTCGGCATTAGAGTTCGGCGGGATTTGCGGGACGGCAATGACAGAACAAAGAAACTCCGTGTTCTCCGTGCCTCGGTGGTGAAGACAAGCTCCGTTGCGAGGAAATATGGGCGGATTTAATTTGCAGGACATGCTGTCGCAGGCGCGCCAGCAAGCCGAAAAGCTGCAGGAGAAGATGCAGCAGATTACTATCGAGGCGTCTTCGGGCGGCGGCAGCGTAACCGTGCGCATGAGCGGCCAGAAGCAGCTGCTGAGCATCGCGATCGAGTCCGAGGTGGTGAAGTCGGGCGACATCGAGATGCTGCAGGACCTGGTGGTCGCCGCAGTCAACGAGGCTTCGCGCAAAGTGGACGAGGCGCTGAAATCCAGTCTCGGCGGAATGCTGGGCGGCATGGGACTGCCGGGAATGTGAGCGCGGCTGCCGGTTCGCGAAGCGCGATTGAGTGGCACTCGGATGGTCTTCTCGAAGGGGATGGCCATCCCATGAAGCTCGCGTCCCTCGCGTATAATCAAGGTTTGCGCACTTCATCCTAAGCACATCAGGAACTCTCACGTGAGCTCTCATTCGCACATGCCCGGCCAGGAGCCGGCCGGACCGCAGCCGCTTCCCGGCGTCAACAGCATCATCGCCGTCGGCTCCGGCAAAGGCGGCGTCGGCAAAACCACGCTGGCCGTCAACCTCGCCATCGCGCTCACCCGCATGGGCAACAAAGTTGGCCTGCTCGACGCCGACGTCTACGGCCCCAACGTTCCCCTGATGCTCGGCTCCAGCGAGCCGCCCAGCGTCATCGGCGAGAACCGCATCCTGCCGCCCGAGCGTTACGGCATGAAGGTCATCTCCGTCGGCTTCCTCTCGCCGGGCGACAAGCCTCTGGTGTGGCGCGGCCCCATGCTGCACTCCATCATCAAGCAGTTTCTCGGCCAGGTGGAGTGGGGACAGCTCGACTACCTCGTCGTCGATCTTCCGCCGGGCACGGGCGACGTCGTCATCTCTCTGGTGCAGACTGTGCCCCTCACCGGGGCGGTGGTCGTCACCACGCCCAGCGACGTCTCGCTGCAAGACGCCCGCAAGGCCATCGAGATGTTCAAGCAGGTCAAGGTCGACATCCTCGGCATCGTCGAGAACATGAGCTACTTCGTCTGCCCGCACTGCCACGAGGAGATCGACATCTTCTCCAAAGGCGGAGGCCAACGCACCGCACAGCAATTCAGCGTCCCGTTCCTCGGCTCCATCGAACTCGATCCCGAAATCCGCAAGGGCGGCGATGGCGGCCATCCCATCGTGATGGAAGGCGACCAATCGCCCCACGCGAAATCGCTCTTCGCCTTCGCCCACAAAGTCATCGAGCGCACGAAGGAACTCCAGGCATCCGACGGCGGCAGCGTGATCGAGATTCGGTAGATCGATTCCCCTGCAAGGCGGGTCGACGGGGTTTTCTGGCAACTGGCCACTGGCAACTTCTTCAAATGTTCCACGTGGAACATTTTTCGCCGCTGTAACTATCTTTAGAATCTTATCGTTAGACCATGGTACGTTAGTGTGGTAACTCATGGTAACCAATCTCGTCAGGAAAGGTAACCATATTGCGGCAACATTCGTGTTGCAACATTAATCTGTGTGTTACAACACTAATCTGCCCGGCTGTTTTGAAGGGGAACGGCCGGGTGCCCCGGGTCTCGCGCTTTTCGAGACCTGGGCGACTCCGTGCATCGCTGGAGTGCTCCCTTGCTTCCGTGATCCCGAGCGGAGTGGGGCACTCGGCCCTACTCTTTTTCTCTACGGTGTGATCTCGAACACCGTCCCTGCGCCTATGCCGCCGGAGGGAGTTGTGCCGTAGAGATTTCCGTGGGCATCGAGGATCAGCCCGTCCTCGGGATAAAACCCGTCGCTGCCGTTGTCGTTAAAGCTATGCAGCACCGTCTCCGTCCAGCCTCCGCCCTGTCTGGGTGTCAACTCGAACACCGTCCCGCAGCCGGCGCCTTGGCAGGAGTGAATGCCGCCCAGAAAGGTTGTGCTGTAAAGGTTGCCAGCGCTGTCGGAGATCAGCCCAGCGGAGGGCGCGAACCCGTCCTGAGTAGCTGGGTTGCCGAAGCTATGCAGCAGCGTCTCCGTCCAGCCTCCGCCTTCTCTGGGCGACAGCTCGAACGCCGTCCCGCCGCTGTGAATGCCGCCACCCTCGGTTGTGCCGTAGAGATTGCCGGCGGCGTCGGAGATCAAGCCGCCGAGGGGACCGTTCCCGTCCTGAGTAGCTGGGTTGCCGAAGCTATGCAGCACTGTTTCCGTGTATCCTCCGCCCTCTCTGGGCGACAACTCGAACACCGTTCCGTCGCCGTGAATGCCGCCTCCGCCAGTTGTGCCGTAGAGATTTCCGGCGGCGTCGATGATCAGGCCGGCGTAGGGGTTTTGCCCGTCCGTGCCGTTGCCGAAGCTGTGCAGCACCGTCTCCGTCCAGCCCCCGCCCTCCCTGGGCGACAACTCGAAGGCCGTCCCGCATCCATAGCCGCCGCAGTGAATACCGCCGACAACGGTCGTGCCGTAGAGATTGCCGCGGGCGTCGAAGATCAGTGCAGCAAACTGGGGATCAGCGCCGTCCGTGCCGTTGTCGTTAAAGCTATGCAGCACCGTCTCTGTCCAGCCGCCGCTCCCATTGGGCGACATCTCAAATACCGTCCCGTCGCCATGAATACCGCCCCCGGCGGTCGTGCCGTAGAGATTGCCGGCGCCGTCGAAGATCAGCCCGGCGGCGGGTTGATCCCCGTCCCCGCACGCCCACAGCATGCAGAACGTGTACAGCACCGTCTCCGTCCAGCCTCCACTCCCGTTGGGCGACAATTCGAAGACCGTCCCGCATCCCCATTGCTCGCAGCCGAAGCCGCCCTGCTCGGAGGTTCCGTAGAGATTGCCGGCCGCGTCGGAAACTAAGCCGGCGTAGGTGGTTGCAGGATAGCCCGGTGGCCCCTCGAAGCTGTACAGCACTTTCTCGTGGCTAACCGCCCAGGTGCTGGTCGCCAACAGGGCGACACTAAGGATCGCCAGCATCGCTCGCAATCCAAGGGAAAGTCTCTTGCCTTGCATGTATAGCCTCCTCTAACCTGGAATTTCCGTGAACATGGCCGGTGCCGCACTGGGTGGCGACATAATTCTCGTTCGTCACCGGCTTGAACGCTGCAGGCAGAGGTTTGAGCCTACCTGTCCGGTGCACAATCGGCGGGTGCCCTAGCCTAGCACCTTGAAGGTGCCCATCCAAGCTTTTAATGCTTGGGTGGGTGTTTTTCTTTCCCTCTGGATCGAAACTCCGCCAGGCTCCAGCATCTCGACAATGCGATTGAAAGGGATATACTGCACGGCTAGGGCGGTGATTCGCTACTGTTTTCTTTTCGCCAGTTCTGCTTCGTATGCCGCCTGGAGATTCTGCATGGCAAAAATACGCTTGGATTTTGTCGGGACCCGGGCCTTTTTTCTGGCGCTTGACTTTGGAAGATGCGTTTCGCGAAGTTCAGCCATAAATTCTGCTCTCAGCTTCGGCCCCCCGGCTACCAGGACCTGAGCTAAACCCCTCAGCCTGGAGGCCGGCAAATATTTGTGCCCCCATTCATTCATCTCCATCAGAAGAGGAAGCATTTCGATCCCTTTTTCCGTAAGACTGTAAATGACTTTCTGTTTATGGCTGGGGTCATGAGACTTGACGATGATCCCTTGCTTGACAAGCCTTTGCAGTCGATCGGCCAGAATATTCGTCGCAATCCCTTCCAAAGACTTGGTCAAAAGCTCGCGAAAATACCTTCGGTTCATGAACATGATGTCGCGGATGATGAGTAGACTCCACTGGTCGCCAATCACCTCGACCATCCGGTTCATAACGCACGCTGACCTATGATCCGTGTGCACGCTTCCTCTATTCAGGTTTGGCATTCTTGCCCTGAATGATTGTACGACTAGTTGCATATAAGAACCAGTGGTGTTGGAGCAATATACCCGCGAATGTGCCGCGCGATCAGTGGGATGTCTGAGAAAAAGGTAAGGGACTAAGTTAATAAATAAATAGAAAGGCGACCTCTCATACTAATAATAAAACTAGTTGCTATTTACAACTAGTTATAACATGCGAAATGCCAACTATCTTATCCTTCTTTATTCCATAGAATTGTCGTTGCGAAACTCTTGTTTCTTGTAGATATACGCTGGCTTTCCGCAACCAACATTGCAGCGAATGTGATTTCAAGCAATGCTTTGGTGTAGATCGCACTGCGCCGCGAGAAGTCCATACCTGATTTCATTCATGCCGTAACTAAGCTGAGGTTAGGTGGCCCGGAGCGGAGGTTGATGGCCGCTCAAATGCCTACATACACGCCATGCAGGGCGCCACAGGCTTCTGTTCTGCGTTGCACATTGGCTATTTAACCGCGCCGAGTAGGCACGCGGCGTGAAAAGTTCTCCTGCCTGGCTGGAAGGCCAAGGCGGGAGAGACTCAGCGGTATTGCAAAGTAGGCGGAGCCGACAGCAGTAACGTCTTCCGTCCCAATCCAATAACAGAACAGCTAAACCCTAGCCACTGCTTCCAAGGAGTTCCAGTATGACCACTCATTTTCAAATCAACTCAGGAGGAGTTATGAATCGACTGCAGCTATGGAAAGTAGTAAGTGTCGTAAGTGTCCTACTTCTTGCATGTGGTTTAGCAAGCGCTCAAACCATCACCACCTTCGAGGCTCCGGGCGCAGGCACAAGCTCCGGGCAAGGCTCCTCGGGCATAAGTATCAACCTGGAGGGGGCGGTTCTGGGATTCTACGCTGACGCAAACAACGTGGTTCACACCTTCGTATGCGTTTCGGGCTGCACTTCGCCCCGCACCTTCACCACCTTCGAAGCACCGGGCGCAGGCACAGCCGACGTGGGTGCCAACTGTTTCGTCCCCCAGACTTGCCAGGGCACTTACGCTTTCAGCAACAACGCGCTCGGGGTGATCACCGGTTTCTTCCGTGACTCCAGCAACGTGATTCACGGCTACGTGACCGCTCCGCCTTACAGGAACTTCACCACCTTGAACGAGCCGGACGCGGGCACAGGCGCCAACCAGGGCACTTTCGCGACGAGCGTCAACCTGGAAGGGGATGTCTCCGGAAACTACACTGACGCCGGCGGTGTGTCGCACGGCTTCGTGACCGCCCCGCCTTATACCACCTACACCTCATTCGATCCCGCGGGCTCCGGATTCACGCTTGTCTCCGCGGCGCTCGGCATCAACCTGGAGGGGGCGCTCACCGGCGAGTACTTTGACTCGAGCAGCGTGGCCCACGGTTACGTGCGCGCACCGAATGGCACTTTCACCGAATTCAACGTGACCGGCGCAGGCACGGGCTCCGGCCAGGGCACCGAGAGCTCAGCCATCAACGACCTGGGGATGATCACGGGACCTTACATTGATTCGAACGGCGTGATTCACGGCTTCGTGCGCTCTGCCAACGGCGACATCACCACCTTCGACGTTCCGGGGGCGGGAACAGGCTCCGGCCAAGGCACCGAGCCTGAGGGCAACACCCTGTTCGGGGAGGTAGCGGGAAATTACATCGACTCGAGCGGTGTGAATCACGGCTTCGTGCGGAGTCCTTCCGGCGAAATCACCACCTTCGACGCTCCGGGGGCATCAAGAAACCCCGCCCAGGAGGGCACCATTCCGCAAACCCCCAACCTGTTTGGGCAGATCGCCGGATTCTTACAGGACGCGAACGGGGTGTTTCACGGATTCCTGCGGACCCCGTAGGCCCGCTCTGGGGTGAACAGGTATCACCAGTCGACGGTTAATTCTGCGGCACCGGGACGGGGAAACCTGAACGTCCAGTTGGAGGAGGGAGGGGCGTCGTATCACTGCCTCTCCCGACCTCAACACGCTGTTTGCTGCCAGTGCCAACCGCTTCGTACCCATGGCTGACAAGATCAACGAGCGCGGACGAATCTCGGGCATGGCAACGGTAATCCTGCCGCCTGTCGTTTTCTTGAGCCCGGCGCACTCATTAGTACCTCGCGTAGGACTGGGGCGCCCGCTCTCTCATACGATCCCGGGGGGGTGAGTTCGGAGCGTTGACCGCGTCGAAACCATTCCGATGAGTCCCGCTGGTACAGGAGAAGCAGGGCAACCGCCTGGAGCATATTCTCAGCCAACACGATCAAGACTGGGAGCAGCCCATTGAGGCGGAGCAACACGTGCATCATCAGGATCACCGCAACGAAGCCCCTCAGAGTAAAAAGGAGGAACAAGATTCGCGCCCAATTTCGGCCTCGGCCAATCGCCGCGATGATTAGGGCCTCAAATCCGAGGATTACGAACTCCATCAGATGAGTGCCCGGAGGCAGAGGAGTGGGGTGAGGCACCGCTAAGAAGTTGCTAAGGAGCCCGATGCCGAAACAGGCCCAGAGAATCGTGACCGCCAGCTGGACTCCGATCGGCTTGGCTTGGTACTTCCGTATGTCAGTGTTCATGGAGATGAACCTCGCTTTCATGACCGCACAATGCGCCCGTTGGCCTGCGCGATCAATACTTAGGAGGTCATTTGGAGATAAGTTTCAGGTCAGCGGCTAAGAGGCTAAAAAAGCAGGAGTTAAGTCAGGATGTCATCACGAAAAATCTGGCGTCGGTTGCCCCGGATCTCGCGCTTTTGAGACCTGGGCGACTCCGCCGGCTGCCCCACCCCAGTTCGCTGGCTGTTGGCGACAGAGTGGGGAGGGCGACCTACTCATAGTTCGTCCACATCCGCAGTATCTTGACGACGCGTTCTTCTTCGAGCACTTGATATACGAGCCTATGTTGGATATTGATCCGACGGGAGTATGCGCCTTTCAGATCCCCCAGAAGTTTCTCGAAGGGCGGAGGTTTCTGGAAGGGATCAGCGGCGAGCAGCTCGAGAAGCTGCTCAGCTTTAGATCGGAGACCTGTGGATGCAAGCCGGCGGGCATCCTTTTGCGCCTGCCTGGTAAAGACTACCTGCCAGGGCTTCACCAGCCAGGTTCCTTCTCGCACTGCTCGAGGGGAGTTGCCAGTCCTTCGCGAACGGACTCACGCATGCCCGGAACCGACAGCAGATAAAGCGTCTCCTGAATCGCGTTCCAGTCTTCTTCCCCAACCAGAACGCCATTAGAGCGAGGTCCGGTGATAAGCACGGGCTCGTGCGCGGCGGCGGTCTCGTCCAGCAGCCGGTAAAGCTTCTCCCGTGCCTCGCTGGCGTTCATGCTATTCATGTTCGGAGCGTACGCTTTCTCGTACGTCGCTGCAATCTCATTCGCGGTTTTCGAATGAGTGGGATGCTTCTCACCATCATCCCTTCATCACCTTCTGCCACGCCGCCTGAAATTGCTCCATCTCGGCGCTGGTGCCCACGGTGATGCGCGAATAGGTTGGCATCGCCGGCCACACCCGCCCGATGATGATCTTCTGCTGCGCCATGGCGGCGATGACTTCCTTTGCCGGGTGTTTGGTGTCGAGCAGGAAGAAGTTCGCGACCGACGGAATATACGTATATCCGTTGCGGTCGAGCCACTGGAAAGTTGCGGTGCGGACCTGCTGGTTGGTCCGCTTACGTTCCGCTACCAAATTTGCATCCTTCAAGCTGGCCGAAGCGGCTGCTACCGCAGTCACAGGCATGAAGTTGTAGCCGCCATAATTACGGACTTTGTCCAGCAGCTCTGGCCGGGCAATCGCAAAGCCGCAGCGCAGGCCGGCCATCCCGTAGATCTTGGAGAAAGTGCGCAGTACGATGACATCTTTGCCGGCCTTCACCAGTTCAATGGCCGACGGCGCATCGCTGAAGTGGATGTAAGCCTCGTCCACCAGCACGATGGCGTTTTTCGGCTTGTTCTCCACCAGGTACTCGATATCGGCGCGGCTGGTCAGCGTTCCGGTCGGATTGTTCGGCTGGCAAACATAGAACACGCCGGCATCGGGAGCAGCGGCCAGCATGGCCTTCACGTCGTGGGCATAGGTCTTGGTGAGCGGCACCTTGACCACACGCGCGCCTGCGCGGTCGGCAGCAAACAGCCCGCCTTCGAAGCCGGGGTCGGCGGTTACGTAGCTGGAGCGCGCCGAACAGAACGCTCGCACCGTGAAGGTCAAGGGCTCGGTCGATCCCGCGTAAATCGCGACTTGCTCGTCGGTGACTCCAAGACTTTGGGCAAATAGCGCAGACAATTCGCCAGCCAATTCCATCAGATAGCGTCCGCTCTGCGGAGTGATCGCGGCGATCCCCTCGCGGGCCGCGGCGCATGGGCCGAGCGGGTTCTCATTGGCGTTGATGAGCACGGCATCCTTGGGATGAGTCGGAGGATGGCCCGGCAACGCGGCGTAGGCGAGCATGGGCTCCGTCACGATGTGCAGGGCCAGCGCCGCTGACGCTGCGGTGGAAGCTTGCAGAAACGATCTGCGGGAAAGAAACGAGAAAGGTTGACGGGCCATTAGGTAACTCCTGGCGAAGTTCATCTTAACGCTTTCCGCGGAAATGGGCGGGCGCTTTCGACGGTTCGCTCGGCAATTGTTTGGAAAATCCTAATGCAGCCCAATTTCCTGCAGGCTTCCGTGGCCGCCAAATTGCATACTTTACAGGAAGAGCAAGCCGCAGGCGTGTCAAATGTGCGTCCAGAAAAATCCGTTGCCTCGTCTTCTGCCAAACGAAAGCGAAAAGTTTGGGCTGGGTTATTGTGGGCAGGAAGCGCATTCGCTTGATCCGGCCGATTGGGAAGCTTTTCGCGCCCAGGCGCACCGGATGCTCGATAACATTCTCGATTACACCCGGAACATACGGCAGCGCCCAGTTTGGCAGCCGATCCCGGACGAAGTTCGGCAGCGATTTCGCGCCGCAGCTCCGTTGCAGGCCTCTTCACTCGCCGAAGTTCATCACGAGTTCATGCACCACATCCTGCCGTTCGCGGCGGGCAATGTTCATCCCGGCTTCATGGGATGGGTCCACGGCGGCGGCACTCCCGTAGGCATGTTGGCGGAAATGCTGGCCGCGGGACTGAACGCCAATCTCGGCGGTCGCGATCAGGTTCCCATCGAGGTCGAGCGTCAGGTCGCGCGCTGGATGCAGGCGATCTTCGGTTTTCCGGAGACTGCGGCCGGGCTGTTTGTTACCGGAACGTCGATGGCAAATTTTATCGCCGTGGTCGTGGCTCGCGATGCCGAACTTGGCTGCGACGTGCGCCGCGAGGGTCTGGCGGCAAATGCAAGAGCCAAGCGCCTGACGGCATACGCCTCAACGGCAGTCCACGGTTGTGTTGGCAAGGCCATGGATCTTTGCGGCCTCGGCAGCGACGCGCTCCGGCTGGTTACTACTGACAGCCGCCGCCGCATCAATCTGATCGCGCTGGAAGACGAAATCAGGAAAGACCGCGAAGCGGGCTTCCATCCCTTTCTGGTTGTCGGTACCGCCGGAACTGTAGACACTGGCGCGATCGATGACCTTGCCGGCCTCGCCGCTCTCGCGCGTCGCGAAAAGTTATGGTTTCACATTGACGGCGCCTATGGTGCCTTGGCCATGCTGGCTCCCGATCTCGCTACCAGGCTGCGGGGCATCGAGCAGGCGGATTCGCTGGCCTTCGACTTTCACAAGTGGGGACAGGTTCCTTACGATGCGGGTTTTCTGCTGGTTCGCGACGGCGCTCTGCAGCGGGATGCCTTTGCGGCCTCGTCCTCTTACTTGAGACGCGAAACCCGCGGCTTGGCCGCCGGATCGCCCTGGCCTTGCGATTACGGTCTCGATCTTTCGCGTGGCTTCCGGGCGTTGAAGACGTGGTTCACGCTGAAGGTTTATGGCACCCGAGCGTTGGGCGCGGTCATCACGCGGACCTGCGCCCTGGCACGCTACCTGGAACAGCGGATCGCCGGCACGTCGGAGCTGGAACTGCTGGCGCCGGTCGAACTCAACATTGTTTGTTTTCGCTACCGCGCAGATGACCCTGATCGCGTGAATCGACGGATTGTAATCGAGCTGCAAGAGGCGGGAAGTGTCGCGCCTTCCACCACCGTCATCGACGGACGGTTGGCAATCCGGGCAGCCATCGTAAACCACCGCACCAGTCAGCGCGAAATCGATCAGTTGGTAGACATGACACTGTCCGTGGGCCGTAACTTGACGAACCGCAATGCTCAAGTCCTCGCGCCTAAGGCTGTCGCCGCAATCGCGATGCCACGGGTGACGTGGCAATCAGAATTGCAGCAGCTGGAGAGCCAACTGCAATCCAATCCCGAGTCGGTTGATCTTCGCTTTCGACGAGCGTTCCTGCTCCTGGAACTGGGCCGTCCGGTCGATGCCAGAAACGACTACATCAAAGTGCTTCTGGCACTGGAACGCCAGCCCTACCACGTCGCGGCGTTAAACAATCTGGGCAGGACGCTGGTCGCTACCGGCCATCGCAGCGCGGCGCGGCTGGCATACAAAGAAGCGGTCGCACGGCATCCCAGCGACCTTCCCAGCCGCATCAACCTGGGCATGAGCCTGTTTGAGGAAAGCGAGATGCTGGAGGCTCAGGAGAAGACCGCGGAAGCGCAGCAACTGATGCGCGAAGCCCGTGACCATTTCGAACACGCCTTGCGGCTGAAGCCGGACTTCGAAAAAGCGCACGAAGGATTGTCCTACGTGCTGGGACATTTGGGAGAAAGTAAAAAGGCTGCGTGGCACCGTCGCCAGGCGTTCCAGAATCGCTATCTCATCCCCTTGCCGTATCGCGGCGCAAGGCCGCCTGTGCCCGTGCTGATGCTGAGTTCAACCACCGGCGGCAATGTGCATTTGCAAAGATTCGTACACGATCAGGTCTTTCATACCTTCGTTGTGCTCCCGGAATTCTACGATGTGAACACTCCCTTGCCGCCTCACCGGCTGGTGGTGAACGGCATCGGCGATGCGGAGATGTCGGCTGGCGCGCTGACGGCTGCGCAGTCCCTCCTCACTCTATCCACCGCGCCAGTCTTGAATCCGCCTGCTGCCGTGCTGGCCACCACCCGGAGTAACAACGCCAAGCGGCTGTCTACGTTGCCGGGCGTAGTCACGCCCATTACCGTTACCCTTCCGCGCGAGCGCCTTAGTGATTCGGATGCCGCAACCACATTAGCTGATCGCGGCATCAGCTTTCCTCTGCTTCTGCGAGCCCCCGGCTTTCATACTGGGCTGCATTTTCTGCGCGCCGACAACTTCGAGGGCCTCCCGGCAGCCTTGGCTGAACTTCCTGGTCAGGAATTAATCGTCATGCAATATCTGGATGCGCGTGGAGCCGATGGCAAAACCCGTAAGTACCGCGCCATGCTGGTCGACGGCCGGATCTATCCTTTGCATGTTGCGATCTCCAGCCACTGGAAGATCCATTACTTTACGGCTGAGATGGCCGAGAATCCGCAGCACCGTGCCGAAGACGCGGCGTTTCTGGAAGACATGCCCGGAGTTCTCGGCCCACTCGCGATGAAAGCGCTCAGGCAAATTCAATCCACTCTCGCTCTGGATTATGCCGGCATTGATTTTGGCTTGAACGCAAGGGGCGAAGTTCTGCTGTTCGAAGCCAACGCGACCATGGTGGTGAATCCGCCGGAACCGGGTGAGCGATGGAAGTACCGCCGGCCCGCCTATGAACAAATTCGCAGGGCTATTCAGCAGATGCTGATAGAGCGATCCGGAGCCAGGCAACTACGCGGCCCGCTCATGGCCGCAGCATCGCCATAAAGGAAACACAACAAAGCGCAGGTATCAGTCTGTTTACAGCTTCCGAGCCAGATTCTGCCCTTGCAAGAACCCAAAACGAAGAGGCGGAGCCAAAGCCCCGCCTCTTCGTTGAACTGCGGCTGATGGAGTAGCCGCCGCTACTGTTTCTTGTCTTCCTGCGGCTTACCCTGTGGCCGTGACTGCGGAGCCGGTTTAGCCTGCGGTTGCGGGTGTTGCTGAGGAGCAGGTCTGCTCTCGGGTCGCTGCTGAGGAGCAGGCTTGCTCTCTGGCCGCCGCTGCGGAGCAGGCTTGCTCTCTGGCCGCTGCTGAGGAGCAGGCTTGCTCTCTGGCCGCTGCTGCGGAGCAGGCTTGCTCTCGGGTCGTTGCTGAGGAGCAGGCTTAGTCTCGGGCCGCTGCTGAGGAGCAGGCTTGCTCTCGGGCCGCCGCTGAGGAGCAGGCTTGCTCTCTGGCCGCTGCTGAGGAGCAGGCTTAGTCTCGGGCCGCTGCTGAGGAGCAGGCTTGCTCTCGGGTCGTTGCTGAGGAGCAGGCCTAGTCTCGGGTCGTTGCTGAGGAGCCGGTCGCGTCTGGGTTTGCGGCCGATTCGCCGGTTGCGCCGGCCGCGTAGCCAGAGCAGGACGAGCCGGAATGACCGGTGCGATGGGTCGGCTTTCACGGATGGGTTGCGCAGCTGCGGCAACCGCTGGACGTCCGTGATTGACGGAGGCAAATTGCTGGCGATTCTGCGCCGCTTGTTGCTGGTGCTGCAACTGCGTGGTCATGGGAGGAATCCGCTGCTCACGCATGCCAGCCACTTCCGCGTTCGTAGGTCGACGAGTAATGCCTCCGGGCCCTCCGTTATAGCTGACGCGGTTAATCGTAGTGTTGTTGACGACCGTGCGGTTGTACACGTTCGTAATGTTGTTGACGTTCACATTGTTGACGGAGCGGTTGTAGTAGAACCGGTTGTTGTTCCAGTATCCGCCCTGATAGCCCATGCCGGTGTAGCCGTACCCATAGTTGACTCCGCCGTAGTAGCCCATGTAGTGGCCCCAATAGCCGTAGCTGAACTGAAATACTCCGGCCACGTATCCCCAAAAACCGGGCGTCCACAGCAAGCCGGGCTGAGGCGGTTGCGTCCAGGCGCCAGGCACCCAGTAGTAACCCTGGGGAGCATAGCTCCAATATCCTGGCGTCCAGATATAGCCAGGAGCCGGGCACGGCGGCTGCGCATATTCGGGCAACGGTGGCGGCGGCTGTTGGGCCTGAAGCACCGGCTGCCCGTAGGTCTGGTCCTGGCCGGTGCTGTCGTATCCATTATCGGAATAGGTTTGCCCCTGATCGGACGCCGCTTGCTGATTGCTTTGATCCGACGGCGCAGGCTGCTGATTGCTCTGATCTGCCGGCGCAGGCTGCTGCTGTGCGGGCTGCTGATAGCTCTGCTGCGCAGGCTGCTGCTGGCTGGGAGCAGGCGCTTGGGCGCCGTTGGTGGGAGCCAGGTTGGCATCGGCGGGGTTCTGCGACTGATCGCTCTGCGCCGGTTGGTTCTGCGCGTTGTTGTCCTGCGTATTATTTGACTTGCATCCTGCAACTCCTAACGTCAGCGCGATGGATGCGGCTGCCAGAACAATTAGAGGAAATGCTCTTTTGCTTTTGCTCATCGAGGTTGTTCTCCGCAAAAAGGTAGGATGCAGGATTTCAGGGACAAACTCTCGGGACAAGAGTCAGCCTTAGTCCCCAATCCACGCCAAGCCAATGATACAGGCTTGTATCGTTTATGCGTAGCACCAAAGACTAGCCCATTTCGGTGGCTGAAATCTGTTTTCCATCTAAGGTTGCGACAAATCCAGATAGGGTAGAAAATTGCATTCCTATGTCATTTCCAAGTTCGAGTACCACGAGCACTCTCAGGCGCCTAAGCGTTGGATTATCAATCGCTGCGTTTCTGCTGTTGATCGCAGGCGGACCGAAGCTCACAACCGCTCAAGACACGAAACAGGCGCGGGAGACCGCCAAAGATAATGGCAATGCGTCGCTGGTCGATCGCGGCAAGTACATCGTGGTAGGAGTCGCAGCTTGCGGCAACTGCCACACACCCCGCAGGGACAACGGCGAACTTGACTACAGCCGATGGCTGGCTGGTGCACCGGTGCCGTATCTGTCAGCCCGTCCCAACACTGATTGGCCGATCCTCGCGCCACGCATTGCGGGCTTGCCGCCGATGCCCGACGCGCAGATGATTACGCTGCTGACCACTGGAATCTGTGTGAACACTGGCAAACCTTTGCGTCTGCCGATGCCCAGTTTTCGTATGACGCGGGCCGACGCCGAGGCGGTGCTGGCTTACCTGAAGTCGCTGACCCCTGGTCGCGATACAAACCAGTAACTGAGTCGCGCGCTGGCCTTACCTCTACGCGGGAAGCTGGTGGGAGCAGTTTACGCCGGGCCCGCCAGTGCCTAGCTGCCGAGGATGAGATCTCTGTCTCTACTTAATGGCGTCAACCGTTTTGTCGACGCCTGTTTTGACGGCCTTTCCTGTGTCCTTGCCGGCCGTGCCCACGGCTTTGCTAGTTTTCGTGGTTCCGTGAGCAACATCTTTACTGGTGTCTTTGGTCACGTCCGTGGTTTTGACGGCGGCCTTCTTGGTTCCGTGGGCGACATCCTTGCTGGTGTCTTTGGTTGCGTCAGCAGTTTTGTCGGCAGCTTTCTTGGTGTCCTTGGTCAGGTCCTGCGCGCCGACAGCAGTCCCGACGGCAAGGGCGCCTGCAACCACCGTGATCAACATTGCCTTCATTGCTACTTCTCCTTTCTCAAAAACGAAATTCCCAGAGGAAGGCTGACTGTCGCGGTCCGCCGCGACGCGCTTGGATTTGCCACGCCTTTATCCGAGACAGTCATGAGGCTTGGATTTATTTGATGCTCTCGTCAGGCCGGTCGAACCCCTCGCGGGCGGCCTCTTCAGCTACTCTCTTCCGGCGAATCTCAGTATCCTTTTCCCGCATCTCACGGGCACGGTCAGCAGCTTCGCGAGCCCGTTTGTGTACCTCCTGAAACGGATTTAAGGCCTTGTTGTTTTCCATGCGCTTAGTTTACGCCCTTCGCGCGGGCAGGGAACTCGGATGGAATCGACTCCCTCTGCAAAATCTGCTGAGACATGGTCTTGCTCAATAAGTTTAGCTTGAGAATCGGTCGATCAGCAGGCCGTGCCGCAGCCCGCGGTCACTGACGGAGAGCGCGTCTTTGCCGAGTTTGTCCATCACCGTCTTGACGATGCACGCGCCCGCCAGGATCACGTCAGCCCGCTTCGGCTGGAGTCCGACAACGTTTTGGCGATCGTTCAGCGACCGGGAGCGATACAGCTCGATCTGCCGCTCGATCTCGGCGCGGTCGAGCACCGAGCCCTGCACGATGTTGGGATCGTACTTCGCAAGCCCGTGCTTCACCGCGGCGATGTTGGTGACCGCGCCTCCCATCCCCACCAACACGTCAGGCGAGCGCTCCGACCCGATCCGGGCGAGATCGGCGGCGATGGCATCGAGCGCGGCACGGAGCTGTTCGGCCGAAACGACACTGCCGAGGCCATATTTTTCGGTATATCGAACTGCGCCCACGTTCAGGCTGAAGCGCTTCGCAACCACGGCGCCGTGCCCGAAGGTGAATTGCGTGCTTCCGCCTCCGGTATCGAAGATTGCCAGCGAGCCTTCGGCCAAGCCGAGACCAGACTTGACGGCAAGATAGGCGAGTCGCCCTTCTTCTTCGCCGGGGATTACTTCGATGCTGACGCCACAGCGCTGTTTGACCGCGTCAATAAACTGCTGGCTATTGCGAGCAGTTCGCAGTCCCATGGTGCCGACGGCGGCGATGGCCGTCACTCCATTTTTCTGGGCCTCAGCCGCCATCGCTGCGATTGCATCGACAGTCCGCGCTATCGCATCGCTACTGATTTCGCCAGTCTTCTCCAACCCCTCGCCGAGGCGCGTGATCTCGGCGCGATCCACGATCGTGCGCCAGCTTCCGTCGTCGCTCCGCTCGCTGATATTGAACTTCACCGAGTTTGTGCCGACATCAATGACCGCGTAGCGTGGCATGGCAAGACTCCTCAGCTCTTTGTCCCCACGAGTTGCTTCAGGCCTCGCGGGTAGCTAATGTTTTCAAACCGGTCCAGTCCAAGTTTGCGCACCGTGGCGATCACTCGATCAGGATCTTCGGATTCGAGCGCGACCGTGCGTATCCTCTTGCCATCGGCAACCACCTCAGTCATCTCGCCTATGCAGCCATCGACCTTGTATTGGGCCCGCTTCTTGTGTACCGGCACAGCGCGCAAGCGCCCGCCCGGCTCTACCAGCTCGCCAACGAACTGTTCGAGCGTGTAGTCCGCGCGCGTCAATGGCGGCGGCGCGACACCGAGCGCGGTAAAGACATTCTTCACTTCGGCTGCAGGAAAAGGAAAAGCGCGCTTCATGACGGGCTTCCACTGTTCCAGCCCGTCCGCATTGACCCGCTGAAGGGTCTTGATGTCCATTAGTAGGTCGCGGACCTTGACGTTCTCATTGGTGACGGAAGAGAGCAGGTAGAGCTCATCGCTTTCCTGGGTGTTAGTAGGCTCGAGCGCGGCGAATCGCTCGTCAGATACGCCGAAGCTCTCACCGAAGGTTCTCCATTCCCAGCGAGGAATAATATTCTCCAAATGTCACACTCCAGTTAGGCCGTGGAAAAGGCACGCGAGTAGTGGTGCAGTTTGGTTTGTCATCCCGAGCGAGCTTCTTTTGCGAAGCGAGGGATCTGGGCGTGCCGATTCGCGCCGGCGCGCGAAAGGCACGCATCCTCATTCAAACTGCACCACCGCGCGCACGTGAGTGCGAGTTTCGACGCCGAAACCCTGCTAGAAACGGGCTACGGCTCCGTGAAAAAGATGTGAATTGATTCTGGATATCTTCGATCAGCATTAGTAACCATTTTGAATTCTATCGCTTAGATGAAACGATTCTCACACAAAAATAAGTTGCGTTTGCACCAACCTTGGGCGTTGACAATTTTCATTCATAGGGTAGGATCACTTTCGTCGACGGCAGAAAAGGGCGGGCAACTAATCGTAGCCAACCCGAAGTACGCTGAGTGATCGGTTCGGCGGGGCGACCTGCGGGAACCGCCAGACCCGAAAAAACCGACTGCGCTGCGAGGTGTCAGCCGGGGTTTGGAACTGCGAAAGCGGTGATCGCGTCAAGGGCTGTGACGGTGCATGCATCCACGCTGGTAACTCCCTCGCAGGAGTTGGCGGCTAGAGCATAACCAAAGTCACAGCCTTTTCCATTTGCCGCCCAGGCACCGCCACCCGCAATCTGTCAGCTACCAACAGCCCGCGTGAGCACCACCGTCCACGTGAATGATCTCTCCCGTTACTTGACTTGCCTGTGTCAGGTAGAGAACAGCGTCGGCAATATCTTCTACGTCCGCGATTTTCCCCATTGGCGTTCTTGTCTCAAGAGCTTCCTTGGGAGCACCCTTCTGCAACGATGTGTCGACTACGCCAGGCGCTACGGCGTTGAACCGGATACCTTCCTTTGCATACTCGATCGCGAGGCTCCGCGTCACCGTATTCAGGCCTCCCTTCGTCATCATCGAAACCGAGGCGTTTATGCCGGCGACTGGCTGATCGGCAAGCGCCGCAGAAATGGTCACAACATTGCCTGATTTCTGTTTCAACATCTGTCTCACGCTGAGCTGAGTGATGTAAAGGAATCCCAGCAGGTTGGTCGAGACCAGGGCATGGAAGTCCTCAGTAGTAAAGTCCGTGAAGGGCTTGGTGCGGTAGATACCGGCAACATTCACCAGCACATCGATGGTTCCGAAATTTTTGATCGCTGCTTCAACAGCTTGGGCAGCGGTCTCCTGCTTACCGATATCGCCGTCGACGAGAACCAGGTTGGGCTTGGCAGTCAACGATTGAGTGACGTGGAGCGAGGTCGCGACGACGTTATAACCCTGCTCCAGAAAGGCCGCGACCAAGCCGGCGCCAATGCCTCCCGATGCTCCCGTGACGATTGCTGTTTTCTTGTCTGGCATATATGACCTTTGCTCGACGGCTGAGGACCCAATATCGGTGTGAGCGAACTAGAGGCCCAAGTCGCTCAATCCTGGGTGGTCATCGGGACGGCGCCCGAGCGGCCAGCGATACTTGCGATCTGATTCCGCAATGGGGAGGTCGTTGATCGACGCAAACCGTGTGGCCATGAGCCCAACTTTGCAAATGACAGGCCATGAGCCGGCCCGAGGTGCCCGAAGTAGTCGCCATTCGTTAGCTCGCATTCTCCTCTGCCTCGCGCCTTCGGAGGGCGGCTCCTTGAGGGTCGGTGATTATATCGACCCACTTCGGGTCAGGCGGGGCCGCGGCGTCGTAGTTGTCGTGCCAGTTCCACCACTTGTAGGGCGGGGTCTGGGGATAACCCTCTGGCGAGTCCTCCCAAGTCTCCTGACGGCCGAGCGGCGTGATGTCGAGGTAGCTCCAGGTGCTCCCCATAGCCTCGTCGCCTCGGCTGTTAATGAAGTACGTGCGGAAAATCCGTTCGCCATCGCGGAAGAACACGTTGTGGCCGTGCCACTGGTCCACACCGAAGTCCGCGTCGAAGCTGTCAGTGATGGTGTACCAGGGCATCTCCCAGCCCATCTGCGCCTTCAGGCGCGCGATGGCCTCCTGCGGCGCGCGTGAGGCCCAGGCGAGGGTGGTATCGCGGGCGTTCAGATGGGCCAGGTGGCCGACCTGATCGGCCCCCAGGGAGCAGCCGCGGCAGGCGTGCTCGGGCCAGCCGAACACCCCGGGCTCGAAGAAGGCGCGATAGAGGATCAACTGCCGGCGGCCCTCGAACAAATCGAGCAGGCTCACACTGCCCTTGGGTCCGTCGAACTCGTACCTCTTGTCCACAGCCAGCCAAGGCATCCGTCGGCGTTCGGCGGCCAGCGCGTCACGGGAGCGGGTCAAAGCCTTCTCCCTCACCAGAAGCTGCTGGCGCGCAGCCTCCCATTCCTGCTGCGACACGATCGGGGGTGTGTTCATTTTGATTTCTCCTGGTCATTCAGATTCGGGACGATTTCTTCTGCTCCGTTTTTTTTCGAGAAACTCTCACAGCCGATACTGCCAGACCGCCGGTAGAAACCACCCCGGCGACGACTAATCCCATGGTTGCGAGACATTTGCTCGACTTTGCGGGGCCGCCTGAAGGCGGTCCCTTTCAAAGCAATACTTAATCAGAATTTCCTTAGTGGTCTGATTCGCAGGCTGCGACATTCGATTCGAATGCCACCGCTATGAGAGCCTTGACTTCAGGTTCCGGTTACCTTGGGGCAGTGGGTGAAGATGATGCAATTTCAGGCGGGGATTCTTCAAAAACGGCGATCTGAAATCGACAACACGAACAGCAGAATCGAATCGGCAGGGCCGCTCGTCTCCAGCACTCGCGATCTGTGTGGTGCGGAGGTTGTTGGATTGCGCGAAGGGTTTTCTTAACGACCAGCGGCCATTCCGGCGACAATTTCGGCCCAGGTGCTGGAACGGTTGCGCCTAAAAGGCGTCACGGGAGCGCGTGATGCGCCCCCACGAGCCAGGAAAAGCGACGACTTCGGCCTCGCCGATTCAGACAGCAGCACGAGGCTGACAGCTCTCTTTCGCGCCGACCTCAGGCAAGGTCGTAGCGATCAAGATTCATCACCTTGCTCCACGCAGCCGCGAAGTCCTTCGCGAACGCCTCTTTCGAGTCGTCACACGCGTAGACTTCCGCGAGTGCCCGTAGCTGAGAGTTCGAGCCGAAGAGGAGATCGACGCGCGTGCCGGTCCACTTGACTTTGCCGGTCTTGCGATCGCGCCCCTCATAGACGCCTTCGGATGTCGAGGGCTGCCACTCCGTATTCATGTCAAGCAGGTTGACGAAGAAATCATTCGTCAGCGTCTCGGGCCGCTTGGTGAAGACGCCTTGCTTGGATTGCCCGAAGTTCGCATTCAGGGCGCGCAGGCCGCCGATGAGAACCGTCATCTCAGGGGCAGTCAGCTTCAGCAACTGCGCCCGATCCACCAGCATCTCCTCGGGCGATGTTCCATTTTTCGTGCGGAGATAGTTGCGGAAGCCGTCGGCCTTCGGCTCCATCACGGCGAAGGAGTGCACGTCGGTCTGTTCCTGCGAAGCATCCGTGCGTCCCGGCGCGAAGAGTATCTTCACGTTGTGCCCGGCTTTTTTCGCAGCTTCCTCGACGGCTGCGCAGCCGCCGAGAACGATCAGGTCAGCCAGCGAGACTTTCTTCCCCTTGTTCCCGTTGGATTGCGAGCTGTTAAATTCCTTTTGGATCTTCTCCAGCGCCTTAAGGACCTTCGCCAGTTCGGCCGGCTGGTTCACTTCCCAATCCTTCTGTGGCGCCAGGCGAATGCGCGCCCCGTTCGCCCCGCCGCGCTTGTCGGAGCCGCGGAAGGACGCCGCCGATGCCCACGCAGTCGTGACCAGTTGCGAGATCGTCAGTCCGGATTCGAGGACCTTCGCTTTCAGAGCAGCAATCTCCTGCTCCCCGATCAATTTATGATCCACGGCGGGAACAGGGTCTTGCCACAACTGAGGCTCCTTCGGAACCAGCGGGCCCAGGTACCGCGAGATCGGCCCCATGTCGCGGTGCGTCAGCTTAAACCAGGCCTTGGCGAAGGCGTCGGCAAGCTCCTGGGGATGCTCGTAGAAGCGCCGCGAGATTTTTTCGTACTCAGGATCGAAGCGCAAGGAGAGGTCTGTGGTGAGCATGGTGGGCGCGTGACGCTTGGACCGATCATGAGCGTCTGGCACCGTGCCGGCGCCTGCGCCATTCTTCGCTGTCCACTGATGCGCACCGGCTGGGCTCTTGGTCAGCTCCCATTCGTAGTTGAACAGGTTCGCGAAGAAGTTGTTGCTCCACTTCGTCGGCGTCGTGGTCCAGGTAACTTCCAGGCCGCTGCCGATGGTGTAGTCACCGTTGCCGCTCCCGTAGGTGTTTTTCCAACCCAAGCCTTGCTGTTCGACCGGGGCAGCCTCGGGTTCTGGGCCGACATACTTGTTCGGGTCGGCAGCGCCGTGGGTTTTGCCGAAGGTGTGACCACCGGCAATCAGCGCAACCGTCTCCTCATCATTCATCGCCATGCGGGCGAAGGTCTCTCGGATATCCTTTGCCGCGGCAAGCGGGTCGGGGTTTCCATTCGGCCCTTCCGGGTTAACGTAAATCAGGCCCATCTGGACCGCAGCGAGGGGATTCGCGAGATCGCGGTCGCCGCTGTAGCGCTCGTCCGCCAGCCATTTGCCCTCGGAGCCCCAATAAATATCTTCGCCGGGCTCCCAGACGTCCTCGCGCCCGCCGCCAAAACCGAAGGTTTTGAAGCCCATCGACTCCAGGGCAACGTTGCCTGCGAGAACCATGAGGTCGGCCCAGGAGATTTTCCGCCCATACTTCTGCTTGATGGGCCAGAGCAGCCGGCGCGCCTTGTCGAGGTTCACGTTGTCGGGCCAGCTATTGAGCGGTGCGAAGCGTTGTTCGCCGGAGCCTGCTCCGCCGCGGCCGTCGCCGATGCGATACGTGCCCGCGCTGTGCCAAGCCATACGAATGAAAAGTGGCCCATAGTGGCCAAAGTCGGCCGGCCACCACTCCTGCGAGTCCGTCATCAAGGCATGCAAGTCCTTGATCACGGCATTCAGGTCGAGGCTCTTGAATTCCTCCGCGTAGTTGAACTCCTTGTGCATCGGATCGGACAAGGGCGAGTGTTGGTGCAGGATCTTCAGGTTCAGCTGATTCGGCCACCAGTCGGCATTCGTCGGGGCCCCAGCTGCGGTTTGTGTGAACGGACATTTTGCTTCGGTTGACATGATTGCTCCTTCCTTAAATTATGACGAACTACGAGCGCTTCCTGGCTTTGCCATTGGCGCAACGCCGCTCTTATCAAGGTTCTTGCTTTCGGATGTATGGGATAAAGATCCCATGGGTTACTCAATGTTTTGCTCAGGTTTTTGCACTGCAGCGCCGACAGAGGCCAAAGACCTCGATCAACGGCTGCGTCAGATCAAAGCCGTCCGGCGCATGCCGGGACAGCCGTTTGAAATCGATGAACTCCCCTTCGATGTCCTGCACCGACTTACAGCGGGAGCAGACCAGGTGGTGATGGGGTTTGAGATTGCCGTCGACGCGTAACGTGGACGCATGCGGAGTGACCTCCCGCAGCAACCCGCACTCGATGAAAAGCCGCAGATTATTGTAGACCGTGGCGAGAGAAATGGACGGAATGCGGCGCCGGACCGCGGCGTAAATATCTTCTGGAGAATGGTGCCGTGGGGAAGCGATGACAGCCTCATAGACGACCTGACGCTGGTGCGTGACCGCCAGACCGTGCTTCGTCGCCAGCTGACGGAACTGTTCATGGGTGAAGCGCATAATTATCGAATGAGAACTATTATAAAACAATAGGCAGCAGTGTCAACCGAAAGTTTCCTTTGACCGCGAAGAGGGCGAGCGAAAGTCACAGAGAATTCGAGTCGCCCGCAGCCGTAAAATGGTCAGCGCGAATCAGTAGAAAAACAACCCGTGGAGGGGATGGAACGAGATAGGGGCGCAGCTATCTGTCTTGCTTGGTGGGCTAAGCGACGCAGTGTTGTTCTGCGCGGGAATCGTTGAGAGAAACCATTGGGATCAAACTCCACGGGATATTTCTAATATTAGCTCTGATGACAGTCGTGGACAATACGACTCAGGTCTCTATGCAGCTTGCGCATGGCGGAATCCGGCGTAAGATTATCGACATGCCGCAGGGAAACTCAGGCTCCTGAGGACGTGCCGGTCGTGTCCTGGGACAGTGATTTTCTATAGGTCGCTATTGCCGCGTTTAAGCTGGGAACGCTCTGACTAGACGAGATGGCTGGGAGCATTCCGACTCTCCGACGGGTGCGTCATGTTGAATATCAAGAAGATTCTTCTTCCGGTTGATTTCCCAAATACCTCGCTGGAGGTGGTCCATCAGGCTGCAACGCTGGCCCGCTATTTCCATTCTGAGATCGTGATGCTTCACGTGGTGACGGCGCAGAGCCATGCCGCTGGTGTGCCGGACGACGGCCCTGAGTTCGCCGCCTGGGATGTGCTGGCTGAAATCACTAAACGGGCCCAGAAGAACTCGAGCCAGTCTCTCGAGCTCGAGCTTGATGGCCTCGCCATCCGATCTGCATTGGTCAAAGGCGACCCGGCCCGCACCATTGTGCAGATGGCCCAGGAGGAAAACGCCGACCTGATCATGATGCCCTCCCATGGTTTTACGTTCAATCGGTTTCTGCTGGGCTCGGTAACGGCGAGAATACTGGGCCGGACCGAGTGCCCGGTCTGGACCAGTGCGCACGTGGCAAGCTCGCCCGTGGAGGAGTTTGCGATCCGCAACATTCTGTGCGCAGTCGATTTGGGCCCCCGCAGTGATGGCGTTGTCTCATGGGCCGCGCAAATGGCCGCCGAATTCGGCGCAGATCTTACGCTCGCCCACGTCACGGCTGGGGTGGAGCTGTGGGGGCCCGGCGGTAACTACGTTAGTGCAAGGTGGAAAGAGGCGCTTGTCAGTGACGCCGCTCGGCGTCTTGCAGAGCTTCAACAGGAACTGGACATCAAGGCGGACGTATTCATCGGCAGCGGTCACGCGCCCAAGGTGCTGAACGAAGTTGCGAGGCAGACAAAGGCGGATCTGCTGGTCACCATGTGCTATCCCTACGGCGGTAACCTGCGAATCCATGGCTACGGAACCATTTGCGCGGTGCCGACTCCGGTCCTGAGCGTGTGAAGGGCCCTTCATCGGCGAAAGGCGTCGCCTTGTTTTCGGCACGTCGGCACCGTTACACTGACGGGAACGCGGTTGAGGCAATGGCAATATTGGCCGCAGGAGGGCGTCGCGAAGGCGAATGCAGAGCCCCTCCTCGTCGCTACGGAATTTGAGCGACTCTGAGCCAAAGAGGATGATTCCTTTTGACCGTTGACACCAACGAGCCTCGTTTCATCGAGCGTGGCCATCAACTCCCGGCCCACGGTCCGCAATCCCGACGACACAAAAAAGTAGTGTGGAGCATATGGATTCTGTTCCTGCTCGTTCTGGCGTTTGCGATCGTGCTGCTTTGGCGCCATCACGAAGCCAGGAAAAAAGCGCCCGCGCCGCCGAAAATCACCATTACCAGTACGACGGCGAAGAAAGGTGATATCGGCGTTTACCTTGACTCAATCGGCACCGTCACCCCCGTCTATACCGATTCCATTACCAGCCAGGTAAATGGCCTGATCGTCGCCGTGCACTATACCGAGGGCCAACTGGTCCGTAAGGGCGATCCGCTGGTTGACATCGATTCGCGTCCCTATCTGGCTACGCTTTTGCAGGCGCAAGGCGCGCTGGAGCGAGATGAAAACGTGCTCGCACAAGCCCAGATGGACCTTGAACGCTATCGTGCTTCGTGGGCCCGCAACGCTATCGCAAAACAAATTCTGGATGACCAGGAAAAGCTGGTGCTGCAGGACCAGGGCACCGTTAAAAACGACCAGGGCACGGTGCGCTATGACGAGATTCAGGTTGAGTTCTGCCACATCACCGCTCCCATTGCCGGGCGGGTGGGTCTGCGGCTGGTGGATCCGGGCAACGTGGTGCAGTCTGCCGGAGCCGTGACCCTCGCAGTCATTACGCAGTTGGAACCCATCACCGTAGTTTTCACCCTGGCGGAAGACAGTCTGGGTCCAGTTGAAGCTCAACTGCGCAAGGGAGCTACGCTCACAGTCGCTGCCCAGGATCGCGCGGCCCAGACGACGATTGCCAACGGCAAGCTGTTGACCCTCGACAACCAGATTGACACCACGACCGGGACGGTAAAAGGACGAGCGGTCTTCGACAACAAGAACGGCGCGCTTTTCCCCAACCAGTTTGTGAACACGCGGCTGCTGGTGAATACGTTGCGGGGAGTGACACTGGTGGCGGCGTCAGCGATTCAACAAAATGGTCAGGCATCGTTTGTGTACGTGATTCAAAACAATGTTGCTCATATCCGCAGCGTAAAGACGGGAGTGACCAACGGCGGAGTAACGCAGGTTGAAGGCATCAATCCTGGAGACGTTGTCGCCAACAGCAGCTTCGATAAGTTGCAGGACAATACTGCCGTCGTGGTTTCGAACAAGGTTCAGAGCCAGCCTTCCGCGTCTGGCGCGAATGGGAACAGCGCCCCGTGAATCCGTCCCGTCCGTTTATCTTGCGGCCCGTAGCGACCGGCTTGCTGATGGCAGCCATCCTGCTCGTCGGTGCAGTTGGCTATACACAACTGCCGGTCTCCGCATTGCCGCAAGTCGATTATCCGACCATTCAGGTGCTCACGTTCTATCCAGGAGCCAGCCCGACGGTGATGGCGACGACGGTGACTGCGCCTCTGGAGCGCCAATTCGGCGAGATGCAGGGTTTGAGCCAGATGACCTCCACCAGTTCCGGAGGCACTTCTGTCATTGTGCTGCAGTTCAACCTGACTCTGAATATTGATGTAGCCGAGGAAGAGGTGCAGTCTGCCATCAACGCGGCGCAGAGCCTTTTGCCATCCATTTTGCCGGCGCCGCCGATCTACAGTAAGACGAATCCAGCCGATGCGCCTGTACTGACCCTGGCCATTACCTCAAATTCCATGCCCCTTCCGCAGGTTGAGGACCTGGTGGACACTCGCCTTGCGCCGAAGATTTCGCAACTCAGCGGGGTCGGCCTGGTGACCATCAGCGGCGGCCAAAAACCCGCGGTCCGGATTCAAGCCAATCCCACGGCGCTGTCGTCCTACGGCATCAACCTGGAAGATCTGCGCACAGCGCTGACCAACGCCAGTGTGAACGCCGCCAAAGGTAACTTCGACGGCCCACGCCAGGATTACCAGATCGACGCCAACGACCAGCTGGTGACCAGCGTCGACTATCGGCAGGTTGTGGTTGCCTATCGCAATGGTGCGCCGGTGATGCTGCCTGATGTAGCGAAAATCGTGAATGGCGTCGAGAACAACAATCAGGCAGCGTGGATGAATCAGACCCCTGCGGTCATCCTGAACGTGCAACGCCAGCCCGGGGCCAACACCATCAGCGTGGTCAAGAGCATCAAGCAGCTCCTGCCGCAGCTTCAGGCCAATCTGCCCACCGGCATTCAGGTCACCACGCTCACCGATCTCACAACCTCCATCAAAGCTTCGGTTTCCGACGTTGAGTTTGAACTGCTGTTGACTATCGGACTGGTTGTGCTGGTCATCTTTCTTTTCCTGCGGAGTCTCTACGCCACCATTATTCCCAGCGTGGCTGTTCCGCTGTCACTGGTCGGCACCTTTGCGGCGATGTACATACTGGGCTACAGCCTGGACAACTTATCGCTCATGGCGCTGACCATCTCTACCGGCTTCGTGGTGGACGACGCCATTGTGATGATCGAGAACATCTCGCGCTACATCGAAGCGGGCGATCCGCCCATGGAAGCGGCCCTGAAGGGTGCGGAGCAGATTGGCTTCACCATTCTCTCGCTCTCGGTGTCGCTGATCGCCGTATTGATTCCGTTGCTGTTCATGGGTGACGTGGTGGGACGCTTGTTCCGCGAATTCGCCGTGACTCTGGCCGTCACCATCGTCATTTCGGCCGTGGTCTCGCTTACGCTCACTCCCATGATGTGTGCGCGAATCCTGCGCCGCAAACCAGAAGAGCAGGAAGGACGCATCTATCGGGCCACGGAACGGGCTTTTGAGGGAATGATCGCGTTCTATGGCCGGACGCTGAAGTTTGTCCTGCGATACCAGACGATCACGCTGTTGGTCGCCGTCGGCACCCTGCTGCTTACGGTCTTCCTTTACATCATCATCCCCAAAGGATTTTTCCCGGTGCAGGACACGGGGGTCATCCAGGGTATATCGCAGGCGCCGCCGACCATCGGCTCGAAGGCCATGGCAGCCAGGCAACTGGAGCTTACCAAGGCAATTCTGGCCGACCCGGCAGTGGAAAGCCTGTCGTCGTTTATTGGCGCCGATGGAACCAATACCACCACCAACAGCGGCCGGATATCGATCAATTTGAAGCCGCTGGACCAGCGCAAGATCAGCGCGTCAAACCTGATCCGCAGGCTCAACTCCAGAGTGAGCCAAGTGCGGGGAATACAGCTGTTTATGCAGCCGGTGCAGAACATTACCGTGGACGATCGGGTGAGCCGAACCCAGTACCAGTACACGCTTGAAGACCCCGATGCCAATGAACTGAATGACTGGACCAACCGTTTCGTTGACCGCCTGAAGCAGTTGCCGGAACTGGAAGATGTCGCCACCGATCAGCAATTGGGAGGGCTGGCGGTGTCACTGGTGATCGACCGAGTCACAGCCTCGCGACTTGGCATTGGGGTTTCCACCATCGATAACACCCTGTATGACGCCTTCGGCCAACGGCAAATCAACACCATGTATACGCAGGTGAATCAGTATCACGTTGTGCTGGAGAGTGAACCGCAGTTTCAACTGGACCCCTACAAGCTGAACCATCTTTACATCCAGTCCAATGCTTCTGCCGGCGCAACCGGAGCCGGGGCGTCTTCTTCGTTCGCGTCGTCCGGATCAAGCTCCGCCGGGTCCAATGCGCTGACGACTTCGGCACTGTACACGCCATCGGCAAATACCCTGACTCCTCCTACGAACGCGCTTTCGCCGAGTCCCTCCTCGCCGCCGAGCACGGGAGCGAGCTCCGCAGGCGCCACCAGTTCGGCCATGAGCAATGCGGTGCCGCTGAGCGCTTTCTCGCACTTCGAGAACACGACGGAAACGCTTGCCATTACCCACCAGGGTCAATTTCCGGCCATCACCGTATCGTTCAATCTGGGACCCAAGGCCGCGCTCGGCGAGGCCATTACGGCGGTCGACAAGGTGCAGAAAGACCTGCACATGCCTCCCAGCCTGCAGGCCGGATTTCAAGGCACTGCGGCATCCTTCACCGCCTCGCTGACCAATGTGCCGTTACTCATTCTGGCCGCGCTGGTCACCGTGTACATCGTGCTGGGTATTTTGTACGAGAGCTTTATCCACCCCATCACGATTCTGTCCACGCTACCGTCGGCGGGAGTGGGCGCTCTGCTCGCACTGCGGCTCTTTCACCAGGACTTGAACATGGTCGCGATCATAGGCATTGTCCTGCTGATCGGCATCGTGAAAAAGAACGGCATCATGATGGTGGACTTCGCGCTGGAAGCTGAACGGAAGCGCGACAAGAACGCGACGGATGCAATTTACGAGGCTTGCCTGCTCCGCTTCCGCCCTATCATGATGACCACCATGGCCGCGCTGCTGGCCGGGCTACCGCTGGCTTTGGGAACTGGTTTTGGTTCCGAACTGCGCCGGCCTCTGGGCATCGCTATGGTAGGCGGACTGCTCCTGAGCCAGGCGCTTACGCTTTACACCACGCCAGTCATCTATATCTTTTTTGACAAGCTGGCGCAGCGGGTTACGAAAAACTCGAACCAGCCGGCAACCGCGGGCGGAGAACAGGCAGGGCCGGCATGAACATCTCCGCACCGTTCATTAAGCGGCCTGTGGCGACGACGTTACTGACGGCGGCGATTGCCCTGGCGGGCGCGGCTGCATTTGGGGTGTTGCCGGTGTCGCCCTTGCCGCAAGTCGACTTTCCCACTATCTCCGTCAATGGAAGCTTGCCGGGCGCAAGCGCCGACATTATGGCGTCGTCCGTCGCCACTCCACTGGAGCGCCAGTTCGGTCATATTGCAGGGGTGACAGAGATGACCTCTGCCAGCACGCTGGGCAGCACTTCGGTCACCATCCAGTTTGACCTGAGCCGCGACATTGACGGCGCGGCGCGCGATGTGGAAGCAGCCATCAATGCAGCGCGAACCTATCTGCCCGCCGATCTGCCGGGCAATCCGACCTATCGCAAGGTCAATCCCGCCGACGCCCCGATCATGATTCTCGGTCTGACCTCGGACAAATTCGGCCCCGCCAAACTGTATGACGAAGCCTCCACCGTGATTGAGCAGAAGTTGTCGCAGATCCAGGGCGTGGGGCAGGTCGCGGTGGGAGGCGGCGCATTGCCGGCTGTGCGTGTGGATGCAAATCCCACGCAATTGGCCAGCTACGGACTCACCCTGGCGAATGTGCAATCCGTGTTGAGCTTGCAGAATGCCGACCTGGCGAAAGGCCAGATCTCCGACGGCGTTGTGACCGCGGACATCATTGCCAACGATCAAATCTCGCTCGCCAAGGACTACAAGCCGCTGGTCGTCGGTTATAGCAACGGCGCGGCCGTTCATCTGTCCGACGTCGCTGAGGTGAGGGACTCGGTGGCCAACGTCCGTGCTGCCGGTTACCTGAACGGCAAGCGCGCGGTTATGGTCATCATCTTCCGTCAACCCGGCGCTAACATCATTGCCACGGTCGACCGCATCCGCGCGCAGCTTCCGTTTATCCAGGCAACCATTCCGCTCGGCATCGATACGACCATTGTTCTGGATCGCACCACCACGATCCGTGCCTCGGTCAATGACGCGGAGATGACGGTGCTCATTTCCATCGGCCTGGTCATCCTGGTGGTGTTTATCTTTCTGCGCAATGCCAACGCCACGCTCATTCCCGGCATCGCGGTCGCGGTCTCGCTGGTCGGCACCTTTGCCGTGATGTATCTGTGCGGATACAGCCTGGACATCCTTTCGCTGATGGCCATCACCATTGCCACGGGATTTGTGGTGGATGATGCCATTGTGGTGATGGAAAATGTCGCGCGCCATCTGGAGAACGGCATGAGCCCGTTTGCCGCGGCGCTGAAGGGATCGGAGGAAATCGGTTTCACGGTTTTCACCATCAGCATTTCGCTTATTGCCGTCTTCATCCCTCTTTTGATGATGGGCGGAATCGTTGGCCGTCTCTTCCGCGAGTTTGCCGTCACTCTCTCGACCTCCATTCTCGTATCCATGGTCATCTCCCTGACCACGACGCCCATGATGTGCGCCTACCTGTTAAAGAGCGAGCGCACGCAGAAACATGGCCGCATCTACCGGGCCAACGAAAAGTTCTTTGACTGGGTGCTGTCGTTGTATCGCGGCAGCCTGCATTGGGTGCTCGATCATCCGACCCTCACCCTGGTCGTGCTCTTCATAACCATCGGCCTCAATGTGGTGCTGATCGTCAAGATACCCAAGGGCTTTTTCCCGGTTGAGGACACGGGAGCGTTGGCTGGCGCCGTGCGCGGGCCGCAGGATGCGTCCTTCCCCGCGATGGACGACTCCCTTCGCCAGATCGGCAACGTGATCAAAAATGATCCCGCCGTCGCGAATGTCATTGCGTTTACCGGCGGCGGCGGGGCCACCAATACCGGCGCCGTTTATGTCGCACTTAAGCCGTTGGCGGAGCGCAAGGGAACTGCCACGCAGATCATCAACCGCCTGCGGCCCCAGTTGAATCGCCTGCCGGTGGCTTCCACGTTCCTTCAATCGGTCCAGGACCTGCGCATCGGCGGCCGCGCCAGTAATGCGATGTATCAATACACCATCCAGTCCGATACGGTGCAGGACCTTACCAAGTGGGGGCCGACCATACTGACTGCGATGCAGGGTTTGAAGGGTCTGCAGGACGTAAGCTCAGATCAGCAGAACGGCGGTCTTGACGAGTTGATGAACTATGATCGCGTCAACTCGGCCCGGCTCGGCCTTACCGTGCAGTCGCTGGATTCAGCGTTATACAGTGCCTTCGGCCAATCGGAAGTCTCCATCATCTACACCCAGTTAAATCAGTATTACGTGGTGTTGGAAGTTGCTCCGCAGTATTGGCAAAGTCCCGAAGGATTGAAAGACATCTACCTTCAATCCAGCGGTGGAAATATTCCGCTGCTCGGGATAGCCGGCAGCCAAGCCAACACCACTCCGCTGGCCATCAACCATACGGGCCTGTTTCCTTCGGTCACGGTGTCCTTTAACCTCGCGTCGAACATGTCTTTGAGCGATGCCACGCTGGCCATCGACCGGATGCAAAAGCGGCTCGGGACGCCTTCCACGCTGCAAGGCTTTTTTGCCGGCACGCTGCTGGCCTACCAGCAATCTCTCGGCACCGAGCCTCTGCTGGTTCTGACGGCGCTGCTGGCGGTGTACATCGTTCTGGGTATTTTGTATGAAAGCCTGGTCCATCCCCTGACGATCATTTCCAGCCTGCCATCGGCGAGCGTAGGTGCGATGCTGGCCTTGATGCTCTTTAAGCAGGACCTGAACGTCATTTCCATCATCGGCATTGTGCTGCTGATCGGAATCGTAAAAAAGAACGCCATCATGATGATCGATTTCGCGCTGGAGGCGGAGCGCCAGGAGGGCAAGAAGCCCATCGACGCGATTTTCGAAGCGTGCATGTTGCGTTTCCGTCCCATTCTGATGACGACCATGGCAGCGTTATTAGGCGCTCTGCCGTTGGCGCTGGGGACGGGCACCGGGTATGAACTGCGCCGGCCCCTGGGCATCACGATTGTGGGAGGCTTGATCCTGAGCCAGTTGCTCACGCTCTATACAACTCCGGTCGTCTATCTGGAGTTCGACCGGCTGCGGCTGCGAATGCAGAACAAGCACCGCGACGCGCTTCCGTCTCCGGCGCCGGAGGCCGGCTAGGACGGTGGGCTAAAACGATTCGTTGGACGGGTAGAAACGGCATGATTATTTTCCGGCGAAAATCAGCGGGCTGCACGATTTGGAGCTCTGCGGCGGCGCTCCTGTTAATGCTATCGGGCTGCGTGGTGGGGCCGAAATATCATCCACCCGCGACCCAGGCGCCGGCTGCCGTCTACAAGGAATCGCCCACCCAGTTCAAGGAAACTCAAGGCTGGACGGTAGCGCAGCCTGCCGATGCCCAACTGCGCGGCAAGTGGTGGGAGATCTTCAACGATCCCGAGTTGAACGCCCTGGAAGAACAACTGAACATCAACAACCAGAACATCAAGCAGTACTTCGAAAACTTTATGGAAGCTCGCGCAATCGTGCGCGAGGCCCGCTCGCAATACTTTCCAACCATCTCCGTTGTCCCGTCGGCGACCCACGCGGGCGCCTCGGAGAACGCGAACGGGACAAACAACACCAACACGAGCAGCACGGGCACGGCCTCAACTTCGACCTCCCGGTCGCAAGTCAGCGCCTCGCTCTACACCCTGCCGGCGGAAGCGTCGTGGGAGCCGGACCTTTGGGGCAAGGTCCGCAACACCGTGCGCGAAGCGCAATACACCGCCCAGGTCAGTGCAGCGGACCTGGAGAACGAGCGCCTCACCGAGCAGGCCAGTCTGGCGGAGTACTTCTTTGAGATCCGCGGCCAGGACCAACTGCAACAGATCTACAACGACACCGTGGAGGCGGACAAGAAGGCGCTTGAGCTGACTCGTGCACTCTATGAAACGGGGATTGACGACCAGATCTCTGTAGTCGAAGCTGAAACCACGCTGCAAAGCGTGGAGGCCGGGGCGACCAATGTTGGAGTCGCGCGCGCCCAATACGAGCATGCCATCGCCGTTCTAATTGGCACGTCACCCTCCACTTTTTCTATTCCCGTGAAGCCCATGACGGTTGCGCCCCCGCCGATCCCGATTGGCGTTCCTTCGCAACTGCTGGAGCGCCGGCCGGATGTCGCCGCCGCCGAGCGCACCATGGCCGGAGCCAACGCGGCCATCGGCATCGCGTATGCAGCGTACTATCCAAACCTGACGTTGACGGCGGAAGGCGGCTTTGACAGTACGTCCTTCGCAAATTGGTTTTCCTGGCCATCCCGCTTCTGGTCCGTCGGAGCGTCGATCTCGGAAACCGTCTTCGACGCCGGCCTGCGCCGCGCCACCGTGCAGCAATATGTTGCGACCTACAATGCCGATCTAGCCGGTTACCGCCAGACAGTGCTGACCGCGTTCCAGCAGGTGGAGGATGGTCTTGCCGAGGTCCGCATTCTGTCCAAGGGGATCCAGCAGCAAGAGCAGGCGGTGAACTCCTCCGAAACTTACCTTAAGCTCGAACAGGCGCGGTACGAGAACGGCATCGATCCCTACGTCGACGTGCTGATTGCCCAGACCACACTCTTGTCGAACCAGCAGACTCTCAACGGTCTTCAGGTGGAACAGATGGCCTACGCCGTGGCGCTGGTGGAGGCCCTGGGCGGAGGCTGGGACCGTTCGCAATTGCCCACCCCTCAGCAGGTGACACAGAAGCCGCCCAAGTCGGAGACGGCCATCGAGCAGTAGACGTAGGACCTCGGGCATCCGGATCTTCGAAAGGCACAATTGAGAATGGTCGGAGAACGGCGTTTCATCCGCGAGGCTTCGGGCATGACGGGCAGCGTGGAAGAATGTGCTGCAGCTCCTCGGGTTCCGCGCGGCGTCAATCTCTAATGCAAATGGGCTATTGCGATACGATTCGCAAGTTGGCGAACGCGGAAATCTAAAGTACAAAATCGATTCTCCGACGCGTTCGACGCAGGAATTAACGAAGCCAAGGAAAAACTTTTCCCGCTCCGTGTCCTCTGTGCCTCTGTGGTGAAATGCTTATCTATTTGGAGAAGGTTTTCTCGCGCTGCACGTAGTGCTTCTGGAAGTAGTCGCGATATTGGCCGCTGCGCACGTCGTCCAGCCACTGCTGATTGTCGCGGTACCACGAGATAGTGTCCGCCAGACCCTGATCGAATTGCACCTGCGGCCGCCATCCCAACTCGCTGGCAAGCTTTTCGCAATTGATGGCATAGCGCAGATCGTGGCCGGGCCGATCGGTGACAAACTGAATCAGATCTTCTGACCGCCCCAGCGCCTTGAGGATCAACTTCGCCACGTCGAGGTTCTGCATCTCGCAGCCGCCGCCGATGTTGTAGACCTCGCCCTCACGGCCGTGCTGCAAGATCGTGTCCAGCGCGCTGCAATGGTCGCTGACGTGGATCCAGTCGCGAACGTTGGCGCCCTTGCCATATACGGGGAGCCGCTGGCCTGCCATCGCTTGCGCGACCATCAGCGGAATGAATTTCTCGGGAAACTGGTAAGGCCCGTAATTGTTGGAGCAGCGCGTGATCAGCCCAGGAAACTTGTGGGTGTGAACATAGGCCAGGACCGCCAAGTCCGACGCCGCTTTGGTAGCTGAGTAAGGGCTGTTGGGCCTTAGCGGCGTGTCTTCGAAGAAATGTCCTTCCGCGCCGAGGCTGCCATACACTTCGTCGGTGCTGACATGTACAAAGCGCGGCACGCCCGCCGCGCGGCACGCTTGCAGCATGTTGTAGGTGCCCTCGACATTGGTGCGGACGAAGGCCGAGGCATCCTCGATACTGCGGTCCACGTGGCTCTCGGCAGCGAAGTGAATCACGGCATCGCAACCGCGGACGTGGTCGAGGACGCCGCGATCGCAGATGTCCATCTGCACAAACTCGCAACGGCGCTGGCTGAGTTCGGGCTCCAGGTTCTTCAGATTGCCCGCGTAGGTCAGCTTGTCGAGCACCACCAGCTTCCAGTCGGGGTGCTTGGCCAGCATCTGATGAACAAGGTTCGAGCCAATGAATCCCGCGCCGCCCGTGACCATTAATTTCATGCGCCACGCACCTGAGCGGTTTCTTCGGCGTTCGCGTTGCGCAAGACCTTCTCGCGGACCATGTTGCTGGCATGCCAGAGCGATTCGAATGTGCCGGCATCGGTCCACCAGCCATTCAGCATGCCGTGATGCAGCGAGCCTTCTTCGATGTAGCTGTTGTTTACGTCGGTGATCTCGTATTCGCCACGTCCTGACGGTTTCAGCCTGCGAATGCGATCGAAGACCGACGCATCGTAGAAATAGACGCCGATCACGGCGAATGATGAGAGCGGCTCGGTTGGTTTCTCTTCAATGCGAATGATCCGGCCGTTCTCGAACACCGGGACGCCGAAGCGCTCGGGATCGGTGACTTCCTTTAGCATCACCATCGCGCCTTTTTCCAGCCGTTCGAACCTGGTTGCGGTCTCGCGAATGTCGCCTTCAATAATGTTGTCGCCGAGGACGACGCAGATCTTGTCGCCTTTGGCCCACGGCTCGGCGAGGCGCAGGGCGTCGGCGATGCCGGCTTCGCCCTCTTGATAGGCAAAGCTTAGCTGCTGCAGTCCGAACTCCTTGCCATTCTGGAGGAGGCGCAGAAAGTCGCCTGCGTTATGGCCGCCGGTGACGATAAGGATGTCGCGAATGCCGGCGTCGACCAGGATCTGCAGCGGGTAAAAGATCATGGGTTTGTCGTACACCGGGAGGAGGTGCTTGTTGGTGACGCGGGTCAGTGGATACAGACGCGAGCCAATACCGCCCGCCAGGACTATGCCCTTCATAGGTCTCCGTTCATTGATAGCGAACAGTGCGAGCTACAGGTTCCGCCTGGGAGCCGGCGAAAGTGCGCTGCCGCAGCGCGAGGGGATGAACTGTTCATCAGCTGGTAACTCAAGATTATCAGCGAATGGCATCCTGCATGGCAAGCCGCAATTGAGAGCGCCAGTCCGGCAGTACAATCCCGAACGCCGCTTTTATCTTTGCATTGGAGAGCACGGAATTATGCGGCCGGCGAGCCGGGGTTTGATATTGCTCGGTGGTAATTGCGACCACGCGTTTGGCCTTGAGCTCGCCACCGAACTCGCCGGTTTCGGCTGGCCAGTCGAGCAGGTCTTCGTAGTCTTCCAGGATGGCTTGCGCGAAGCCCGCCCACGACGTTTTCCCCGATGCCGTGAGATGAAACAATCCGCTCTCCCACGACTTTGTGGCGGATTTTTGCTCAAGCAAGCGGGCGAGAATGATGGTGGTGGATTCGGCTAGCGCGCGCGCCCAAGTTGGTGCGCCGTATTGGTCGCCGACCATCCGCAGCTCTTCCTTTTCGCGCGCCAGACGAAGTGCAGTGCGCAAAAAGTTCTTGCCCCGGATGTCATAAACCCACGTGGTGCGCAAAATAATGTACGCACAGCCGCTGGCCATGATCGCCTGATCGCCTTCGAGCTTGGTCTGGCCGTAGACGCTCAAGGGACCGGTGGCATCGCTCTCTTCGTACGGGGCCGGCTTACTGCCGTCATAAACGTAGTCGGTGGAATAGTGGACCAGCAGGGCACCGGTGCGGGCGCACTCTTCGGCGATCTTTCCCGGAGCAGCTACGTTGATGGCGCGCGCCAGTTCCGGCTCGCTCTCCGCCTTGTCAACGGCGGTGTAAGCTGCGGCGTTGACGACAATGTCAGGCGCGAAGTCGCGGACCGTGCTGGAGACGGCATTCAAATCGGTCAGGTCGACTTCCTGGATGTCGATCGCCATGATTTCCCCCATGGGGGCAAGTGTGCGCTGGAGATGCCATCCAACCTGGCCGTTGGCGCCGGTGATGAGCAGTCGGAGACTCATGGCTGGTACCTCGGCAACTGATCGTGAGCGATTTGAGCCAGGGGAAGGTAGCGCATGTCTTTTTCCGAGAGAATGGGCGACGGCATGTCCCAATCGATGCCAATGTCAGGATCGTTCCACAGCACGCCGCGATCGTCGGCGGCATCGAAGTAGTCGCTGCACTTGTAAAGGAAGTCGGCAGTTTCCGAACGCACCACAAAGCCGTGCGCGAAGCCCTTGGGTACATAAAGCTGGGCATGGTTCTCACCCGACAACACCACGCTCACCCACTTGCCAAAGTGCGGCGAGCCGAGGCGGACATCCACGGCGATGTCGAGGACCTCGCCGCGCGCAACGCGGCAGAGCTTGGCCTGTGGGTGGCGTAGCTGATAATGCAGCCCACGCAGCACCCCGCGCGAGGAATGGGAATGATTGTCCTGCACGAACGTCTCGCGAATTCCGGCGTCGGCGAGCACATTCTGGCGGTAGGTCTCCATGAAAAAGCCGCGCGGATCTTCAAAGACCCGCGGCTTGATCAGGAGTACTCCGGGAAGTGAGGTTTCGATGATCTGCAAGTTTGTGCTCGTGGATACTGGAGTGGCTGCGATGGCGTGCATTGGTGTCTTCGGACACTGGAATCTATCGAGTGCCAGTGGGGTCAGGGATTGGGGCTAGGGGCCAGGGATTAAAGGTCAGCGAGATTACCGCCGCGTGAGTCAGCTAACCCTCAGTCCCTAATCCCTAATCCCTAATCCCCAACCCCTAACAACCCGACCGACGATTATAATGCGTGCTTCCTGAAACTATGCGCTGCTCGGCCATTGTCGTGACCCACAACTCCGGCGCGACCATCGGTCGATGCCTGGAGGCATTGGCTGGCGAGGATTGCGAAATCGTGGTCGTCGACAATGCATCGGCCGACGACACGGTGCCGCGCATTGAGGAGTCCGTCGCATGGAATCCGGTTCGCCTGCTGGCGAACGAGGAAAATCTTGGTTTCGCGGCTGCCGTCAACCAGGGTGCGCGCGAAGCGACGGGCGATGTTTTGCTGATCCTGAATCCCGACGCGATCGCCGAGCCGGGCGCGATAGCCGTGATGCTCCGCTGCATGCAATCGACTGGGGCGGACGCAGCCGGCGGTGCGCTGCTGGAAGCCGACGGTCAGCCGTCGCGCGGTTTCGCTTTTCGCAACCTCCCAACGCTTGCGGCACTGCTGTATGAAGTGCTGCTGGTCAATCAGTTGTGGCCGGGCAATCCGGTGAACCGGCGCTATCGCTGTCTGGACGCCGACTACTCACAGCAACAGGAAGTGGAACAACCGGCGGGAGCTTGTTTGGTGGTTACTCGCACAGCGTGGGACAGCGTCGGCGGCTTTGACGAGCAGTTCTTTCCCGTCTGGTTTGAAGATGTCGATCTGTGCAAGCGGCTGCTCGATCGCAAATCGCGAATCATGTATTGCCCGGACGCGCGCTTCCGCCACAGCGGCGCCCACAGTGTGGGACAGCTGTCGTTTGGCGACAAACAGATCTTCTGGTACACGAACATGGTGCGCTACGCGAGGAAGCATTTCTCGAAAAGGCAAGTCTTCTTCTTGCGAATGGCGATTACCAAAGGAATGCTGCTGCGCTCGGTGGCTGCGTTGTTTGGCGCGCGGAAAGCGCCGCTGGGAGAAACTTTGTCAGCGTATTGGGGAGCGGTGCGGGCGGTTTGGTAGCGCTAGCTTCTAGCTAAGCGCGATTGATTCAGGTCGCCTTCCCATTGCACTTTGCCTCGCAACTTGCGAATCGCGATCTGCGAGCGTGTCTGGACCAACAACCGAAGGGCTTCTTCCACTGCGGCCTTCTTGGTTGCAGCGCCACTGCGGCGCATGGCTTCGCGCAATAAGCCGTCATCGATGTTGATATTGATTCGCACCTTCACCCCCTCGTGATGTGCATACATTCTATAGTTTTGTGTATTCATCGGGCAAAGTAGGAGTGGCGAGTAGGATTGAATCCTCGAATCTAACGATGCGGCTGGACCCGGATCTCGAACAACTTGGGCCACAGCTTTCCGGTGATGAAGAGCCGGTCCGTCTTCGCATCGTAAGCGATGCCGTTCAGGACGGCGTCGGAGCTGGCAAGAGAACGCTTGTCGATGATGCCGCTTAGGTCGAGCCACCCGAGGACCTTGCCGGTGCGCGGAGAGATGCGGACGATGATGTCGCTCTGCCAGATGTTGGCGTAGATTTCCCCGCGAACATATTCGAGTTCGTTGAGGTTCTCGATGCCATGGCCTGAGTTGTCGGTGACATGGATGCGCCGGGTCTCGCGAAAGGACTTGGGATCGAGGAAGCGAAGATAGGAACTGCCGTCACTCATGATCAGGCTCGTGTCATCGTGAGTGAGGCCCCATCCCTCGCCGAGGTACTGGAATGTTCGCAGCAAAGAGAAGCTGAAGCGATCGTAGACGAAGCCTCTTTGCGCCTTCCAGGTCAACTGAACCAAAGTGCTGCCCCAATCGGTGAGGCCCTCGCCAAAATACTCCGCGGGCAAATCGTATTTCTGCAGCACTCGTCCGGTGGCCAGATCCACCATCCGTATCGACGACCTGCCATTGAGGCCGGTGCTTTCATACAAATGACCATCAACGTAAAGCAATCCCTGGGTGAAGGCATGGGGATCGTGCGGGTATGCGTGAACGACCTGATAGCTATCGGCGGGGCCGGAGATGGGCGGTTTGGCGTTTGCTGAGGTGGCAAGCGCGCAAAGAAATAAAACGAGGGAAAATCGGCGTCGAGACATGAATGGCCAGATTAAGGGAACGGAATCGCTGACGCAAACGGCGACGCTACTGACCGGCGGCGTCGCGATCGGCAAGCAGCAGGGCTTGCGATTGGCTGATGCGTCCGGCAGGAACGGACGGATCGGCAGCGCGCAGCTTAGCGAACGCCGAGACTTTGTCCTTGCCGCTCACCAGCCAAAGAATCCGCCGGGAGCGGTTGATGACGGGGTAGGTCAACGTCATGCGGCGTCGGCCCTGGTAGACGCCGGTGATGGCGACATCAGCATCGGTGACGTTGAGCACGGGATCACCGGGGATGAGCGACGCGCAATGGCCGTCGGGGCCGAGGCCGAGATGGGCGAGATCGAGCACCGGCGGCTTGCCGGCGACGCCTTCTAAGGTGTGCGCATACTGTTTCGCCGCAGCGTCGGGGTCCGGTGACTCAACCGGCATGGCATAGATTTGTCCCGGAGGAATGGGAGCGTGCTGGAGCAGGCTGTCGCGCAGGTGCACATAGTTGCGATCGGGATCGCCGGCGGGGGCAATGCGCTCGTCGATCTGAAAGACGTGCACGTTGGCCCAGGGCACATCTTCGTTGGCCAGGTCGGCCAGCATGAGCCACGGGCTTTTGCCTCCGCTGACAGCCATGACGAAGCGGCCGCGTGCAGCAACCGCAGCGCGCGCATCGGAAGCTATGACCGCAGCCGCGCGCTTAGCCAGCGAGTCGACATCAGGAAGGATTTCGACGTTCATCGGGTGTCTCCGAAAATAGGTTTAAAAGGTGTCATCCTGAGCGGAGCCGCGCTGCTTTTTGCGCTGCGGAGTCGAAGGACCCCTACGTCGGGATAAAGCCTGCCGCTATAGGGGTCCTTCGGCTACGCGTCCGCCCGTCCCGCAAAACAGCGGGCCGGAAAATGGTGGCGGACGCTCCGCTCAGGATGACAAGAAAGCATCGAGCTCTATTTGCCCGCCGTTTTCTCCAGGTGACCGCCGAACTCGTAGCGCATCGCCGAGAGCAGCTTGTCGGCAAAATCGGCGAGGCCGCGCGAACTGAAGCGCTCGTACAAAGCGGTGGTCAACACCGATGTCGGTACGCCTTCGTCAATGCTCGCCTTGATGGTCCATCGGCCTTCGCCCGAGTCGGAGACACGTCCGGCAAATTTCGCCAGTTGCGGATCTTCGAGCAGCGCCGTTGCCGTCAGGTCCAGCAGCCAGGAAGCGATGACGCTGCCGCGCCGCCAAACCTCGGCCACATCCGGCAGATTGAAGTCGTACATGTAGTGCTCGGGATCGCGCAGCGGAGTAGTTTCGGCATCTACCTCAGCCTTGTGCTTGCCGACATTGGCCGACTTCAGGACGTTCAGTCCCTCGGCATAGGCAGCCATGATGCCGTACTCGATGCCGTTGTGCACCATCTTGACGAAGTGGCCGCCGCCGTTCGGGCCGCAGTGCAGATAACCTTCTTCCGAAGTGCCGCCGGCTTTCTCACGTCCCGGAGTGCGATCGATATTCCCTATGCCCGGGGCCAGCGTCTTGAAGATGGGATCGAGATATTGCACGGCCTTGTCGGGGCCACCGATCATCATGCAATAGCCGCGCTCCAGGCCCCACACGCCGCCACTGGTGCCGACGTCGACGTAGTTGATGCCCTTGGGCGCGAGATCTTTCGCGCGGCGGATATCGTCGATGTAATACGAGTTGCCGCCGTCGATGAGGATGTCGCCGGATTCCAGGTAGGGAACTATACCGGCGATGGTCTCATCCACGGCAGCGGCGGGAACCATCAGCCAGACCGCGCGCGGCTTGTTCAGCTTCTTGGCGAAGTCCTGCAAAGAAGAGGCGCCGACAGCCTTTTCCTTCACCAATTCTTCTACTGATTTTGGGAACACATCGAAGACCACGCATTCGTGTCCCGCCTTCATCAGGCGGCGCACCATGTTGGCGCCCATTCGTCCCAGACCTACCATTCCTAGTTGCATCGTTCGCTCCTTAGAGGATTTACCACAGAGACACAGAGACACAGAGACACAGAGAAATCGTTTCACCATAAATCACATTCAACACAGAGGCCCGAATAGAAACATCCTTGAAGGTCCTCGGAATGCTCTGTGCCTCTGTGTCTCTGTGGTGAACCCGTTCTTTATGCGCCGTGGGTCAGCACGACGCTCTTAGACTCGATCACCTTCATCAGCTCGTTCCATGAATCGGAGAATGCCTTGGCGCCCTCGGTCTGCAATTGAGCTGCAAGCGCACCCGCGTCGACACCGTTTTTCGCAAACTCAGCTATCACCTGCTCGCAGTCGCCGCCATCGCGCGCCATCACCTGGCCCAACTCACCGTGATCGGCGAAGGCCTTCAGCGTCGCCTCAGGCATGGTATTCACGGTGTTGGGCGCAGCCAGCGCCTTGACGTACAGAATATCGGAGGCGCGCGGATCTTTGGTCCCGGTGCTGGCCCACAGCAGCCGCTGAGGATTGTATCCGGCCTTCACGATGGCCTGCCAGCGAGGACTGCCCAGCAGATCGACATAGGCCTTGTATGCGCGTCCGGCGATCGCGATGCCCAGCTTGTCGCGCAGATTCTCGGGAACCGACTTGGAAACCGCGACGTCCCAGCGGCTGATGAAGATGGAAGCGACAGAACCAACCTTCGTATCCAGTCCGGCGGCAATGCGGCGCTCGATTCCGCGCAAGTAGGCTTCGGCGGCGGCGAGATAGTGCTCGCGCGAGAACAGCAAGGTCACATTGACGGAGACGCCGGCGAAGATGGCCTCCTCGATGGCCGGCAGACCTTGCGGAGTGCCGGGAATCTTGATGAAGAGGTTGGGACGCGCGGCGCGGGCGTGCAACTGCTTCGCCGCGGTGAGCGTGCTCGCGGTGTCGTAGGCCAGCAGAGGCGAGACCTCGAGCGAGACCCATCCATCGACGCCTTTTGTCTGGTCGTGGACGGAGCGGAACAAGTCGGCGGCGCGAGTGAGGTCCTCCAGCGCCAGCTCGAAGAACAGCGCCTCACCGGATTTTCCCTGGCTCAGTTTCTGCTGGATTGCGGGATCGTAAGAAGCGCTCTTCTTGATGGCCTGATCGAAGATGGTCGGATTCGATGTGAGTCCGGTGACCGAGAGTTCATCGATATAGCGCTTGAGCGTACCGCTGTTGAGCAGGTCGCGCGTGATGTTGTCCAGCCAGAGGCTCTGGCCCAGATCGTGCAATGATTGCGTTGGCTTCATTTACCACCTCAAACATCGTCTTTGTTGAAATTATCAGCGAATCAGTCCGGCTTCAACTGGGCGACTGGAAATTAACATGGCTTGGACAATTCGCCTTGGAGCCCAACGAAAAAATCGTCAGCGCTACCGCCGCAGGAAAAAAACACGGAGACTCCGATCAAGTGGTGGCGAAGCCCCTCAGCGGCTTAAAGCCGCAAGGATTTTGCGGCCCTCGCGGACGGCCTGAAGTGTGTGCGTGAGAACCGGTGCCGCCGCTGCGCGGCTCAGCTCAGTTTCCCACTCCACCCGGCGCTTACGCGCCGGGCTAACTTCATGCCGCCGCTGCGCGGCTGGATTGCAGCCGGTTTCGATGCTTCGCGTTCCACTGCAATCTGATAAATCGAGTTCTCACGCACGCTCTGAAGGCCGCCCCCTGCAAGAAAGGCGAAGAAATCAGGCTTCCTTTAGAGATCGAAATGAAGTGATTACAGGCTCCCGCGCGAACTGCAATTGATGCGGCGGTTCGTCACCCGTGTTAGTGAGTCACACCAAGTTCATAACTCACACCAATGTGTGACGCATGACCAGTGGTTTTCATTGAACCTCACATCTGCTGGTGATAACGTTAACAGGTTCGGGATATGGTGGTAGGCGTTTCTTGATCCGGCCGCGGCAGATGTTGCTCAAGCATAATCACCAGTCGCTGTCATTTTAGAGATTCAGCTCTCCGGCGAATCGCCGGTTCTGCGCATGCTTCCACTTCCCGACACGAGGCTCGATTGAGTCTGGGTCACTTTTCTACTTAAATTTTTTCGAGGTGAGGCGTGGCATCTTCTTACAATGGAATTCCTTTACCGTCCAGCGGGACGAAAATCACTTTCGACGGCAAGTTCGTCATTCCCGACAACCCCATCATCCCGTTCATCGAAGGCGACGGCACCGGGCGCGACATCTGGAAAGCGTCGGTGCGGGTGTTCGATGCCGCGGTCGAGCTGGCATACAACGGCAAGCGCCGCGTCTCCTGGTATGAAGTTTTCGCCGGCGAGAAGGCGATGGACCGCTTCAAGAGCTGGCTGCCCGATGACACAGTCGCGGCGTTCCGCGACTTGCGCATCGGCATCAAAGGCCCGCTGACCACGCCGGTCGGCGGCGGCATCCGTTCGCTGAATGTTGCTTTGCGGCAGATCCTGGATCTCTACGCCTGCGTGCGTCCGGTGAAGTATTACAAGGGCATTCCTTCGCCGGTGAAGAACCCGCAGAACATGAACATGGTGATCTACCGCGAGAATACGGAAGACGTTTACGCCGGCATCGAGTGGAAAGAAGGCACGGCGCAGGCGAAGGAACTGATCGACTTCATCAATAACAAGATGCTGGTGGGCACGAACAAGCGCATTCGCGAGGATTCGGGCGTCGGCATCAAGCCGATTTCGATTACCGGAACGAAGCGCCTGGTGCGCATGGCCATCCAGTACGCGTTGGAGAACCATCGCAAGTCGGTGACCATCGTACACAAGGGCAACATCCAGAAGTTCACTGAAGGCGCGTTCCGCGAGTGGGGCTATGAGCTGGCGACGCAGGAATTTCGCAGCCAGGTCATTACCGAGCGCGAGAGCTGGATTGTCGACAACCTCGACAAGAATCCTAGCTTGTCCATTGAGGACAACGCCAAGATGGTGGAACCGGGCCTGGAGTTTGCGCAGCAGGACTTCCGCGAGGCGCTGTACAAAGAAGTGAAGGGCGTGATCGACAGCATCTATGCCACACATGGTCACGGCGCGTGGAAGCATAAGCTGATGGTGAACGACCGCATCGCCGACAGTATCTTCCAGCAGATTGTGACGCGGCCGGACGAGTATGCGGTATTGGCCACGCCAAACCTGAACGGCGATTACATTTCCGATGCGGCGGCCGCGCAGGTGGGCGGACTGGGCATCGCGCCGGGCGCCAACATCGGCGATCAGCATGCCATCTTCGAGGCGACTCATGGCACCGCGCCGAAGTATGCCGACAAGGACGTAATCAATCCCGGCTCCGTAATGTTGTCGGGCGTGATGATGTTCGAGTTCATGGGCTGGCGCGAAGCAGCGCGGCTGATCGAAGACTCGCTGGAGCACACCATCCTGCAGAAGACGGTGACCTACGACTTCGAGCGGATGCTGGAGGGCGCGACCAAGCTGAAGACCAGCGAGTTCGCCTCGCACATGATCCAGAATATGGCGCCGGTGGTGGCGTAATAACGCGGAGCGAGCTGTCAGCCATCAGCTTTCAGCCGTCAGCCAAACAGCATCGCGTTTTTCCAAAGCGCGCCAGGTCGTGTTTCTATGCGGCCCGGGGCGCCAAGCAAATTTTTTAACTGAAAGCTGACGGCTGATAGCCGACAGCTAATACTGTGAGGACTCATGCGTAAGAAAGTAACGGTGGTTGGTTCGGGTAATGTGGGCGCGACCGCCGCTCACTGGCTGGCGTCGAAAGAGCACGCCGACGTGGTATTAATCGACATCATCGAAGGTGTCCCACAAGGTAAGGGTCTCGATTTGCTGCAAGCCATGCCGATCGAGAAGCGCGACTCGTATGTTCTTGGCACCAACGACTACGCCGACACGGCGAACTCTGACATTGTGGTAATCACGGCGGGCATTCCGCGCAAGCCGGGGATGAGCCGCGATGACCTGCTCAACACCAACTACAAGATCATGAGCGATGTGGTGGGCAAGGTGGTGCAGTACTCACCCGATTGCATCCTGATCATCGTTTCCAATCCGCTGGACGCCATGGCGCAGGCGGCTTACAAGCAGAGCGGCTTCTCGCGGAACCGGGTGATCGGCATGGCCGGCATTCTGGATTCGGCGCGCTTCCGTGCCTTCATCGCGCGCGAGCTGGATGTCTCGGTGGAGAACGTTACGGCCTTTGTGCTGGGCGGACACGGCGACACCATGGTCCCGTTGCCGCGCTACTCGACGGTTGCGGGCATTCCCATCACCGAGTTGATGGACAAGGCAACGATCGACCGGCTGGTACAGCGCACCCGCGACGGTGGCGCCGAGATTGTCAAGCACCTGAAGACCGGCAGCGCCTACTACGCTCCGTCGGCTGCGGTCGCCGAGATGGTGGAAGCGATCCTGAAAGACAAGAAGAAGATTGTGCCCTGCGCCGCATACCTGGAAGGCGAGTACGGCATCAATGGGTTGTTTATCGGCGTGCCGTGCAAGCTGGGATCAAACGGCATTGAAAAGATCATCGAGATCAAGTTGACGCCGGAAGAGCAGGCCGCATTGCAGAAGAGCGCCGACTCGGTGAAAGAGTTGGTGGGCGTGATCGGGGTGTAGTGACGGAGATAGTCACTCCGCTGCTTCGGCACGGTTTCTTCCGCAGCTCTAACGAAAATCCCACTCAAGCAAGAGAAGCTTGGGTGGGATCTACAAATCTACAATCACCTTTGCCGGCGTGCGTCCAGCGCGAGCGATCCTGCCCCTGTGATCAACAGAAACAGCAAGCCCAGCAACATGCTGAAGTCAGTGCGGGCTTCGTGCAGCATGCTCCAGACGCCGGATTTGGCGAGCATGGGGATCTTGGTGGTAGCGATGGCGACCAGGATCACAGCAAGCAATGGAATCGCCGCCAGGCGGGTAAACAATCCAATCAGCAGCAGCGTGCCGCAGACGATCTCAACGGTACCGACAACCGGCGCCATGAGATGCGGAGAAGGAATACCGATCTTCTGGAACCGGCCTACACCCAGTTGCGCGGGGAAAAGGAATTTTTGGACCCCTTCGGAGACGAAGACCCAGCCCACCAGAATGCGGACCAGGAAAAGGGCCTTCGAGACGCGGGCAGTCCAGAGCGGATTGTCGGAAGATCTCATCACTAGGAGTAAATCACAACGAATCGGCCTGAGTGGAACCTATTTCTGACTGAAGTGGACGGTAGTCATTTAGCGACTCTAACGAAAAGTCCCACCCAAGCAAAAAAAGCTTGGGTGGGGCACCCGCTGCGTCGGAATTCGAAAAACTGGAAGCCTGAAACTCTAAACTTTCTGCCCTACTTGGTTGCGATCATCAGGTTTGCCGGGCCCGGCAGGCGCACGCGTTTCGTTTCGCCGAAGCCGGCCGCCTTCAGCCAGGCAGCGTATTCCGGCTCGCTGTAGCTGGAGCCGGCGCGTGTGTTCACCAGCATGTTCAATGCGAACAGAGCTCCGAAGCGCGGCGCAGTTTTGTCGGCTTCCAGAATGAAGTCGGAGATCACGAGCCGTCCGTGCGGGGCGAGAGCCTGGTAGGCGCGTGCGATGAGCTGCTGGTTCTCTTCAGGAGAGAACATGTGGCAGATCGCCGAGAGCAGAACCAAATCGTACTTGCCGGCATCGAGGGCAACGGTGAGCATGTCGCCGGCGCGGGTGGTGATGCGGTCGGCCATCCCGGCTTTGCGAATATGCTCCTGCGCGATGGGCAGGACATCGGCCAGGTCGACGATCTCCGCTTGCAGGCCAGGAGCGGCTTTGGCGAAGGCGATGGAGTATGCGGCAGAGCCTCCGCCGAGATCGAGCATGCGCTTGGCACCGTTGACTTCCACAGCCTGCACCACGGCGCGCGCGCGACCACGGGCATTGTGGTCCATGGCAGCGATGAAGGACTTGACCGAGCCGTTGCCGGCGCGGGGAGCAACGCTGGTGCCTGCCTTTACGGCCTCAGTCAGAGTGGACCAGGACTTCCAAAGATTGGCGATGTGCAGTTGCGCCATGCGCGCGCTGTCGGGCGTTCCCTCGGCGAAGAAGCGCGCAGCCAGCGGCGTGTTGGTGTAGGTGTCGCCGGACTTCTGTAGCAGCTTCAGGCCTACGAGAGCGTTCAGCAGCGTCGCAGTGGCGCGAACGGCGCACTGAATCTTGCCGGCAATCTTGGTTGCCGTGCTGCCGTCGCCAATGGCGGTGAACAGGTCGAGCTCCAGCGCAGTGAGAATCGCGCGGCTGGGCATGAAGCCGCGAATCATTTCGCTGACTTCGTCCGGCAAGACGCCAGCCGCATCTTTGGCCTTCAGCATGGCCAGATACTTGTTGCGGTGGTCGAGGATCTCGGCCTTCATGGCCTCGCTGTCGCTGCGCTCGAGGCGCGCGACTTTCTTGCCAGCCTGGAAGTGCGAGGAAACGATCTCGGGCACGTCATTGGGAGTCAGCTTGGTGTACCAAACGCCCTCGGGATAGACGATCATCACCGGGCCGCTGTCGCAGATGCCGAGACAGCCGCAACTGGAAATCTGTACTTCGTCGGCGAGACCTTGGGCGCCGAGCGCGCTGTGCAGCGCGTCCAGAACGCGGAACGAGCCGGCCGCCGAACAGCAGGGAACTCCTTCTGGTTTTTCCTGAGTGCAAACGAATGCGTGATAACGAAACGGTTCCAATGAAGCCTCCAAGATCAGTTGTCAGTTGTCAGTAGCCAGTTGTCGATTACATTTCATCATGCTGCTTGGGACGACCCGGCGAGAAGTACGAGGCTCACAGGCTGACGTGATGCAAGCCGCTAATGCCGTAACCAGCCACTGGTCAGTAGCCACTGACCACTAGCCACTGACCACTAGCCACTGTTTCCAGATATTCACAGGCGCGGGTGCCGGTTTAGTCAACAATTGATGTTGACAGAGCACGGAAGTGCACTATGATGTTTGAAACATTTTGTGCGGGATTTGTTTTGGGTGGCAGACGATGCAGCAGACGTTCACAACGCGGGAAGTGGTGGCGCTGACCAGCATCAGCCCGCGCCAGCTGCAGTGGTGGGACGAACAGGGCATCGTGGTTCCGGCGCGCTCCGGCCATCAGCGCATCTACTCGCTCGACGACCTGGCCGAAGTAGCAGTGCTCCACGAGCTGCGCCAGCGCGGTTTCTCTCTGCAAAAGATCCGGCGGGTGATCCGCTTCCTGCAAAAGGAGCTGGGCAAGCGGCTGGTGGAGACCGTGAGCGCAGCCTCGGAATACCATCTGCTGACCGATGGCCGGCACATCTACCTGGAAGATTCCGCCCGCGGCGTAGTCAACCTGCTGAAAAATGCGCGCCAGCCGATGTTATCGGTGTGCCTGAGCGACGCGATCCAGCGGGTCCTCGACCCCATTGCCAGAGAGAGCGGCACACGGTCGCGAGCGGCAAGAGCCGAGTCCACGGCGCGCAAGGAGGGTGCGAAGCGGAGGGCGCCAACTCGCGCCGAAGTGCGGGCGACGGGAAAGCGCAACGGTTCAGTTCGTCACCTTATCGATCGACGCGGCAAGGCTTCTTGAGTAGTCCTGAAGGAGGGCACATGATCGGAGAACTCAGCATTTTGAACGAGTGGATCCCCGAACAGATGGAGCCTGGAACCATCTTCGTGTTGGAGAATGCCGGCGATGTGGGCGAAAAGGAAGATCCCTATTGGGCGGTGCTGGCATGCCCATCGTGCGGGCAACTGGGCCTGGTCACGCGCAAGCAGGTGGGCGGATTACTGCCGGTGATCTGCGGCTCGGAGCGATGCTCGGCGCAGTTCTTCATGCGCGACGAGCAGATCATGCCGCGAAAGCCGAATTAAGACAGTAGTCAGTAGCCAGTTGTCAGTAGCCAGTGGCCACTTGGGCGAGCCGGTATCGCCGGTGCGCCCAAGGAATTGTGTTGAGAATCAACGAAGGGCACGGCTGACGCTGTGCCCTTTGTGTTGTACGCCGTGCATGTTCGACAGCTTGGAGGTGAAAGTCCTCTGACCAACCTGATGGAGGTGAAGGTCTAGCGAAGCGCAAGGGCGTCATCGCGAGATGGGGTCTGAAGGAAGCGTGAAGCAAACACGCGGGCCGATGAACAAGAACCGGATGATGAGGCCTACGGTGCTGGGCGAGCGGGCAACAAACCGCGAAGCCCATATCCATCAAGGGCACTGGTGGTAAATCCGGCGGTCGTGCGTGGAAAGCGGTCGAGCTTATCACGGGAGATCTGCTGTGTGTCACGGAACCGTGACTGAGGACATCGCGAGGTGCCTTGACCGCATAGCAGAAGTCAGCCGAGGGCGTAGTACTCACGCGAGTGAGGAAGGCCCGAACGATAGGAAGGGTCAGTAGCGATTGGATCTCGATGAGGGTAATGCACTAGCCATCCCACTTCGGTGGGCCTTTGGGGGGCACGGCGCGGTGAAGCCGCAAAGGATGCTGACCAGAGAAGTGAAACCCCCACGGCGTCCCCAAACCGCCAACCCCCGGCCACTCGTTTCACCGGTGGATTAAACCTATCGAACCGCCGTATGCGGACCCGCATGTACGGTGGTGTGGCAGGGGAGGAGAGGTGACTCTCCCCCCTATGCCGATTGTCAGAAATCCTGCGGCGGCCCGCCAGGTTTTGTCACGGCGATGGAGTGGTAATGTTCAGGGTTTTGGTCGCGGTTTGATTGTCCGGATTGGTGACGGTTAACGTCGCGGTATACGGTTTTGTTCCCGTGGGGGTGTAGGTAACGCCGATGGAGGTTGCACTGTTGAACTTGACCTGAGCTTGAGGCTTAGCCGCGCCGGTTTCGTCCGTTATGGAGACTTTGACAGAGGAGGAGAAATTAGCGCCGGTCACAGTTAGCGTCGCCGGTTTGCCGGATTGGGCGCTTGTGGGCGTGATGGCAGAGATCGCCGGCTTGGCTGGCGTGGCACCCTGGTTTGCGCTCGATGAGCTGCCGTCCACCTTCTTTTCGATTTGCCCGGCGATACCGTCGAACAACTGTTCCGAGAATCCGAACAGTAAGGCGATGGCCAGAGGGACGGGCTGGTAGGGGTCTTGCCAATCAAGGTTGAGGGCCGAGCCGAACAAGTTGAACTTCAGGCCAACGATGATCAGCAGAATCCCGCCCCAGGCGGAGAAAGCACCGGTCAGTGGACTGAGAAACAGCGAGCCCCAGGTGGAATCATTCGCCGTGCCGGTGCTCGTCATGCTTCGTCGCAAGCGGCTGAGTAAACCGCCAATCCCACCCATCAACAACAAAACGGAGTTGGTGGGAAAAGTCAAACCCAGCGCAATAATGAACAACAAGGCGCAGCCCACCAGCCAGATCAGTTTGTTGTGCCAAGTGTCGAAATTGAAATAATTCTGGTCTTGGTTGTCGAAGATCTGCCCCAGCGCCTCCACCAGGATGGCCCGCCAGCGTTGCACCGGCGCGGCGATGTCCCGGGTGAGAGCGGCCTTGATGTCGCTAACCAGGTCAGTTTTCCAGGGCCCCATCTTCGCCAGCTGTTCAACCTCGCCGCGAATAGCGTCTCCCATTCCGTCCGGTTTGCAAAGGCTGATCTTGAGAACCGCGTCGTTCTCGTTGAGGAAGTTTTCCAGGACTTGATGTACCAGCTTTAAGCCGGCGCTCGGAGTGGTCGCGTGAGTCATTGCCTCCGTCACGGAGATCTGCGACTGACACAGGTTCAGAAGAACTTGCCACGCGTTGGACTGGCCGCTCTGGGGCGCGGGAACTTTTAGCTCAGCCGCCAGCGTGCCCGCCTTTGCTCCCACGTCCGTGAGCGACGCGAGCGCGTCATTACAAGCCTGGAGAGCGGTGGTCTGGTCGGCAATACTCGACAAGGCTTGCTGGGCTGTGCGTGCAGCCGCAGCGGCCGTTGCCAACTCGGTCAGGAAAACCGAGAGCCGGGTCAACTGCGCTTGCGATGCCGGCGAGAAGGTGCTTATCGTCAGCAGATTCGTTGTATCGGCGGCCAGCTTTAGACAGGCACCAGCGGCGGCCAGAGTTGCCTCCAACCCGCTCTTGCAGGGGTTCGCATCGGTTGCCGTGCCCGGGTTTTTCTGTACCGCAACGCTGAAAACCTGAAGCGCAGCCGAGGCCCGTCCCCGCAGATCGGCGAGCAGTGCGTCACGCGCTGCCTGCGGCACGTCGACCGGCTCGATCAGCTCCAATACGATTTGCAGCAGATGCCGCGCCTGCTCGACGATGATGGCTTCGCCCGAGGTGAGAGCCTGGCTGATGCGATCGGCCAGAGCCACGGCTACCGGAGTGTTGATTTGCCGCAGCTCCGGTTCGGCGGTTTCTAATCGGGCACGCACGAGTTCCGGCGGAAGCAGAGCAACAAATTCTATTTCGGCCTCGTGCGCAAGACTCCAACCCACCAGTTCCTGCCCGCGTGTCCAGAACAAAGCGTTGAAAAATCGATTCGGCCACCACGGGAATTCCCCCTCAGGGAGGGTTGCAGGCGGATTTTCCCGCCCCACCTTGGAGTTCGACGCGTCCCCGCTCTCTGAACCGGTGAACCAAAGAACATCCCGGAACCGCTCGTGTTTAAACGGGAACGCGGCAACGTCCAGTAAGCCGTTAATCTCCGCGAGGCGTGTTTTGGTTTCATTGGAGTGCGGGATGTGGCTTGCCCCGGCGGTCACTCGCGCTCGCACTGCATCGATTTCCGCCAGCACCTGACCCCGCGCCGGCTTGGCGATCATGTGCCATCTCACCAGAACCAGCCCGAGGAAGTAGAAGAAGCTCACCGATAGCAACAACCAGGTTCCCGAGTGCTCTTGGCAGAACGAGTACCAATGCGGACAGCCCCGGCGCAGCACGACAATCCGCGTCAGCGGGAGGTTAGGGCCCGATGCATCCGGGGGCGGCGTGAGAGTTGCCGTCAGGGCCAGAGAACCGTTTTTTGGGACTTGCCCGGACGAGGCCGAATAGCGAACGTAGACCGTGCAGCTCTTCTGGGAGGCAACGTTGACGCAAGCGGATGCGTCGGCGTCGAGACCGCTGCTGTACGTGGCCGTTACGCTGGTCAGCTTCGATTGCGTGTAGTTGGTGAGCGTGATCGGGTGGGCTGCGGGAGCAGCACCTGCGGCCGGGACCTCCAGCGTCAGGCTGGAAGGCGACACACCGATATTCTGAAATGCCCTGCCCGAGAGCGTCACCGTTTGCGGCGGATTCTTGCCGTCACTGACTTCCAAGGTCGCGCCACGAACCAGTGGCCAAGCACTGTCGGTTGGGCTCTTGTCGGTGGACGCCTTGTCGGCCGACGGCTTTTGGGCTGGGGCGATCGGCTTGAATATGATGTCGACGTCGCACTTGGATTGGGGCTGTAGGCTGCTCAGACAAGTGCTGGCATAAGAGAAATCAGCGACGTTATCTCCGGTGAACGTCAGCGTGGGGCTGATAGGCGCGCTGCTGGTGTTGGTCACCGTCAGCTTCACCGGAGTGCTGGTTCCAATGTCGTGATCGCCGAAGGGAATTTGATTGGGGCTTAGCGAGAACGTCGAGGCCGCTTGCGCGCCACAAGGGACGCAGCACGCCGTCAAAGCCACAACAATCGCGGTTACGGCCAACACTCTATGCTTCATCAGTTTCCCTCCACGGCGGAGCTTGCAGGCACCAGATTTTCGCTCCCGGCTCGGCCTCGCCGGCGATATCTGGCCCTGAAAGCGGAACCGTACTACAGAGATGTCACTAACGCTTGGGAGCAATTTTGCGGGAGCAGGCGTACGATACACCCGCCCGTCAGGGCGCACAACAGTTTTTTGGTCAGTTTTTTTTGAAGTAGTCTTCCCGTCTCCCGATCACGATCTGTATCGGCGCTGGCATTTTCCATGTCGTTTTCCGCAGGCGGCTAATTCGTTGCAACCGGCGGCCGGGTCGAGCATCTCTGGTGAAGTTGTCATTTCGCCTGGCTGTTTGGGGCAGAGGACGGTGGATTCCGACGATGAATCACGCTTTGCTGTTGGCTGTTGGCATTGGATTTGTTGCGGGACTGCGATCGTTGACCGCGCCCGCTTTTGTTTCCTGGGCGGCCTATCTGCACTGGATCACTCTGACGGGGACGCCGTTAGCATTCATGGGATCGCCGATTACGGTGGGGATTTTCACCTTACTGGCAATCGTTGAACTGATTGCCGACGTAATGCCCAAGACGCCGCCCAGGACCGCGCCGGTGGGGCTGATCGCGCGCATCATTACGGGAGGGTTGAGCGGGGCCTGCATTTATGCCGCAGCCGCGGCGATGCCGATCACGGGAGCGATTCTCGGCATTGTCGGCGCGCTGATCGGAACGTATGCCGGCTATCACATCCGTCGCGCGCTGGTGAATGGGCTAAAGGTGAAGGACATTTTGATCGCGATTCCTGAAGACATCGTGGCGTTGGTGCTGGCGTACTGCATTGTGAGATAGCGATTTCTCCCAGTCATTCGAGACCCGCGAATGAGTGGGGCGCTGAGGGGGTTCTGGTGATGAGAGGGGTCCTTCGACTCGTCGCTGCGCTCCTCGCTCAGGATGACACATCGCGGGTAGAGCCGCCCGCCAGCGGTAGTTCGGCTTTGGGTAGTGGGCTAATTGTGTGTTGCTGCGCCAGGGACGACCATCCCGGTCGCAGCATGATTCAAAAATACCTTCCGAGCTGATTCGAGTTCAGTCAGCCGTTTACGCGCCGCCTCGATCTCGGCTTCCGTGTCCTTCGCCAATTGCGTCCAGAACGATTTAGGCGTATGTTTAGACGTTAATACTTTTCTACTCGACAACTGTTTAGACATGGCGTCTAATCACCTCATGGAGAAAGTAAACTACAAAGAAGTTCTGGAACAGGCCAAGAAAGACCTTCTTTCCAAGCAGGCCGCTTTGGGCACATGTCTGCGAGAGCAGGAATTTATCGAGGCCCAAATAATTGGCTTGCGCCAGACCGTTGTTGCCCTTTCCAAACTGCTCGGCGAGGAATTCGACGAAGAGGATGCTCTTGGCCTTACCGATGCCATTCGCGACGCCTTCAAGTCGAAAGCCGATCAGAACCTTACCGCTATGGAAGCCAGGGATGTTTTGAAGTCGCTGGGCTACGACATCAGCAAGTACGGAAATGTCATGGCTTCGGTGCACAGCGTCATGAAGCGTCTCGAAAAGAACAATGAGATCAAGCAGGTTGGCACGCGAGCGGACGGCAAGCCCGCTTACAAATGGATCGAAGCGGCCACCGGGGTGGGTTCTATGATCGCTGGCAAGCCGTCGAGGTTTCGCAAGATTTGAGGTTTGATCTAAATGCGAAACGCCCCACGTTACGAGCGCAGAGCGTTTCAGATAAGGAGAGCAGCGATGAGACGAATCAGACTCAGAATCACTGCCCGCTGGTTCACGGTGGAACTCAGTATCGAACGACCATAATGCCCTAGGAGTAAGCGCCCCGGCTTCCGCGCTAACGGAGGTCGGGGCTAATCCGAATCGCGGGGTAAGCCACGACTCAGACCTCAATCTCATTGTGGCAATTTCCCCGCCCGAACGCAAGGGGAAATCGCCATGACCTGCAAGCGTTGTAACCACACTGCCCGCAAGTTCGGGCGCTACGGCAAGCGGCACATCCAGCGGAAAATCTGTGGTTGCCATGCCGACCGTTGGGGCTAAAATTGGATTCGTGAAGTAAGAGCAATTCGCGAGGCCCAGGTGACGCTGGAGCCTTTTATCGATGCGTAGTCATCATAGGGCAGACCGCTCCGACCGCTGTCTTGAAGCTGCGCTCCTTCACGGTCTTGAGCACCGTTCCATCTGCCGATGAGAGCACGATAGCCCTGCCCTTTCTCGCTGGCCCTGATCCGTCATCCGACACGAGCAGGAGATAATCCGCGTTAGCCTTTTCGGTAGTCGCTGCGACCGAAGGGCAGTGTTCGCCAAGCTGTTTGATAACCTCAGTGACAGAGGCAGCGCCGGACTCGTCGCTGCCCACATACGCGCGAAGCCGGACCTGTTGCGCCATCATCGGGAGACTGAGCGTAACCAAGAGAAGCAGAATGCGCCTCATGGAAAACGAGTATAGGACAGCAACACACAATTAGCCCACTACCCGGCTTTGCGGATGCGCCGTAGCATGTAACAATGCCTGTATGCTCAAATTATTCACCTCAGGAGTAACTGTGCTGGCGGCTGGCCTCGTTCTGCTTGGAAGCGCGATGGCCCAGCAGTCAGCGAACCCACAAGCGGCTCCGGCGGCAAAGACCGCTTCGGCTGCGAAAACTCAGGCCCCGGCAGCCAGCGCGGCCGATGCGGCCTTGCCCACCCAGAAAGACAAGCTCAGCTACGCGATCGGCATGAATATCGGCAAGGGCCTGCACAAGGATTCCGTAGACATTAATCCCACCATTCTAATGCGCGGATTGAAGGATGCCATGGCCGGCGGCGCAACTCTAATGACCGACGAGCAGGCGCAGGCGACGATCGTGGAACTGCGCCAGCAACTAAGTCAGAAGATGGAAGCGCAACGGAAAGAGGCGGGAGTGACCAACAAGAAAGACGGCGAAGCCTTTCTGGCGGCCAATAAGACAAAGCCGGGCGTGGTGGTTTTGCCCAGCGGACTGCAATACAAGATTTTGACAGCAGGCACGGGACCGAAGCCCACCACGACCGATTCCGTAGAGTGCAACTATAAGGGCACGCTGATCAACGGAACGGAATTCGACAGCTCCTACAAGCGCGGGCAGCCGGCAACATTTCCCGTGACCGGCGTCATCAAAGGATGGACCGAGGCCTTGCAATTGATGCCCGTGGGATCGAAGTGGCAGTTGGTTCTGCCTCCGGACCTGGCGTACGGCGCGCGCGGCGCAGGCGAAGCCATTGGGCCGGATGAGACCCTGGTATTTGAAGTGGAGTTGCTGTCGATTCAGCCCAAAGGCCAGACGCCGACTTCGAAATAGCGGCATGGCGTCAGTGCGTTGTTCCCGCTGCTGAAAAGCGGGTTCCTCGCTGCGCTCGGGATGACATGGGTTAGTAGTGATGTCGTTGTTATAGGGGTCCTTCGACTCGTCGCTGCGCTCCTCGCTCAGGATGACACAGTAAAAAAGGCGCGTCGCTCAGGATGACACAACGTGGGTTGGGCGGCTCTCGCTCAGGATGACACATCGGTAGCTCAGGATGACAAACTAAACGAATGGTCTCGGCGCAGCGAAAGCTGCGCCGTTTCAGCTAGCGCAAAGCGTCTTCGACTTCGTTGAGCCAGTCGGGACGCTTCAGCAGTTCGCGGGGCTTGGGGCCATCGGCTGCGCCGACGATGCCGTCGCGCTCCATCAGGTCGATGAGGTGAGCGGCGCGCCCATAGCCGATGCGCAGACGGCGCTGCAATAGCGACGTCGAAGCTTTGCCGTACTCCAGCACAATGCGCACCGCATCCTGATAAAGTTCGTCGTGCTCGTCGCCGCCCGAACCGCTGCCGTCGGCACCACCAGCTTCGGAGTTGCCCTCATCGCGCGGAGCTTGCAGGAAATGTTCCTGATATTGCGCCGTACCTTGGGAGCGCCAGAACTCGACCACGGCAGCAATTTCTTTTTCGGTGACGAGCGGCGCGTGCACGCGATGCACGCGAGCCGAGCCATTGGGCAAGTAGAGCATGTCGCCGCGTCCCAGCAGTGCTTCTGCGCCGTTGGAGTCGAGGATGGTGCGCGAATCGACCTTGGTGGCCACGCGGAATGAGATGCGAGCGGGGAAGTTCGCTTTGATGAGTCCGGTGATGACATCGACCGACGGCCGTTGCGTTGCCAGCACCAGATGAATGCCGACGGCGCGGGCCATCTGCGCCAGTCGGGTGATGGAAGCCTCGACGTTCTGGCCGTCGAGCATCATCAGGTCGGCCAGCTCGTCGATGATGATGACGATGTAAGGCAGCGGGCGGGCGTCGTCGCCGCCTTCGTCGAAGAGGCTGCCGCTGTTGTCGAAGAGTTTGTTGTACTGATCGATGTTGCGCACGCCTTTTTCCGCGAGAACTTTCAGACGGCGCTCCATCTCCAGCACCGCATTGCGCAAGGCATTCGAAGCCAGCTTGGGCTCGGTAATGATGGGCGTGTGCAGGTGCGGCACGCCCTCGTAATTGCCGAGTTCCAGGCGCTTGGGATCGACCAGGATAAGGCGGACCTCCTGCGGTGTCGCCTTGTAGAGGATCGACATGATGAAGGCATTGATGGCGACGCTCTTGCCTGATCCGGTGGAACCTGCAATGAGCAAGTGCGGCATGGCATTGAGGTCGGCGCAGACGATGCGGCCGTTGATGTCCTTGCCGAGAGCCAAGGTCAGCTTCGACTTCGAGCCGAGAAATTCCTGGGCCTCGACCACCTCGCGCAGCCAGATGGTTTCGCGCTCGTGGTTGGGCACTTGGATGCCGACGGTGGATTTGCCGGACATGCGCTCGATGAGGATGCTCTCGGCGCGCAGGGCGAGGCAGAGATCGTCGCAAAGATTGGTGATGCGGCTGTACTTGATGCCCGCTTCCGGCTTGAACTCGAAGGTGGTGACGACGGGGCCGGGATTGATTTGCACGACCTGGCCGCGAACATCGAACTCGCCGCACTTTTCCGCCAGCACCTGCGCCAGAACTTTGAGCTCGGCCTCGTTGATGGCGCTGGGATCGTCAGGACGATGGAGCAGGGTGGTGGACGGCAGCTTGAAACTGCCGACGAGGCGCGGCATCGTGGTCTTGCCGTGAGGCGTGGAGTCGGCGCGCGTGCCGACGGCGATGTCTTCCGCAGTGTCTCCCGCTTGCGATGCGGCAGTATCGCCGCCAAACATGCGATCGATACCAGTCTTGACAGGGGCGGCTTGTGGTGACGGAGCGGTTGCCGAAGCCGGCTGCGCAGCGGCTTCTGCGGGCGCGATCTCCTCTGCGGGCGCGATGGAGCGCTTGGGCACAAGCTGAGCGGTTACCACCGGTTTGGCGTTAGCTGCTGCGGCGCGCTTTTTCTCCAACTCCTTGGCAGCTTTTTTGCGAGCGCGTTCCATACGCCAATCGGCAATGCGGTCGAGCGCGGCGTAAGCAAAGCCAAAGCGTGTCTGCGACCAGATGCGGATTGCGCCAAAAGAGAATGCTGTGGACAGATACAGCGCGACAGCGATGACGGCAATGCAGATCAGATAAGCGCCGACCAGGTTGAAGTAGTGGATCAGCGCGTCGGCGACGATGCGTCCCAACAAGCCTTCGGAGGGAAGCACCCCTTTCCAGCGCAGTGACCACGGCAGCAGCCCGACGAAGCCGGAGAGAAATGCGATGAGCGCGGCAGCGCCAATCGTCTTGGCATAAGGCGAGACGATAGGCCGCGAGCGGAACCAGTGCAGCGAGTACATCGCCAGCAACGCGGGCAGCAGAAACGCTGCGATGCCGAACAATTGCAGCGCGAGATCGGCGACCATTGCGCCGACCACGCCAATCCAGTTGTGCGCAGGCTTTCCGGCAAGCGGAGCGGCCGCGGTGTTGAGCGAAGGATCGAGTGGCGAGTAGGACATCAGCGCGAGGACAAGGAGGACCGCGAAGACAAAAACCAGGAAGCCGATCAGCTCATTGAGCCGCCGGTTGGCCGTCGGAGTAAATGGGCGAGCGAGATTCATATTGGCGTGCAGTCGTTTTGAGGGAGCGCGCTTGCGAGGACCCATGTCGATTTGATCCGCCGCAAGCAGACAAAAATACCGACGCGCATTCCCGTGAAGCGCGGCTGTCCCGGAAACGACCGATGCGGGTTTGCCCATCGGAAAGCCGATGGGGCTGCCGATACGCCAGAGCGATAATAATTATCCCAAGAAAGCAAGGTGATGCGGCGAGAAATGGAAGGGTGAGGGTTGGCGAAGTAGATTCAGTCGCCGGTAGTCAGTAGTCAGTAGTCAGAAAGTCGGCTTCGATGACGCCAGCGCGCGTGTGCACTTGCAGATTACTCTTCGCGGCGGACAGCAGGTCCCTCCACTCGGGCTGAAGCCCTCGGTCGGGATGACACAATAGGAGGTCGCTGGCCTCCTCGGTCGGGATGACACATCTTGGGTAAAGAGATCCTAGTCGCCAGAGGGGTCCTTCGACTCGTCGCTGCGCTCCTCGCTCGGGATGACACATCGTAATATTTTCAAATATTGCGTAGCTCTCCGCTCAGGATGACACGTCAATGGGGAATTCGAGATACCCGACTATCCCGAATAATGTCCCATGTAGCCAAGCAACAATACCGCGATGCCGAAGAGGATGCGGTAGACGATGAACACGGTCAAGGTTTTCGTTTTCAGGTAGCGGAGGAAAAAGGCAATGGTTATGTAGCCGACGATCGCCGAAACCACTATCCCCGCGACAAATGCAGACATGCCTGGCGCCATTTCGCCCGCCGGCAGACCGTGTTTCATCACGTGATGCAGCTTGAACAGCGCCGCGCCCGCAATGATCGGCGTGGAGAGCAGAAAGCTGAAGCGCGCCGCGGCCTCGCGGGTGAAGTTGCGGAAGAGTCCACCGGTGATGGTGATGCCGGAGCGCGAGACGCCGGGAATGACGGCGAAGGCTTGCAGGACGCCGACGGTCATGGCGTCGCCCAGCGTGATTTGCGGCAGCGGTTTCTGAAAGCGGCTCATGCGTTCGGCGATCCACATGATGATGGCGACGATGATGAGCATGGAAGCGACGAGCGCCGGTGCGCGGAAGGTAGTCTCAATGTGCTTCTCCAGCAATGCGCCGGCCAGCGCGGCTGGGATGGTTGCGGCGATCAAGAACCACAACAGTTGACGCTCGAGGCGCTGCTCCTCGGGCGTGAGGTCGCGCTGGTTGTCGCTGGTTTCAGAGAAGCGAACGACCTTGCCGCCCAAAGCCGCGCGGATAATCTGGATCCAGGTGCGCCAGAAGTACAGCAGGATGGCGAAGAGGGTTCCGGCGTGGAGCGCCACGTCGAAGGTGAGGCCGGGATCGCTCCAGTTGGCCAGCCCCAGCCGGGTGACGAGCCAGGGAGTAAGCGCCAGATGCGCGGTGCTGGAGACGGGCAGAAATTCGGTGAGGCCTTGCACGATGCCGAGGACAATCGCTTCAAGAATAGGCAAACTATTCCACCGTGTTCCCAAATGTGGGCATTTTGTTCGTCACCATGTATACCAGACGCTCGGCCCGATTGGACCAGTCCGTGTCATTGGGGTATTGCGCAATTAGTTTCTTGGCAGTGTTGAGCGAGCGCGTAGTGGACTCGTCAGACTTCTTCTGGTCCTGTCTGGCTTTGTAAATTTCGATCAGTGTAGAGTAGCGCCAGGCCGCCTTGTAGAGCGCTTCCGGCGTCTTGGGCGACTGCGGATGCTCGTCGGCGTACTTCATGTAAAGCGCGGCTTCCATCTCCGGACATTTCGCCTCAGCCTCCCAGTCGCCGCAGAGTTTGTTTTCGATGAGGTGATAGGCGGCGAGGTCGGACCACTTGGTGTGCGGATATTTCTTGATGACCCGCCTCATGCCGTCTTCGTCGATCTGGTAGCGAAGGGCTGGATCGCGCTCCTTGGCGGAGGGCCGCGAGGCGGCGTCGGCGGATTCAATCTGCCAGCGAATATCGGCGGCGCGGTAGGCGGACTCGGCGGCCAGCGGAGATTGCGGGAAATATTCGGCGATGCGAGCATAGAGACGCATCGCATCCTGGGCCGCGCCGCGACGGCCGCCGCGCTTGCTGGCTTCCATCTCGCTGTCGAAAGCTTCGCCGAAGAGAATCTTGTCGCCGTCGGGCGTCGAGGTGGTGATGACGCCTTTGTCCTCAATCCAGCCGGTGACGTTGCGATCGCTTTCGGTATCCGGATCCTCCGGCGCGTAACCGGCGCCAATCGTGCCCATGACGTTGACCCAGCCGGGAGAGTGTTGCATGACGGCGACCTCGCGGCCGCGGCCAATGTTGGAGAGCTTGGCTGAATCGGTGCTGGGGCTGACGTAGATCACACCTTCGCGCAGCATGACGCCGCGCTCGATGGCTGCGGCGGGAAGAGACGCGAGGATGAGGCAAGCAAGCAGTGCAAGACGGTGCGACACGTGGGTACTCCTAAGCTTGTAGCTGGGAATAACGATAGCTGATTGGAGTTTCTGGGAAAAGGGTGAGCCGGAACGTTGGTTCCGATTTGGGAAAATTGAAGCAAAGCTTTCGCTGAGTTTTGTGGCTCTTTATGGGCTTCCGGCCGTTTCAGGGTTCCAAGGTTTCTCAACTAAGCAACGGTCTAAAATATTAGGCTTGGAGGTAGCTGGATGGCACACATCACACTCGCGGTTACGAGACGCGTTATAGAGCAAGTGAGTCGCGGACCCTCGGATCAGCGTCAGATCGCAATTCAAGATGCTTCGCCGAATTGCTCGCGGTTATCCGTCGCGATGCCTCGAAAGAAAATCAGATACTCGTTGCTGTAAACGGGGTGTTCGAGCTGTCTGTCGGTGACAACGCAGCGATCTGGGGCGTTCACCAAGGGGCGGGCGATCAAGCCGAGGACTTCACGAGCTTGTACGGCCTCTTGGCCCGACGGCCCGACGGCCGGTCAGGTTCGCATGGGACGATGCGGGCGAGGAGAGACAATGAAGGTGCTTCTGGCGTTTCTAATTCTGTTTGATATTTCGTCTGCTCAAACTCCCGCGTTCACGCACAACCGTTTCACAGAACATGGCAAGACGTTTAGCCAAGATGGTTCTGCAATGGTCGTTAACTGCATGGCCAAGGATGCAAGCATGGAAGCAGTGTTTTGCGGCGGAGACGTAGAGGGCGTAGCTGATCTGCTATCGGATAAAGTGGTCTGCATACCGCCAGAGATTGACGAGAAACGCCTAGTGGACGTCTTCTTGAAATACTCTGCAAAGCATGAGGACATGTTGCATGGTCCTGCTTGCCGAATCGTGTCTAACGCGTTGCAGGAAGCATATCCGTGCCGGAAATAGCGGCTCCAGTAGGTCGGTTCTTACTGCCGGAAAATCGTGATCCCTGATTGTTCGGCAGCTTTGCGCATGGCCTTGTCGAGAGTGGCAAGAATCAGTTGTTCCCGCGAAGCAAGGTCGAGGTACGCCGCGTCGTAAGCTGTGAGGCCATAACGCATCGCCGCCGCCGTTCCGTCGCGAACAACGGTCAAGGCGGAAGCTGGTTCTTCAACATCAATGCTCAGGTGTGACAGGGCCACGAGAAATGCCCTCTCGTCGGCGGGTGTGATGCGGTTGCGCAGATAGGCGACGGCAAGGCCATTGGCAACCTCACGCGCCCAGAGCTCGGGAACGCGCAAGCCGGCCCGCTCAACAACGCCTAAAACGAGGTCGGCGTAGGCGCTGCTTTCATCGGGCAGGGCCCATGCAAGGGCAACGGAAGCATCGACGACCAGAGGCATCTAATGGCGCCCATAGTGGACGTAATCGCGCGTTGTCCAACCCTCAGGGTCGGGTTTGACGCAAGCGCGCAAAGCACGCATCTCGGCAACCACGCTGCCGGGAGGGGCGGCATGCGAGTCGGCGGTTTCTTCGAGCAGCCGCAAAACGGCACTCTTCACTAATCGCTCGGTGTCGGTGCCGGCTTTTGTGGCGATCTGCGCAAGCTTGGCTTGCTGCTCGGCAGTGAAATGTATTTCCATTGCCTTCAGAGTACGAAAAAAACGGATGCGTGGCAACGGCGCATGCGATTACTCACGCGCTTCTCAGAGACTACAATGACTCCTTTCCCATGACCGTTGCGGATAATCTCGACGCTATCCGGGAGCGCATTGCGCGCGCGGCTCGACGTGCGGGTCGAGATCCTGCGGATGTCACGCTGATGGCGGTGACGAAGACGCAGCCTGCGGTGCGAATCGTGGAGGCCTACGCCGCGGGGCAGCGGCTGTTCGGCGAGAATCGGGTGCAGGAGTTCGCGGAAAAATTTGGCGCGCTGTCGGAGTTGCACGACGCCGAGTTTCACATGATCGGGCATTTACAGTCGAACAAAGTGACAAAGGCGGCGGAGATATTCGACGCGGTGGATTCGGTGGACTCGGTGAAGATTGGGGAGCGGTTGAACGCTGCGGGGAAAACGCTGAACGTGCTGATCGAGATCAATTCGGGCGAGGCGGCGAAGAACGGGGTTGCGCCGGATTCGGCGGAGCTGGAGCGAATTCTGGAAGCCGCGGCGAGCTGGCCGCGGCTGCGGATTCGCGGACTGATGACGGTGCCGCCGTTCACCGACGATCCCGAGGGCGCGCGTCCGTATTTTCGCCAAATGCGCGAGCTGCGGGAGCGGCTGGGGTTTGATGTGCTGTCGATGGGGATGTCGAATGATTTCGAAGTGGCGATTGAGGAGGGTTCGACCTGTGTGAGGATTGGGACGGCGATCTTTGGGGAGCGGAGTTTCTCGTGATTAGAGGGGTCCTTCGACTCGTCGCTACGCGCCTCGCTCAGGATGACACATCGTAATACTTTCAAATGTTGCGTAGCTTTCCGCTCAGGATGACACATCCTAGGGCGTTTATTGAGCCGGCAGATGGCTGTCGTCGTAATCTACCGTCAGAGATTGCAGGAACGCGACCAGGTTAGTCACGTCACTCTGGTCGATGGACATATTCTGAAATTGCGGCGGAGGGTTGCGCAGGTTTCCCTGCCGCGCCAGTTGTGAATTGGCGACGTAGAAGTTGACCACATCCTGCAAGGTCAGTTTGCTGCCGTTATGGAAGTAGGGATTGGAGTCGGCAAGATCACGCAGGTTGGGCGTCTTGAACTCGGCAATGGTGCTGGCCAGACCCTGATCAACCGAGCAGTCGTTGCCGGGAGCACACACCACGCCGGCCAGCGCCTGTTGCGGATTGGGCATATCCGGATTCAAGTAGACATTCCACATCCCAAGATCGGCGAACTGAGGTTGCCCGGCGACGTCGATGTGGCGGAAAGCCTCGCTGGCGGAAGGATGATTGAGGGTCATGGGAAGGTATTGGTCGTAATTGGCGTTGCGCTGCGCGAGCGAAGGGACAGCAAGATTCATAAACGAGCCGGTGCCGTTGGCCGCGTCGTATTCCTCCTGTGAAACGCCGGTGCAGTGAAAAACGAAGTCGGTGAAGTTCGGCGCTGCGTGGCATGAAGCGCAATTGCCGGCGTGCTGCGAGCCGTCGGTGGCTCCCGGCGCGCTGCCGAGGAAGATCTTCAAGCCTGCCAGCTCATTCGCCCCAAACTGAAAGGGTTGCGAGTGATACTTGAACGATCCGTTAAACTTGGTTACGAACTTGATTTCCTTCAGCGCGTTAATGCTTTGCAGTAAACGCTGGTTATAGGCGGCGATGGTTTCTCCGGGATTGGGTTGCCGAGGTAGCTGGTTCAACTGCAGAAAAGTATCGTAGGGCGTTCCATAGTACACACCGGAGGCAGTTTGCTTGAATTGCAACGCGGCCATATAGGCCTCTATGAGATTGGCGACGGCCGCGACAACCTGCTGGTCGGTGGCGGTCTGCACGTCGAGCCGATAAGCAGCGGGAATTAGGAATTGCGGAGAGATGGTGGCAGAGGTTCCCAGCAACAGGGTGCTGTAGGAAAGGCCGCCGGAGCGTTCCGCGGCCAGGTTGCTGGTGCCATCGTCCTGGCGAATGACCTGCGCGATGAAAGCGATGGCCTGGTTCTGCTGCTGGGGCGACCACCCGAAGTTGCGTCCGGTGAGCGTGCTCTGCACCAGATCGATGGCGTCGACGAACTCGCCGTCGCCGTGAAGAAATGTCGGGCCGGAGCGGGGCATCAGCGATCCCACCATCTGCTCGGCGTTGCGCGGAGTGTGATCGAAGCCGTTGATGGTGCGCGGCAGAGGGCTGCGAGTGGTGAAGTCGGAATAGGTACGGTTGCCGGCGCCACCTTCGAACTCGGTGACAAAGTGACAGGAGCGGCAGTTGATGGACTGTCCGGCGAACGGGCCGGGCAATGTGCCCGAGGTGGTTTGCACCGTAGCCACCACCGGATCTCCCGCGGTCAGCGGCTGGTTGATGCCGGTCATGTGAGTGGCGAAGAACTGCGCGAAACGCGTTTCCAGAAACAGGCGCTCGCCCAGCGCGACTTGAGGAGCAGGATAGACAACGGTGTCCTGGGCGGAAGTCTCGCTGCTGGACGAGGAGGAATTCGCGCCGCCGCCGCAAGCTTGCATCACCAGCAGGCCCGCAGAGGTCAGAGCCCCCAAAAACAGCCAGATACCGATTGTGATTCGTGGTCCCCGCATAGCCCGTTTGCTCGTCCCTTTGCATGACATCGAAAACCGATGTTAGAACACGATACATTCGGCGTGAGCCGCTGTCGATAACAAGGTCAGTAACCGGCGGCCTCGATATAATGAACTGCATTCAAGCGCGCGGGTGAGAGCGGTTGGCGAAGAGAACAAGAACAGCGAGCAAAGCGTCGACTCCCACCCCCAGCAAAGTTACGTCGCGACCCACGCGAACCTACCTGATTTATCTGGCCCTGCTGCTGGTTACGACGGTCGCAACCTACTATCCGGTGGGTAACCATCCTTTCCTCCATTTTGACGACAGTAAGTACGTGACGGCGAATCCCCAGGTGCAAGCCGGCTTGAGTTGGAACACGGTGGAGTGGGCGTTCACCACTTATTACGCTTCCAACTGGCATCCGCTGACCTGGCTGTCGCACGCCCTCGACTGCGAGATGTTCGGGCCGGATCCGGCAGGGCCGCACGAGGTCAATCTTCTGCTGCACGTGGTCAACGTGCTGTTGCTTTTCTGGGTGCTGGAGCGAGCGACCGGCATGGCAGGTCGAAGTGCCATGGTGGCCGGGCTGTTCGCGTTGCATCCCATGAACGTGGAGACGGTGGCGTGGGTGGCGGAGCGCAAGAACCTGCTCAGCATGTTGTTTCTGCTGCTGGCGCTGGCCGCGTATCGCTGGTATGCAAAGCAGCCGCACGCGGGGCGGTATCTGCTGGTCGCGTTTCTGTTTGTCCTGGGACTGATGGCCAAGCCGCAGGTGATCACGCTGCCGTTCCTGCTGCTGCTGTGGGATTACTGGCCTTTGCAGCGCATGACGCTGAGGCCGCAGGCTAAGGGTAAGCAAGCGCCAGCGCTTTATCCGGCGCGGAGCGTCGTGCGGCTGGTGGTGGAAAAGATTCCGCTGCTGGCGATCAGCGCCATCAGCGCGGTGATCACGGTGAGGGCGCAACAGGCAGGCAGCGCGGTGCAGTCGCTGATCAAGTTTCCGTTCGGGCTGCGCCTGGAGAACGCGATCGTCTCCTATGCGCGATATATTGCGAAGGCATTCTGGCCATCGCCGTTGTCGCCTTTGTATCCGTTTGCGCGAACGGCGCCGCCGGTGTGGGAGTTGCTGGCAGCTCTCGCGGTGTTGCTGGCGATCAGCGGCTCGGTCATTGCCGGCAGAAAGCATCGATATCTGACGGTAGGCTGGTTGTGGTTTCTGGGAACGCTGGTGCCGATGATCGGGCTGGTGCAGGTAGGAGTGCAGGCGATGGCCGATCGCTATGCCTATCTGTCGTTCATCGGACTATTTGTGATGTTGTGCTGGGCGGTGGCTGAACTGGCTGATGCGCGCCATCTTTCCCCGGCGTGGGTGACGGGCGTCAGCGCTGCGCTGCTGCTGGTTCTGGCAATCGTGACCCGCCATCAACTTGCTTATTGGAGCGATGAGGCGAACTTGTGGACGCACGCCATCCAGACCACGACGGACAATTATGTTGCGGAGGACAATCTGGGCACGACGCTTATGGATCGCCATGACATGGACCAGGCGATTGTGCACTTCCGCCGCGCCACCGCGATTGAGCCGCACAACGGATTGAGCGAGTTGAACGTCGGCGTCTGGGAGGAACGGAACCACCACTGGCCGGAGGCAATTGCGGCCTACAAGGCGGGCATCGCCGAGATCGAAGAGACCGACGTGCTGGCCCGGGCTTACAGCAATCTGGGATACGTGTACAGCTACGCGGGCGACGAGGCCAGTGCCCGCGATAGCTTCCAGCAGGCGCTGCGGCTGGCTCCGGACACGGAGCAGGCGCTGATTGGATTGGGCGTGCTGGCGCAAAAGTCCGGCGACCTGGCCAACGCGATCCAGATGTACAGTCGCGCCAATCAGATTCGAACGACGGCACTGGGATATCTGTTGCTGGCGCGCGCGCTGCATCGCGGCGGCCGCTCAGAGGACGCGGAAGCCGCGCTGCAAAGAGCGCGGAGTATGCCGGGATTTCCCGAGACGCAGCAGGTTGCGGACCGGCTGGTGGGGCGATAGGAGCGTCTTCACAGAATTTCGACGCAGTGTTGACAGTTTGTTGACAAATCGCTGAACGGCCCGAAGTAGCCTCTGCTCATTGGCGCAAGAAAGATCGGCGGATGAGGTTAGGTGTAGAGGACGAGTGACTCCTAGGCTAGTTATTCATCCGCCGATTCGTGAATTCCGGAAGCGCCAGGCGACGACGGCGACTGTTTCCGCGCTTGCAGAGTTGAGTTTCCAGTAGAGATGGATCGAGGTGGGTTCGCGGTCGCGCAACCGCGCACTCAGTCGCGCCTTGCCGCTCCTTGGTGCGACTGCTTAAGAGGCACGGGCAAACCACCGTGCCTCTTGGTGTTTTGGCGCGCGCTCAGTAAGCCAGCAGAATGCGCAGATCGCGAACGTTGTTGCCGGTCGGTCCGGTCATGATGGCATCGCCAATCGCGTGAAATAGCGGAAAGCTATCGAAGCGGACGAGGGCGGTTGCGGCGTCCAATCCTCGTTGTTTTGCTCGTTCCAAGGTTGAGCCATCGGCAATCGCACCCGCGGCCGGGCTATTGCCATCGATTCCGTCCGTGCCTGCGCTGAGCACGGTGACATTCTCGCCCGCGATTTTCTCCGCGCAGTAGAGGGCGAACTGCTGATTTCGTCCGCCCAGGCCGGAGGCTGCTCCCACCTTTACGGTGACCTCGCCGCCGGAGATCAGGCAGGCGCGTGGCGCTCCACGGCGCAACTCGCGCAACCGCTGCAGAAGATGATCGGCGGCTGGCTGATAGTCCCAGTCGTCGCAACTGTTGTCGACTTCGACGGCGAAGCCTCCCAGCCTGGCGCTTTCCAGCGCGGCGTTGACAGCGGTTGCGTTCGACAGCACGGTGGCGTAGTGCGAATGCGCGAAGGCGGGATCGCCGGCCTTCGGCGTCTCTTGCAACTCGCGGCCGCTGAACAACGAGCGCACCGGCGGCGGAAAGCGGTCGAGCAACTGATACCGCTCCGCAAGGTCGTAGCATTCCTCGACGGTGGTGGTGTCGGGCAGAGTCGGACCCGAGGCCAGCGCGTCGAGCGAACCCTCCGGGACATCGGAGACCAGCACCGATAGCTGTCGAGCCGGCGCAGCGGCGAGCGCCAACCGTCCGCCTTTCAGCAACGACAGATGCTTGCGGATGGCATTGATCTCGGCAATGGGCGCGCCCGAGTGCACCAGCGCTCGGTAAGTCTCGACGACATCCGGCAGCGTGATGCCGGCGCTGATGGGCTTTTCCGCGATGGCGGAAGCTCCGCCGCTGATGAGGAAGACAGCCAGCGTTTGCGGCGATAGCTCGTACACCAGCCGCAGGATGGCGTCGCCGGCGCGCAGCGAATCGGCATTGGGGAGCGGGTGACCGCCGGTGAAGTATCGAAAGCCGAAAAGCTGCGCGGGTGGCGCGGCAGGCGCTGCAATGATTCCGGTGAGGCCGGTGCCGACGATGTTGGCGAACACCTCTGCCATAGTGTGTCCCGCTTTGCCGATGGAGACGACCAGAATGCGCTCGAAGGCGCGCAGGTCGTAAACCTCATTACCGCTCTGCAGATGACGTCCTCGACATTGCAGCTTTCGATTGAAAGCCTGCGGGATGCCGCACTCGACAAGAGCGTGGTCAAAGATGACGCGCACGCGATCGCGCATTTCGCGGAAGAGGGCGTCAGCAGGTGAGGGAGGCATGACGGGTGATTATAGAATGCCGTTGTTCGCTCCTCGCCGCGGCCTGATCAAAATGGTTAGAGGGGTCCTTCGACTCCGGTTCGCAAAAGCAGCGAACCTGCGCTCAGGATGACACAACAAAAAAGCAGGTCCCTCCACTCGGGCTGAAGCCCTCGGTCGGGATGACACAACTGAGGGTAGTTTGGGCTGGTGATTAGAGGGGTCCTTCGACTCGTCGCTGCGCGCCTCGCTCAGGATGACACATAGATACATCGTGGGTTGGGCGGCTCCTGGCTCAGGATGACACAACAACAAACGCCGGTGCGTCTCCTCGCTCAGGATGACACAACAAAAAAGACACTGCGTTCCTAAAGCTGCGCCTCTTCAGGATTGGTCCAACAAGTTCTGGAGCCAACTCTCGACCACGATGCGCAGTTCGCTGAGGTGTCCCTGGAAGAAATGATCTCCGGGAACAAAGATCAACTGCTTCGGGGGCGCGGCTTGGGCCACGACGGCTTCGAGCGCGGCGTGCGGGCCGTACTGATCGCGATCGCCGCTGACGAACAGCTTAGGCTTGGCGCAGTGGCGCAGGAAGGAATACGAGTAGATCCGGCCGTCGGCTTCCACCGGCGTGCCAAGCGAGATCAGCGCGCGCACGTCGGGATGAGGGCAGGCGGCGCGCAGTCCGGTGGCTGCGCCGAAGGAGAAGCCGGCAAAGATGATGGGCAGCTCGAATTCACGCTGCAGCCAGGCGAGCGCGGCCTCGACGTCGGCGATTTCGCCGCGACCTTCATCGTGCCGGCCGGCGCTGAGTCCGGTGCCGCGAAAGTTGAAACGCAGCACCGGGAAGCCGAAGGAGTTCAGGGCCTTCATCACGTGAAAGACGACTTTGTTGTGCATGGTGCCGCCGCCCAGCGGGTGAGGATGACACACCAGAGCGGCGTGCGTCGCAGACGGCGTGCCAGCGTTCAGCAGCGCCTCCAGGCGTCCGGCGGGGCCGTCGAAAAAGAAGGATTTGATGGTGGGCGGTGAAGTGGGCAAGGTGACATTATTTCACCAGGGGGAATCCGGGGGAAGTTTCTTGTGATTATAGGGGTCCTTCGACTCGTCGCTTTGCTCCTCGCTCAGGATGACACCTCGTAAGTTGGACGGCCTGCGCTCAGGATGGCACCGCGTGGTTCGTCGAGTTGTGGTGATTCGAGGGGTCCTTCGACTCGTCCGCGCAAAAGCGGCGCGAACTCGCTCAGGATGACACAGCGAAAAAATACGTGGCTGCGCTCAGGATGACACGCTTGAATTTTGTCGCGCTAGAAAAACTTTAGCCCCACGGGCTCGCTATTCACCGCGGGGCTTCAGCGTCTGCGGTACTGTGACCACAGAGCAAGAACTAATTTACCTCAATTTGAGGCCGCACGGACAACCTGGGATGAATGTTGACAATTCGCCGGTGTCGAAACGGGAGGCGCGAAAATTTCGGGACGTGGCTGCGACCTGGCCCGAACGCAGGGCGCGGACCTGAGGCAATCACTCTGCATCATCATTCTGCATCATCATTCTGCATCATCATTCTGTCCCTGCGGCTGGCGGGGAATGATGCGGCAGCGCTTCCGGCATCTCGGAAACATTCCATGCCCAGGCTGCCAGCAGCGCCGCGCCTTCGTTGATCTGGTCGGGAATCACTTTGTCGAAGGTGTCGGTCTGGCTGTGGTGCACCTCGCGATAGTGCGCGGGAAGCTGCACGCAGAAATAGGCAGGGATGCCTTGCTCAAGGAACGGCACGTGGTCCGACGCACCGAAGTAGCGTGTGCTGAGCGGCTGCAGATCGAAGACCTTCTGCAATGGCTGGTAGATCTCCTCCATCAGCGGGACGGTCGAGTCGAGGTTCTCCAGCGCGATGCTGAACACCTTGCCCGTTCCGGTATCGTGAATGAGGACGGCGTCAACCTGCTTGAGTTCGGCGGCATGGTTTTTGATGTAGGTTTCCGCTCCGACGCCGCCTTCTTCCTCGCCGGTGAAGAGGATGAAGGTGATCGTGCGTTTCGGCTTCCAGCCTAGCGCCTTCAACGTGCGAGCAGCCTCCAGCGTGGCCATCGCGCCGGTGCCGTTGTCCAATGCGCCCTGGCCGAGGTCCCAGGAATCGAGATGTCCGCCGATGATGACGCGCTGTTCGGGATGCTCGCTGCCCTTGATTTCAGCGATGGTGATGGACGCGGGCACAGGCTTATCGGTGAAGGTGTCCGGAAGATTGAACTTCATGGTGACCGGCCCGGTCTGCAGCAGGCGATAGAGCAAGTCGTACTCCTCGTGCGTGAGGAAGGCGAGCGGAACCGCGGTGGGAGCGTAGCGCGGATAGCCTCCGGTCATGTTGAAGAGGCTGTCGGTCTTGCCGCTGTCGACCACGATCATGGCGGGCTGTTCGGCGGACACCTTACGCAGCAGCTCCCGGCGTTGGGCGTAGGTCATGTTGCCTGGGGCGTTGGCCTGGGCCGGCGGGATCACCGCGTCGTAAGCGTTCTCCGGATTGGGATCGAGCTTCGACAGGTCTGCCGGTACGCGCGTCATGACGATTGCGCCCTTCAGCTTGCCCTTATACGGGGCGAAGTCGGCAGGCTTCTGGATGTCGAGGGCGACGACGGGGCCGGTGACCTCGCCGTCGGTGCCTTTGCTCCAGCCAAATGCATGAATGCCAATGCGCCGCTGGATGGGACTGACGATTTCGGCCGTCTCCAGGCCACGTGTCCAGCCGTGATCGATCTGGGTGGTCTCGAGATGGACATCAATGCCGTAATCCTGGAAGCGCTTGAGCGTCCACTGGCTGGCGGCCTGCATCTGCGGCGAGCCGGTGAGACGCGGACCAATCTGCGTGGTGAGATATTCCAAGTTCTTGATCAGCTCGGAGTGGGCCGTCACCTCAGCGGCGATCTTCTGGTCCGCGCGATCCATGGCCTTGCGATAGGCTTCACGCTGCTTCGCCGGACGCTGCGGGAGAGGTTGAGGAGTCGGGGAATTTTCCGTGCCTTCTTGCGGCAGTGCGAAGAGTAAGCCGGAAAACAGAAGTACAGCGAGGGTCGCCAGTAACCGGCGGCGGATGCGAATCATTGCGCCTTCCTCGGAGAAATTAAGCAGGGAAGTCGATCATAGCGGGTGAGGGAGTGGGCTGTCATTTTGAGCGGAGGGATGGTTCGGATCCATTTTTAGATGTGTCATCCTGAGCGGAGGTTCGCCGCGGTTGCGAACCGGAGTCGAAGGACCCCTAGGGTCACCAGAAACTCGCGAGCTACGCCGTGTCCTCCTGAGCGAGCAGCCCAACATATACGTTGGTTAAGGGAATTACGTCGCCCAGTTGCGGCGATCGACGAAGGTGGGGGGTTCGTAGGTCTTGCCGCGGGCGAGTTGGCGGTCTTCGCGTCTCGATGTCCACAGGAGAATCGGGCCGGTGACGGCGCGCACTAAACGCGTGGCAGCGCCAAACTCGTGTTCGATCTCGCGCCGCAGCTCGCGAATGCGGACGGAGACGGAAAGATTCGTTTTCTTCAAGCGCTTTTCCATCGCCCAAAGCGCGGCGTCGTAGGTGGTGCGCAGTTTGGCGGCCTCGTTGGTCACGCGCTGGCGCACGCGGAGATCGGGATGATTGTGATAGCGCTTCCATCCCTGGAAGATGGTGTCGCAGATGCGGAACAGGCTGGGGCCATTGCGCTCGAAGTCGAAGCGGAAGGCCCAGTCGAGCAGGCGCTTGGAATCGTCGCGCGAGATGGCGGCGTGCTCGAAGTTAAACTTGAACTGACCGTGGATGTCAGCGAGGTCGACGCCGTCGAGCATGCGGCCTTCGTCTTGCATCTGCTGAAAGAGCGGCGTGCCCGGGACCGGCGTGTAGAGCATGAACTGATGGAAGTCGGTGCCGTGGGCGACCGCAAACTCGATTTCCTGGCGAATATTTTCCGGCGTGTGATGCTCCAGCCCGACGATGGTTGAACCCAACAGCTTGATGCCGTGCTGGCGCAGCTCCGAAGCCAGCAGCCTGAGTATCGGTGTTGTGCAATTTCGCGTAGGAGGATTTTGGCGACTCCAGGCCAAGCCAGATCCAGGAGACGCCGAGCTGCACCAGCTCCTCGATGGTGTATTTGCGGATTGCGTTGGCCGACGAGAACACATATAGCGACCAGCTCTTGCCGGCTTGCTTCATGCGATCGAGCAACTGCATCGCGCGCGGCCGGTTGAGCAGAAAGTTTTCGTCCATCATGAAGAACGAGCTCACCTTCATGGACTGCTCCATGTGCTCCATCACGTCGAAAAAGCTCGTCGCCGGATTCATAGAAGTTGCAGCTTTGCCCTTTGCCGCCGAAGAAGGCCGAGGTGGTGCAGAAGTTGCATCCCATGGGGCATCCGACCGAAGGGATAATGGTGGCCGCGGTGTCGCGAGTGCTGTCGGGAATCTTCATGCCGAGCACCCGCATGCCGAAGCCGGAGAGGATTTCGGGATGAGTGATGGGAGCGGCCGGATCTTCGCCGAGATAGCGGCGCATCCAGGCGATGCCTTCGCCGCGCACAACGTAATCGGCATCGATTAATTTATCGAGAGCGGGAATGGCAGCAACGTGTCCCCCGATGACGATAGTGGACTTGGGCGAGAGCTTGCGCACGATGCGGCACATTTCGCGGACTTTGCCGAAGTTGGGGATGATGCCGGAGATGCCGACGACGTCGTACTCGGTCGAGGTGAGCTCGCGCTCAAAGTGCTCCAGAGTAGGGAAGTCGAGCAGCGTGCTGGGCGCCGAAATGTTGCGCTGAATCATCATCAGGCCCCAGGAGCGATGAAACATGCGCAGCGAGAAGCTGCCTTGCGCGCGGGTCACCTGGTTGTGATAGAGCTCCATGGGATTGATGGTGCGGCTGCCGAATTCGTCGTCGCGCGCGTAGGGTCCGAAAACGGAGCTCGAGGAGCACGCGCGCGTGAATCCCCTTGGGATGTGGAACAATCGAATCAGAGTTCGCTGTCGAAATCATGGGTCAATGGTAGGAAGAAGCGGCGGGGTTTTCTGTGATGCAGAACGGTTGCAGAGCGAAATGACAGAAATATTACAGAGCGGACGGATTTGGGAGGGGGCGCTGGTTCCTATAGGGGTCCTTCGACTTCGTTCGCCTTCCGGCTCACTCCGCTCAGGATGACAGAGGTTTAGAGTGAGAGGTCGCAACGGCACGGCTGAAGCCATGCCCCTTCAAAACCACTACACGAATGCCATTCTTCGGGAATCAAGAACATCGGGAAATTAATCCCTGGCTGATTGCTATCGCAGTCATGTCGAGCACCTTCATGGAAGTGCTGGACACGACGGTGGTCAATGTTTCGCTGCCGCACATTGCGGGCAGCCTGTCGTCGAGCAACGACGAAGCCACGTGGACGCTGACATCGTACCTGGTGGCCAACGCCATCATCCTGCCGATGACGGGATGGCTGGCGGGACGCTTCGGGCGGAAGCGGTTGCTGATGATGTCGGTGAGCGGCTTCACGATTGCATCATTTTTCTGCGGGCTTGCGCCCACGCTGCCGTTCCTGATTCTGTGCCGCGTCATCCAGGGCGCGTGCGGCGGCGGTCTGCAGCCGCTTTCGCAAGCCATCCTGATGGAATCGTTCCCGCCGGAAAAGCGCGGCCAGGCGATGGCGTTCTGGGCGCTGGGAATTGTGGTTGCGCCAATGCTGGGTCCGGTGGCCGGCGGCTGGCTGACCGACAACTACAGTTGGCGCTGGGTCTTCTACATCAACGTGCCCATCGGCGTGCTCGCGCTCATCCTGACCGAGGTTTTCATCTTCGATCCGCCCTACCTGCGGCGCCAGAAGACCGGCATCGATTACTGGGGAATCGGGCTGCTGGCGGTCGGCATCGGCAGCCTGCAAATCATGCTGGACAAGGGCCAGGAGGACGACTGGTTCGGATCGCACTTCATCGTGACGCTGGCGGTGCTGGCGGTGGTGGGCTTGAGCGCGCTCATCATTCGCGAGCTCGTGGCCAAACATCCGGTGCTGGATCTCGGTGTCTTTAAGTTCCGCTCATTTGCCATCGGCACGTTCCTGATGACGTTCATCGGCTTCGTGCTGTACGGCAGCACGGTGTTGTTGCCGCTGCTGATGCAGGTGGTGCTGGGCTACACGGCCACCCACGCGGGCATCACCAATCTGCCGCGCGGCCTGGCATCGTTTCTGATCATGCCGATTGTGGGCCGGCTGATCGGCAAGTTCGACAGCCGCAAACTGCTGGGCGTTGGCTTTGTGGCGTCGGCGTACGCGATGTGGGAGCTGTCGCGCTTCAGCCTGGACGTGGCGTCGAAAAATTTCTGGTGGCCGCTGATGATACAGGGAGCGGCATTGGGATTTGTGTTTGTGCCGCTGACGACGGTCACGAACGGCGAAATACCCAACGAGCGCATGGGCAACGCTACCAGCATCTTCAACCTGATGCGGAACATCGGCGCCAGCATTGGCATTGCGATGGTGGAGAATGTGCAGTACCGGGCGCAGCAGACGCAGATCAATGTGCTGGGACGGCACGTTTATCCCGAGAGTGTCACGTCGCAACAGATGTTGCAAAGCCTGAAGGCGTATTTCATGAGCCAGGGCTCGAGCGCGGCAACAGCGACGCAGCGGGCGTATGGAGCGGTGTGGGGGATGGTCGAGCGGCAGGCCGCGATGCTGGCGTACAACGACACCTTTCTGTTTCTGGCAATCATCTTCGTGGCGTTGATTCCGTTGCTGTTTTTGCTGCGCAAGCCGATGGCGGGGAAGGCGGGCGAGGCGATGATGCATTGAGAGGCAGTTGTCAGTTGTCAGTAGCCAGTTGTCAGTAGGGAGCAGGGGCTGCAGTGTAGCCGGCTGAAGCCGGGGTAGAGCCGCGCTTCAGCGCCGCGTTTTGCCGCGGACAAAAGAACCGCTTGGGCCGCTGCGGTCAGTGGAGATGACCGCAGCGGCCCAAGCCTCACAAAAGTGAATTGCCTGGACGCCAGCCTGAAGGCTGGCTCTACCCGGTCCACACTAACTCCGAGGCTGGTCTAAGCCCTTTGCCTCTACCCGACGTCTCCTTCGCCGGGTTTTTCAGCGGCCTGCTGGGGCTGCAGGCAGGCGGATCGTTCTATTTTCGGAAAGGATTCCGCTCTCTGGGGTTGAATCTCGCCCCGCCGCGGGGAATGCGAAACGAAGGCTAAAGCCGGATGCGCCTTGCGCCGATTCAGGCATCAGGTGACGCCCGCACATGGGAACCATTCAGCTCGTGACCGAAACGGAAGCATCGGCCAGCCGGCATTCCTCAGGCGGACACTTCGGCCTGGACGATATGCACGAAGCGCACTGCATCCAGGCCTCGCTGTTGCCGACCGGATCGATGCACGACGAGGCTTTCCAGATCGCGTTCCGCTACATTCCGTTCTCTGAAGTGGGCGGCGATTTCGCCGACTTCTTTCGTCTGCCGGACGGGTTCATCGGCATTTACCTGGGTGACGTGGTGGGCAAAGGGCTGCCGGCGGCAATGTATGGGTCGCTGGTAATGGGCGCGTTGCGCGGGATCAGGAAGACTGGCGCCGATACCGCCAGCGTGCTGGGCTTGCTGAACGAGACGCTGATGCAACGTCCGCTGGAAGGACGATTTTGCTCGACCCTGTATGCCCTGTTCCATCCGGTGACGCGAGAGCTGACCTTCTCCAATGCGGGGCTGCCGCTGCCGCTCCTGGTATCGCAGACCACATGCCGGCTGCTAGGGGAAGGTGGGCTGCCTTCCGGACTACTTCCGGCAGCCAGCTATGGCCAACACACGGTGCGGCTGTCCTCGGGAGACAGCGTTCTGTTTGCCACCGACGGACTGCATGAATCGCGCAATCCGGAGGGCGACGAGTTCTGGCATGCTGACTTGTCCGCGACCTGGGCGCGGTGCGGAGGCAAATCCGCTGCCGAATCCCTGGACTATCTGTTCGACAGTCTGCATGCGTTTTCCCAGGGCGGCGGCCAGAGCGATGACGTTACCGCAATTGTGTTGACTATCCCGGCAGAGAACGCGAGCGGTTGAGCGGCTCCGGGTATCGCGACGGCGGATCGTTGAGCCGAAGCGCGTTTAGCCAACTGTGTCGCAGCCCGTGTCGCCGCTCTGCGGCTCTGGTTAATTTCTCACTTGACCGGGGGCTTACGCCCCCGTCTAACGTCATTCCGCCGCGTTGCGGCTGGGTTCGAAGTCTCGAGCGTTTGCATAAGAACTGTGTCGCCCCCGAGGGGCTCGGCATTTTTTCCATCTTACCCAGCACTCCGCCTTCGGCTACGTGCTGGGCTATCATGTCGCCGTCCCGCAAGGCGGGACTCGGATCTCGCGATTCGAGCCTTGCTGGCGCACGCGGGCGGAGTATGTGAACAAGGCCACATGGGCTATAAAGTACTCATGCTCTGGCAATGTGTTTTCAACAGCAGATCCCTCGCCGGACTGAAGTCCCGCTTGATTTCATAACGACGTTGGCTCGATCCGAGCGAGTACTCTGAAGTAGGAAAAAAACCAGAGGCTCGGGGAAGGAGCCAACGCTATGTTGATTATAGGTTGTGATTTTCACCCCGGCTTTCAGCAGTTAGCGATCTTTGACAAACAAACAGGAGAAATCAGCTATCGACGGCTGCGCACGCCGGAAGAAGCGGGAGCCTTCTTCCGTGGGCTGGAGGAAAAAGCGCTGCTGGGGCTGGAAAGTTGCGGCTTCTCGCAATGGTTCGAGCGGCTGGTGGAGGAAACCGGCCACGAGCTGTGGGTAGGAGACGCGGCGCAGATCCGGGCCTCGGTGGTGCGGCAGCAGAAGACGGACCAGCGCGATGCCGAGCACATGGTGCACTTGCTGGTGGAGAATCGTTTTCCCCGGCTATGGGTGCCGAGTGCGGGGGAGCGCGATGTACGGCAACTGCTCATGCATCGCCATCAGGGGGTGCGGATGCGGACGCAGGTAAAGAACCAGCTGCATGCCATCGCGCTGAACCAGGGCTTGCGCCGGCAGCGCCAGCTCTGGACGGAGGCGGGGCGCGAGCAACTGGAAAAGCTGGTGCTGCCGCCCTACACGGCGCGGCGGCGCGACGAGCTGCTGACGCAGTTAGACCAACTGGACGAGCAGATCGCAGGGCTGGACCCGGGGGTGCGGGCCGAAGCGCAGAAGCGGCCGGAGGCGGTGCGGCTGATGACCCATCCTGGGGTAGGGCCGCAGACGGCCCTGGCCTTCGTGCTGACCCTGGGCGAGGTGCAGCGCTTTGCCCGGGCCAAGCAGGTCAGCAGCTACCTGGGGCTGATTCCGCGTGAGTACAGCTCGGGCGGCAAGCAGCGGCTGGGGCACATCAGCAAGCAGGGCTCGCCGTTTCTGCGCTTTCTGCTAGTGGAGGCGGCGCAGAGCGCGGCGCGCTGGGATCCGGAGTTGAAACGGGTCTATGTGCGGCTGGCGCTGCGGCGCAGTCGGGCGCAGGCCAAGGTGGCCATCGCCCGGCGGCTGGCGACAAGGTTGTACTGGATGCTGCGCAATGGTTGGAACTATGCGCAGCTATCCAGCAGTGGGGCAGGCAAGCCCGAGTCATCACGTGGCGCCAAGTAGAGCGCCGACCGCTTGAATGGGCAGCCTGCCTCCCGTGAACACGGGAGTTCGCAGAGCAATCATGGTCGCCGTAGGTGGCCGAATAGATGGGTGGCGAAGCTGAGCTCGCCGCTAGATTGGAAGACGGGCCTCTGGTGAAGAAAAAACCTTTTCCTCGAGAGCGAACTGGCGCATCTCTTTTGTGCGTCGGCGCCCCCGTCTACCTTGACAAGTCCAACGTCGTTATAGACGTGATGACAAATTCAAAGGAGCCGCGACGGCGCACCCATTCGGCAGGCTCAGGGTATGGCGCAGCTCCGCCCCTTCAAACACGGGAACGCGAAAATCCCCACTCAAGGCCAAAGGAAGTTGAAGAAAGCCGGTCCCTCGGCTCCGCTCGGGATGACTGCAATGGGGCACCCGCAGGCGAGAATAATTTCGCGATGTGAGCAATATTGACCAGATTTGTGGCAGCGGGAAATTGTAAGGTAGCCCGATCATAAGAGCAGAGCCGGTAGCCGTCGGCCTGTTGAGAGCAAGGGTTTCCTACCCCCAATCCACTGCTGCTGGCTCTGCGCTACATAAGGTCCGACAGTGAGGGTAGCACTGCATTGGCCGGCAGGCAGGGCCGGAACATGGTCCAAGCTGGGACAACGTTCGCGCACCAAGCGACGGTCCGGCAGCGAGAGCATAGGGTCAAGATGGAGTGAGCCATTCCCGTCCTCTTTCAGGTCCCTGAGCTAAGTCAGCCCATCCGAAGCTGTCCTCCCTTAGAGTACCTGCCTGTACGGGAGCTCGATACAAGCAAGCAACGTTGCCATTTCCAGAGAATCGCATGCTCGCAGATTTTCCGCGCGGGCAGAAAGGAACGGGCCATGAACTCAGCGCTATTACCGGCAGGTGCGGAACATCCGCTGATATTGTGCATTGACGACGCTGACATCGCGCTGCGGGTTCGAAAGCTGTTGCTGGGCAGCGAAGGCTACAACGTGCTGACTGCCAGTTCGGGGGAAGATGGTCTGGAGCTTTTCAAGCAGAATGGCGTCGAGTTGGTAATCGCCGACCATTTTCTGAGTGGCAGAACAGGAATAGAGATTGCCCGCGAGATGAGGGAGTTGAAGCCGGAGGTTCCAATTCTGATTATCTCTGCCGCGCTGGAGAAGCCCGACGGCCTGGAGTTTGTGGATGGGTTCCTGGCAAAGGGCGAGTCACCACAGGTTCTGCTGGATATGATCGCCGACCTGCTGGCCAGGAAGCTGTAGCAGGACGAGGTTCTCAATGCCACGGTATGTGGGAGTAGTAGCACACTCATTGACCCGATAAGTGGGTAGGCGAAGCCGACACCATTGTCTGATTGTTTTCTGCCACACGCGCGCCCATAATACTCGCACCTATCAGTACAAGCTCCGAAGCACAGGCCGCAAGTTTTTATCGCTCCTAACCGGTAAGAAGTGTCTGCTGATGTACTGTTCCGGGTATACTTTATGAAAAGTTTTCGTCGTGTTGTGGGGATAGATAACGTTAGCAGACCCGAGGCTTGCCTCGTAGATAGTATGGCTATCCATCCGTTTGATCCCGCAGATATCGAAGCTGCACTGGGGCATCGCTACGTCGTTGGCCGCGAAATTGGCATTGGCGGTCAGGGAGTAATTTTCAAGGCAACCAGGATTTCCCAGCCAGACGGCGCCGAGGCGAATGACGTTGTTGCTCTGAAATTGAATCTCCATCCTTATCAGGAGAGTCGCGTACAGCGCGAGATCACCACGGTGGAGAACATCGGGCATTCCAGCCTGGCCCGGCCGATTGAGCATGGCTATTGTGAGGTAGCCGGCAGCCGCACGCGCTACGTGGCGTGGGAATTCGTGGAAGGACAAACGCTGAGCCATCGCCTGCGAATCGGCGGACGACTGCTGGACGCCGAAGTGCTGCCGATCGGACGCGACGTCGCGGCGGCAATTGCGGCCATCTGGTCGCGCCGCATTGTTCATGGGGACATCAAGCCTTCGAACATCATGCTGAGAGATTCCGGTGGCGCGGTCCTTATCGACCTGGGCGCGGCCAAGGACCCAGAGCACGACGACACGATGGCCGCCCGCCGGCCTTTTGGAACGTGGGGCTATTTTTCGCCGGAGCAGGCCAGAGGCGAGCGGGTGACCTGCGCTTCGGACGTCTTTTCGCTTGGCGTAGTTATGCTGGAATGCCTGCTGGGACGGCATCCCACGGCTTGTCACCAGAGCGACTTAGACGAAGGATTCCGGGCGACCAGCTTCAAGCTGGGAGCCAACCCGAGCTTGCTTGGCATGTTGGACAAGATGCTGTCCGAGCGGCAGTTATTCAGGCCGATTCCGTCCGACCTGAGCCGCTATTTCGAAACCCTAAAGTTAAAGATGGAAGCGGACGCTGCCGCAGGTGCTCCCGCACCTAGGAAAGCTCAGGGCTTCTAGCGGTAGCTTTCGGCACGGCTGAAGTCGGGCCTCGACACAAAGCATTTGCGAGATCGTCTCCAGTCAGCCGCAGATAGTTGTGTGAATCGCCGTTGCATAGGCGATCTGGCGTCCCGCCAGCGCGACCCGAGGGCTTCGGGTTGGTTGCTGCATGGCCCGGTTACGCCAACGTTCCTCCTCACTGCTATTTGTGATCGAGGGGCCTTGGCATCACTCCAACGTGAGCGTTGTTTGTACTGTTGAACCGAGGTCGGCTGAACCACCCAGGCCAAGCCTCCCGATGTCGGCACAATCTTTTCGTAATCGAAAATTCACCTCAACGCTGATGGCCACGGGCACAGGCTTGCCCTGGTAAGTTGCAGGCTGGAATTTCCATCCTTGTACCGCGTTGATCACAGCCTCATCAAACTCCGTCACGGACGCCCCGACAACCACCGGACTCGTGGGCCTTCCTCTGCTGTCAACGACTAGCGCTAGGACCACCTCCCTGTTTTTTCGTGTAACCTGTTCGCCCGGTCCGCAAGCTTGTGTACCCAGTTCGCTGGGAGGATAGACCGGGTCTGGCGTTTTCAGTGCCTTCGGAGGGATGACTCCATTCCCCGCTATGTAGGCGCGGTTCCCATCCGGAAAACAAAGCTGACGAGATTTCTCCCTGTTTTGCTTACCATCCTTCGCTACGATGACGGGTTCTTTGGCTCGCAGCATCCATTCGCGGAGGGTTCTCTCCTCGTCGGCAGAGCAAGTGAGCCCGTTGGTCTCCGCAGGTGTCAGGAATATCCGATTGAGTATTTCGGTTGTCGCCTCGCTTGCGCCTTCGCCCGAAGGCAGCTCCGCCTCAATCTCAACCTTTTCGTGGGGGCCAAGCAAGCTGGTCTCGCCAGTTGCAGGGTTGAGGACGGAGATCCGCCGTTCGCCGCGAATAATCACCCTGTTCCTTTTAAATTGCACGGCTTCTACATATACGCGCCCGTCGGCAGGGCCGGATCCGGCAGTCCCGCCGGAGATCAGCACTCCGTTGGCGTCGTATCTCAGCTTCTGGCCAGTGTAGAAGTTGCGTAGAACGACTGTCTGCCCTACGAGCTGATGGGAGAATTGTTGCTCCACCTGCGCAAGACTGACGGGACAGCAGACCGTCAATCCCAGAAGAAGAGTGAAGCTAAACTTCATCGTGGCTAAATCGTACCACTGGCCGCAAACATTGGAAGATCATGCGATAGGCAAGATTGCCAACTAGACGGAATACAACTGGCGTAACATCGCCATACCGCAAGTAATCCCGCGGCGGTTTTCCCAAGATGGGAATTGGGATGAAGATTCTTCATTTTTTCGTTGCTTCTGGCCTCATGGAAACTGATACTGGTTAGGTTAGGGTAGGATCCGCCTTTACCCCGGCGCTCCTGCCCATTTTGCGTTTACTGGGGGTAAGTTGTTAGTCGCAGTCAACCATTTGCCCGACACCTGTTCGGTTGTCGGTTACCAGTTACAAACCCAGAGTTCCAGCCAGCTCGTCCGTAAGCGTGAGAGCAACGCACCTGTTTTATTGCGGGCTGTTGTGATGAAGTGTTGGCATGAGCGAAGAGCAGGTTCCGGTACGGCGTCCCCGTCGCAGTTCATTGGCGATCCAGCAGATGGTGGAAGAGTTTGTAGAGAGCGGCTTGAGGCCGAGTGAGTTCTGCCGCAGACACGGAGTAGTGCTAAGCACTCTGAATCGTTATCTGAGGAAACGAAAGGAAGCTGAGAGCGCAGGTGCTGGCGGCGGTGCTCTGGTCGCAGGGGAGCTAAGCGGGGTGAGTCCGTTACAGGGACAGGACGCGAGCCGTGTTCTGGCGGTGGTTCTCAGCTCGAAGCGAAGAATCGAAGTGGGCAGGGGTTTTGATGCAGGGACGCTGGCGCGATTGGTGACTGTGCTGGAGAGGCTGTAAGCGGTGTTCGGCTTTGGAGCGGCGACGCGGATCTATCTGGCGGCGGGAGCGACCGACATGCGCAAGGGTTTCGAGGGACTGTATGGGATGGTGCGTGACCGGTTGCAGTGTGACCCGTTGAGCGGGCACGTGTTTCTGTTTGCCAACGCGCGAGGCAACCGCATGAAGTTGGTGTTCTGGGATGGAAGTGGTTTATGGGTATGTTCCAAGCGATTGGAAAAAGGGTGTTTTCGCTGGCCTGAATCCAGCGATTCAGCAAGCAAAGTGGTATTGAGTCACGAGCAGTTTGCCTTGCTGCTGGGTGGAATCGATCTGGGACAGACACGACCGCGACGGTGGTATCGCAAGCCGGTTGCTGAGGAACCACACAAGCCACGGATCGCCTCATAAATACTGCACAAAGCGCTTGTCGATTCACAGCTGTTACTGGTATTCGATAGGCATTGTGAGTGCGACTTTTCATCCCTCGACAACGTCCACTCCGACGATTTCTTCTTCTGCTTCCGACTCCGAGATCATCGAACAACTGAAACGGCAACTGGGTGCGACGGAGCAGCGTCTGCAGTACGCGGAGTTGAAGATCCGGGTGCTGGAAGAGCGGCTGCGTCAACAGCGGATTGCGAAGTACGGGCCGGGCAGCGAAAAGCTCTCCGACGAGCAACTGGAGTTGCTGGAGTTGGAGCCGGGCGTCAGCCGTGCCGAGGTCGAAGCCGAGAGCCAACGCGAGTCGCCAGCCTCTTCCAGAAAACCAAAGCGCAAGCATCCTGGCCGGCAGACACTGCCGGCGGACCTTCCGCGCGTGGAAAAGATAGTGGTCTGCACGCCGGAGCAGTGCCGGTGCGGCGGCTGCGGCGCGGAGACGACGGTGATCGGTTACGAGGAGAGCGAGCAGTTGGGCGTCGATCCGGCAAAATACTTCGTGTTGGTGACCAGGCGCGAGAAGCGCGCCTGCAAGCAGTGCGAGGAGCGTGGCGTGGTGGCGGCGCCACTGCCGGAGCGGATCATCGAGAAGTCTCTGGTCAGCGACCAGGTAGTGATCGATACGATTGTTGCGAAGTACTGCGACTCGCTGCCGCTGTATCGGCAGAGCGTAATGCTGCAGCGCGACTTGGGGATAGAGATCAGCCGCGGCACCATGGTGGGCTGGGTGATGCGTGTGGGCGAGTTACTCACGCCCATCGTGGGAGTGATGCGCCGCGAGTTGCTGCGTGGAACTTATATCCAGGCTGACGAGACGCCGGTTGAGGTGCAGATGCACGATGGCCGCGGCCAGAACCATCAAGCCTATCTCTGGCAGTACGGAACCCCGGGCGGTGATGTCGTCTTCGACTTCCGGCTGGGGCGCGGACGCGAAGGGCCCAAGCAGTTTCTTCAACTATTCGAAGGCATCTTGCAGACGGATGGCTACGCCGCTTACGACCGCATCGGCGGGCCGAAGATCGTCCATGCTGGATGCTGGGCCCATGCGCGGAGAAAGTTCATCGACGCGGTTAAGCTGAACCCGAAGGATCAGGCGGCAACGCGCATCGTGAAGTCGATGAATGATCTGTTTGCGATCGATGCCGAAGCGCGCGAGAAGAACATGGACCACGCCGCGCGTCATGGGTCGCGACTGGAGAAGGCGCCTGCGCTGCTGGACGAAATCCGTGCACAGACCCTGGAGGCACAGAAGAACGCCTTGCCACAGAGCGCTACGGGCAAGGCCGCCAGCTACACGCTGGCACTATGGAACAAGCTCATACGATTCCTCGAATACCCCGAGCTGGAGTTATCCAACAACCTCGCGGAGAACTCCATGCGCCCCATCGCGATTGGCAGAAAGAACTGGATACACATCGGCAGCGCCCAGGCCGGACCGAAAGTTGCGGCGATCTTCTCGGTAATAGAGAGTTGCCGTCGCATGAATATCCCGGTGCGCGGATACCTCGCCGCAGTGCTGCCGGGTCTCAACAACTTCTCCATCCATCGCGTAGCAGAACTCACACCCAAAGCCTGGGCCGCAAAACACAATCAGCCCGCCTCATAACCCCAACCCATCCGTCAACGGTGTGCTTGCTCTTACGCTTACGGAGTAAATCAGTCCGGAGTCAATCAGCCCGGAATAAATCAAGCTGGAGTAATTCGATTTGAACTATATCCAGCTCGACGAAACTCTGCCTGAAGAAGATTCGCCGGAGACGAAGCCGGCGGCGACGAAGGCAGCGGAAGTGAAGTTTCCGGAAATCGAAGCTATCAACGCGGAACAACGGCACGCGCTCATCTGCAAAATGAAGGTGGTGAACGCGAAGGCCGTGCGGCAATGCGAACACATCAAGAGCAACGGCGAGTTTTGCGGCTCGCCCGCGTTGCGCGGCCGCAACTACTGCTACTTCCATTTGACCCACATCGGCCGGCAGCTGCGCGCCGAGCGGCAATTCCAGCAGTCCCAGATCAGCCTTCAAGGACAGGACGCGACCCGTTCGGCCAGCTCAGGGCAGGCGCTGGGGCAGCAGCCGAACCTGGGAGATGCCGGCGCCGCGCTGAGCCTGCTGCCGCTGGAGGATGCCGGCTCCATCCAGATTGCGCTGATGCAGGTGATCGATGCGATCCTGAGCAACCGGTTGGACAGCAAGCGGGCCGGACTGGTGCTGCACGCGCTGCAGACGGCGAGCTCGAATCTGCGCAATGGCGCCAACTTCGAGCACAGACGAGGCGCGAACATGGCCGGGCGCTACGATCATTTTGAGCACGACTTCGAACTGGGAGACGATGCGCCGGAGCTGAAGGTTGACGAAACGGAAGAGCCGGAAGTGGACCTGGCCAAGGTGGCGCAGATTGAAGAGCAAGCGGAGGCGTACGCGGAGATGGACCAGGCCGAGACCGAAGCCCACGCCCTGATAACGCCGACCGAAGAAGATAGCGTGGGGACGATGCGGATGTCCTATCCTTGCGGCTTGCAGAGCCAGTTTTTCTGCATGTTGAACGGTCCGCTGGGACGAGGGCAAGGCGGGATTCCGGAGCCGGCCGAGCTGACGCAGCGTGACGCGGCCAGCCAGCGTATTGAACTTGCTCCACGCCTGCGGCGCAAAGCCGGAGAAGACACGACACCCGCGCGAGAGGAGACAGGCTGCATGAGCGGGTGGGGCCCGTCCCCAAATTCCGACAGCTCGCATACGGAATCCGGCGATCTGGGAACTCGCGGGTTGCGGCCGGAGTCTAATGGGCCAGCGTGATTTTTTTCTCCCTTAACGCGTCGATGAGGAAGATCCGAGCGAGGAATGTTTGCGTGCGCTGCGGGATGGCGGTCGCGGTCGCGTTGCTGCTCAGCGGAAATCTGGCTGCACAGACTGCTGCTGTCGATCCGCAAGGGACGGAATACGCAGAGGCCGTGTGCGAGTCGGCGGCGTTGAACACGACGCGCTCCGATGCTCTGCGCAAGGTTTGCCTGTATGCGGTGACGATTCCGCAGCGAATGCCGAATTTCACCTGCGAGCAGAAGACCTCGCGCTTTCTCGGAGACAAGCCGACCGACGAGATCACCGCCGTGGTGACCTACGAGGACGGGAAGGACTCGTATCGGGACGTCAAGTCGAAGGGGAAACCGGTGAGCGATCCGGCGTTGGCCAGGGGTACGTGGTCGACCGGCCAGTTCGGCGCCGACGTACGGAATCTCTTCGACACCAGTAACAAGGTCAGCTTCCAGTTCGTCAACGAAAGCGACATCGACGGACGGAAGGTTCTGACCTTCGAATATCAAGTGCCGTTGCAGAAGGTTGCCTCGTGGCGGCTACGCGTGAAGGACCAGATGGTCGCCCCTCCTTACCACGGGCAATTGTGGATCGACGAGAATAATGGCTTGCTGCGCCGGCTGGAAGTGGAAGCCACGGAAATACCTGACGACTTTCCCATGAGCAGCGCCGACCTGCAGATTGACTACGCGGACGTTGCCTTCGACGACGGCACGAATTTTGTGTTGCCGGTGAAGTCGGTGGTCAACAATGCTAATCGAAAAGGGGTGGTGGCGCGCAATGTGATGGAGTTCAGCAACTGTCACAAATTCAGGGCAACGGCGCACATCGTGCCGCAATAATCCTTTCCTGTTGAGCTGTGGCGCGGCGCATTCCGGAGATTGGGTTGCGCGAAACTATTCCGCCGCGGTGCTTCGTGTTACAACTGAGAACGTCCCGCGCATGAACAGCAAACGCACAACCATTGTCTTTCTTAGCGTGCTGGTGGTTCTGGTTCTGGGCCTCGCGATCATCATCACCTGGCCGTTTCTGAGGCCGGTCGCGTTCGCCATTATCCTGGCCATCGTGTTTTATCCGGTCCACGACCGGATGTTGCGAGTGACGCGGCAGCGGCGTGGATTGGGCGCGCTGCTTTCCACGCTGCTGGTGTTGCTGCTGTTCGGAGTGCCCAGCTTCATCATTACGACGCTGGCGGCGAATGAAGCGGTGAGCGCGGCGCATTATCTGAGCCGCAGAAGTGCGGAAGAAGGTGGAGTGGCGATGTTTGCCACCAAAACGGCCGCGCCGCTGCTGCACTACATCGGACGCTGGGTGGACTTGTCGAAGTACGACTTTTACACCATCGTGAGCGCCAACGCGCAAAGGGTGAGCGTGGCAATGGTCGGCTTCGGCGCGGATGTTCTGGGCAACCTGGCCCGCTTCACCATCGATTCGCTGATCACGTTTGTGATCCTGTTCTTCCTGTTTCGTGAAGGCAAGGACCTGGCCGATCGCATCGGGAGGTTGATGCCGCTGACGCCGGCGCAAGTGTCGCGGCTCTATCGGAACATCTCCGACACCATCATCGCCAATGTTTACGGGATTCTGAGCGTGGGCGTGGCGCAGGGCTTGCTGACCGGCATCGCGATGAAGATTGTGGGCATGCCATCATCGCTGTTGTTGGGGCTGGGCGCGGCCTTCTGCTCGATCATTCCAGTGGTGGGATCGTCGCTGGTGTGGGCGCCGGTCGGGATTTACCTGCTGTTCAGCGGCCTGATCTGGCAAGGCGTGTTCCTGCTGATCTGGGGCGTGGTGGTGGTCAGCTCGGCCGACAATATTATCCGGCCGTGGGTGGTGGGCGGACGCGTGGAATTGCATCCCATGGTGCTGTTGTTCTTCATTCTGGGAGGAGTGGAGGCGTTTGGATTTATCGGATTGTTTCTGGGACCGGTAGTGGCGTCGGTGCTGGCGGCACTATTTGAGATTCTGCGGGAAGAGCTGAGTCCGCCGGCTGCGAGTGGAGGGATTGGTGGAGGGTAGAAGAATGCAACATCTTGCGACAAGTGAGGGCCACATTGCGGGCACAAACTCTTCGGTCGAGCATTGGGTGGAGCACCGCTTCAGCGGTGCAGCAAATGCGCCCGGCAAACCGTCGACTTTAGTCGCTGAGGTAGTTGTGGCGATCCAACGTGGAGCTTCGTGTCGCGCCTCGATAACAAGTTTTGCTTTGGACGAGTTACCTCAGCGGCTAAAGCCGGAAGACTTACTTCGACAGTCTATGCACCGCTGAAGCGGTGCTCCACCATAGTGGGGAAGGTGACATGTTCTCAAACTCGGACTATTTCTTTAGTCCTCGCAGAGCGGTTTGTAGAGGTCGCCCTGCTGGCGTTCGCCGACAGTGCGCAGCGCCTTCACCGCGTACTCCTGAAAGTGCGGCGAGTTGCGATGGGCCTCGAGCGCCGCGGCATCGCGATATTGCTCGTAGATGAAGAAGCGGCGAGGATCGTCGATATGACGGTGGACGGTGTAAGCGAGACATCCGGGCTCCTGACGCGAAGCAGCCTGCAGCTTCTCGAAGATGATGGCGACTTCGTTCTCGCGGCCCGGGTGCGCCATCCAGGTTACGGCCAGCACCAACATTGCATCCTCCGATCCATGAACAGCCGGGTGGAGCACGTCTTCAGACGTGCAGCACTGACATCGCCTATGCGCCGCGCTTCAGCGCCTGAGGTAAAGAAATTACCTCAGCGGCTAAAGCCAGTTCGTTTAGAGCAGCTAATTTGCACCGCTGAAGCGGCGCTCCACCCTACTGCGCCCAATCTATCTCTTTGCCGTCGCACTTATCGCCTCGAGCATCGCATGAAATTCCGGCATAAACATGGTCTGCTCGCGATCGGGTCCGGTGGAAACAATGCCGACCTTCGCGCCCGATTCCTTCTCCACGAATTCCAGATAGCGCTTCGCGTTGTCCGGAAGCTTGTCGTGGTTGTCGATGCCGAACGTGCTCGTCTGCCAGCCAGGAAGCTTGCGGTAAACCGGCTCGATCTTTTCGAAGCCGGAGATTTGCGCCGGAATCTGCTGCGTCTCTTTGCCGTCGATCTTGTAGCTGACGCAGATGGGAATCTCGGCCTGCTCGTCGAGCACGTCGAGCTTGGTCACCACCAGCCAGCTTGTGCCGTTGATCATGTTGGAGTAGCGCAGCAGCGGCAGATCGAGCCAGCCGGTGCGACGCGGACGTCCCGTGACCGCGCCGAACTCGTTGCCCTTCTTGCGCAGGGCCTCGCCGATGGCGTCTTTGGATTCGGTGGGAAACGGTCCTTCGCCCACGCGCGTGCAATACGCTTTGGTCACGCCGATCACGGTGCTGATCGACGTTGGAGGCACGCCGGTTCCAGTCGCCGCTCCGCCGGAAGTTGCGCTCGACGAGGTGACGAACGGATAGGTTCCGTGATCGATGTCGAGCATCGTCCCTTGCGCGCCCTCGAACATCACCGCTTCGCCGTTGGCGATGGCGCGATTCAGCAGCAACGCGGTGTCGGCGACGAAGGGCGCAACGCGGTCGGCAATCTCCGAATAGTCGGCGAACATCTTGTCGGGGTCGAGCGGCTCGCTGTTGAACAGCGCGTGCGCGATCGTGTTCTTCTCGCGACAGGCGTTCTCGATGTGCTTTTGCAGGAGCTTCTTGTCCAGCAGGTCCTGGACGCGCAATCCGCTGCGCGCCATCTTGTCCTCGTATGTGGGACCAATGCCGCGCGAGGTGGTGCCGATCTTCACGCGCCCCGGCGCGTTCTCTGCGGCCAACTCGATGAGGCGATGGTAGGGAAGAATCACGTGGGCGCGGTTGCTGACGAAGAGGTTGCCGTCAACCTTAACGCCGGTTGCGCGCAGGGCGTCAACTTCCTTCATGAAGGCAAACGGATCGAGCACGACGCCATTGCCGATGACACCGCGACAGCCTTCGCGCAGCACGCCGCACGGAATCAGTTGCAGGATGAACTTCTTGCCGTGAATGGTGACGGTGTGTCCGGCGTTGTGGCCGCCGGAATAGCGCGCCACAACTTTGAAGCGCTCGGAGAGCACGTCAACGATTTTGCCTTTGCCCTCGTCGCCCCACTGCGCGCCGACGATTACCGCTGTCTTGCCAGTTTTCAAAATGCCACTCCGCCATGGGTAGAGCGGACCTTTAGGTCCGCGTTACGGCGTCTTCAAGATCCCGCTTCAGCCGATGAGGTCGAGACCTCATCGGCTGAAGCGCACTTGTGGTTCTCAATGCAACGCAGGCCTGAAGGCCTGCTCTACCGAGATTCCGCACACAACTCGCCTGTCCTGGATGGAGCCGTTCTGAATTCTGGGAAATTAATAGGAGACGGGCTGTGTAACTCTAGATTTTACAGGGTGAGGTATCACGGGTGCAATCCGGGTCAATTTGTCATCACGAGTGCACCGAGGGATCGCCGGAATATAGGGGTCCTTCGACTTCGGTTCGCGCAAAAAGCCGCGCGAACCTCCGCTCAGGATGACACAGGTTTGGAGCGAACCTGCGCGCAGGATGACACCGTGTTTGGTGATTGCTGTCATACACTACACACCATGCCCGAACTTCCTGAGGTAGAAACCATCGCCCGCGGTCTGGACAAGCGCATCGCGGGCGACGTCATCGAATCCGTCTGGCTCGGCTCAAAGCCCGAGCCGCTGAAGTCTTCGCCGCAGGAGATCGCTGCTGTGCTGGAACATTCGCGCATCGTCCACGTGCGGCGCGTCGGCAAGCACATCGTCTTTGACCTGGAGAGTTATGGCGCCCAGGTCTCGAAAAGCGCGAGACATGGGGCACCCGCCCGCTCCAAAACTTTGGGTGCCCCGGGTCTCGCGGGGTCCGAGACCCGGGTCCACGCACAGTGGATTGTTCACCTCGGCATGACCGGTCAATTGCTGATCGCGTCGCCGACTACCGAAACTGCCAAACACACCCACGCGGTGTTGAAGCTCAAGTCCGGACGCGAGCTGCGCTTCGTCGACTTTCGCCGCTTTGGACGATTGGCTGTCGTGCGCATGACGCCTGAGCGGGAAACCGGCTTCAACGCGCCCGGCGCCGAACCGCTCGATATCACGATCGAAGATTTCATCCCGCTCTTCCACCATCGCAAGACGCCGATCAAGAGCGCGTTGCTGAATCAGAAGCTGCTGAGCGGCGTTGGCAACATTTACGCCGACGAGTCGCTGTTTCGCGCCAAGGTCCGGCCGCGACGCCGCGCGGCATCGCTTACTCGCGCCGAACTCGAGAAGCTGCACAACGGGCTGAAGCAGGTCCTGCGCGAAGCCATCAGGCTCGGCGGCTCGTCAGTCAGCGATTACGTCGACGCCGAAGGCCGCGAAGGATTCTTCCAATTGAAACATCGCGTCTACGGCAGAGAAGGAAAGCCATGTCTGGTGTGCGGAACGCCCATCAAGCGGGTTATCATCGCTGGACGCAGCAGTCATTATTGTCCGCATTGCCAGGAGTAAGTTTTCACCACAGAGACACAGAGACACAGAGAACTGATTTTCAAAGGAAGAAACTTGCGTCAGACCCCTATCGCCGAATTTCCTTTTTCTGCTGTTCGATTTCCTCTGTGTCTCTGTGTCTCTGTGGTGAATAAGAATTCTTGAGGGCCCATATGAGTGTTTATTCCATAGCCGTCGATCTAGGCGGGACCAACCTGCGCATCGCCGCCGTCAGCAGCGAAGGCAAGATGCTGGAGAAGGTAACCACCGGAACCGAAGTCCAGTTGGGCCGCGACCACGTCATCCGCGAGATGTGCGACGCCATTCAGTCGCTGACGATGAAGCATCGCAGCGCAGGCGACCTTGCCGGCATCGGCATTGGAGTGCCCGGCTTCATCGACATGGATACTGGTACTGTCATGCGGTCGCCCAACCTTCAGGACTGGGCGAACTTTCCCGTGCGCCAGGAGATCGAGCGCCGGCTCAATACGAAGGTCGTGCTGGAGAACGATGCCAACGCCGCCGCCATGGGCGAGAAGTGGCTGGGCGCGGGCCGCAACACCGATCACATGGCCATGTACACGCTCGGCACCGGCGTGGGCGGCGGCATCGTGATGAATGGCCGCTTGTGGCACGGCATGAACGGCATGGCTAACGAGTTGGGTCACTTCAACGTCGAGTCCGAAGGACATCCTTGCGGCTGTGGCAGCCGCGGCTGTCTGGAGCAGTACGCCTCGGCGACCGCCATCGTGCGCATGGCGCATGAAGAGATCGACAGCGGCAACGCGCCGGATCTGGCCGATTCGGCGCGCGGCAATGTCGAGTTCACCTCGCGCGGTATCTATCAGCTCGCCATCCAGGGACATCCTTCGGCGAAGAGAATCTACGAAAGAGTTGGACGCGCGCTGGCCATCGGTATCGGCTCCATGATCAACGCTCTGAATCTGCCGATGTACGTGATCGGCGGCGGCGTTTCCAGCGCCTGGGAGGCCTTCGCACCAACGATGTTTCAGGAACTGAAGGTGCGCTCGTTCATCTACTCCATTACCGCGCCTGACCGCGTGGAGAAAGGCGAGAAACATACGGTGGTCACCATCGCTCTGATGGGCAGTGATGCCGGACTGTACGGCGCGGCGCGATTGCCGATGCTGCCTCCGACGGCGCAAACCGAGGCGATGCGCAGTTCGACATCGTCGTAGAGTTTACGGTCACTTCCTTATCAACAGCGCGGGCAGAACAGCGATCAACAGTGTGACCACCAGAATGCCCACCAACACTACCCACGACATTTTGTTGGCGAAATTCATGGTGTAGCCAATCCCTACTCGTTTGGAAACGAGGATGGCCGGATCGTTTGGGTTGTAGTAAAACATCCCGCCCTTCCAGTAGGAATCGGCTTGCGGTTCGGGAACTTCATCGTCTGTCGCGGGCGCGCTGACTTTCCTGTATGACCAGTACAGCACTCCGACGACTATCAAGAACGTCAACCCGACGCTCATCAGTATGACGGCCGGAATCAGCCGCGCCGGGATCTGTAGCAGGGGCAGCAGAGACATCACGATGAACGTGAATGTCAGAGGATAGAGAAGGACCAGCAGACCGCGAACGGTGATGTAGCGCATCGTCGTTTTGCGCGACAGTCGCGCTATCAGCCACGCCAGTCCCAGCGAAAAGAGATTGAACGCCGCTGCCATCAACAGCGTTCCATAGACGCCTGGCCAGTCGCGACTCGCCCACCCAATGGGCTGTCCATCCGAACTCCAGCGCATCGGAAACCGCTCCGGTATTTGATTCCAATGCACACCCAGGTACGCGGCAGCCAGACCGAGCGCCAGGAATGGCGGAAGCACGAGGCGCATTGGAAAACTCTCACTGGGTGCGGGAGATGACAAGCTCGCACGCCGAATCTCCGGCCTGGAGCTTCCATAACGGGTGTGCACCTCTTCGAACTTTCGCCAGTAGGTGAAGGCAACCGCGCCTATCAGGACAAACAGCGGCGCGATACTGCCCAGGAGCGGCTCCTGGGGCGTGAGCATCGCCGTCACAACAATGGCGGCAACACTCCACAACGCAACTTGCCAGCGATAGGAGCGCAGCACGCGCCGGCCGTCTGCACTCTGCGGGAAATTGCGATCTACCGTCGCGCCGAAGAATATCCCGGGACGTGTCATCAGCGGCGTGAACTGAAAAATTATCCCCACGAATACCAGCGGGAAGAGGAACATCACAGTTTCAAGTTTCATGGTGCTAACTCCTCGGCCGCGGTGCGCATCACGGTGCGCAGCTTCGCGGCAGGGGTCCCTTTGGCGAGCATCTCGGCTGTCAATGCGCGCAGACGATGGCCGAACTCCTCCAAGTACTCCGCGTTCGCTGCCGGAGCGTCGCGCTCCACCACGGTCGCTCCGCGTCCATGCCGCAACTCCAGCCAACCTTCGCCGGCTAGCGTTCGATACGCCTCAGCCACGGTGTTGAAGTGCACCCCTAAGTCCACAGCGATGCGGCGGACCGACGGCAGCTCCGAGCCGGGAGCGAGTTTACCGCCCACCAGCAGAATTCGCAGCCCATCAACAATCTGCCGATAGGCGGGAACGTCCGAGTCCAGATCGATGCGCAATGTAAGGCCGCTGCTCACTGTGTACTGTACACATACATTATACAGTTAGGTTGCGGTTGTCAAGCGGAATCGGAAATCGGCCGAATCATGTCTTTGATAAAACGATCCTGAATGCGCCAGCCCGCGACGTTTGTATTACCACTCCATGAGTCCGGCTCTCAGTATCCGCACCTTCCTCATATTCTCCGAACCGGGCCGGGATACTGCGCCACTATAGGATCGCCGGTCAGCAGCGTAACGCCCTCGACGGTCGCCTGCGCCACCAGGATGCGGTCGAACGGGTCCTTGTGAATCGGCGGCAGACTTTCTGTGGCGATCACATGATGGCTCGTGATCGGCACTTCACCGTAGCCATTGTCGAGTAACCCGCGGCGGAGCAGTCGCGCGTCGGCCTGAAAATCCTTCCGGCCTAAGCCGCGTTTGATGGCTATCTCCCACAAGCTGGCGGCGCTGAACAGTAACTGGTTGTCGGGCTCATTCATTAACCGGCGGGCGCTGGCCGACAGGCGCTTGGGATCGCCGGCCGCCCAGAGCAGAACGTTGGTGTCTAACAACAGCTTCATACTCCACCCGCGAAGATCCGCTCAATCTCCTCGCTGCCCATCCGGTCGAAATCGTCCGGCACCGCAATCTGTCCGGCCATAAATCCGAGCCGGCGAACTTGAGTACCGGTCGGGGCGCTGAGTGGGGTAACTTTCACGATGGGTTTGCCGGCTTTCGCAATGATGAACGGCTCGCCTTCGGCCGCCTCTTCGACGAGCCTCGAGAGATGGGTTTTCGCTTGGTGAATATTAATGGTTTTCATGATGGACTAGACTAGGTTAGTTTAGTCCATCGCTTCGGCAGAAGCAACTGTTCGGATATTGGCCACTTAAGACTACTTTAGCTCCGGAATCCGCGCTCTCGCCCGCTTCAGCGCGCCCAGAAACTGCTCGTTCTGTTCCGGCGTTCCGATGCTGACGCGGAAGGCGTCCAGCGCGCCCCACGAGCCCGTCATCGGACGCACGATCACTCCGTCCTCCTGGAGAAGCTGGCAGAGCTGTGCGGCTTCTTCACCAACATGGCAGAAGATGAAGTTCGCCCATGTGGGCACCACGCGAATTCCCATCTCCGCGATCGCAGGCGTCAGCAGCTTCGCGCCGCGGGCGTTATTCTCCACCGTTTTCTTTACGTGGTCCGCATCGGCCAGCGCGGCCAGCGCCGCTGTTTCGCCCAGCGATGACACCATGAACGCCGGCTTCATGCGAGCAAAATATCCCATCAGCTCGGCCGGTCCAATCCCATAACCGACGCGCAGTCCTGCCAGTCCATGCGCCTTGGAGAACGTACGCAGTACGACTACAGGCCGCCCAGCTCGCACATAGTCGAGCCCGTGCGAGTAGTCCAGCCCACGCTCAGCCGCGAAGTGGCTGGCGAAGTCGCTGGCGAAGTCGCAATACGCTTCGTCCAGCACCGTGATGACGTGCGCGGGCAGCCGATCCAGAAGGCGATCGATGGCCTGCGCATCAACCACCGTTCCAGTGGGATTGTTGGGATTGGCCAGATACACCACGCGCGTGTTGGCATCGACTGCGGCGAGAATACCTTCAAGGTCATAGCCATCGTTCAGCGTCGGCACTTCGATCAGCCGCGCGCCCGCAGCCTGCGTGACGATGGGATACACGATGAACGACAGCTTGCTGGTAACGGCATTCAGGCCGGGGCCCAGCAGCGTGCGCGCCAGAATGTCCAGCAGCGTAGTTGAACCGGCGGTCACCAGAATCTGCGCGGGATCAACTTCGTGGATCTCGCCCAGCCGCGCCGTCAACTCCGTGACGCCGTTGTCAGGATAGAAATGGAAGTCCGAAGCCGCGGCTTTCACCGCTTCGATTGCCAACGGCGAAGGCCCGAAGGGATTCTCGTTCGAGGCCAGCTTGATGCAACGCACGCCGCTTTCCAATTCCGCTTGCCGCAAGTGTTTCCCCGGCTTGTAGCTGGCCAGCTTCTGCATATGCGCCGGTACCAGCTTCCTGAAGTTTGTCATTCTATCTCCGTAGTGGCCCTTAGCACTTGGCACTTAGCAATTAGCCAAAACCTCGGAAGGTTGGGTTTTCGCCAAATGCCAAGTGCTAAATGCTAAATGCTGCCTTTCCGCGCCGCGGCTCTCAATTGCGCCACTTCCTTTGCCGTCAAATGCCGCAACTTGCCCGGCTCAACATCCAGCTCCAGCGGCCCATAACGCACGCGTCTGATCTTCTCCACGTGGTGTCCAATCTCCTCGAACATCCGGCGTATTTGCCGGTTGCGGCCTTCCACCAGCATCATCTCGTACCAGGGATTGTCGCCCTCGCGCACCAGCTGGATGCGCACCGGCGCAGTCCGCACTGCTTCCGATCGCCGTCGCTGTCCTGCCCTTGGCTCGCGTCCGGCAGGCGTTTTCAGCGGAGAGCGTTCCGGCCGCAGCATCACTCCGCCGCGCAGCTTCTCGATCTGCTCATCGGTTGGCTTGCCGCTTACCTTCACCACATACGTCTTCGGCACATGTGACGACGCGTGAGTCAACTTCTGCGCCAGCTCGCCGTCATTGGTCAGCAACAGCAGCCCTTCGCTCAGATAATCCAGCCGTCCGACGGGATACACGCGCGCTTTAATCCCCGTCACCAAATCTAATACCGTAGGCCGTCCTTGCGGGTCAGTGACCGTGGTCACGTAGCCCTTGGGCTTGTGCAGCAGCAGGTAGACATGGCGCTCGGCGCCGCTCAGCAGCTTACCGTTGACCTTAATGTGATCGTGCTCGGGATCGGCTTTCGTCCCCAGTTCGGCGACGATCTGCCCATTGACCGAGACCAGTCCGCCGGCAATCAACTGCTCCGCTTTGCGCCGCGAGGCAACTCCGGCGGCCGCGATGATCTTCTGCAATCGCTCAGCCGGCATCGGCAACCTGTGCGAAGGTCGCAAGCAGCTGTTCGGAAGGAATGCAGTTCGGGATAGTCATTCTCACGTCAGGTGGCCCTCGCCATTTTGTCGATCGCCGCGCTCTAGAAGGAAAACTCCAATCCAGCCAGCGCGCCTTGCTGGGTCAGGCTCACCCCAATACGCGTAGCCGAGTTGTTGTTAACTACCAGGTGCGAACCCAGAGTATAGCCCGCGTTTACGCTTATATACTTGTTAAGGGTCAAGCCCAGCGTATCGGCGGCAGAGATGAAGTTGCCGTAGCCGAACAGATACATGCCGTATACGTTGCCCTCCACAAACAGCCGCGATGAGTTCGTCAGGTACAGACGATACTGCGGACCAGCGACCGGAATCGGCGCCAGCAGCGAGCCGCTTCCGCTGATCGCTGCGTGGTGGACGCCATCGCTTGTGGTTTGGGCCTGCGCCATCAGCGAAGCCTTGGTATCGAAGGTGTCCAACTGTACAGCGACTCCAATGTGCCCGCGCTTACGCCGGATGATGTCGTACTGATAGCCCGGAGCGTACAGGTTCGCTTTGAGATTGGCATTCGTCGTCAGGCCAACGTCGAATACTTGCCCCTGATAGGTGATGGTGCGCTTCAACACCGTCTGCCGCGATTGCTGGAAGGGACTCACCGCAAACGTCAGATGGTTCTTGCGGGTGAACTTCCAGTCCACCAAGCCAGCGAAGGTGGAATAGGAGTTGAAGCCCAGGTCTTGATTGATGTCGATGTGATCGGTGCTCCCCGATCCCTGAAAGTTGCCCGAAGGATTCGAGTAAAACCAGAAGGTGTCAACGCGGAGCTTGTAGGTGTCGAAATCCTCGCTATCGTCGCCGGCGTGCAGAAGTGGCGCAGCGACAAGGACGGTGAATATGGCCAGGACAGCCAGAACGCCGGTGTTACGAAGGCGCAAGCCTGTGTGCATCAAAAGATCTCCTTCCTGATCGTCAGTACGACAAGTTTACGTTCTCAAGCGGAGAACAAGAGTATGTCTTGTGTAGCACATTTTGAGGGCGAATCCCGATACTAAACGGGTTCCACAACGGGTTGCCCAGCGGATTTGTGGTCTTCGCACTCGCAGCCTACTTCTTGCCGCGATACAGCCCGGCAATTCCAAAACTATACGGCGTCCATGAGACCTGGGTGAAACCTGCCTCGCGCATGCGTTGCAGCATCTCCTCCGGAGAAGGGAAGCGCAGCACCGATGCCGGAAGATACGAATACGGGCCGCGCACTCCGGAGATGAGCGTGCCAATGGCAGGCAGTACGCGGCGAAAGTACACGCGATAAAGCTTGCCCAGCAACCCTTTCGGCTCGCCGAAGTCGAGGATGCCCATCTCCCCGCCGGGCGCCAGCACACGATAGATCTCCGCCAGCCCGCGATCGTAGTTGGCCAGGTTGCGAAAGCCGAAGGCCGCGGTCACTAGTTGGAACTTGTCAGCCGCGAACGGCAGGTTCAGCGCATCGGCTTCGATCCAGCGAATGTCCCGGTTGCCCGATTTCTCCGCCGCCCGCACCAGCATGGCGTGCGAGAAGTCGGCGCCGAAAAGAGCGCTGTTCGCGCCCTTCATCCTGCGGTGCAGCGCGAATGTCATGTCGCCGGTGCCGCAGCACAGATCGAGTACCTGCGCGTCTGGACGCCGCAACACCTCCGCAAACGCCCGCGCGGTGCGGTTCCACCACACGCGGTCGATGTTCATCGACAGCACGTGGTTCAGCAGGTCGTAGCGTGGCGCGATAGAGGTGAACATGTCGCGCACCGCCGCCGCCGCGGCCGCTTGGTCGCGAGCTCCCGCTGGAGCCGCGCCCACAATGCGCTCGGCTTCGCTGGTCTCGGGTTGACTGCGTTCAGACATAGAAGACCACTAGTGACACAGCACGATGAAGATCAATAGCGGCACAGCACGATCGGTTTGTGTCAGGGCACGGCTTTACGGGCTGCGGAAAAGTCGATTCTAGAGTGCCTTGTAACAGGGCGCGACTTTCAGTCGTGCCGATGGGGGCGAAAGGGCGACTTGGGTTTTGAAGGGGCACGGCTTTAGCCGTGCCGTAACCTTCGCAGAAAGGACCGGGCTTTAGCCCCTGCGGTACTTCGGTTCGATTTCTCGCACATCCGTAAAACAGCGTCATCGTCGTCAGAAATCTACGCGCAGCCGGGCCGTAGAATCAGAAAACCCTGTTAGGCTGCTAATCTCTTTCACCGCCCGCACTACGCATCGCGCTGGAACATTATTCACCACCTCGACTTTGCCAATGCCGCTGGCCAACACGAAATGCGGCACGCCGCCGATGGTCTTCTTGTCTGACAACAGGCGCTTCAGAATGCGCCTGCCATCAACGTTGACCTTTGGCAATGGGCCATACGCCTGCACCAGCGCGATGATCCGCTCTGCCGTTGCTCCATCCGTTATCTGCATTTCAACACCGATCAGAGCGGCCGCAATCATTCCCCATCCCACGGCCTCGCCATGCAACAGTCGCCGGTAGTTGGTCTCCGCTTCCAGCGCGTGTCCAATGGTATGTCCGAAGTTCAGGATGCGGCGCTCGCCGCTCTCTCGCTCATCGGCGCTCACCACTTCGGCCTTCATGCGAATGCACTCCGCAATCAGCTTCTCCAGCAGTGGGCCGTCGCGTCGCAGCAGCGCGTCGCGTTGCGACTCCATCATTTCGAAGATCGCCGGATTGCGAATCACGCCATACTTCATCGCCTCAAACAGTCCCGAGCGATATTCGCGCTCCGGCAGCGTAGCCAGCACGTCGGGATCGGCAAGGACCGCGAGCGGCTGATGAAATGTCCCCAGCAGGTTCTTGCCGGCCTTCAGGTTCACGCCCGTCTTGCCGCCGATGGCCGAGTCCACCTGCGCCAGCAGCGTGGTCGGAATCTGCACTACCGGAATACCGCGCATGAAGATGGAAGCCAGGAACGCGCCAACATCGCCCACCACGCCGCCGCCCAGCGCCAGCAGGACCGAGCGCCGGTCCGCACCCAGACTCACTAGCTTTGCCGCGAGCTTTTCCAGTTCAGCCAGAGTCTTCGAGCGCTCGCCATCGGGCATGATGACGATTTCAATTTTGCGTCCGGCTTTGTCGAAGCTCTTGCGCAGGGCGCCGGCCCAGTGCTTGCGAATCGGCGGCGAAGTGAGCGCGAAGATGCGCGCGTCTGATGGAATAACATCGCGCAGCGCCGCAGCCGCTGAGCGCAGCAAATCGCGCTCCACCAGCACTTCGTAGGACCGCGACGGAGTTCGAACTGGGATGCGAATCAAGGTTTTAGTGTAATGGATAGCTCCAATAGCGCGTGCTACCATGAACCCACGATGCCAGCTCTTCCATCCGAGACCGATTTCATCGTAGTGGGCGCGGGTATTGCCGGTCTGCGCGCCTCGGTGGAGCTCGCTTCAGCGGGCCGCGTGCTTTGCCTGGCCAAGCGCGAGGTCACGGAGTCGAACACGCGTTATGCGCAGGGTGGCATCGCCGCCGCGCTCAGCGACGACGACGAAGTCCGGCTGCATCTGGAAGACACCCTCCGGGCCGGTGACGGCCTGTGCAACGAAGAAGCGGCGCGGGTGCTGGTCGAGGAGGGTCCGCCGCGCATCGAAGAGCTGATCGAATGGGGCACGGAGTTTGATCGCGCCGGGGCCAAGATCGCCTTCACCCGCGAAGGCGCGCACAGCCGCAGCCGCGTGCTGCACGCTCACGGCGATTCCACCGGACGCGAGATCGGTCGCGCCCTTTATCGCAAAGCCGAAGCCATCAAGTCCATCAGCTTCCGCGAGTTTGAATTCACCACCGACCTGCTTGTCCGCGACGGGCACGTGGTGGGTATTCGCGTGCTCGATCAAGCCGGACAGTTCCACGAGATTTTCGCCAGCGCGGTATTGCTTGCCACCGGCGGCCTGGGCCATGTTTACAGCAACACCACCAATCCCGCTGTCGCTACTGGCGATGGCGTGGCGATGGCCTATCGCGCGGGCGCGCAAATCAGCGACATGGAGTTCGTGCAATTCCATCCCACGGCGCTATTTCTCAAAGGCGCTCCACGCTTCCTGCTCTCCGAGGCGCTACGCGGCGAAGGCGCTTATCTGCGCAATCTGGAGCTGAAGCGCTTCATGCCTAAGTATCACGAGCAGGCGGAACTCGCGCCTCGTGACGTGGTGGCGCGGGCCATCGCCCATGAGCTGGAACTCGTCAAGCGGCCGGACGTTGCCGTCTACCTCGACCTCACGCATCTGAATGCCGAGCGCGTCCGCCAGCGATTTCCCATGATCTATTCCACCTGCATGGAATACAACATTGACATTGCGGCTGAGCTGATTCCGGTCCGCCCGGCGGCGCATTACGCCATGGGCGGGGTTCGGACCGATCTGCAAGGACGCACTTCGCTGCCCGGCCTGTATGCCGCCGGCGAAGTGGCCTGCACCGGCGTGCACGGCGCCAACCGCTTGGCCAGCAACTCGCTGCTGGAGGGCCTGGTGTACGGTGCGCGTGCCGGGCAGAGTATGCGCGAACAGCTTAGTGCTAAGGGCGATCATCCAGCCAGTGCGAGCCCGCAGGTCGCGACGGCCAGCGGCAACGGTCAGGCCGGCGATGTGGAGAAGTTCATCCAGAAAGTTCAATCGCTGATGTGGGAGCGCGTGGGCGTGGTCCGCGACGGCAAGGCGCTGCAACAGGTTGTGCCGGAACTGCGCGCGCTGCAGGAGCGTGCGCCGTCGTTGGGCGATCGCCGCTCCCATGAAGCTGCCAACATCCTGCAAGCCGGTCTGCTGATCGCGCGCTCCGCGCTGGCCCGCGAAGAAAGCCGCGGCGCACACTATCGCCTCGATCACCCGCTCAAGAACGACGCCAGGTACCACAAGCATTCGGTGGTCACCGGCGACAATATCCGCTTCGAATAATCATCCAGATGCTTCAGGGCTGTGCACACGGGTAGAGCAGGCTTCAGGCCTGGGTCAAACGCATCCCAAAGATCTAGAGCTGCGGTGGTCATTTCTCAAATGACCACCGCAGCTCCTCGGCTATTAATCTGCACCCAACGCGGGCCTGAAGGCCCGCTCTACCCGTGCTCGCCGGAATCCAAGACCTTGCGAATCCTCTAGCTCCCACTGGTCTTCTTCGGAAACACCAACGACAGCACAATCGAACCGAGCAGCACCCCCGCCACTACTGCCAGCGCGAGGGCAGTCGGGATCGGCAAGTAGTCCGACGCCAGCATCTTCAATCCGATGAAGATCAGGATCACCGACAGGCCGTAGTGCAGGAAGTGAAACGCTTCGATCATTCCCGACAGTGCGAAGAACAGCGAGCGTAATCCCAGGATCGCGAACACGTTCGACGTGTAGACGATGAACGGCTCGCGCGTCACCGCCAGCACGGCGGGGATGGAATCGACGGCGAAGAGGAGGTCCGTAGTTTCAACCACAATCAACACCAGCGCGAGCGGCGTCGCGTACCTCAATGCGCCGCGGCGGACAAAGAATCTGTCCCCTTCGTAGTTGTCGGTCACGCGAAAGACTTTGCGAAAGCCGCGCAACAGCGGATTGGATTCAGGATGGATTTTCTTGCCGTGTTGGATGAACAACCTGATGCCGCTGTAGATGAGGATTCCGCCAAAGATGAAGATGATCCAGTGGAAACGCTTCAGCAGCGTGATCCCGGTCGCGATAAAAATGGCCCGCATGATGAGCGCGCCCACCACGCCCCAGAACAGCACCTCGTGCTGAAACTCGCGGGGCACACTGAAGTAACGGAAGATGAGCAGGAAGACGAAGAGATTATCGACGCTCAGCGATAGCTCGATCAGGTATCCGGTTACGAACTCCAGCGAGAGCTGCGAATTCGGCCGCACATTCGCGCCTACCAGGGTGTGTCCGAAAAAGTAAATCAGCACCGCAAACAGGCCGGCGAGACTTATCCAGACCAGAGTCCATCTGATCGCTTCACGAAATCCGACCTCGTGCTTCTGGCGATGGAAGACGCCCAGGTCGAGCGCCAGCATCGCCAGCACGAACACGTTGAAGATCAGCCAGAAGATCCAGTTCGATGGCATGTCACGGTATTCCGCAGCAGCCATTCTAACGGTCACGCTCGCCTATCTGTGGAATGTGCCCATGTACTCGGTCTCTGCCAGCACATGTCCCTTCATCGCTGTATCCAGTTGAGGGCGGCTGGCTCCGGCGGCCAGATCCAGCTTCCCGTCCAGCGCGTACAAGCGGAAGAAGTAGCGATGCGTCTTTCCCGGTGGCGGGCAAGGCCCGTTATAGCCGGACTTGTGAAAGCTGTTCCGCCCTTGTCGCGCGCCCTCGTCCAGTTGCTCGTGCTTGGGCACACCTTCCGGCAGCGACTGCGACTTCGCCGGCAAATTCCACAGCACCCAGTGCACCCAAGTCCCGGCCGGAGCATCGGGATCGTCCATGATCAGCGCGAAGCCGGCAGTTCGTTCTGGAGCGCTGCTCCATTGCAATGCCGGCGAGGTATCGGCGCCCTTGCAGGTGTATTGCGCCGGAATCTCCGCTCCGGGAGCAAAGGCAGAACTGGTCAAGGTAAAGGCCATCGCAGCACCGCCTCCCGCGGGTTTGGCTGGTTGCGCGAATGTCGTACCAAGACTTACAGCTAGCACCCCTACGATTTTCACAATTGGTTTCATACGCAATCACCTTTCTTATTGCGCTGTGCCCAACTCGGAGATCATCGGTCCTGATGGTACTACTGTCGCCGGGGACGCGATGGCTATTTCTGCGGCAAAAGATCGCGAACTGCCTCGTCGTCATAGGATGCGGCGCGTTTCGTATCACCGAGCGACCGCCATGCGCTCGCACGTCCCAGCGCCACGTCGTAGGTGAAGCTGCGCGCCCCGCTCGTCGCAAGCAGGTCTGGAGTAGCGCTGCGCGCGGCCTTGTCGAAGGTATCCAAGGCAGCCCGCGGCTGGTTGGTGTCAAGATAGAGCTCCGCCAGCTTCAGCAGTTCGTTTGGCTGCGGCGAGGCTGACAGTTCGATGGCTCGCTGCTGTGCGCTGATCGTCTCAGGAATCCGGCCCTCGTGCTTGTACAAGGTCGCAAGCGAGAACCATAAAAGGGCCTCGTGCGGTTCCAGCGAAATGGCTTTTAGATACTCACGCTCCGCATCGGATCGAAGATCCATGGTGTAGAAGATATTTCCCCTCAACCAGGGCACAAAGGAACTGTCAGGAGTAATCTCATTAGCTCTATCCGTTGCCCGCAGTGCCTCGGTATTGCGTCCCAGAGCAGCAAGTACGCTGGCCGCATTGGCCCATTGATTGAAAGCCCCGCCGCTAGACTGCAACCGGGGTTCGGCCGGCAGTGGCGCCGTGGAACAATCCACTGGAAAGCGCTTGATCAGATCTTCCGTTTCTGGGCTGCGGCGCACCAGGACGATCGAAACCTCGTCCAGATAAACCGGCCGCCAGTCGCTGCTCTTGCAGAAAGCCTTGAGCGATCCCAGGACACTCTCAAAGCGATTCAGCGGCAGGATAATCGTGTTGATGTTGTAGCGCGCGGCCTCCCGGCGCCACAGTTCGGAGTCAAGCGGCGTTTGCAGCAGCTCGGCTTGATGCATGAAGCTCTTCGGACCAAAAGGGATGGCCCGGCCATCGAAGTAGTCGCGACGGCGGAAGCCAAATTTCCATATCAGATATCCGCCTTCGTTATAGTTGTTGAAGACTTCTCCGGGAAGATTTTCGCGTTCGATGAAATCCGCCGCATGTTCCGGAAACTGCCAGCCGAACCCTGCGCCGAATGTCCAGGGATTATGGTTCCGATTAGTTACGAGATTTACTATGCGGAAGACAACGAAGGGAGCAAACACAGCTACCACGGCCACGGCAAGGATCAACCGAGTTCGCGGATTGGCAATCCGCGAGCGAGCGTGTTGCACTGCCGAAAACAGAAATGACCCGCCCACCACAATGACCACGCACCCGGTCAACGCGTCCATGCGCACGTGCTGCGCGCCCAGATATACGGCGGCTATCAGTAAAATTGCTGCCCCGAATTGGCGCTGCCACATTGCAACCAATGCGGCAACGGCGGCAATCACCAGTAGCTGATAAAAGGTGCCTTTCGTACTCGTCAACGAAAAAATTGCTGCCGCCGCGGTCCAGTTCAGCGGCACACTGCCCCATTCGGCGATCCACCCTGAGTGCACAGCCATGACACGATTTTGCCGAGCCAGCGCCGAGTAGATTCCCCATCCCCAGGGATTTGCCAGAGTAGCCAGCGCCGTAGCCACGAACCATGGCCATGCGCGCCTAAGCCTCTGGACAGCCTCGACACGGCGTCTGCCAGGAAACAGCAGTTCCAATACATCGATGCCGGCAAACGCAACGAGCAATGCCAGGCCCGCCACAAATCCAAGGTGGAAATTGACCCATGCGATCATCAGCAAGGGCAACAACCATAAGGGGGCACGGCTACTCTGATAGTTTTGCCACAGGATGGAGAGATACGCCGCAAACAGGACGAGCGTGAACATTTCGGCGCGCGGCGCGGTGCGCCCGGCCATCAGAGGGATGGCGAGAATAGCGATCGCAGCGCTCACCGCCGAACCGCGGCGAAGCAGCAAAGCGATGGTGCCTACGCATCCGGCAGCTCCCAGCCAAGACAGCAGGGTATAGCCGCCAATCAAGTAAACAACGTAGAGCAGCAGTCCCGAGCCGACGGGATATATCCAAGGCTGTCCCTGCGCGGTATAGGAAAAGACATCGGTGGAGAAAACATGATGATGCTGTGCGACCCAGCGTCCGGTCGCCAGTTGCCAGAAAGCATCAGGATCCGAAACTGTCCGCAAGCTGGCCAGAAATGCATAGACCAGGGCGATAGCCGCGAGCGCCAGGAACAAGCGTCGGCTAGCTGCGCTGGTCACGGTTGTCGTGCTCAGCGGATCTCCTGCTCTGCTCGCGTTCTCTACTTGGGGAATCAATTCTTCTCACCCAAAATGCCTACTGCGCCTTTGCCAACGTTAGCTGCAGGAATGCCAGGCTTAGTTTTCTGGGATCGGAGCCTTTGCCCATCTCCGCCGGCGAGCGAATCGGTCCCAGGACGTGAAATCGAATCTGCGCCGGATTGGCAAGCACCAACACCGCTCTCGGAATTTGCAGACTTCTCGTGGTAACAGGGTCGCTGGAATATTGGAACCTCCACTCGCCGAGGGGAAGGTTATTTACCGTGATCTGCACTGAAAGATCAGGATAGCCAGGCGCCAGGTTGGGAGCGACCGTCGCCCGCAGGATGAGCACATCCGGCAGGTTTTTCTGTAACAGCGGAAGATCCAGACCGAAGTCGGGTCCGTTGCTCCAGGTGGCCCAATCTTCCGCATTTGCCCAGTCGCCCCGCATAAACCGAGCGGCGCTACCTCCTCGGGGGAAAGTCAAGGTTTGCCCCAGGGAATAGTGCCAGTTGCGCCGCAGGGCTTCGCGATAGGCGTCATAGCGGACCCCATAGCGAGACAAGTCAGGCAGAGTGTCAGGCGCAAAAGGATCGAAAGGGAAATACGTGCCCGGTTCCGGAAGGATGATGGAGTGGATCTCGCCAGGTCCGGCCGCGTACAAGCTCAGCGGCAACAGCGGCCAATGAGCGTGCAGGTCGCGCAGGTGCAACGGTCCCAACTGCTCTCGCGACAAGATCGAGTCTTCGAAGGCCACCGGTCCTTCATGCAGCAGCAGTTCGTAACGCAACGTCGCCAGCATGCCTTGCCAGCGCATGATGGCACCCAGGTTCCAAAGAGCCTGCCCGATGCCAAGCCCGCCGATCAGCATTGCGGCAAGGCCTATGGCTCGCGCATCAGGTTTCGACCAACCGGATAGCACCACGAACAGCAGAGCGGTCGCAGCCAGCGGGAGCAGCAGATTCAGGACTCGCGCCGGAACTTCCACTTCCAAACTCGACGGAGTGCGTCCCACCAGCACATCGCAACACAAATAGAGAACGCTCAGCAGTCCCACTGCCGCTGCTATCTTCTGGATACCAGCGATCCGCCAGGGAAGCGCAAACAACACGGCGCAACAGAGCAGCACCAGCAGAGAGACTTTCGCAGCGACATGGCTGGAGTGCAGCAGGAAAAAGAAGGCGTGCAGAAATCCGGAGCGGTTGCTCGGGTCGAACGGCCAAATGGTCGCGGCCACAGCCAATGCCGCCCCGGAAACGAACCAGATTGCCAGCCCCGCCATAAGAAGCCGCTGCGGCGGGAGGTGCTTCCAGCGCCACAGGCAAACCCCCGCCAATATCACACCAAAAAACATCATTGACTCGTAGCTGAGGATGGTGGGAATTGCGAGCAGGATGAGCAATAGCGTGGTCCCGCGCGTCAGCTTGCAACGGAAAAGCAAGATAAAAAGCAACGGCCAGTAAAGCGACACGATGAAATGACTGTCGGTGGAAAGATAGGCTTCCACATTCATCGAACCGGCAACAAAGCTGAGCAGCGGGAACAGCATGTACCATCGCTTGGCCGAGAAGCGATAGCAGAGATAGAGGCTTATCAGCGCGTGACTGTAAAAAGTTATGCCGACGATGAGCGACAGAGCGTGCAGCGAATGAATTCGCAGGTGGGTCGCCAGCACCAGCGGCGTCTGCTCGGCAAGTATCGTAAAAAGGCGAGAGCGGAACAGCTCTCGTTTCCAATCGGCGACCCAGAGATAATAGGTGCGGCTGGAGGCAATCTTCACCAGGAACCAGGAACCATCGCCCCACAACTGAAGATCGCCGGCCACCGCGGTGCAACGTTCCACCAACACCGCGACTAAGGACGCATAAACCACCGCTGTCCCCACCGCCAGCGGACTGCGGCGCAGAGTTCGCCGAGCCCCAACCACCGGAGTCGCGGGTATCTCCACCGTCGTCAATTCGTTGCGTAGTTGCATAATCCCAAAGACGCACTCGCGGCCACGGAACCGCCGGGCAAAAGGGGCTGTGATGTAGCTTACCCTACTTGTTTCCCGCTGCGTTCCTCCGCAAGCCGAGCGCGCGTCGGCAGCTCCAAACTCTCTAACATCACACTCCCTTGTGATCTATGCACTTGTTGGGTGTGCGCCCGCAATGTTCCGCTGGAATGTATCTGGAGTAGTGCCTGGAAAGCCGAAGTGGCACATATCTCGCGCAAGGCCTTTATTTACAGCCTTGACGGCGATTTCGGCGGATCACCACGGCAGGTGACCGCCGGCACTCGGCAGGGTGCGCGGACCGAAACCAGCGCGACACCGGTATTCCTGGCCCCTCGCAGCGGCTCGCACCCGCTGCGGCCGTGAAATACGGGGATACGATGTAAAGTTCAGGGGGTCGTCGTGCTTACACCATACGGATTAGACATCATAGAAAGCTGCCTGGCTTGCAAGATGCGGGCAGAACATATCTTTTGCGATCTTCCACCGGCTGCCTTGCAGGCCTTCGAAAACATCAAATACGCCACTGCTTATCCGAAGGGCGCGGTGCTTTTCGTAGAAGGACAAACGCCCCGCGGCATCTTCGTCCTGTGCAAGGGACGCGTGAAACTTTCCATCTGCTCCACCGACGGCAAGACGCTGATCCTGAAAATTGCCGAGCCGGGTGAGGTGCTGGGCCTGAGCGCCACGGTAAGCAGCAAGCCTTACGAGTTGACGGCTGAGACCGTGGACCCGTGCCAGGTGAACTTCGTCAAACGCGAAGATTTTACGCGCTTCCTCAAGGAGCACAGTGAAGCTTGCCTGCGCGTGGCCGAGCAGCTCAGCGATAAGTACAACTCCGCCTGCCGCGAGATCCGCGCGCTTGGGCTCTCCCATTCCGCGGCTGAGAAGCTGGCGAAATTGCTGCTGGAGTGGAGCGCGCGCAACGGCGAAGCAGCCAAGCTCGAGCCCAGGGTCAAGCTGGCCCTGACCCACGAAGAGATCGCGCAGATGATCGGCACTTCGCGAGAGACGGTCACTCGCCTCTTTGCTGACTTGAAGAAGCGGCAGATTGTACAGGCCAAGGGTTCAACCCTGCTGATCCGCAATAAGTCGGCGTTGAAGGCGATGGCGATCACGCAATAAGGGCCCGGCAGAACAATAATCTCGGCGCAAGACTGAAAGTGTGTCTTTTTGGGCCGCTCTGCGCTATCCCGCAGGTAGCGTCTTAGCGCCTGAAATTAGGCTAATAATGATAGGTTTAGCTGGCCTGCGTTAACTACTCTTCTTCTCGATTGTGAATAAGGTCACGGAAACCGGTGACTGTAGTCACTGCATGCACTCCCCCAAAGGCAGTATCACCGCAGTATGGAGAGCACGACACAGTCGAATTGCTTCACTTGCGAATTCCGTCCCGATCGCCTTTTTTGCGACATGCCCGCGGAGTCGTTGAAGGCGTTCGACCAGATTAAGTCTCTCGGCTCCTTCGCCCGCGGTGCGGTTCTATTCGCCGAAGGCCGGCCCGTACGCGGCATCTTTATCTTGTGCGATGGGCGCGCCAAGCTTTCCATTTGTTCCGACACCGGAAAGCGGCTGACCCTGCGCATCGCCGGGCCTGGCGAAGTCCTGGGGTTGGGAGCAGTACTGTCGAATACTCCCTACGAGGTCACGGCCGAGTTAATCGACAACTCGCAGGTCGTCTTCGTCCGTAGAAAAGAGCTGGTAAGGTTCCTGCGGGAAAATCGCACCGTCTGCCTGGAAGTCGTGCGTATGCTCAGCCAGGACCTGCACGGAGCTTATGAGCGGGTCCGCACTATTGCCATGGTGCACTCGCGTCATCCACGCATTGCCTTCCGGCCGCGCGCCTTGCTGGTGTGAGCCACATTGACTGCATCGTCGCGGTGCAGAACGACACCACCGTATGACTACGACCATTGGAAAAGCACTGTTCTGGGCCCCTCGTCTGCTGTGCATCGCTTACATTGTCTCTCTCAGCCTGTTTGCGCTGGACGTTTTCAGCGGGTTCCATGGCTTCCGGCAAACCGCTGCGGCCTTGCTCATCCACCTCGTTCCCAGCGTCATCGTTGCTCTAGTACTGGCCCTTGCATGGAAATGGGAGTGGATTGGCGCCGTCCTTTTTGGTGCTGCCGCAACCTACTGCGCATACCTGGCGTTCCGCCATACCAGTTGGATCCTCGTCTTATCCGGGCCGCTCTTCGTCGTCGCCGCATTGTTCTGGGCCAATTGGCTGAGCCGCACAAGAACTGGAAGATGGGTCGGATGAACGCGGTCAATCGAAAGAGCCCCACCGCGACTTCGACTGATCAGACGACCGTTCGAACTTAGGTGCGATGGCGCAAGATCCGCGGTTTCCGATCATTCCACATCAGGCCAACGTTTTCCCCAACTTTGTGCTCCAGACTGCATAAACACAGCGTCAGCCGCGCTGACAAAGATCGGGCCGTCTCCCTGTGATTCCGCTCACCCCAACTTGTGAGGAGCAGTCTCCCTGTGACCGCAGTCACATGCCCACGTGAGTTCACTCACTGCCCTCTGGTACACCTCTCGGCGATGGTTATCTGTTAACCGGCGTCGATCAGGCGCCGCAGGAAAGCGAGGGGTCTTCCGTGAAGCGCAGTGTTCTGGTTTTTCTCGCTGCTTTGCTGCTGTCGCTGACGGCAGGTGCGCAATCTGCCCCGGCCGCGCCTAAAAAACATTCTTCTCCGGCAAAAGCCTCCGCCAAGATGGGCAATGACGAGTGCCTGGCCTGCCACAGCGATGTGACCCTGACCAAAGACGAAAATGGCAAGCAGATCAACCTGCATGTGGACGATGCCAAGTTCAAGGCGTCAGTCCACAGCGTGTTCGGCTGCATCGACTGCCATACCGACGTCAAAGCTTTTCCCGCACGATCCCGCTCCAGCCAAGCCGGTGTGTGCTACCTGTCACGCCGACCAGCAAACGGCTTATGACCACGGCGTCCACGCCAAAGCCGCGGCCGGCGGGAAACACCAATGTGGCCAAATGCCAGGACTGTCACGGCAGCGTGCACGAAATCCTGCCGCCCAGCGATCCTAAATCGAAGGTCGCCCGCGCCAACATTCCCCAGACCTGCGGCGCCTGTCACGGACAGAAATTTGTCATGGCGTCGAGCGGCATGAGTTCCGCTCCCTTCACTTCGTATCAGGAAAGCGTACACGGTAAGGCTGTCGCCGCCGGTTCCGATAAGGCTGCGGTTTGTACCGACTGCCACGGCGAGCATGACATCCTGAGCGCTGGCGATCCCAAGTCGCCGATCAACAAGTTCAACGTTCCCGCCACCTGTGCCAAGTGCCACAATGACATCAAGCAGCAATACGTGCAAAGCATCCATGGACAGGCGATTGCACGCGGCAATTGGCAGGCGCCGGTTTGCACCGACTGTCACGGCATACATACCATCAAGGCGCCCCAGAATCCCAACTCCTCGGTTGCCGCCGCCAATGTGAAAGACACCTGCGGACAGTGCCACCAGGGCGTACGCCTTTCGAAGGAGTTCGGCGTACCTGGAGGGCGCGTCGATTCTTATCTGTCGAGCTATCACGGACTGGCCCAGGAGGTGGGCTCGAACACCGTAGCCAACTGCTCCAGCTGCCACGGGGTGCACAATATTCTTCCCTCCAGCGATCCTCGCTCTACCATCAATCACGCCAATCTGGCCAAGACCTGCGGGCAGTGCCATCCTGGCGCAAACGCGAAATTTATCAGCTACAAGGTGCACCTGGACGGCACGGCCAAGGCGGACTTCGGAAGCAAAGTGATCGGCCTTATCAGCCGGTTCTATATCTGGATGATTGTCGGCGTGATTGGCGGCATGGTGCTGCACAACCTGATCATCTTCCGCAAGAAGCTGATTCTGCACCGCATCGGTCAGCCGCGAATCCTGTTCCGCATGACGCCGCTGCAGCGCGCCCAGCACCTCACGCTGCTGATAAGCTTTTTCACCCTGGTATTGACGGGCTTCGCGCTGCGCTATCCGTCGTCATGGCTGGCTGCCATCTTCGTGAACGAAATTGTGCGCAGTTACATTCACCGCATCGCCGGCGTGGTGCTGATTGCGGTCAGTCTGTTTCACGTGTGGTACATCATCAAGACCAAGGACGGCCGCAGCATGATCAAAGACATGCTGCCCGATTGGAAGGACGTCACCGACGTACGTGACGCATTCCGCTACTACCTGGGTACCAGCGATCAACGCCCGCTGTTTGGCCGGTTCTCGTACGCCGAAAAGATGGAATACTGGGCGCTGGTTTGGGGCATGTTCGTGATGGCCAGCACCGGGCTGATGATATGGTTCAAGAGCGGAGTCGGCGATCGCGTTCCCGGCTGGTGGATCGATGTTGCCATCACCATTCACTTTTACGAGGCGGTGCTGGCAACGCTGGCCATCGTGGTTTGGCACTGGTACGGAGTCATCTTCGATCCCGATGCCTATCCCATGAATTGGTCCTGGTTCGACGGCAAGATGTCGATCGAGCAGTACCAGCACGAACATCCGCTGGACTTGGGAGCGATTGAGAAAAGTGCAGGCGCCGAAGCGGAAGCTGAAGCGACTCCGGCGGCCGAGGAAGAACATGCGGAGACCACCGGCCAACACAAGTAGAGTGAGCCGGCATATTCGGAACGCTAATTTCGGACTTGCCTCCAATGGATAGAATTCGCATTTTAATCTTGGTTGCGGCAGACGTCGTTGTGGTAATGTCGGCAACGCTGCTGGATCTTTGCACTCAGGCGAACCTGGGAAGGGACAACTAAGTCATGACTGAGGACACGGAGAGGCCGGATCCTCTACGCGATCATCCGCCGGTTTCAAGAAATCTCATTAAGAATCCGATCAGCCTGATCGGTCTGGCACTGGCCGCAGTCGCCTTCGCCAACATCGTTTTGCTGGTTCTGATTGACATTCTTGGCAGCCAGCCGTCTCCCTACATCGGCATTCTTGCCTACATGGTAGCGCCGGGAATTCTGGTGTTCGGCCTGATTTTGGTGCCCATCGGCATAGTGGTGGAGCGCCGGCGCAGGCTGCGCAAGGTGGGTGCGCCGCCTCATTTTCCGAAGCTCGATCTCAACAATCCTGCCCAGCGCAGCACCCTCGCCTTTGTGCTCAGCTTCGTGGTCATCTTCTCGCTCATGAGTGCAGTGGGCAGCTACCGGGCTTACGAATTTACGGACTCGGTGCAATTCTGCGGACAGTTATGTCACACCGTCATGCATCCCGAGTTCACTGCATATCAGGCTTCGCCTCACGCGCGCGTAGCTTGCGTGGATTGCCACGTCGGATCGGGCGCCAGTTGGTACGTGAAGTCCAAGCTCTCGGGGCTGCGCCAGGTTTATTACACTGCTTTGGGCACGTATCCCCGGCCCATCCCCACGCCGGTGCAGAACCTTCGTCCGGCGCAGCAAACCTGCGAACAATGCCACTGGCCAAAGAAATTCTGGGGCGCGCAACTGAAGACCTTCACTCACTATGGAGACGATGAACAGAACACGCCGCGCGTGATTCGTATGCTCATCAAGACCGGCGGTGGCGATCCTTCGCTCGGCCAGGCCGGCGAAGGCATTCACTGGCACATGAACATTGCCAACAAGATCACCTACTTCGCCACCGATGAGCAACGTCAGGTGATTCCCTGGGTGCGGATGGAAGATCAGAACGGCAAGGTGACCGAGTACGCCGTGAAGGACAATCCGCCAACCCAGGCCCAGATCGACCAGGCCAGCAAACGCCGCATGGACTGCATCGACTGTCACAATCGTCCGACTCACATCTATGTAGCACCCGATCTCTCGGTGGACCGCAGCATCACTGGAAAGGCCATCGACGCCACACTGCCCTACATCAAGCAGCAGGGCGTGCAGGTGTTGACCGCCGACTACAAGACCACCGACGAGGCAGAGAAAGCGATCGCGGACAACATCAACAAGTTTTACCAGGATAAATATCCGCAGGTAGCTTCCAGCAAGGCCTACAGCATCAAGGGCTCAATTGCCGAGCTGCAGCGCATCTATCGCACTACTTTCTTTCCCACGATGAAGGTGAACTGGAAGACCCACCCCAACAATATTGGCCACCTCTATTACCCGGGCTGCTTCCGCTGCCACGATGGCAACCATGTCAGCAAAGACGGCAAGGTCATCAGCAAAGACTGCAACTCGTGTCATACGGTGTTAGAGCAGCAGGAAAGTGGCACGCAGCTGGCTTCGTTGCCAGTCCAAATCTTCAAACATCCGGTTGACATCGGCGACCTTTCAGCGGCTAACTGCTCCGACTGCCACAGCGGAGGCGTGGGACCGTAAAGGCAGTGGTCAGTGGCTAGTGGCCAGTGGTCAGTGGCCAGTGCTTGTCAGCTCGCGCCTCAAAGCTGACGGCTGATAGCTGACGGCTGAGAGCTAATTTCCCCGAGTGACGCACATCACAGCCCCACGTGATGCCACTCACGGCCCTTCGGGTTGTCCAAATCCTATCTTGGAGGCATAGCAACGAGCCGTAGTTGAAACCGGGGGAGGAATAAACCAATGACAGCAGCAAACGCCAGCGCTCATGCGGCGAGCAAGAAGGAATACACGCCGCGCCTGATCTTCTGGGAGGTCACCAAGGGCTGCAATCTGCGCTGCATCCATTGCCGCGCCACGGCCACCGAACTGATGTCGCCCGCCGACCTGCCGACCAAGAAGGCGCTGAACATCATTTCCCAGATCGCCGATTTCGGCAGTCCCATACTCGTCCTCAGCGGCGGCGAGCCGCTTTACCGGCACGACATTTTCGAACTTGCCGAGTACGCCACCAGCCGCGGACTGCGTACTGCCCTGGCGACGAACGGAACCCTGGTCACAAAAGACATCGCCGAGAGAATCCAGAAGGCCGGGATCAAACGCGTCTCCATTTCACTCGACGGATCCGACGCGATCACGCACGACACCTTCCGCGGCATCCCCGGCGCGTTTGAAGCGGCCGTTTATGGCATGCGTAATTTGCAGGCGCTCGGCGTTTCGGTGCAGATCAATACCACGATTGCTCGCCACAATGCGCATCAATTGCCGGATGTATTGGAACTGGCGCGCCGTCTGGGCGCCGACGCATTGCACACCTTCCTGCTGGTGCCCGTGGGCTGCGGCGTCGACATTGCTGCCGAGCAGATGGTCGCTCCCGAGGAGTACGAGCGGATGTTGAACTGGTTTTACGATCAATCCTTGACAGGGGACATCGAACTGAAGGCGACCTGTGCGCCGCACTATTTCCGTGTGCTGCGTCAGCGCCGCGCTGCCGATCGCATGGCCGGGCGTGAAGCGGCGCCGGCGGCGTCGCATCCCCATGAGATTGGCCCGACCGACATGACGATGCCGGGCTCGACTGGAATCTCGCTTAAACCAAATGGTGGACCGCCGGTAGGCCACACGGGGCATCCTGGTGGACATCCCGGCGACATGAACGCCATGACCAAAGGCTGTCTGGCCGGAACGGGCGTCTGCTTCATCTCGCACGAAGGCGAAGTCTTTCCTTGCGGCTATCTGCCCGCAATTGCGGGCGATCTGCGCAAGCAGAGCTTCGCCGAGATATGGAACGACTCGGCCGTCTTCGGACAGCTTCGCGACGACGACAACCTGAAGGGCAAGTGCGGCTGCTGCGAGTTCCGTCATGTATGCATGGGATGCCGCGCGCGCGCCTATGCCGCTACCGGAGACTTCCTGGCGGAGGAACCTTTCTGCGTATATGAGCCCGGAACCTCGAATCAGATCATCCGCGAGATCGCGGCTAAAAGGGTCGGCTGAGACTTAAGTCATATCGCCCATACCTCAGCAGAACTACGATTGAAGCATGGCAGCTCACATCAGTACGGTTCCGAACTCCCGGCTGAGAGCGATGGTGGTCCCGCGCGAGCACGGCGCGTGGGGCATGATGCTCGTCCCGTTGGCGACCGGCGCGGTGATTGCGGCGCGCTCGGCTGTCAACCGTGCCGCGCTGGTCATCCTTGTCATTGCCGCCATGTCCCTGTTCTGGCTGCGCACGCCGTTAGAAAGCTGGCTGGGCACATCGGCAATCAAAGCACAGACTGACTACGAGCGTGGATTGCTCACCAAGGCGATTGTGGCAATCGGAGCCGTGGCCGCGGGGAACGTGGCCGCACTTTTCTGGAACGGCCACAATCGCGGGCTGCTTTTGATCGGCGCGATCGCGGCGCTTGCCTTCGCCGTGCAGGCTGGCGTGAGGAAGCTTGGCCGCAAGGGCAGGATGCCGGCGCAGATCATCGGCGCTGTGGGGCTGACTTCGACAGCAGCTGCCGCTTATTACGTCGCAGCCGGCCGACTCGACCGCACCGCCATTGCACTGTGGCTGGCGAATTGGCTATTTGCCGCCGACCAAATCCACTTCGTGCAGGTGCGAATTCACTCCAGCCGGGCGGAGACGCTCAGCGAAAAACTGCGTCCCGGACTTCTATTTCTGGTGGGGCAGACCGGGCTGATAGGAGTGATTATTATCGCCTGCCGCCTCGGCTTTTTCCCCGCCGCAATTGCGATTGCGTTCCTGCCTATCCTGTTGCGAGGAACAATCTGGTTCACTCGCGGACGTCAGCCCCTGGATGTCCACAAACTGGGATACAGCGAGCTGGCGCAAGCGCTGCTGTTTGGCGCGCTGCTTTGTGCGGCATTTCTGCTGTAATCCCGGCGCTATTTCCCAGAGCCAGGCTGCTTTTCAGGAACCTTCTTAGCTGTGTCCGTAAAACGTGACCTCACCGTCAACCACAACCGCGATAAACCTGTTGCTCTCCGCGTCTTTGAATTGCACCACCCGACGCCCACTCTTCGCCAGTTGTCCCCATCGGCTCGGCTTCTCTGGGTTTTGTTCGATCGCCTGATATTCGTGACCACCAACCTTGAACGCTGCCGTCCTAAGGCGCTGCTGGCTTGTACGGCGAACGGGCGCAGACTTTCCGTCAACGCTCACCGACGTGTTCATCATCAACTGCGCCGCGATCGACTTCAAGAGCTCCGCGTCAAGCACGAGTAAGGACCTCGCGTGAATCTTTCATGCCAAACCTCAAGACGAAACGCAGGTAATGGCGTTATTTTTCCTGCCTGCATTCGTTTTTCGTAGACTGCAGTTTACAAATTGTTACACATATCGCGGAGCAAACTCGCTCGCCATTTCGTATGTTCAACCAGGGCAGTTTGCGCCCGAGACTCGAATGGCAGCATCGAATTCACTACAGATGAGCAACTCGTCAGCTTCTCAGGCAGTGCGAACCGAAAACCTCTGCCGTTATTACACCATGGGCGGCAGCATCATTCGCGCCGTGGACGGCATTACGCTCACCATCGAGCGCGGCGAGTTTGTGGCGCTGCTGGGCCAGTCAGGCTCGGGAAAATCCACGCTCTTGAATCTCCTCGCGGGTCTTGATCGCCCAACCTCAGGCTCGGTGTTGGTCGCCGGCCGCGATCTGGCGAAGATTACATCGGAGGAATTGGCGCGCTATCGCCGCAACGACGTCGGCATGGTCTTCCAGTCGTTCCATCTGATTCCGGCGATGACCATCACTGAAAACGTCGAGCTGCCCATGCGCTTTGCCGAAGTAGAGCGATCGGAGCGGGCGCAACGGGTCCGCGAGTCCCTGGAGCGCGTCGGCTTGGGCAAGCGGCTGGAGCATCGGCCGTCAGAACTTTCCGGCGGCGAGCAGCAACGCGTCTCGCTGGCGCGGGCGCTGGCCAATCGTCCATCCATGCTGCTGGCCGACGAGCCTACGGGTAACCTCGACAGCCGCACCGGAGAAGATATTCTCAATTTGATACGCGATGTCAGCCTCTCGCTGGGCATGACCGTGGTGATGGTGACGCACGAGCGGGCGCTGGCCGAGCGCTTCGCGCAACGCCTCATTTTTCTTGGCGATGGCAAGCTTCTCTCGCAGGAGGCGCTGGCATGAAGGGCTACGACCTGCTCGATCTCGCCGTGCGCAACCTGCGGCAATCGAAGTTGCGCAATGGACTGACGACCGTCGGTATCTCGGTCGGTGTGGCATCGCTGGTCGCGATGCTCTCCCTCGGCGTCGGACTGCAGCAGCTTGCGACCAGGCGGCTGGCCGGCTCGGGCATGTTTGACACTGTCTTCGTTACCTCGAAGCAGGATTTTCGTGGCTTCGACCGCGAACAGGACCAGAAGGACCAGCATCCCGAGAACGCACCGGTGCTCGACGACGCCGCGCGTGACAAGATGGCGCACTTGCAGTATGTCACCGAGGTTGAGCCGGAAATCCGCGTCATGGGCGAAATCGTCTACGGCGGACAAACGCACTACGGTTTCGTCACCGGCCTGCCCATGTCGGCGCGCGAAAATGAGGCCTTCGACAATCTCCAGGGCAAGTTTTTCTCCCGCTCCGATGCCGACGAAGTCATCCTACTGAACGATTTCGCCAAGGAACTCGATCCCACCAATCCCAAAGCGCTGATCGGGCAGGAAGTCACGCTGCGCTATGGCGAACATCAGCCGCTGGCTGCCGATTCCGACACCTCCGGGCGACTCTCGGGCGAGCAAAGTGATACCAGCACCCCGAATGCCGGCGAGAGCTACGGGTTCTCCGTGGTGCGTAAGACGCAGCAGTTGAAGGTCATGGGCATCATCGACGAAGAGCCTTACGGCGGGATGCGCACCGTGTCGCGCGGCCGCATCTTTCTGCCCGTCGATCTCACCGCGAAGCTAAACATGGCTGAGTTCAGCGACATGCGCAGCTCGCTGCGCGGGCATGGCAGGACCTACATGACGCTGACGGTGCGCGTCAAAGATCCCGCCAAAGTCGCGCAGGTGCAGGACGCGATCAAGCAGATGGGCTTCCGCACCTTCTCCGTGCTGGACGCGACCAAAGGCTTGCGCCGTTTCTTCACCGTGCTCGACCTGTTCCTCGGCATCTTCGGATCGCTGGCCCTGGCGGTGGCCACGCTAGCCATCATCAATACTCTGGTGATGGCAGTGCTGGAGCGCCGTCGTGAGATCGGCGTGATGAAGGCGATCGGCGCCAGCGATAGCGACGTCAAGCGGCTTTTCTTCGCCGAAGCCGGCGCCATGGGCTTCTTGGGCGGCGTGCTCGGCGTTGCGCTTGGCTTCGCGATCGGCAAGGCCATTAACATTGGCACGGGAATTTACCTGCACAATCACCAATTGCCCGCCGAAGCGGTATGGATTCTGCCGCCGTGGCTGATCGGCGCGGCGATTGTGTTTTCCATCGTGGTCAGCTTGCTGGCTGGCCTCTATCCCGCCAGCCGCGCCGCCCGGCTCGATCCGGTGCAGACGCTAAAATACGAATGAAAGCAACAGTGCTACATTGTGCCGGAGCTTTTGTGGCATAATGTAGGTGAGGTAACCTGCGATGTCAGTTCTTCACCAGCAGATAGGCGAGTGGTTAGGCGTTCCCGTTCCGCGCACTGAGCAGCAGATGCTGGAGATCGTCGAGCGTCAACTGCCGACCACTGCCATTAAGCGCCTGATCGCGCTCGGCGTCACCCGCGCGGAAATCGACGCGCTGGTGATCCCGTTGCGGACCTTACAGCACCGCCGTTCACGTCGCGAGAAGCTGACGGTGGAGGAATCGGACCGCGTGTTGCGGGTCGCCCGCCTTCTGTCGCAAGCCGAATCAGTCTACGGATCGCGTGAACGGGCGCTTGCCTGGCTTCGCCGTTCCCATCCCCGCCTGCATAATCGCACGCCTCTGGAAATGTGTAAGACCGATACTGGCAGCCGTATCGTGGAAGAACTGCTGGTGCAGATCGATGAGGGCATGTTCGTTTGACCACGTTCTGGCGCGTGAGCCAGCATCGCGACTTGAAGGGAACAGGAGGATTGCGCGCTCCCGGACGCTGGCACGAGCGCGGTTTGCCGGTTGTGTATCTGGCGGAAAGCCCGGCAGGAGCCTTGCTGGAAGCGTGCGTCCACACCAGCGCCAACGATGTTCCGCCCGAATACACCCTGCTTGCGCTGGAAGTGGATGCTCGCGTCCCAGTGGAACCTGCGGACGCGAGCAAGCTCCCGCCAAATTGGCCTGACGACTTGCACAAAACTCGCGAGATTGGTTCCGCCTGGCTGCGGTCGGGACGCACGGCCCTGCTCCGGATTCCGAGTGCGCTTGTACCTTCGACCTTTAACGTCATGCTCAACCCGCTCCATCCCGATGCCGCGCGGGTTCGCATCCAATCTGCAGTTCGGTATCCGTTCGATCCTCGAATCAAGAAGTGAGAATTCTGTTGGCACGTCAATTTGCTTTTCGACTATGGGGTCTGGTCTGGATCGCACTGATCGCCTTTGCTCCTATGCTGCACGCCCAGGGTCGCGCGGAGTGCTCCGTTATCCCTTCGCAGATTCTCTCGCGCCAGATGCCGTATTGCGCTTTTCTGCCGCCCAGCTTCGATCACGACAAGCACCGCCGCTATCCCGTGCTCTACTTCCTTCACGGCCTCGGCGACGACGAGCAGTCGCTGCTTTCCGGCGGGTGGGACATCATCTCCGACCTGCGCAGCAAGGGCAAGATCGGCGACTTCGTCATTCTCGCGCCCCGCGGCGGTCATACCTTCTTCCTCAACTCCGAAAATGGCAAAATTCGCTACGAAGACTTTCTCATGAAGGAATTCATGCCGCAGATGGAAAGGAAATATCGCGCGGAGGGCACGCGTGCCACTCGCGGCATTACCGGCATTTCCATGGGAGGTTATGGCGCGCTTCGGCTGGCGTTCAAATATCCCGACGAATTCGCCGCCGTCAGCGCGCAGATGCCCGCTCTCATCATCGATGTGCCGAAGGACATGGCCGCGAGCGCGCCGGGAAGTCCGGGCGCCTTGATGGGCGACGTCTTCGGCAATCCCATCAATCGCGCGTACTTCGACCGCAACAATGTCTTCTACTTCGCACGTACCGATAGCGCCGCCAGTCTTAAGCGCATGAAGATCTACTTCGATGTGGGAAACAACGACGACTATGGCTTCGAACAGGGAGCGCAGGCGCTGGACAAGCTGCTCACCTCGCGCGGCATCCCGCACGAGTTTCACATCTATCCTGGCGGGCACGATGCGCAGTTCGTCATCCGTCACTTCGGGGACGTGGTGCAGTTTCAGTGGAATGCTATCGGGGCAGGGAAGTAACTCTACGTTACTCACTAGCCTCCACTAGTGGCATAACGGCGAGAAATCCTGCTAGAGTTAAACTTCGAAGTGCGCGCGTGGCGTCAGGCCATTTCCGCTCCTTCTGCGCCTGCTTCGCTGACGTCTCCCACGGGCACGGCCGCTGGATTCGCCGTTCCGCGACCTTTCGGTTAACGGCATTATTGTGTTCGATCGACGATCCAAACTACTGGGTACGATCACCCTGCTGCACGATCTGGGCGTGACCTGCGTCGCCTTCGTGGCGGCATACCTGCTGCGAACCTTCCTGGTCCACTTTGCATTTTTCAGCGAACACCTGCCGGGAATTTATCCTTTCCTCCATTACCTGCCCCTGATGGTTGCCTTTCTTGTGGTATGGGCAATCGTCGGATATTTTTCCAGCTTCTATCGCGATCTGGAACTCAGCAATCCCATCCAGCTCATCCTGAACATCGTCAGCCAGCTTGCCATCGTGCTGGTGGTTATCTACGCCGGTCTGTATCTACTCCGCCGGACTGATATCAGCCGCACTTACGTCCTGCTGATCGGTGTGGTGGATTTCGTTCTGCTGCTGCTGGGACGCAGCCTGTCGTATTGGGGCGTCTCGCTGATGCGCGAACGCCTGCGCCGTTATCACTACCTTCTGATTGTCGGATGTGGGCCGAGGGCACGCGAGATGGCGACGCTCATCGAAGAGAGCCGCGGCATGGGTCTGCGGCTGAAGGGCTTTGTCGATACCGAGGTCAGCGGCGCGCCCGCTGACAAACTCGGCGGCTACGACGTTTTCCCGCTCGAGTCGGTCGGCGGCATTCTGCAAAACCATGTCGTCGACGAAGTCATCTTCGCCGTCAACCTGCAAGAGCTTGCCCGGCTGGAACCTGTGATGCAGCACTGCGCCGATCTCGGCATCCGCACCCGGGTGCAACTGGAATTCCTGCCCCCGGCGTATTCGCGCATCTACCTGGAAAATTTTCGCGACGTGCAACTGCTCAGCCTGTCGAGCGCGCCCGACAGCGAGTTGCGCCTGTTCTTTAAGAGAGTGATCGACGTTGTGCTTTCGGCTGCGTCGCTGGTGGTGTTCTCGCCGATCCTGCTGACTATCGCAGCCCTGATCCGGATCACCTCGCCCGGCCCGGTGCTGTTCCGGCAGACACGCTGCGGCCTGGGCGGACGGCGCTTCACGCTCTACAAATTTCGCTCCATGATCAACGATGCGGAGCAGATGCGCGCCGAATTGCACCAGCTCAACGAGCTCGACGGCCCGGTCTTCAAGATCAGCGATGACCCGCGCATTACGCCGGTAGGACGCGGGTTGCGCCGCTTCAGCCTCGACGAACTTCCGCAGTTGTGGAACGTGTTTCGCGGCGACATGTCGTTTGTCGGCCCTCGTCCCGCCGTGCCGGAAGAAGTGGAACAGTACGAGGATTGGCAACGCCGCCGCCTGCGCATGAGGCCGGGGCTGACATGTACATGGGTGCTGGAGGGTCGCAGCCATGTAGATTTCAATCGCTGGATGCAGCTTGACCTGAAGTACATCGACAACTGGTCGCTTTGGCTGGACGCCAAAATCTTCCTGCGGACAATTCCTATCGTGATTTCCGGCCGGGGTGCATATTAGGTAGAGCAGGCCTTTAGGCCTGCGTCCAGCAGATCAAACAGGATAAGCTGCTGCCGCCAAGATCGTAGATCTCGGCGGCAGCAGCAAACAGTGTCGCGGTTCGAACGCGGGCCTGAAGGCCCGCTCTACCACCCATGGTCTCCGTCACAATCGTTACCTGGAATTCGGCGCAGTATCTCGAAGAGTGCTTCGCCGCGCTTTCGAGCCAGGACTATCGCGATCTCGAAGTCGTCATCGTCGATAATGCCTCTGAGGACGGCACGCGCGCGCTGCTGCGCGAAGTCGAGACGAAGTGGCGCGTCATTTACAACGATAAGAATGTCGGCTTCGCCGCCGGGCAGAATCAGGCGATTCGCGCCTCGCACGGCAATTGCGTTTTGTGTCTCAATCCGGATGTCGTGCTCAGCCCAAACTTCGTAACGCAGTTAGTGGCGGAGAGCGAAGGCCATTTCGATGCGGGAGTGTTCTGCGGCAAATTGTTGCGCTGGGATCCGGCGGACTTGAAGGGGCACGGCTTCCAGCCGTGCCGTCCAACGCCACGAAACACGCCTTTAGGCGCTGAGGGCGAGGTCCCCCAGGGGCTAAAGCCCACTTCTTTGACTGACCTCAACGGCACGCCTAAAGGCGTGCCCCTTCAAGACCCGTCTGAAGGCGTGCCCCTTCAAGAACCCCCTAAAGGCGTGCCCCTTCAAGAACCCCCTAAAGGCGCGCCCCATCAAGGGCATATTCTCGAGAAGGCGTCTGAAGCCGAGACTGATCCGCGCAAGACCAACATCATCGACTCGACCGGAATCTACTTCACGCCCAACATGCGGCATCTCGATCGCGGCGCCGAAGAGATCGACCACGGCCAATACGATCGCCCGCAATATGTCTTCGGCGCGAGTGGAGCGGCAGCGTTTTTCCGGCGCAGCTTCATCGACGATGTGTCCGTTGAAGGCGAGTTCTTCGACGAGGAGTTTTTCGCTTTCCGCGAAGATGCCGACCTGGCCTGGCGCGCGCAGGTCATGGGCTGGAAATGCCTGTATACGCCCAAGGCGGTAGCCTGGCATGTGCGGCGCGTCACGCCGGAGCGCCGCAAAGATCTGCCGCTAGTCATCAACTGGCACTCAGCCAAGAACCGCTTTCTGATGCGCGGCAAGAACGCGTCGGGATGGCTTTGCTGGCGGCTGTTCCTCCCGGTGGCATCACGCGATCTAATGACCTTCGGCTATGCCGTCGTCCGCGATCGACGGTTGTTGTCGGCGGTGACCTACTGGTGGCGCGCGCGCGACAGCGTCCGGCGCAAACGAGCGATTATCCAGTCGCGCCGCCGCGTCTCCGACCGCGATTTGTTATGGTGGTTCAGCAACACGCCGCGTGCGATTGACGCGGAGTAGCAGTAGTCTAGCGCTGGTTGGGATTCTCGCGGCGATTGTGTGCCGTCCCCGGGGGACTCGGGATCGAACTGGTTGCTCACCCCGCCTTGAAAGGCGGGGCTATCATCTTTCGCGCCCGAGGCGCTCACGCCTTCGGGTCGCATTGTATCGATTGATCGCAAAGTATCGAGGAGATGCCAGAGGGGAAAGTCATTCGCTGCCCGCAAGGTGCTCGTAGCTAACGGCTAATTGCTAATTGCTAATTGCTGCTTCATGAACATCGCCATCGTCGGAACTCGCGGCATTCCCAACCGGTACGGCGGCTTCGAGCGCTTTGCCGAGCAGATCAGCTCACGCTTCGCCGACCGCGGCCATCGGGTTACGGTCTATTGCCGCCGCGCCTTCACCCGTCCCGACGATGTCTACGACCGTCGCGTGCGCCGCGTCATCGTGCCCAGCCTTCACCAGAAGCATCTCGACACCTGGGTCAGCAGCTTCTTCGCGGCCGTTCACGTCGCCTTCACCGACAACGATGTCGTGCTGCTATGCAATGTCGCCAACAGCGCTCTCGCTTATATTCCGCGCCTGTTCGGCAAGCCGGTGGTTCTCAACGTTGACGGCTTGGACCGCAAGCGCGAGAAGTGGAAAGGCCTAGGCGCGCAGGTGCTGCACTTCTGCGAATGGATATCGTCGTTCAGTTCGAACCAACTGGTCACCGACGCCAAGGCGATTCACGATTACTATCTGGCGAAATATGGCAGCGAGTCGGTCGTCATCGGGTATGGATCGGAAATGCCAGCGGGCGACTACGACCTGAACGGGCTCGATCTCGAGTCTGGCCGCTATGTTCTCTATGTCAGCCGGCTGGAGCCGGAGAACAATCCTGACCTGGTGCTGCGCAGTTGGCGTAACGTGCGCACCGACTGGCCGCTGGTGATGGTCGGCGACAATCGCTATGACCCCGGCTATCTCGATAGGCTGAAGTTGCTGGGCGACGAGCGCGTGCGCTTCACCGGAGCCGTTTACGGTGATGGTTATTGGGCGCTGCAGAAACATGCCGGAGTCTTCGTCTTCGCCTGCGAAGTGGGCGGCGTACATCCGGCACTGGTGGAAGCCATGGCGGCGAGCAATGCCGTGCTGTATCTTGACACGCCTGAGAACGCCGAGACTGCGGCCGAGGCGGCGATTCGCTATGAGAAGTCCGAAGGCGATCTGGCTGCGAAACTACAGGCGCTGCTGGATGACGCCGGGGCCCGAGAGCAGTTGGCCGTCCGCGCCAAGCAGCGCGCCGACGCGCTGTATCGCTGGGACGTCATCGCGGAAAAGTACGAGAAGGTGTTTGAGCAGGTGGCGAAGAAGTAGCTACGCTACCGCCTTTGGTGTTGCGAAATTGTCTTTGAGGAGTATGCTTGCTGTCCAGAACCGGAACGCGAATTTTGCTAGCTCACGTCAACAGACGTGCAAGGAGAAGTTATGACATCAGCAATTGCGTCGGTATTGATGCACAGCAGCCCCACCAATCCCATGGGAGCTTTTTTTACCGGCCCCATACTTGGATTCGGACTGCTGATCGGGCTAGTGGGCATCATTGCAGGCTGGAAGGTGTTCGAGAAGGCTGGTCAGCCGGGATGGGCGATCATCATCCCCATCTTTAACGCCTACATCATCCTCAAGATTATAGGCAGGCCGGGATGGTGGCTTCTGCTGATGTTCATTCCGCTCGTTAACATCGTAATCTCTTTGATCATCGCAATGGATATGGCGAAGTCGTTTGGTCAGAGCGCCGCTTTCGGGATCGTTCTGCTGTTTCTTTTGTGCGGCATCGGCTATCTGATCCTTGCCTTCGGCAGCGCTCGCTATGTAGGACCGGCGGCAGCAATGCCACAAGCGCGCGTCGCGGGTGCCATGTAACCGCTGCTATTGGTATTCGCTCTCCGCCGCCAGGTTCTCGAAGCGCGTATAGCGCTTCACGAAGGCCATCTTGATGGTGTCGGTGGGACCGTTGCGTTGTTTGGCCACGATGAGTTCGGCCATGCCTTCGAGGTCGGGATCGTCCTTCTTGTAAACTTCCTCGCGGAAGATGAAGGCGACCACGTCGGCGTCCTGCTCGATGGAGCCCGACTCGCGCAGATCGGAAAGTTGCGGGCGATGATCGCCGCCGCGGCTTTCCGGCGCGCGGCTGAGCTGCGAGAGCGCGACCACCGGCACCTTTAATTCTTTTGCCAGACCCTTCAATCCGCGAGAAATCGCCGACACTTCCTGGGTGCGGTTTTCAAAGCGCTTGCCGCCGATGGGCACCGCCGACATCAGCTGCAAATAGTCGACGATCAGCAGGTCCAGTCCTTCCTGCCGCTTCAGGCGTCGCGCCTTGGCGCGCATCTCGCTCACGGAAATACCAGGCGTGTCGTCGATGTACAGCTTCGACTGCGAGAGCGCCTCCGTGGCGCGGGTCAGCTTGCGCATGTCGTCTTTGGTGAGGAATCCCTGGCGCAGGTTCTTCGAGTCCACCTGCGCGTGCGACGCCAGCATGCGCATCAGCAGCGCCTCGCGCGACATTTCCAGCGAGAAGACGCCAACCACTTTGCCATCGGTCACCGCAGCATTCTCGGCGATATTCATGGCGAAGGCGGTCTTGCCCATCGACGGACGGGCGGCAATGACGATCAAGTCCGCCGGCTGCAACCCGCTGGTCAGCTTGTCGAGCAGCGTGTAGTGAGTGGCCAGCCCGGTAATCTCCTGGCCGCGCGCGTACAGCTCCTCCAGCGAGCCAAACGAATTCTGGATGATGGCAGGGATGCTCATGAATCCCTGCTCCATGCGGTTTTCGGAGAGCTGGAAGATGGCCTGCTCGGCGCGTCCCAGGACTTCTTCAGCTTCCTCGGAGTGCTCGATGGCCTCGGCGATGGCGTTCTGCGCGACGTTGATCAGTCCGCGCAGCAAGGCCTTATTTTTTACGATGCGAACGTAATGCTCAATCGAGGGGCGTTCGGGGACACCGTCGATCAGCGAGGAGAGATAGGCCACGCCGCCGATCGCTTCCACTTCCTTGCGCCGGTCGAGTTCCTCGACCAGCGTGATCATGTCGACCGGGCGGCCGGTTTCCTGCAGGTCGCGCATGCGCGAGTAAATGCGGCGATGCGCGTCGAGCGAGAAGTGGTCAGCGCTGATGTGTTCCGCGGCTTGATCGTAAAGGGAATTGTCCAGCAAGACCGCGCCCAGGATGGAGCGTTCAGCCTCGATGCTAACGGGCAGTCCGCGGTCAAGACTGTAATCGGTGGTTGCCATCGCGCTCCATCAATTTAGACATTGGGAGAGGAGCGTGGCAATGCCGAACCAGGTTCCGCGGCGAGGGAAAAGCAGATTTCGTTCGAAAAGCTGTGAGTGGCTGTGCAAGACAAGACAAAAGTTCGAAAAGCAGATCCTTCGTCGGGCTAAAGAGACGGTGTCGCAAACCGGTTTCGCCGCTCTGCGGCTCACACTATTTCCCGCCTTGACCGGGGCCTCACGGCCCCGGCTAACTGCATCTCGCCGCTGCGCGGCTAGCTTGATCGGTTCGCGAGCGGTTTATCGTACCGCAAACCGTTTATGACACAGCTTGCCCGCTAGATGGCAGCGCAGACCGTTTTCACTTCGGTGTACAGCTCTAACACTTCGTGGCCCATCTCGCGGCCCCAGCCGGACTGCTTATATCCGCCGAAGGGCAGTGCAGCGTCGAAGACGTTGTAGCAGTTGATCCACACTGTGCCGGCGCGGAGCTTGTTGGCGATGCGGTGCGCCTTGCCGATGTCGCGCGTCCAGACTGCGGCAGCCAGCCCATATTCGCTCTGGTTGGCTTCGGCCACCAGCTTGTCGATATCGCTGAACGGCATGGCGCAGACCACCGGCCCGAAGATCTCCTCACGGACGACCTTCATGTTCGGATTGGTCTTCACCATCACCGTGGGTTCGACGAAGTATCCCTTGCCGGTGCCGCGCTTGCCGCCGACGACGGCTTCGGCGCCTTCGCTCAATCCCGCTTCCAGAAAACCGCAGACGCGGTTCAACTGTTCCTGCGATACCAGTGGCCCCATATCGGTATCGGCGTCGAAGCCGTGGCCGAGTTTGATTTTCTTTGCGCGTTCGGCGACGCCCTCAACCACTTCATCGAAAATCTGCTGTTCGACGTAGAGCCGCGATCCCGCACAGCAGCACTGGCCGTGATTAAAGAAGATGGCATTCGCCGCGCCGGGAATGGTGTCTTTAATGTCTGCATCGTCGAAGACGATGTTCGGCGATTTGCCGCCCAGTTCCAGCGAAACTTTCTTCAGGTTGCCGGCAGCAGCTTGCAGGATCAGCTTGCCAACTTCGGTGGAACCGGTGAAGGCGACTTTGTCCACATCGGGATGAGAAGCCAACGCAGCTCCGGCGGTTTCGCCGTAACCGGGGACAACGTTGACCACGCCGTTGGGAAATCCGGCTTCGGCGATCATTTCAGCCAGCAACAGAGCGCTTAGCGGAGTCTGTTCGGCGGGTTTCAGCACAACCGTGCAGCCGGTCGCCAGAGCCGGGCCCAGCTTCCATGCGGCCATCAGCAAAGGGAAGTTCCAGGGAATGATCTGTCCCACCACGCCCACGGGCTCGCGCCGCGTATACGCGAAAAAGTTGTTGGAAAACGGAATCGTGTTGCCTTCGATCTTGGTGGCCCAGCCCGCCATGTAGCGGAACAGATCGACGGCCAAGGGAACGTCGGCGACGCGTGCTACCGACAGCGGCTTGCCGTTGTCCAGGCTTTCGAGCTGCGCGAACTGCTCCAGGCGTTGCTCGAGCAGGTCGGCCAGCTTCCAGACCATGCGACCGCGCTCGGAGGCGGACATCTCCGGCCAGGGACCGCCGTCGAATGCCTTGCGTGCAGCTTTCACGGCGCGATTGATGTCCTCGCGATCACCTTCAGCGACCTGGGCCATCACCTCGCCGGTTGCGGGATTATACGTTGGGAAGGTTTTTCCGGAAGCCGCTTCCACCCACTTACCATCGATAAACATCTTGCGCGGCTTGCCGAGGAACTCTTGCACATGACTGTGAAGCTGCGAAGCGGTAGCTGTAGCGGACATAAGAACCTCCTGAAGACAGCAGGGACGGAGTCAAGGAATTTTGAAGCGTGCGGACAGCACGAGCCGTGCTCCGCCCACCCACATCACGACGGAGAGTTTATCAGAGAACGAAGATGTATGGGACAGCGGCGAGCGCCGCCAGCCTATTCTTTTCTTACGTGGGACAGCGCCAGCTCTACCGTGGCAGCAAGGACAAACAATTGATCAACCTTAGTGACCTTGAGCGACGTGATCAAGCGTTCGTTGGCTCCGACCAGCACCAGCTTGCGGCCTGAGTTCTCGCGCGAGACGTGGGCCCCTACCAGGCAGCCGATTCCGGCGGAATCGATGTACGGCATGTCGGCGACGTCAACGATCAGCAGTCCCGAATTGTCCGAACGGACCATGGTCTGAAGCGGAAAGAAATTGCCCAATAGCAGCGGCCCATGCAGGCGAAGCACCGTGGCCCCAGGGAAGTCTTCGATTTTCTCTATTTCCAGTGGCTTGTCTTGCATAAACCTTCATTCTATAACGCCCAAGCGACCATGCAATGTTAATTTCCAGTTACGAGGCATTGCCATGGGAGGTGATGACCGGCGGTCGCGAGTGGGATAATCCTCACGATTTGCAAAAATCAAGGAGACGAAGAAATGCCTGATATCCAATCCGATTATGTAGAGCTGGCAGTCGCAGACGGGAGCAGCATGCGCGCCTGGTACACGCGGTCGGCACAGCCAAAAGGCCGGCCGGGAGTGATGCTCTTTCAGGAAGCGTTTGGGGTGAACTCTCACATTCGCTCGGTCGCCGACCGCTTCGCCAAAGCGGGATATGCGGTGATCGCTCCGGAGTTGTATCATCGCGCGGCGCCGGAATTCGAGGGCAACTACGAGGACATTGCTCCGGCGATAGCGCTGGCGCGTCAACTCAAGCCGAAGGACCTGGAGCAGGACGTTCGCGCAACCTACGACTTCCTGCGTCAAAGCGCGGGTGACAAAATCGCCTGTGTCGGCTACTGCATGGGAGGGCGCGTGTCATTCGTGGCGAACGTCACGGCTCCGGTGAAGGCGGCTGTCTCTTACTACGGAGGCGGGCTCGCCGACATGATTAGACGCTCCTCGGACTGCTCCGCGCCCATGCTGTTTTTCTGGGGAGAGCAAGACCAGCACATCCCCGGCGAGCAGCGCCAGAAGGTTGCGGAGGGGATGCGCGAGTCCCGGCATCCGTCCGTGCAGGTCACGTTCTCCGATGCCGGGCACGCGTTCTTCAACGATCAGCGTCCCAGCCACAACGCGGCGGCTTCGAAGCTGGCGTGGGAGCTGACGCTGTCGTTCTTCGAACAAAATATGCAAGGGTAGAAATCGAGACTGCTTAACCTGTTACCAGGACAATTTCAGGGGGCTGAAGCCCCGGGATCTAATTGGGCCGCTACGGCGCGGCTAAAGAGGCTGCTAAGAAAGTCGGAGTTTGTTGGTCATGTGCCGCCGGCTAAAGCCGGCTCGGAAAGAAAATAAAGGGCCTATCGGCACGACTGAAGTCGTGCCCTGATACAAAGCTTTCGGAAGCAGACTTTTTCAGCGGGCTGTGAAGCCGTGCCCTGACACAGGGTATCCCTTGGTAAGGCAAGTCACATCACGGGTGGAACTGTGATCCCCATCACGGCCAGCACCCTGATCAGCTCGCGACGGACCACCGCCGCCGTCGCCAGAAGAAATCGCTTACGGTCTTCGTCGGCCTCGGTAAGGATGTGATGCCGATGATAGAAATTATTGAACTGCTGTGCGAGCTGGAAAGCATGTTTGGCGGCGAAGGCCGGCTCCGTGGTCGCGATGCACTGCTCGACAACGTAGGAAGTCTTGCCCGCCAGCAGCCATAACTCCCAGATCTCGGTGCCGCTGGTGTCGGCGAAGTGGCGCGCGTAGTCGATGTCGGCGGCCAGAGCCCGTTCAGGATCAACGCCGGCCTTGCGGAAGATGTTGCTGGCGCGGACGACGGCATACTGCGCGTAGGGGCCAGTCTCGCCCTCGAAGGCCAGCGCCTCTGTGAAGTCGAAAGCGATCACCGACTGCTTGGTGAACTTCAGCATGAAGTAGCGCAGCGCGCCGATGGCGATCTGCGTGGCGATACGAGTGCGCTCGGCATCGTCAAGCTCGGCATGGCGGCTGTCGACTTCTTTTTTCGCCGCGGCAATCAGCTTGTCGAGCAGATCGTCGGCCTTGACGCCGAAGCCCCTACGTCCAGATACCTCAATGTAGGACTTGGCGCGATCCTCATCGCTGACCTCGTAGCCCAGCTCCAGCGCGCAGCGCGGTGTCAGCGCGACCATCTCGTAGGAAAAATGCGTATAGTGCGCAGCCTGCTCGGTGTAGCCGAGAAGGCGCAGCGCCTCAATGACTGTGTTCTGCGGATCGGATTGGCGCGAGTCGATGACGTTGTAGATGGCGGCGACGTTGCCGAAGTGGGGATGGTCGGGCTCGCCGTGTTCGGCGGAGATCCAGACTTCGTGATGGTTGGGATATTCGTAGAACCTTAGGTAGCCGAAGTCGCGTCCCAGCAGGCCAAACTTCCACAAATGATAGGCGATGTCCTTGCCGACATAGCCGACCGTGCCATTGGAGCGAACGATGACCTTGGCGTCCTCGTCGGGACCGGATTTTTCGACTGATGGCTCAGTTGATCCCGGGTGCCCCATTTCAGCGCCTTCTTTTGGCGCTGAAGTGGGAGGCTTCGGCCTCGTCATCACCCAGCAGCCCTTGTTCTTTCCTTCGGTCTCAAAGTAGAGAACGCCCTTCTGCTTAAGCAGTTCGAAGGCCGAGTCCCAGAAATGAAGGCGGAGAATCTCGCTTTCGCGCGGGAGAAAATCGTATTCGATGTCGAGGCGGTCCATGGTCTCAAGATGCCGCCGCAGGACGGCTGTGGAGATCATTTCTGCGATCTCGGCCATTTCGTTGCCGCCTTGCTCGATGGCGTGTAGCGCGTCCTGGCGCGACTTCAGGTGCTGCTTGTCCTGCTCGTACCATTGCGATACGCGCGCGTAGAGGTCCCAGCAGTAGTAATCGAAGCGCGGCGTGGAGGCGATGAGCGCGGCAATGTCCGGCTTCGATTTCTTTTCCAGCTCGACAAAGCCGACGACCACGTCGGCAACCTGCACGCCGGTGTTGTCGATGTAATTTTGGATATCGACTGCGTGGCCGGCGGCGCGCAGCAGACGGACGAAGGTGTCGCCGAGGATGGCGTTGCGCAGATGGCCGATGTGCGCGGCCTTGTTGGGATTGATGCTGGTGTGCTCGACTAGAATCTTGCCGCTGACGTTAGCTGCGCCTTCTCCGGCGTGAGTGAGAGCTCCGACGAGCGTTCCGCTTGCTAACGCTTGCGCGGCGACGTCGCGCTTGAGGCGGGCGTTGATGTAGCCGGCGCCGGCGACCTCCAGCTTCTCGAAACCATCCGGCAATGAAAGCTCGGCGACGATCTCTTCGGCGATCTTGCGCGGAGCTTTCCGCAATTGCTTCGCCAATTCGAACGAAAGCGGCAGCGCGAACTCACCCATCTCGACATTAGGCGGCTGATCGATGACAACGTTGGCCAGCTCGAGGTTGTACTTTTCGCGCAGGAAGGCGCGGACGTGAGTCGCGAGGGTTCGTTGTCGTTCAAGATACATGGAGGCCGCTGTTCGCCTTTCGCGGTTCGCTCTTTGCGGACCCTTGATAATTGCCGACCACCGAATTCGTCGAAAAAGCAGTCCCGCCACGCGGGACGACATAAGAGAGCCCACCATTTCAACGGTGGGTAAGCATGGAAAATGAAGTGCGAGTGCCTAGGGCACGACACAAGGCAGTTGTGTCGTCCCCGAGGGACTCCGGTTGTCATACTCGCCTACCCCGCCCTGAAGGGTGGGGCTATCTTCTTCCGCGCCCGAGGCGCTGGATCGTTGCCAACCCGAAATCGCGCGCCCATAAATTCGCTTCGGTAATGAGAGTGCCGCATTTCTATTCTTTTCCGATCTTTCTCTGTGCCGCTGTGACATGTGGTGTCATCAGAATAGCAAACCAGATTGATTACCCCGCAGGCTTGCTAATAGCTGAAGGCTAAGAGCTAAGGGCCGACGCGAGAGCGAGAAGCGAAAACCGGAGAGCGCCCGGACGCAAGCGCTGAAGGTTTGACGCTCTATCCGCGGGTTACCTATGATGAGAGTTCTGCCCCTGTCGAGTGCTCCCCATGCGTATAGCTTATCTCGATTGCTTCTCCGGAATCAGCGGCGACATGTTTTTGGGTGCGCTGCTGGACGCCGGAGTTCCGTTCGAGCTCTTCGAGAAGACTGTCGCCGGGCTGAAGGTCGGCGCGACGCTGGAGATGTCGCGTGTTGCTCGCAACGGCATCTCGGCGGTAAAGCTCGACGTCATCGTCGGCGGCCAGAAGGACATGCCGCGCGAGGAATTCTGGGCGCAATCAGTGGCCAGTGGCCGGTGGCCAGTGGCTAGTGCTCAGACCTGGGAACACGTTCATTCGCATGAGAGTGATCGCGGAAAGAAAAGAACCGCAGATCCCTCCGCTTCGCTTCGCCTTGGTCGGGATGACAAAAGTGAAGGGCTCGCAACGGCAGCGGAAACCGCGTCCCGCCCAGAATCTGCAAAGGATGACAGCAGTCACGCGCCCAGCCGCGGCCTCAGCGAAATCCTGAAGATCATCTCCGGCGCTTCGATCAGCGAGCGGGCGAAGCAGACGGCGAGCGAGATATTTCGTTGCGTTGGGCGCAGCCGAGGCCAAGGTCCATAACTCCGGGATCGACGACATCCACTTCCACGAGGTCGGCGCAGCCGACGCGATTGTCGATATTGTTTGCGCCGCGGTCGGTGCAGAGGCGCTCGCCATCGAGCAGTTCCTTTGCTCGCCCTTGAACGTAGGAGGCGGCACGGTGACTTGCTCGCACGGCGTGATGCCGGTGCCGGCTCCGGCGACACTCGAACTGTTGAAAGATGTGCCTATCTATTGCGGCGAGATACAGAAAGAATTGGTGACGCCGACCGGCGCAGCCATCGTGAAGGTGCTGGCTACAAGTTTTGGGCCGCGTCCGCTGATGACGACGGAGACGATCGGTTGTGGCGCGGGCTCGCGCGATTTTGCCGGACATTCCAACGTTCTACGGATCAGCATCGGCGAAACGCAGGTTTCCGCTGCCGTTGCGGGAGATTCGGGCGCGGCCGAAACCATCGCGATTTTGGAAGCGAATCTTGATGACTTGAATCCGCAGCTCATCGGCTACATTGTTGACTTGGCGCTCGCCGAGGGCGCGCTGGACGTCTTCACCACGCCGGTGCAGATGAAGAAGAACCGTCCGGGCACGCTGCTGACGGTGCTGGCGCGTCCCGAGAATGAAGAGCAATTGCGGGCGCTGCTGTTTCGCGAGAGCTCGACGCTAGGCGTCAGGACGCGTCACGAAAAGCGGTACGCGCTGCCGCGGCGGCACGAAGCCGTAGCTACGCCGTGGGGGGAAGTGCGCATGAAGATCGCCAGCCTGAACGGCGCCGATTCGCACTACGCGCCCGAATACGAAGATTGCCGGCGCATTGCCGCCGAGCATCACGTCCCGTTGAAGACGGTGATGCAGGAAGCCATCCGCGTGTACCTGGACCGAAAGCATGGATAACGAGAAGCCCGAGAAGTTCTACATCACCACGCCCATCTACTACGTTAACGCTCGGCCTCACATCGGGCACACGTACACCACCGTGGTGTGCGATGCCATCGCCCGGCGGCAGCGCATGATGGGCCGGGACACGTGGTTTCTCACCGGCACCGACGAGCACGGGCAGAAGATCGAGCGCTCGGCGGCGGCGGCGGGCTGCTCGCCGAAGGCGTTTGCCGACAAAGTGTCGGGCGAGTTTCGCGCGCTATGGGAGCGGATGAAGATCACCAACGACGATTTCATCCGCACCACCGAGCCGCGGCACATGCGTGGCGTGCAGGCCCTGTTCACGCGGCTGCAAGAGCGCGGCTACATCTACAAGGGCTCGTATAGCGGGCAGTATTGCGTCTCCGATGAACTTTACGTCGACGCGGTTGGCGAGGGCGCGCCTTGTCCCGAGTGCGGCCGTCCGACGGAAACCGTCCACGAAGAGAATTACTTCTTCAAGCTCTCGGCCATGGGTGAGCGGCTGTTGAAGTACTACGCCGAGCATCCGGACTTCATTCGTCCGGAGACGCGGCGCAACGAGGTGATTGCGTTTGTGCGCAGCGGACTGCGCGATCTTTCGGTGAGCCGGACGTCGTTCAAGTGGGGCATTCCGGTGCCGGGCGATCCCAAGCATGTGATCTACGTGTGGCTGGACGCGCTGGCCAATTACATGACGGCCCTGGGCTATGGCTCCGACGATTCGGCGGACCGGGAGAAGCTGGAGCGCTATTGGCCGGCCGACGTTCACATGATCGGCAAGGAAATTGTGCGCTTCCACTGCGTCTACTGGCCGGCGTTTCTGCTGGCGGCCGATCTGCCGCTGCCGCGCTCGCTGTTTGCGCATGGCTGGCTGCTGTTCGAAGAGAGCAAGATGTCGAAGTCGCGCGGCAACATCGTGCGCAGCGAGACGATTCTGGACACGCTAGGCCAGGATGCGCTGCGCTACTTCCTGCTGCGCGAAATCGTCTTTGGCCAAGATGGCTCGTTCAGTTTTGATGCGCTGGTGCAGCGCTACAATGCTGACCTGGCCAACGATCTGGGAAATCTCTCCAGCCGCACACTGAGCATGATCGCGCGCTATTTCGACGGCGAGATCCCTTATCCCTCGGCGAGCGCTCGCATCGCGGCGGATGAGGCCATCGAAAAACTGGCGCAGCAGACGATCGCGGACTTTCACGCACAGTTCGAGCAGTTCCAGTTCTCGCGCGCGCTGGAGACGGCGTGGGCGCTGGTGGCGGCGGTTAACAAGTACATCGTGGAGAACGAGCCCTGGGCAGTCGCCGAACGTGACGACAAGGACTCGCGCGCGCGGCTGGCGACCATCCTGCACACGTCGGTGGAAGCGCTGCGGATTGTGACTGCGCTGGTGCACCCAATCATTCCGGAAGCCACGGCCCGCATCTGGGATCAGCTTGGGTTGGGCGAGATCCAGCAGTTGGATTTGCGGCAGCTTGCATGGGGACAAATTCAAGCGGGAACGATGCTGGGCAAGGTTGAAGCGGTATTTCCGCGTGCCGACAAGAGCATGATCGAAAGGATGCAGCAGATGGAACAGCAACGCTCCGAGCTCGCCACTTCGGCAAAGGAAGTCGAAAAGGGTGCCACATCCGGCGATACAAAAACACCACCCGCGGAATCGCAGCCGACAGGTGGTGTAGCGGAGGCGGCGGCCGCTGCGGCGGCTGTATCTTCGGCGATGACGGCGACCGCACCGGCTGCGACCTCGCCTGCTATGCCCGCCGCTGATGGCAACAAGATCAGCATCGACGACTTCTTCAAGGTTGACCTGCGCGTGGGCGAGGTGAAGGTCGCGGAAAAAGTGAAGGGTGCGGACAAACTGCTGCGCCTGGAAGTTGATATCGGGAGCGAAGTGCGGCAGGTCGTGGCCGGTATCGCCAAGGCGTACGAGCCGGAGAAACTGGTCGGGCGCAAAGTGGTGATCGTCGCGAACATTCCTCCGCGTAAGCTGCGCGGATTGGAATCGAATGGCATGATCGTCGCCGCATCAGTTGAAGACGGATTGCCGGTGCTGGCGAGTTTTCTGGAGGATGTGCCGGTCGGGGCGAAGCTGAAGTAGGCTTGATCAAGCATGCCGCACCAGATCACCGATGAAAGTCCGCGATGTGATCAAGCTCGTGGAGCGCGATGGCTGGCAACTTGTCAGGACACGAGGCAGCCATCGGCAGTATCATCATCCGAGTTAACCCGGCAGTGTGACGATCGCGGGTCCCATCGGAGGATATGCCGCCGGGTTATTACAACAAATGTTCTAACTTAGGAGGGTCTGACAGTGGAAACTCGATTTCGGAATGCCGTGCTCTTCCTGTGCGGGTTAGCGGTAATGGAACTGTTGTCCGGAATCCCGCACCATATGACCACCATCGCATCTGCGCAGGAGCACACCTTCTCCAGCAGCAACTTTGTCGTACCGAAGAACCCATTCGTTAACAGCAACGGGTTAATGCCGCCGCCCTCGCAGTATTCAGGACCTTTCTTTAAGCTCAGCCACAATTGGCCAAGTAAGCCGCTGCCCCCAATCAAGAATCCACCGTGGTCAAAGGCTATTGGCGGCAAACAACTCAATAAGGAGAATGCAGCGGCCTATGTGGCGGCGTTGAAACAATACGTAAGCGCCAATGCCCGGCAATTGCTCTTCGACTACAAGAATTGGGACGGCGACAAAGCCCATTGGTATACCGAACCATGGCTTGGGTCGATCCGCGAGAGCATCCACGGGAACCTATACTGCCTCGCAGTTTGGGACGAGCATCTTTCCCGGCACTGGCCTGACAGAAACCTTTGATACGAACGTGCTCACCTACTATGACGAGCGTGCCGCCTACACCCTTTATAAGGTGTGGCGGGCCAGCGCCATGAACCCGAATGTCACGACCGCCAATTTTCAGTTCGATGAAGGTTCTGTAGTGGTCAAAGCAGCCTTATTCTGCTCCGACAACCCTAAAGTGCAGAGTGGCTGGTGGCCGGCAACGAATGGGGCTGCGATGTGGCCGCTGTATGTGGCGATACCGGAAAAAATCCCGCCGCCACCGCCGAGCATAGCGAACGGCTACCTCATGCAGTTCGACATTATTGTCAAAGACACTGTCTCCTCGCCGAAGACTGGCTGGGTCTTCACCACCCTCGTCTATGACACAAGCGCCAGCGGCGATGCCTGGGACAAGATGGTGCCATTGGGAGTGATGTGGGGCAACGACCCCGGCGTGACCTCGAATGCGTTGCAGGAAACCTGGATCAATCCCAACGCCCCCAAGTATTCAACGCAAACGCTTGGCTGGGGCGGACGGCTCTCGGGTCCGAATGACGGTGCCCGCAACGACATTCAAGTGGGGAAGAAGGTGATGTTGAATGAGCCCGATTCCTCGTGCATGAGTTGTCACGGACCTGCGGAATGGCAACCCCAGCAGCATAAGATGTTGTCGTTCCTCCTGCCGTCGTATGCAAACCCGAATCCCCCGCCTCCATTCAAACCCTGCCCCAAGGGCAATCCGAATGATCCTTATATCTGTTCGCCGGCGCCAGCTTCCCTCGACTGGTCGCATTGGTTTCAGGACCGCAACGGAAGCGAGCCCCAGGATCCCAATTCCGGATCGAGCGCAACCGACTACGACATGGTCTTCGCTTTTAAGACGCTCCCAGCCTGGTGGAAAGCGACGGGGCCAACCACTACGGAGATACCGTTCGGTTTGCTTCCGCTGCGAAACGGTTTCAATCAATACACCGGTGCGCCGCTTAAGCGGAGTCACTAAACTAGCCTGAATACAACGAGGGGCGGTCTGACAACCTGGATCGCCCCTCGCAACTACTAACCGTTGGCAACTGCTGGCTACTGACAAATGACGACAAATGACTACTGACAACCAGCCACGGCTCTTCACTGCCTGAACATATTCCTCGCAATGAACAGTACGTTCGCCGGACGCTCGGCCAGGCGGCGCATGAAGTACGGATACCACTCCGAGCCGAACGGGATGTAGACCCGCAGGCCGTATCCCTCGCGCACTAACTGTTGCTGCAAATCGCGGCGCACACCATACAGCATCTGGAACTCGTACGCCGACGTGGGAATATTCTCGGCGCGCGCGAACTGCTTCAGCTCCGCGATGATCTTTTCATCGTGCGTGGCGATGCCATGGAAGACGCCGCTCTTCATCAGTGTCCGCGCCAGCTTCAGATAATTCGCATCAACGTCGGCTTTCTTCGGGAAGGCGATGTCCGGCGGCTCGTTGTAGGCGCCCTTGCAAAGCCGGATGCGGATGCGCTCCGCCAGCAGAAGATCGACGTCCTTCTCGCTGCGGTACATGTACGACTGGATGACGGTGCCGACGCGGCCGGCGTGTCCCGGCTCGCGATGCAGGCCGCGCACGAAGTCAATGGTGCGCTGGGTGTAGGGCGAGCCTTCCATGTCGACGCGGACGAAGTTGTTGATGCGGACGGCGTGGTCCACCAGCTCGGTGACCAGGCCAAACGCCAGCTCCTCGCTGACGTCGAGGCCCATGTGGGTGAGCTTGAGGCTGATGTTGGCGTTGAGCTGGCGTTGCTGGATCGCGTCGAGCATCTGATGGTAAAGCTCGGCGCTGTGCTTGGCTTCGTCCGCGTTGGTGACGTTCTCGCCCAGGTTGTCGATGCTGACACCTGCGCCCCACTCGTTGACCACCTGCGCGGCGCGAATTACATCCTGTAGCCGCGTGCCGGCGACGAAGCGCTGCGAGAAACGCAGTCCCAGCGGCGACTTTTCCGCGAAGCTGCGTAAGGATTTGCTTTCGGAGAGCCCGATGAAGAGCGACCTTAACATGCCGCCCTCCCAATCTTGCGCCAGATAAGGATCGGGTAGAGCTGGCCTTCACGGCGCGCTGCAAAACTGTCGAGGAGCCGCCGTCTAAGAGAGACCGAGTAGAGCTGGCCTTCAGAACCTGCCCTGAGCTTGCCGAAGGGCCAGCGTCTAAGAGCAACCGGGTAGAGCTGGCCTTCAGGCCAGCGTCCGGGCAGTTTATTTCTTTCCTGAGCCGGCTTCAGCCGGCGAAACGGAAGTGCGGAGCCGGTGCTCCGCGCAACGGAATGGCTCATGGTTGGCTCGTGCCGGCTCTGTGACCGGCTTGGCTTACATACTGGTGTATCACAGAGCAGCAGTTTCAGGTATGAGGCATATCACAACAGGATTGTGACCGGGTGTGGAAGTATAGAGTCGGCCAGCATTACGGGAATTCTCCTTCTCCACGAGTTTTCGGGCAGCCCTCCTAGGTCTCGTCGTCCGCAGCGCCCTCGCCCTGATGCCCCATATCACAGAGCACGGCGAGGGTGCGGCGGGTGCGGCTGAGATCGTCCTGGCCCACGCTCGCGAGGAGTTCGGCATCGACCTTCTCGCGTGCCGCGGCCTGCGTTGCCGCTGCCGCCCGGCCACGCTCGGTGAGAGCGATCGTCAACTTCCGGCGATCATCTTTGTCCATGGTGCGCTCCAGATAGCCGCGCGTGACCAGCGTGTCGACAAGCTGGCCCGCTGCCTGCTTCGAGATGCGCAGCTCTTTGATCAATTGGCCGAGTGGGACGTCGGCGCGGTCGAGCGCCAGGCCGCCGATCAGGTACAAACCGTTGCCGGGAATGTCGTCGTATCCCGCTTCGGCTAGCGCTCGGCGCATGGCCGAACCGTAGGTGTTGCGCGCGTGCCGGAGCAGGACCGGGATGGGAATGTTTTCGAAGAACGCGTCTGGGTTCATGGACGACACAATACTGTCAACCAAGCAGATAGTCAAGTTAATTGACAGTCAATGCTAAAAGACACCGGGTGGCAGAATGCTGAGGCTGGTGATCGCGTCGAATTATAGAGAAAAAATAAAAAATACGCGCTGAATACAAAGGGACTTATATCATGATATTCATAACAAAGGGGTTAGCGTTGTCTGCAACTAGCTTTTTATCAGCAGCTTACGCGATTCCCTGCAAAGTATTGAAATGATTGGTGTCGTCAGTAAGATATTATTATAAAATGACTTACCACACGTCCGCCAGTGGCCGGAGCTTTACCCAAAACACCTGTTCGCGGCGCCCCATTATTCAGTTTTCAAAGAAACCGTCCCGATCTGCTAACGCCTTAGACGTCTTCCAGACCGCCGGACACTAAGCCCAACATAACAGCCTAGAGCATCCCAGCATCTTGTCAAGATTACGAAAGTACATGTACTTCTGGGGATCATTCTGGGCAGAGTACCGCCCGGTCTAAGGTTACTTTTGGTCAGTGGGCTACCCTTTGAATCAGGTGAGGTCAGCGCGATTTTGCGCCAGCGTCTGGGTCGGTCCTGAAACGTGGCGGATAATCGTTAACATTGGGTATGTGTGGAGATCACGGACTATCACTGAGGGGAGCCAAGATATGGCCCAGCGAAAGCGACAAACGATTGCGGCACATCCCGGAGAGATTTTGCGGACAGAGTTTCTGGGGCCCATGGGCATCAGCGCGTACCAACTGGCGAAGGCCGTGCATTTCCCCGGAATCTACGAGATCGTGCGCGAACAGCGGGCCATCAGCGCCGACGTCGCCCTGCGCCTGGGCAAGTACTTTGGCATGACCCCGCAGTTCTGGATGAACCTCCAAGCCGACTACGACCTCCGCCGCGCCGCCGCCCGCGCCCGGACACCCGGCCACTTGATGTAATATTTCGCCGTGCCAAGTCTGAAGCTTATCCTGACGTACGCATCGGGCATCGTGACTGTTCCTCTGCTGCAGCGCTTCTTCGGGTCGCTGTTTTCCGAGCTACGGGAGCACTGGCAGTCTTCGATTGCGGCTCGCAGGGTTATTGATACACAGCTCGACCCCTTGCTTAAAGCAGCGGACGAACTGCAAGGGAAGCTTCGCTCCTTAGCCGAGAAGGACTTTCGGGACTTCCGTGCGCTGCCCGATCCCGTCGCCCAACGCAGGGACCTAGTTAGTCTCTGCAGTACGCTATACCTCTTCTCGCAATTTTGGGGACGGCTCGAGATCCTACGGCGCGAGAGTTTTCACGCCGATTTGGCTCGGAACAAAAAGGGCGATGTGTTGCTGCGATTCTTGCGCAGCCTGGAGTCGCGACGAGTGAGGCTTGTAGATCGAGCTTGGCAACGCGCAATTGGCGAATGTGTCATTGCCATGACGGGAGACAAGGCCGACATTGTCCAATTCAAGAGCTTTGTTGAGCAGTTCGAATCGGAAGCTCGGCTGAGAGAGTGGCTTCTCCCGCTTGAGAGCATCCTTCGCGACTGCAGATGGCCTCGAACGCGTCAACGTGTGCTCCAGACGGGGTCGTTGTTCAAGCTCTAATTGATACGCTGGATCCGAAACATCTTACGACAAGGGAACGGCCGGCATATCCAAACAAGCTTTCGGAGCAAGTAAAGCGGGATATTGTTGGCCGCATTTTCGGAGTTTATCTGCCGGACGTGAAAAACGTGAGCAAGTATGTGGGAAAGAGAAATACGGACAGCCATCCACCGCTCGACTAAGAGCCCATAAAATGCTCTGGGCCCGCCGGGATCTGACTTCCGATTGCTCGAAAGCACCACCCATTGGGCCCGTGTTATATCGTGGTCCGGAACTTCTGACCTGCGACAAGTATATCACAACCTCCGCCGGATTGATTCAGTTTCGGAGGTCGGGGTCGTACCGGCTACATCTGCTGTAGTTGGAAGGTTCACCCCGGTCTTCTCACTCCCACTCAATCGTTCCCGGCGGCTTACTTGTCACATCGTAGACCACGCGATTAATGCCTTTGACCTCGTTCACAATGCGGCTGGAGATCGTCTTCAGCACCTCGTGCGGCAGCGGCACCCAGTCGGCGGTCATGCCGTCTTCGGAGTGTACGGCGCGGACGGCGCAGGTGTAAGCATAGGTTCGCATGTCGCCCATCACGCCCACCGACATCACCGGCAGCAGCACCGCGAAGGATTGCCACACTTTGTTATAGAGCCCGGCGCGCTTGATCTCGGCGACCACGATCTCGTCGGCGTTCTGCAGCAGCGTGACGCGCTCCGCCGTCACCTCGCCGACAATCCTCACCGCCAGGCCCGGCCCGGGGAACGGCTGCCGCTGCAAAACGTCTTCCGGCATGCCGAGGTCGCGGCCGATCTTGCGCACTTCGTCCTTGAACAGCTCCTTCAGCGGTTCGATCAGCCTGAGCTTCATCTTCTCCGGCAAGCCGCCAACATTGTGATGGCTCTTGATCACCTGCGACGGCCCGCGCACCGAGCGCGACTCGATCACGTCGGGGTAGAGCGTGCCCTGCACCAGCCACTCCACTTTGCCGTGCATCTGCTCGATGCGGTGCGCCTCCTCTTCGAAGACGGCGATGAATTCGTTGCCGATGATCTTGCGTTTCTTCTCGGGATCGCTGACGCCCGCCAGTTTGCTGAGGAAGCGCTCGCTGGCATCGACCGCGTCGATGTTGAGGCCAAGCTTCTCGCGCAGATTTTTCTGCACGTTGACGAACTCGTTCTTGCGCAGCACACCGTTGTTGACGAAGATGCAGGTGAGCTGATCGCCGACCGCGCGATGTACCAGTTCGGCCGCGACGGACGAATCCACTCCGCCCGACAGCCCGCAGATCACGCGCCCCTTGCCGACAGTCTGACGGACGTGCGCTATGGTCTCGTCGATGAAGCTCTGCGGCGTCCAGTTCGGCTTCATTCCGCAAACGTCGAAGACGAAGTTGCGCAGGATCTCCGTGCCCTGCGGCGTGTGATGCACTTCGGGATGGAACTGCACGGCGTAGAACTTCTGCGCTGGATTCTGGATCGCCGCGACCGCATTCGACGTTTTGCCGACCAGTTCGAAGCCCGGCGGCAGCTCCATGGCTTCGTCGCCGTGCGACATCCACACCGTCAGCGGCCCTTGCAGGCCTTTGAACAGCGGCGAGGCGGCATTCAGCAACTCGACTTGCGCGTGCCCGTACTCACGCTTATCGGCGGCGCGAACCTTGCCGCCCAGCTTGTACACCATGAATTGCAGCCCGTAGCAGATGCCAAGCACCGGCAATCCGAGATGCAGCACGCGGTCGTCCGCCGGTGGCGCGTCGGCGTCATACACCGACGACGGCCCGCCCGACAGCACGATGCCGGCCGGCGCATAGCTCTTGATCTCTTCCAGCGATGCGGTGCAGGGAAGTACGACGGAGAAGACGTTCTGTTCGCGGATGCGGCGCGCGATGAGCTGCGAATATTGCGCGCCGAAGTCGAGGACGACGATCGATTGAGTTTCCACTATTTACTCTGCCAGAGGGACCCGAGCAGTGTAAAGTGCAGCCCGAGGTTCTGGCTAGTATGCCAAGTTTCCGGTTCGCACCACCCGGGAATGCGATTTGCCGGGTGCCCCACTCATTCTCGGGGTTCGAATGAGTGGGTGCCTCAAGTCGCAACCCTGTGGATGGCCCAGGTCTCGCGCTTCTCGAGACCTGGGCACGCCCCGTTCTTGGGCTCCCGGCGTAAACAGCTTTTTGCGTTTCTCCTGTATGCTTAAAGTCTGTCGATGCCAGCCCGCCGTTTAGTCCGTTCCACATTCAGACGCTGTCTGACGACCGCTTTTGGTGCGCTTCTCCTGACCGTGCTCTTCACTGGCGCCGTCTGGAGCCAGACTGCACAGTCGCAGTCGCAGCCATCTCCGCAGCAACCGAACAGTTCCGGCGCAGTGCAAGTCCCCGGCGCTGGTGCCACCGTCCAGAATCAGAAACCCGAAACCAGCCAGTCTCCTGACCAGCCGGAGCCTGAGACCCATGTCACCAAGGGTCAGGCCAAAGAACTCTTCCGCTCGGTCGACGAGATCCTCGGCTTTGTCAGCCAGGACACCGGTCTCCCTATCGAGCATCAGGTCAAGCATCACCTCCTCACGCGCGAAGAGGTGGAGAAGTACGTCGACAAGCGCATGAAGGATGACAAGGACGAGAAACGCCTGGAGCAATCGCGACTGGTCTTGCAGAAGTTCGGGCTGCTTCCGCCGGGCTACAACCTTCATGCTGAGTTTGTGCGCCTGATGGGCGAACAGGTTGCCGCCTATTACGATCCCAAGACCAAGAGCGTCAACCTGCTGGACTGGGTGCAGTTGGACGCGCAGAAGCCGATCCTGGCACACGAGTTGACTCATGCCTTGCAGGACCAGAAGGTGGGCATAGAAAAGTGGGAACTGGCCGGCGCGAAGGATGATTCAACGCCCCTGCCCGATCAACAGGAGTATTCCGTGGAGGAAGCGCAGGCCGCCCGGCAGTGCGTGACCGAAGGGCAAGGCATGGCCGTCATGTTCGATTACATGCTGGCCCCGCTGGGCAAGAACCTGCTGACCGCTCCGGGCATAATTTCCGCGATGCAGGCGGGCATGGCCGACAGCAAGGATTCGCCCGTCTTTGCCCAGGCGCCGATGTTCCTGAAGGAATCGCTGCTTATGCCGTATACCTTTGGCCTGGATTTCGTGAAGACCGTCATGGCCAACAAAGGTAAAGAGGCAGCTTTCGCGGGGATACTGGAGAATCCTCCGGTCGACACGCGCCAGATCATGCAGCCTGAAACTTATCTGCTGCATCAGGTGGTTGCGCCGCCGGTGATCCCGGATATGGATAAGCTGGTAGCGCCTGACTATGAGCGCTTTGACTTTGGCAGCATGGGCGAATTCGATGTGTACCTGCTGGCCAAGCAGTATGGCGCCAACGATGCTCCCAACTATTATCGCCACTGGCGCGGAGGCTATTATTTCGCGGCGCGCGCCAAGACCGCGCCCAAGAATCAGATTGCGATGCTGTATTGGTCGCGCTGGGATTCACCCGAAGCGGCACATGACTTTGCCAAGCTGTACGCGGGTTACCTTCCCAAGCGCTACAAGAAAGCGGTCTTGCAAGCGCCGGCGGCGGACGCCAAGGGCCCTCGCAATCTCTACGTCTTCGATACCGACGAGGGCAAAGCATCCATCGAAATCGAAGGCAACGACGTGCTGATCATGGAAGGCTTTGACGACACCGTCACGCAGAGGGCCCGCGATGTTCTCCTCTTCGGCATGTCGCTGCCCGCGCAACCGGGGAAGGCGAAAAATTGACGATGCCAAGCGTAACCGCTCGCGGAAAGAAGCAACGTCCCCGCGCTGTGAAGAGTACCTTTAGAGCCTGCCCGGAGCTTGCCGAAGGGTACGCCGTTACCAATGCTCTATTTTTGTCACCACGAGCGGGCTTTAGAGTCCGCGTGAGAACTAACTTTTCTTTTGGGCAGTGGAGTAAGAAGCTCGAAAAACGAGCGCCGCAGGGGCGGCGTCATGATAGCCCAGCACGCAGCGAAGCGGAGTGCTGGGTTAGGCGGGGAAAGTACCTGAGTCCCCCGGGGACGGCACGGTTCTCAAGCAGACACTTCAGCTCGCCAGGGATCTGGTTTTCGCACTTTTTCCGCCGCGCGTTGATCCCTCTTGCGCTGACGAAGCTGATCCTCTGCCTGTTGGCCATGCCCCTTGCCGCCCAGCAATTCGACGAGAAGATGTGGGGCAAGAACACCACCGGAGTCGAACTCGCCACGCATGAGGGGCCGCGCGAACACAACGCTTCAGGAACGGTCCTGATCTACAACCTCCTCGGCAAAGGTTTCCCAGCGGACAAGAGCTACGACTTGTGGTTCTGGATTCCAGGTAAGAAGCCGCAAAAAGCCATCGCCGGCGTTAGCTTCGACAAGCACGGCGTGCTGGTTTGCTCCGGCAAGCCGGGTTTCTGCCAAGGCAAAGGAATTGACGATCCCATCAACATCAAAACCACAGCGGCGCTGGGCGAGCCCAAGCGCTTTGGGGTTGTTTCCACTGACGGCAGAATTGCCGGCTTTGCTGAGGCAGTGCCGTTTCCCATCGAGGCGTCCGATAAGAGCTGCAAGCTGTCGGTGGTCCGCGAGTCGGCGTTGGCTGACGTTGTGGCCGTCCGCGCCAGCGGGTTTACTCCCTATGAGATGTTGACCGTAAAGACGAACCTGAATCCCGACGATACGACCCACAGTCCCACCGCCTCGCCCGACGGGACCTGGCAAGCCATGATTGGAACCAAGGTCCCGGGAGAAAACTCGGGTGTCGCAAACATCCAGGTCTCCGGCCACGGCTGTTCAGTAGCCGTCAGCTTCCCTTGGGGCGAGGGCAGCACTCGTCAGCAGTAGTTGTGCCTCCGCGCGGATAGAGCTGCGCTTCAGCTGCATAATCATAAACTTCGATGTGTCATCCTGAGCGAAGCGCCCGCCCGGCCCGCTTCCTTTGCGGGTCGGGCAGGCGCGCAGTCGAAGGACCTCTATAGCCGCAGCAATCAGGGTGTGGCCGCGTGGGGCGGCGACGAACCGCGAATCGCCGGCGGCCGATGGCTTCCATCGCCGCCTCCATGGGCCACTGCTCGGGATAACGCACTACATCCTGGCGCCATGTTCGCGCTGCTCCTTATGTCACAACATGACAAAAGTATTACAAACGAACCCCGCCTAACTTGTTAGTCTGAATTCAGTTCTCACGCACAAATAGCAGAGGATGGCACGCACCAACTTAGGGGATACATGGCTCAAAGCGAGAAACAAAAAGCTACCGGCATCAATTGGCTTACTACATCCATCATGGTGATCTTTCACGTGGGCGCGATCGCTGCCCTCTTTATGTTCAGTTGGAAGGCGCTGTTCATCGGGCTCTTCTTATACTGGGTAGCCGGCAGCCTCGGCATTGGAATGGCTTATCACCGGCTGCTGACGCATCGCGGCTACAAGTGCCCCAAGTGGGTGGAATACGTTCTCACCGTTTGCGCCACGCTGGCGCTCGAAGGCGGGCCGATATTCTGGGTGGCGACGCATCGCGTTCATCACCAGCTCTCCGACAAGCCGGGCGATCCTCATTCCCCGCGCGACGGCGGCTGGTGGGCGCACATGGGCTGGATCCTTACCGGCAAAACTTTCCACAACAAGAGCACCGAGCTGCTGGCCTACGTTCCTGATCTCCGCAAAGACAAGTTCCATCTCTGGATCAGCGAGTATCACTGGGTGCCTATCACCACCCTCGGCGTCATTCTGCTGGCTTTCGGCGGATGGTCCGTGCTGCTGTGGGGAGTGTTCCTGCGCACGGTGCTGCTGCTGCACTCCACCTGGTTCGTGAACTCAGCGACCCACATGTGGGGCTCCAAGCGCTTCACCACCACGGACGATTCCCGCAACCTGTGGTGGGTCGCCTACCTCAGCTTTGGCGAAGGCTGGCATAATAACCATCACGCGCATCCGCAGTCGGCGCGGCATGGACTGGCCTGGTACGAGGTCGACATGAACTGGTACGGCATCAAGACACTGGAGTTCTTTGGACTGGCTTGGGACGTGAAGCTTCCCAAGCTGGGCTCGGCGCGCATCAAGCCCATCGTGCAGCCAGCAGCGCCGGTCGAACCAGAAGCTGTGGCCGTCGCCTACAGCGGCGACTAGGAATTTCTGACAACTATAAGATTCAGGGACGGCGCTCGAAAGGCGCCGTTTTTGTCGTCTGCCGCAGCACCAGAGCCGCCGTTATAGAATCCTGCAGTGCTCTTCTTCCTGGATCTCGGCCCTTCAACGGGCCAGCCCAAGCGACGTGTTCTTCTCGCCATGCCCTTGGTCCTGGCCATCATCGAGGCCTCTTAATTTGTCATCACGTCTATAACGACGTTGGACTTGTCAAGGTAGACGGGGGCGCCGACGCACAAAAGAGATGCGCCAGTTCGCTCTCGAGGAAAAGGTTTTTTCTTCACCAGAGGCCCGTCTTCCAATCTAGCGGCGAGTTCAGCTTCGCCACCCATCTATTCGGCCACCTACGGCGACCATGATTGCTCTGCGAACTCCCGTGTTCACGGGAGGCAGGCTGCCCATTCAAGCGGTCGGCGCTCTACTTGGCGCCACGTGATGACTCGGGCTTGCCTGCCCCACTGCTGGATAGCTGCGCATAGTTCCAACCATTGCGCAGCATCCAGTACAACCTTGTCGCCAGCCGCCGGGCGATGGCCACCTTGGCCTGCGCCCGACTGCGCCGCAGCGCCAGCCGCACATAGACCCGTTTCAACTCCGGATCCCAGCGCGCCGCGCTCTGCGCCGCCTCCACTAGCAGAAAGCGCAGAAACGGCGAGCCCTGCTTGCTGATGTGCCCCAGCCGCTGCTTGCCGCCCGAGCTGTACTCACGCGGAATCAGCCCCAGGTAGCTGCTGACCTGCTTGGCCCGGGCAAAGCGCTGCACCTCGCCCAGGGTCAGCACGAAGGCCAGGGCCGTCTGCGGCCCTACCCCAGGATGGGTCATCAGCCGCACCGCCTCCGGCCGCTTCTGCGCTTCGGCCCGCACCCCCGGGTCCAGCCCTGCGATCTGCTCGTCCAGTTGGTCTAACTGCGTCAGCAGCTCGTCGCGCCGCCGCGCCGTGTAGGGCGGCAGCACCAGCTTTTCCAGTTGCTCGCGCCCCGCCTCCGTCCAGAGCTGGCGCTGCCGGCGCAAGCCCTGGTTCAGCGCGATGGCATGCAGCTGGTTCTTTACCTGCGTCCGCATCCGCACCCCCTGATGGCGATGCATGAGCAGTTGCCGTACATCGCGCTCCCCCGCACTCGGCACCCATAGCCGGGGAAAACGATTCTCCACCAGCAAGTGCACCATGTGCTCGGCATCGCGCTGGTCCGTCTTCTGCTGCCGCACCACCGAGGCCCGGATCTGCGCCGCGTCTCCTACCCACAGCTCGTGGCCGGTTTCCTCCACCAGCCGCTCGAACCATTGCGAGAAGCCGCAACTTTCCAGCCCCAGCAGCGCTTTTTCCTCCAGCCCACGGAAGAAGGCTCCCGCTTCTTCCGGCGTGCGCAGCCGTCGATAGCTGATTTCTCCTGTTTGTTTGTCAAAGATCGCTAACTGCTGAAAGCCGGGGTGAAAATCACAACCTATAATCAACATAGCGTTGGCTCCTTCCCCGAGCCTCTGGTTTTTTTCCTACTTCAGAGTACTCGCTCGGATCGAGCCAACGTCGTTATGAAATCAAGCCGACTTCAGAGACTGTGTCGCAACCGGAAAACAAATTTTCTGGTGGAACAAACGGCCCGAACAACCGATCAAACTAGCCGCGCAGCGGCGAGATGGGGTTAGGCGTGGGCGTCAGCCCACGCTCAAAGTGGGACAAAACGTGAGCCGCACAGCGGCGACACCGGGTTTCGACACAGTCTCTTTAGCCCGACGAGGGATCTGCTTTTCCGGGTTTCGACGAATGAATTCCACCAAGCCCTCCGGTTCCACCAACGCCCTCACCTGGCTGCGCGATTCACTTCGCCATCGCGGCATCGCCGGCTCAGTTGGCTACTACTCTCGCGAGCTTTTCGATCTCCTTCGCGATCTGACCCCCGCTCGGCGCAAGTCGCGCTACGGCGACATCGACTTCGACTTCGAACATAACGTGGATACCACCTGGGCCACGGTGTCGTTTCGCACGCGAATTCACGAGTGGCTTTCCGGCGGCCAATATCAGCCTTCCGAACCGGCTGCGTTTCGAGAGATGCTCGACTCACTGCCCGCGGTCGATGGCTTTACCTTCATCGATCTTGGATCGGGCAAGGGCAGAACTCTGCTGATGGCCTCCGATTATTCTTTCCGGCGCGTCATTGGAGTGGAGCTGCTGGCCGAGCTGAACGCGATCGCGCTGCAGAACATCGCGCGTTACCGCAGCGAGTCGCAGAAGTGCTTTGCCATCGAGTCTCACGCCGCAGACGCGGGTCGTTTTGATTTCCCTGCCGGTCCCATCGTGCTCTATCTCTTCAATCCCTTTCCCCGGCACGTCTGGCGCGACGTGCTGGCGAACCTGTACCGTTCACTGCTGGCTGCGCCGCGCCCGGTCTACCTCATCTATCACAACCCCGTGCACCAGGACATCCTCGCGGCCCAGTGTTGGTTACAGGAGCTGGCACGGCGGAACCATCTGTTCGTCATTTATAAAGCTGTGATAAGTGAATAGTGGCGCATCCACTCGCTGGGTAGTCTGCAAGTCGTCGAGTTGCGTTAAGATATTTTCAGGTGACCGATGACAGAAAATTTCAAGCCGACCACGGAAGCGAACCAGGAACACGAAGCCGCCGAACATGTTGCCGACGCTCATCGCAAACTAAGCGCCTTACGGAAGCAGCTCGACAAGCATCCGGATCTGGAAGAAGCTATCTCCAGCCTGGAAATGGCGCTCAGCATATTGACGACCAAGACCGGCGGGATGCTGTGAAGGCAGCAATCAGCTATTAGCAGCTAGCCTTTGGCATTTAGCATTTGGCACGTAGCACTTAGCCCGTCGGACAACTGACAACTGGCTACTGACGACTGACTGACAACTGACAACTGGGTACTGACGATGTGCAGGAATATCAAGACGCTCTTTAACTTCAGCCCGCCGGTCACCGACGAAGAAGTGCGAGCGGCCGCTCTCCAGTTTGTGAGAAAGATCACCGGTTTCAACAAGCCGTCGAAGGCAAACGAAGCGGCGTTTCTGACCGCAATCGACGAAATAGCCGGCATCTCGACGCGTCTGCTGCGTTCGCTTGAAACCAGTGCGCCGCCCAGGGATCGGGCGGAAGAGGCGGCAAAAGCGAAGGCCCGTGCCGCAGCCCGCTTCGGCGACTAGCCGCCATCTCACAGGTTGGTTTTGAAGGGGCGCAGCTTTAGCTGCACCGTCGCTGGTCTTTGCACATTTGTCATCACGAGCCGACTTTACAGGCCGCTGAAAAAGTCGCGATTTCGGGACTTTCGGGTAGAGCCAGCCTTCAGGCTGGCGTCTAAGTTTTTTTCGACTGTGAGTCGGATTTAGCCGACGGCAGACCTGGCCGTTTGCGGCCATTTCCGCAGCCTCTTCAGTCCTGCATCAAGCCTTGCGAAATCCTCACGGGCAAACGGGGAAATGCCAATAGCAGTTTTGGAACCGCTGTTGTCTGTGAGGCCGTAGTATCCTTGCTGTAAGGACTGGTGCGAAACCCGAAGGCTGCCGGGATGCAAACATGATGAGTTCGCTGGAGCGAGGGCCGCAGAATGGCAACATGCCGGAGCCGAACGGCCCCGTTCTGGTGCTGCCTTCGCCGCGACCCAGGCCAAGCCGGTGGGAGATCTGGAGACGTCGAATCTTTCTGGTCGTCTTTGTCCTCTTCTGCCTCGAAATCGGAATCATCCTGACAGTCGCGCCTTGGACCCCATTTTGGACGACCAACTCACTGCTCCTCGATTTCCCGCGCGTTCGGGGGTTCCTGATGAACGGTTTCGTTCGCGGCTTGGTCACCGGGTTGGGCGTCTGCGATATCGGACTGGCGGTGGCCGAGGCTGTCCTCTACCGCGATGAGCCCTAGGGATGACAGCATTTGCTTGGGACGGCAGCATTTTTTGTCGAACCAGCCGGGTTGCACTTGCTTGGGTGACTCGAATCACATCGCGACCTTCGTCGCTTCGTCAAAATGGTTGTTTGAACTTTCTTGCTAATTGCTACTTGCTACTTGCTAATTGCTAATTGCTTCCTATGCCTGACTTCCTTCTCGAGATCGGAACCGAAGAGATTCCCGCCCGCATGATCGATGGCGCGCGCGAAGAGTTGGCGCGTCGCGTCGGCGATTTGTTGCAGCGCGAGCGCCTCGCCGATAGCCCGGCTGTACAGTCGTACTCCACTCCGCGACGGCTGGCCGTGCTCGCTTCCGGCATTGCTCCCGCCCAGCCCGACCTTCGCGAGAAGCTAACCGGGCCGTCACTCAAGGTCGCCTATAAAGATGGGGCGCCGACACCCGCTGCCGAGGCATTCGCGCGCAAGGCAAGTATTCCCGTCGACGCACTGGAGAAGATCACGACGCCCAAGGGCGAATACCTCGCGGCGACGGTGCTGAAAAAAGGCCGGCCGGCAGCGGAGATATTGGCCGAGTCCCTCCCCAAGGAGATCGCCGGTATCTACTGGGCGAAGAGCATGTACTGGCGCGGCAAGGCGGCCGAGCGCTTCGTGCGCCCGGTCCGCTGGTTGGCGACGTTGCTCGACGGGGAAGTGGTGCCGCTGGAGTTTGCCGGGATTCGCGCCGGCGACACCAGCCAGGGCCATCGCATCCTGTCATCGGGACCGCTCGCGATCAGCCTGCCTAAGGAATATGTCTCGACGCTCGCCAATGGCTCCGTCGTCGTCAGCGCCGCCGAACGTGAACAGCTTATTCGCAAAGCCCTGGATGCCGCGACGCGAACGATTTCCAACGCGCGCTGGCGCGAAGACAAAGCCCTGCTCGATACCGTCGTCAATCTGACGGAGTGTCCTTCAGTCGTCCTTGGCAGCTTCGATCCAGAATTTCTGGCGCTTGCCGATGAAGTATTAGTCACGGTGATGCGCGACCACCAGAAGTACTTCGCTCTGGAAGATGCCGACGGCAAACTGCTGCCACATTTCCTTGCCGTGCTCAATACCGACGGCGATCCCGATGGCCTGATTCGTCATGGCAACGAGCGCGTGCTCCGCGCTCGCTTCAACGACGCTCGTTTCTTCTGGGAGACCGACCAGAAAATTCCTTTGCGCAACCGCGTTGAGATGCTCAGGTCAGTGACTTTCCAGAAAGACCTGGGCAGCTACTACGACAAGACTCGCCGAGTGCAGAGGCTAGGCAGCCTGATTGCGGAGACGATTCGCAGCGCCGGTGGCGCAGTTCGCCCGGGCATCATCTTCAAGGCTGGATTGCTGTGCAAGACCGACCTCACCACCGAGCTGGTGAAGGAGTTCACCGAATTGCAGGGCATCATCGGCGGCCTGTACGCCAAGGCGCAGGAACTTGACCCGATTCTGCCGCGGGCGACGGTCGAGGCCATCGGCGACGCCATCTACGACCATTACAAGCCGGAGTCGATGGACGACAGCGTTCCCCGCAGCGTCGAAGGCGGCGTGCTGGCCATCGCCGACAAAGCCGACAGCATCGCGGGAATGTTTGCGCTTGGCCTGCAGCCGACGGGTTCGAAAGACCCGTTTGCCTTGCGCCGCGCCGCCAACGGCATCGTCAAAATCATCGCCGAACACAAGCTGCCGCTGCCCATCAGCAAGCTGTTTGAGGACGCGCGTGTCCAATACGCAGGCTCCGAAGCCGAGCGCCGATTCAAGCACGATGTGAGCTTTGAGGAGTTGATCGTGAACTTCATGCGCGAGCGCCTGGAATTCTATTTGCGCGATGTGGGCGGCTTCGCCTACGACGTGGTCAACGCCGCGCTGGCGGCGGACAGCGACGATGTGGTGGACGCGATCGCCCGCGCCGAAGCCGTGAGTGACGTGAGAGACTCGGAAGATTTTGCCTCGATTTCCGTAGCGTTCAAGCGGATCAAAAACATTCTGCGTCAAGCGACGGAAACGAAAAAAACTATCGCCGAGCAACTCGACACATCCGCCCTTACCGAGGATGCCGAGAGACTGCTGGCGACGAAGATACCGGAGACTGCATCGGCTGTTCGACGCCTTCGCGACGACAAGAGCTACGCCGCGGCGCTCGCGCGGATCAGCCACTTGCGCCAGCCCGTGGACGCTTTCTTCGACAAAGTCATGGTCATGGTCGACGACGAGCGCGTGCGTGCCAATCGTCTGGCGCTGCTGCGCGAGCTGTTAAACGAATTTTCCACCATCGCCGACTTCAGCGAGATCGTGACGGAAGGCAAGTAGGCTTGACTAAACACGGCGCAGCTCGGAACTCGGTTTGTAACAGGGCACGGCTTCAGCCGTACCGCAACCACATCCCATTCGACCTGGGCTTTAGCCCCTGCCTGCGCAGAGGCCAAAGCCCTGCCATTCAAAGCTTCTTGTCGGCGCGACTAAACGGGCCGCTGAAAAAGTCGGTCATCGAAGGCTTCGTGTCAGGGCACGACCTCGGTCGTGCCGATAAGCCCTTTATTTTTCCCCGAGCCGGCTTTAGCCGGCGGCACACGACTAACAAACCGCAACTTTTTCAGCAGCCTCTAAAGTCGTGCCCTGATACAACCCTGACTTGCATTACTTTTGAAACACACTTTTACTAATTTTCGCTATGTAAAGGACTTCCCAATGAGCACTCCAATTGCTGAACTTGAAAATGCGGCTGCCAACGCGAAGACCGTGAAGTACGTTTACTTTTTTGGCGACGGCCACGCCGAAGGTCACGGCAAAATGAAAGACGAACTTGGCGGCAAAGGCGCCGGCCTCGCCGAGATGACCAACGCCGGCCTGCCCGTTCCTCCCGGCTTCACCATCCAGACCGAAGCCTGCCGCGAATACATGCCGAATCACACAGTATCCGGCGAGGTCAATCGTCAGATGGACGAGGCGCTCAAGCGCCTGGAGCAGTTGCAGGGCCAGAGGCTCGGCGGCGCAGACAATCCTCTGCTGGTCAGCGTGCGTTCGGGCGCAAAATTCTCCATGCCGGGCATGATGGACACCATCCTCAACCTCGGCCTCAACGACAAGTCGGTCGAAGGCCTGGCCAAGCTCAGCAGCAATCCGCGCTTTGCCTACGACTCCTATCGCCGCCTCATCCAGATGTTCGGCAGCGTTGTGCTCGACATCCCCAAGTCCGCCTTCGAAGAAGTTTTCGACGGCAAGAAAAAGCAGAAGAAGGTCAAGCTCGACACCGACCTCGACGCCAAGGCGCTGCTGGAAGTCATCGCCGAATACAAGAAGGTCGTGCTGAAGCACACCAAGCGCGAATTCCCTCAGGACCCGCACGAGCAACTGGTGATGTCGCGCGACGCCGTCTTCCGCTCCTGGCTGAACGATCGCGCCAAGACCTATCGCCGCATCAACAACATCGACGACATGCTTGGCACCGCCGTCAATGTGCAGGCCATGGTCTTCGGCAACCTGGGCGAGACCAGCGGCACGGGCGTGGGCTTCACGCGCAATCCGGCCACCGGCGTCAAGGAATTTTACGGCGAGTTCCTGATGAACGCCCAGGGCGAGGACGTGGTCTCCGGAGTTCGCACCCCAGTCCACATCTCCGAGCTCGAGAAGATCATGCCCAAGGTCTACAACCAGCTTCGCGAGATCACCACGCGTCTGGAAAAGCACTACCGCGACATGCAGGATTTCGAGTTCACCATCCAGGATGGCCGCCTGTACATGTTGCAGACGCGCAACGGCAAGCGCACCGGACGTGCCGCGGTCCGCGTCGCCATTCAGATGGTGGAAGAAGGACTGATCTCGAAGGAAGAAGCGATCTTCCGGGTCGAGCCCAACCAGCTCTACGACTTCCTCGTCCCCAGCCTTGATGAAAAGGGCAAGGACATTGAGGTGCTCGCAACCGGTTTGCCTGCATCGCCGGGCGCGGCCGTCGGACAGATCGTGTTCACCGCAGAAGACGCAGTCGAGAAATTCCACAAGGACAAGACTGCAAAGTTAATTCTGGTGCGCAGCGAAACCACGCCCGAAGATATCGCGGGCATGGAAGTTGCTGCCGGCATTCTGACCTCGCGCGGCGGCATGACCAGCCACGCCGCGGTCGTCACGCGCGGCATGGGCAAGTGCTGCGTCGCGGGCGCGGGCGATATTGAAGTAGACGAGAAGACGCGCGTGATCCATGTCAAAGGCAAGACGCTGAAGGAAGGCGACTGGATCTCGCTCGACGGCATCAGTGGCCGGGTCATTAATGGCAAGCTCAACACGGTGCCCGCCCGGCCTGACGATCCCGAGTTGCTGAAGCTGATGGGATGGGCGGAGCCTTTCCGCCGCATGGGCGTGCGCGCCAATGCCGACATTCCGCGTGATGCGTTGCAGGCGCGTGCCTTCGGCGCTGAAGGCATTGGGCTATGTCGCACCGAGCATATGTTCTTTGCCGAGGATCGTTTACCGCACATGCGCGCCATGATTCTCGCGACCAACGAAAAAGACCGCCGCGTGGCGCTCCGCAAGCTGCTGCCGTACCAGCGCAACGACTTCATCGGTCTGTTCCGCGCGATGGATGGGTTGCCGGTTACCATCCGGACTCTCGACCCTCCACTGCACGAGTTCCTGCCGCGCCGCGAAGAGTTGATGGTCGACATTGCCCGGCTGGAAATCACCAAGCCGAAGTCGCCCAAGCTGAAGGAGTTGCGCACCCTGCTGAATCGGGTAGAGCAACTGCACGAAGTCAATCCTATGCTTGGATTGCGCGGCTGCCGGCTTGGCATCACCTATCCCGAGATCACCGAGATGCAGGCACGCGCCATCTTCGAGGCCGCAGTCAAGGTCGCCAAAGAAGGCGTCAAGGTAAAGCCGGAGATCATGATCCCGCTTACGACCGGATTGAAAGAGATGGCCAATCAGTCGGCCCTGGTGCGCAAAGTCGCCGACGAGGTCTTCGCAGAGAAAGAACACAAAGTCGAATACCTGGTGGGCACCATGATCGAGCTGCCGCGTGCCTGTCTGGTGGCCGACGAGATCGCCAAGGACGCTGAATTCTTCAGCTTCGGAACCAACGATCTCACCCAGACAACCTTCGGCTTCTCGCGCGACGATGTGGGCAAAATCCTGACCGCGTATCTGGCCGAGGGTATTCTGAAGCAGGATCCATTTGCCGTGCTGGATCGTGAAGGCGTCGGTCAACTGATGAGGATCGGCACGGATAAGGGCCGCGCGACGCGTCCGACCATCAAGATCGGGATCTGCGGCGAACATGGTGGCGAGCCGTCGTCGGTGGAATTCTGCGCGATGCTGGGATTCAACTACGTCTCGTGCTCGCCATTCCGCGTGCTGACTGCAAGGCTGGCTGCGGCGCAAGCGGGCGCCAGTGCGGAGTTGAAGATCGAAGGGGGAAGAACGAAGTAGTGGCTAGTGGTCAGTGACTAGTTATCAGTTATGAAGGGAGGCCGATCGAGCGGCCTCTTCCTTGCATCTGTGCCAGCTATAATAGCCTTCCGCAACTTGGACTATGCACTTGCGGCTGCCGCTTCTTCCTCTTTGGCCTGCTCTTCTTGTTTGGATTTCCAACCGGCGGTAATGGCCTGGGTCAAATGCTCTATAGCGCTTCTGTATGTTGACCCGGATTTGCGACCATCGATCCAGAGGTCGGCAGAACCTGACGCTTTGTGCGAGAGCACCGATGCCATAGCCTTTTCGAATTCTGTCAACTCTGGCCCCCCGGCAGCACTCACAGCGCGCGGCTGGAGCAGCACTTGAATCTTCCCATTCTTTTCCCGTGGCGCATACAATCCGAAATACGCGTGATTAGTTGGCGTTCCATTACTCGATATACCCGGCAAGGAAAAACTGCAGCCGGTGGCGTTAGGCCACTGGTAAGCCGAGTCACCTAGACCGTCTTTCGCTGCTGAGACCAGCGCATTGTAGTTGTCCTTTATGCCGAGCTCAACAAGCAGCTTGTCCAGCTTGGCCTGGTTCTCGCGCTTGGTATGCGTTACTCCTTCAGGCTGCTCGGACCCGACCTCAACCTGCCTCGCCAGAAGAGTCTCGTCGCCCAGCTTGAACCCATGAAACGTGATGAGCGAGATATCGACTTCCGATTGAGCAAGGAAAGCGACCATCCGTTTCGCGCGGTCCTCAACCCCCAAGCCGACCAGCATAATTCGCGGTGGGCCAATCTCAGCGACAGTGCGCTGGAAATGATTTTGATACCACTGAGCAAAGTCCTCTTCTTCAAAATCCTCAATCTGGTCGCTGCCACTCTTGCCGGAGTTCTTTCGCACATGCCGTGCGAGTTCTTCGGGCTGCAGAGTCGCCAGGTAGGACGCATAATCGATCGCTTGAGCGACAGCTTCACGGGTCAAATTGCCGCGTTTCAGCTCAAACACCACTAGCCGTCCATCGTCGTCGATTCCCAGCAGGTCAAGCGGCCCGCCAGGAGTTTCGGTTTGCCGACCAATGAGGGTCAGCCCCGGCAGTAGCAGTTCTGGGGTAGCAGTAAGCACGTCTTCGAGCAGTCTCTCAGTCTCGGTTTGTGAGATGCCTTGTATAGGTGAGGCTAGCGGCGTCTGACCAGCTCGGAAACTAGCTTCCAGACTCGGATCTCTTCCATTTCTGACCTCCGCGAACAAAACAGGAATTTGTTACTGCGTTTGCTGCAGCTTCGCAATCAGCTTCTGCGCCAGGTTCTCTTCTGACTCCGACCACAGCACGCGCCCGCTGACCCCGCAATTCTTCTCGACGGCGGCAGAGAACGCGACCAGCTTGGCTATGTTCGTGCGCAAACGATTCTCCACTGCGGAAGAAAAGCGCTGGGTTTCATACACGAACGACGAGTCCAGCCCAAAGTCGACCTCGATGTGGCCGTCGTCGGTGTAGATGCCTTCGTCGAACTCGACGCCGTGGACCAGAAAGCGGACCGCCGTCGGACGTTGCACCCAGGTCTCGCCCAGCTCATCGTCGTTGGGGACCCACAGGTCCCAGAACGCCTCGAAGACGAAAGCAAAGTCGTCGTGAGCAAACTCGCGGGCCAGTTCCACCGCTTCCTCCGGCGAGATCCCCGGATCGAAGCGCCGCTCCAGCACGGTCGGCTCCGCCCACGACACCGGATGCACCGAGAGATACGTAATGCCCTCGCGCAGCGCCGAAAAAGGGAACTGGCGCAGCACCGACAAAGTACGCAGCATTATCTCGCCTTCGCGGAAGCTGGGAAACCAGATGCTGAGATAGAGCGAATCGGCCATCGCGGTATTGTAGCGCGAGGAGGGCCAATGCGGGCCAGAAGTTCTCTGGCTCAGCATTCAATTTTGTGTCAGGGCAAAAGACCCTTCGGCGCAGCTAAAAGCCGTGCCCTGACACATGCATTTATGAGATCGGATGATGGGGCCTAGCCCTTAGTCCCTATCAGGCCCACCGCTGCGCTCGGGTCGGCGACCTCAACAATGAGCTGGTTGTAGCGTTCGTCGTGCAGGTCGATGACGACGGTGTTCTCGGGATTGTGCACATCCCAGAACACCCGCTGCCCGTCCTGGTAGAACGTGCCTGCCGTTATCACTCCCGGAATGTTGGTCCCGGGAAAGCGTACTCCGTGCCACCATCCTCGCGCCACGCTCGGGTCAGCCCGAATGCCGGCTACATGTCGTAATGGGATTTCCAGCGAGCTCTTAAACGCCCACAGTTTGTCGGCCCCGCACACCGCGATCACCAGATTGCCGCCCGAAATCGATAGATCAACCATAGGAACCTCAAACCTCCACATTAACAGGCTATAGCCGAATTGGCTGACGGCTGACGGCTGACTGCTGATCATCGCGCGAAGTACAGCAGCCCGAAGATGTAGATCCACAGCCCGCCCATGAAGTGCCAGTACCACGCGGTCACGTCAATGATGATGCGCCGTGTCTCTGGCGGCTTGTGCAGCCAGTTAGTCATTCCCGCATACAGCAGCGCGAGGATGCCGCCCAGCAGGTGCACCGCGTGTACTCCGGTAAGGATAAAGAAGAACGAACTGCTGGGGTTGGAGGCAAACGTTATGTTATTCCGTTCCAGAATGTGCCACGCATACACTTGTCCGCCAACGAATCCCAGTCCCAGCAGTACCGTGGTCCAAACCCAGGCAAGGGCGTGATTGTCGTCAATGCGAATGCCGGGAATGCCGGCGATCGGCGCCAGGGCAACATCTTCCGCAGCGCGCCGGCGTGCGACCTCCAGGGTGACGCTGCTAAGTATCAGAACAAAGGTGTTGCAAAGCAGAATACGCACGGGCAAGGCCAGCGGTATCCAGTTGCTGGCATAGTCGTTACGCGCCGGGTCCCAGGTTGCTCCGGCCTTCCGTACAACGTACGCCGTGGTGAACGAAACAAATAGCATCACCACCGACGACAGAGCCAGCAGCACGCCCAGACGATAGCGCTTCAGGCGCTCGCCGTAATTGGGCTGGTCGTCACCGCCGCCGCGCCCACCGCCGCTACCCCATCCGCCGGGCCAGTTGGCCACAGGTCCGCGACCTCCGCCACCCGGCGCGGTTCGTGGCTCTCGAATGCTGGTTCGGGGATTCATGTCCTCAAAACCTTAGACTAGATTGCCGCGCGCACGTCACAGCGCTGTGTGACATTATGATGCGTGAGGCTGCCGCGGAGCGCAATTTTTCTGATGACGGCGGACTCGCGGTTTTCGACAATCGCACTTGCGGCGTGGCTGACCTGGCATAACCGCCGGTGCCTTACAATTGGCTTCCATGAAGCGATTTCTGATCATCGCGGTGATCGTCGGCGTGGTTCTATACGGGGGCGACTTCCTCTCGCTGCGGATGCGGGTGCCGAAGCGCGAGATGCTGGGAAGCGTCACCGTTCACACCTATTACTCGGTGAAACTGAAAAGCGGCAAGACCGAATATGACTATGCCGGCGACCACGACGTGAACTGTGCCAACTCCCTATTTCCCCAGCTAGGGTTGAAGCCGTGCTGGTACGCCATCCGGCATACCGATGAGCAGATCACGATCGATTCCGGCAATCCCAATAACCCGCACTTGTTTTGATAGACATCCTCGACCGGACGGCAGGAGCTCTCAGCATCTGTTAAGGCTGCATCTTTATACCGCAGATCCGGCAGTACAAGCTACAATCATCGCGCATGGCATCTGATGCGATCAGCCCGCGGAGCGCTCGCTCCGCCGCACCTTCCCAAAGCCTCGTATTTCGCTATGTTCTGCTCGCCTGCCTGTTTGCCGCGGCCGTTTGCTATCAGGGCGGATCGGCCGTGCTCATTTTTCGGCAGGGATCTATCGCCTTACCCGCCTTTGCTCCTGCCATCGGCAGTGCCGCCATTGGGGACGTAGAGTCGGAAGCGAGCGCGGCCGGGTTGCGCCAGGGCGATATCCTCGTGGCCATCAATGGTCGTCCTTACACCGGAACCGCAGTGTTCTGGGGAGAATTAAACAAGGCTGTCCCAGGAAGCACGCTGGCTGTGACCGTACGATCGCCGGGCACAAATCTTCAGGAGCACACTGTACGTATTCCGATTGCGCAGTCTCATAGCTTGGTTACCGTCAAAACAATTGCTGTCGCTACGGGTATAGCGATGCCCGCCTTCTGTATTGCGCTCGGGTTCTGGGTAGTGTTGGTTCGGCCGAACGATCCCTCGGCATGGCTTTTACTCGGACTGATGATGAGCTTTACCCAGGTAGTGAGTGCGGTGCCGCTGTTTGCGAGCTGGGGTCTCGGAATCTTAAAACTTGCCTATAGCTACAACCTGGCGCTGAAAACTGCGTGGCCCATTTTCATGTTTCTATTCGGCTTGTATTTTCCTGAGCCGCTGCCCTACTTCACGCGGCCGGGCTTGTGGCGCAAGTGGATGCCCTGGATTGTGGTTGCCCCTTACGCTCTCGCCGGACTCGGGCTTTCAATCGTCGTGGTCGGAGAGGTTTCAAATTATTCCACGGGGTTGCCATTATATCGATTTCTTAATCCCCTATTGGGAGCACTCGGCGTATACGCAATCTGCCTGGTAAGCGGCTTCTTTTGTTTTATCTTCACCAAGTCTTCCATGAACATCTCGCCGGATGCAAAACGGCGTCTGCGGCTTCTTTACTGGGGCGCGACAGTCGCCTTGACTCCCGCGTTGTTGCTGGGATTGGCAGAGTTCTTAAAAGGGAAGAATGAACCTCCTGACTGGGTGTTGGCGTCCGTGTTCCTGATGTTCCTGATCTTCCCGCTGACTCTCGCTTACGTGATCGTGGTGCAGCGGGCAATGGACGTCCGGGTCGTCCTCCGGCAAGGACTGCAATACGCCTTGGCGAAGAACGGAGTTCGCGTCCTGCAAGCGCTAGCCATCCTGGTGGTGACTCTTACGGCCTTGGCCCTGATCCAACAAAACCGTGAGCGTCCGCAGAAGCTCATCGTAATTGCGCTGGGACTTGCTGCCGTCTTTACCATCCGCAGCATGACCGACAGAACCGGCGCCTGGATTGACCGGCGATTCTTCCGCGAAGCTTATGACGCCGAGCAAGTCTTAAGCGAACTCAGCGACAGCGTTCGTGGAATGGTGGAAGCGCACTCCTTGATCGAAACCGTTGCTGAGCGCATCTCGGAGACGCTGCACATTCCTCGCGTGGCGATTTTGCTGAACGGCGTCGGTGCCTATCGTCCGGCCTACGCGCTGGGTTACGGCGCAGTTCCAGACATTGCATTTCCGGCCTCTGGCGGCACGGCCAAACTGCTTCAGAAGCAGCCTGAGCCCGCGCGCGTATACTTCGACGATCCCAATTCGTGGCTGTATCGCGAGCCGGAAGTCACCGAAGAAGATCGCTCCAAACTCACCGAGCTCGACTCAGCGTTGCTGCTTCCGCTGAGCACGCGCGACAAATTGCTGGGCTTCATCAGTCTTGGGCCAAAGCTTTCCGATGAGCCCTATTCGCGCGCAGATCTGCGTCTTCTAAAGTCGGTGGCGGCGCAAACCGGGCTGGCGCTGGAGAATGCGCAGCTTATCTCAGAGATTGCGGATGAGGTGGCGCAGCGCGAGCGTTTGAATCGCGAAGTCGAAATTGCCCGTGAAGTGCAGGAACGCCTGTTTCCCCAGACGTTGCCGCCGATCGCCGGCATAGCCTATGCGGGCGCTTGCCGTTCCGCGCTGGGAGTGGGCGGCGACTACTACGATTTTCTTGCCTTGCCGGCAGAAAAACTCGGGATTGCCATCGGCGACGTTTCTGGCAAGGGCATTGCCGCGGCGCTGATGATGGCCAGCTTGCAAGCCTCTTTGCGAAGCGAGGCCACGCGGGCCTCCGAAAACCTGGCAGCGATGATGGGCAACGTGAACCGGTTGGTCTACGAAGCTTCGTCATCGAATCGCTATGCCACGTTTTTTTACGGTCAATACGATCCGGCTTCGCGCCAGCTCACCTATGTGAATGCCGGTCACAATCCGCCCATGTTGTTTCATCCTTGCAATGGGGAATGTCGCGTCTCGCGGTTGGAAGCGTGCGGTACCGTGGTCGGTCTGCTGGAAGACGCCTCGTATCAGCAAGCCAGGCTGGCGATCGCGCCAGGCGACGTCCTGATCGCCTTCACCGACGGCATTAGCGAAGCCATGAATGTGACCGAAGACGAATGGGGTGAGGAGCAGTTGATCCAGACCGTCAAGAGCTGCCTGGGCCTGCCACCGGCCGAGATCATTGCCTGCATCATGCGTGCCGCCGACACTTTCGTCGCCGGAGCTAAGCAGAACGATGACATGACGCTGATCGTGCTCTGTGCAACAACGCCCGGCCACCATTCGCGTTAGAAGCGCATCGGGTTTGTCTTACAATCGCAATATGGAGTTGATTGTTTATTCTGCGTGGTGGTGCCCCGACAGTCGCGTCGCCAAGCAGTTTCTCGGTAAGCACAACATCCCTTATACCGAGATCGACATCGATAAAACCCCGGGCGCGGCTGAGGAAGTCATTCGCCACACCGGCAAGCGCGCGGTTCCACAGTTCGTCATCGATGGCCGCTGGGTCCAGCCCTATCGCCCCGGTGAAGGCTTTCTATACGAGGAAATGTCCGAGCTGCTGGGAATCGTTGAAGAAGGCTAGGAGGGCAATTTTCCTTGCGCCGCCGCAACCTTCTTCTTGTCGTCACCGCCGACAGGGCACCCAGCAGCAGCTATTTTGGAATCCACGTGAACGGCTTGTTCTCCACTGGTCCCTCTGCCTTACATTTCCTGCAATCAAACTTCTCCTGACCAATACCTAAACCCTCGATGCGCTTATCGGACAGGAGGTCGATTTCGATGTCAGTCTCACGGCTGCACCAGTTGGTGAAGTTCCGTGCAAACGCACCCCGGCCTTGCGTGTACGTGCAGGGAAACCGTAGGTTGGTTTTTCCTCTCCACTTGCCGTCGAGTCCCTTCTTCATCTCGCTCCGACGGAACCCGCCCGCCGCCTTGACGTCCGGAGGGGGATTAACCCAGTCCACGTATAAATAGTCGCCGTCCTGCCTCAGGTTAAAGTCATGCCCAGTCGTCACAGAAGTCCAGACTGTGCCTTCCGTGAACGAACCATCGCTCTTGCTTGTCGCAGACTCCAGCGGTGCGGCCCGCTGATGGGCGGTGACGAGCAGTGCGGTTACCTCGCTGCTAGGGGCTGCAAAGTTTAGGTTCTGTCCCAATTCAAGGTTGACGCCCCAAGTGATGACTCCGACGACGTGGTCATTCATATCCAGCAACGGTCCGCCGCTGTTTCCGTGTGAGACCGGTGCCGTAGTCTGGATCCACTTCTGGCTGGCCACATCTCGAATGGCGCTAACAATGCCGTCGGAAACCGTCCCCTCAAAACCTAGCGGGCTACCTATCGCAACGACGTGATCGCCTACGTGGACCTTCTCCATGTCCCCAAGCACTAGAAACGGGAGATTCTTCCCGTTGACCTTAATGATTGCCAAGTCCTTGTTGGCGTCGGAGGCCAGAATTCCGCTCACCGGAAAAAACGCCCCGTTGGAAAGCTTCACTATTGCTGAGTGGGCTTCTTTGATGACGTGGTAATTCGTGACTATTTCACCGTCCGCAGACACGAGGAAGCCGCTCCCCCAATGCGGTCTCTTGCCCCGCCGAATTCGAGATGACTATCAGGACCACGGCATCACTGCTACGCTTTACAACGTCAGCGACACCCTCTTGTGCTAATGAGTAAGACACGAGTAAGGCAAGGATGAAACCAAGGATCGCGCCGTTTCGAAGTGGTCGCATGGTACTCCTTTTAGCACTTTCCTCGAAGTCTAATCAATGGCTGTTCCAGGTCAAGTCGAGGGCTGATCCGGCCCATCCCCGAAGACTCTGCGGAATATCTTGTCCACGTTGCGCAACGGCCGCTGTAGATCGAAAGCGTGCTCCAAAATTTCACGCTTCACCTTCGCGGTGATCTCAGGATCGCTCATGATCAGCTCGCGAAAGTTCAGATCGTCCTTCCACGCCCGCATCGCATTCGACTGCACCAGCCGGTAAGCGTCCTCACGCAACATGCCCGCCTCAACCAGGTCCAGCAGTAGCTGTCCGCTGAACACCAGCCCTCCGGTCGACTCCAGGTTCTTCAGCATCCGCTGGGGATAGACCAGCAGGGTGTCGATCAGATTGGTCGTCTTGTGGAGCAGGTAGTCCGTCAGGATAGTAGAGTCCGGGAAAATAATCCGTTCCACCGACGAATGCGAGATGTCGCGCTCGTGCCACAGTGCGACGTTTTCCAATGCGGCCTGCGCATTCGCCCGAACCACCCGCGCCAGCCCGCTGATCTGCTCGCAGGTCACGGGGTTGCGCTTGTGCGGCATCGCCGACGAGCCCTTCTGCTTCTCGCTGAAATATTCTTCGGCTTCGCGGACTTCGGTGCGTTGCAGGTGACGAATTTCGGTGGCGATCTTGTCCAACGTCGAGGCAATTACGGCCAGCGTGGCGACATAAAACGCATGCCGGTCGCGCTGAATCACCTGCGAGGAAACTGCTGCAACATTAAGTCCCAGCCGCTTGCAAATCGCTTCTTCGTATTCCGGCTCCAGATGCGCCGCATTGCCGACCGCGCCTGACAGCTTGCCAACCCGCATTTGCTCGGCTGCCATCTCGAAGCGCTCGATGTCGCGTTGCACCTCGGAGTACCAGTTCGCCAGCTTCAGTCCGAAGGTAATCGGCTCGGCATGAATGCCGTGCGTGCGGCCGATCGCGGGCGTATCTTTAAACTCCCACGAGCGCCGCTTCAGCACCTCGCGCAGCTTTTGCAGATCCTCGCGGATGATGGCCGATGCCTGCTTCACCAGCAGCGCCTGCGCCGTATCAACCACGTCATTTGACGTGAGCCCATAATGCAACCAACGCGACTCAGCCCCAACCTTTTCCGCAACCGCGGTGGTGAAGGCGATGACGTCGTGCTTTACCTCGGCTTCGATCTGATTGATGCGGGCGACTTCGAAGCCACCTTTCTCGCGAATTGCCTTGGCCGCGGATTCCGGCACAATGCCAGCCTCAGCCAGGGTTTCGGTGGCCGCGAGTTCCACGTCCAGCCAGGTGCGGAATTTGTTCTCGTCACTCCAGATGCGGCCCATCTCCGGGCGGGTATAGCGAGCGATCAAGCGAGACTCCTTTACAAGCGGTTCTGCTGCTGATGAAACTCCTCATTGTACAAGGCTGGTGTGGCTCTGGCCCGTTCGGAAGTGATGGCGGTGCGGATGCGTCGTCTGGACGAGGAGTTTGTGCGCGAGCCGGGATGGGTGCAATCTGCGAGCGACGCTGGTTTAGCCCACTTCGGGAATAGATGCTCAGAGTGGGACGAAATTCCTTGCAGGCGCCGTGCTGTCGCAGAACAATAGAAAGCGGTAGTCTCTCCCATCGAGTCTTCCGGCCGGCTTGCCAAGACCGAAGTCTCGCCCTTGCACTGACCCTCCATTACAGAGCATTCCGCAGAATTCAGGAGAGATGCAATGCAATGGAAGGCCTTACCACTTCTCGTACTCGGGCTGATCTTGTGCATGGTTTGTGCCGGCTGCAGTTTACCTTCAAACTCCGCCGCCGGGCAGCTCACAATCAACACTGCCTCCTTGCCCTCTGGCACTGTGGGAACAGCTTATAGCTATTCCGTACCGGCCAGTGGCGGAACCCCTCCCTACGTCTGGAGCATTAGCACCGGCACTTTGCCGGTCGGGTTGAAACTGAGCACCAAGGGCGTGATCTCCGGTACTCCCGAATCCGCCGGGACCGTCAGCTTCAGCCTGGCAGTTACCGATTCCGAAGCAGTCCCGGCTAGCGCAATTGCGAACTTCAGCATCCCGATCCAGTCTGAGTTGGCCGTCACCAGCCTCTCACCACCAGCAGGCACAGTCGGCATCAGCTACAGCACTACCCTGGCAGCGACGGGAGGAGTGACGCCCTACACGTGGACAATCCTGAGCGGTACCTTGCCGGCGGGGTTGAGTCTGAGCTCGGCAGGTGTGATCTCCGGCACGCCAACGACGCGTGGCGCCTCCATTTTCACGGTCCAGGTTGCCGATTCGGAATCGAGCCAGCAGGCAGCGATCGCGCAACTGACCCTCACCATCAACATCATCACGATCACCACCCAATCGCTACCCGCCGGGACGGTCAATGTTCTTTACTCCGCGCCGCTGGCGGCAATTGGGGGAGTGGCGCCGTACACCTGGGCACTGTCCGGCACGTTGCCCGCTGGACTGACCCTCAACGGTGCGGGTGTAATTACCGGCACCCCAACGGCAAGTGGGAGCTCCACATTCAACGTGGAGGTGGCGGACAGCGAACATCCGCCCGCCATGGCCAGCGCGCAATTGAGCATTACGGTAGGCAGCTCAGGCACCGCTGGAACGCTGCAGGGAAACTACGCCTTCTTCCTGAACGGCTTTAACTCGACAGGCGCGTGGACCCTTGCCGGAAGCTTCATCGCCGACGGCCACGGGAGCATTACCAGCGGAGTTGTAGACGGCAATTCCATCGGCGGACAGCCCGTCAACGTTGCCGTCACGGGTACGTATGCCCTAGCCTCCAGCGGGCTAAACACCATGATCATGCAAGGCCAATCATGGGGACCCACGACGTTCGCGTTTGTTCTCGACTCCACCGGCAACGGCAGAATGATTGAGTACGACGACACCACCGGCCAGGGCAGCCGAGGGTCGGGGGTATTGCGCAAGGCGAACTCCAGCGCATTTTCGCTGAGCGGGCTGAATGGGGGTTGGGCGTTTGGACTGAGCGGAGCTGGGCCCAGCGGCGAACGCTTCGTGGATGTGGGTCAATTCGCCCTGACTGCGGGGACCATTTCCGATGGGTCATGCGATACCAATGACGGCGGGGATTACGAGACCTGCACGTTCACGGGTACGCTGTCAGCGGTCGATCTGCAAAGCGGACGGGCAATCGTTACGGTCCAAGGTAACAATGGCGCCAGCCAATACGCAGTCTATGTGGTTTCCATCGGGGAGTTAGTGATGGAGCAAACCGATTTTGTGCCGGCCGGGGTTCCACTGCTGGTAGGATCCGTGCTACAGCAAAGCGGCTCCTTCAGAAGCGCCTCGTTGAACGGGCTGGTGGTTTCGTACTATCAGGCGGTCAACGGCGCCTCCGGGGACGATGAGTCGGGCGCGGCCATCCTCAGCTGCAATGGTGACGGCGACGCTAATGTCCTTGCGTGGGATGACGATGACGCCGGCAATATTACTCCGCAGTCGCCATCTGAAGAAACCTACACGGTGATGGCCAACGGGGCCGTGACCTTCACCGGAGGAAGCAATGCTCCAGCGGGATTCCTGATAAGCCAGAACAAAGCTTTCATGGTAAGTACTGGCGCTGATTCCGACTTCTATTGGTTGGAAGCCCAAACCGGCAGCCCGTTCTCGAATGCATCCATGGCCGGGATCTATGCGGGAGGCTCGTTGTCTCCACTCGACTACTTGAATGCCGCCGATGAAGTAGATATGGGATCGGCAGACGGTATCGCTACCCTAACTCTCGATGGCGATTCCAGCTCGTCGGGCGGAATCAATCAGTGGTTCGGCACCGTGGTCAATTACAGCATTGCCGCTAACGGCCGGGGCACCGGGCTGAGTCAGGGTGGTGAAACTCCAGGCATTGTGTACATGATCTCACCCTCCAGGTGGCTGGTCTTGCAGCCCTCGACGGACGCGAGGCTGGATGTGTTTCAGCACTGAGCGTTTGACTACCGCTGCATGGGCGACGGGTGGAGCACGCCTTTCAGGCGTGCAGAATTATGACGCGACGACAGAGCGCGCTTTAGCGCCTGAGGTAATGTTTTCTGGCCGGCGTCTTCGGACGCCGGCCCGTTTCGCGAAAAGCGAAAAGCGGCTAGATGACCACGGTCTCGTGATACTCGCCGTAGACGTGCCGCATGGCGTCAGAGATTTCGCCGACCGTGCCGTTCGCCCCGACAGCTTCAACGATCACCGGCATCAGGTTACCGGCGCCACGCGCGGTCTCTTCCACCTGCTTGATCGCCGCCTGCCATTTTGCCTGGTCGCGCTTGGCCCGCAGGGCGCGCAGTCGTTCGACCTGCTTGCGCTCCAGCGACTCGTCGATGCGCAGCAAAGGAATCGGCTTCTCCTGATCCAACGTGAAGGAGTTCACTCCGACCACGATCGCTTCCTTATGGTCGACGGCTCGCTGATACTCGTAAGCTGCGTTCTGGATCTCCTGCTGCACGTAGCCGCGCTCGATGGCCTTCAACATCCCGCCCATGGCGTCGATCTTTTCCAGATACGCGAGCGCATTGGCCTCGATCTGGTTGGTCAGCGACTCCACATAGTACGAGCCGGCAAAGGGATCGATGGTCTGCGGCGCGCCTGATTCGTAAGCGACGATCTGCTGGGTACGCAGCGCGATGCGCGCCGACTGCTCCGTGGGCAACGCCAGCGCTTCATCGAAGGAATTGGTATGCAGCGATTGCGTTCCGCCCAGCACCGCCGACATCGCCTGTAAAGCTGTCCGGACAATGTTGTTTTCCGGTTGCTGTGCGGTAAGAGTCGAGCCCGCTGTCTGGGTATGGAAGCGCAGCATCTGCGACTTGGCATTCTTTGCGCCAAAATGATCGCGCATAATCCGCGCCCACATCCTGCGCGCCGCGCGAAACTTCGCCACCTCTTCCAGGAAATTACTGTGCGCGTTAAAGAAGAACGACAGCCGCGGCGCGAAATTGTCTACGTCAAGGCCGGCGTCGATGGCCGCCTGCACATACGTGATGCCGTTCGCCAGCGTGAACGCTACTTCCTGTACCGCCGTGGAGCCCGCCTCGCGCATGTGATATCCAGAGATGGAAATCGTGTTCCACTCGGGCACATGCTCGTTGGCATAAGAGAAAATGTCGGTGATGATGCGCATCGCCTGATGCGGTGGATAAATATAGGTGCCGCGCGCGATGTACTCCTTCAGCACATCGTTTTGTATGGTGCCGGAAAGTTTGTGAACATCACTTCCAGTGCGCTGCGCGGTCACAATATACAGCGCCAGCAGGATCGACGCGGTAGCATTGATGGTCATTGAAGTGGAGATCTTATCCAGGTTGATGCCGTCGAACAGGCGCATCATGTCCTCGATGGAATCGATGGCCACGCCCACTTTTCCCACCTCGCCCATGGCGAGCGCATTGTCCGAGTCCAGTCCGATCTGTGTCGGCAGATCGAAAGCCACGCTGAGTCCGGTCGTGCCCTGGCTAAGGAGATACTTGTAGCGCCGATTCGACTCCTCGGCGTCGCCCATGCCGGCGTATTGCCGCATCGTCCAGAGCCGGCCGCGATACATGGTCGCCTGCACGCCGCGGGTGTAAGGGAATTGCCCGGGATAGCCTACGTCGCGATCGTAATCGGACCCTTCCAGATCCGTCGGGCTGTAGAGCGGGTGGACGACAATGTGCGATGAGGTTTCCTGGGTTGCGGAGGGTTTGGTTAGTGTGGCGGATGGTTTAATTTCGGCCATGGGTGTGGGCCTCGGTGTAAGGATTAATCCTCATTATCAGGGATGCTGCGAAAAGCAGCTATGACGCACGTCACAAAGCGGCCTGATCGCAGGCCCTTGGTGCAAACCTCACTTTTGGAAACTCGACACGAGTCCCGCAGGGACGCAACAGCCTGTAGCCCGGCACGGCAGTGCCGGAAAAGGATAGAGAAAAATACCGAGTCCCTTTAGGGACGACACATCAACCCCGCGGCACGAACCCATGCCTCTTCAACAACCAGTCGAACTCGTGCGCGGAGTCCATCTTGTGATGGTGCTCCTTCTGGTCCGCGATGTACCGCATAACGGTTGGCACCTGCGACCGGCTGACGCTGCTTGCGAAATACCCCTCCTGCCATTCAAACCGCACGCCTGGATGTTCATTCATCCATCGCGAGGAGTTTGCCTTTAGCAGTTGCACTGCTTTCGCTATCCTCAGGGTCGCCCCAAGATTGATTAGGGCGTGGACGTGGTCCTCGAGTCTGCCGATAACGACCGCGTGCATGCCGTGGTTCTGTGCGATGCCCGCCATGTACGCCCACAATTTGGGCTGGAGTTCCTCAGGGATCAGCTTCAGACGGTTTTTAGTGCTGAAGACGAAATGCACGTGGTTACTGACGTAGGAGCTGGACATTGTGCCGTCCCTGAAGGGACTCGTGCATTCTTATCCATCATTTCCCGGCACTGCCATGCCGGGCTATAGATTGTCTCGTCCCTGCGGGACTGGTTTATAGACCACAGCTCGCACACTGCCGTGATCCGTGGCCTGGCCCGAGGGGCGTCGTAAGCCGCGGCTTTAGGCCCCGGTGACTATACCACCGACTGCTCTTACCGCGATCTTTTCCGCGATCGCCAGAACGAACTCACTCCGAAGTAGGCAAACAGGAGCCCGAAGGTGGCCGCCAGCAGCATCTTTCCAGTAGAGCCGGCGCCAAGGCTGCGGCGATGATATTCGCGGACGGCAGCGGCTGCGCCGACAAAAGCGAGCGCGAGGAAGAACAACCCGGTCACTTCCAGCCAGAGCACGTGCAGTACTCGGGTAACGTTCCGGATTGTGATACTGCCGGCTTTGTAGAACGCCCTGACCCAGCGGTTTTCGCCGGTCTTGCGTCCCGCCACCCGTAGCAGGGCGCGCCCTTGCGTGCTGAGATCGGGGGATGGCAAATTTGAACCTCTGGTGCGGCGCGCTGCAGCCAAGCCGAACTCAATATTTTAGCAGTCATAATTGAAATCACGTGCTGAGGTGCCGATTTCGAGCGGGCAACTTCAGGACGACAGGGTCGAACGCGAGCGCAAACTTCCTGCCACGGCCGGCATCCAAAGATAGTGCAGATGCGGGTTCGTCGGGCGCAACAAGCCTTTCACGTTGGATCGAGGTGTGCGAACATTTCTGTATCGACGGGCCCGCGAAAGGCTCAGGTGAAAGCATGGACAAGCAACTCAAGAGCATGATTAAGGAGTTGGGAGACGCCATCAACAATTCGCTTTCCGATTCCGAACAGATCGCCGAGGTGATCTCGCGGATCAAAGACGGCGGATACGACGTATTCGTTGTGCTGGAGGCGACCATCGGCTTCAACCAGCGCGACGAGAGCGAGGAAGAGGAAAGTTTGCCTGTGCCTCGGCTTTCCTCCGCCGATTTCAAAATTACGTCGCAGGATTTGCAGTTTCTGAAATCGCTCCGCATCCGTGCCGAGGAGGACGAATGAGGTCACAGCCGGAACCGTTGCCGCTCACAGGCGACAGTGATAGTGTGTGCTAAGATGCGGCTTCGATCGTGGAACAGGTGCTCGTACTCTACAAAGGACGGCCGTTATCTACCCCAGGGACATCGGCGTTAGGGACACCGGCAGATGAGAGACACCCTTGGAGTGTTGCTGGCAGGCGGAGCGGGCGAACGTCTTTACCCGCTGACCCGCGACCGCGCCAAACCCGCCGTTACCTTTGGCGGCATCTACCGCATCATCGATATCACGCTCTCCAACTGTATCAATTCTGACCTGCGGCGCATTTACATCCTCACCCAGTACAAAGCACTCTCTCTCAACCGGCACATCCGCGAAGGCTGGGGCAACATTGTTGGCCGCGAGTTGGGTGAGTTCATTGAGATTCTGCCGCCGATGAAGCGCGTCAGCGAGAACTGGTACATGGGGACCGCCGACGCGGTATACCAGAACATTTACTCCATCGGTTCCGAGCAGCCCCGCCATGTGCTCATCCTGTCGGGCGATCATATCTACAAGATGAACTACGACCTAATGCTGCGTCAGCATAAGGACTCAGGCGCCGACGTGACGCTGGCGACCATTCTGGTCGACCCTGCAGAGACCAGGCATTTTGGGGTGGTGGAAATCGATCGTATCGGGCGCGTGGTGGGCTTCCAGGAAAAGCCGGAAGTGACGGAGTTGCGCTCTCCCTATGACCCGCAAATGGTTTCCGCATCGATGGGCATCTACTTGTTCAACACCGACGTGCTCATTCCGGCGTTGCTGAAAGACGCCGAAGATGCCACTTCGCGGCACGACTTCGGCCACAATGTGCTGCCCCGAATGGTCGGCGACTACAAGGTTTATTCCTTCAACTTCATCGACGAAAACAAGAAGGAAGCGCTGTATTGGCGCGACGTGGGGACCCTGGAAGCGTATTACGAGGCCAACATGGACCTGGTCTCGGTCGCACCAGTGTTCAATCTTTATGACACCTCGTGGCCCATCCGCACGCACATGCGGCAGTATCCTCCCGCCAAGTTCGTTTTCAACGATCCGGGACGAACCGGCGAGGCCCACGATTCCATCGTCTCCATGGGCTGTATTATCTCGGGCGCAGCGCTAAAGAACTGCATCCTGTCACCGGATGTCAGAGTCAATTCCTACACCCAGGTCGACACCAGCATCCTGTGTTCGCACGTGAATGTCGGCCGCCATTGCCGCATCCGCAAGGCCATTATCGACCGCGATGTGCAGATCCCCGAAGGAACGGTCATTGGCTATGACACCGAAGCCGACCGGCAGAAGTATCACGTTACCGACAGCGGCATTACCGTGGTGACGCGCGATTATTCGCTCTTCGAAAATCCCATCACCGTGGACTACTTCACCTCGGAGTAGCTTTCCGCCGGCGAGGGCGTGACGAACAAATCTCACCGCCTTCTGCGTGTTATGTCCCACAGAGTGGGATAAGTTGAACTGAGGATTTCAGGCTTGCTTCGTACCGGCGGAAGTGCGAGGTCGTGTCGAAATCTGACGGTCGTCACTCACTCGTCGATCATCCGCGCCTTCACCGCGATGGCCCCTACGCACCATAACAATGCATCTTCAACATGCTCGCGCAGATAATTGCGGCTGAAGATGTCTCGCAACTGCATCCGTTCCGTGAGGCGAGCCGTCAGCTCGGTCAGTAATCCTTGATAGCGGTCAGGCATGTGCAGCTTGGTGGCACGCACCAGATCGTCGAACACCAGCAGGCAATCGAGAATCGCGCCGTCGGGGTCAGTGTCTTGCGAATTGATCAGGTGCAAAACCTCCGCGACATCGCAGAAAGTCTCGATTTCTTGCGGCGCTGCTCCCAGCTTTGCCAAATCAGGATCAAGTGTAAGCGCCTTTGACCCAAGTCCGGGACGAGTGAAGAACAGCAGGCGTCCATCGGCCGTAATCGGTCGCTCATTATCGCCACCGACAGCCAGCAACGTATAGAACTGCGGGCCGTCGTGATCGCCGTCCACACGAAAGCCGACGAGCGCCAACTCCTCGTGGGGTCCTTGCGGGCGAGCGTGAAGAATGGGCAACTCGGACATGGGGCAATACTACATCCTCGCGGGCGCAATCGGTCTTATTTTGTGAACGCGACTTCTTACCAGGTTTCGCGTTCTTATTGCAGTATGAGTCAGGAGGCACAACTGCAAACGAAGAAAGCGCTGTTGACTGCGGTGTTCGGCTTAGCGCTGGCGCTGGGAACAGCTCAAGCTCAAGTCGTCGTCAGGATCGGACCACCGCCGCCACCGCGTCAGGTGGTTCCCGTTGCGCCTGGCGCTCGCTACGTTTGGGTGCCCGGCTACTATCGCTATCACGGACACGTTTACGTTTGGGTGCCGGGGCGCTACGCAATCCCGCCATCTCATTATCGAGTTTGGGTGCCGGGCCGCTGGGTGCTGCGGAATGGAGGCTATGTGTGGGTCAAAGGCCGCTGGAGATAAGTTGCCTGCGCGAGCGACGGTCGAGGCTTGCTGCTCAATGACATCCGCTCTTGCCGCAACTACTGACCGTCACTAGCATCTACATAACAGATATGGGAAACACCTTTAAGACAGCGTTATTGCTTACCGCGTTGACTCTCTTTCTATTGTTCATGGGACAGATTTTCGGCGGCGAGCGAGGGTTGGTCATTGCCTTCGCTCTGGCCGTGGTCATGAACTTCGTGTCGTATTTCTACAGCGACAAAATTGCCCTGGCCATGTACCGGGCGCAGCCCGTCACGCGGGAGCAGCTACCTCGCGCCTACGAAGTAGTGGAGCGCCTCACGCAGAAGATGGGCATTCCCATGCCCAAGATGTATGTGATTCCCACGGATTCGCCGAATGCCTTTGCCACGGGACGCAACCCGAAACATGCGTCGGTGGCGATGACGGAAGGCATACTCAACCTGCTGAACGACGAGGAAGTGGAAGGGGTGCTGGCGCACGAACTCGGACACGTCCGGAACCGGGACATCCTCATCAGCTCGGTGGCGGCCACGCTGGCGGGCACCATCACCATGCTGGCCCGCATGGGATATTGGGCATCACTCTTCGGAGGTATGGGTGATCGCGACGAGGGGGACCGCGGAGGCGGTTTGATGGGGCTGCTGATGCTTATCCTAGCTCCCATCGCGGCGACGCTGATTCAGTTGGCCGTATCCCGTTCTCGGGAATATCAGGCCGATGCCACCGGCGCGCAGGTTACCGGCAATCCTTATGCATTGGCCAGCGCTCTGAAAAAGTTGGACGCCGACTCCAAGCGCGTCCCCCTGCAAGCCTCGCCTTCGACGGCCCACCTGTTCATTGTGGCTCCTCTGTTGGGAGGCGTCAGCTTTGCCAACTTATTTTCAACTCACCCGCCCATTGCCAAGCGCATCGAGCGACTGACCGGACGTCCGGCCGAACTGGACTACTGAGCACACGTGGCCGTTCGCGACGGTTGCGAAGCCAGGGCGTCAAGCTGCGGGATGCGAAACCTGGGACTCCAGATCGTTAAAACTACGTCGCGAGGCGACTGTTTGCTGATATCCCACACTGTGGGACATACGCCGATCTCCTGAAGAAAAAGCTCCAGTCATCACCGAGACCGGAAAGCGAAGTTTCCGTGGCTGGCGTCAATTGTTCGGAACTGCCTCCTCATAATGATGGTTGCAAGTCGAAGAAAAGATGGACACAAATTATTGCAGGCATCTTGAGTACCACAAAATAGCAACTGTATGTTTACAAGTATGCCGCGCGGGGTTCATAATTGGGTTGTTGCAAGACCTTCAAGAACAGGCCCTATTCCGAATGAACTCAGAATTTTCACCGTGTCTCACATTGTGGGAGGAGCATTTATGGCAGCAACTTCTGAAGCCGTGACGGAAGCTGATCATCGTGAACGCATTTGGTTTTTCCCGCACAAATTCTGGCAAGTGACCAAGAACATGCCCAAAGATGAGGCCGCGAATCTGATGGCCGAAGTCGAGCGCTACGCCGAGGCGGGCGATTTTACGGCACTCAAGAAATATCCATTCGTATTCGTTGGCGATCCCTACAAAAAGAAGAACAGCAGAAGCCCGGCGGCCTGAGCTTACCTTTGCGATTGGGTAACCCCGGCGACTGGTCGCCGCAATCGGACCGTCCGTTGAGCAGCGGTCGCTTTGATCGGCATGGGACGGACCATGATCGGGAGATGCGATGTCGTTTCCAAAAGATATCGTGCTCGAGCGATCTGTTCGGCCCTCCGGCTTATTCTTCGCAAGCCTTGTCCATACACCACCAAGAAATTATCCTGACGTTCGACTGCTACGCGGGAGATGCTCCCGTCGTGCGCTTGGTCGAATGCGTTTGCCAGGCGCAGGACGCCAATCAGCGGCATGAGCTCCGATCGCCACTTCGCGCTGAGTCCCACAAACGAGGAGTTGGTGGTCATGGGCAAATCGCCGCTATGATAACGAACCAGCACTGCGACGCAGCGCATTTCTTCTTCGCTCCAGCCCAGCGGAGGTTTCAGTCTGGAAACCATGCGATATCCGCGCTTCGGGCGTGTGCCGTTATCGCCATCCTTTTTCTTGCTTTGTCCAACTTCATGCAAGATGGCGGCAGCTTCCAGAATCCGGCGATGTTCAGGCCGCGCGGAAAAAATCTCGCACCGTGAGAGTCCGTCATACAGCTGTAACGCGAATTGGGTGACGCGGACTGTGTGTGCGATGTCGGGATCGAGGAACGAAGCCCACCTTCGCAGTTTTTCCAACGCCGCTTCCTCCAGCGCGTGCCCGCTGGGCAGTTCGGAACGCCAGACCTGCCAGAGCGAATCTTTCCCGACCATCTTGCGACGATAGAGATCCAAACGCTTCTGCCGTTCCTCCGAGACTCGCTTCTGCCAGCGAGATCGCTCGTCCGCCGGGATGTCAGCGTGTGCTCGAATCATGGCTCGCAAAACATCCAGGTCGTGGACCTCGCCAAGGGTGTCCTGCAACTCGCGCAGATCCTTTGCCCACCGAACATGCCGTTGGGGCAGAAAGTTCTCCACCGTGTAACGGAAGCGCTTGATTCCAATTCTCAACTGGTGATAGCCGACTCCGCTGCGATTCCTCAACGCGCGACGGTGCAATTGGTGCGCTTCCATCCAGCGTTCCAGCGCGAGATGCTGAAACACCAGGCCTTCTAAGGGAATCCTGTCGGTCCGCTTCGCAAGATGCGCGTTCAGAGATGCCCAATGTTTGCGATCGAACTTGGCGAGCGCATCCTGCGCGGCAATTTTGAGCGCAGTCTCTTTCTGGACAAGTGCAGCGGACAAACTTTCGCCAACCGGATCGCCGGAGTGTGAGAGCTTGGCCACCCACTCCATCATGACTTGGGTATCGCGCAGGTCGCCGAGGCTACTGAACAGCGGTTTGGCCAGCCGCTTCATCTGTTTCCACGCGGGGTCGGGATCGACCGAGAGGAAACCGTCTGCCATGGAACGGCAGCGCCGAATCGCGACTCGTAAGTCATGCACGGGATCAGGGGCAAAACCCGCGCTGGCTTTGTCGCACTCTTCCAAAACGCGGCCTGCCCAGTGGGCGAGGCCCGCCTTTTTTTGTTGAGGATCAGGAGCTGGGAGCATGAAAAAGATGACCTGATTAAGTTATACCGTGATTTTGTCGCGATGGGGCTAGAAGAAATGGGCGAGCTTCTCTGGCTCTGTACAAGAGGCGTGCTGGCGGCTGAAGCCGGAATTTTATTCGAACCGGTTGCGGCACGGCGAGAGCGTGGCTTTGACACAAACCGATTCAGCGAGGGGTTCTACAGATAGACTCGTTCGGCGCTGCGGATCTCGCGATAGCGTTCGAAGACCTTGCGATCGCTCTCCAGCCCAATGGCGGACATGATACTGCTTCCGCGGAAAGTATGAGAGAGCATCTTCCACCAGTTCTTTAGAACGAACATCGGGTCGTGCGCGATCACCGCCGGAATATGCCGGACCTTCATCCAACGCTCTGACCGCCATCTTTCAAACTCAATTTCCTCGGGCTGCAAATGTTGGGTGGCGACGACCGCGGTGGTGCCGTCGTACTCTTCGAGCCGGTCAATCTTGATCAGGTTGCGGGCGCGAAAATCCTTTGTCATGGGCGTGCCCGGATATGGCGTCGGATGCTGGATGTAGGGCCAGTCCACGTACTCGCGGGCAAATTCCAGGTTCGCGTGGATGGACTCGCGGGTGTCGTCTGGATTACCGACGATGAGTCCGCCAACGACATACATCTTGTTCTTGTGCAGGTAGTCAATCGCACGCAAGGTGGCATTGCCGGTCTTGTGTCCGGCTTCGCGAAATTCGTTCTTGGCCGCAGCCTTCAGGAACTGAAGATCGTCCTCGAGAATGTTTTCGATGCCGAGAAACACGTAGCGAAATCCGGCCTTGCGCATGAGCGGCGCCAGCGAATCGCCATGCATCGCGATGGGCGAGGTCATGGCCTGCACGGTGTAGGTAATGTCATTCAGTCCAGCCTCGATGATGGCCTGGCAGAGCGCCTCAAAGCGCTTGATGTTGAGGCTGATGTTGTCGTCGACGATGAAGATAGCGCGGGCGCCGTGGTCGCGGGCGTCGCGGATGTCAGCCAAAACGCGATCGAAGGTGTAAGTGTGAAAGTTGCGGCCCCGCATCTCGATGATGGAGCAGAAGCCGCAATCGAAGGTGCAGCCGCGCGAGGTCTCAACGACATCGACCGGACGTCCCATCATGGTGTAGTCGTTCAGCACGCGCGCGTTGCGCCTGGGCAACCGAATCTCATCGCCTTCCAGGCTGTGCACCGGACGCCCAGGATTTTCATGCCAGCCATCCTCGGCCCGATACGTAAGCCCGAGAATTTTGTCGAATCCACCGCCGTGTTCCATGGCCCGCAGCAACTCGCGGAAGGTGATCTCCCCTTCGCCACGCACGATGAAATCCACCCCGTTGCCGTCTTCCATGTAAGCCGCGGGCGCCAGACTAGGATCGTAGCCGCCCATGATCACACGCACCTCAGGCTGTAGCGAGCGCACCAGCGCAACGATCTGCATCGCGGTCTTGCGTTGGAAGGTCATTACGGACAGTCCCACAATGTGGGGGTTGTGCTCATCTACGAGCCGCTCGACCGTCTCGCGCACTTTGGCCTGTACCAGGATGAGGTCTGCGACCGCGACTTGGTGATGCGGGTCGATATTTCCCGCCAGAGAGGTCAAGGCTCCGTTGGGCATGCGCACCGCGACGGTCGGCATGTGCTCAAATGAGTCGGGCATGGAGAGGAGCAGGATGTTCATCGCGTAATTCCTGCGGACATTGGCGACCGGTTCCCCACGAACCAGAACAGATGCTGCTGTACATGCTACACCGAAATTGGATGCAAGGCGGGGGCGATTTGCGACCGTATAGAAAGCTTAGGAAGATGCGAAGGGTCGTGAATCAGCCCTGATCTGTTGAACTCAGCAGCGAGGGCTGACCGATCCAGAGCTGGTTGCTCAGACGTACGGTCCGGCTCGGACGCGCTCTGCCGTTCAGGTGCGACCGAACCTCGTTATAAGGGCCGACGAAGCGCAGCGACGCGGGCAAACGAGGATAAATCCGGCGAAGCAACCTCAGGGCTCGAGACGCGGAGCTTCGTTCGGGATTTCCATAGTTAAATTGGAAATCCCCGCGAAAGCGCGGCGGCAACAATTCTATAGTCAGGGAGCGATACCAGAAAGGCGGGCGTAGTCTAAGGCCAGCGCCATGCAGCAGGCGGTGGGCCATCTCGCGCGTGGCTGGGCTTACGCCCAGCATGTCGGATTGCAACGCGGATCCCATGTACTCGCAGAAGCCGGTCCAATCCGGCGGCAAGTATTCGCGTGGAATACCGAAGAGCGCGGCGGTGAAGCGGCTCTCGGCGTAATACTGTTCGCGCTCCGTTTCGCTCAGCGGAGGCAGCACGAGTTCATAAGCCAGAAGTGCGCTGTCGATGAGCGTTGCGTAAACCCAGCAGAGGGCGGAGGGTTCATTGGCTTCATAGGATGTACCTTGCGGGAATCGAGTTGTCGTCTCGGGAAGTGTCCCGCGAATGCTCTGGTGGCGACGGTGGAGGTGACGCGACGCGGTCAGGGCCTGTTCGACGGAGCCGAAGACCATGGTGAACATTACGCGAAAGGTCTGGTGAAAGCGGCCGATGGGATCGTTCAGAGTCCTGGAATGTTCGGCGATGGCCGTGGCGACCCAGGGATGGGCGAGTTGCAAGAGCGCGGCCCGGCCTGCCGCCAGGAAGAGAGCCGACTCGCGATTGATTTTCCAGCTGATGGAATCGGGGGCGAAGATGCTGGCGGAAGGATTGGGCGCGGATAGCTTCAGATGGGCGAGCAGGGTTTCGAGATCCTGCGCGGACACGAGATGGAAGTCGCCTTCGGCCATGTGCGTATCTTATCGCCAAAGGAAGCGGCGAGGGACGGCGGAACAGCAAGAAGTTTAAAGGGCGACTGGAATCAAGATCGGCTCTGGAACGAGGCGAAAAAGCAGATCCCTCGCGGGCTGAAGCCCGCGAGGGATGACAATAAAATAAATAACGGTTTCTTGGCACGGCTGAAGCCGTGCCCCTTCAAAGTTAGTCTCCGTAGACGGCTTCGCGCTCTTCTACTGCGGGCGTCGCGGGCGTAATGCCGCCGATGCTGCCGAGCGGAACGAATCCGTCCTGGCTGACCGGCTTTTCGCCCAGCACGTGCTCCTTGTAGAGCGCCATCATGCGCGCCTTCTCGGCTTCGGCCTTCACCTTTGCATCGCGTGCCTGCGAATTTTTCCTGGCGCGCGTTCTTGGCGATGCCTAGCTTGTCGAGCGTATCGTTGGCAGCGGCGTGGACGTGCTCGTCCACCAGCTTGAGGGTGTGTGCGGTGGTCTCCAGGCCGACCTTCTTGCCGCCGGCGAAGATCTCGTGACGGCCGTGCTCCTCGTACCACTTGGTCAGAGTCGCGGTCATGTGCATCTTCTCGACGATGTTGCGCCAGCCCACGCCGGTGTTGTAGGCGCAGAAGCTGATCTCGCCTTCCTGCGTGGCATAAGGAATGATGCACTGCTCGGTGCGGCGGAAGTCGTAGTTGAACAGGTCCTGGAACCACATGCCGGCGACGAAGAGGAAGTTCCAGCGATCGCGGCGGCGACTTCTCGATGTCGGTCTCGGTGCGGTCGCTCGTGACCTTGCCATAATCCTTGCCGGTCGCGCCGAAGGTCTTGTCGAACTTCTTCAGCAGATCGACGAACTTGAAGTGCTTGGGCGACTTGAAGGGATCGTAATTCTTCAGCAGCGCCAGGGTCATGCCGGCAATCGACATCCACTTGCCGCGGGCCGCGTCGTTCACCTTCGCGATGTCTTTGGCGATGGTGTCGCCGTTGAGGAAGGCCGTGACCGGAACCGCTTCCTTGGTTTCCTTGTCGATCATGACGGCCATGCCGACACCGCAGTTGGGATGGCAGCCGCAGCTCAGCGATCCCCAATCTTTATCGGGACCGTGGACCAGGTCAGCCCAGTCGGAGAAGGTGCTCATGAACGAGATGGGGAACCAGTCGCGGGTGGGCTCGCCCAACCCAGTCTGGTTCTTGACGTCGTGCGCCAGATGCGACAGGGTGTAGCGCTGCGCGTGACGACGCTCGTCGGTGATGGCCTCGTCGCGCCCAGTAAACGAAACTGGCTGGAACGAGAGGAACGAGATGCGCTTGGGATTGTCAAGCGCGAACTGAATGATGCGTCCAACCTGCTCGTTGTTGAGGTCGTTGACGATGGTGACGACCGGGACGATCTCGACACCGGCCTTGTGGAGGTTCTCGATGGCCTGCAACTTCACATCGAACAAATTGCCGACCAGGCGATGCGAATTGGCGGCGTTACCGATGCCGTCGAACTGAAGATAGGCGTAACGCAGACCCGCTTCCGCGGCCTGCTTGGCGAACTCAAAACTCTTAGCAAACTCAATGCCGTTGGTGGCAGCCTGGACGCTGTTGTAGCCGACCTTGCGCGAGTACGCGACCGCGTCGAGGAAGTACGGAGACAGCGTGGGTTCGCCGCCGGAAAACTGCACCGACATCTGACGCCGCGGCTTGATGGTGATGGCGTTGTCGAGCATGGTCTTGATCTCGTCCCATGTCAGTTCGTGGACGAAACCAACCTGGTTGGCGTCCATGAAGCAGGGATCGCACATCATGTTGCAGCGGTTGGTGAGGTCGATGGTGAGCACCGAGCCGCGGCCATGCTTCACCGTGCTGGAGCCGTGATGATGCAGCTTCTCGTCATTGTGGGCGCGGATATCGCGGCCAGGGAAAACTTCCTCCAGGTGCTTGAAGAACGCAGTGTCGACGGCCATCACGTCTTCGAAGTGGCCGTGGATGGGGCAGTCCTTCACCATCAGGATCTTGCCGTCGCGCTCGACGATCTGCGCTTTGATCTCGCCGGCCTTCTCGTTCATCAGGACCTCAACCGGCAGCTTGCCATCGATGATCTGCTGGCGAATCTCAGGCACGCACTTGGGGCAAAGAGAATCGGTGCTGCGCGGCCAGCCGAGCGGCGGCTTGGATTTCTGGTAAGACTTGAGCAGAGGCTTGTCAGACCACTTGGGCGTAAACGAAGGATTGGGATGGATGCTGTTCAGTTTGTCGAAGACTACCCATGCGCCCTTGGCGGCAACGGTGACAGCCTTTTCAACATACTTTACGGGCTTGTGCATTTACGCCTCTCTAGTTTGGATGATGGTGCTATTACCCCACGTTGGGTAAGCCCCACACTTCTCTATGCTTACTAAGGTAATCACCCAGAGCCGAAAGGGCCAAGCGGGATGGGCTGAACGGACGGAATTAGCTCTTTAGCGGGACAATCTCACATTGAATGGTGACCTGCGTCACATGGCTATGTTATTGAAAAGCAAAGGCAAGACAACATAACTTTTCGCTAGGACGAAAGGACAGGAGTATAAAAATCACATGGGCTTTCAGGCAAACATCCTGCGAGTGATGATTGCGTCACCGGGAGATGTCGCGGAGGAACGCAAGGCGGTCACCGAAGAGATTCATCGGTGGAATGATGCGAACGCCTTTGCTCGCAAGTTAGTCCTATTACCTGTCAAGTGGGAAACACACAGCACCCCGCAACTCGGGGACCATCCTCAGGCCATCATCAGCCGCCAACTTTTAGACGACGCCGATATCGTCGTGGGCATCTTTGGTACGCGGATCGGGACGCCAACTGAGAAGTATGTTAGCGGCACCGTCGAAGAGATCAAGAAACATGTTGCGGCGGGCAAAACAGCGAAGATCTACTTCTCAGATGTGCCCGTGTTTCCAAGCTCTCTTGACCCCGCCCAGTATGCATCCTTGCAGCAATTCCGTGAGGAGAGTCAAAGAACGGGTTTGTGCGCCACTTTTGACAGTGTTCAACAGTTGAAAGCAGACTTCGGCCACCACCTCAATCTGGCGCTATCCGAAGAAGGTGAAGAAATCAAAGTAAGGCTGGCACACGATAAGGTTGCAGTCCTCTACAATTCCCCCCGCCCCGACCGGATAGATCGTACGAGTCCGGCAAAGCTCAGACTGGTGTTTCGAGTGCGTGATCAGCCGCGGGAGGTCGTTCTCCCTATACTTTTGAGGCCCCAAGTAGTCAACAATAAGCAGTGGGTCACGCTGACCGGCTCGGAAAATTTCCAATTACCTGCATAAGGCTCAACGGTGTCTTCCTAAGGACGACTGCGCGAGCCGCAATGTGATAGGTGGTACCCGGGCAAGGCGGCGTTTACCGGTGTCCCTACTCCGGCTTCCACTGGTACGCGCCCGCTTGCGGCAGGCCGATATGTGCCAGTACGCGGTTGGTGAACTCGCGCGCGATCTCGTCGGTGGAGACGGGGTGAAAATAGAACGCCGGGATGATAGGGAAGATGGTCGCGCCGGCTTCGGCCGCGAAAGTCATGTTGCGGAGGTGAATACGATTGAAGGGCGTTTCCCGGACGCAGAGAACCAGCGGCCGGCGCTCTTTCACGCAGACGTCGGCAGCGCGTTCGATGAGGTGGATCGCCATGCCGTTGGCGATGCGGGCCAGCGTTCCCATACTGCAGGGCAGGACGATCATGGCATCGGTCGCATACGATCCACTGGCGACATTGGCGCCGATGTCATTGTTGTTTTGCTGCTGAATCTTGCTGGTCGCGTGCCCCAGCAGTTTGGCCACGACGTCGTTGCGGCCGGAGACGCCGAGCTCTTCAGCCATCACGCGGAGGCCGCTGTCGGAAAGGATGAGGTTGATGGTGCCGACGCGCTCGTCGCGTTCCAGGGCGTCTAACAAATGTTTGGGAAAGATGGAGCCGCTGGCGCCGGTGATGGCGATGGTGAGGGTGCGGGGAGTCGGATCGGGCATGGTGTCATCCCTACGGGACTCCAATGATTCTATCTGGATTACCCAGCCCCGGGTGCCGGGGTAAACTATGCGGCGCCCGCGGCGCTGTCGGCATTGGGGGCGGTTGGACAAAATGACGGGGGCTAAAGAGACTGTGTCGCGACCGGAAATCATATTCCGCGGTGGAACAAACACTAAGAAATCCGGCTCATTCAGCCGCGAAGCGGCGGCATTTGTGTTAGGCGTGGGCGTAAGCCCGCGCTCCAAGTGGGACAACAAGTGAGCCGCGGAGCGGCGACACCAGGTCGTGACACAGTCTCTAAAGCCCCTGGAGTAGCTGGGATGCGTTTCGGCACGACTAAATAGGCCGCTGAAAAAGTCGGGATTTCGGGACTTACGGGTAGAGCCAGCCTTTAGGCTGGCGTGTAAGTCCTTTTTTTCGATTGCGAGTCGGCTTCAGCCGACGGCACAACTGGTTGTTTGCAGACTTTTTCAGCAGCCTGTAAAGTCGTGCCCTGTTACAAACCCAAATCCAAAGCAAACCGAGTTCTGAAGAAAGGCGAGTTGAGCCTTCTACTTGAAGCTTGAAATGCGACACTTGAAACTTCGAACGCGAAACTGGAAACTAATCGAACTATGGATGCGGTGACCCTCAAGAAGCTGTTCGAGCAGGTGAAGCGAGGCAAGGTCTCGCCCGACGACGCCGTGCAGAGACTGCGGCATCTGCCTTTCGAAGACCTTGGGTTTGCCAACGTCGATCACCATCGGGCGCTGCGGGCGGGAATGCCGGAGATCATCTTCGGTCCGGGAAAAACGCCGCAACAACTGGCAGAGATTTTTGCCAGGCTGGCGAAACATGGTCGCAATGTATTGGCGACACGAGTTTCGCCGGAGCAGGTTCGCGCGGTAAAGCGCAAATTTCGTAAAGCCGAGTTTCACGAACTGTCGCGCGCGATTACTCTGGCGCGCGACGAAACGATCTATGGCAAAGGCAAGATCGTTGTCGTGTCGGCGGGCACCAGCGACATTCCCGTCGCGGAGGAGGCGGTGGTTACGGCGCAGATCATGGGCAACGTGGTGCAGCATGTGTACGACGTCGGGGTGGCCGGCATTCATCGCTTGCTGGCGCGACGCGAGGCGTTGACGCAGGCGCGAGTCATTATCGTCTGCGCCGGAATGGAAGGCGCGCTGCCGAGCGTTGTGGGAGGACTGGTCGGCGTGCCGGTCATCGCGGTGCCGACCAGCGTGGGCTATGGAGCTTCGTACGAGGGAATCGCGGCGCTGCTGGGGATGCTGAATTCATGCGCGTCGAACGTGACTGTGGTCAACATCGACAACGGCTTCGGAGCGGGCTATGTGGCGTCGGTGATAAACCGGCTGGAGTGATGGGCGTTGATCAAGCTAAGACGAAAGTCCCTCAGAGGCTGAAGCGGCGAAATTCCGTGGCGTTGCACGGCCGGCCTGAGGTGTCTGCGTGAGAACTGTGTCGCCGCTCCGCGGCTCAGGTTCGAATTCCCACTTCACCCGGCGCTGACGAGGCTGTTACGAAACCACGCTCGCCGCTACGCGGCTCGGCATAATTTCCCACTTGACCAGGGGCTCGCGCCCCTGGCTCACTGCAAAGCCGCCGCTACGCGGCTAATTTGTCGCGGTGCCGTTGCGGTTTGTTCCACTGCAAAATTGCAATCGCAGTTTCGTAACAGCCACTGACACGCCGGGCTAACTTCATGCCGCCGCTGCGCGGCTGGATTGTAGCTAGTGTCGATGCTTTGCGTTCCACCGCACTCTGACAAATCGAGTTTTTGCGCAACACTGAAGGGGTCGTCCCCTCAAAGACCGGATTTGGTCAGAGCTTCCTTAGGGCTCCTGGGCCAGCTCGAACAAACGTTCGTTAGTTAGCATCTAAATGCAGGGGACTGTTTGTTTTCAATCGCTTAGCAGGTTACTTTGTGATATTTTGCAAATGTTCCACGTGGAACATTTTTCATCAGAGAGGAAAAAAGGCCGACTGCGCGGGGCAGTCGACCTATGATCGGACGCGGGTCTTCAAAGAAACTCTGATTAGGCCACAGTGGCTAAAGCCGCGAGGAATCTGTGACGTTTCCGGAGGGCCTGAAGGCCGTCCCCTTCGAGAGATCGGAGTTAATCAGAGTTCCTTAGCGGCTGCTTTACTACAGCAGCTCCTCATTCCAATTCTGCAGGAACTTCTTCACCTCATCCATGAACTGATCGGCGACGGCGCCGTCGATGATGCGATGATCGTAGCCGATGCTGAGGTGCATCATGGAGCGGATGGCGATCGCATCGTTGCCCTCGCGGTCGGTGATCACGACAGGCTTCTTAGTGATGCCGCCGACGCCCATGATCGCGACCTGCGGCTGATTGATGATCGGCAATCCGAACTTCGCGCCGAAGATGCCGGGGTTGGTGATGGTGAAGGTGCCGCCTTGAACCTCGTCCGGCTTCAGCTTCTTGCTGCGGGCACGTTCGCCGAGGTCGCTGATCGCGCGCTGCAATCCGACGAAGCTGCGCTCCTCGGCGTTCTTCACCACCGGAACAATGAGCCCCCAATCGAGCGCGACCGCGATGCCGAGATTGATGGAGGCGTGATAGTGAATGTTGTCGCCTTCAACCGACGAATTGATGATGGGCCACTTGCGAATGCCGTGAATCACGGCGCGCGCGAAGAACGGCGTGTAAGTGAGCTTATTGCCGGTGGCTTGCTCGAACTTCGCTTTCATGCTCTCGCGGAGTTTGACGATGCGGGTGACGTCGACCTCGAAGATGCCATGCACATGCGCGCTGGTGCGTTTCGACATCACCATGTGCTCGGCAATTTTTTTGCGCATGACGGACATGGGCACAACTTCGCCAGGCGTGACGCCGCCGACGGGCTGCAGAGGTGATGTGACCGGCGCTGCGGGTGCGGGCGCGGCAGCAGTCGGAGTAGGAGCAGGGCTTGGAGCCGCTGCTGGTGCGCCTGCTCCGTGCTTGGCGATGAAAGCCTCGATGTCGTCTTTGGTGATTCGCCCGCCCACTCCGGTGCCGGAGACCTTGGTCAGGTCAACGTTATTGTCTTTGGCCATGCGGCGGACCAGGGGACTGGAGCGAACGCGTTCCTGCCCGACTTCGTTGTCTTCTTCGACCGTGCCTTGCTGTTGCCGCTCCAAACCAATTTTCTCGCCCGCGGAGAGGTCGGCAGGAATATTCTGCGCTGCCCTTGGTTGCTCGCCGCTGGGAGACTGCGCAGCTTCGCTCGGGGTTGCGCGGCTTCCATCCCCGCCAGGCGCGGGCTTGGACGGTTGTGCGGCTGCGGTTGCGGGAGCTGCTGCTGCTGCCGCGGCACCCTCTTCTGCGATGGTGCCAACTACGGTATTGACTTGGACGGTGTTTCCCGCCTGCACTTTGATGTCCTGCAAAGTGCCCGAGGCAGGCGCTGGGATTTCGGCATCAACCTTGTCGGTTGAAATTTCAAACAGCGGCTCGTCGCGCTGAACTTTCTCTCCCGGCTGCTTCAGCCATTTGGTGATGGTCCCTTCAAAAATCGATTCCCCCATCTGGGGCATGATGATATCTGTCGGCATATTTTCCTTCCGCGGGGTCTCCATCTGGAACGCAAGATTGCAGCAAACTTCTGATTATATCGCGGACAAACGGCCTGCATCGCAACGGCGCTGCCGTGGCAGTGCGTTGCTTTCGTCCGCGACCCTCATCTGCGTTCAAAGTAGCGCACTACCGCTGCTGGATGTCAGTCGAAGACAATCACGGCGCGGTCGCGCAACTTGCCCTGTTCCATCTGCTCCAGAGCTTTGCCGGCTTCTTCCAGCGGGATTTTCGTAATGCGCGGCACCACTGCGTTATGCACCGAGAAGTCCAGCGTCGCGCGAATGTCTTTGCGGCTGCCGGACGGCGAGCCCATTAAGTGACGTCGCCCGGCCACCAGGTCCATGGGAGAAGCCTTGACGTCGCCCGCTCCCACTCCAAGCAGAACCAGGGTGCCATCCAGCGCCAGGCCGGGGAAGGCATCCGTTGCGGCTTCGCTGCTGGGAGCCGTTGCCAGGATGATGTCAGCTCCGCCATCCCACTCCTTCAGCGCGTCGCCGGCCTTCTGCGATTTCGTGTTGATGAAATGCTCAGCGCCGAGTTCGCGCGCCTCCGCTTCCTTATCGGGTGAGTTTGAGATGACCGCGACGCGCGCGCCCATCGCCTTGGCATAGAGTACGCCAAGATGCCCCAAGCCGCCTAATCCGATGACCACGACCTTCTGTCCGGCGCGGAACCCGGCATTGCGCAGTCCGTTGAAGACCGTCAAGCCCGCGCACATCATCGGAGCGGCCTCGGCTAAATCCAATCCGTCGGGAATCGGAGCGACATAATGGGCAGGAGCCAGCATGAATTCCTGATAACCACCGTCTCGATTGACGCCGGTTACCTCGATAAATGGACACAGCACTTCATCGCCCTGCACGCACATTTTGCAGTGTCCGCACGAGGAAAACAGCCACGGCATGCCCACGCGATCGCCTATCTTCGGCCACGTCACCCCCGGACCGACCTTCTCCACAACGCCCGCGACCTCATGGCCAGGCACAATGGGATACTTCGCAAAAGGCAAAACTCCCAACAGCACCATCAACTCGCTGTGGCATAGCCCACACGCATGAACCCGAATCACAACCTGGCCCGCGTTGGGCTGCGGAATAGGCCGCTCCTCGATGGAAAGAGCAGTGTTCGGTTTCTTGACGACAGCTGCTTTCATAAATCGTGTCTCCTAAGTTGCAAAGATAAGAATCAGAAAAACGGTGTTGCGGGAAGCCATTCATCTGATGAAGGGAACGAACCAAACGATACACCTGACGCGCGCTGCTCTCCGCTCGCCCCACGGTTCTGAAGGCGCCAGCGACACGAACCCTGGTGGTGCCCTAATTTCATCCGGCTTTGAAAGGGCACGGATTCATCCGTGCCGTAAGCTGCCCCAATCTGCCAACCCGCGCTTCCTCGCGCGATTCCTGTATCTTATTAGGTGCGCGATGTTGGCTCCTGCTCAGATCGTCTGTGTCACGGTGTTCACGCTGGCCTGCGCGCTCATGTTCTACGTGCTGTTTGGCTATCCCCTGCTCCTTCATTTCCTGGCCAGGCGCGCCAACAATCCCGTTCGCAAAGACGATAAGCTGCGCACCGTCTCCTTCGTCATTGCGGTTTGCAACGGCGACAAATTCCTCGCGCGCAAGCTCAAGGACATCTTCGCGCAAAACTATCCGCGCGAGTTGATGGAGGTCCTGGTTGTCTCCGACGGTTCCACCGATCGCACCGACGAGATCGCGCAAAGCTTCGCCAACGAGGGCGTGAAGTTTCTGCGCGTTCCTCACGGCGGCAAAGCGGCTGCCCTGACCGCTGGCGTGCCGTTGATGTCGGGCGAGATCCTGGTCCTCAACGACGTGCGTCAGATGCTCGATCGCGACTGCCTGCGCAATGTGATCGCCTGCTTCGGCGACCCCAAGGTCGGCGCCGTGAGCCCGCAGACCATCATCGTGCAAGGCGAGACCTACGAGGAGGCGACCACCAGCCTCTACTGGCGTTACGAACTCTGGATCCGGCAGCGCATGACACGCGTTGACTCCACCTTCGGCTACACCGGCGCTTTCGCGGCCATTCGCCGCTCGCTGTGGACGCCGCTGCCTCCCGGTACGCTGCTGGATGACGTCTACGAACCCCTGGTCGCATTCTTCCAGGGCTATCGCATCCTGCTGGAACCGAGCGCCACAATGTATGACTTCCCCACCGCGTTGCATTCGGAGTTTCGCCGGAAGGTGCGGCTGCAGGCGGGTCTCTATCAGATGTTGAAGATCATGCCCGGACTGCTGAGCTCGCGAAACCGGATGCGATTCCATTTTGTCTCCGGAAAATATGGACGGATCGTCATACCGTATTGCATGATCGCCGCGGCCTTGGCAACGATTGGTTTGCCGCCCTATTGGCGGGCGCTTGCTTTCTGGGGACAGGCGTTGTTCTACGGTCTGGCGGCGATAGATGGCATCGTGTCTGACAATGTGGGACTTAAGAAACTGACTGCGCCGATACGCACATTCGTCGTGCTTATGACGGCCTCGCTTGCCGCGGTGCGCGTCTATTTCGTGCAGCCCACCAGCTTGTGGAAGGACGTTTCCTACCGCGCTTCCATCGCCGAGCAGACCCATTCATCAGAGCCCAAGGTGCCGACCGGCACCGGCGTCTAGGTTCCCTACAACAATCGCGGGTGCAGCACGCCTTCACAGGCTGCTGAAAAAAGTCGCTTATAGAAGGCTCCGTGTCAGGGCACGACCTCGGTCGTGCCGATAAGCCTTGTATTTTTGTCATCACGTCTATAACGACGTTGGACTTGTCAAGGTAGACGGGGGCGCCGACGCACAAAAGAGATGCGCCAGTTCGCTCTCGAGGAAAAGGTTTTTTCTTCACCAGAGGCCCGTCTTCCAATCTAGCGGCGAGCTCAGCTTCGCCACCCATCTATTCGGCCACCTACGGCGACCATGATTGCTCTGCGAACTCCCGTGTTCACGGGAGGCAGGCTGCCCATTCAAGCGGTCGGCGCTCTACTTGGCGCCACGTGATGACTCGGGCTTGCCTGCCCCACTGCTGGATAGCTGCGCATAGTTCCAACCATTGCGCAGCATCCAGTACAACCTTGTCGCCAGCCGCCGGGCGATGGCCACCTTGGCCTGCGCCCGACTGCGCCGCAGCGCCAGCCGCACATAGACCCGTTTCAACTCCGGATCCCAGCGCGCCGCGCTCTGCGCCGCCTCCACTAGCAGAAAGCGCAGAAACGGCGAGCCCTGCTTGCTGATGTGCCCCAGCCGCTGCTTGCCGCCCGAGCTGTACTCACGCGGAATCAGCCCCAGGTAGCTGCTGACCTGCTTGGCCCGGGCAAAGCGCTGCACCTCGCCCAGGGTCAGCACGAAGGCCAGGGCCGTCTGCGGCCCTACCCCAGGATGGGTCATCAGCCGCACCGCCTCCGGCCGCTTCTGCGCTTCGGCCCGCACCCCCGGGTCCAGCCCTGCGATCTGCTCGTCCAGTTGGTCTAACTGCGTCAGCAGCTCGTCGCGCCGCCGCGCCGTGTAGGGCGGCAGCACCAGCTTTTCCAGTTGCTCGCGCCCCGCCTCCGTCCAGAGCTGGCGCTGCCGGCGCAAGCCCTGGTTCAGCGCGATGGCATGCAGCTGGTTCTTTACCTGCGTCCGCATCCGCACCCCCTGATGGCGATGCATGAGCAGTTGCCGTACATCGCGCTCCCCCGCACTCGGCACCCATAGCCGGGGAAAACGATTCTCCACCAGCAAGTGCACCATGTGCTCGGCATCGCGCTGGTCCGTCTTCTGCTGCCGCACCACCGAGGCCCGGATCTGCGCCGCGTCTCCTACCCACAGCTCGTGGCCGGTTTCCTCCACCAGCCGCTCGAACCATTGCGAGAAGCCGCAACTTTCCAGCCCCAGCAGCGCTTTTTCCTCCAGCCCACGGAAGAAGGCTCCCGCTTCTTCCGGCGTGCGCAGCCGTCGATAGCTGATTTCTCCTGTTTGTTTGTCAAAGATCGCTAACTGCTGAAAGCCGGGGTGAAAATCACAACCTATAATCAACATAGCGTTGGCTCCTTCCCCGAGCCTCTGGTTTTTTTCCTACTTCAGAGTACTCGCTCGGATCGAGCCAACGTCGTTATGAAATCAAGGAGGCCTTCAGAGACTGTGTCGTGACCGGAAAACAAATTTTCTGGTGGAACAAACGGCCCGAACAACCGATCAAACTAGCCGCGCAGGGGCGAGATGGGGTTAGGCGTGGGCGTCAGCCCACGCTCAAAGTGGGAAGAAACGTGAGCCGCACAGCGGCGACACCGGGTTGCGACACAGTCTCTTCAGGCCGACGAGGGATCTGCTTTTGATCTCTTCCGCAACCTGTTTAGGCGTGCTGCGGCGCCACGCCACAACTACTTCCTCCACCGGTCAAACAACTGCCACCAGATCAGCTTCTGCCACTCGGTGAGATAGGTCTTGGCCCACTCCCGATTGCTCCACCACGGCTGCCCGAAAAGGAAATCGTTCTTGGCTGCGGCCGCGCTCCACTGATACTGTGGCAGTCGATTGCGAAAGATCGATAACGCGCGCCGGGTGTGATAGTCGTCGGTCGCCACGATCACAGAATGCGGCGGCGGCTGCAAACGCTGGAGACAACCGTTGACCTGGACTGCTTCTTCCTTGGTCGAGTCCCCCGTGATGGCGCATACGCTCACCTGCGAAGCGTTTGGTCCCGCCGTGCGCGCCGCGAAGTCGGCTGCCAGGTCTGCGTACGAATGCCCATAAGTAATCCCGGTCGTCGCGTCCAACACCATGTGTTGCGCGTAACCGGAGCGGAGTAACTCCATCCCGCGCCAATACCGGTTGTCGGCCGCATCGCCGGCCAGCACAACAACGGCGTCCGATTTCTCCGGATTGTTCACTACCAGGAAGCCGCCAGGCTGGAAGAAGAACAAGGCGCAGATCAGGATGAGGACCACAACAGCGACGAACAGAGGTTTCATGTTTGGTTGCGCCTTGGGACGTTATTAACCTTAGCACGGCGCGAACAGACTGCGCGAAAGGTCCGTTTGTTGTTCGCTTTGTAACTGGGCACGACGTGAGCCGATACTCGGACGAGCGCTTTGTAACAGGGCGCGACTTTACAGGCCGCTAAGAAAGTCGATTCTAGAGAACAGGGCACGACTTCAGCCGTGCCGATAAGCCTTTTATTTTTTGTCATCACGAGCGGCTTCAGGCCGCGAGGGATCTGCTGTTCCGGCTTTTTCAGAAGCTTGCCGAACGCCTGTAGTACCTTCCTAGAAATGCGGCGGCAGAGGATCCGGCCATTCCACCACCACGACCTTGCCGTCAGCTTCGCGCTCCAGCACCGGCGCGTATAGCCCCAGCAATTTGCGCTTCCACCACATTCCGGTGGCACGCTTTTCCGCCATCGTCGTAAACCAGTATTGCCACAGCACAGCGCGTACCTGTTTGGGCGGCGATTGCGGAAAAGGGTTTCCAGCAAACAGCGCCAGCACATCCGGCGCACCATCCAGCAACCGCTCCTCGGTACTGGGCACGATTATGTTCTCGCGCCACCCGCCCAGCGATGCAAACCACAGGTTCCAATCGAAGCGCGGCTGGTAGGGCGCATAAATCCGCGGTCTCTCATTCAGGTCCTGCGGCTTATAGCGGAAGGGATACGCTGTCCAATTCTGCCCATCGTCGGAACCTTGAAACTCGATCTCGTAACGGCCGCGCGTCATCACCGCAAACAGCCCATAGCGGTTGGCAATCCTGAAAGGCTCCAGCGCGCCAACCGGAGAGACCGGAAATGGCGCATGGGGAAACAGTATCCAGATCATCTGCACAGTGGTTGCGTAGAAAATCCAGAGCAGCATTACGCTGGCCAGCGCGAGCCGAAATGCCGCCACCGGTCTTGGCCTTTTGCCGGGCAGCAAGATCTCGGGACGGTCAGCCTGAGCCTCTGGGCTGGCGGATTGGACTATCGTCTCCTGCGGTGCCAGCCGCTCTTTCCAGCGCTCAGGCATAACTCGCAAGATGAAACGATCGTCCAGCAATAAAAATCCCAAAACAAGGACAAGGTAGTTCAGGAAAGTATAGTTTGCCGTGAGGATGACCGGGATCTGCCACACGGTCACGATGAAGAAACATGCAATGCGCCAGCGTCGCGGCAGAAACAGCATAAAGACCAGGCCGAACTCGAGCACCAGCGTCGCTCCGGTGGCGAAGGCGTGAACTCCGTGCGGCAGATGTTGCACATACCATCCAACCCATGTCGGCAGCGGGCCATTCTGGTAGTACTCATCCATGGCCGTGAAGTTGCGCCATTCGATATCTCCGCTGGCCAGCTTCACCACGCCGGATTCGAAATAAATTCGGAACCATTCCCACTGCAGCAGGAAAAGGCTGGCACGCGACGGCGGACTGCTCCTGCCCAATCCCGGCCACAGTCCCGCCGGAGCGAAGAACAGCGAGATAAATCCAGCTTCCAGCAGCATGCCGTCCGATTGATAGCCGGAAAAATCCTGTGCCGCCGCGACGAACGAGAGGAAGCATACGAAGCAGATCAGCAGCGTCGCTCGTGGCCACACATTCAAGACCAGCAGCAGAGACGCGATCATCCCCACCCAGCAGAGGGCCGTCAGCATGTGTCCGCCGCTGGAGAGCCAGAGCACCGTGGGAGCAAACCAGAATCGGGCTGGGCCGAACTGCCGTGTCACCGCGTCAAGGTATTCGCCGGCGGGAAGAATGCCATCGGGCCCGATCAGTCCGCGAATCTGGAAGACGAGCGCGTAAAACGCGGAAAAATATATGAGACCGAGAGCACGCAGAAAAATCCAGCGGGGAATGAGCCGATCAGAGGTGCCCACTGCCGAATCGAACAGCCAGCGGATCACGGATGCGGGACTCCGACTCATGGGTAGTGAATTATATATTTCCTGGCGCTGAGAATCAGGTCAGATTGAACCGGCAATGCGCTACTGAATGCGCGCCAGCTCGGTCACATAGAGCTGATTGTTGGGGAATTCCTTCGCCAAGCCTGCCAGCAGCACTCGCGCGGTTGGCCGGTCTTTATCGCGCAGCGCCGCAACCGCCAGCAGCAATCGCGCGAAGGGCGCCAGGTAGTGTCCCTTCTCAGCCGTAAGACGAAGCCTTTGCAGGCCCTGCTCCTTGTCGGCTTGCGAGCCCGTCACGCGCAGAAACCAGCGTACCGGCGCGGGGTTGAGCCCCAGAAGATAATTCTCCACTCCCACCGCCAGATACGCGTCATAGCAGATCGGATCGATAACCAGCAGCTTCTCCGCAATCGTTCGCGAAGTCTTCATATAGCCCAGGCTGGCGAGATTTCGTTTTTCGATCAGCGCGGTGTAATCGCCCCTCAATCCGTTGGCAAGAACTTGCGAGAACAAGGCATTCTTGTCGTTTGGACTCTGCGCCAGAATCTTACTGGCCGCGGCATCGCTCTTGATGAGCTCGCCATCGAACTGCGTTTTCACCGCCGGGTCAGGAACCAGCTTGTCGCGCTGCTCGAACTTGTGATCGTCGGTGAACAAATCCGACTCCAGAATGTGCAAACGATCGAACTCGGCGAAGAGATACGCAGCCGCATTGGAAACGTATCCCATGGGATCTTGCGGATTTACCCGCTGGTAGGCGCGAAACGTCTCGTGGGCAGCAGGGAAGTCCAGGTTGTACATCTGCTGGAAGCCGCGATCCAGATTCGGCGGCGAATCGGTTGGCTTCGGAGGCGCAGCGAAGCCCACACACCCAAGCGCGATCACTGCGCTCGTCAGCAATACACTCCTGCGAATTTGCCGCGATACCTTCATCTGCCGGACGTTCGTTCTCTGCACTTCTTTTGATGCATACTAACCCTGATCTTGCCCCGGTGTTGTGTTCATTATGTCGCAGGCGGCGATGCGGCGTTGTCAACGGGATGTGTCAGCGTCGCCAAAAACCAGTCGCAGTTTCGCAACAACGTTTCGCCAACCGGCCGCTTCTTAATGCACCGTCTTCGTCTTGCGCGACATGTAGTCCATCAACAGGTACTGGCCCAGCGTGTAAGGCGTCGTGAAGTAAGCCTTGCCGCGGCACATCTCCGTCACTTTCTGTACAAACTGCACCAGCCCATAATCGGAGGCGAGCATGAAGGTATTGATCAGCACGCCGGCGCGCTTGCATTTCGACACCTCTTTCAGCGTCTCGCTCACCACCAGCGGATCGAGGCCAAACGCGTTCTTGTAAATCCTGCCATCCTCAAGCGTCAGCGCCGACGGCTTGCCGTCCGTGATCATCACGATCTGCTTCATGTCTTTGCGCTGGCGTTGCAGAATGCGCTGCGCCATGCGCAGGCCCTCGCGGGTGTTGGTGTAGTACGGCCCCACCTTGACCCGCGCCAGTTGCGACAGCGGCAACTCTTCCGCCGAATCGTGAAACAGCACCAGCGACAGCGAGTCGCCGGGATACTGCGTACGAATCAGGTGCGACAGCGCCATCGCGACCTTCTTCGCCGGAGTGAAGCGGTCTTCGCCGTAGAGAATCATCGAGTGCGAGCAGTCAAGCATCAACACCGTCGCGCAGGACGACTGGTACTCGCATTGATGCACCTGAAGGTCGCTGTACTCGATGTTCAGCGGTAGGCTCAAGCCCTCGCGTTGGATCGCGTTGGAGAGCGTCGCGGTGATATCGAGGTTCAGCGTGTCGCCAAACTCATAGGTCTTCGATGCGCCGCTGGCTTCGATGCCGGTCGCGGTGTCGCGCGTGTCGTGACGCCCGAAGCTGGACTTGCCGAGCGAACCCAGCAGATCGCGCAAGGCGCGGAAGCCGAGAAAGTCGAGCCCCTTATCGGTGATCTCGAAACGTGCCTGGGCTTGGCTTTCGCCGACCTGGCCGCCGGCAGTCGACGAGCGCGATGGGTCGTGCGGCTGATCGACGTTGATGTAGTTCTCCTTCTCCATGCGCTCGATGAGCTGTTCGATCAGTTGCTCGAGTTGCTCATTGCTCATGTTCTCGATCTGCTCGCGCATCTGCTCGTCCAGCATGTCGCTGTTCAGCAGCGCCTCGGCGATGGCCTGGCGCAGGTCGTCCAGCGTCTGCTCGGCATCGTTCAGATCGTAGAAATCCATGTACTGCTGCTGGAAGCCGCTCTGCAGCAGGTAATTCGAGAGCGCGCCGAGCAGGTCCTCCATGCTCATCTCGGAGGCCGGCTCGGGAACGTATTTCTTGTACTTGATGAAGCGCATAAAAGCAGCAATTAGCAGCTAGCAATTAGTTTTCAATTCTCATCAATTGGTTTTCGAAATCGTTGTAAGGCATTTGAAAAACGACCGAGACACAAATGTCCAATGGGAGCCACCGAGAGCAGTGTCTGCATCTCCGGATGTAGGTGCTCGACACGTGGAAGAAAGCTACGATCCATCGCTTTTGGCTAATTGCTAATTGCTAATTGCTAAGGCAAATATCCCTTGACTGTATAAGCGAATCATGCTTTAATAGTCTCATGCCGCCCGTAGACAGAAACAATCCGAAACGCGCAAAGTCCTCTGATTCCGAGTACGCCTTGATGCAGTTCATGGCCGAGTTTCCTGATGATGCCTCTTGCCTTGAATGGCTGTGGCGCAATCGGTACTCGAAAGACGGAATCCATGCCGTGTGCCAAAAGTGCTGCGAGACTACAGAGTTCTCGCGTTATCAGACTTCGCAGCAGCGCCAATCGTGGACGTGTACCGCGTGCGGTCATCACGTCCATCCGACAGCGGGAACGATCTTCCACAAGTCGTCCACGTCGCTGCATCTGTGGTTTTATGCGATGTACCTGATGACGAGCACGCGATGCGGGATTTCCGCGAAGCAGTTGGAGCGGGAACTTGGCGTCACCTACAAAACCGCGTGGCGCATGGCCTACCTGATTCGGCACAAGTTGATGTTGCAGGATGACGGGTCGTTCGACAGCGGGAATCCGGTAGAGATAGACGAGACTTATGTTGGCGGCTCGCGGCGCTACGGACGCAAGGGCCGTCCCGGTGTCGATACCCCGCACAAGACAGCCGTGTTCGGCATGGTGCAGCGCAAGGGCCGTGTCGTGGCTATGACCGTCCCGAATGTCCAGCAAGCCACGGTCATGCCGCAGATCGAAGAATACGTGCTGCCTGAGTCCACGATCTACACGGACGAGTATGCGGTTTACAACCCGCTCACGAAGTCCGGTTATCAGCATCACCGCATCCGGCACGCTGAGCGTGTCTATGTAAGCGGGGACGTGCATACCCAGACCATCGAAGGGTTCTGGTCGCTGGTCAAGCGCGGGATTGGCGGCGTGTATCATTCCGTTTCCAAGAAGCACTTGCAGGGATACCTCAACGAATACGCTTGGCGTTACAACCATCGTGACGATGCACGCGCCAAGTTTGAGACCCTACTTCTTCGGACGATTGTTTGATTTCGGTTTCTCAGGCGATGCGGCTTTCTTAAGATCACGGAGGAAGTCGCCACGCTTTGGAACTGGTATTTCAAAGCCTTTCGGCGTTTTCTGGGTTTTCTTCATGGGTCATCCTTTAGATGGTGCTCGCCTCAAAATCGTCAGGGCACAAGAACACGTCTGCACACTGAAATCCGAGTTGAGCACCTACCTCGCCAAACATCCTTACGATATAAGAATCGAGAACATCGAAATTGAACCACACAAAAATTTTCCGTCCGTCACCTCTGTCGAGGCTCCCAAGATCACGATCAAAGAGCCTCCCCCTCTGCACCTCAGTCTTATCGTCGGGGACTGCATCACAAATCTGAGGGCTTCCCTCGATTACGTAATGTGGGAACTTGCCCTGCGATATTTCAGCCCTCGGCTTGATGTCGGAAAGGCTAGCGACAGACGGCTCACCTACTTTCCAATTTCCAGTAACCTGTTCATCGTGAACCACCTTGATACTCTTACGCAACGCGGCATCCCCGCAGCGGCCATTGACCAAATCAAATCTGTTCAACCTAACAACCGAGGGTACGAGCCTCTGGAACTGATTGATCGTATCGCCAATATAGACAAACACCGGATGCCAGTGTTGCTTCTCTCCTACGTGCCCGGAGTCATCTGGGCTAAAGATTGGCGCGGCAACCTGCTCGGCATTCGCAGCGGAGAGTTGCACGCAGAGCGGGCCGACGATGGTCGAATTGTAATGAAAATGGATAATCAGTATCCCTTCGCAGTAACGCTCAACAATCGCGGTGTGCCAAAACAGCCCATCGACCGGACGCTTGAGCAAATCGTCAAAACGGCGGCGCACGTCATCCCATGTTTCGAGCGATTCTTTTGACTTATTCACGCCCCACCTCCGTTTCCGAAGATGGAGCGCGCAACCTTGCCAAGGCAGTCCCATTATACAGTCGTGGGATACTTGCCATTGCTAATTGCTAATTGCTTCTTCAATTAAACGGTCTCCGGTGTCTCCGCAAATCCGGCACCTCATCGTCATCATCCACGCGGCGAGGCTTTTCTCGCGGCTGCGGCTGCTTTTCGCCCGCCGTGAAGGTCCGCTCCTCGGTGCGGCCGATGCGCTTATGGGCGTACAGCCCTTCGAGAATGAACTCCGCTCCCGACACGATCATCTCCGACGGCTCCTTGCCGCTGAGCCCAAGCGCGCTCAGCTTGTCGAGCAGTCCCTGAATGCTGCGCAGCTTGCCCAGCATTTCGTGCGCGCTGGCGGCATCGCGCAACTGGATCTCGCCACCCAGATCGAACCACTGCACCACCTGGTTCATGTTGTTGTTGCCGTGGAAATACTTGTCATAGCTGCGGGCCACGGCACCGCGTATGATCTCGCGCACTACGTTGTCCGCGCCCTTCAGTTCGCCTTCATATTCCAGCTCCAGCTTGCCGGTCATCGCCGGCATGGCGGCATAAATATCGCCCACGCGTGGCACCACCAGCTTCTCGCCGGAACGAAGCGCGCGGCGCTCCGCATTCGAGATCACGTTTTCCATGGCGCTGATGGGCAGCCGCTGACTTACGCCCGAGCGCTTGTCGATGCGCTTGTCCTCACGCGCCACGAATGCGATCTGCTCGATGACCAGTTTCACAAACTCGGGAACCTGCAACTGATGACCGTTGCGTTCCATCCACGCTTCCTGCGCAGTGATCGCAATACCCTCGTCGACGGTCGCGGGGTAGTGAGTGCGAATCTCGGAGCCGATACGATCCTTGAGCGGCGTGATGATCTTGCCGCGCGCGGTGTAGTCCTCGGGATTGGCGCTGAACACGAGCGCTACATCCAGCGGCAGACGCACCGGATAGCCCTTAATCTGCACGTCGCCTTCCTGCATGATGTTGAACAGGCCAACCTGTATCTTGCCCGCGAGGTCCGGCAGTTCGTTGATGGCGAAGATGCCGCGATTGGCGCGCGGCAGCAGTCCGTAGTGGACGGTGTACTCGCTGCCGAGCGCGTGACCACCCTTGGCTGCCTTGATGGGATCGATGTCACCAATGAGGTCGGCGATGGTCACATCGGGCGTCGCCAGCTTTTCGACGTAACGCGCTTCGGGCGTCAGATAGGCAATCGGTGCATCTTCCGGATTGTTGGCCAAGAGTTCGTGACAGCGGCGGCAGATCGGCTCGTAAGGATTGTCGTGGATCTCGCAGCCGAGCAGATACGGCAGTTGCGGATCGAGCAGCGTAGTGAGCGCCCGGAGGATTCGGCTTTTAGCCTGCCCGCGCAGTCCCAGAAGAATGAAATTATGCCGGGAAAGAATCGCATTGACGATTTGGGGCACAACCGTATCGTCATATCCGACGATGCCGGGGAAAATCGGGCCGCTGGCGCGCAGACGTTCCATGAGGTTGTCGCGCATCTCGTCTTTAACGCGGCGGTTGCGCACGCGCTCTTCGGAAAATCGCTGGCTGCGGCGAAGCTCGGCCAAAGTTTGTGGGAGATTGCTCAAGGGCTGGTCACCTCCGGGTCACGGCCGGCCACGTTCGACGGCAGGCCGAAACAATTACGGATGTCCGTATTCTACGCCAGTGGACATCACACGCCAGAGTGACAGAAATCACGAGGAGATTGGTTGATCAGCGAAGCGCTGGGCGCAGGCGGTAGTGGCTACCTAGTCGGAGGACTTACGTCGACGAGACTGCTGCAATCCGACAAAGGCAATACCCAGACCGCTCGCAAAGAGCCCAAAACACGCCAATACGATCTCCCACGTCACGTGCGTTTGAGCACCGTTCAGCAAAAGCAGGGGTCGAGCCCGCGAAGCAAGCCACTCCTGTCACCAAGCCTGATCTCATAGATAATTGGACCCTCGGGACCGACGGCACGGCGGATGATGAAATCCTCGGCTTTAGTAGCGCAAAGTCAACAACGAGTAGTGCAAATAGAACAAATGGCGAAACCCTGATTAGGCTATTCTGAACCAGCCAAAACATCCCTAGAAGAGCCATAGCCGTGATCAGGAACGCAAACAGTAGCCTTACTTTCACGGAGGCCATTGCTTTCATAAAAGCACCTGCATTCCTTTGTTGGCCCTGTTGTTTATTTTTCGTCCTGAGCGAATGAGGCCGGTAACTTGCGGTCGTCGCTTGCTGCCAAAGCATTTCCGTTCGGCGAGAGCAAGGTCGCTGCCGCATCGGCGTCTACCGCACGCAGGCGAAGATCGCGCTGCGGGAAGGGAATCTCGATACCGGCTTCGTCCAGCAGGCGCATCACTTCCAGAGCCACTTCGCTCTTCACTTTGACCGTGTTGCTCTCCTGCATCACCCAGAACTGCGCCTCGAAGTTAAGGGAGCTGTCGGCAAATTCCTTGAAGTAGACGGCGGGCGCAGGTGAGGTGAGCACGCTTTCATTCGCGGTGGCGGCCTGCTCGAGCAGCTTGCAGACCAGTTTGACGTCGCTGCCGTAGGCAACCCCTATCGGTAGCTCCACGCGGCGCAGCGATTCTGACAGCGTCCAGTTAATTACTTTGCCGGAGATAAAGTTGCCGTTGGGAATGATGACTTCTGCGCCCTGGAAGGTCTTCACCGTGCTGGAACGAATTCCGATGCGGGTTACCGTGCCGGTGGTGCCATCGACATCGAGAACATCGCCGACGTGGATTGGCCGCTCGAATTGCAGGATAAGTCCGGAAATAAAATTGTTAACGATGTTCTGCAAGCCAAAGCCCACGCCCACGCCCAGCGCGCCAGTCAGGACCGTGAACTTGTTCAACTCCACTCCGCCGGCATTGACGGCAAAAAAGAAGACCAGGAGCAGCAACAGGTAGTGCAGCATCGACGAGAACAGCTCAGGCAGACCGCGGGACAAATGAAACCGGCTGAGGAGTTCCTCGCGGAACAGGAAGCGGACAGAGCTGGATACGGCGTACCCGACCAGCAGGATCACGAAAAAGCCCAACACGCCGCCCAAGGTGACGCTCGCCGATCCGCCGGCGATATGAAAGTCGCGCACATCCTTAACCCGAGCGGTGAGCCAGTCGCCGAGGCCGAGCAGGTTGACCGTGACCCTCAGCCAGATCAGGAGTCCCGTCCATTGCAGGATTCGAGGTACCCAGCGGGCGATGGAGTCGCGATGGCAGCGCACGGCGGCCAGTTGCTGTGCGCCAGGCCTGTCAAGGCTCTGAAGCAATAGCAAGGTGAACACGCGCACCACCGTGAGCATGCAGATGGCGATAAACGTACTGTAGAGGCACAGGATTGCCAGGAACTGCGCCAGTCTGACATAGCCCAACAAGTTTGCTATCAGTGATACGCCCAGGATGAGGACGGCGAGCCTTATGGCCTGGAGACGAAGCCAACCCCAACTGCTGTCGTCCTTCGAACGCGGCGTGCGTGAGGGCCGCAGCAGAATTACGAAGAATACAAAGACAACCAGTTGCAGAACGAATTGCACCTCCCGCTTGGTTGCAGGCGAGAACGCCACCCATGCGGTAAATGCGCTAAGGGCGTAAACGCCCGCAAGGCAATACAGCACGATGCGAAGCGGTGGCGCGATAAAAGGTGGCAAGAGCACAACAATAGGGATGAACGAAACCAGGACGATCAGCCCAACCAGCGTCAGAGGGGCCATCGGCGCCAGCAGATAGGCGCACAGCATAGGCGGCAGCAGGCCGAGCGCAATCCAGTGACGAGCGATATGCAGCATCAGCGCAGGTTGAGCATCCGTCGGCTGGGCGTAGCGGGTCGCGCTGCGCAGCCGGTAAGCACCAAACAACGAGAGGAACAAGAACAGCGCCAGCAAGATCAGGAAGCCCCGCGTCTGCGTGGCAAAAGCGCCAATGGCCAAAAGCCGCGTGGAAGCACTCAAGTAAATGTCTTTGCTCTCGCCCTCTTGCCGCCGCTGACTCATCTGCCACAGAGGCAAGCTGTCGCGTTCAAAGAGGCGACTGTCCTGGTCTTGCTGCTCTTTGTTCAGGCGGTACAGGACGTCAAGCGCAAGCTGGTCCTGGCTGCCAGCGCGGACCTGCAGGTTTACCAGGACGCGCAGTTGGTCCTGGGCCTGCGCCGTGAGCTTACGCAGGCTGGTGACCGATTGCTGGATGACATCCAAAGTTGGGCCCAAGTCAGGCGTCGACTTGTTTTCTTCGAGCGTGGCAATCCACAGTGGCTGTTGTGCCAGCAATTGTTGAACTGCCGTCTGCGCCGCGTTGGCCCATTCCAGTAGCTCTTGACGCGTGGCACCCGTCTGTTTCTGCACGGTGCGCCAGTAATTTTCCTCTTCGCGAATCTCCAGAGCAGTAGGAGAGGCGGCCAGCACCGCGTCCGTCTGCGTTTCCCGGGATAGCAACTCATCACTTCGCGTGTCCAGGGTGGCTTTGGTGGCGTTCAGTTGATCAGGCGAGGGCAGCCCATCTGAAATCTCGCGCAGCATGCGCTTCAGATCTTCCGAACGCGCGGCGACATCCGGCAAGGGAATGTCGATCGGCGGCGTCGCAGCAGCCGGCGCGGGAGCGGGGGCTGAAGCCGGTGGCGCAGCCGCGGACTTTTGTTCGGAGGTGCCAAGCAGCAGCTTTGCCGCGGCACCGGTCTGCGCGACAGCCGGAAATACTAGCGCCAGCACCAGGACAAAAACACAAAAGACACCGCGAGGTCTGGCTTTGGCTCCGCCCATACCGAACGTAGATAGCCTTTGGGACATGCTGACGACATTATCGCCGATCACGGCAAGCTTTGAACGAAATCCAATCGCAGCGTTTCAGACGCGCTCCAACTCGTCTAACATGCTCCCCATCTCGGCGAGAGCGTGCTGATTACGGGTACGCCGGGCGCATTCGATGCCTTGCCGCAGCATGGCGCGCGCCTCTTCCGTGCGTTCCGTGCGGGCCAGCGTCTGGGCAGCCATGAAGTAACCGTTCGTGTAGTCAGGGTGCGCCGCCAGCAGCTGTTGGAACTCAGTGAGCGCAGCGTCAGTCTCTCCGCTACCGGAATATTCCAGGCCGAGAGCGTAGCGGGCAAAGGCATCGTCGGGTTTGGCCGCCAGGATCTCTTTCAGCGCGGCTACACGGGCTTCGTCAGGCATGGAGCGGTTCTCCCGCAATCGATAATCGCATGTCCGAGGTGGATTCCGAAAGTCCGTTGCGTCCCAGGGTGGCTGCGATGCAGGCTGGCCAGTACAATTGTCATTTGATTTCACTTGCGAGGAACTGAGTGGCCTGTCCTTTCTTCATGCCGGATTCGCGATTCGATTCGGACTGGCCATTTCCGCAGCGACTTCCATTGGGCGCAGGATGGGCTGGTGTCTGTACCGCCCCCGGTCATGAAGGCGTCCGTCCGCGGGAAGAAGAACTGAAGTCGGGCTGCAACCTCGGCTATGCGAGGACCTGCGGCCGTCTTCCCGCCGAACGTCACGCTGACGCGGTGCGCTTTGTGCTGGGAGAAGAGCGCGACGGAATCGTGCGCGTGCTGTTCGTCTGCGAGCGGGCGTATCTGCCGGCCAGCCACGGCGAACTGTTGTATGTGAAGGCAAGCGGAACGTGGCTTCAGCGACACGACAACCCGTGCGTGCAGAGAATGGCCGAATGCTATGTGCAGGCGCAGATGGAACGGCGAGCGGGCGCCAGCGGCGACTCGTAGGTTTGATGAATCTCAATACGTTTCTTAGGAATTGATATGGACCAGAACGACGGAAATTTACGACCGAGGCCGGTGAGCGAGTCGAAGTCCGAGATGATCGAACTCGTTTTACCGAACGACACCAACCCGCTGGGAGCTCTGCTGGGCGGCCGTTTAATGCACTGGATCGACTTGGCTGGTGCGCTGGCGGCGCATCGCCATTCGCACTCCTACGCCGTGACCGCTTCCATGGACCACATCGATTTCCTGGTGCCCGTGCACGTGGGCGACATGGTGATCCTGCAGTCCTCGGTCAATCGCGTCTTCCACACCTCGATGGAGGTCGGTGTGAAGGTCCTGGTGGAGAACTACATCTCCGGCACACGGCAGAAGGTCGCGACGGCTTACCTGACGTTTGTTGCCGTGGATCGCCATGGAAGGAAGCTGCAAGTGGCGCCTGTCATTCCTGAGACGGAAGAAGACAAGCGGCGCTATGAAGGCGCGCTGCGGCGTCGCGAAGCCTCGCGGAACGAACGCGAGCGCCGGCAAGCGGCCAGGAGATAAGCATCCCGTACCGGTAAATGTCGTCGGGCCATCTTATCTGCCTTGAATTTCCTGCTGCCCGGCAAAGCGGTAGGTGATGCCGTTCCAATCGTAAGCATAGATCACATATTTCACCGAGCCATTGGCAGCCGAGGTTGGCACTCGCACGTTGATGACGCCGTCCTGGGCGCCGGCGTATGCGCTGCCGAAGGCGGTATCGCAAAAGCCGCTTCCATCGGGCGGATGCTCAACTGACCATAACTTCGAGAACTTGATGTCGGAAAGCTGGTGGAGGACCGTGATGGTCAGGCAGTTTTTCTCGCCGGCATAGGTAACCAGCAAGACATGGTGGCGTTCCGCCAGCCCCGTCAGATCGAGGTTCGCGATGCGGGAATCGTCATCCCTTTCGTCGGGAACACTCGATGCCGCTCGCCAGAGTTTGTGGATGGTGATTGGATCCAGCCCGGTCGCCTTCGCCCACTTTACGTCGTCAGCCCGGTGCACTTGCTTCCAGTTCTGAGCGAACAGGCCAGGAACGAGCCAGAGGGCGCAGCTAATTATGACGAGAGTACGCATAGCGACGGACTATAAGAATAGCGTGAACCAGTCAAGTGTCAATGCCAGCGACTAGCGTCGTAGACGAAGTCTACCAGTCCATCGCGATAGTCGATTTTAATCTGCAGCATGTGCAACGTGTCGAACCCGAGAAAACCGGAAACTTCGGTTCCCAGGTGACGACTCATACTCGACAGGTCGACCGTCACCATATCCTGGTTCTTCTGCGCCAGGTGGCCGAACACCAACGTCGCTTTGCTGGCGCGATAAACATTCTGCACGTCCCCGCTCAGCCCTTTCACCTGGGAATTCGGATCGACACTGATCTTGGTCACCTGCTTTGCGGCGCGCTGCGAAAGCATGTTGACGTTAGCTCCGGTATCGATCATGAAAAGCATCGACGGCGAACCGTTTACATGGGTAGGAATCAGGATCGCATGGCCAAAGCGAAAGACCGGCGTCCACTTCGCCATCTCCGGAGCGACGTACCGGTCCATGGGCGGATGACGTGTCCCTTGCGCGGGTGAGCCCTTGCCGGCATCTGTTGCTGCGGTCGCCTGATCGGCTTCCGCTTCGGATTTTTCGCCAGCGGCGCCGTGCTCCTCCGAAGTCTCGAGAGCGGGAGTAGTCTCGGCCTCCTCGGGCCGTTTGGGAAGCGGCGACAACCGCAGCTTCTGGTCCGGAATATCGATGTCGATCAGGTAGGAAGCGAAGACATCGCCGCCCACAAGACCGTCTTCGCTGGTGATCGACGCCCGGTCTGTGACATGCACGATGCAATTTTCAAACTCCAGTTCGCCGACGCGTATGTGCTCCGCCAGTGCCGTGTATCCGCTCTGCTCCCCTTTGTCGCCGATACCGACGTAGTGTTCCTCGGTAATGCGCGTCAGCCCAGCCTTTTCCGCGAACTTGCGTCCGATGACGATCCCGCCCGCGCCCGTGTCGAGCTGCAAGCGAGCGTCGTGCCCATTAAGCTTCACGATAAGACCATAACCGAAGATATGGGTCGGATCTCTGCGCATCGCCTCCAGTTTCGTCTCCGTCTGCTCCACCTTGGTCACCAGCCTGCATCCGTGCATCGGCTTATCCACGGTAGCTTTCAGAAAATCGAGACGGCGCTTTAGGTTTGCCGTCTCTTCCGGGTTGTCAGGATGAGGGCCGGCCAGATAGCTTTCGATGGCGGCAATCTGTTCCTTGCGGGTTAGCTGTCTGAACCACGCGCGCTGTACTTCGGGATCGTCCGGGGCGAGCTCGTGGGCGCGCTGCAATTCGGCATACGCGTGAGCGCGGAGCGAGTACACCCGGTAAAGCCTGGCCAGCCCAAGATATGCACGTGTCTGTTTGGGATCGAGCTGCACTGACTTCCGGTACGCGGCCTCAGCTTCCGGCATCCGCGCCAGGCGAAAGTCGACGTCACCCATCACTGCCAGCAGGGGCGGAGAGTTGGGCTGCGCTGCCAACGCGCTGGTTGCCGCAGCCTGAGCATCGTCGACTTTTTGCTCGCGCAGTAAGCAGCGGATAAGACCGGCTTGGGCAGCTACCAGATTGGGATCGGTCTGCAGAATCGCCTGGTAGCTGTCGGCGGCCTCAGCGAACTTGCCCGCCTTGTAGAGCTGATCGGCGGCGGCCAGGGCGGGGTTGGTGGGCACTGCTTGAGAGTCGCCAGCCTGCGCGGCCGTCAAAAGCCACAGAGTGGAAGAGAGGAGCAGCAGAAAACACAATCGTCGCGTCATGGGAGACCTGGACCTAAGGGAGCGAGAAGTGGATTGAACTCTAATTGCTGCAAAGCTGGCCATGCTCCGGCAATATCCCGAGTGCAACGAGGGGACCTCTCTCGATCAATCTCCGCAATATTTTGTTTGGTCGGGGCGACTGGATTTGAACCAGCGACCCCCTGCGCCCAAGGCAGGTGCGCTACCAGGCTGCGCTACGCCCCGACTCTGTTGCTGCACTGATTCTAAACCAGGTCTACGACGGGCACCATGTGCTATGCCGTAATGGTGGCGTTGCGGGTCTGGGAAATACACCGCGTCACGCCTTCGCCGCTATAATGGTGAAGTTCATGACTGGCCTCGTATATGCCACGGTTGCGTATGTGCGCAGCCCCGTGGGAATCTTCGTAGAGGAGTTACGGCGCGACCTGCATCCGGCGCACACGCACGCCGACGCGCACGTAACGATTTTGCCTCCGCGTGCGCTATCCGGCGGCGAACGGCTGGCGCTCGACCTGCTCGCCGATGTTTGCCAGTCGATCCCGCCCTTTGAGGTCACCATGGGCGACGTGGAAACTTTTGTTCCTCTGACTCCCACGGTTTTCCTGCGGGTGGCGCGCGGGGCCTATCGCATGCGCGAGCTGCACGATAAGCTCAATCGCAACGCCCTCTATTTTAAAGAACCTTGGCCGTACATGCCGCATCTCACGATCGCGAAGATGGACACCGCAGAAGAAGCCGGGAAGGTGCTGGAGATTGCTCGCCAACGTTGGAGCGCTTATACCGGCCCTCGCACGGTTCGTATCGCGTCGCTGAACTTCGTCAAAGGAGTTGGTGAACGCTGGGTTGACCTGGCAAAGACGCCGCTAGGCGGCGTCGCGGCAAAATGACGCCGGGAAAACGGTGGATCAGCTAGCGTCAGCGGGCATCAATTACACGGAACCCTGGGCGGACAACAACAAGGTTTTATCATCGACACATTTGGACGTATGCAAGTCTGAAGGTCTGCACAGATCGGGAGGGTGTCAGGGCTGGTAGAAACACCCTTAACAACACCGTAAAATGGGTGCTCCAATAGCCGGTCCGGCGGCAAAAGATTAGCTTCAACTGCTTTGGATCCTTGCTCTGCCGGCAAGTCCTGCTTCGCCACAGCCCCTAAAGCGAACTCAGTAGTGGATCCCGGCTGAACGACAACTGTATGGTCACCGTCGTGCACCGTCAAGGCGCCCTCGCGACTCACGACCACAACTTTGTTATCAGCTCTTACCACATCAAATTTTGCTTCTGTGCCCTTGGGGGAGACCAGAATCTGGCCCGCGCGGGCGGACATGCCCTTGCTGGTGCTGACGCGCGCACTGCCCTGGATGACGTCGACCATAGCCGGGTCGTATTGAATTGAGGAATTGGGGCTCACGACCACAGACGATCCGCTGCGATTGATGGAACCTGCCGAGGCTTCCGTAACGTCAACCCGATCGCCCGAAAAAACGCTAGTCGAGACTCCGGCGGCTTGCCCGTTCACCGTCACGTTGCCGTTCGCGTAGAGCATAGCTCCACCAGTTTGAGCTGATAGCACGCTCACACCCAAAACAACCATGAGTAACAGACAAAACACTACACTACCGTAGCGCGGCATATCACCCTCCAGAACGGGTCAACCAGATTAGGATCTGACTCTGGAGAATGTTAGCCCTGCGATGCTCCCAAGTCAATAAAATCCTCACGGGGTGATTTTGAAGGCCTGGTCGAAGCAAAACCGGCCACCAGAAGGAACCGCAAGTCAGTTTGGTGACTGGAAAGAGGGAGCGATGGGACGAAGGCTAACTTCGTCGACCCAGAATTTTCCCTTCACATGGGTATTGCCGGGATCGCGCGTGATGAGTATGGTCACCAGTTCCGTCTCCGGCCCGGTTTGGAAGCTGCTTTCCAAGTGGTGCCATGCCGTTGTGTCGAGAGTCTCTTGCGTCAGGGCGTAGGGCTTGCCGTCGTAAGCGTCTCGTACCGATATCGTAGGGCCGTTTGCACTATCCAATTTCTGACTCTTTGCCCAGGCCGAAATCGTATATTGCGTATTGGGCTTGACTGCCACGTATTGAGAGATCCCCGCGTCACCGCCCGTGCCATTGTAAGAGATCAAAAGGGAGCGGTGACCACTGTGGAATTCAGTATTGTCCACCGACACTGCACTGCCGGGCTGGGCAGAGTACCGCCAATCAAAACCGGCGTTCAGAATCGCTTCCTTGAAACTTCCATCAACAACCATGTTGTCAGTGCGCCTGTAACGACTCAGAATCGCGGAATGGGAAGCCAACTGATCCCATGCTTCCTGGGCGCGCGCAACGTCATGCTGCTTCAACAAACCGTCCACGTAGAACAAGGCTTGGCGATAATCAATTTCTTGATTCAGCAGCAAGAGCGCGGACCACACCTGATGTGCGCCTTCCCACTGATTGTTTGTGGTCAGGAGCCGGATAAATTGCAGATATGCGTCCGGATCGGGAGGAAGAATAGCCTCAATCGCGCTCACATTGTGCAAAGTCCGCCAACATAGCGCGAGTGAGGGCCCCACCATGTCGGGATCGCTGCGCATTGCAACAGCAAACTGACGCAGGGCTTCTGCCACTTTGCCTTGGGCGAGGAAAAAATTGGCCGCGTTCCAGGCGACATCAGGAGTCGTCGGATCCACCGAGATGGCTTTTAGAATTGCTTGCTCCTGCCGGTATTCCGCACCAGTGCTGTAGTACGCCAATGCGAGGTCGAGCCAATAAGCGGACTGGTAAGCGTTCAACTGGGTAGCGCGCTGGCAGAGGGGAAGCGCCGCGCCGGCATCCTGTTTATCGAACAACAAGTACCGGCAGAGCAAGTCCTGATATGCGGCCTCCCGAGGTTCTAATGCGACAGCGCGTTCCAGAGCACTCACGTCCAGGCTGGACGCAAGCCGGGCTGCCTGAAACGAGCGTGCGGCAAACCAGCCATAAATCGCCAGCAACCCAATGCAAGCCGCCAACCCGAGTGTGCGATGCGTAGTCGTCATAGCCTGGAGCGCTGTCCCCAAGTCATCAGCAATGCAAGAATGCCTGCGGACCCAAAATCAACGGGGCGAACGGCTTCCATCAGAGGTATTGCCAGTTGCGACCGCTGCCAAGATAAAAAAGAGCGCAGCATTCGCCGGTACCTGCAGGTTGAAATCGGAAAAACTATGCACTAACAGACCGGTGCAGCCGACCAGTGCTGCCAGCGCCGTACTGGCTCTGGGGTCGTGGCGCCAGTGCTGCACTCTGCGCAGGCCGTTTCGATATAAAAGGTAAATAAAGGCAACCATCAGCGCGAAGCCAAGCAAACCGGTTTCCACTGTCACTTCGACAAAATCGTTATGCGCCGCATTGACCGCGAGGTTGGTGTAGAAGCTACGGAACGAAGGATACACAACCGGAAACGTTCCGAATCCCCATCCCAGCAGGGGGCGTTGGCGCACCATCTTCAGACTGTCCTCCAGCATCGTCACCCGGCTGGGATCATGTGACTTGTTCATGGGCGTACCCAGTTGCATGAATCTTTCCCACAAGCCGTTGGGTCGCACCAGGACAAGAGAAATAATCAGCAGAAGACAAAAAACGCCCAACAATGTCACTTGACGGCGGGTTCGGCGCCCCAGTGCCGACAGCACCGTCAGAACGCCCACTTCCACCGTAAACGCAAGAACTCCTCCGCGGGACTTGGAGAGGAAAATTGTGCTGCCCATGATGACGGCCGCGAAAGAATAGAAGATCCGCATCGGGATTGGCGAAAATCCAACCATTGCGAGCACCAGCGGAAACGGAACCAGCATCTCCATCAGGCCGGCGTAATGCGAGTAATTAGCGTAAGGGCCAAAAAATGGTGCGCCAGCCTGGTTCGGTACCACCCAGTAGTACTTGCCGTTTCCCGCAAACTCTTGTGCAATCGAGAACATTGCCACCAGGAAACCGAAGACGGTGAGAGCGATGGCCAACCGCCTCATCCAAGCCCCGCGACTGAAGCACTGGACGCTCAGGAAAAATAAAATGCCATAAGCAGCCCAGAGGAGCGCTTTCTGCCATGTAGCCTGCCAATACGCCGAACGGTTCGGCAGCAATTGCAGGACGACCACAGCGGCAAACAGCAGCACAGGAGCGAACAAAGGGCTGGAGTTGACTTTCACTTGGCGGACTGCGATGGCGCGTGCTGCCCAGATCATCAAGAGCAGCGCGGCGCTTTCTTCCAGGATGAAGATCGCCCACGCCTGCACTGCGCCGAATGCCAAAACTCCGAAAGCCAACAGCAGGCAAATGCCCACAGCCAGAAAGGCGTTCAATCCTTGCGCTATGCGATTATCCGATTCCATGGAGTGGATGGGACTGGAGGCGGGATTTGTCTTCGCTGCCGATATCGCAGCTGCGACGTGCGGCCCCCATTCATCAACGTCTAGTCCACTTTAACAAGAGAGTGCCGCGTTAGTGTGTGGTAGTAACGGTTGTGGAGTCGTCGTAGTAACTGTGGTATCGGTCGCCATAATAGTATCGGTCTGACTCGACGGCATCGGCGGCATTCAGAACCACACCCATGATGCGAGCATCGACGTGCGTCAGCACCTCACAAACGCGGCGCAGAGCGGCTTTGCTGGTCACGCCCGCCCGGACCACCAGCAGGGCGGAGTCTGCCAGGCTCGACAGCAGGACAGAATCAGTGACACTCAACGCCGGAGGCGTGTCGACAATTACATAGTCGAACCTCGACTTCAGGCCGACCAGCAGGTCCTTCATGCGGGATGAACCCAGTAGCACGGCCGGGTTAACCGGGACGGGTCCGGCAGGCAATAGAGAGAGATTTGGAATGCCCGGGACCGGCTGAATCGCCGCCTCGATCGGAGTGTTTCGTCCCAGTACGGTGCTCAGACCCAAATCAGGTTGCACCAACCCAAATACCTGCGAGATACCGGCGCGGCGCATGTCGGCTTCAATCAGGAGCACGCGCGCGTCGTGCTGCGCCAGGACAATTGACAGGTTGACGCTTGTGGTGGTTTTCCCCTCCTGCGGCAAGGCGCTGGTGACCATCAGGACCTTGGCCGATTGGCCGGACCGGGAAAGCAGAATGGAAGTCCGCAGGGCGCGATACGCCTCAGCTATCTGCGATTTCGGTTGTGCGGCCGTGGCGGAGGCTGCCGCCGTCCGCGCCAGGCGAGGGGCCCGAAGCAGCGACCGTCCCGGAGACGAGGCGAGCGGGATAAAGGCCAGAGAGGGAAGCGCGCTAATCATCTGCGCCTGTTCCAACGAGTGCACCGTATTGTCGCGCGACTCGAGGATGAACGCGAGCGACACTCCACCGGCCAAACCTACCAACAGCGACATCATTAGATTACGAGGAATATTCGGCGTCGAGGGCGCGGTTGGAGGCGAGGCCGGATCCACAATCCGCACGTTGCTGGACCGCAGGCCAGTCATGACGCCCGCTTCCTTCAACTTTTGCAGCAGGCCTTCATAAAGCTGGCGATTGCTATCCACATCGCGCTTCAAAAGGCTGTATTCGATGGAACTTTCGTTAAGCTCGTTCTCTTGGTTTTTTTGGTTTTCCAGAGATGCCCGCAGCAGTTTTTCGCGTTCCAGCGCAGCCTCGTAGTCCTTTTTGTATTTCTCGGCGGCGCGGTTTACCTCGACCTTGATGTCGGCCTGTACTGCCGCTAACTCACTGTCCAGTTCCTCGACCTTCGGATAGGTAGGCTGGAATTTGACACTTGCCTCGGCCCGTTGACGATGCAGGTCCACTTCCTGGCTCCTCAGCTTCATAAGAGGGCTGGAGGGGTCGAGATTGGATAAAAGGTCGGGATCACCGGAGCTGGCCAGGCGATAGACGGATTCCTTTTGCATACGGTCGCCCTCGGCGGCTGTAAGCTGCCGGTTCAGCTCGTCGAGTCTCGAGGTAATGATGTTTTCCTTCTCATCAATTCCCAGGATCCCGTGCTCCTTTTGATAGCGAACCAGTTTTTCCTGCGACTGCTCCACCTTCATTTGCAGTTCCGACAACTGCTGGGTAAGCCAGTCCGAGGTGCGGGTCGTGGCCTCGAAATGGGTCTTGTAATTCTGCTCGATATAGGTGTCGATTACGGTATTGACTACCTTTGCCGCCAGGACGGGATCGGGGCTGGAAAAACGAATTTCCAACAAGCGGGTCCGAGGGATTGAGCTGATCTGCAGCGCATGATGGAACGCGCCGACCAGGCCCGCTTCCCGATGCGGCTCAATTTCCGGTGCATTCGCCGATGGCGGACCACCGGTTGAGTTGGCTGCCGCGGCGCCCTTGCCGGCGAAGGCTGGATTGGAGTCGAGATTGAGCTTGGAAATAACCAGCTTGGCGATGGCATCGCTTTGCAGGACATGGGTCTGCGTGTCGACGGATACCATGTAGTCATCATCTGAATCTGCGCTGGTGTCCGCGCTCTTGAGAACGGCGGCATCGGCGCCCTCGCGATTGATAACAATACGGCCAACAGCTTCGAAAATAGGTGTGGTCGATAGGGCGATCACCGTGCCCATGGCCAGCGACACCAGCACCACAGCCAATATCATCCACTTGTAGCGCAGCAGGATTGGCCAGTAATCCCATAGGCTGGGAACGCGGCTGATGCTTTCTGGATACGCGCCGGGGAAACCAATGCTCTCGTTGACACGCAAACTGTGCGTATCGTCCTTGCGAGGCACTAACATCTCGAAGTTGTTATGAGGACCCATTCACCTGTTCCATTCTTAACTGATCATTGGCGTGGCTGTACGCCGGAAGCGCGTCGGGGTCGCGATTTGACGGAGATCGAATCGATTGTAACAAGGTTCGCAACGGCCACAAAGACTTTTGATTGACTGATGGCTACTTCCGTGCTGAAAAGGGCAAGCGTTTTCCAAAGAAGGAACAACCGCCGACATCGAGGAAACCGCAGGCTATGCTACACTTTCCGCGATAATCCGCTGTGCCAAGGCAGCCGGTCCGGATAGCGCCCTCCGTTGCTTCTGCCGCCACCAGGATTCGACCCACAATGGAACCCGCGCCTGGCAAACCATGAAAGAATCGCCGCTGTTTCTCGACGAGAATTTGCCGCGCGAAGCCGGCGATCCCGCCGAAGCGTGCGCTGCGGTTCCTTCGCCCGCGGGCTACCGGGCCATGCTGCAAACCCTGTTTCGCGGCAAGCTGACCGGCGCTGCCATTGCCCTCATTATCCGGCAGGTAATCATCATGGGCCTCAGCGTGGGCAGCAGTATCGCCGTTTCACGCTGGCTTGGTCCGGATGTGGTCGGCCGCTTTGCCATCCTGATCTTCGTGACCCAGGGAATCCTCGGATATTTCGGCGACCTGGGTCTGAAAGCTGCCCTGATTCGCAAGCGAGGTGAGCTGGAGCCAACCGAGCTGGCCACGGCGCAGAAGGTGATCTTTGGAATCTCCGTCATTTTCGCTCTAGTCATTGGGGCGCTCTTGCCCATAGCCCTCCGCCTGGTGAGATTGGGACCGGATAGCTACCTGCCGGCCAGTATCTTCCTGCTGCTGCTGGTAGTGCGCAATCAACGGACCGTGCCGCTAGCCATGCTGGAGCGGGCCATGCGCTTCAAAGCGGTGAGCGCGGTGGAGGCGGTCGAGAGCCTGATCTACACCATTCTTCTCGCCACTTTGGCCTATCTCCATAAAGGCATCTGGTGCTACGTGATCGCGATGGGATGCCGCGACGTATTCGGCAGTGTGGCCTTCAACCTGATTACCCATCCGCCCTTCCGAAGTTTTTCCTGGGCTTCGCTGCGTCCCCATGTTGGCTTCAGCCTGGTGTATCAGGGCGGCTCGCTGTTGAACATGGCGACGCTGGCGTTTCCACCGATCATGATTGCCCGCCTGCTGGGCAAGAACGCCGTGGGTTATGTATCCTGGGCGGCCACGCTCTCGCTCTATCCCCTGGTCATTTGCAATGCCATGGCACGCATCTATCTGCCCGCTTTCAGCAGCGCCGCCAGCGAGCCTGCACTGCTTCGTTCCAGGGTGGAGAAATCCCTGCGAATTAATGCCAGCATCGCCTGGCCCGCTTGTGCCGTACTCGCCAGCCTGAGCACTCCGATCATCATCTATGTGTTCACTCGCAAGTGGCTTCCGGCGCAGCCGTTGCTCTACGCGTATTGTGTGAATGCGATGATGAACGCGGTTGGGGTGCCTCTGACGGAGCTGTTTTTTTCGCAGAACGACGCCTGGTTCAACCTGCGCCTGTGTCTATGGTGGACAATACCGACCTGGACACTTGGCACGTATGCGGTTTATCACTACGGTCTATGGGGCTTTGCCATTTTTCAGGCAGTGCTGCAGAGCACCTGGCTGCTGGCGTTTCTGCATGCCCGACGGACTGAGGGCCTGCGCGTGTTTGCACCGTTGCGAGAGCCGTTAATGTTGAGCGCCGGCCTGGTGCTGGGAAATCTTCTGCTTATGCATACGATGTCTGTATCTTCACTGTATCGATTGGGGGCAGTACTTGTGGTCGAGGCCGCGATCTGCGGAGCTTTCCTACTACGCATGCTCTTGAGCTGGAAAAGTGGAGCAGAAGCCGTCGGATTGGAGCCGGCTGCAGTGCAAGCGGGTTAACTTGGGAGTGGGTCAATGTCGGATGTTGATAAGTGGTATCGGGACTACTGGGCACGACATAAGGCTCGTGATGTCATGTACCAGACCCTCAGGGCTCGATGTCTTTCCTGCGAAGACTGCCCCCAACTCAACGAATATGAACGCGTGATTTTTGATCGCACCCGTCACGCCACGCGCCTGCTGGATTTTGGTGGTGGCGACAATCGGCTGAAGCGGAAGTTCCTGGCGGCGGGCTACGGTGGGCGTTACGAGACCCTCGACATCTCCAGCGAGGGACAGCATGAGTATTCATCGCTGTCCGAGATCAAAGGTGAATTCGATGCCATCCTGTGCCTGGAAGTGATCGAGCACATGTCTCTGAATGATTATGTGGACTTGATGGACGCGTTTGGGAAGATTTTGTCACCCGGAGGTGTGTTGGTCATTTCAACTCCGAATCCGCTGTGCGTGGTTCCCATGTGGGCAGGCGACCCCGGACACGTGCAACAGTATCCCATCGCCGACCTGGCCGCGGATTTTGTCATCCGCGATCACGATGTGGAAGCCTTTCGCGTGCGCTACGGCGCGTGGCCACGGGGAGTTCGCGCGCGGTTGCGCTTCTTCGCCATGCGTGCGCTCTGCTATCTGTTGAGCGTCGACTACGCGCACGGCATCCTCGTAATCGGGAAGAAGCAAGATCGCGAACCGCGCGGCTAGTCAGTACAACGCGATATGTCATATTCGCGACGAACCCCGTCAGGTTCCTCACGCTCCAGTGCCGCGTCTCTAACGGAGCCGAGGAAAGGAAGTGATGTGATGTCGGGTCCGGAGCGCAGGTTCCGGTTCGGACTTGACCGCAAGACCGGCGGGAGCACGACAACACAAAAGAGAGTCTGCTGAACTAATCCCGCAATGTATACCGACATCTGGGATTCGATCGATATCAAGCCCGGCAACAATGCAACGCCGATACTACTGAGGAAGAGCCCGGATTTCATATTTAACAGGACCTTTCCAAACAGCCCCGGCAATAGCCCCAGGCAGAACATGATAATCACGGGCCCGAACCAGCCAAAGTTGATATAGCTCTCGGTCACCGTACCCACCGCCATACTCACGCTGTTCAGGTCAGATGGCAAGGTCAGATGATAGGAGACCTGGTACCAGCGGTTGGCGTCATTGGCGGAGGGTTTGTCCGGCCAAATAAAACGCGGAACGAAAGTGACGATCAGACACGAGTAGAGCCGGCCGTCCTGGTAGGAAACCTGGCTCGGTGTCATTTCCATGACATTAGCGGTTTGCTGAAGCAAGGAAAGTCGAGATAGGGTCTGACTACTCAGGGCCTTGAAATCTTCACCGCTTGAATCAGTCAGAGCCTTGCCCCAGGCTCGGGATGAAGCTTCGATCCAAAATTCGATTCTTTCCGCATAGCTCTCTGTATAGTTATCGGTAATGCCATTTCGCCAGTATCTGTCCCGAAATTCCTTTTTTCCGGGCTGCAAAAACAGAACGAGTGGAAGAACTATGAGCATGGCCGTCACGGGGAACTTGTGCCTTTCACACATATAAGCGGCGATGCAAAGCAAACCGAGTCCAACGAAGCTGCCCAACCATCCCGAGGACTGTAGCCGTTCAGAGGCATGGGCGTCTCATTGCCATTCCCATCGGCTTTGACTTTGCGAGCCATGACCGTGAGAGTGACCTCATACTTGTCCTCGGCGGTGGGAGTGGCGGTGGCGCTGAGGGCTTTGTTGTCATAAAGAACAATCGAGTCGAAGCCATCGGTGATTAGATACTGATACTCCGGCGGTGTTTGCTCACGCAGCGCGGCGACGAGAAGACGCGTGTCCGGACACGTAGCGGTCTCCGAGTTGGTGGCATTCGCGTAGCGGTACTGCATCAGAAAGTTGTGCAGGGCGGCATCGACCTTGTCCTCACCGATGTGAAGAAGAGCTAGCGAACTGCGAGACCGGCCGAGTTGGGTCAGGCAAAGGCCTCGAGGCTCGTAGCGGAGGCGATCCAGGCGAAGTCCTCACACGGAGGACTGGATCAACAGATGCGCGGAAGTTGGTCGCCGGCAAGCATATCCACGATTCTGGTCGTGCCCAAGGTAGAGCGCATAGTGACCAGCCCTGGGTGATTGTCGGTCACGGTGCCGATAATTTGTGCATCGCGCCCCTGAGGATGCATACGCATGGTAGCCAACATCTGCTCGGCAACTGACGATTCCACTATCGCCACCAGCTTGCCTTCGTTGGCAACATAAAGTGGATCGAGTCCCAACATCTCGCAAGCGCCTTGCACTTCGGCGCGAATGGGAATGGCAGCCTCCTCTAGGTTGATGCCAACCTGGGAGCGCGCGGCGATTTCGTTGAGCGCGCTGGAGAGACCTCCGCGGGTTGGGTCACGCATGCAGCGGATTTTTCCCGGTACGGTGAGCATGGCTGCGACCAGGCTGTGGAGTGCTGCACTGTCGCTGGTCAAGCTGGTTTCGAACTCCAGGCCTTCGCGCTGCGCCATAATGCAGATGCCGTGCTCCCCGATGGCGCCGCTTAGGAAGACCCGGTCGCCAGGCTGCGCTTGGTCAGGCTGAAAGCTCGAGGCCTTCCGGCACGATGCCTATTCCGGAGGTGTTGATGAACAGTCCGTCTGCGCTACCTTTCTCCACCACCTTGGTATCGCCGGTAACAACTTGTACGTTGGCCGCCGCCGCGGCGTCACGCAGGGAGTTGACCACGCGGCGCAACGTCTCCATCGGCAAGCCTTCCTCGATGATGAATCCCGCGCTGAGGTACAGCGGCTGTGCTCCACCCATGGCAAGGTCGTTCACGGTGCCATGCACCGCAAGCGAGCCGATGTCGCCGCCGGGAAAGAAGAGCGGCTTCACCACGAACGAGTCGGTAGTAAATGCCACTCGGCAACCGTTCAGGTTAACAATAGCTTGGTCATCCAGGCGCGCCAGGGCGAGATTGTAAAAGGCCGGCAGGAAGATCTGCGCTGTCAGCTCCGCCGACAGCTTGCCGCCGCTGCCATGAGCGAGCAGCACGTTCTCATAGGTGGTTAGCGGCAGAGGACACGCTGGAAATGCTTTCACTTCGGACATAACTTGTCCTTAATGCGAAATGCCATGGCGTCTGTACTGATAATAGGCTGCGCAGGCGCCCTCGGTGGATACCATGGGCGCGCCTAACGGATTCTCCGGCGAGCAACGCACACCAAAGGCAACGCAATCCGGCGGTTTCTTGCGGCCTTGCAGTACCAGTGCGCTGATGCACTCTGCGGGCTCCTGCACTCCGCCCGCTTCCAGCCCAAACAGTTGCTCAGCATCGAAGGCGGCAAACTCTTGCCGCAAACGATATCCGCTCTGCGCAATTTCACCGATGCCGCGCCACTTGCGGTCGCACACCTCGAATACCGCCTGCATGATTTGTTGTGCGGGTACATTGCCCTCGCGGTACACGGAGCGCGAATACTGGTTTTGCAGCTCCACCCGGCCATCTTCCAATTGCTCCACCAGCATGAGTACTGCTTCCAGCAGATCGACTGGCTCGAAGCCGCCGATCACCATGGGAATTTTGAACTCGCTCACCAACGCCTCATATTCGCTATAGCCCATCACCGTACACACGTGGCCGGGGGCGATGAAGCCTTGCACTCGATTGCCGGCCTGGCTTAGCAATAGGCGAATGGCAGGCGGAACCAGAACGTGCGAAACCAGAGCTGAGAAGTTCGTGATGCCGAGACGCCTTGCCTCCCAAACCGCCATGGCGTTAGCGGGAGCGGTAGTTTCAAAGCCGATCGCGAAGAACACTACCTGGTGCTGCGGGTTTTGTTGCGCGATCCGCACGGCTTCCATCGGCGAGTAAACCACGCGCACGTCTCCACCCTGAGCTTTCACCCGCAGCAGGTCCGTGTGCGATCCGGGCACGCGCAGCATGTCGCCGTACGAGACCAGGATTACATCCCGCCGCGAGGCAAGGGCAACGGCTTTGTCGATCATCTCCAACGGCGTAACGCACACGGGACAGCCGGGACCGTGTACCAGCTCGATCGATGGCGGCAGTAGTTCGTCCAGCCCATAACGCATGATGGTATGCGTCTGGCCGCCACAGATCTCCATCAATACCCAGGGATGCCGCGCACGCCCAACAATCCTCCTCACCAGCTTTTGGGCGATGTCGCGGTCGCGGTATTCGTCGATGTATTTCAGAAGCCCTCCGCCGACGGCAGTTCGCTCTCCAACAGGCCCATGCTTTCGAGGATTCGATAAGTGCGCTCGGCCTCGTCCGGGTCTACCACGCTGATGGCAAAGCCGACGTGGACCATCACAAAGTCGCCGACTTGAGCTTCCGGTACAAAGCTGAAATGAACTTGGCGAACAATTCCCCCGAACTTCACTCTGCCGGTCCGGCTGCCGTTGGCCTCATTGATTTCCAGGACCCTGCCGGGTATTGCCAGGCACATTTTTCACCTCGCTTCTTCACTAAGTAGCGCGATCTGGTACCAAGCTCAAGTGATGTCTGACGCCCTGCGACGTGACCGGCATCACATCCAACCCCTGTGGCCATCACTGAATAGGGGCCCCCAAACGCGATAAAAACGTTTCCATTGGCCAAGATATTCGAACGAGCGTTCGAACGGTGTGAGGCGGGGATAGGCCGACGGGCAACGCTCTCCCGGCTACAAGGTCAACATTAGCCGCCAGGCCTTCGAGGGTCTCGCGCCACCTAGCAGAGGCAAGCCATGCCGACCGTCGCCAAGCCAGACCCGGTAAACCCGAATCGCGCGGTTACGATCGACGGGAAGAAATTCCTGTGGGATGGCCAAATCTTTCAAGCCCAGGATGAAGCCTCACTCACCGCCGAGGCCTATAAGAATGACAACTTCGAAGTTCAGATGGTGAATGTCGGCGGGAACTATCTCCTGTACACCAGAAGGCTGGTCAAGGAAGCTGTAGTAACTGCGCCCTAAGACCCTTCCTAAGGAGGGCAAAAGATGTCCGTAGGGGCACTCCCGGTTCAAAGCGATCCCACGCTGCTCAGCGACATTCGGCGCTATGGCACATTCGACAGCGCCGCCTGTTACCAGTGCGGCAGTTGCACCCTGTCCTGTGAACTGGTTAACGGCTCGGGAAGCTTTCCCCGCAAAAGCATCCGCTATGGACTGCTGGGTTTGCGTCAGCCTCTGCTGGGAAGTCTGGAGCCGTGGATCTGCCATGATTGCGGCGAGTGTTCCACCGCGTGTCCGCGGCAGGCTGACCCGAGAATCTCCATGGTCACGCTGCGCCGCTTCCTGAGCGCCCAGTACGACTGGAGCGGCATCACATCTCGGCTGCTGCACTCCAAAGCCTGGTATCTGGGCTCTTTGATCGGCGTCGCTATTTTCACCTTCCTGCTGATTCTCGGCTATCACCTGTGGTATGTCGCGCTGCCCGTCGGCACCTTGGCCACAACGCCGCTTGGGCTCGACCACATGTTCCCGCTCATTACCTACTACACGCTGGTAGTAATCCTGTTTCCCCTGGCGCTGTTGCTGTCCCGCGTTTACCGGGTCTGGCGGCTCACCATGACTGGGGATGGCCGGAGCGAAATTGCCTTTTCAGCCTATGCAGCCGAGGCGTGGACGTATGTCTATCAATCCGTGACCCACTCGCTGATGCGCAAATGTCCAGAAAAGGGCCGGTGGCTGGGCCATTGGCTGCTGGCCCTCGGCACGGTCACGATGCTTACCATCAAGACCTTCGGACTGCGCTGGTTTCAGACCGACAACATCTATCCGTTCTACAACCCGCAACGCTGGGTGGGATACCTGGCCGCGGGTTTCATTCTTTATGGAATTGGCGACATCGTGGTTGGACGCTGGCGCAAGCAGAAGGAAATCTATAAGGAAACCAAGTTTAACGATCTGGTCTTTCCCGTCCTGATCGTATCGGTTGCACTCACCGGCTTGGCCGCACACATCTTTCGCTACACCGGGCTCAATCTCAGTTGCCACTACGCTTACGCGCTGCACGTCATGGTTGCGACCCCCTTATTGCTGATCGAGATGTCGTTCGGCAAGTGGTCGCACATGATCTATCGTCCTTTGGCTCTGTACTTCGTGGCCGTCAAGGCAAGGGCGCAACAACCAGCACCTGTACCGGAGGCAGTTCCCAATGTCATCTGACAACTCCTCTGAACAAACCAAGCTTCGGCCGGTGGGTGCTGCACTGGTTGTGGGCGGCGGCATCGGCGGCATGCAGGCCGCACTGGATCTCGCCGGCGCCGGCATCAAGGTTTACCTGGTCGAGAGCAAACCCGCGATCGGCGGCGTGATGGCGCAGCTCGACAAAACCTTCCCCACCAACGATTGCGCCATGTGTACCATGGCGCCGCGCCTGGTAGAGATCGGCCGCCATAAGGACATCGAGATCCTGACCCTGAGCGAGGTAGAAAGCATCACCGGTCAGGCCGGCAATTTCAACGTTACCATCAAGAAGCACGCGCGCTTTATTGATGAGTCGCGCTGCACCGGCTGTGGCGCCTGCATTGCAGAGTGTCCGGTAACGCTGCCCTCGGAATTCGATCAGGGCCTGACCGATCGCAAAGCCATTTACAGGCCATTCCCGCAAGCTGTCCCCAACGTGTTCACCATCTCTCGCCGTGGCACGCCTCCCTGCGAGGCTGCCTGCCCGGTTCATCAGGACGGTCAGGGATACGTGGCCCTCATCGCGCAGCGCCGTTTTGACGAAGCGCTTCAAGTTATTTTGCGCGACAATCCCCTGCCTTCCATTTGCGGACGGGTCTGCACCCACCCCTGCATGGACGCGTGTACTCGCGCCGGAGTGGACGACGCGCTGAATCTCCCGGCTTTAAAGCGCTTCGTTACCGACTTTCATCCCAACTACAAGTTGCCGCAACCCACGGTTCCCGACCGCGCGGAAAAGATTGCCATCATCGGCTCCGGCCCCGCCGGGCTGGTCTGTGCTTATCGGCTGCGGCAACAAGGCTATCGCCCAACCATCTTCGAAGCAGCCGGCACCGCCGGTGGAATGCTGGCGCTTGGCATCCCCTCGTTTCGCTTGCCGCGGCAACTGCTGAGCGCTGAAATCGACAGACTGCGCGAGATCGGCATCGAGATCAAGCTGAACTCGCCGATCGGCAAAGACATTTCTTTTGATGACCTGCGAAAGAACTATTCCGCCATCTTCATCGCCATCGGCGCTCACGTCGAGCGCAAGCTTCGTGTTCCTGGGGAAGATCTCGCCGGTGTGATCGGCGGCGTGGAGTTCCTGCGCCAGGTCAACCTCGGGAAGCCGGTTGCGCCAGGCAAGAACGTGCTTGTCATTGGCGGTGGAAACTCCGCCTTGGATGCAGCCCGCACCGCGCTTCGCTGCGGAGCCGCGCAGGTCACCATTGTTTATCGCCGTACCCGTGCGGAGATGCCTGCCGATCCGCGTGAAGTCGATGATGCGGAGCGCGAAGGCATCAAGTTGAAGTTTCTGGTGGCTCCCCAATCTTTCCAGGGCGGGACTGACGGCCGTGTCACCGGGCTAACGTGCCTGAAGATGAAACTCGGGCCGCCCGACGCCAGCGGACGGCCTGCTCCCGAACCGATTCCCGGCTCCGAATTCGTTCTCCCGTGTGACGCGGTCATCGCTACCATCGGTCAATCTCCCGATGTCAGCGCTCTCGGAGAACGCCTGGGTCTTGAGACCACCAGATGGGGAACCTTCGCGGCCGATCCGCTGACACTCGAAACCGGTCTGGCCGGAGTGTTTGCCGGCGGTGACTGCGTCACCGGGCCGGATGTGGTAATCAATGCAAAGCTGGCCGGCAAGAAGGCTGCGCTCTCCATCGATCGTTGGTTGAACGGACAGGACCTGGGTGCTGGACGTGAACTGGAAGGCCCGTACAAGACTGAGTATGTCGTCGATACCACCGGCGTGTTGATGCAACGCCAGATACGGATGCAGGCTCTCGATCCGGCGACCCGCGGAAGAACATTTGCCGAGGTCCATGTCGGCTACACCGCGGAAGAGGCGGTCGCCGAAGCCAAGCGTTGTCTGGCTTGCGGAATCTGTTCCGATTGTCATTTGTGCGAGACCGCTTGCCAGGCGCATGCCATCGAGTACGGGCAGCGGGAACAGACGCTTAAGCTCAATGTAGGCGCGGTCGTTCTCGCTCCCGGCTACGAGCTCTTCGATCCGCGTCTCAAAAAAGATCTCGGCTACGGACGCTTTCCGAACGTCATCACCTCCCTCGAGTTCGAACGGGTCCTGTCGGCGTCAGGACCTTATTCTGGGCATGTCTTGCGGCCCCATGATCGCAAGGAGCCAAAACGCATCGCGTTTCTCCAGTGCGTCGGCTCGCGCGATGCCGAACACGATTACTGCTCCTCGGTCTGCTGTATGTACGCTACCAAGGAAGCGATCATCGCCAAGGAGCACCTGGGCGAGGGTCTTCAGTGTGACGTGTTCTTCATGGATCTTCGCGCCTTCAGCAAGGGCTTCGAACAGTACTATCGCAGGGCGCAAGAGCTGGGCGTGCGCTACATCCGCTCGCGAGTGCCGGCCATTGAAGAAGTTCCCGGCAGCCGCAACCTGGTGGTGAAATATCTCGGCGCAGACGATAAGAAGCTGTCTGCGGAATATGACTTGGTCGTCTTGTCCGTGGGGATGCAGCCGCCGAAGGATGTCGAGAAGCTGGCTGAGCGCTTCGGCGTGGCGCTCAACGCTTTCAACTTCTGTGAGACCTCGCCGTTTCGGCCGGCCGAGTCTTCGCGCCCTGGAATCTTTGTGGCCGGCCCCTTCGGCGAGCCCAAGGACATTCCGGAAACGGTGATGCAGGCTTCGGCTGCTGCCTCGCAGGTGCTCACCTACTTGAGCGATGCCCGGGGCACGCTGATTACCGCGAAAACTTATCCGCCTGAAAAGCAAGTGGCTGGAGCAGAGCCTCGCGTCGGCGTCTTCGTCTGCCATTGCGGCACCAATATCGCCGGGGTGGTCGATGTTCCTGCTGTCGTCGAATATGCCAGGACTCTGCCCAATGTGGTGTATGCGGAGAACAATCTCTACACCTGCTCGAACGATACTCAGGAGCTGATCAAGGAAAAAATCATCGAGCACGACCTGAATCGCGTTGTGGTTGCCTCCTGCACGCCGAGAACCCACGAACCTTTGTTCCGGAATACCCTCCGCGAAACCGGACTCAACCCCTATCTCTTCGAGATGGCCAATATCCGCGATCAGTGTTCCTGGGTCCACATGCACGAGCCGGAGAAGGCCACGGAAAAATCCAAAGACCTGGTCAGGATGGCGATTGCCAAGGCCCGGCTGCTGGAGCCGCTCACCCGGCGCTCGGTCAGTATCAAGAAGTCTGGCCTGGTAATCGGCGGCGGGATTTCCGGCATGATCGCGGCCCTTGCACTGGCTGAGCAAGGCTTCGATGCCTATCTGGTGGAAAAAGAGATTGAACTCGGCGGGCATTTGAAGCAAGCCCGCTACATGCTCAATGGAGAAAAGCCGCAGGAACAGCTGATGCGCGTGAAAGCGCAAGTGCGGAAGAACCATCGCATTCATCTCTTCACCGGCGCCACTGTACAAGCCATTGACGGCACCATCGGCGACTTCAGGACAAAGATTGCAGCCAATGGCAAGAGCTGCGAAATCACGCACGGCACTGTCATCGTCGCTACCGGCGCTCAACAATACCAGCCGAAAGAGTACCTGTACGGGCAAGATGACCGAGTGCTGACGCAGCGTGAGTTGGAGCAGCGACTGGCTTCCGCAAACAGCTTCCTCGCGCCCAACGGCAATCGCGCCGCCAAGACCGTGGTCATGATTCAGTGCGTAGGCTCGCGCGAGGACGGCCATCCCTACTGTTCGCGTGTGTGCTGCGCCGAGGCCATCAAGAACGCGCTGATGATCAAAACGCTGTCTCCGGAGACCCATGTCTACATCCTCTACCGGGACATCAGGACGTATGGCTTCAAGGAAAGCTACTACACCGAAGCGCGCAAGCAGGGCGTCACCTTCATAGGCTACGAGGAAGACAGCAAACCTGACGTTTCACCAAACGGACACGGCCTGAACGTTGGCGTAGTCGACCAGACGCTCGGGATGGCGATCAATATCCCGGCTGACTTTGTGGTTCTCTCCGCGGGCATTCATCCCAACCAAGGCAACAAGGAGACCGCGCAGTTGCTCAAGGTCCCGTTGAACAGCGAAGGATTTTTCCTCGAAGCCCACATGAAGCTGCGCCCGGTGGAGTTCATGACCGACGGCGTGTTTCTCTGCGGACTGGCTCACTCTCCCAAGACAGTCGAAGAATCCATTCTGCAAGCCCAGGCCGCGGCTTCCAGGGCGGCCACCATCCTCGCGCAGGATTCGATCGAGATGGAAGCGAACATCTCCGAGGTGACCGACGAGAACTGTGACGGATGCGCTTACTGCGTCGACACCTGCCCCTTCAAGGCCATCACCCTTTTGGAATACATGTGGCAAGGAGCGGTGAAGAAGTCAATCGAGGCGAGCGAGACGATCTGCAAAGGCTGTGGCTGCTGCCAGGCTACGTGCCCGAAGCATGGGGTGTTCGTCCGCGGATTCACCCTCGACCAGATCGAGGCTCAGATCCATGCGGCGTTGGGAGTTTAACCATGGAAGACACCTTTGAACCTTTGATTATCGCCCTGTGCTGCAACTGGTGCTCTTACGCGGGCGCAGATCTGGCTGGCGTCTCGCGCAGCCAATATCCGCCCAGCATTCGCATCGTGCGGGTCATGTGCTCGGGCATGGTACATCCCAATCTCGTCATTGAGGCGCTCACCAAAGGGGCGGATGGCGTGCTCATGTGCGGCTGCCATCCCGGGGATTGCCACTATCAGGAAGGCAATCTGAAGGCGGAGAAACGCGCCGAAGCCATCAAGCTGATGCTTCCGGATTTCGGCATCGAGGAAGAGCGCTTTCGCCTGGAATGGGTTTCGGCGGCTGAAGGAGCCAGGTTCGCGCAGGTAGTGAGGGAGTTCACGGAGCAGGTGAAGCAGTTGGGCGCGAGCCCGTACAAGCAATAAGAGAAATCATTCTCACCACGGAGGCACGGAGAGCACGGAGTAGGAATTGGGCACGGGGAGTTGGGAATTGGGACATGTCCTCGATGCATCTTGCCATACCCCAAAAACCCTGACATCGGTCCGTGTTCTCCGGGTCTCCGTGGTGAATTCGAAGCGGTCGGCAGGAAGGAATTTCAAGTTCACCTAGGAGGTGCAGCATGGCGGCTCGGCTTGCCGAGGAATGGTTTGCCATATGCGGAGGGTGCGAGGTAACAATCCTCGACATTGGCGAACCGCTCATCGACGTACTCAAACAAGTAGAAATCGTACACATGCCGGTACTGATGGATCATAAGCTCTTCGGTCAGACCGGCGAACAGGCCGAGATGGAAATCCCGGCGGCTGATGTTGGACTTATATCGGGAGGAATCCGCAGCGAAGAGCATAAGAAGCTGGCGCTGGAGATGCGCAAGAAATGCAAGCTCCTGATTTCTCTCGGATCATGTGCCTGCTTCGGAGGTATACCTGCACTTGCCAACCAGTTCAGCACGGAGGAACTGCTGGAGAAGGTGTATCGCGGAAGTGTGACAACGGAAAAGAACGGCTTGCCGTGCGAGCAGATTCCCGGGCTTACCGATCGCATCTATGCGGTTCACGAAGTGGTGCCCGTGGACGCCTATTTGCCGGGCTGTCCTACCACTCCGGAAATGGTGGCCAATGCACTTCTCGCTCTTCTGGAAGGCAAGCCATTACCGGTGCTGGCGTCGAAGAGCGTGTGCGACGAGTGTCCCACCAAGCGCGAGAAGAAGGCAGTCTCAACCTTGAAGCGCCGTTTAGATGCGCCAGAATTCACGCCGGGTGCACCACTGAGCGAAATGCGTTGTCTGATGGAGCAGGGCATCCTCTGTCTCGGTCCTGCGACGCGTTCTGGCTGCGGTGGTAGTGATGGTACCCCGCGTTGCATTCGCGCCTACATGCCATGTGAGGGCTGCTTTGGCCCGCTGTCGGACAAAGCCAACCCCATGGTGGACATGATGGGCGCACTCTCGTCCATCGGCCTCGATCCCAAACAGATTCCGGATCGGGCTGCAACCTTCAACCGCTTTGCTGGCGCGGGTCGTCTGCGGCCAGTCTCCAAGAGGTGAGCCATGGCAAAGACACTTGTAATCCAACCTGTCACCCGCATCGAGGGCCACGCGAAGATCACCATCCAGCTCAACGATGCTGGCAACGTGGACACCGCACGGGTGAATGTCATCGAACTCCGCGGCTTTGAGCGTTTCTGCATGGGACGCCCCGTGGAAGACCTGCCGCGCATCACGCCGCGCATTTGCGGAGTATGTCCGTGGTCGCATCACTTGGCTTCGGCAAAGGCTTGCGACGCTGTCTTCGGAGTCGAGCCTCCTCCGGCCGGCAAGAAGTTGCGCGAACTCTGCAACAGTGTCGCGTTCATGGAAGAGCACATTTTGCACTTCTATTTCCTGGCGGGAGCCGACTTCCTGCTCGGGCCGGATGCCCCCTATTCGGTCCGTAACGTCATTGGCGTGTTGCAGGCGGCTCCGGAGATTGCACAACGCGTGGTAAAGGTGCGGCACATGTGCGCCAAGATGCTTGAAACCTTGGCCGGCAAGCCGATCCATCCCCAAGCCGCCGTTCCCGGAGGATTCAGCAAACCGCTTTCGGCCGACGAACGCGACCAGTTGCGCAAGCAGGCAGGCGAAGCGCTGGAGTTGGCGAAGTTCTCCATCGCGTTCGCCAAGGAGAGCGTCTTCCCGAAGTACCTGGACGTTGTGAAGTCGCTCGGAGTCATCAACACCGGATTCATCGGCACCGTCAAAGACGACGGCGCTCTCAATCTTTACGATGGCAAACTGCGACTGATGACGCCAAGCGGCACGTATCAGGACTTCCCGTACGAAAAATACACCGACTACATTGCCGAGCACATCGAGTCGTGGAGCTACCTGAAGTTCCCCTATGCCAAGCAGTGGGGCGAAGGCTTCTCCATGGATATCGATGGACCGAAAGGCGTGTATCGTGCCAACACTCTGGCTCGCATCAACGTGTGCGATTACATCGACACGCCGCTCGCTCAGGCTGAGTTGGAAGAGTTCCGGCAGAAGTTCGGCCGGCCTGCTCAACTGACGCTGCTGTACCACTGGGCGCGGTTGATCGAGCTGCTCTACAACGCGGAGAATGCCATCCGGCTGCTGGATGATCCGGATATCACTGGCCTGGAGACGCGGGTGAAGGTCACGCCTCGCGCCGCCCGTGGCGTGGGATGCACCGAAGCGCCTCGCGGCACTTTGATCCACGATTACGAGACCGACGCAGACGGCATCATCACCAACGTCAACATGATCGTGGGCACGACCCACAACAACGCTCCCATCAACATGTCCGTGACGCAGGCTGCAAGAAGCTTGATCAAGGACGGCAAGTACGATCAGGGAGTGCTGAACACAGTAGAGATGTCGATCCGCGCCTATGACCCGTGCTTGTCCTGCGCAACCCATCGTCTGGATGGGAAGCTGTCGGTGAAGCTGGATATTATTGACGCGGATGGAACGGTAATTGACACGCTGGCGAATTAGGTAGAGCGGCGCTTTGGCACCGCGTTCGGCGGCAAATCAAATGGCCCGGGCTGGCTGTGGTCATTGGAAATGACCACAACAGCCCAAAATGATATCGACCGATCTCAACGCCAGCCTGAAGGCTGGCTCTACGGAACATAGATGCTGAACCGAAATCGCTTTGTATGAATGCTATTGACCAAACCACGTGCGAGATCGACCCCTCCGATCTCCCCGACTTCTGTCGCAAGCCGACCCTGGTGCTGGGCGTTGGCAACACACTCTTTGGCGACGACGGTTTTGGCTGCGCGGTAATCGAATATGTCGAAACGCACTATCGCGTGCCTGAAGACGTCTGCCTGCTGGACGTCGGCACGGGAGTGCGTAAGCTGCTGTTTACGCTCTGCCTAAGTCCCGCACGGCCCCAGAGACTAATCATTGTCGATGCGATCGATGCCGGGCGCACTCCCGGCGAAGTGTTCGAGATTGATCCTTCCGAAATTCCCGTCGCCAAGCTCGACGACTTCTCGCTGCATCAATTGCCGACTTCGAATCTGCTACGCGAATTGCAGGAAACCTGTGGAGTTGAGGTGCGGGTGCTGGCCTGCCAGACCGGACTGCTGCCAGAAGAAGTACAGGAAGGTCTATCGGAAGCGGTGAGCCACGCAGTGCCGAGGGCGTCGGAGTGGCTGACCCGCGAGTACTTTCTCCGCCCAACCGAAAAGCGAAACGAGCCGCGCTCAGCAGGCGTGTAATCCGGGCCTCACCTGCTTGCTGACGAGAATTCCAGCAGAAGGACGATCGGCAAAAAGTTGGCGCATCCCGCGTTCCCGATGTGCGCCCTGTTGCGTCCCAATTAACGCAGTTGGAGAAAACAGAGTAACCGTTGCCTCGCGGCGTTCCCGAACGGACGTTCGCTCACTGCGGTACGTGACCCCAGTCACTGAACCGGAGTGCTGATTAGATTAATAACTAGTACCACGTTTGCAATTGCGGCGGGCCAAGCCCAGAGGCTTCCGTTTGCTGACGCATGTCGAAGATGCCGAGAGTGGCTTGTGGAAGCTCGCCTCACCGCCGTCACCGAAGCTTCTCCCGTTGCCAACGGTTCCACCCAAGGCCTCAGGCTCCGCCGAAGGTTGGTCAGCAACGGCCTACCGTTATTGGTGGCGCTCGTAGTGTTTGTTTCGCTTCCTGCTCATCGTTGTTTTGCCGGCCCGACGAGCGATGACTGCCTGGCATGTCACAGCGACAAGTCGCTCACCACCAAGCGTGGCGGGCGGACGGTTTCGTTGTATGTGGAACAGAAGAAGTTCGCCGCTTCGGTACACGGCTCGCTGCAGTGTACTAACTGCCACGCCGACCTGGACGGTAAAGACTTGCCGCACTCCACGCCACTGGCCAAGGTCAACTGCGGCTCCTGCCACGGCGATGAAGGCCAGCAATATGCAAAATCGTTGCACGGCAAAGCGGTCGCTCGTGGCGACGTATTAGCGCCTCATTGCGTGACCTGCCACGGCAACCACGACATCCTGCCGGTAAAGGACCCGCATTCCGCGGTGGCGGCGATGAAGGTCCCCTTCCTTTGCGGGCGGTGTCACCAGGAGGGCACGCCGGTTCAGATGAATCGCAACATCGCGCAGCACGATATCCTGGCAAATTACACCGAGAGCATCCACGGCGAGGGCTTGCTGAAAAAGGGACTGATCGTGGCAGCCAACTGCGCCTCGTGCCACACGGCGCATTCCATCCTGCCACACACCGATCCCAACTCCTCCATCAACCGGCGCAACATTGCCGCAACTTGCACCAAGTGCCACGCCAATATCGAAGACGTACACCGCAAGACGATCCGCGGTGAACTTTGGGAAAAGCAGGCCAACACTCTTCCCGCCTGCATCGATTGCCATCAGCCGCACAAGGTCCGCAATGTCTTCTACTCCCAAGGCATGGCCGATGCGGATTGCATGCGCTGCCATGGCGATGAGCGGCTCAGGTCAGCCAATGGTCGTTCCATGCTGGTGCGCGTCGCCGAAGTGGCCAGCTCACGTCATGCGAAAGTGGCGTGCAGCCAGTGCCACTCGGAGGTAAACGCCTCGAAGGTGCGGCCCTGCGAAACCATCACCCACCCTGTCGATTGCACCGCCTGTCATGCTGAGGTCGGACAACAATACCTGCGCAGTACGCATGGCCAGATGCACGCCAAGGGCGACGTCAACGCTCCTTTCTGCAAGGACTGTCACGGTGCGCACCATGTTCTAGGCAAGCACAATCCGGAGTCGCTCACCTTCCCGACCAACGTGCCCGATCTTTGCGCCAAGTGCCACCGCGAAGGCGAGAAGGCTGCCTTGCTCTATACCGGCACGGAGCATCGGATTATTCCTCGCTATGAGGAAAGCATCCACGGCAAGGGTCTGCTGAAGAGCGGCCTGACGGTGACGGCTACCTGTACCAGTTGTCACACTGCCCACCGCGAACTTCCCGCTTCCGATCCGGAATCGACGGTAAACCCGAGGAACTTGCCCGCGACTTGCGGTAATTGCCACCACGGCATCGAAGAGCAGTTCGTCCAAAGCGTCCACTCCTCCGCGGTAACCAAGACAGACAAACCGCTGCCGGTCTGCAACGACTGCCATACCGCTCATTCCATCCGCCGAACCGACCAGGATGGATTCAAGCTCGGTATCATGACCACCTGCGGGCGCTGCCACGCGGAAATTGCCAAGACGTACTTCGATACCTATCACGGCAAGGTTTCCAAACTCGGCTACACCAAGACCGCGAAGTGCTATGACTGTCACGGCGCTCACGACATACAGAAGGTCACGGATCCGCGCTCGCACCTGAGTCGCGCCAACGTGGTGGCGACTTGCCAGAAGTGCCACTCGGATGCGACCCGGCGCTTTGCCGGATATCTTACCCACGCTACCCACCACGATCCCAAGAAGTTCCCGTTCTTGTTCTGGACGTTCTGGGGGATGACGGCGCTGTTGATCGGCACATTCACCGTGAGCGGGGTCCACACCCTGCTGTGGCTGCCGCGCGCTTTCCAAATGCGGCGCGAATTGCGGGCCGCTGAAGCCGCAGAAGCGGCAGCCGAAAGGAACGCCGGCGAGACAGCTCCGGAATTGAAGGATGACAACGATGCCCGACACTAAACCGCAATTCGCAGCGACGGAGGACTACGAGGCGGGAGTAGTAACGCTGCAAGAGGCAGCGCCGGCCGATGTCAGGCCCAAGACAATTCCGGTGGTTGATAGGCGCGAGTTCGTCCGCTTCGCTCACCTCTACCGCGTACTGCACGCCTGCATGATCGTCAGCTTCATCACACTGGCGCTGACGGGTCTTTCATTGAAATTCTCCTACACTCCCTGGGCGGCCAGGTTCTCCCACCTGCTGGGTGGGTTTGAGACCGCAGGATATATCCATCGCTTTGCTGCCATCGTCATGTTCAGTACCTTCACGGCACACGTGATCGGACTGTTTAAGCAGAAGCGTCGCGACAAGACGACCTGGAAAGCAATGCTGTTCGGGCCTAACACGCTGCTACCCAACAAACGGGACATGCACGAATTCGTCGCTACCATGAAATGGTTCGTCGGCCGGGGACCGCGACCGCAGTACGGGCGGTGGACCTACTGGGAGAAGTTTGATTACTTCGCCGTGTTCTGGGGGATTGTGGTCATCGGCTCCACCGGGCTGACGCTTTGGTTTCCGGTCTTCTTTACCCGGTTCTTGCCGGGTCCGTTTATCAACGTGGCCACCATCATCCACAGCGATGAGGCCCTGCTGGCCACCGGCTTCATCTTTACGGTGCATTTCTTTAATACTCATTTGCGGCCGGAGAAGTTTCCCATGGACACCACCATCTTCACCGGCCATATGCCATTGGCTGAATTGAAACGCGACAAGCCCCGGGAGTATGCCGCACTGGTCGCTTCCGGTGAACTCGAACAGCACCTGGAAGAACCCCAGCCTGCCATCGTGGTCAAGACTATCCGAATATTTGCGTGGATTGCGCTAGGCACAGGCTTCGGCGTTGTTGTGTGGATCCTCTATGCAATGCTCTTTGCATACCGATAGGGGATTGGCGCACAGCGTGTTGGCGGTCAATACGAGAGAAATGGAAAACATTTCCTGCAAGCGTTGGAAACATTGAATGGTGGTTTAGACAGGCTGAGCGAATCGCTATACGAAATTGGAGTATCCCATGAAAAGGCTAATGTTTTGTCTACTTGGTCTTAGTCTCTTGGCGCTATGGATGTGCGCCTGTTCACCGGATAATAAGAAGATAGCCGAGGGTGCTGCCAGCGATTGGTTAAGGTTGGTGGACTCCGGCAATTATGCTCAGAGTTGGGACGACACAGGCTCGGTACTCAAGGCCAATATCGCAAGAGAGCAGTGGCAAGAGCTGTTACAACGCAATCGTGGGCCATTGGGTTCGGTGGTCTTCAGAAAGCTGACATCGGCGGAGTATACGACGCAGCTTCCGGGAGCTCCTGAGGGGCAGTATGTCGTCCTTCAGTATGAGAGCAGCTTCGAGCATAAGAACTCTGCCATCGAAACCGTCACTCCCGTGTTGGACAAAGATGGAAGGTGGCGAGTGTGCGTATACGTCGTCAGGTAGGTAAGCAAGGTCTCCTGTCTGTTCCCAAATTCCATTGGCGGCCGGGGTTCCGGATTCTGCTGCACGCCTTATGTTTCATGTTTAGTGACCGTTGGACTGACGACCGAGGCCATCGTTAGTACAGCTGGTTTTAGGTTCCGCCCCCGCGCCGAGATTGCCAATGTTGGCGCGAGGCTCCGGCTGGTTCCGCAAGCGCGCTCGGCTGGGCACTTCGGGCGCGGTGTGTGCCGGTTGCCACGCTGCATCGAGGTCGCGCGCGATCAAGCGCGGCCAGCGCAGTCGCGGCTTCCAGGATTGCTTCCCTCGGATCTGCTTCGCTCTAAGTCTGCCAACCTGAGTTGTCGTTTGCCGCAAACGAGCCGTCACCAAGCCGCAAACTGAAGGGTAGGCCCTGCACCACTACTCCTTCTCGTGACCGTGATGATGGTGTTGTTCGTGTTTATGAGGGTGGGAGTGAGTCACGCTTTCGTGGACATGCTCGTGTATGTGCTTGCCGCTCTGGTTGGGCTCGCCTTCGTGGGAGTGGTCGTGATGCCCGTCGTCGTGCGAATGCTCGTGAGTGTGGGTTATTTTGTCGTGCGAATGAGAGTGAAAGTGATCTGTCATTGCCGTCTCCTTCGTAAGTGTCGCGGATTATAGCGGGCAACCCCTTTCAGATGCGCTATTTCTGCTCCGTTAGAATCGACGATTGAGGATAAGCCAGGCAACCGCAGTATCTGCGGAGGATGCAGATGTCTTCTCGGGAGTCAACCAGAAAGCTCCATGAAGATTCCCCGCCCCAAGAGCCCGAGACTCAGACTCGATTCGCACAGCTACAGCGAACGCTCTTAGCCGTCACGACTTCGGCTCCCGCAACTGGTTTCACGTGAAATCACCTTTGTGCAGCCATCCCTTACCGCACGATGCGATGAGTGCAGCCTGAAGACCGTCTGACTCAGCTAGGCTGTAAATCCACACCCACGAACCATCGACTGCACTAAAATCAGAATACCTGTTTCACTATTGCGGATGATTGCCGACGGGCTCGACCGCGCCGATCCAGGTGCCCTCGTAGCCGGCGCCGATGAGACTAGTATTCAGCGGCGCCCAACCCAAGCGGATCCAGCGCCACAGCGCGGGGATGCCATAGCAGGGGTTCAAGATCCCGCCGAATCCGCTACGCCGCGCCAGGTTAGAGAACAGGCTTTCATCGGTTCCGGGGCCTCCGCACATGGCGTCCCATCCCGCCGGCCGGCGACTGGGATCGAGGAACTCGGGATCTACACTGAGGTCGCCATATTGTTGGTAGTTCGGATGGTGGATGGAACCGTTATCGAATCCCGGTGACGTCTGGATGTTCCAGTATGCGGCAGTGGTGTCACGGTAGTCGAGATTGTGATGGACGGCAGCACCCCCGTACTCAACTCCCTGGCTTAGGTTCCAGGTGTTATAGCTGTTGTTGTTGTAATAGCCGAAATTGGCGCCGTAAGAGATATTGGAGCGCACATAACTATTCACCACGCAGGTGTGGGGACTTGAACTGCCGTCTCCCCAAATGAAGTTGAAGCTCGTATTGCCGCTCGGATCGGAGATTCCATAAATCGTGTTGTGGTCCTGCCCAACCGAGGCGTTGCAGCTTCCTGAGGTGTCGCTGTAGGCCAAGCTGCCAGTCACGTTGTTCACACCGTCGGAATTCTCCATGACCAGCACGTTATAGGTCTCGGTGATGATTCCCGAGCGAGTGATGATGGCGCCCTGGGCAGCGGAGTCCTCCTTCCACTGCGAAATCCAATTGAAGCTGAACGTGGGAGAGAAGGTCGAGCCGCTGATGCCGCCCTGCGATATTCCCGCGTGGCCACCCTGCATCACGTTGAAAGACACCGTGGTGCTATTGTCTGAGCCAGAACCGGCAATGAAAACCCATGGATTTACGGTTTGGGCAGGCGGCTCGGGGTTCACGCACAGGTTGTACTGGATGCTGTTGGCCGAGCCATAAGTGATTTGCGCAAGAGCGAAGGGCGTAGTGGAGGAACCGAGAACCGCATTACGGAGCACCTGCAGCCTATTACCGCCGGCGACAGCAAACACCAGGAAGCTGCTGGTTTGTGGGTTGGTCAGCGTGTTGTCGGTGATGACCCAGTTTGTCGGTCCGCCGTTCAAATAGATCAGGGCGCCGGCGGGATTGGGACGCGGGGCATCGAACCAGTTGGTGGTAACCCGCCAGTTGCCGGTCTGCAACGTGGAGCCGCTGGCCACGATTTGATACAGATCGCTGAGATAGCTATTGGAGATGGTGAGCGAATTGGCCGGCGACCTTCCCGCCGTCATGTCCCAGTCGATGCCGTTAAACCCGGAAACATCGGTGCCCAGATGAGTGGCTGCCGTATTCTGCAGGTTCAAGACTGCACCGTTGAAGGCAGCGCTTCCGTTGCACACATTGTTGGAGATGGCAGTGCAGCCCACGTAGTCGCCGCTCACGTGGTGGATGTACCAGGGGTGGCTCTGGTCGGCACTGTTGATGGTGACATTGTTGGGCTGCGGACAGGAGAGGTTGAGGGTTCCGAAGCTGGCAAAGAAGCCGAACATGGAGGCATCGGCGCCGGGATTCTGCCAGGTACCCGAGCCGAGGGGATCAAGGCCAGTGGAGCCGAAGTAGATTGAATGCGAGGAAGCGCAGTCGGAATCGAGAATGCCGCCGTTTTCGATGCGGACCCAGCCCATGCCGGCGCCGCCGGCCGTACCCAGATCAGCATTCAGTGTCACATGATGGCGAATAACTACACAGTCCCCATCCCCGGGCACACTCCCGCCGACCCACGTGCTGGGGTTGCCGGAGCTACCGTTTTGGGCGGAGAGAATCAGGGTCGATGTGGTACAGGGGAAATTGGCAGCATGTCCAAGTTGAGACAATGCCAGTGGAACGACGATGAGCAGGGCAAGCTTGTCGAGCGAGTGAACGAAACGAGTAGCCAATCTCATGATTGCTCCAATCTTGGAATGCCCTGTATTCACGACTGAGCATCCCGCCTTTTAGGTCCACCCCGATCTTCTGTGGTTCTGGCCGGCGGTCACAGTTGATCTTACGGCAGGATCATGGATTGGGCTGGTCAACGTCACCAGGTTGTCGAGGACGACCTCAATCTAGGGACGCGAAGTCTCAAGCACGCGCATCGCCTCCTCCAGTGCGGGCAGCCCTGGCGCTCACACCATTTCCAGCATCGCGTCCAGATAGATGATTAGCCCGGTGACTGACTGCAATCGCTCAATCAGCCTGCGCATCATGAAGGTGGGCTGGGACCAGAGTTCGGTCCCCCATCGACGGCGCGATCACTGTCGTTGCTTCGTAACCCACACGATGCCGGCCCATAACGTGATCTCCCAAACGCCGCCGCAGCCCATACGTTTATACGACGATGTTGCAGAGCTGACAATAGGCCAACTGTACTGTTTTATGGCGAGTACTGCCAGACCATGCCATCTGCCCTTGGGGGCGTGAAGCCACACGTTGGCGTCGTGCCATAGAGGTTGCCGTTCGTGTCTGATGTTAGGTTCCCAAAAGTGTCTGCATTACCCGAAACCAGGGGCGTACCGGAGGGCACAGCAACGACCGCGCCGCAATTATTCTCGTAACAGCTCCCATTGGTACACGAGTCAGTGACAGCTGCCGCTTCGGGATGTGATAGCCGGGAAACCGAAGGGAGCAGATCGGAAGTAATCCGTTGTTAGCGGGAACAGCTATCACACAAGTTGACCCCGAAACACTACATCCGATTCGGTAACTTGCGCTATGGCGATTTATCGTCAACGCTCAGCCTGACAGACCAACACCCCCCCGGTCTTCATTGACTTGCCGGTTCCCCCCAAGTAAGATTCGCTGCCAGTGATCGGCCAAACCATCTCGCATTACCGCATCATCGAGAAGCTGGGCGGGGGCGGGATGGGAGTGGTCTACAAGGCCGAGGACACACGGCTCGACCGCTTCGTTGCTCTCAAATTCCTGCCTGAAGACCTGGCCCAGGATCGCCAGGCCCTGGAACGATTTCGCCGCGAAGCCAAAGCAGCGTCGGCGCTGAACCATCCCAATATCTGCACCATCTACGACATCGGCGAAGAGAACAGCCGGGCCTTCATCGCCATGGAGTTCCTCGACGGCGAAACCCTGAAGCACCGCATTCTGGGCAAGCCGCTGGAGATTGAGCTGCTGTTGGAGCTGAGTACCGAGATTGCCGACGCCCTCGACGCCGCCCACAGCGAAGGCATCATCCATCGCGACATTAAGCCTGCGAACATCCTGGTGACCCGGCGTGGCCACGCCAAGATTCTCGACTTTGGGTTGGCTAAGGTCACCGCAAAGATTGGAGCCAGCGGACAAACTGCAACGGGGATGGCCTCCGATAACGATCACCTGACCAGTCCGGGCACCATGCTGGGCACCGTTGCCTACATGTCCCCGGAGCAGGCCAAGGGCAAGGACCTGGATGTGCGGACGGACCTGTTTTCCTTTGGCGCGGTCCTGTACGAAATGGCGACGGGGACGTTGCCCTTCCGCGGGGAAAGCTCGGCGTTGATTTTCGACGCAATTCTCAATCGCGCCCCGGCGCCGGCGATCCGTCTGAATCCCGACTTGCCGGCCGGGTTGGAAAGGATCATCGATCGGGCCTTGGAGAAAGATCGAGAGCTCCGTTATCAGCACGCCTCCGACATGCGCTCGGAGCTGCTGCGCCTGAAACGCGATACGGAATCGGGTCGTTGGACAGCGGGCAGTCCGGGAACCGCGCCGGCGGTGCAAGCGCCGAGTGGTTCTCAGCCGGATTCGGTCTCGTCGGTCAGCGCCGGGTCAGCAACCCCATCACCAGCTCAGTCCTCACAGGCTAGCAGCAGTTCCGTAGTGGTCACGGTGGCGAAGCAGCACAAGTTCGGATTCGTGGCCGCTGTAGTTGCTGTCCTGATCGTGCTCGGCGCAGCGGGTTTCGGGATCTATTCCTTGTTGCATCGTCCCGTCCCAGCGCCGTTCCAGAAATTCACGGTGACACGAGTCACCGACTCGGGCAAGGTGGCAGGGGCTGCAATTTCGCCTGACGGGAAATACGTGCTGAGCGTGACCGATGACAGCGGGCAGCAAAGTTTGTGGCTTTGCAATGTACCCACGGGAAGCGTTACGCAAGTCATCCCGCCCTCGGCCACGGATTATCTGGGCCTGGCGTTTTCGCCCGATGGGAACTACATCTATTTCAGCAAAGCCGAGAACGCCAGCCACACTCACTACAACCTCTACCGCTCTCCGGTATTGGGGGGTGAGTCGCAAGTGCTGGTGCGGAATATCGCCAGCCAAAGCCTCACGTTCTCTCCTGATGGACAGCGCATCGCATACCTGCGCCAGGACGATCCGGAAATCGGGAAGTACCGCATCCTTTCGGCATCTTTAGAGGGCAGCAACGAAACGGTTCTGCTGACTGAGCCCGCGGTGAATGTACCGGACTTCCTGGCATGGTCTCCGAAGGGAAGCGAGATTTACACCTCCCGAGCGGGTGGAAACGGCGAGCGGGCTGCGATTGACGTTCTCGATGTGGATACCGGCAAGTTGCATCGCTTCGCAGCTTTCCCCGATGAGTTTCTCGCCGAAATCAAGTGGTCGCCGGTTGATCGTGTGCTATTTGTCATGCATGGGCAAACCGGAGCCAACGGCATAAAGGCTCAAATCGGGTTCCTGCGCGAAACGGGAGGAGAGCTCGAGCCGATCACTCGCGACTCCAACCGATATGCGACCCTCACGGTTTCCGCCGACGGAAAAACGCTGGGCACGGTTCTGGTTCGAAGTGAGGCAACGGTTTTCGTCCTCTCCGATACCGGCCACAAGTTTGCCGCGCCGCGCCCGGTCCTCTCGCAAGCCAATGACTTCGACGACTGGAGCAGCCTGCACTGGAGTAGCGATGGCAATCTTCTGCTGAACAACTTTGGCCGCCTGCTCAAAGTCGGGCTTGACGGCAAGAATCAAACCCAGCTACTGGCGGATCCCAGTGCGCGAATGTTCACCCCGTTCGCCTGCGGCACAAACTACATCGTTCTCACCTGGCAAGATCGCGGTGGCACCCATTCGAGAAGTGTCTGGCGTACTAATGCCGACGGTACTGCTCCCGTGCAATTAACCCACGGAGATGACGACCGTTCGCCAGCTTGCTCGCCCGATCAGAAATGGGTCTATTACTTCGATAATCGTAATTCGAAAATCCATCGGGTGCCGGTGGACGGCTCCGGCAAGTCGGAAGCAGTTCTGGATCTGCCCCAGGGTTATTCGGGAGCTGCCGCGCTCAGTTTTTCTCCTGACGGCAAGACCCTGGCGGCCGCCCTGGTGGACGCGCGGCGACCCACAACGATAGCGCTGTACGACCTCGGATCCTCGACTCCGCCGCGCATGCTCGACGCCAGCCGGCGTACGCGTGGCTTGCAGTTCACCCGGGGCGGCAAGTCCGTCGTCTATGCCATGCGGGAGAACGGCGTCGACAACATCTGGATGCAGCCACTGGACGGTTCTGCGGGACGTCAGGTGACAGATTTCAAATCGGAGCAAATCTGGTCTGTCGACTTATCGCCAGATGGAAGGAATCTTGCCGTACTGCGCGGTCGCTATGTGTCGGATGTGGTCCTGCTGCAAGAAACCAAGCCGTGAGTTTACGTGGTAGTTTTTGACCTCAGGCCACCGGCGAGCCTCTGTAAATCCTTCTCCTGCCCGTGGACGGAAACCGTACGTGGGAGCTTTGGGAACGCCGGCGTAGCTGATTGCGGAGCTAATGTACAGGTATTCCTATGAGTTTTCCGGGAAGCCAGCGCGTTCACACGGCGGAGTGGTCACTTGCCATTGTGATTTCACCAGCACCGCGCCCAGTTCCTGCGGCGGCATACGTCCGGTGCCGAAGTAGTCGGAGGCGTGCACATCGAAGCATCCGTGTTCCTCGAAGAACATTTCATGGAGCGTTTTCGTAAAGCAATTTCTCCACTGATGCCTGGGACTCGCACCCAACAGACATAAATGGAACGTTACGAGTTCGGGCGATGCTCCCACTTCCTTGCCGGGACCGCGATAAGCAGCGACAACTCGAAAGGCCTGCGCCGAACCGAGCATTACGTTTCAAAAGCGAAGAGGCGTTGTCGTCTTTGACTGCGGTGATTGTTCAATATGTCGGATGTGTAAAATCGGATAGCCAAATGAGCCGCTCCAAGACTCTTTCGAAAACACGCGCCCAGGTCCGCAAGAAGCCGAAGTCAAAGGAACTTTCGAGAGCGGGGCCATTCCTCACAGAAAACAAGCTGAATACGATTTTCTGCCTTCTATTGGCGGCGGTAACCATCGCGCTCTACAGCCCGGTATTTGGATACTCGTTTGTCGTTCTGGATGATTCTGATTACGTCACCGCAAACTCTCACATACATGGCGGCCTGCGATGGAGCACGGTCAAATGGGCGTTCACCTCAACCGCGGCTGCAAATTGGCACCCTCTGACCTGGCTGTCACATGCTCTCGACTACCAGCTCTTTGCCTTGAATCCAGCCGGTCATCACGTAGACAGTGTGTTGATACACGCGGCAAATGCAGTTTTGTTATTTCTGCTGTTGTGGTGGATTACAAGGCGCCGCGGTCCGAGCCTGCTGGTGGCGGCGCTGTTCGCCTTGCATCCGATCAACGTTGAGTCGGTGGCATGGGTGGCAGAACGCAAGAACGTATTGAGTACGTTCTTCTTCTTGTCGGCGATCGTTGCTTATGTGTGGTACGTCAAGAAACCAGATTGGCGCCGATATCTGCTGGTTGCGGCGCTGTTTGCGGCGGGACTGATGGCCAAGCCGATGGTCATCACTTTGCCGTTTGTCCTGTTGCTGTTGGATTATTGGCCTCTCGGCAGGACCGCCGGCAGTCCTCCTTCGGTTGTGGGCGCGCAGCAATGGACAGTATCGAGATTGCTGCTGGAAAAAATTCCATTGCTGCTTCTCTCGGCCGCAAGCGCAGTGATCACGCTCAAGGTGCAGCGAGCTGGATTTGCAGTGCGCACCTTAAGCGAGTTTCCGCTCGGCATCCGAGTCGAGAATGGCATTGTGGCCTACGGGCTGTATCTTTGGAAAGCTGTCTGGCCGGCGCAACTGGCGCTCTATCCCCATCCCGCGATGGCTTTACCCGCGTGGCAATGGATTCTATCCGCGCTGGTTTTGATCAGCATCACTGCACTCGTAGTTATTTTTCGCGGCAAGCGCTACTTGCCGGTGGGATGGTTCTGGTTCCTGGGTACTTTAGTTCCAGTCATCGGCCTGGTGCAGGTAGGACAAGGCGCCATGGCTGACCGCTATGCCTACGTCCCGCTGATCGGAATCTTCGTAATACTGGCTTTTGGCCTGGCCGACCTGCTGGACGTACGAGAGGTTCGTCTCGCCTGGCGATTGGTCCCGGCATTCTGCGCGTTGATAGCGCTGGGCTGCGTCACTCACCGCCAGATGAGCTATTGGGACAGCGATTACGACCTGTGGTCGCACACGCTGGCGGTCGCGGAAAATCCCTTCGCGCATGACGCGATGGGCTCGGCTCTGCTGGATCCGAACCTGACAATTACGCCGAGCGACCAGGGAAACCTTGATACCGGTCAGAAGCGAATGGACGAAGCGCGCCGGCACTTCGAGCGGGCGCTGGAACTGCGCCGCCAGTTGGCGCAGCAGAATCCGGCTGTGTACCTGTCGGACATAGCGACGACGTTGAACAACCTGGGTAATCTGGATCGACTGGAGAACCAGCCGGAAGAAGCCCGCCAGCATTATGAAGAAGCCTTGAAAATTCACCACGAGCTGGCGCAGCAGAACCTGGACCCATTCCCGCCGGACCTGGCCATTACGTTGAATAACCTGGGATCGTTGGAAACGGCAAACATGAAGTTGGAAGAAGCTCGTCAGCATTTCGGGGGCGCTCTGGAGATTTACCGTCGAATGGCGCAGCAGAATCCGGATGCATATTTACCGAAGGTTGCAGAGACGCTGAATAATCTGGGATTTGTAGCGAGAGAGCAGAAACAGATGGTAGAGTCCCGCCAGTATTACGAAGAAGCGCTAAGAATTCGAAATCAGCTGGCGCAACAAGACCCGGATGCGTACCTGCCTTACCTGGCAACCACCCTGAATGACCTGGGAATTCTGGATGCAACCCAGGACCGCCCCGATGACGCGCGGCGACACTATCAAGCGGCATTGGAGTCCTATCGTCAACTGGCGCAGCGCGACCCGAACACGTATCTACCGTACCTGGCGGCGACGCTCAACAATCTGGCTCTGGTGGATGAAAGCCAGAACCGGATCGAAGAATCTCGTGCGGAATTCCAGGAAGACTTGAGCCTATTCCAGAAGCTGTACCGGCAGGCCCCCCGGAAATATGCCGGCGACGTTGCCAGAGTCGAAGGAAGCTTGGCAGAACTGGACAAGAAAGCCTCCTCGCAATAGGACTGCTTGCCTGAGCGATGTGAGCACGGAAACGCCAATTCGCGTCGGCATTGACGGCCGGATCTTGATGCATTACGAGATGCGCGGCTTCGCCCGTTACACGGTGGAGTTGTTTCGTGCGGTGGAAAAAATCGCGGGCAGCAAGGTCGAGTTGATTTCGTTTTCTCCCGGCCCGATTGCGTCAGAGTTTCTAGCCGTGCTCGATATCGCTCCCGTAATGTTCCAGGCGCGACGAGAGATTCTCTGGGAGCAGGTCGAACTGCCGAGACAGCTACAGCGCGCACGCATCGATGTTTTCCACACGACCGCCAATCGTGGACTCCCATACCGGCGAACGTGCAAGTACGTCGTGACCTGTCATGACATTATCGACCGCTTACCTGAGTATTGCGGGAATGAGCACTGGCGCGGACGCTGGCGGAAGAAGTATGCGGATGTTGTCTCCCGGCATAGCGCCGACAAGTACGTTACGGTTTCCGATTTCTCGAAGCGGGACATCTGCCGGTTTCATGGAGTGCCTGCGGAGCGAGTGATGGTGATTTACAACGCGGCGAGTTCCCGCTTTCACGAAAGCGCGCCAGCCGAACAAATTGCGCTGGCCCGGGAAAAATATCGCCTGCCGGAGCAGTATTTTCTTTTTCTAGGCGGTTTCGACAAACGAAAAAACGTAAGTACGCTGGTGGAAGCTTTCGCGCAACTGCCCAGGGATGCGCCGGCGCTGGTGTTGGCGGGCGAACATAAATGGGAGTTTGCGGCGATCTCCGAACGAATCACCGCACTTGGGTTATCGGGACGAATTCTGTGCCCCGATGCTATCGCCGACGAGGACCTGCCCGCGCTCTATCAGGGAGCGATTGCCTTAGTGCATCCCTCGCGCTATGAAGGCTTCGGGCTGCAACTGGTGGAAGCAATGGCTTCGGGGATTCCGGTGCTGGCTTCGCGAACTACCAGCCTGCCGGAGGTGCTTGGCGACTGCGGTCTGCTCTTCGATCCGGAAGATCCGGCTTCCATCGCCGCACAGATGGAACGAATCGCGTGCGATAGTAACTTACGAACCGCCTTGATAGAAAGTGGCCGGGAGAGGGCGCGTTTTTTCTCGTGGCGCAAAGCAGCGAAGCAGACCCTCGGGTTGTATCTTGATCTGCTGGGCCGCGGTGATGAAATCACGTGGCTTTGCGGCCTGGAAGGCAAGGAGCAGCGGCGGTGAGAATCGTTGTGGTGACTCCTGCGGTACCTCACCCATTCGGCGACACCGCCGCGCGATGGTTTTATGTTCTGATTACCGAGCTGGTCGCACGCGGTCATGACGTGGTTGCGGTGGTCGCGACAGAGGAGCCGGATGAACTGGTGGCCGCGGCGCGACAGTGGCTCTCAAAAACCGATGGGCATCTGACGCTACATCTGCACCGGCTGAAGGTGGATTCGCTCGCGCTGCGAAGGAAGTGGCAGAACCTGATGCGGCCCCGCAGCGAACTGCTGCAGGACTCAGGTTTGACCGCCCTATTGGGGCGAGAGTTGGCAAAGGGTTACGACGTCCTGCACTTGGAGCAGATGTCGACCGGCTGGCTTGGTCTCGGTGTGCCGCGAGCGCTGCTCAATGTGCACTACTTTGACGTGATCGATTGGGCTGAGCGCGACAACATGACCTTTGGCGAGCGCAAAGCACTGTGGCAGGCGCGCCGCGCCACCAAGCATCTGTTGCACGGGATTAACAACGTTCGTCTGCTGACGCCGCGATTGAAAGAAGTCGCGGAAGCCATCAATCCCAAGGGCCGCTACTGGGTGGTCCCGTTCGCCCTGGACACATCGTTATATCTCATGCCGCCGATGGTGGAGGAGCCCGTCGTGGGGCTGATCGGTTCCATGCACTGGGAGCCTTCGCGCTCCGCGGCCGAGCGCTTGATCACACGTATTTGGCCGCTGGTAAAACAGCGTGTCCCCAGAGCGAAACTTTTTGTAGCGGGATGGAACGCGGGGAAATACTTGCAGAAGTATTCGTCGCAACCGGATATCACTCTCGCCGACAACTTGGCGCATCCGTCGGAATTTTTCTCCAAGGCCGCAGTGATGGTGTATGCCCCTTCGCGCGGCAGCGGCATGAAAGTCAAAGTGATGGAGTCGATGGCATACGGTGTGCCGGTGGTGACTACTTGGGAAGGTGTCGAGGGCATCGACTATGAGAATGGACGGGACTGCTGGGTTGCCGAAACCGACGAAGATCTGGCCGACAAAACCTGTCGCCTGCTGGAGAACTCTGGCGAGCGGCAGCAGATGCGCGACGCCGGGCGAACCTTGATTGAGGAGCGTTACTCCCCAGGTCCGGTGGTCGATAAAATGATGTCGGTGTACCAACAGTTGATCGGCTCCTCCCAGAGCGGGTAAGGCTCGACTCCAGCCAGGGAAGAAGGTCGAAATGCGCATCGTCCGTCAGCGGTTTGCGATGAGAAGGGACCGACGGATCGCTATTTCCGCGCAGCCCCCTCCCGGCTCCTCGGGATTCCCCCTTTTACAGCAATGGCCCGGAGAGCCGCTAGCTTTGATGCTAGAATTCGCGTCGCGGTTCGGTTCGCCAGGTGAAGAGTCGAATTGCTTGTCTGGCCGGAATCACGCCACATTCGTGAAACAATTGTTGGCGTGGGTTAGCTGCCCTTGGAGCGGGCGGCTACTGTTTCCTTGACACTACGTACTACGTTCTCTACGGTACAGAGGTCGCTGCAAACACTACTGATGACCCATGCCAACGCGCGTCAAATTCGCCATGCTGGTTGTGCTGCTCTGCGCTTCGTGTTGCTTCGCGTGGGCAGAGAAGATCGCGGACATTCGCCCGCAGGGTTACGTCACGGATCTCGCGCAGGTCATTGATCCCGCGACTAGGGCCAAGCTGGAGACGCTGTGCGCCGAAGTCGAGCAGAAGACGGGCGCTCAAATCGCGGTGGTGACCGTTAATTCGCTCGACGGCCAGAGCAGGGAAGACTACGCGGCCGATCTCTATAAACATCTTGGTATCGGATCAAAAAAGGACAGCCGAGGCGTTCTGCTCCTGGTGGTGCCCAAGGAGCGACAGTACAAGATCGAGGTCGGTTACGGGTTAGAGCCCGTGATCAACGATGCCCGCGCTGGAGACATCGGACGCGAGATGGTGCCCGATTTCCGCAGCCAAAACTACAGCGCGGCGGTGCTGCTGGGAACGACGCGGTTGGCGCAACTCATAGCAGCCGGCAAGGGCGTGCAGTTGAACGGCGTTCCTGCCAACAAGGCACGAGCGCCCGCGTCGCAAACACCGTGGTGGCTCGTGTGGCTGATCGTGGTGATCTTCTTCGTCGTCATCCGAGCTATTTCGCGACGGCGCGGAGGCCGCGGTCCGCGAGCGGGTGGCGGCGGAGGGTCAGTTCTTCCGTGGTTGGTGATGGGGAGCGCATTGGGGGGCCGAGGCGGTAGCTGGGGCGGCGGCTTCGGCGGAAGTTCCGGAGGATTCTCCGGCGGTGGCGGATTTGGAGGCTTTGGCGGTTTTGGCGGCGGTATGAGCGGCGGCGGTGGTGCCGGCGGTAGTTGGTGATCCGCGGCCCGAGGTGATTTGCCATGAAGAAACCAGAGAGCAAGCTGCAAGAACTCGTCAGCCGATTGCAACAGGCGTGCGGCGACAACTTATTGTCTACCGTTCTGTTCGGTTCCGCCGCGCGCGAGGACTTCCATGAGGAATTCTCGGATGTGAACCTGCTGATTGTTTTGCAACACCTGGAGCCGAGTTCGTTTGCATCGATCTCCACGGTATTGCAGTGGTGGAGTGTCGAAGAGAAGCTGCGGCCGCCGATGATTATGACTCTCGAAGAACTGCGGGAGTCCGCCGATGTCTTCGCCATCGAGCTGCTGGATATCAAGGAATCGCACAAAACGCTCTTTGGCCAGGATGTGGCAGCGGCAATTGAAGTTCCCATGAACCTGCACCGGATCGAGGTGGAGCACGAGCTAAGAACGACGCTCTTGCGGTTGCGGCACCATTTGCTGCTAACTCCTAAAGAAGATGAACTGCGCGCGGTGCTGGCAAAATCCATCACCAGCGTTCTGACGCTGTTCCGCCACGCTCTGCTCGCGCTGGGAGAGAATCCGCCGCATGCCAAGCCGCAGTTGCTGCAACGCGCCAGTGAGGTCTTCGGCTTTGAAGTGGCGCCGTTGCAGTCCATTCTGGCGTTGAGGAACGACGGCCGGCATTCGGAGAATTTACGTGAACTGTACTACGCGTACATGAGCGCAATTCAGCGGGTTGCTCACGAGCTGGATGCGCGGATACCCAAACGTCACTGGCGCAGCCTGGCGTAGGGTATTTTTATAAATCGGTAGGATCGCGGAGGAGAGATAGGCATGAAGACCGGAATCATTGTATTGATCGTGATCGTACTGCTGGCGTTTTGGATCGGTGGCACGTTTGTCTCGCACCGCAATCAGATGGTCATTAAGCGCGAGACCGTAAACGCTGCCTGGTCGCAGGTGGATGTTGTTTTGCAGCGTAGGTCAGACCTCATCCCGAACCTGGTTGAGACGGTGAAGGGTTTTGCCGCCCACGAGGAAAAAGTTTTCGGCGACATTGCCGCCGCCCGCGCCGCGATGGCGGGAGCAAAATCGCCGCAGGAGAAGATCGCCGCTAATGGTCAGCTGGATTCGGCTCTCAGCCGCCTGCTGGTGGTGGTGGAAAATTATCCGCAACTGCGATCCAACGAAAACTTCCTGCGCTTGCAGGACGAGTTAGCAGGCACGGAAAATCGTATCGCCATCGAACGCCGCCGCTACAACGAGACCGTGCAGGATTACAACACGTATATCACGCTGTTCCCGAACAACATTGTCGCCAGCCTTTCAGGATTCACGCGCAACGATGCTTACTTCAAAACCGAGGAAGGGGCACGAGAAGCTCCTAAAGTGAATTTTGGCGGCCCGCCAACGCAGCAACCGGCTCCGGCACCGGCACCGGCGAAGTAAGAAGGCTGCCGCGCGGCAGATTCTCCCGTTTAGGAAGGCAAAAGGCGCTCGCTGCATCATCTCAACGCAGTACTGCGTGTCTGCTTTTCATCCACTTTCGGAGAGTCCGCGCGCCTTCTGGATCGGACTCCATTACGGATTTTTGTGATCCCATCACACCGATCCGTGATGCCGATCATTGGAGGGCGTAGCCTGCAGCGGCTAGCTTTTAGACTGAGATTCGGGGTCTGCTCTTTTAGCAGAACCGCTCCCGTGAAGCGGACCTCGTACGCCGAACTCGGGCAGCTGATGGAAGGAGATTTCTTATGCCGGCAACCATGGTCGAGCTTGAAGTGGAAATCCCTGTCCGTGAAGTACAACTCCCTGTCGAAGACAACCCCGAGCCGGCGTTCGAGCCAACGCCCATAGGGCTGGAACAACGGCTCAGAAATTTGCTGGTTGCAATCTTCGAGGGACACGAAGAATTTCTTGGCTGGACTCCTGACTAGATGTGCCACGTGCAACGCAAATCCGCCAGACTCTGGCGGTTTCCGATTGCGGCGCAGCTACCGGCGCTTTCTACACTGCAGTCTTTAAGTTGTCAGCCTTTGATGCGCCTGGAACTTGCAGTCCCTTTTCCGAATCTCTAACGATGCGAGCGGCCAGAGGCTTCAGCCACAGCAAGGCCATAAACGCAGCCACTACATCGCACACGATCATCGCCCAGAAGACCTTCGCCCAGGAGCCGGTCCTGGCATAGATCCAGGCGGCGCCAGGTCCGGCAAAGGCTGCCGCCACTCCTTTTGCAGTGTAGACAACTCCGTAGTTCGTGGTGGCCCACTTACTTCCGTACAGGTCGGCGGTCAGCGACGGGAACAGCGAGAAGATATTCCCCCAGGCGAAGAAACAGAGGCCCGACAACGCAACGAACCAGATGGGGTGAGAGATCAATTGGAGGAGGGCATAGACCGCAATCGCTTCCAGAATGAAAGCAATGAAGATGGCATTCTCGCGGCCGATATGATCTGAGACCCATCCCCAGAAGGGGCGGGTAAATCCGTTCAGCAACCGGTCGACGGTAATCGCCAGCACCACCGCGGTCATTCCGAAGATCACGACGACTTTGTCCACATGGTACGAAGAAGCCATCGGATTCAGTTGTGCAGTAACAACCAAGCCACCGAAGGCCAGCATGGTCATCATGAGATAGATCACGTAGAAGGTTGGCTGGTGCAGCATCTGCCATGGCGTCATATCGGCAACGGCGGTGTTGACCTTGGCTTTGATCTTCACTGCCTTCTCTTCCCAATCTGGTGGCGTCCATCCTACCGGAGGCCTGGCCAGGAACAGGGCAGCAGCCAGCACCACGAATCCTTGAACAATTCCCCAGACAATAAAGGTGTGCTGGTAGCCCGAGCTCTTCATCATGGAGGCAATGGGAGCGATGGTCGTCGCCGTGCCTATGCCATAAGCCCCGGCGGTCAAGCCGACGCACAACCCGCGACGGTCCGGAAACCACTTCAGCGCGTTGCCAACCGTTCCTCCGTAAACGATGCCAGCGCCAATACCACCCAGTCCGTACCAAAAGTACAGGCCGCCGATCGTCTCCGCGTAGCCGGAGCCGATCCAGCCCAGAGCGACCAGGATCGAGCCCGCACCCAGCATTAATCGGGGTCCAATTCGATCGACCAAATATCCTTCAAAAGGCACCAGCCAGGTTTCCAGAGCGATGAACAACGTGAAGGTCCATTGAACTGCGACCAGCGTGACGTGGAGATGGGCCTGTATGGGCTTGGTAAAGAGAGTCCAGGCATACTGCAGGTTCGCGATAGCCATCATCGCGACGATTCCGGCTATGAGCTGGACCCAACGATTGGGAATGCGTGACGGGTGAATAAGCGTAGCCGGAGATGCAGGCAAGGACTACCTCCATGACAGCGCGTTAGACGTTAACAAAGCACCGATGCAACCGCCGGCACCCCGCAACGCTGTTCTGCAGGACCGGGTGAGTGTCGACTACTTTTTTCCCTGCCAACACTGAATCTAATGGCGCGGTATCGATTTCCACTCAACTCCAGTCCAAGCGCGAACTTGTCATATACTGGTCCAGTGACCGAACCACTTCGGGAAGCAGGGAAGTAGCTTACCACAGTCTGTCAAGCCTTCCCACGTGACGGTAGTGGTGCAGTTTTGGACCACTACCCACACGATTCCTTGCGAATCGATGGGAAGCCGGTCAGGCCTGTGAACTTCCGGTAGCAGCGGCCATCAGCGCGAGACACAACTTATGGATGACAGCTTGAGAGCGCAGATCGAGACATACCGGTCCCACCTCGATGGCCTTATCCGTCGCGGCTGTGAGGTTCGCGACACATTGGCAGCTGATCGCTCCAACGGTTCGGCGATCGCGGCCACTCGCGCCTGGCAGGAAGACTGCGGCGTAACCATCAATCAACTGTCCGGAGGCAGCAAAGCACACTGGCTCGCCCGGTCGTTTAGTGAAGCTTTCCTGATGCGCTCAGCGGACGGGCGTGCCACCACAGGAGCGCAGCCAGTTCAGATTATCAACAGGCTGCTCGGCGTTCTTGAACAAGCCGTTGGCTCGCTCTCTCGAATGGAGGATGGCCCTGCCGTTTCGCATCACAGGAGGCGCCGCCTTCTCGCCGCTTCGATTTCGTCCACGACCACGAGCTCCGGCCCGTTCTGGAGCAGGCGTATGGCGATGGCCGGCGTGCGCTTCGAACGAGGGGACTATGACCTGAGCGTTGCTCAATTCCAGTGGAATCCTGGAAGCCATTGTGACTGACGCGCTGGAACACAAAGGATTCAGTGCCCAGACGGCCGCGGACGCGCCGCCGGGGAAGATTGCCGATTGGTCATTCGAGACGCGGCTCGCCGTCGCAGAGAGAACGGGGCTCATTCGGGGCGGATGCGCGCGGCTGCCGGCAGTCGCGCGCGACGTATCGAGATCTCAGCCGATACGAACGGCGATGGTGGATCGAAGGCGGCAATTTCCGAGCGCGACGCGCGACGTGACTGGGCAGGTGCTGCACGTCGTGATGAGAGATCTGGATCCGGGCCGGTAGAGAGCCGTTCAGTTATTCCCACCCTTCGCTAAAGGCAGGCTAAAGGCGGGGGCACTGGGCTCCGAGAGAAAAATCGTCTCGCGGTGTCCCGAACGGGAGAGACGGGCGTACGATGGTGACGTTGTCGAGGCCAAAAAGGAAATTCCGGGTAAACAGTCACCCGGACTGCGGATGGTTTCTGTACGACGTCACGCAAGCCTTTGCGAATCCGGAAGCGCGAGCGAAGCCTCAAACATTCACGCCATGAGAAAGACAGCCCTTTTTACGGCGCTAGGATGCCTGCTGCTGTGCCAGTCTGCGCACTCTCTGCCCTCTGCCCCACAAGAGCAAATTGGCGACCTGCTCGTTACTCTGTCCGACATGCAGACCATCAAAACCGATGGACGCTACACAGCCCAACTCGGCTTCCACTATGTTCGCGTCAACGTCGCGGTCAGGAATGTGGGCAGGAAGACCGTCTGCACTCAGCTTTCTGCGGGGCTTGAAACGTCTCTCGGAGGCGGTCACAAGTTCGGTCATGTGAGGCTTACGGCGAGGAACAAGACCGATACGTTGAGAATGGGTTACATCATCCATCAGATGCTTCCCAGCGAAGAAGCTGAGGGTTACATCATCTTCGGGGACGTGCGGGACGGCGTAGTACCTGAATCGTTGACGATAAGGAGTGGCGGACAAAGTTGTGACTCAGCTTCGTATACGTATGAACTGCTTCCAGCAGTCACGTTCATCGTTACCAGCAGCCAGAACCGCTTTGTAATCGCAAGCAAGAAACCCGATCCAAACGAACCAGCCCAGTTGGTGACATCAAGCGAGCCGCCAGCCCCACCAAAGCCGCCGCCTACCCCGCCACAACCATGCGAGGCAGCAAACTTGCCCCCTCGCGCCAGCGCGCCAATTGGAATTGACCTTCCCGACCCTGACTATACGGATGAGGCGCGGAGAGCGAAGCTGGAAGGCAAAGCGGAATTCTGCGCCACCGTTGGAATCGACGGCTTGCTCCATGACATTCAGCCACTCAATCACCTTGGCATGGGGCTGGATGAACAAGCTCTTGTTGCCCTCAGCAAGTGGCGATTCACGGCGGCGATGCTAGGCGGCAAGCTCGTTCCACGGGTGATACTCGTAGAAGTGTCTTTTCGGCTTCACATGCTGTGAGCCGGTCAGACAGCGGATGCCGAGACAGGAATTCGTGTATCGTCGCTATTCGTCCCAATTCCTCGTGGGGAAACACGTCCTCGGGTACCCTGCTGACGGCCCAGCAACCAGCAGCGCGGGTACACCGCGTCCGAACATGAAACCGGCGTTGCGGCGTGAGCCGAACACTTGTCGGATGCGGTTCTTCTTTAAGACCGAAGGCAGCACGGCGCGCATGTATAGGCTTTGACGTTCGTGGTCGGGCATCGTCGTGGTGTCAACGACCTGGAGATCAATATTCCGCCGGAAATCTTTAAGGTGTTTCAGAACCTCCTCGAATCCCTTGTTGCATTCAAGGCTACCGAGTGTGGCAGCCGCGCTGTAGTAAAGCTCAGCTCGTTTTGTCGTTTTCATATGCTTATACCTCCGCCTCTCCTTCTACTCCCACCCCCTCCCCATGTCAAAAACCCGTCCCTTCCGGGTGAGTTCTTAACTTGGCGGTGGGGCGCACATTCGGTCTGCTCTACGACATTGCGCGCTGGGGCAAGCCCACTCCTTCAGATGAGTTTCCTATCTCGGGGGTGCCCCACCCCCTCTCGCCTGTTTTTTGGCGGGAGGAACCCGCCCTGAGCGGAGTCGAAGAGTGGGAGCAAGTCTCTGTTGCGACGGCGTGGGGAACGTGACCTAACGACGGAGCCCGAAGAAAGCCGGCCTTGATCGTGAGCTCTCGGCCATTCGTCCATGCTCCACAATGGCATAGTTATTCCAGCAACTGAGCGAGCGCGGTTGCGACTTGCGTTCCCGTGAACGGTTTGCTGACCAGTAACACTCTGCGCGCATTCCGGAAACGAAGGCTCTCCTCGGCCGCTTCCGGTGTATCGCTGATGATAACGACGGGAAGCTCGGCGTGATCGGGATCGGAACGCACGCTGTCGAAAAGTGCTTCGCTCATATCGAACGCGGAGCAGTTGAGGACCAGCGCATCGGAGCGCTGCTCCAAAAGCAGCTCATTGACGCAGGTGGTGTATCCGGTTGCGAAGACCTCGTAGCCGTGATCGCGCAAGGCGAACGTCAGAAGCTCGGCGATCTCCGGCGTGTCGTCGATGAGCAGGACGCGAGCCAACCGTACCTACTTCTTGCCGCTTCCGGCGCCAGGCAGCCGCGGTTTCTTGCCTTCGCAGGGCTCCAGATCCATTACCCACACGCGCCCGCCCGCGGTGTAGTAGGCGCGCTGGTCGTTCTCGATCGTCGCGCCCCAGGCCTCCAGCGTGCGCATGGCGAAGGTGTATCCCTCGAAGTTGTTACGCGCGTGGTCCAGGACTTCATTGGTGTGCCAGTTGTCGGTGAGGATCGCGTCGCCTGGGTGTACGCGCAGCACAGTGTAGTAGCGGTCGAATGCCGCCTCCGGTCGAACGTCGCGCGTCGAACCGCGTTTCTTGCCCTCGCTGACGATATAGCTTTCCTGGCCCTCAGGTTCGACTTCCGGTTCCGTTGCTTTCGTGTTCATAAGGTTTGCGCGACCGCCTCCGCTGCAACCGCAGACGCCATATCAACCAGGTTTTTCGCATCCGCAGCCTTGATCAAGGCCTCGGGCAGCTCGACACCCATCATGCGCCACTGCTCGTTCGCGAATTTCTGCAGACTGGCAATGTGCTCGGCGTGGAGATGGCCGAAGCGCCCTTGTAATTTCAAGTACTCCGATACCGGCCGCATACTTTGCGGACGGAAGCTGTAATCGAACTCACGCTTCTCGGGATTCCACTCCCACATTGGGTAGAGTCCGCATTCCACAACCAGCCGGCCAAGATCAATCGACCGCGGGGTCTCGTAGACAAAGCCCTTCTGGCAAGGGGTGTAGACCATCAGATAGGCGGCGCCGCGGTGGTTCAAGCCCTTGCGGACTTTGTTCATCAAGTCGATGGGATAGCCCACGCTGGCAGTGGCCACATAGCAATGAGGATGGCCGGCTGCCATCATGCGAGCGAGGTCTTTGGGAAACAGCTTCTTCGCTTCCGGAACTTTCGGGCCGGGCGGCGAAAAGGTGGTCATGCCGCCGTAGGGCGTGCGCGACGACGCCTGGATGCCGGTGTTGGCGTACTGCTCGTTGTCGTAGCAGATGATCAGGCAGTCGTGATTGCGATACAGCGCGCCGGAAATTGAGGCGAGGCCGATATCGGACGCGCTGCCGTCGCCCGCTTCGCAGATAATGTTCGGAAAAGTGCCCTTCCACTTGCCCTTGCGGATCATGGCTTCGTACGCCGCGGCAACACCCGCGGTGAAGCTGCCGGCGCTGCCAATCTGGGTGTGCGCCCAGGGCACATTGTAGGGAGTACACAGATACGAACTGTTGGCGACATACATGCAACCCGTCGGTCCCACCAGGATCGTGTTGTCGCCCGCGGCCTTGCTCGTCATCCGATACTGGATGGAAGGTCCGCAGCCGGCACAGGTGCGATGGCCGGGAACGAACGGTTCGCTCGACGGTAGTTCAGGGTTGTAGAAACGTGCTCCCTGGTTGGGGCTGTCGAGAATTTGCAGCAGTTGCCGCTCAACTTCAATGGTCGCCATTTTCATTCCTTCCGATGACAGAGTCTTGAAACCTGCATCACGGTCGCGAAGTGCGTTCACGCTTTCGTGTTTCTGGGTGGAGCACGCCTTCAGGCGTGCATGACAGGGGTTGAATGAGACCGGGCTTTAGCCACCGAGGTAACTCCTCGGAATTTACCTCAGCGGCTGAAGCCGATACTTTAATCCCTCACTTGAGTGCACGCCTCAAGGCGTGCTCCACCCTACGCTGCACACTGCAAATTTCTCTACTCTTCGAACCCAACCCAATGCGTGCGTTTTTCAACTTTCCCGCGTTTCATCGCTTCCGTCATCTTCTGCGTCATCCAATAGAACTCTTTCAGCACGATGGCTTCGCCGCCCAGGCCGGCCATGAACGACACAACCAGCGGCCGCGATGGGCTTTCATAAAGGGCCGCGCAGACCTCCGCATAGAGCGAGCCGCCGCTGCTCACGCTGCCCAGGCCCAGGTTGGTTTCAATCACGCCAACCACTTTGAACTTGCTCAGAAGCTCATTCACGCGATCGGTCGGATACGGCCGGATGGTCCGCAACCGCACCATGCCGACTTTTATGCCGTTGTCGCGCATGTGTTGAATCGCAAATCGCGCCGTCACCGCGTGGCCGCCCTGCAAGAAAAAGGCGACCTCGGCGTCATTGGTCATGAACTCTTCGAGCCAGGGATCGTAACGCCGCCCGAAGATCTTGGCAAACTCATCGTGAACTTCCTCAATGACCGCCATCGACTCTTCCATGGCGCGCGCGCGTTCCAACTGAAGCGGCGGACCCTGTTCGGGCATGATCTGCGGGCCATGCGATACCGGATGCCGCGGATCGAGCGGGTACGGATGTTTGTACGGCGGCAGAAATTCCTTTACCTGACCTGGGTCCGGCAACTCGACGTCGGTAGTGATATGTGAGACGAAGAAGCCGTCCTGGCAGACCATCTGGGGCAGGAGGACGCGCGGGTCCTCGCCGATGCGATAGGCCATCAGGTGATTGTCGAATGCCTCCTGTGCATCACACGACCAGCCCATCAGCCAGCCCATGTCGCGGGTCGAAAGCGCGTCCGTGTGCTCGGAACCAAAATCGCCGGGAGGATCGAGCGTGCGGTCGGCAATCATCATTTGCACCGGCATACGGCTGCCAGAGATCGGCGAATATAGCTCGTAGGCAAACTGCACGCCGACGCCCGAACTACCGGTGAAAACGCGTGCACCGCTCGACGAAGCGCCGTGGGCGATGCTTAATTGCGAGTGCTCGCTGTCGGCCACGATGTACTCCGCATCGAGTTCTCCGTTGGCCACCATTTGCGCCAGGGCCATCATCGTTGCCGTGTAGGGCCGGATGGGATAGGCCGTAATCACATCGACATCAGCGTACTTGGCGGCCTGTGCCGCCGCGACGCAGCCGTTTATCCGTACCATCTTCTTCTTTAGTGCCTGTGTAGCCGTTGCCATAATCTTCTCCGTGGGCTCCCTGGTCTGCCTTGAAGGGGCACGCTTTCAGGCGTGCCGCTGGACTCCGAGATGAGATGTTCGGCTTTAGCCGCTGAGGCAAGCCCTCAGGGCCTAAAGGCCAATCTCTGTTGCACGCTCTGACGGCACGGCTAAAGCCGTGCCCTTTCAAAGCGAGCAGCACCGCAATCTGACGCCAAGAAAATCACCGTTTCACTGCCCATAACAGCCTAGATGTTCTTCGCTGGCCGTTCTGCCAGATGCTTTAACTCTTCCGCCTGGCGTCCGTGCAGCCCAGGCGAAATGGCAAAGGCCGTATCCATTCGTACCACGCCGGTGTCGAAGTCGAGTTCGGGAACACCCTCAAGGCAGCCCGTCGGACATTCCTCAATGCACACGCGGCAACCTTTGCAGTAGTCGACCAGGATCTTGTACAGGCCATTCGAACGCGCGCCGCGCACAATGCACGGCTCCGGACACACCAGATAGCAGTTGTCGCAGGCATTGCAGGTGCCGCAACTGAAGCAACGGCTGGCCTCCTCGACTGCCTGCTCTTCCGAAAATGCCTGGATCACTTCCTCCTGCGTTTTCTTCCGGCTAACCGGCGGCAGCAGCGTTTGCTGGACGCGGGGGAAGTGCGGGAAATACGTCATGTTCATCCGGTTCAAATCGAAGATGACGTCGACGGGAATGGTGCGCGGCTGCAATGCCTCCCCACGCAGCACCTTGTCCAGATTGAATGCCACACGCTTGCCGTCGCCAACGGCATTCACTACCATCAGCGGCTGACCCGAACCTAGCTGCACCACGTCGCCTGCGGCGAAAAAGTTGGTATCCCCGAGACGGCCGAAGCGGTCGATCTTGATGGTGCCACGTTCGGTCTTGAACTCGTCCGGCAACCAGGCGAGCGACGCCCGCTGTCCCACTGCGATGATCACATTGTCGACGGCGAAGCGCTCCGAGGGGGATTTTCGATCGACGGTGATCGGGGAAGCGTTGATGGCGCCGGAGAATCGCGCCGGATGCAATTGCAAAGCTTCGACCTTGCCGTTGCCATGGACCGCGGTCACGGCCCGCCCGTGCAACAACTCCACGCCTTCTTCCAGCATGTCGTGGAGATCTTCGGGCACAGCTGGCATTTCGTGGTGGTTGGACTCGACGGTGATCATGGTTACTTCCACCGCGCCTTGCCGAAGCGCTTCGCGGGCGCAGTCAATCGCCGTATTTCCACCTCCGATGACGGCGACACGAGCCCCCAGCTTGACCTTGGACGTGCCCATGCCGATGTCGCGCAGGAACGGCAGCCCGTAGTGCACTCCGTCTTTGTCCTCGCCCTCGGCTCGTACGCTGTTGGGATCGATAAGACCGACGGCCAGCACGCAGGCGTCATAGTTCTTCTTCAAGTCGTCCCAACTTACGTCCTTGCCGACTTCAACGTTGGTCTTGATTGTCACCCCGAGTTCAATGAGGCGCTCGATTTCGCGATCGAGCACATCCTGCGGCAGTACCCAATCCGGAATGCCACCGCGATTGAGTCCGCCGGCCTTCGGCGATTTCTCCAGGATCGTCACTGCGTAGCCGAGGCGAGCAAGCTGGTAGGCGGCGCTGTGACCGGCCGGACCCGACCCTACGACGGCAACTTTCTTGCCATTCGGCTTACCGGCCTTGACCACATCGTGTGTCAATGCCTGTCCCAGATCGCCCAGAAAGCGCTCGACGGCGCGAATGGAGATCGCCTCGTCGTACTGCCCACGGTTGCAGGCCTGCTCGCACGGGTGATAACAGACGCGACCCGTAACGGACGGGAAGGGCATATCTTCCTTGATGAGCGCGTAGGCGTCCAGATACTTGCCGCGCTTCACCAGGTCGAGATAACCCTGGATCTTTTCGTTGGTGCCGCAGGCGTTGTTGCAAGGTGGCAATTTGTCCCGATAGACCGGCCGGATTGATCGCCAGTTACCCGTGGGGAACAGGTCCTGGCCTTTTTCCTGCGACGGTGCGGGGGTGATGCCGCCAAACGTAATCTTCAGCCGTTCGGGTATGCGAGTGCCTTTAGTCGACATTAGTCGTTCAGTCCTTCCTCCCTACACCGCTACCGGATTCAGCGGCATGATGTGCAATGCGTCCAACGCCATGTGGAATGCTTTCTGGTTCGCGATCATCGGCTCAATCGTCTCCATTTTGACGATGCCAGTAGTCTTGACGACCGCCGCGATGAGCGGCGCCGCGATATCGGGGGCGATCGACTTGTTGCGCTCGGCGGCGCCTTCCGTCGAAAGACGATCCAGTCCCAGTTCGCCTAGCCGGTAGTAAAGCCATTTGTGGTCGGCGAGATGAGCGGCATCAACACACACCAGTTGCGCCAGCCGCTCCGGACCCGGCACAAAACGAATCATGTATTCCGGTGTGTAGTGCGTGTTAATTACCAGAGTTCCGCCGGGAGGCATCCCGCGCATGTAGTCCCAACCCTTGACCATCGTCCCTTCGACCAACACGACGATGTTGGGATTTTCGTTCTCGTAGGTGAGCTCGTTTTCGATTACGCTCTCGCTCACCCGGCAGTATTTACGCGTTGGGCAGTTGGTGCGATCGGGATTATCGACATAGTTTTCCATCGCCTGCGCGTACTTGCCCTCGAGGCGCGCCGCAGCGGAGATGGAGTTGACGATGTCGCGTCCCTCTTTGTCCATGATGATGCCGCGCGTCCAAACCGTGAGTTCTGTATAGCTCATGCTCGACCCTCGTAAGTGCTTCAAAAAATGGTTAGGCGCAAGATCCTTCGTCGGTCAAGAATTGTTCAGTACGATCTCTTCGATGTCTTCAATGTGCCGGCGCATAGCAGATCTTGCCGCTTCCGCATCGTGACGCTTGATGGCAGCTAGAATCCTGCGATGCCCGGCAAGCGATTTTTGCTGGCGGCCTGGAACCTGCAAAGAGCGTTCACGGGTGTCGCGCAGCAGGTCCATGAGGATGTCGAGCACCTTAAGCACGACACCGTTACCGGAAGCCAGAGCAACGCTGTAGTGGAATTCCGCATCCTCGGCGATGGCCGGTTCGCCCAGAGACAGCTTTGCTTGCTGACGCTGCAGGATATCTTCCATCTCCGAAATATCTTCGAGAGAGACACGCGCGGCGGCGCGCGCGGCCAACGGCGGTTCGAGCATCTTACGAAAATCCAGAAGCTCGCTGACCATCTCCTGCCGGCGCTTGAGCGCATTGGAAAAAGGACTGATCGAGGAGTCAGCTGATCGTTCGCGAACGATTGTGCCCGCGCCCTGGCGCGGTTCAACCAGGCCCATCAGTTCCAGGCTGCGAATCGCGTCCCGAATGGAACTGCGGCTCACTTGAAGCATCTCCGCCAGTTCGCGTTCCGAAGGCAATTTGTCGCCAGGTTTCAGCTTTCTTAGAATCAGGCGTTCAATCTGGGCAGCCACGGCTTCGTAGACTTTTTGTCTGCGGACCACCTCAAAGTCGGGTTGGACTGCTTCTGGCATAGGCATCTGGTCTGCTAAGTGGACCACCCCAGGTAGGGCGAGTATATCTCCGCTCTGATGCCATCTGCAAGTGGTTAATTGCGGTTCTTTTCGTCGCCGGCTGAATAGAGGTCAGCGGAAGTTTGCGGTCAGTCAACCGGGGTTAAGCAAGTCCGATTTGTAATGGTCAGGGCTAGTCTGCGTAAATGTAGAAGTGCCGGTCGTAGTTATGGAGACTATTATCGCTTCGAGAATATCCCACGATGGTGATCTCCTGCAGTCCATGATGAAGAACCATCGAGGGCACGAATACCAAGTACATTACATTCTCCAGTTTTCGCGTTTCATAGAAACCCCAGATTGGAAGCGTGTGGCCCTTTACGACTTGATCTGAGGTGACAGCGAACATCTCATCCATAGGCTTGGCCTTAGCCTGACCTCGCAAAACCGCCCATCCCTCCAGCAAGGCTCCGTCGCGAGCAGGGACCTGCACCGGATCCGCGGCCGAACCAGATTGGCCCACTGCGGTCCCATTCACCGTTGTAACTTCTCCGGTTAAAGGAGCCGAACTCTCTTCGGGAGACGCGCCTCGGAACCGGTTTCGCCAATCGCTTAGCCCCAGGACCTCGCCATCCAGGAAGCCCGGGTCGTGAGACTCTCGATCAGTCGATTTTTTGGTCAGCAGAACTGCAAAAGGTGGAGGGTTGATGGGGATTCTTAGCTGCGCGTCCACAGGAAGTGCATTGAACACGTGCGCGTATATGTCGAAGTAAATGCCGGGCGCGCGCAGCAGATGCCAATGCATGGCGCAGGAAACAAGGATGAGTAGCATCATGGCCGCACCGGCGGCCCTCGCCCATTTAAAAACGCGCTGCGTCGCGATCCACAACACGGCTACGACAATCATCAGTCTCGGGATGAACCAATATCGGTCCCCAACTCCAGGCATCATCATCGTCGGCCATTGCTCCGCTCCACCGTTCACCACCACGGGAGATGCGAGCGAAGCGGCCAGCATCATTGCCGTGAAAAGGAGAGCACAGCGGATCTCCAGGCTCCCATGGCGGAAGATCCACGCGGTCAAGGCGAGCGCCGCAATCACAAAGCAGCAACTGAATATCGAGGAATCGATAGGAAGGTGCAGGAGCCTGGCGATCCTCAGTGATGCCGGCAAGTCCGGGACGAAACCACGGATCACCACGAGCTTGCAAAACAACGGGAAGCTCGCGCCCAATTTGCCAAGATTGGGTCTACCTGCAATTAACAATGAGACTGTTTGTGCCAATGCCCCGACACCAACGATCGCGAGCTGGCTTATGGTCCGCGAGCTGCGCCGATAGAAGGCGACGATAAGCGCAATCGGCAACAGCATGATGCAGTACGGTCCAGTCAGTGCTCCAATACTGAGCGCGATCCTGTCGAACCAGCTTCCAGGACGGCTTTGCGGCGGAGAAGCTATCAGAATCAGGAAGCTCAGCAGGGCAATCTGCCATTGAGAGTTGGTCAGATTGCCCCAGACCTCATGCACACCAGGAATTCCGAAGCAGAGAAATGCCAGGAGAAGCCGCACTCGAAACGGACCGAGGTTCTGCATACGGGGGGTGCAGATGTAGATGGCGGGAAGACATTGCACCACCAACGCAGCCAGGTCGAAGAATAGCGGAACCAGAGACAGCGGCAGAAGCAGAGACAGTCCGGCAACCAGGCGTGGAAAGAGGTGCAGGTACCCGGAGTAGGGAATTAAGACAGAGTGCAGAAACCCGAACTCGTGGGCTTGCTGGTAGAAAACCGCCCCGTCCTCTGCCCAAAACTGGGGCTTTAACAGTACGTCGGGTGACCGCGAAAAGTGGGCGACAAAGATAGCCAAGCCGAGGAGTACAAAAACCCCGGCACGGTTCCTGGTTGCTGACGATGGAGGGAGAAGACCTGGCGACGCCACGAGACTCGGCACCCTGGTTACTACGAACTCCTGGTTACCTTACATGAGAGCAGAACCGAAATTATCACTTTAACAAACCAAGAATGCAATAGCCGGAGGTCGCGGAAATTCTCAGTTTTGCAAGATTACTTGCTTGCAGGGGACCGTTCTATCGAAGTTCAATTGCAAACTCTCCACATGTCCGATTGTGGCTCGCCTGAAATCACCTGCGCGGTGAGAAACACGCTCGAGTTGAGGTTTCGTCGGCTGTGTACAATCGGCTAGACAAAATGAGCCGCGCCAAGACTCTCGCAAGAACCAGCTCCCAATTCCGTAAGAGGCCGACCCTCAGGAAAGGTTCGAGGACGGAGCCACTCCTCTCCGGCAAGAAGCTGATTGCTGCTCTCTGCGTTCTAATCGCGGGCGCGACGATTGCTCTCTACAGCCCGGTTGTTGGGCACTCGTTTGTTGTCCTGGACGATCATGATTACGTCGTCGCGAATGCCCATGTTCATGCTGGCTTGTCGTGGAGCACGATCAAGTGGGCCTTCGCGTCGACGGAGGCGGCGAACTGGCATCCGCTGACCTGGCTCTCGCATGCGCTGGACTATCAACTCTTTGCCTTGAATCCGGCCGGCCATCATTTGGACAGCGTGTTGATTCACGCTGTGAATGCGGTGCTGCTGTTTCTGCTGCTGGTTTGGGGCACAAAGCGCGTGGGACCGAGCTTGCTGGTGGCAGCGCTGTTCGCCGTGCATCCTCTGAATGTTGAGTCGGTGGCGTGGGTAGCAGAGCGAAAGAATGTTCTGAGCACGTTTTTCTTCTTGTTGGCGATCGGCGCTTATGGCTGGTACGCGCGAAAGCCGGATTGGCGGCGCTATCTGCTCGTAGCGGCGCTATTTGCCGCCGGGCTCATGGCCAAGCCAATGGTCATCACGCTGCCGTTCGTCTTGTTGCTGCTGGACTATTGGCCGCTGCAACGGATCGCTTTTCGCTCTTCGTCTTTCGCAGTTCGCCAGAATGCCGGAGCTGAGATCTCAGCCGAAAAGCGGACAACGACGAAGCATCTGCGATTCTTGCTGCTGGAGAAAGTCCCGTTACTTTTTCTTTCGGCGGCAAGCGCCTGGATCACGCTAAAGGCACAGCGAGTCGCCGAGCGTACCTTCCAAGAGCTTCCGCTCGGGGTGCGAATCGAGAATGCCGTTGTGGCCTATGGGTCATATCTATGGAAAGCAATCTGGCCGGCGCGGCTTGCGTTCTATCCCCATTCTGTAACCGCCCTGCCGGCATGGCAATGGATTCTATCCGCACTGGTGTTGATAGGCGTAACCACGCTCGTCATTATCTTTCGCCGCCGCGGCTACTTACCGGTTGGATGGTTTTGGTTTCTAGGTACGTTAGTTCCGGTCATCGGACTGGTGCAGGTGGGTGAGTACGCCATGGCCGATCGCTATGCGTACATCCCGCTGATCGGAATCTTTGTCGGGATTGTCTGGAGTCTGGCCGACTGGGCGGAGTCGAAAAAAGTCCGAACCGTTTGGCTGGCGATTCCGGCAGTGTGCGTGCTGGCAGCGCTCGGGGGCGTAACTTATCGCCAGATGAGCTATTGGGAGAGCGATTACCAACTGTGGTCGCACACGCTGGAAGGCGCGGAAAGTCCGCTGGCGCATAACGCTCTGGCGATGGCGCTGATGCATCCCGATACGGAGTTGACCCGGCATGATTTAGAGGAGGTGGGCACAGAGCAGAACCGGATGGACGAAGCGCGCCGACATTTTGAGCGGGCATTAGAACTGCGCCAGCAAATGGCGCAACAAAACCCAGGCGTCTATATGCCGGACATGGCCAGGACCTTGAACAATCTGGGAAACCTGGATCGACTGCAAAACCGGATGGATGAAGCGCGCCGGCACAATGAGGCGGCGCTGAAGATCTACCGGCAGCTTGCGGAGGAGAATCCCGACGTATATCTGCAGTACCTGGCGGCGACTCTGGGCAACCTGGGAGCTGTGGATCGAGCGCAGGGCCGGATGGACGAGGCGCGCCAGCACTATGAGGAGGCTTTGAAGATCGACCGGCAACTGGCGCAGCAGGATCCCGCGAAGTACCTGCCCAACATCGCCATGACGCTGAACGAGTTTGGGTACCTGGATGCGACCCAGAATCGGATGGATGAAGCGCGCCAGCACCATAGTGAAGCACTGAAGATTGACGAACAATTGGCGCAGCAGAGTCCCGCCGCGTACATGCCTGACCTGGCGATGACGCTGACGGAATTCGGGCGTCTGGATGCAACCCAGAACCGCATGGACGAGGCGCGCCAGCACTATGAGGAGGCGTTGAAGATTAACCGGCAACTGGCGCAGCAGGATCCCGCGGTGTACCTGCCAAACCTGGCCATGACGCTAAGCAATTTGGCGAGAGTGGATCGAATCCAGAACCGGATGGACGAAGCGCGCCAGCACGATGAGGAAGCCGTGAAGATTGACCGGCAACTGGTGCAGCAGAATCCGGCCGCTTACGCGCCGTACCTGGCGATGGCTCTTACCGAATTGGCGTTCGTGGAAAGTAGCCAGAATCGGATCGAAGAATCCCGAGCTCATTATCAAGAGGCCTTGAGCCTGCTCCAGAAGCTCTCCCAAGTTGATGCGAGATATGCGGGCGACGTAGCTCGGGTGCAAGCGAGCCTTCAACAACTAAATCAGAGGGACCACTCCCAGTAAGAAAGACCCAGAGATGAGCTCGTAACTCCGGGCTGCGGGATGGGCCAAAGAAGAAGTGAGCTTTGGAATCCCATCATGGTTTATAGTGTGGGCGGTTGCAAGCCAAGGAGACTCTGATTAAGTCAACGCCAGGCACCTCAGCGGGCTAAAGAGACTGTGTCACGACCGGAAATCATAATTCGCGGTGGAACAAACACTAAGAAATCCGGCTCATTCAGCCGCGAAGCGGCGGCATTTGTGTTAGGCGTGGGCGTAAGCCCGCGCTCCAAGTGGGACAACAAGTGAGCCGCGGAGCGGCGACACCAGGTCGTGACACAGTCTCTAAAGCCAGGTTCATTCGCTTGACTTTGCGGACCGCCTGAAGGCGGTCCCTTTCAAAGCAATACTTAATCAGAGCTTCCCTCAGACGAAAATTCCGCCTGTCATCAGCACTGTATGAGTGTGCAAACCATCAACGATGTAGTCTCCGCGTTGGATGCGATTGTTCAGCAGGCCTATGACAACGCAAGCCGCCTGGGCTACTTTGCAGCACTCTACCGGCGTGTCACTTGCGCGGTGCGTCAGGGTATTGCCGGCGGCAGCTTCCAGAATGGGCCTTTGATGGAGCAGCTCGATGTGGTTTTCGCGTCGCGCTACCTGGATGCGCTCGCGACTTTTCAGGCCGGCGGAACAGCAAGTCGAAGCTGGATGCTTGCTTTCCAGGGCTGCAAGGATGCCGACCTGCTCATTCTGCAGCAACTGATGGCAGGCATGAACGCGCACATCAACCTCGATCTTGGCATTGCCGCTGCACAGGTCAGTCCCGGGGAACAACTGCCCCAACTCAAATCGGACTTTGACCAGATAAACTCCGTGCTGGCAAGTCTAGTGGGAACGGTGGCAGCAGAGATCGCAGCCGTTTCTCCGCTGATTGGCGAACTGGAAAAGATTGGCTTGCGCAGCGAGACGTGCCTGGTCAACTTCGACATGACGAAGGCGCGCAACGCGGCCTGGTTCACCGCCGAGTGTTTAGCCCGCGAACCGTCGTTTCTGCACGAGGCTACGATTGGCGGGATTGATCTCGCGGTTTCGATTGAGGGCCACTCGATTCTCTATCCCCCAATCGGCGGTGAGGGCTTGCAGATTATTCAGCAGGCTGAAAGCAAGGATGTCCGCCTGGTGATTGAGACCTTGTCCCAGGGCAGCTCAGTCACCACCGCGGCTTCATCCCCGAGTTAGAGAAGAGCTAGCAAACCGGGATCCTGGCCAAGAAATTTGCGAGTAACGGGCCGGAGAACTCACTTGCGCCCGCGTCCAGTGGCGTGCAAACTGTTTCCTGCCTGAGGAGGTACCATGCCGCATTTAGATACCGGTAATACGGGCTTCATGATTTTGTGCGCCAGTCTGGTGATGTTAATGACTCCCGGGCTGGCATTTTTTTATGGCGGCTTGGTCGGTCGCAAGAATGTCCTCGCCATCATGATGCAGAGCTTTGTCTCGATGGGCTGGACGACGGTGATCTGGTACCTCTACGGCTACTCGCTCTGCTTCAGCGGCGACTGGCACGGCATCATCGGCGACAGCCATCAGTTTCTGCTGCGCAACACCAATCTCATGAGCGCGTCGCCGAACCCCACCATTCCGGCCCTGGTCTTCATCGCCTATCAGATGATGTTCGCCATCATTACGCCGGCGCTCATCTCGGGCGCATTCACCAACCGCGTCACCTTCAAGGCCTACATGTTATTTCTCACGGGCTGGCTGACGCTGGTGTATTTTCCTTTTGTGCATATGGTGTGGGGCGGCGGCTTGCTGGCGCAGTGGGGCGTCAAGGATTTCGCCGGCGGCATCGTGGTCCACAATATTGCAGGCATGGCAGCACTCGCTTCGGTGCTTTATGTTGGACGCCGCCGCGTAGTCGAGGCTGGGCTGCACAGCATTCCCATGGTGGCGCTCGGCACCGGCCTGCTCTGGTTCGGATGGTATGGTTTCAACGCCGGCAGCCAGATGCGGGTTGACTCGGTTACGGCTGTCGCCTTCCTCAACACCGATCTGGCCGCATCCTTTGCCGCCATCGCCTGGCTGCTGGTGGCGTGGATCCGCGAGAAGAAACCCAAGCTGCTAGGGTTGCTCACGGGCGCTGTCGCCGGCCTCGCCACCGTTACCCCGGCTGCCGGCTTCGTCTCGCCCGGAGCTGCCGTCTTGATTGGCATTGCCGCTGGCGGTGTGTGCTATTTCGCGGTGGAGTTGAAGAACAAACTGAGATGGGACGACGCCCTCGATGTCTGGGGCGTCCACGGCGTGGGCGGGATGCTGGGTATCATTTTATTGGGTGTGTTTGCCGACCAGACATTTAACCCCGAGGGCGTTAATGGCCTGCTCCACGGCAACCCCGGCTTCCTCTTCAAGCAGACCGTCGCGGTAGTGTTTTCGTCAGTGTGGGCCTTCAGCTTCACCTACATCATGCTGGCCATCATCAACCGCTTTACCCCGGTCAGAGTCGACGCCTCCAGCGAAACCGTAGGCCTGGACCAGTCGCTCCACGGCGAACGCGCCTACGAGGAGATGGATCGTATGGCCTCGTAGTGGAGCGCTGTGACTCGCTCGAAGCGGGAGCTGCTTTATTGAGAGGAGAAAAATATGCTTCACTCGCGACGCGAATTCATTGCAGGAGCGGCAGGAGCGGCAGCCATAGGGATCACGCCACAGGCGTTGCCGGTGACGATTGGAGGAAGAGGCGTGCCATCTCAGCAAGAGATTGTGTCGCTGTTCAAGTCGTTACCCGGAGATGTGGCCATTAAGATTTACGCCCCCGCGACGGGCAATAAGCCAGAGTTTATGGTGCAATCCAACGCCTCGAAAGTGATGTTTGTGGGCAGCGCTTTTAAGTCGTTTGTCCTTTGCGAGGCGTTGCGTCAGGCCGACTCGCCGACCGTGACCCAGACCATTGCAGCGCAACAACTCGCGCTGGACGCCAGCGTGTGGTCGCTGGACAGCGCGACCTTTAATCCTCCCAACTTGATCGGCAAAGTCTCGTTGCGTACCGCGCTGGAAGCCATGATCCTGCATAGCGACAACACGGCGACCGATATGTGCCTGAAGCACGTTGGCGCGGATAAGGTGCGCGAACTCATTGCCTCAATGGGATTGAGAAGCACCATGATTCCCGACAGCACGCGCGTTTTTTTCGGCTATCTGCTGGGGGCAAAGGATTACAAAAATTTCACCTGGGAACAACTGGGAGCGGCCGCCAACCAGTCCATGGCCAATAAACCCTTAAACAATGTGACGAGCATGTCGTCTTCAGCCGATGACTTCGTGTCCTACTATTCGCGAGCGTTGCAGGGCCGATTTTTCAAGAACCCACAAACTCTGAGCCAGTTTCGACAAATCCTGTCGACCGGCGACGCCATCTGGCGTATGCCAATGCCGCTGGGCGCAAGCGCTTTTACGAAAGGCGGCAGCATCGACGTGCCTGGCTTTCATGCCGTGTGCGTTCCAGGGGGAATGTTCTTCGACGACCGCTGGGTTTATTTTTGTCTGACGGTCAACTGGACGGCGGCGGCTGATATCGATCCAGGTACGATGCAGTCTTTTGCTGAAGCCGCGGGCCGCGCGCTCGCCATGGTGAAAGAAGCGGTGTCCGCCTAGCTTCGCCGGCTGTGTACAATCGGCTAGACAAAATGAGCCGCGCCAGGACTCCCGCAAAAACCAGCTCCCAAGTACGTAAGAGGCCGACGTCGAAGAAACATTCGAGGACGGAACCGTTCCTCACCGGCGAGAAGCTGATTGCCGCTCTCTCGGTTCTACTCGCAGCTGCGACGATTGCGCTTTACAGCCCGGTCGTTGGGCATTCCTTTGTCGTCTGGGACGATCATGATTACGTCACCGCAAATTCCCACGTTCATGGCGGCTTGTCGTGGAGCACGATCAAGTGGGCGTTCGCATCCACGGATGCGTCCAACTGGCATCCGCTGACCTGGCTCTCGCATGCGCTCGACTATCAACTCTTTGCCTTAAATCCGGCCGGCCATCATTTGGATAGCGTGTTGATTCACGCTGTGAATGCGGTGCTGCTATTTCTGTTGCTGGTCTGGGGCACAAAGCGAGTGGGACCGAGCTTGCTGGTAGCAGCGCTGTTCGCCGTGCATCCTCTGAATGTTGAATCGGTGGCCTGGGTAGCAGAACGAAAAAGTGTTCTGAGCACGTTTTTCTTCTTGTTGGCGATCGGTGCTTACGGCTGGTACGCCAGAAAGCCGGATTGGCGACGATATCTGCTGGTGGCGATGCTGTTTGCCGCAGGATTGATGGCCAAGCCGATGGTCATCACGCTGCCCTTTGTCGTGTTGCTATTGGATTATTGGCCGCTGCAACGGATCGCTTTTCGCTCTTCGTCTTTCGCTGTTCGCCAGAATGCCGGAACTGAGACCTCTACGGAAAAGCGGACAGCGACGAACCAGTTGCGATTCTTGCTGCTGGAAAAAGTGCCGTTACTTTTTCTTTCGGCCGCAAGCGCCTGGATCACGCTAAAGGCGCAGCGAGCCGGACAGAGTGTTCGTAACCTCCATCAGTTCCCGCTCAGTTTGCGAATTGAGAATGCGGTTGTGGCCTACGCGCAATACCTGTGGAAGATGCTGTGGCCGGCGCGGCTGGCTGCTCTCTATCCGCACCCCGCGACGCCGCTGCCGATGTGGCAGGTTGTGTTGTCGGCGCTAGTTTTAGTTGGAGTCACCGCTGTGGCGATAATTTTTCGCCGCAAGCGCTACCTGCCGGTTGGCTGGTTCTGGTTTCTGGGTACTTTGATTCCGGTCATTGGCCTGGTGCAGGTTGGCGGGGCTGCGATGGCGGACCGTTATGCCTACATTCCGCTGATCGGAATCTTTGTGATGATTGCGTGGAGTCTTGACGATCTGGCAGAGGCGAAAGCTGTCGGCACGGTTTGGAGAGTAGTCCCAGCAATGTGCGTATTGATCGTGCTGGGCTTCGTCACTGTCCGACAACTGAGCTACTGGGAGAACGAGTACACGCTGTGGGCGCACACCGTCGCGGTCACCGAGCAGAACCCGTATGCCGAGGCCGTTCTGGGAGATGCGCTGATGAACCCCGACTTGGTCACGGCAGCGAGTCAAGTCGACGGGTTGGACACAGAAGAGAAGCGAATGGACGAAGCTCGCCGGCACTACGAGGAGGCGTTGAAGTCCTACCGGCAACTGGCGCAACAAAATCCAGCAGCCTACCTGCCGGACATGGCAACGACTCTGAACGAGATCGGGAACCTGGATCGGCGCGAGGACCGGACGGACGAAGCGCGCCTGAACTATGAGGAGGCAATGCAGTATTACCACCAGTTCGCGGAACAGAATCCGGACCCGCATCTGTTGAACATGGCCACGACATTGAGCAATCTGGCGGCTGTGAATCTACGCGAGAACCGATTGGATGACGCGAGCCAGAACTATGAGGAGGCTTTGAAAATCCGCCGGCAACTGGCGCAGAAGGACCCGGAGAAATACCTGCCGAGTGTGGTCGACACGCTAGTAAGCCTGGGACTAGTGGAACGCTCCCAGAGGCAAACGGACGAGGCCTCTCAGCACTTTGAAGAAGCCTTGACCATCGGCCGGAAGCTGGCGCAGCAAGAGCCGGACAAGTACCTGCCGGCTTTGGCCAACCGGCTGATCAATCTTGGAAACTTTGATGCCGAGCACAACCGTATGGACGAAGGCCGCCAGCACTATGAAGAGGCCTTGAAGATTTATCGCCAACTGGCGCAGCAGGACCCAGCATACTTGCCAAATGTGGCCGCGACCTTGAACAACCTGGGGCTGTTGGACAGAGATCAGAAGCAAAATGCCCAGGCGTATGCGCACTTCGAGGAGGCCTTGAAGGTTTATCGTCAAGTGGAACAGCAAAATCCAGATACGTATCTGCCGGCGATGGCGATGGTGCTGAACAACCTGGGAAAACTGGATGGAGCCCAGAACCGGCTGGACGATGCAAAGCAGAACTTCGAAGGCGCTCTGAAGATCTACCGGCAACTGGCGCAGGGCGAGTACCTGTCGGATCTTGCAGGGACGCTGACCAGCCTCGGTTATCTCAATCAACTTCAAAAGCGCAGCGACGAATCCCGCGCTTACTACACTGAAGCCATGACTATCTACCGAAAGCTCGCCCAGGGGAACTCGGACAGATATGCCAACGATCTTGCGCGAGTCGAAGCTGGCCTGGCGGAGCTGGAAAGAAGAGCGCCTTCCCGATAGGTCTTCGGCGAAGGGCCGCGCTGCTAACGTTGCCTAATTCCAACCGATCATAGAAACGCGCTGTCCATGTTTCGCGGCTGTGTACAATCGGCTAGACGAAATAAGCCGCGCCAAGAATCTCTCCCTATGTATCTGAAAAGTGTTCTCCAGATGGGATCGCTGATGCTGCATTTTCGCAACGGCGGAACGTTGGTGCAGCAGATGCGCGCCGCGCAACCCAGCGATGAAGTCGTGCTTTGGGACGGCACGCGAATTGCGCATCCGGCGCAACGAGCCGGCTTGCTGGAGGCAGTGCAAGAGATCTGGTTGGAGCGAATCTACACTAACAACTTCTATCGGCCCGCGGACGGCGATGTCATCGTCGATGCCGGAGCCAACATTGGACTGTTCGCGATTTATGTGGCGCGGCAGAATCCGCGCTGCCGCGTGATCGCGCTGGAACCCTTCGCAGAGAATTTCCAATATCTGCAAGCCAATGTTGCACAGGCATGTCCGAAGAACGTTACGTGCCATGAAGTGGCGCTGGGCGCGGGTTTTGGCCAGGGACGAATGGAAGCCATGGGAGCGCGTTCGCTGGATCACGTGCTGCGTTGCGATGCCAACATGGCCAGCGGCATTTCGGTAATCCCATTGGCGGGATTGTTTGATCTCGCTCATGCCGGGGAGATCGACTTCCTCAAGGTCGATATCGAAGGCTCCGAGCACGATGTGTTTGCCGCAGCTTCCGCGGAGATGCTTGGCCGCTTCAAACGCATCGCGATGGAGTATCACGACCGGATCGTGCCGGGAACGTTGGACCTTCTGCGCAAGGTCCTGAGCCCAACGCACGATCTAACAATTCGTCCATCACCAATGCAAGGATGCGGTATCCTGCTGGGACGGCGTCGTTCTGCCGCCGGCAAAAGCTAGCCCACTTAAACCTTAGGAACCTGAATGAGAGCCCCAATTGTATTTTCTAAAGATTATGAAGGAGTCGACTACGAGCACTTCTGGGCTGGGCCCGGCAAGCGCTACTTAGATCGGCTGGAGCAGAAGATCATAAGGCACGTTCTGCCGGGCGGGAATTCGATGGTGGAGGTTGGCGCCGGATTTGGGCGGCTGGGACCTTGCTATATCGGCAAGTACCAGGATGTCCACATGGTAGAGCCCGCCAGCAATCTCCGCGCAGCGGCGATGGACGCGTTTGGAGATGCGGTGAAGTACCACGACGCCAGCGTCTATGCGCTGCCATTTGCCGACAGTTCGTTCGACGCCGTGCTCATGGTCAGGGTGTTTCATCATCTACATAACTCCGCGGATGCATTGAAGGAACTCCACCGGATTCTTCGTCCCGGCGGTACGCTGGTGTTCAGCTACAGCAATCTTCGCAACCCGGGCAGAATCGCCCGATTCGTTGCCGGCAAGGTGCCGAACCCATTCGCCAATGCGAAGGAAGAATACCTTCCCGATCTGTTTGGACACAGTCCGAGCATGATCAGCACGCTGCTTCGGGAAACCGGATTTGTTCTTAAGGAGCAGTATGCGACCTGCATCCTAAATAAGACGATTGATACGTTTCCTTTCTTGTTGCCATTGATCAAACCGCCATTGGTGCTCGAAAGAGGTCTGGGCGCGCTCAACATAGCGCCGGCAATTATTGTGGTGGCGAAGAAGCGGTGAAGATTCTCATCGGCTGCGACGTTGATCCCGTGCTGCCGGCAATCCTCGATCGCCGGCCTGAGGGCGATGTGTGGGCATGCTTGAACAACATCGATACGCTGCTGGAGCGCATGGGCAGCGACATGCCTGCGGTCACATGGCTCATCCGCGCCGATCAGAGCGTTGAGTTCAGCACGGGAAGCTTCGAGAGCGGATACGCCGAGCACCGACCGCTGTGGGACAAGCTACAACAACGGGGCCACGAGTTGGGATGGCACATGCATACGATGTCGTACGCTCCGTCGCAACAGCAGTTCGTCTTCGATCCCGCTCCGGAATGGTTGACGGAGGCTCATGAACGGCTCGCTTCCTACTTCGCGGTGAATGCTACTCGCACAGGTTGGGACTACGGCAGCAACGCATTGTTCTCCGCTCTCGACCGGCTTGGAGTTGCGGTGGATTTTTCGGCGTTGCCTGGCAACGTGCTCTGGTTCGCGCTGGGCAAGGTTACGCTGATGACGGATTGGCGCGAATGTCCAACTGAGCCTTACCATCCGAGCGGCAACGACTACCAGCGGAGCGGTGCGGACCTGCTCAAGTTGTGGGAGGTGCCAGCCGCGCAATTTCGACATTCGCCGGCGGGAACCGTGATCCGCGGACTGTTGCGGCTGAGGCATGGATGCTTTTCCATGTCGGGATTGAAGAACCGAACCCAGTTGCTCACCGATCAGTGGCAGCGACTGCCGCAGCAGGGAAGCGATGTTTCAGCATTTTTCTTTCATCCCTACGACCTAACTGAAACCGGAATCCGGAATTTCCAAAGCAATATCCAGCGGCTGCAAAATCTTCCGGCTGTCGAGTTCAAGACAGCAACGGAAGTTTCCACATGGCTATCAACTCGTGAACAGAAATCAAGAGCAGCTTTCCAGGAATAGTCATGGAGGCCGTGAATTGGCCGCACTGAACAAGACGCGGACGCGTGTTCTCACGGTGCTGCCGGATTTTCCATTTCCCGCCATCACCGGATTGCACCTCAGGCACCTCAGCAATCTGGAACTGGTTCATCGGCTCGGCTGCTATTGTGCCGTGCTTTATTTCACTACCCAAGAGCGCGATCCGCCGTCAGTCGAGTCCACACCGCTGGCGCGAATCTGCGACGAAGTCCGTCATGCCGGCCGCAGATTTTCGCACGCCAATTTCTCCACTGCTTCGCTGGTGCTTCACAAGGCTGATTTTCTGCTGCGCGGCGCACTCGGTTGGGCAGGGAAGCGATATCCGTTCTCCATGTCGTATGACCGCATCGGCGCGGAGAAGATCGTTCTGGCCGAGGCGCGAAAGATCAAAGCCGATTTCGTGATATTGCCATCGATGTTTATGCATTACACCACTGCGCTTCGCGAACAGGGATTCCAGGTGATCATTGATGCAGCCGACGTCTTGACCAACCTCAGTGCCTCGTTTATGGAAAACCTTGAGGGACGCGGCGGCCGTTTGGGACTTTACGCAAATTATCTTGCGTGCCGCAGCCAGGAGCGCATTTTTCTGAGGGAGTGCTCGGAGTTGTGGACCACGTCCGCAGTCGAGGCTGACGAGTTTCGTCGCATTGCTGGCGACATTCGCGTGCTGGTTGTTCCCAACAGCCTCGACGAAAAAGCGATTCAGCCTGCGCCTGCCAAGAGCGATCCGATTGTGGGCTTCATCGGCACATATTCCTACGCTCCTAATTTGCATGCGGCTTTGTTTCTCGCTGAACAAGTTTTCCCTCAGGTGCGGCGTGAGTTGCCGGACGCCGTTCTCCGCATTGCGGGCGCGAACATGCCTGACTCCGCGATAACCAGGCTGCAGGGCTTGCCGCAGGTTGAGATACTTGGCCAGGTTGCGGATTCAGGCCGCTTCATGGACGAGTGCGCCGTGCTTGCTCTCCCAGTATTTTTGCGCGGCGGCGTGCCGCTGAAGCTGGTCGAGGCGATGGCGCGAGGCAAAGCCATCGTCGCATCGCCCGAATTGATCGGCGGACTAAATCTCGCCGACGGTGAGGCTGTACTCATACGCACCAAAGCAGAAGACTTCGCGAGTGCGATCGTCACTCTGTTGCGGGAAAGCTCACTGCGAGAACGTCTCGGCAGCAATGCTCGCGAAGCTTTTGTCCGGGATTTTTCCATGTCCAGCGCGGAGGCGATCTTGCGTCGTGATAGTGTGCTGATGGAGCGCCGCTTGAGCACGTCGCACCGCGAGGCTACCGTTTCCAAATGAGCCACAAAATCCTCGTCATCGGGCCGGTGAAGGAAGGCGATCTGGCGGAAAGCTACGCACGCGCGTTCGAGCGGCTTGGCATGGAAGTGGTCCGCTTCGACTCCGACGTGGCGATGAAGCAGGCCAGCCGCTTCAGCGGCAACCGCATTCTGCGCCGCGCACTGCAGCCTGCGATTTGGAACGCGGTCAATCGCCAGGCCATCGAAGTTGCCGAGCGCGCTCATCCCGATCTCATCTTCGCCGTCAAGTGTTCGTTCTTCCATCCCGAAACCGTGCGCCGAATCCGCAAGTCCACCGGCGCGCCGTTCGTCAATCATTATCCCGATCATCCTTATCTCAGCGTGCGCTGGCTGCCCAAGGAAGCCTCCTCGCCGCGCCGCGATCTCATCGAGGTCCTTCGCCAGTACAGCATCGTCTGGATGTGGGAGCGCAGCCTGCTGCAGCGCCTGCAGCACGACGGCGTCGAGGCCCGATTCCTTCCCTTCGCGGTCGATCCCGAAGTCTTCCGCCCGCAAGCGCATTCCAATCACAACAACGAAGGACTACATTGCGATGCCTGCAACACCACGCATGACGTGGTTTTCGTTGCGCACTTCAGCCGTCATCGCGGCGCTGAGGTCGCCGCCATTCGCCGCCACAAGGTCGCGATCTGGGGCAGGAACTGGCCGCGCGAGTGGCAGACGCTTTCCGGCCAGCATCGCGTTCACCCGCCGGTTTGGGGACGCGCGGTCAGCGGCACTTACGCTCGCGCTCCGGTGTCGCTCAATGTGCTGAACGCGGAAAATCTCGGCGGTCCCAATATGCGCAGCTTCGAGATTCCCGCCAGCGGAGGCGTCATGCTGGCTCGCTACTCGCCTGAGCAGTGCGAATTTTTTCCCGAGGGCGAAGCCGCGCTTTACTATCGCTCGCCCGAAGAGATCGACGACAAGATCGATCTGCTTCTGCGTGACGGCGAACTGCGCGCTCGCCTGCGCCGCAACGGTGTCCGTCTGGCCGAGGCGCAAACCTATGATGTGCGCGCAGCAACCGTCTTACGCGAGTGCGGTCTGGCGACTCCGGCTCTGGTTCGCCGAGGGAGCGAGACGATTTGAGCGCCGGCCTGCGCATCGCCTGTGTCAGCGGCCACAGCCATTGGTGGCGCAAGCAGCGCCTCGTCGCCAAGTACTTTCAGATGCGCCTCGCCGGCATCATCTATCCCGACGTTTACTGCCTGGCGCTGATGCTCGCCGACAAATTTGACTTCCTCCTCGAAGGCGAAAAAGTCGCGCCCGGCGATTACGATCTCATCCTCGCCGAACTGCAAGCCTCCGACAATCAGCTCCGCTATCTGGAGTCGCTGGTCGAGGCCGGCAATCCGCCGGTCGCCGTCATTCCCGGACCGCCGGCGATTCTCTCCCGCGATCTCACTGACGCCAAGCTGCATCGCGTGAAGCGCATTCTCAGCGCGGCGCAACATGTCTGGGCCTACGCGCCCGAGCTCAAAACGTTTTGCGACGGGCTCATCGGCCGCGAGCGCGCCACTGTGATTCCGTGGCCTTACGATCTGGCCGCCACGCAGCGCCTCGCGCAAAGCTCGTCGCGCAAGCCGGACGCTCGCCGCATTCTCGTGCAGGTTCCCATGAGCTTCCACGACATCGTGCAGAACCATCCCTTCGTGATCAAAGGCGTGCTGCTCGACCTCTGGCAGGAGTTGCCCGCCGCGCTGCGCCAGCGGCTAACGTTTCACACCTTCATCTACAACTCCGAGGACCGCGCGCGCTACCAGGCTTCCGGCTTTGCCGACGCGCTGCCCTTCATGCTCCAGCGCAAGCTCGGCTATCGCGCCTTTGTCCGCTTCCTCGCCGGCTGCGACGGCGTCATCAATCTCACCTCGGGCAGCATTCTGGGACGAGTCACGTTTCTCTCCGCCGCGCTCGGCCGTCCGGGAATTTTCAGCGACAACAGCCAACTCAACGCTCGCCTCTATCCCGGCTCGCAGGTCGCCATGTTCGACACCGTCCGCCTGCGCGAACTGCTGCGCGCCATGTTGTCCTCGCTCGACACCGGTGTCGTCGACCAGCGCCTTTTGCCCTCGCCAACCGCAGCCGCCGACATCGGAAACTTCGCCGCCAACCAGGCGCGTCTGCGAGAGATTCTCACCTCGTCATCATGAGTGGCGCAGACGCTTAGCTGATCGCGCGCTGTGATCTTGAGCGGCATCGAGGGACCGCGCCTTATTTGGTGTGTCATCCTGAGCGAGGAGCGCAGCGACGAGTCGAAGGACCTCTATTAATGTGAGGAATCTTGTTCCGACAACCGACAACTGACAACTGACAACCGACAACCGACAACCGACAACCGACAACTGGCTGCTTGTTCAGCAGTGACAACTCCCCCCATTTCCGCCCCTGTAAACCATTGAAAACAAACAATAATTCAAAATTTTTCCCGCTAAAATCCTCTCCCCATTGGACTTATAGGTAAAATCCTCTTAACAAAGAAGTTATCTGCCAACTTTTGAAGCCTCCCGCATCGGAAACTTCGCCTCCAACCTGCTAGAATACTGGCCTCTTGGGGAGTGAAAGGTTTCGCCGGTGTTTGAGAAGTTGATTTCATGGGAGATGGGCTCGCGTGGCGGAAAGGCCCGCGCTTACACCGGGAAGCTGATTCGAAAACTGTTGCCTGACTTTCGGCTCTCCAATTTTCTTCTGCGGACAGCCGGCAGTCAGAAAGAAGTCGTGGTCAACGGCAAGCGGATGTTCGTTGACTTGTGGGACAGCGCTGTCTCCACCCATCTGTTCGTTTCCAAAACTTGGGAGCCCGAAGAGACACGGCTCGTCTCCAGCCTGTTACGCGAAGGCGACGTCTTCGTCGATGTCGGCGCCAATATGGGCTACTTCACCTTGGTGGCTTCCGATGCCGTTGGCAAAAGCGGCAAGGTCTTCGCCTTCGAGCCGGAGCCGAAGAATTTTTCGCTGCTGCGTAAGAATGTGCAGGCCAATAAATGTGCCAATGCGCGTTGCGAGCAGAAGGCCGTCACCGCCAGCGATCATCCGGTCGAATTGTTTCTCTCCAGCTTCAATTACGGCGACCATCGCATTTTTCAGTCACGCGATGATGATAACTACAACCGCGGCGCGCAGCGGGCGCGGACGCAAGTGCAAGGCGTGGCGCTCGACAGCTATTTCGCTCCGGGGACACGGATCGACTTCATCAAGATGGATGTGCAAGGCGCCGAATATTTTGCCCTGCAGGGAATGAAACGCGTTCTACGTGACAATCCCGATGTCGTGCTGGTGATGGAGTTCTGGCCGCATGGTTTGCACGAGGCGGGCGTCGAGCCTGCAAGACTTCTCGAAGAGATCGAGGCGCTGAGCTTCGTTTCCTACAGGACTGGCGCAGGAAAGCTGGCGCTCTTCGGCAGAGACGAGATTCTGCAGACGAGCGGGGACGATTGCGTCAACTTGGTTCTTTCGCGATCCAAATTGGAGCTCTAAGGCTTTTCCGCCACCACCAACATTACGTCGCTCAGCGTTCCCTGTGGCCGGGTAAAGACGCGCCGCAGCATATGAAATTGCTTCATGGTCCTCAGCGCATAAAACAGATTGAGGATTCTGGAGCTGAGTCTCACCTCGCGCATTTGAAAGCCGGCCTCTCGAACCATTCTCTCCAGCACAGGTTGATTGAAGTGGTGCAGGTGAATAGGGAACAGGAGATTGGGCCAATAGTTTCCCAGCGCGTGTCTGCCCCAACTGTCGAATTTCGGAACGGCGATCAGTAGCAGCCCGCCCGGCCGCAGAAGTTGATAACACCGTTGCAGGGCCAGGCGTGGCGAATACAGATGTTCCAAAACCTGGCTCATGATGATGCAGTCGAAGGTATCGGCAGTCAGCTCGGCTTCTTCGAACGTTGAGCATTGCACGTCGAGACCTTGCTGCTTCGCAACCTCCACCGCGCTCTCGCTGATCTCCAGTCCATGGACGTCCCATCCGTGCTGGCGTGCCCAGACCAGGTCAGCTCCGGTTCCGCAGCCAACCTCCAGCAGACGTTTTCCGGGACCGCGATAGGGCAGGTAAAACAGGAACAGGTCGCCCAGAAGGGACGCGGTCGTCTTCCAGATCGTCCGGCTGACAAGACCATCCTCTCCCGGATAGCCGCCCTTGTAGGCGCGTAGTTTGTTCAGAAGCCGGCGCGTTCGCGTCAACGGCCGAGGAATGTACGAATAATAAGTCGCGGGATAATACGCGCCTAATTCGGCCGGCGCAGGCCGCGGCGAGGTGGTGACCAATCCACACGAGCATTGCAGCAGGCTCACCTCAGCCATGCCTGGAACGCGCTGCCCATCAAGCACAGCGCCGCAAGCGTCGCATGTCTGCACATCCTCCATCAGAGCGGGAATTATATCGTCTTGGATAGAAGCGCGGCGGAACAAACTTACTAAGGAAATCTGCCGCACAGGCCGTAAGCGCGAGATTCCTCACGCGATGCGGCTGCCAGTTCAACAGTGCTAGAATCCAGCGTCATAGCTGAGCCCGATTTGCTGAACGCCTGGCTGTTGACAGCCTTGGAACAGCTCCCAGGACGAAGAAGTCTCTAACAACCAGCCAGACGAGGCAAACCGCGCCCGAGCTCTACCGATGCCAATATCGTTTCGATCTAAATCAGCGCTGATCATCCTGCTTGCCGTAGTCATGCGGCTCGCGTTTGTGGTCGCAGTTGATAAGGGCAAAATCAACGTTGAGCGCAATCCGGACGCTGAGGACTACTTGTCCTTTGCCCATAACCTTGCGACCGGCGTCGGATTTGCCCACGCGCTAAATGAGGCTCAGCCGTTTTCCCAGCCGGTGGAATTCTCTGCCTGGAGGACACCACTCTACCCAATGTTTCTGGCAGTCGCATTCCAGGTGTCGCGCAATACGATCTTCTTGCAGTCCTTGCAGATCGCTCTCGCCGCCTTCTCGCTCTATTTCCTGCTGCGAATCGGTTTCTTGCTTTTCGGAGAGTTAGCAGCTTTGATTGCCGGCCTCGTGTTCGCGCTCTACCCGCTCCTGATCTTTTACTCTGCGGAGCTCACTACTGAGAGTCTGTTTTTGTTCCTTCTGATGGCTGCGCTCTTTGTGTTCTACCAAGGGGGCAAAGAACATTCTGGATCGCGGGTTTTTTGTCTGGGAGTCCTGACGGGGCTTGCAGCGCTGGACCGTCCCAACGGTCTAATGCTTGTCCCGGCGCTTGCAATCGCAATCTGGTTGACGACGCATGATCGGAGCCAATCGATCCGCCGGATCGCCGTTCTCGTTGTCGCAGTGGCGATGGTCATTCTCCCTTGGACCTATCGCAATTACCGGCTCTATCACAGGTTCGTTTTGATCAGCACCAATGGGGGCGCGAACCTATGGTTCGGAGCGCACTTTCGCCTGGATCCGGGCGCATCAATGGCCGAGATCGGCTACTCGCAGCACCAGGCCTTCCGCGACGTGCCCGAGCCCGACCGGGAAAAATATTACTACCGTCAAGCCTTCTCCATTCTCGATCACAGCCCGCGCCGGTGGGGACAAATGTTCTTGGCAAACTTCGCAGCAATGTACACGCTGGTGCCATCCGCGCGGCTGCATAGCTTGACCAACCGCATACTCTATTCCCTCAGCTATATTCCGGTTCTTGTCAGTGGCGTCATTGGGTGGATCAGGTTGCGGCGGCGTTGGAAGCAACTATCGCTGCTCTGGGCCTGGGTTGTTGCCGATACATTTCTCTATTGCATTTTCATAAGCTCGATACGTTACCGGGTGGCCTCAATCGATCCCATTCTCATTCTGGGAACTGGCGTCTGCCTCGCCGCGCTAATGCAACGGCGCAATCGTAGCGAAGCAATTCGCGACGGCGGGCCGAATAAGTCGCAGCTCAATTGACCTTTGGTTCAACGATCGCGGAATTCCGTTCCCACACCTTCCAGCTCGGCCCATCCTGAATCAAGGCCCAATCTCGCCCAAGTGCTTCGGGACGAGGCGAGCCCGCGGGCAGGGCTACATACCGCACCTGGAAAGCTTGAATCGCGGCCGCCGGATTGGATGCAACTTGATCGAAGAAGGCCAGTCGGCGTTGCAGACGTGGTTCTCTCTTCGCCGGGTCTCGCAGTTCCACCCCGAACTGCAGATGATCGAGCTCCCACCTCTGAGTCTCCGCAAATTGGCTTCGTGAGATCCCGCTAAGATAGGCGTTCAACGCGGCGCGGCGATCCAGATCGGAGTCGCTAACCGACGCGCTCCAAATGATCGGGTACTCGGCAGCCAGGGGAACAACATGGTCATCGATCATGGCAAATTGGACGAATTCCTCCGTCCCACCGGTGACGGCCCCGGCGTCGAGCGGGCCGTGCCGGCCATCATTGCGCTGCTTCTCGTAGCCGGCATACGCGCCGCTGAGCCGTTGCGTCTGTTTCGTCCAGATCGCCTCCGCATAGCGGAGATAGATTCCCGCCGCTGCATTTAATATCACCGCCAGCACAACGACCTTCATCGCGGCTCGGCCCCACGGGCCGCTGTGTTGCAGCGCGGTTACTGTGAGCAGAAGCACCAGCAGGGTCATGCATGAGGAGAACAGGTACGCCCAATGCCAGTTTTGCAACTGAAGTCCGGTGATGAGCTGCTGATGGATCATGACAAATCCGGCAGCGCACAGACACCAGAGATAGAGCAGCCGCGGCGAGTACCACCGCACGATTATGAAAGTGCCGACCACCAATATGGCGGAAAAAAGAAAATGGCCGTGCTCGCTCAATCGTGGAATAGGGAGAAACTCGTCATTCCGCCGCATCCAGTCCGATCCGTGACTCTGCGCCGCGAACAACATGGTTGTTAATTCCGGAATTCCAACGATGAGCCCGATCCATCCAGTGTGAAAATAGCTTCGCCAGCGGGGACGATCCAGAACCATTCCCAACAGCAGCGCCAGCCCCACCGCCGTCCAATAATAGAAATAGGCGTAGAACAGCAGACCGAAGGCCACGCCCGAGCAGACCAGCCGGCGGCGCGACGCATCATCGATGCTGCGGCGCAATGCCCACAGGTAAAAGAGCAGAAATGGCAGGACGGCGACCGGCGAAATGATCCGCCACTCGCGGTGGATGCTGGGATTATTCGCAAAGATCTCGCCGGAGCGATGAAGCAAAACGCTGGCCAGAATTGTCCATTGGCGAATGAATGGCCGCAATTGCAGCCAGCCGCTATCGGTGAGCAGGAAGACTGCGCCGAAGAAAGCTATCCAGGGTCGGCGGAAGTGTTGCCATATCAGCGCATACCATCCGAAGCCAAGGGCCACCCCTCCCAGAATGCGAAGGACTAGTCCAAAGCGGATGGGGTGCAGGCCAAGCGCCTTGCACAGCAGCTCGGCAGGTACAAGTTGCAGCCAGGAATAAACCGATCGTCCCCCACTCGCGAACGTCGGATCAGACAGGTAGAAGGGATGCCAGTAATAGGCATGGCTGGCATGTAGAAGGTATTGGACCTCATCGATATTCTCGATCCATATACTGGAATGAGCTACTCGATACCAGCTCAGGTACGGCAGGATGGCCATGAGCAAGCCGAAACATCCCGCCAGCGTGGCAATCCAAACCGGAAACCGCGGGCCGGCGGTGTCGCCCTGCTGCTGCAAAGTACGCATGCCGTCAGCCTCTGCGCAGCTCGCCCCATCGATCGCCGTAATGTTACCTCCGCGGAATAGACCGAGATTCTAACATTCGGCGAATCCGGCGCCGTGCCGCCGTTCAACTGATTTCCAGAGCGTGTAAGATGAGTGGCGCGTCAGAGTGGTATAGGCGTTGCTTTGTCCGGGTGGTGCGGGCCTTCAGGCCCGCGTCACGGCCACCACAATTCAGCGAGTCGGCTTCAGCCGACGACAGATCCGTGTCGCCGGCTGAAGCCGGCTCGGTTGGGGGCGAATCGGGTTTACGCGGCGCTAAAGCGCCGCACTACCCGAACTCAGTAAACCAAACGAGTTCAAACTGCGATGAAGGGACAACTACCGCCGACTCGGGAAGATTCTGCAAGGTCCGCCTTGATTCGCCGCCTGGTCCTCTACGTTCTCATCAGCGCCGCACTGGTGTGGATTGGCTCCCACGTCGTCCTCACTCGCCATTCCGGCGGATCGCCCGAGCGCCTGATGAACATTCCCACCGGCGGCAGCGCCGAATACATCGACATGGCGCAGCACGGCACCATGGCCGGCCCAGCTCCATTTCGCTATCGCTTCCTGGTGCCGCTCCTGGTTTCCTTCTTGCCGGTTCCGGCGGAGTTGGGCTTCCGCATCGTCACCTTCGTCTGCCTCGGCCTCACCTATATCGTGGCGCTGCTGACTGCCGATGCCCTGGGCATTTCGCTGCGTGCCTCGCTGATCGCGCTGTTGTCCATGTTCTGCGCGCGCACCCACGCCTTCAACTATTGGAACCCGTTGCTGGCCGATGGCTGGGGACTGCTCGCGATGTTCCTTATGCTCTGGGCGCTCGTTCGCGGCCGCGACGCCGTCTTCACCTCAGCCTCGGTGCTGGGCACCTTGGGGCGCGAATCCGTGATGTTCCTCACGCCTGCCATCTTCACCCGCAAGCAGTGGAAGCGCGCCGTGTTGCCCATCGTCCTCACCGCTGCGGCCTATGTGCTGCCGCGTATTCTGCTGCGCACGCCTGACCAGGACATCGTCAGCTTCTACGCCAAATACCATCCGTTGCCCAAGTTCGCTGCGCTCCTGTTCTGGAAAAGCGTCGCCGTCTCGTGGAGCTATCTTTGGCTGGTGCTGCCGGCCGGAATGATCTTCACGCCGCGGCAGTGGCGTCCGGTCATCTTCCGTTCCCTGGCGTGGGTCGCCCTCGGTACGTGCATCGCTCTGGCGATGGCGGAAGACACCGAGCGCATGGTCTCCTACCTGACGCCGTTTGTATTTCTTGCGACCGGCTTCCTGGTGGACGGCGCCGACAGCCGCCTGCTCGACGTGACCCTGATACTGCTGGCGCCGGTGCATCTCCTCGTGATGCTCGCGACCGTGCCGTTCCCCGTCCACGAGCATGGCCTGTTCACCGCATCGCTGCGGCTGGAGTTGCTGGTCGTCTCATGCGTTGTGGTCGCTGCTGTGTTGATTCCGTTAATGAGCAAGCGCAAAAAGAATCTCGCGTGACGCATTCATATGCGACTTTGGTGCTAGAGGAAGCAAGCTCCAAGTCCGATTGTGGGAAAAAATCGCTTCCCGCGCTACCCGCTTGGCATTTTTCATTATTTCTGTCTAGTCAATGCCACCCGCGTGCCCTATACTGTCCTTCACTCCGACACAGCTAAGTACGACTTTGATGGGATAGGCAACTCCGAAATCCCCTGATTAGACTAGCCGTTATCGGACGACATTATTATTCTCCCGGATTTGGCTCCGACCGAGTTGAATTCCCCTAGTTTGAAGTTTTTGGTTGCCGCCTGACTGGACGAACACAATGAGTTGCAGCGGCATCGCGACTGTTCGCTGAATTTTCTAGCAACTGCGTGTGGCCATATACGCTATGCCTGGGTTTGCCGGCTTAAGAACTGATCTCAATACGTGGCTCTTGCTGGCCGGCGTCACCATCTGCTGGCTGCTCTCGCTGTACCTCGTCCCCGGCTGGAGACGCGAAGGCTGGACCGCGATTCTGAAGTCCGTGTTCGGGCTGGTCTGGCTCGACTTCGGCCTCGACATCCTGCTGCGCTTCTCTATGCTGGCCTACAACTCGGTGGAGTGGGGCAACGGGACGCTTCGCTTGATGGCGCAGCCGGTCACGACCGTCAATCAGACCCTGGCCTACTGCTGGCTGTTCTGGGTGCTGATCGCGCTCGCCTATGCCCTTGCCGTGCGTCGCCGAAGCGCCGGGGCACTCACCCTGGCGCGCACCTTTACGCCTGACTTCGCCTACGCCGCAGCCATCCCTTTCGCCTTCGCGTCCTCCGTCATCTTCTATCTGATCGAGGGGCGATCCGGCATGCCGCTGGTGCTGGTTACTCCGCTGTCTCTGGTGGCGAGCTTCTACATGGTGCCGGCCGTCCTCGTCTGGTGGGACCACTTCCGCCGGCCTGGTCCCAAGTGGCGCATCGGGACCGTGCATGTGGTGGTGTTGCTGCCGGCGTTGGTGCGCGGCATCTGCAGTCCCTACCGCGAGAACCTCGCGCCCATCCTCCTCATTCCGTTGTTCGCCGCCATCTTCGCCGGTCGCCGTCTTTCGCTGTTGAAGGTGGCCGCGGGCGGCCTGGTCTGCCTGCTACTGCTTAGCAGTGTCGTCAGCTCGTACCGTTTGATCAAGTGGGGTAACGTTCGTCCCGAGGAAGTGGCGCGCGAGATCAACCAGGACGGTTTCAGCGGCTGGCTCGGCGAGACTGCCGGCGGAACCACGCGTCGCTTCCACGCCTTTGACTCCTTCCTGCTGACGGTTGCCCTGGTGCCCTCGCTGGAGCCTCACTCGGGACGCAATGTGCTGGTCTCGCCGCTGATTCGCGGCGTGGTGCCGCGCTTCATCTACAGCGGCAAGAGTGCCCCCAACGCCGGGTTTAGCTTCGACACGCGCATCTGGGCCTTTGACGATCGCGCCGCCCGCGAAAACTCCGGCGCCTCCATCGCGCCCTCCATGCCCGGCGATCTCTTCGATGCCGGAGGCGTGCTCTACATCGCACTGGGCGGGCTGATTTGGGGGACCTTGCTGGGCCTCGTGGATGGTTGGAAGAGCCATCTCCCGTCATTCTGTGCCGCTGCCGTTACCGTCGTCGCCGCCACGCAATGCGCCATGTCGGTGGAGCGCGACTTTGATAACTCGGTAGCGACCTTCATTCAAACCGTGTTGGTGTTCGTTCTCGTGGCCGGGGTGGTTGCCCTGGCCCGGCGCCGCGACACCGGCTATTCCATCGGGTTCCGGCCCGGACTGGAGCGCTCCTAAGAAGATTCGATGACAACCTCTCTGGCCGCCCTATCCAGTTCTCGTGAGCTGACGATCCCTTACACCGCTCTGCGCTCCCTGCGCCGCGGGATGGAGGACCTTTCATGAAGGTCCTGATTCTCGCGACCGATATCTTCACGCGCGGAGGAATCGCAAGATATACCCACACCCTCGCCTCCTCGCTGGGGAGCACGCTTGGCCCGGAGAATGTCGACGTCCTGTGCTTCTGGGACTGGGGATTCTCTGACCATCGTCCAAGTGAATTCCGAGTGATCGGAATGGTGAGCAGCCGCGGGCGCGCCGGGCTGCTGTCGCGGTTGCAATTTCTGTTCAAAGCCGCCGCTGCCGGAACCAAGGGTTATGACCTCGTCATAACGAACCACGTCGCGCTGGCTCCCGTGGCGGCCCTGATGAATCTGGCTTTCGGAACTCCCTATTGGGTGGCGTGTCACAGCGTGGAAGTCTGGTGGGGCACCTCGTGGTTGCGGCATGCCGCTCTGAAGAAAGCGAATCTTGTACTTCCCGTCAGCCGCTATACCGCCGGCGTAGTTCAAACGATGGATGGTATCCAGCCTTCGCGCGTGAAAGTGCTCTACAACTCGATCCCCGATTCCTTCGCGCGATTGTTGCTGGCGGAAGATTCGCCGGCAACTTCAATCGCAGCGCCTGAAAAGAAGGAACCGCTGCAGCTTTCGGTGAGCACGCTGGTGAAGGGCAACGAATTCAAGGGCGTCGACACGGTGTTGCGAGCCCTGCCAAAGATTTTAAAGACACTGCCCAGCCTGCAATACGTGGTTGTGGGCGAGGGCGAGATCAGACCGAAGCTTGAAAACATCGCGTTTCAACTGGGCGTTGCTGGGAATGTCGTGTTCGCTGGAGAAGTGACGGACTCGGAGCTAGCTGAGCTCTATCGCCGCTGCGATGTTTTCGTGTTGCCGAGCCGTGGTCAGGAATTGCGCAACGAGATTGGGGGCGAAGGTTTTGGCCGCGTCTACGTTGAAGCAGCCCTCGCGGGAAAGCCCGTGATCGGCAGCCGTTGCGGCGGCGCGTCCGAAGCCGTGCTTCATGGAAAAACAGGTTTGCTGGTGAATCCTGCTTCCGCTGAGGAAGTTGCCGAGGCGGTGCTGGCCGTTCTAGGCAATCCGCGACTGGCGGCCGATATGGGCTCCGCAGGTAGGAAGTGGGCGCTCGATACCTTTTCTGAAGAGGCGCTTTCCCGGTCGCTGAAGGAGCTGCTGCGGCCCTACGGTGTCGGGACCGAAAGGCTGCCGAAGCTTGTGCATGCGGACGGACAGTCGTGACAAAGCTCATGAAGGAACTCGCGGAACTGCCCGAGGGCTTCAGTCGACCCACCGCCCTGCCCTCGACCGCCGATCAGCACGAGGGCTGGCAGAATGCCAATCGCACCTGGTGGCAAACCCATCCCATGCGCTACGACTGGAAGGATGGCATTCCCTACGAGGAGTTCAGTAAAGAGTTCTTTGCCGCGATTGACCGCCGATTCTTTGCCGCCGTCGAACTGTACGCTCCCTGCAAGAAAATTCCGTTCGATTGGCTCATCGACTTCGATTCGCTTCGGACGAAGGACGTCCTGGAGATCGGCGTCGGCAATGGCAGCCACGCGCAGTTGCTGGCGGGACACGCAAAGTCTTTTACGGGTATCGACCTCACGGAATATGCGGTCAAGAGCACATCCGAAAGACTGCGGGTCTTTGGTCTTCCCGGGACAGTGGCAGGAATGGACGCGGAGCAGATGCTCTTCCCGGACAAGAGCTTCGATTTCATTTGGAGTTGGGGCGTCATTCACCATTCGGCGAACACTCGGAAGATCGTCGAGGAGATGCGTCGGGTTCTACGGCCGGGCGGGGAAGCCGTCGTCATGGTCTATCACCGCACGCTCTGGGAGTATTACGTGCAGGGTGCGCTGTTAGCGGCCCTCTCGGGCCACATCTTCAAACCAGCCGCGCTTCACGCAACTATCCAAAGAAGGACCGACGGCGCGATGGCCCGTTACTACACTCGCGCGGAGTGGCAGCAGCTGGTCTCCGACCTGTTCTCCCTAAAAGAAGTTCGGATTTACGGAAAGAAAACCGAGTTGGTCCCACTGCCCGCGGGAAAGCTCAAGGATCGGATCGTCTCCTCGATTCCGAATTCGTTCAGTCGTTTTCTCACGAACAAATGCCAATGGGGATCGTTTCTGGTGTCGAAACTCGGCAAAGAGGCAGCGTAACGAATTATGTGTGGAGTCGTTGGAGTTTGGAGTCACGGCAGGCCTGAGCAAGCACGCGCAGCGGTGCGCGACATGATTGCCGCCTCCATGCATCGCGGACCCGACGCCAGCGGTAGCGTCGAAATCCCGCTTGCTACCTCCAATCTCGTCCTGGGGCACACGCGACTTTCCATCCTCGACCTTAGCGATGCCTCGCGCCAGCCCATGCACGATGCCGATTCGGGCTCATGGCTCATCTTCAACGGCGAGATCTACAACTTCCGCCACTTGCGCGCGGAACTGGAGACGCTGGGTGCGAAGTTCTCCACCTCCGGCGACACGGAGGTTCTGCTGCGGGCGCTGGTGCAATGGGGCGAAGCTGCGCTCAACAAACTGGAAGGCATGTTTGCCTTCGCCTTCTGGGACGGCCGAGAGCGCAATCTTCTGCTCGCCCGCGATCGTATGGGCATCAAGCCGCTCTACTACTGCCGCGCTGGGCGCGACTTCGCCTTCGCTTCGGAGGTGAAGGCGCTTGAGCGCGCCCACATCTGTCCCTTGACTCTCGATCGCGATGCCGTGGATTCGTTCCTCACCTACGGCGCGGTGATTGGGCCGAATACGATTTTCCAGGAAATCCGCGAACTTGACCCCGGACATATGCTGCGCATTCACGGCGACGGCCGGGTCGCCGACTCCGAGTACTGGTCGCTCAGCCGTAGCCTGGGCGAGAGCGCCGCGCCAGAGCATCAGGATTTCGAGCAGTCGGTCTCGCAGATACGCGAACGTCTCGCACACGCCGTCGAATCCCATCTGGTCAGCGATGTTCCGGTGGGAGTTTTTCTATCCGGCGGCGTGGACTCCAGCTTGCTGGCGTTGCTTGCGTCGCGATGCGCCAAGAGTCCTATCACGCTTCTGACCGTGACCTTCGCCGAGCAGGAATTCTCCGAGCTGACTTACGCACGGCAGATGGCTCGCGGATTGCCGCATCATCACGAAGTGGTGACCCTGACCGCGGAACAGTTGCAGGACCTGCTTCCCGCAGCCTTGCTGGCGATGGACCAGCCGACGGTCGACGGGATCAATACCTACGTCATCTCGCGCGTGGGCGCTTCGCTGGGGCTGAAGGTGCTGCTCAGCGGCGTTGGTGGCGACGAGCTGTTTGGCGGCTACACCACCTTCACCAAAGTTCCCCGGCTTCTGAAGTACGGAGCAGGTCTGCGTCCAGCCGCGCGCGTGCTGTCGAAGTTGAAAACCAAGAACCCCATCCAGTGGAAGAAAGTTGCCGACGCCGCTCCGCTACATAGTTTGGCGGAAGCCTATCTGCTCCAGCGCAGTATTCGCTGGCAACAGAATGGCGCGGGATCGTTGTCGCGTCGCGTGCAGCAGGCGATCGATCCTCTTGCCAATGATTTCCAGAAGCTTGCCGCGCTGGAGTTGGAGTTTTACATGCGCAATCAGTTGTTGCGCGATGCCGACGTGTTCAGCATGGCCAACTCGGTTGAGCTGCGAGTGCCATTCCTGAATCAGCAACTGCTGCAGGCGGCGCTAACGATATCGCCTAAGTATCACTTTGAGGACGGTCGCGGCAAGCGCATCACCTGGCGAATCCTCTGCGACTTGATTGGCGAACAACTTCCGCAGCGCCGCAAGATGGGTTTCACCTTTCCCTGGCAACGCTGGCTCCGCCGCGAGCTGAAAGCAACCATCGAGAACACGCTGCGCGACCGGCGGCGCTACGAGCCTCTGTCGCTCGATCCGCACTATGGTGCGCGGCTGCTGGATGGCCTGGAGAGCGGAGATCGCATGCAGTCGTGGTCGGAGGTGTGGTCACTTTTCGTGCTCCTGAACTGGCAGCGCAAGATTGGGGTGGAATGTGCCGTTGCCTAGGATAGCGGTGCTGTGCGCGATTGCCGGCATGGGCGGAGCCGAATTCAGCCTGCTGGAAATTGTGAAGCACCTGCGCGACTCCTACGAATTCCACCTGATCGTTCCCGGCGAGGGACCATTCCAAAGACACGCCGAAGCCGCGGGCGCAACGGTATGGCTCTTGCCGTGGCCGGAAGCCATCTACAGCACAGGCGAGACCGCCATGCGCGCCGGAGTGCTGAGAATTCTATGCGCCGCAACCAGCCTCCGACCCTTCACCCGGCGACTTTCCAACTTGCTGGACGAAATTCAGCCGTCAGTATTTATCACCAATGCCGTTAAGCCGCACATCATCGGCGCGCTTGTCCGCAAGCCGCAGCACGTCCCACTAATTTGGTATATGCGCGATGGCTTGGAGGAACGTATTCTGTCGCGCAAGTTGCTCGCATTACTCTCGCGCCGCTGCGATATGTCCGTTTGTATCTCCCATTACGTCTCCGATCAGTTCCGCGAGTATGTCTCGGCGTCGCTGCCGTCGACCGTGATCTACAACATCGTCGATTTGAATCGCTTTCATCCTGGCGTAGCGCCGCCCGCGGATTTGCGCAAAGGGCCGGAAGAGGTTTGGTTTGGCTTGGTCGGCGCGATTACGCCGTTAAAGGGCCACGATATTTTTCTCCGGGCGGCGGAGCGCGTACTAAAGCAATTGCCGAATGCGGTGTTTGTGATTGCCGGAGACAACTCCTACGTCACTGAAGCTGGGTTCGGATACGAGGAGCTATTGCAGCGCAGGTCGCAGGATACGCTGGGCGATCGCGTCAGGTTCCTGGGCTTCAGAAGCGATGTGCCCGCCGTGCTGTCCCGGCTGGACGTGCTGGTGCAACCGAACCGCGGTCCCGAGGGTTTGGGCCGCTCGCTGCTGGAAGCCATGGCGTGTGCGGTGCCCGTCATCGCGGTAGATAAGTGGGGACCGGCCGAGTTGGTCCAGCACGGTGAGACCGGACTGCTGTTCCCGCCTCTGGATAACGAACAGCTGGCCGCTCACATGCTTACCTTGGGCAGAGACGAGACCCTGCGGAAAGTCATGGGACGGCTCGGCCACGATTGGATTCATAGAAATCTTGTGTCAAGAAAACTGGCAGGACAACTCGAGCACGTCCTTGCCGGCATGATTGCTTCCCAGCTCCAGGAGGCCACGGCGTGAAAGTACTTCAACTGGGGAAATTCTACTTTCCCTTTGTCGGCGGAATTGAAACTGCCCTTAAAGACATCTGCGAGAGCTTGGCTGACGATGTACAAATTCAAGTCCTCGTCGCCAACACTTGCTTGCGTACCGAGCATGAGAGCGGACGAATTGCCGTTACTCGTGTGGCCAGCGCCGGAAAGCTTCTTTCCTGCTCGCTGGCTCCTTCCTACCCCATCTGGGCCAAGAAGTTCGATGCGGACCTGATTCATGTTCATCTGGCCAATCCGTTGGCGGAATTGTCGGCACTCCTGGCTAATCGAGACATCCCGGTAGTGGCCCACTTCCACAGCGATGTCGTGCGGCCGATTCCTGGGCCTCTGCGCGCGGTGTACAACCGGTTCCTCCACGCCTTCTACCGCCGCGCCGATTGCATCGTAGTGCCCACCCCGCGACACATCGATATCTCCAATTTCGTTCCTAGCTATCGGAACAAGTGCCGGGTTGTTCCCTATGGCATTCCGCTTTCACGCTTCGAGCTGGATGATCGTGGAACGAAAAAAGTGGACGACCTTAAGGACGGACCACCGACCGTGCTGTTCGTAGGCCGGCTTGTTCCTTACAAAGGGGTAGAGTTTCTGATTCGTGCGCTGGAGGATGTTAAAGCTCGCCTTTGGATCGTAGGTACAGGCCCGCTGGAAAATTCACTGAAGAACCTGGTGCGGGAAAAAGGTATGGCCGATCGCGTTGTATTCCTGGGTCACACCTCGGATGAAGATCTGGTTGCGTACTATCACGCTTGCGACGTCTTCGCGCTTCCCTCCATCACCAATCAGGAGATGTTTGGATTGGTGCAACTGGAAGCTATGGCTTGCCGCAAACCGGTGATCTCGACTGATCTTCCGACCGGCGTGCCGTGGGTGAACCAGCATGGGAAGACCGGCTATTGCGTAAGGCCGGCAGACTCGCGTGAGTTGGCGCAAGCAATAGGATGTGCGCTTTCCAGCCGCGAGATTCGCCAGGAAATGGGCGAGGCTGGACGCGCGCGCGTCGAGCAGCAATTCACCTCGGCAAAAATGGCTGGAGCCATGCTGCAGGTCTATCGGGAAACCCTGAGCGAGTCCTATCGGCCGGTGGAGAGCGCCGAGGAATTGGAAACACAGGTCAACGAAGTTTATTAGCGTTCCGGATCAGAAGTTCGTTTCAGGGGCTGTGTCGCAACTGGAATTGAAGTTTCGCGATGGGGTGAACAGTCCGAAAAACGATCAGCCTAGCCGCGCAGCGGCGGGATGAGTTTAGCCCGGCGCGCGAGCGCCGGGTCGGAGCGGAAAATAAACGCGAGCCGCGGAGCGGCGGCACGGGTTGCGACACAGACTCTTCAGGCCCTGAGGTAGGAGTCGAAGACCGCCCTCAGTTCGTAAACGATTGCGCTGATCATCCATAGTCCGTCTTACTCCGGCGCACTTACGCTCGACTGATAATTCACTGCACATTTCCCATAGCATTTGTAAGGGCGGAAAACATTTCCGGAAAGACTATCGATGCGGACATTGCCATCCTCTTGTATGGCTGCGTGATTAAACGGCCCTGTAGCTGATAGGGCATAGTTATTGGCAAACCGCCTTATCGTTGTCGCGTCCAGCTCGAAAGCATTAAAGGTAGTGCGAGAGAGATGATAGGGCGTGCCGGGCGGTAATGCGTCAATATCGCTGTCTAGCTCCATCAGGGAGCTGCTGGCAAACGCACGAATTGGAAAATTTCCGTGGGCGGTAAACAGCGTACGATTACCCCAGCCGAAACCCCACTCCCCGCCGCGCAATAGTATCCAGCGGCTTCGGCCCGACGGCAGGCAGGTTGTCGAGCTGGAACTTGCCGCGCTGCAGAGCGTGCCCGCATTGTACTCGTGCTGGTCGTCGATATAGATGTTATCGCTAACATCGTCAACGGTGCCGGCGATGAGATATCCCGCATGTAGATCGTTGGGACCATCCTGGCCAATGTCCTGTACCACGTTGCCGCGTATCACGGAACAGGCGTAGCAATCGATGCCGTTATTGTTTTGCGTATACTTAACGGTGTTGTAGGTTACTTCGATATCACGGTTTGCCTGCCAACTTCCAAGCCGGATATTACCGTCAAAGACCCGATTATTAGTAATAATGAGCCTGCCGGTAAAGGTATGCTCCAGCCCTCCAATAGCGATGCTGCCGGAATGCAGCTCATTGTTTGCGATCGTTAGTTCGGAAAGGGAAGCCGTCGTTCCGGATTGCAGGGCTACATAAATGTCCCCGTGATCGAAGAAGTTGCCGCTGATCTCCGAGCTGTTCAACCCCCCGTGAGCGATACTAGCTCCGCGAAAGATATTTTCACTTATTTTGACGTTTTCTGGCAGCCGCCCCAGGTTGTCCTGTCCGGTTTCGATGCCCGTGGAGTTGCCAGCAGAAGAAAAGTGGCCTTGAAAAACATTAGAGTGAACATATAGGCCAGACTGGGACAAGATCAGCATGGAAAACATCCCATAGTCTCCGGTCTGGCTGAAATGATTGTCGCGCACCACTCCTGCTTCCGGGCCGACGGAGATGGCGGAGTTGAAGCGGCTAAGGGACAGAGCATTATCGCCATGACCATAACCAGTCGAGTGCAGCACGAAACTATTGTCATGGACGCTTGAGCCGGTGCAGTCCAGCAGGTTGACTAGCTTATTGGGATTGCCTTCCAGGCTGAGATGGTCGAGCTCAACTTGAGCGCATCCATGGCATATGAAAATTGACACCCAATTGAATGTCCGGCCGGAATCGGTCCAAACTATGCTCATGTCGTGGATGTGAATATTCAGATTCAACTCATTCGCATTGGCTAGAAGCATTCCGGTAGGATCGGTGGCCGAGCGGTTTACATGGATGATTGTGTGGCCCGGGCCGGCTCCATGAAGGTTTACGTTCGAGGGAAGCAGAATTCCAATCCTGTTTCCGCCGGAGTCCCGGCTATTCCAGCTTGAAACAGCGCTGGCATTGTAGGTTCCGGCTGGAATATATACCTCGCACGGGTTCGGCCCGCAGTCGAGAATCGCAGCCTGAATGCGCTCGACGATGGAAGCTCCGTGGAATTCAGTGGCGACCCTTACACTGTCTGGCGCGGCACCGCCGGCGTTAGCCTGGGCGGACGCCGCCATCCATCCGCCAAAGGCGAACAGCAAACCAAGAGTCAGGAAAATGCGGCGCCAAGTGCCTGCGCTAGATCGTGTGTCGCCGGATGCGGAGATTCCCATCCTCACAAGGTAACAGATGGCTGCCTCAACCCTGAGCACTCGCTCTTGGCTCGGTTTCTTGGAACCTGAGCAACCTTTCTTCGAGTCTTACCACAAATTCACACTCATGTAACCTTCGCGTGCTAAGGTTCGTGGGCTTCTCAGCGGACATCGTTGAGCAATCCCAGCATAAGGAAAAGCGCGCCATGGTAGCAGTTCGAATCAGAACGTTCGCTCTTACAGTTGCCTTGCTGACAGCAATCCCGGCAATTGCTCAGGAAGGCCCGTTCTTCACCCCAGGAAATCTGGTTGTCACCGTGCAAGGATGCGGGGTCTACGGAGGCACGTGTACCAACATTCCCAACGGCACCGGCAATGGCACCGGTAACAGTTCGGTGGGCGGCTATGGGGACAATCAGGCCGCTCCGCTCACGCTCTTCCAGTACGTTCCAACCGGCACGTCGAGCGCAACATATGTGAATTCTCTGGTATTGCAGCCAACGTCTTCTGCGGCGAACGTCAACCTATCCGGCGAGTACGGGTCTTCGTCGGAGGGAACGGTACAACTTTCCGGGGCCGGCCAATACCTCACAGTCATGGGATATGGAGTGAATGCCGGAGGCTTCAACGCTAATACCACCCAGTACGGTGTTCCCGGCGGCGAACTGGGCCAGTCGGGCAGCCTGACGGGGCAAAGCTACATCGCGGTACCACGGGTCGTCGCGCTGATAGATGCCAACGGTAACATCAATACCACGACCGCACTTTACAACATCTTCAACGCCAACAATCCCCGCAGCACCTACACCGCCGATGGAGTGAACATCTACGTTTCCGGCCAAGGAACCGGCAGCGATGCCACCGGTGGAGTTTTCTTTACTATGTTGGGCAGCAGCGCTGTCACCTCATCCATTACCGGCGATGACGGCGGAACGGGCGAGTCCCAGGACACGCGGACCGTCCAGATCGCTAACGACACGTTGTACGTTTCGATGGACAGCAAGACAGGGTCATACAACCGTAGCTACATCGGCAGCATGGGCTCGCCTCCGTATACCACCACGTACTCGTGCGCAACCGCCCCAGGTGGCGTTTGTCCAACTGGCGTTCCAAACGGCCCGTCTCTGATACCCGGCTTCGGCAACACCGGCGGAACAGGCAGGGTGAAACTGACCGCGGCGGAAACTAACGGGATCAACACTACGGGCGAATACATCAACCTGAGCCCGTCGAATTACTTCTTTGCCAGCTCGACAGTTATGTATGTGGCGGACACCGGCACCCCGAAAAATACTTCGGCAGACAACGACTCGCCTTACAGCCTGTGCGGCGCCGGCGGGCTGCAGAAGTGGGTGAACGTTAGCGGAACCTGGACTTGGGAATACACCCTCTACCAGGGATTGAACCTGGTGAAGAACGCAAACTCAAAGTCAGGCGACACAACCTGCTCCACCAACACCGACGGCACGACTGGTTTATACGGTGTGACCGGCGTTGTGAACAGTGATGGCAGTGTCAGCCTTTACGCGACCAACTTCACTATCGCCGATCTTGATCCGACTTTTCTTTATGGAATCACCGATTGCCTGGGGGCGACCACGGCGGGAGGAAGCTCTGGCTCATGCACGACGGGCCAAACAACCTTTACCCAGCTTACGGCAGCCCCATTGGATTCCAACTTCAAGGGAGTGTCGCTCACGCCGACGATCCCTGCGGGCGACGTCGAAATTACTACTTCGCCTTCCGGCCTCACCGTTACCACCTCCGGCGCCGGTTGCGCGCCCGGAACCTATGTCGCGCCGGTAACCCTAAGCTGGACGCCGGGTAGTTCTTGCACCTTGAGCGTAGTCGGAACGCAAGTGGTGTCGGGTACTCAATACGTCTTCACCCAATGGGCGGACGGCAATACTAGCACGTCGGATACGGTGACGGCTCCTGCAACCACGGCAGTCTATACCGCCAACTTCAACACTACCTCTGGCGGCTTGTATAATCCAACCCCGGGTTCGACACTGACCAGCAGCAGCGCTACCTTCCAGTGGTTTGGTCCGCCACAAACCACCGGGTTCTGGATCGACGTAGGCAGTACTGCGGGCGGCAACGACTACTATCAATCAGGAAGCCTTCCCACGACTACGCTCTCGGCCACGGTCAACGGCCTGCCGACGAATGGCAGCACCGTCTATGTGACGTTGTGGCACTTCATCAACGGTGCCTGGGTCAACAATCCGTATACCTTCACGGCGTTCAACACCAGCGGCGCGCAAGGAGTTCTAACCACTCCGCCGCCGAGTTCGACGCTAACCAGCAGCTCGGTGACATTCGACTGGACAGCAGGCGCGGGCGCGTCAGGCTACTGGCTGGATGTAGGAAGCACTCCGGGCGGCAACAACTACTATCAATCTGGAAACCTGGGCGACGCACTAACAGCCACCGTCAACGGCTTGCCGACGAATGGCAGCACGGTGTATGTGACTCTGTACTCGCTGGTGGGCGGACAATGGTTATACACCGGCTACACCTACACGGCGTTTAACGCGTCGAGCGGCCTGGCGACCATGTCGTCGCCAACTCCGGGATCGACCTTGTATGGCAACGTTCAGACCTTTACCTGGAATGCGGGAAGTGGCGCAACGGCGTACTGGCTGGACGTGGGAAGTACTCAGGGAGGCAACGATATCTATCAGTCCGGTAACCTGGGGGGTGCGCTTACAACTACCGTCTATAGTTTGCCGGCCAACAACAGCCCAATCTACGTGACCCTGTGGTCTTACGTCGGAGGGCAGTGGTTTTACAACGAATACAACTACACTTCAGCTCCATAAGGAGCTGAAACTATCGACGCCGTTTTTCGAGCGCTAGCAAAAGGAGCACGGATGCCTCCGTGCTCCTTTAGTTTTGCTAAGTCAATATCGAAGTGTGGATCCTTTTAAGTATTTTTCTATTTGTCCTGTCGTGCGGCCCAAATCCGCGTACAACTAACGTCGTAGGGCCACACATTATTCTTGACACGGTATCCGTCACAAATTGATATTGCTACGTCGAATTTAGAACTGGTCTTGCGCCCCTCGTCGGTTCTAAGTCTTCCAAAGGTCTTCTGAAGCCCGCGCGTTTCCGGCCCAGCCTTTGTCTCCGTATCGGTAAAAGTACCGCTAACAAAAGAATAGAGGAATATTGATGACCACTGTCCGCCGCTCCCGCACAATCTTGTTCATCGCCATGTTTTCTCTGGCTTTGTTCTTGTTTTCGCAGGCGTTGATAGCTGCGACCGTTCATACCACGGCCCATCCCGTGGCCCGTATAACCAAGCCAGTGAACGATGGCAAACGCGTGGTGCTGACTGGCCATGTGCCGCGCGTCATAGCCAATGGATTGATCTCCGGCAACGCCATCGATATGGGCCCCATCGATCCCAGCACTCCCATGCAAGGCATGCGAATCATATTGCAGTCCAGTCCTGAGCAGGCGCGCGAGTTGCGCCGCGTCGTCGACGAGCAGCAGGACAAACGGACTAAAAACTTTCATCAATGGGTCACCCCCGAAGAGTTTGGCGGTCTCTTCGGTGTGCATGATGCCGACATCCAGCAAGTGACCACGTGGCTCACTAAACACGGTTTCACCGTGGACAACGTCACCAAGGGCAAGCGCGTTATTCAGTTCAGCGGCAATTCGGGCCAGGTGGCAGAAGCCTTCCAGACCTCGCTGCACAGCTACCAGGTGAACGGCGAGACCCACATTTCCATCGCCAACGATATCTCCATTCCTGAAGCGCTGGCTCCGGTTATTTCCGGCGTGGATGGATTGCACAACTTTTTCCGCAAGAGCCACATGGTCGGGGAACAAAAGTTAAGCCAGATCCAGGACAACCTGAAGCTGGGCGGACCGTATTACACTGCCAGCTCCAGCGTTCACTACGTCGCACCGGCTGATTTCTCCACCATCTACAACACAGCTCCGCTGCTGGCGGCGGGCATCAACGGTACGGGATCGACCATCGCCATCGTCGGACGTTCCGACATTCTGTTGAGCGATGTGCAGACGTACCGCCAATTGTTCAATCTGCCTGTCAACGATCCCAACTTCATTCACGCCGGAATGGACAATGGGACCACCCCGGGCGACGATGGCGAATCCGATCTTGATGTCGAGATCTCGGGCGGCGTCGCTCCCAACGCGACCGTCGACTTCGTCATTGGGACCCCGACCTACACGGTTGACGGCATCACCAACTCCATCGAGTACATTGTCGAGAACAATCTCGCCGATATCATGAGCATCAGCTACGGTTCCTGCGAAGAAATCGAAGGCGCCGGCGGAAACGCGTTCAACCTTGAAGCTTTCGAGCAGGCAGCCGCACAGGGCATCAGCGTCTTCATCGCTGCCGGTGACGGCGGCCCGTCCGGTTGCGATGATCAGGGAAGTCAAACTTACGAAGTGCTTGGTTACGCCGTTGGCGCCGAGGCTTCTACTCCCTACAGCGTGTCGGTGGGCGGCGCGGAGTTCTACGGCGATGGAGGCGCGGGCTACTCAAGCTATTGGAGCCCAACCAACAACACCACGTATCTGAGCTCCGCACTGGGCTACATTCCTGAGTACCCGTGGAACGAATCCAGAGTCGCCAGTCCCACTCCGACAGGCGAGCCGTCGGGCGATTTCACCGATTTGTGGTCGGGTAGCGGCGGCATCAGCGCTTACTACCTCCGGCCTTCGTGGCAACAAGGGTCTGGAATTAATAACTCCACCGATCCGACTCTGACCCTGGGCAATGGTGCGACTGGCTTGTGGGTCAGCAGCATCAGCATCAACAACCCAGGCAGCGGATACACTACTGCTCCCACGGTAACTTTCGCCGGCGGCGGCTGCACGGCTGAGCCTGCCGCAACCTCCACCATCAGTGGCGGACAGGTAACCGGGATCAGCTTCACCGGCTACACCTCCCACTTCGAAGGTTTCGGCTGCACTTCGGCGCCCACCGTCACATTCTCCGCGCCGACCAGTGGAACAACCGCAACCGCAACGGCAAACGTCGGACCGATGCAGTATCCGCCACCGCTCATCTCCGGAGTTCCGCATCGCTTGGAGCCCGACTTGGTCCTGAATGCAGCCTCCGGCCACGACGCTACGTTCTTCTGCAGTGAGGGCGTCTGCGAATTGAACTCGAGTGGCGGATTGGTGGATGCAGGCTTGGTGGGTGGCACATCCGTCGCCGCTCCCAGCATGGCGGGCATCCAGGCGCTGATCAACCAGGCCAATGGCGGACGCCAAGGCATGCCGGGATACATCTACTACACGCTGGCCAATCAGCAAAATGACACCAACTGCAATTCGTCTGGACCCCCGGGAGCCGGATCGAATTGCGCTTTCCAGGACATCACCTTGGGGAACGATCTGATCTGCGGCCTGTCTGGCTCCAGTTGTACTGCCGCATTGACGCAAGCCAAGATCGGCTTCAACGCAGGCACGGGTTTTGATCTCGCCTCAGGCTTGGGCTCACCCAACGCCGCCAACCTGGCTAGCCAGTGGAGCAGCGTAGTCTTCAACAGCTCCAACACCACGCTGAACCTCTCGCAAACCAGCGGGATCAATCACGGAGCGCAAGTCACTCTGAGCGGCGTCGTCTCGCCGGGCTCGGGGAACGGCACGCCTACGGGCAATGTGGCGTTCATTGTCAGCCAGGGAATCATCGGCTGGCCGGTGAACTACAACACCGGTGCTCCCAACGATACAGTCCCAGTTACCACGCTGAGCAGCGGAAGCTATTCCATGGTCCTGGATAACCTGCCGGCCGGAACCTACAACGTCACGGCGCGCTATAGCGGCGATGGTAACTTCGCTTCCAGCACGTCGGCGCCGGTGCAAGTGACGGTGAATTCGGAAGGCAGCACCATCACCATTACCCCGCAGCTCCTCAACGGAACCGCTTGCACCCTCGCACCCACCAACACATTCACCTACGGCCAGATGATCAATATTCAGTTCCAGGTGGCCGGCAACTCTGGCTTCGGTGTGCCCACCGGTACGTTGACGGTCATCGAAGACGGCAACAACATCGCGACTATGCCGCTGGATTCCAACGGCAACGGATGGCTGGTGAATGGATCGGTGCCGAGTAGCTCCTGCGTTTACGATTACATGAATGCGACCACGGCTACGCTGGTGGGAGGCACCCACGCGATCAGCGCGTCCTATTCCGGAGACGCAACCTTCCAACCGGTGACGGCTACGCCGGTCAACATTACGATTGGGCAGTTGACTCCAACCGTAACTCTGGCTGCCGGCGCGACGTTGATTAACTCCGGCTTCGCTGACACGCTTACGGCTACCTTCGGCGGCCTGACCAGCCTCACGGGCGGTTCGGCAGGAAGTACCGGGCCGACGGGAACCGTAAACTTCTACGACACCACCACCTCCACCTCGCTCGGGACGGGCACGGTTGTTCCCACCGTTTCCTTCAGCGGCAACATCTACACCTACGGTGCTACGGCGGTGCTGAATACGACGGGCATCACCACCACTGGATCGAATTCCATCGAGGCAATCTATTCGGGCGACTCCAACTACACCACGGTTACCAGCGCTGCCGTTGCGGTCACGGTCGGCACGGGTACGGCAACCACAACTACGGTGACCTCCAGTGGAAACCCAACAACTCTGAACGGCCGGCCAACCTTCACGGCAACTGTCGCCAGCGCGACTGCGGGCACGGTTACCTTCTACGACGGTACCACTACGTTGGGAACCGGCAGCGCGGTCGGTACGGCCCACACCTCTACCTTTAGGCCGGCTTCGGGCTATGGGTTCTGGGGCGGTGCACATAGCATAACCGCAGCCTACGGTGGCAGCGGCTCCTTCATGGCCAGCACGTCTCCGGTGTTCGTGGAGAACGTGACCCTGGGAACCAATACCATAGATCTCACGGCCAAGACTGCGGGCAACTCCGGCCAGAACTACGCTTTCGCCGCGGTCCTGACGCCCAGCTCAACCAACGCGACCTTCGCGCCGAACCAGAGCGTCGTGAACTTCTACGACGGCGCAACTCTGATCGGCTCGGCCCAACCGCTGACCTTCACTGCTGGACAAGGAGGTTATGGTCTGTGGACCGCGACCCTTACGGTCAACAATCTCGCCGCCGGGACGCACACCATCACGGCGACGTACGCTGACATCAACTACAGCTTGAGCACTTCCAACGCCCAGACGGTATACGTGGGCAATGGAAATCCAAACCAATCGGTGGGCATCTACTTCCCACTCAGCCCCTCCACGCTGCCCGGAACCTCGACAACCTTCCGCTGGTTCCCAGTGGCAGGCGCTAATTACTGGGTGGACATCGGTTCCACGCAGGGCGGTAACAACTACTACCAATCGGGCAATATCGGCACGGTTCTGTCGCTGACGGTCAATAACCTTCCCAGTGACGGCAGCCCGGTCTGGGTAACCTGGTGGTACTTGATAAACGGCTCGTGGTCGTACATCGAGTATCAATACACGGCGGCTGGGCCAGGCCAGATCACGTCGCCGACGAACGGCTCGACTCTTACCGGCGGCAGCGAGCAATTCACCTGGTCGGCGGGCTCGGGCACGCAGTTCTGGCTCACGGCCGGTGACAGTCCAGGCGGCAACGACTACTACAATTCGGGCAATTTGGGCGACGTGCAAACCGTCATGGTCACCGGGCTACCCACCGATGGCAGCCAGGTGTACGTGACCCTGTTCAGCTATGCGGGTGGCCAGTGGGTTTACACCCAGGACACCTACACGGCATACAGCGAGGGCACGCTGGCGGTGATAACATCGCCGGTTAACCTGGCCACAATCTACGGCCCCTCGGAGACGTTCACCTGGAGCGCCGGTAACGACGCTCAGGGTTACTGGCTGGACGTTGGGGACACTCCGGGCGGTAACGACATCTACCAGTCGGGACCACTCAGCCCCAGTACTCTGATGACGATGGTCAATAACCTGCCGGCCAACGGCGAGCAAATCTACGGGACACTGTGGACGGAGCTCAACGGCAACTGGTCCTATAACAGCTATTCGTGGACGTCGGCGCCGAGCCAGGGCAATCACCCTGGTCCAAGGCAGTTGCCGATGGGTCCAAACCAGCAGACAAAGCGCTAACCGGCGCAATGCGGCGATACGGGGGCACGGACTTCGGTCCGTGCCCTTTATAGTTTGTGTCTCGGATAATGACTCGCAGAGGCCAAATTCTGCCGACCTACTGAGAGGCGGACGGCTGCAGCTCTTTCAAGCTAGCCTCCACTCTTGCCACATCACCGGCATATCGACTGGGGTCTTTCACGGAAAGTTCCTGGTAGATGGTAATAGCTTCCTGGTAGTGTGAGCGGGATTCGTCGATGCGGTTCTGGCTCTTATCCAAGAAGCCCAAGTTGTTCAGCGTACCCGCAACATAGGGCTGATAGGTATCGGGATTCTGCTGCGCCAGTTGCCGGTAGATCTTCAAAGCCTCTTCATAGTGAGCGCCGGCATCCGCCGTTCGTTTCTGTTCCACCTCTAAATTCGCCAGGTCATTTAGCGTCATGGCCAGGTCCGGCAAGTAGGTGTCGGGATTCGGCTGCGCCAGTTGCCGGCGGATCTTCAAAGCCTCCTCATAATGAGAGCGCGCCTCGTCCATCCGTCCTTGGTCTCTTTCCGTGATCGCCAGGTTGTTCAGTGTCATGGCCGTATCGGGCAAGTAGGTGTTCGGACTTTGCTGCACCAGTTGACGGTAAATCTCCAAAGCCTCCGCGAACTGCTGATGGGCTTCCTCGGTCCGCTTCTGTACCCGGTCCAGGAAGCCGAGATTGTTCAGCGCCATGGCCATATCGGGCAGGTAGGGATCCGAATTCTGCCGTAACAACTGCCGATGAATGTCCAAGGCCTGCTCATAGTGTTGCCGGGCTGCGTCCATCCGTTGCTGGATCCGGTCCAGGTTTCCCAGGTTATTCAAAGTTGTGGCCATGTCTGGCAGGTAGACATTCGGGTTGTGCTGCGCCAGTTCACGGCGAATGCTCAAAGCCTCTTCGTAGTGCCGGCGCGCCGCGTCCATCCGCTTCTGATCTGTATCCAAGTTCGTCAAGTCGTCGGGCGTCATAGCCACATCAGGCTCCAGGAGCGCTGCACCCAGGGCGTCATGTGCAAAAGGGTTTCGCCCGGTCACCGCCAGAGTGTGCGACCACAGATCATACTCGCTGTCCCAATAGCTCAACTGGCGGTGGGTGACGAATCCTAGCCCTGCCAATACGCACAACGCCGGCACGGCTTGCCACGTGGGAGAGACTTTTCTTGCTTCCGCCAAGTCGGCGAGACCGTACGCAATCATTACGAAGATTCCGATCAGCGGTACATAGGCATAACGATCGGCCCTGGCAGCGTCTCCCACCTGCACCAGGCCAATCACCGGAATCAAAGTACCGAGGAACCACAGCCATCCAACCAGCAGATAACGCCTGCGCCGAAAGGCAATCACCAACGCCGTGACCATCACCACGACAATTGCGGACAATGCCACTTGCCACGCCGCCAGAGTATCTCCAGGATGCGGATAAAGCGGCGCCAGCCGCGCCGGCCACAGCATTCTCCACAGATACATGCCATAGGCGACAACAGCATTCTCAACTCGCACGGCAAGCGAGAACTGCCGCAAGGTACGAACTGCCATCCCGGCGCGCTGCGCCTTCAGCGTAATCGCTGCGCTTGCGGCAGAAAGAACGAGCAGAGGAACTTTTTCTAACAGCAGCCTGGACACCGAATATTGCGGCACGCCGATAACGGATGGCGGCTCGCCCTGAACTCTGCCGAGCGGCCAGTAATCCAACAGCAGCAGGACGAAGGGCAGAGTAATGACCATCGGCTTGGCCATAAGCCCCATAGCAAACAGCGCCGCCAGCAACAGGTAGCGTCGCCAATCTGGTTTTTTCGCGTACCACACATAGCAAACGATCGCCGACAAAAAGAAAAATGTACTCAACACATTTTTGCGTTCCGCGACCCACGCTACCGACTCAACATTGAGAGGATGTACGGCGAAGAGCGCGGCTACCAGCAGGCTGGGGCCCGCACGTCTGGTGACCCAGTTCAAAAGCAGAAATAGCAACACCACATTGAGGGCATGGATCAGCACACTGTCGAGATGGTGACCCGTGGGGTTGGAGCCAAAAAGCTGGTAGTCGAGAGCATGCGAAAGCCAGGTCAGCGGATGCCAATTGGCCAACTCGGTTGAAGTAAACGCCCACTGGATGGTGCTCCAGCTCAGGCCATCATGAACGTGAAGGTTGGCGGTGACGTAGTCGTGATCGTCGAAGATGAGAAACCGGTGGCCGCCGACGGGACTGTAGAGCGCGACCGTCGCCACCGCGAGCAGAATGCAGAGAGCCGCATTCCGCTTTGCGGCTGCGGCGAATGGCGAACTCTTCGGAGGGGTTCTCGGCTTCGGCCTCCGGCCCAGGCGTGAAGGTGCTTCCGAAAAAGTTCTGGCGCGCCTCATGCGTCAGTTCGCCGGCCGGCAGAGGATTCTCTTACGGCTTCGTTGTTTCTCGCTGTTCCATTGTCCATGTCGCCAGGGTACACAGAAACAGAATACCAGCGAAAAACAGCAAGCTATGCGCTGTGACGCTGCCAAGAACTTTTCGTCACCGGCCGAATCTGTCGGTATTCGGCGCAGCCGAGCTTTCGCAGGACAGATGCCCTAGTGTCCCATTGCCGACATGCTACTTTCACTTTTTGCGCTCAGCTTCACGCCGACGGTCGGCGCCAACTTTTCCGCCGCCTGAAGGTGGCTTTCCAGGACGGGAAGCGTCTTCTCAGTCCACTCCTTCAGCGCCGGGTCTTTCAGGGTGGCCGATTCGCGCTTGAACTCCGCCACATCTTTCCTGTGGTCCGTGACCATGTCTTTCATGTAGGCTTCGTCGAAAGCATGGCCGTGCAGCTTGGCCAAACGTGCCCTGGTGGCTTCGAATTGCGAGTCCAGCCCCGACGGCAGACTCACCTGCTGCTGCGCCGCCACCTGCTTCAGCTCATCGTCAGACTTGGTGTGATCGGTAACCATGCGCTCGGCAAACGCCTTTACCGCAGGGCTCTCCGCGTTCTGTTGTGCCAGTTTTCCCAAATCAGCTTCGGCCATGTTGGCCCGCGCCACCTGGTCCATGAAGCGCTGCGCTGCCGGCGAGACCGCTTCATTCGTGCTGGTGCTGGTGCTGGTGCTGGTGCTGGTGCTGGTCTTCGATTTCGTGTTGTTGGTTGGATGGTTGCTCTGCGCGGCTGCCACGCCTAACAACAGAAACGATGCCGCCAAGCTGAGCAAAATGTGCAGGATGTTTCGCGTGATATTCATTACTCGAATCTCCTTCGGGATTTTTTTCCACAAACTTGCCATACCGGTGAGCTCTTGGATAGCTGGTCAACCCTCTTTTGACACCGCTTAAGCACACAACCAGAAACCGCCCACGGACGTGTGAATCGTTGTTGGCGCCCGTGGGCGTTTCCTCCCCCAAATCAATCCCTCTTCATCTCCCAAACGCGCAAGTGATTCCCTTCGGCTAAATAGCTCACGCTGACCTCATCCCCGGGCTTGAGCTCAAGCATGCTGATCCGTCCGGGTACGCTGAATCTCAGGTCTTTTCCGTTGCTCTTCAGCAGCAGCGTGTTGTCGGCAATGTCTGCCGAGACTACTTCGCCGGTCGTATGTTGCCAATCGCTCGCGGCTTCGTTGTGCACCGTGGTGGTGGCCTTGGTCGCGTTGGTCACCGGTGTCTTGGTCTTCACATCCGGCTTGGGGCTTGCCACTGCGGACAAGGCAAAGACGAATACGAGACACAGCAGGCCCAGAATTTTCGTGATCGTCCTCATGAGTTACCTCCTTTCGCTGCGATCGCAATTAATTCTGCAAAGCGAAGTGGTCGCGGCGGTTCTGCTGCCAGCACTGAGGCGTGTCCTGGCTACAGAAAGGTTTTTCCTTTCCGTAGCTGATGGTTTTAATTCGGTTGGCTTTGATGCCGAGCTTAATCAGCTTGTCTTTCATGTTGTCGGCGCGGTTATCTCCCAATGCCAGGTTGTACTCCTCAGAGCCGCGTTCATCGCAATGCCCCTCGATTACAACCTTGATGTCGGGATACTGATTGAGGAACTTGGCGTCAGCCTCGGCCACTTGTTGTTCGTTGGGACGAATGGCGTAGTTGTCATAATCGAAAAACACGTCCTGCACGTATTTCGCAAACAAGTCACGCTCGTCGACCGCTGCCACCGGTTTCGGAGCCTCGGTTACGGTGACCCGTGCATCCGCGTCCTGAGTACCACCAGGTCCTTTAGCCATCAACTGATATGTTGTGGAAGTTTGTGGCGTCACGGCGCGCGAGCCTTCAGCCGACACCGTACCGATTCCTTGCAAAGTGATCTCAGTTGCGTTCTGCGTCTTCCACGTCAATTGCGAGGTTTGCCCACTTTCGATGTTGCTGGGAGTTGCCGTAAGCGACGCAGTAGGAGCTAGAACCGGCGGCGGTGGCGGAGTCGCCTTGGCAACCGTTGTCTTGTGGCAACCTGCCAGTACGAGCGCCCCGGCGGCGGTTGCCAGCGAGAGATATCGAAGCACGCATGTTCTCATTGAATAGCCTCCGAGTGACTTTCAGATCAGAGGATCTGGTATTTGCGGCAGCATTTGGGTTTGACCTTCTCTGCAACCAGGCCGCGCGGCTAATCGCAAACTTGCCAAGAGCGGAAGGCAAAGGTCGAAGTTAGCGCGCGGTCGACATGCAGATGGCCCCATTTGCTTACGGCCCTGCATTCGAGTAGATGCTGGCGTGCATTAAGCAGCGGTTGACACAGGATTAAGTTCTCTTAATGTGATGGGAGTATGCGGCTCCTTTCCGCCGAGTTGCACCGCTCCCGCTCGCTCGTGTCCGCTTCAGCTATGGCTGCGATATGCCAGGATTTCAGGAATGGAGAGATCGGCGCGATTGGAGAAGACGAGAAGTTTTCTTAAGCTTGCGGGTTAAGCATCAACTGTGGGCGCTGCCGGAACGAGCGGAAAGAACACGCGAAATATGCTGCCGCGGCCAGCTTCGCTCTCCACCTGGATGCTTCCGCCGTGGGCGTTCACCAGCGTTTGCACTAAAGCTAATCCCAAACCGACGCCATTCACCTGGCGGGAGCGAGCCTGGTCGGCCCGATAAAACCGTTCGAAGATGTGCGGCAGAGAATCCTGCGATATCCCGACTCCGGTATCGCTGACCTCGAGCAGTGCGTTTTCTCCTTTTGCCAAGACCGACAATCGAATGCTGCCACCGTCAGGAGTGAATTTGAGGGCATTGTCCGCCAGATTGAATACGATTCGTTCCAGCCAGTGTCGATCCGCCTTTATGTAGATGCCATCCTGGCAGACCGCCTGCCAATCCAAAGAACGGCTGGTGGCCAGGACATTGAGGTGCTCGCAAACCCGCTGGGCAATTTCGCCGAGGTCGACCACCTGCAGTCGCATGGGCATTTCGCCCGCTTCGGCGCGCGCCAGGACCAATGCGTCCTCCACCAGAGCGCCGAGTTTATCGAGTTCCTCAATCTGGCTTACCAGGACGGCGCGATACCCTTCTGGTGAACGCTCCCGCAGCAACGCCACCTCGGCCTCTCCGCGCATGGCTGTCAAAGGGGTGCGTAATTCATGCGCAATGGCCGAACTGAATTCACGCATCTGCTCGAACGCACGATGAATGCGTCCAAAAGCTTCATTAAAGGTGGCGGCCAGGCGGTCCAACTCGTCATCCGTGCCGCGCAGCGGCAGTTGCCGGTCCAGCTGCCGAATATTGATATCGTGGGCCGCGTTACGCAAGGACTCGACCGGGCGTAACGCCACTCTCGTAATCCACCATCCCCCGCCTCCAGCCAGCAGGATGGCAAGTGGGACCAGCGCAAGGACGCTGTGGATAAATTCGCGCCGCGCCGCGTCCAGCGTCCCCAGCGACGTGCCAACCTGCAAGAGAAATAAGCGATGATCGTTGCCGCGAATAACGCTGCTGTGGATGCGGACACGAGACTGCCCGCTGGCTCGATCCTGGAGGAGTGGATGGACGGCCAACCGGCGAATTTGGGAGGGAGCGACCTCGGAGCCAATGCGGCCCATCTCCGGCGACTCGATGACCAACTGACCGCTGGTCACGTCATAGACGCGAAAGAAACGTGTCGCCGCCCGAATAAAATCGGTCTCCCCAGGGTCGTTGTGATTGTAGACAAGATTCGGCGTGCCGTTGGGGAACTGAAAATATCCTCGCAGTCCAGCCGACACCTCGTCCAGTTCGTTGTTCACTGCACGGTTCAGCTGCTGCATGCGGGCGTGGTAGAAGACGAAGCCAAAAATAAGAAGCTCGGCGGCGAAAAGCCCAGCATACATGAGCGACAATCTCGTCCTGATGCCAACCCGTTTCACACTGCTTTGTCCGTGAGAATGTATCCGACGCCGCGGACCGTGTGGATCAGCGGAGGCAGAAAATCCTTGTCGATTTTGTTGCGCAGATGGTTGACGTGCACATCCACTACGTTGGTGTTGCGGTCAAAATGGATGTCCCAGACGTGCTCCACGAGCATGGTGCGCGTAACCGGCCGTCCTGCATTGCGGACCAGGAATTCCAAAAGTGCATATTCCTTGGCGGTCAATTCGATACTCCGGCTGCCGCGGACCACGCGCCTGGTGGTGACGTCCATGACCAGGTCCGCAATCCGTAGTTCCGAGGGTGGCCGCTCGCCGCGACGCAGCATAGCGCGCACCCGCGCTGATACTTCGGAGAAAGCAAAGGGTTTCACAACGTAGTCGTCGGCGCCGAGATCGAGACCGAGTACGCGGTCCTCAATCGTGCCGCGCGCGGTCAGGATCAAGACAGGTTGGCCCGGGTCTTTCTTCCGCAGGTCGCGCAGGACCTCCAGCCCAGGTAACTTGGGCAGCATGAGATCCAGAATCACCAGGTCATAATGAACTACGCCGGCCTGGACGACAGCGCTTGCACCATCATGGACTACGTCGACAGCGTAGTGTTCTTCTTGCAGCCCTTTCTGAATGAAACTGGCGACCTTCTTATCGTCTTCTACTACCAGCAGCCGCACCGGTTCCGCCATTCTGGCTCAAGCTCTAAGGAGGGTGTGATTAAGTTAGCTGGAGTCTCCCTCAGGGGCTAAAGCCCTGCTTAATATCGGGCAAATACGGACGGCCTGAAGGCCGTCCCTTTCAAAGCAATGCTTAGTCAGGGCTTCTTTAACGGCCAGCATCCAACAGAGTACCTCTATGGCTGCGGCACGCGCAATCCAGGTCATTGAAAATCAGACCGCCTCCCGCATACTCTGTTCCCTAATGCGAAACCTGATTGGGTCCTGCGCCACGGTTGCATAACGGTGGCGCATTGCCACGGAATTTCTTTGGACGAAAGGCCCGCTGGGAAGGCTCAGCCTCCAATAACGGGAATTGCGCGACCGAATTCAATTTTCTGTATCTAATTCAGTCAACCAGGCAATCCGAAAATCTGTAATCGCCTCTTTGCCCAAAACCGAGACCGAGCATGCCCAAACCAATTCTGCTAAGTGTTGATGACGACTCCGATGTTTTGCGGGCGATTGAGCGCGATCTTCGGGCGCAATACGGCGCTGCCTATCGGGTCATAGGAAGCGATTCCCCCATGGGCGCACTGGACCTGTTAAAGCAGCTGAAGGTGCGTAACGACAGCGTGGCTTTGCTCCTTGCCGATCAGCGCATGCCGGGTATGGATGGAGTGGAATTCCTGCGCGAAGCCATGGGAATCTTTCCCGGCGCGAAGCGAGCGTTGCTGACCGCCTACGCTGACACCAACGCCGCAATTAGCGCCATCAATCACGCCAGCATCAACTACTTTTTCTTGAAACCGTGGGACCCTCCCGCGGAGCATTTGTATCCGCAATTGGATGACTTACTTGATGACTGGCAAGCATCCTTCCGGCCGACATTTCAAGGAATTCGGGTGCTGGGCACACGCTGGTCGCCCCGATCGTATGAGTTGCGGGACTTTCTGGCTCGCAACCACGTGCCTTATCAGTGGATGGACGTCGAGCTCTCCGCCAGCGATCCAGAGATTAAGCGCCTTCTGGAAGCTCTGGGTCCGGAGGCGAACAGCCTCCCCGTAGTGCTCTTTCCCGACGGAACCAAGCTCCTCGAAAGTGTACCCGCGGACGTCGCGCAGAAGGTGGGGCTGCGGACGCGCGCCCAAACCAGTTTCTATGATCTGGCAATTGTGGGTGGGGGGCCGGCCGGTTTGGCGGCTGCCGTTTATGGAGCTTCCGAAGGTCTGCACACGGTGATGATTGAGCGCGAAGCGCCTGGCGGTCAGGCTGGGATGAGCTCGCGCATCGAAAACTATCTTGGATTTCCGACCGGGCTCAGTGGCGCAGATCTGGCTCGGCGCGCCGTGGTGCAGGCGCAGCGTTTCGGAGTGGAAATCCTGGCTCCGCAGGAGGCGGTTGAGGTCCGCACCGAAGGGCCTTACCGCATCATCAAGCTGGCGGATGGCGACGAGATCTCGTGCCACGCGCTGATGATCGCGACTGGGGTGCAGTGGCGTCGGCTGGAAGCTCCGGGAATCGACAGATTGCAGGGCGCAGGAATCTACTACGGCGGCGGCGCCACGGAGGCCCTGTCTTGCAAGGGCGAGATTGTCTATGTGGTGGGCGGGGCGAACTCGGCGGGCCAGGCGGCGATGAACTTCGCCAGATTCGCGGAGCGCGTCGTGATTCTTGTGCGCGGCGAATCGCTGTCCAGCACCATGTCGCGGTACTTGATCGACCAGGTCCAGGAGACGCCTAACATTCAGCTATGGACACATGCCGGCGTTGTGGAAGCGCACGGCGAAACCCACCTGGAAGAGATTTCGGTGCTCTGTTCCGACACCGGCAAGATCGAACGTGTGCCGGCGAATGCGATGTTTATCTTTATCGGGGCATCGCCGCGGACGGATTGGCTGGCGAATCTGGTCGAACGCGACGAGCGTGGTTTCCTGTTAACTGGGCCGGATGTCATTCGCGACGGGCAACGCCCCAAGGGCTGGACGCCCGACCGCGATCCTTTCCTGCTGGAAACCAACGTTCCCGGTATTTTCGCGGTGGGCGATGTGCGGCACGGCTCCATCAAGCGAGTGGCTTCCGGGGTCGGCGAAGGCTCGGTGGCAGTACAGTTCATTCATCAGTACTTGAGCAAGGTATAAATGGTCGAAAAATCGGAGTTACTTCGCGTTCCGGCGTTCGCCGATTTGCCCGAGGACCAGATCGCCTGGTTCCTTAGCCAATCGCAAGAAATGAATCTCAAGGCGGGCGATGTCTACTCCCGGCAAGGCGATCCGGCTGATGCCATGTTTGTGATCCTTGAGGGGCAGCTGCAAGGGCGCGGCGAGCGTGGGGGCGAAACTTTTTTCTTTACCATGGGGCCCGGCGACGTTACTGGAGTGCTGCCGTTTTCGAGGATGAAGCAGTTTACCGTGAACGGACGGGCCGAGACGGACAGCCGTGCCCTGCGATTTCCTGCCTCGCTGTTTCCAGAGCTGGTGCAGAGAATGCCAGAGCTCACCAAACGCCTGGTGGGCCTGATGTCCGACCGCATCCGTGAAACCACCCGGCTGGAACAGCAGCGCGATCGCTTGGCTTCGTTGGGAAAGCTTTCCGCGGGACTGGCGCACGAACTCAACAATCCGGCTTCTGCCGCGAAGCGCGCCGCCAGCCAATTACGCGACATTCTGAAGAAAATCAGGGATGCGAGTCTGGAGTTGGGAAAGAGTGATCTCACCCCCGCACAGAAATCGGAAATTGAAAAGCTGGAAGCTTCGTTTATCCAGCAGGATGTTGTTCCGCCGGATGCGCTGACCATGAGCGACCTGGAAGACCAGATTGATTCGTTATTGCGCAGTCATGGACAGAACGATTTGTGGCTGCTGGCGGCAGCCCTGGCGCGACGGAGCATTAAGCCGGAAGTCCTGGAATCGCTGTTCGCGAACTTCGATGAGAAAACTGCGCGGGCCGCTTTGGTCAGGATTGCGGCTTCGGCGGAGATCGCGAGTCTGGTACACGAAATCGAGAGCAGCACCTCGCGGATATCGGACTTGGTCGGCGCCATCAAGGAATACACCCACATGGACCAGGCGCCGGTGGAGAACGTGGACATTGTAAGGAGCCTGGAAACCACGCTTACCATCTTGAATCACAAGTTGAAACAAGGGGTGACGGTGCACCGCGACTACCAGCGCGTTCCCCTGCTGGTAGACTCCTTTGGCAGCGAGCTGAATCAAGTGTGGACCAACATCATTGACAATGCCATTGATGCCATGGGCGGAAAAGGCGAGCTTCGCGTTCGAACCTATCGCGAGACCAGTTGTGTCGTAGTTGAGATCGGCGATAACGGCCCTGGGATTTCACCGGGAGTCGAGGCGCACATCTTCGAGCCTTTCTTCACTACCAAAGGAGTTGGCGAAGGAACCGGCTTAGGCCTGGACACGGTGCAGAGAATTGTGAAGAAGCACCAGGGACATATTCAGGTTCTTTCCAAACCCGGAGACACGCGTTTTCAGGTATGGCTCCCATTAGCCGACGCCGCGCCCGGCTAAACATGCAATCGCATTGTTCTCGGGCGCGATTTTCGTGCCTCACGCTTCGCTGGCGATAGCTTCTTTTCGTTGTTCAAATCCCTACCACCTAAGTGTCTACAACTTAAGGCAAACTGTCCTCTCTTTGAAACCAAAAATTGTCTTGCGAAGCGCGTCAGGAAGGAGTATTTTTGCGGCATTCTCGTATTAAGTGATTTGCGCTTCAAGGTTTCATAAACTGAAGAGAGTGGAATAATTCTCCTTCGAGATTTCCCGCCATATCTCCTCAGCCAGATTCCTGCTCCGGCGTTTCGCCTACTCCGAGGATTCGCGCTCTACAAGTTTCAATGTCAAGGTTCAAGCTAGCGAGGTTTTTGCGATTTGGTGGCTGTAGGTTGCACGCGTAGCAACATCTGTATAGATTGCGCGATCTGGCTGGCGCCACTTCGTCCCCGCCGGTCAACCCCTGCAATCCTGAAAGACTGAGACAATCGGGTATCGCTACGCTTTTGCGGTAGCTTGCGTTAGTCCGACTTTAATCACTATCAATTCACACCTCGAAGAGGTGCGGAAGGTGGAGTTCAATGACCAAAAAGACCCTGCTCACGTTGTGGTGTGTGCTGTTGCTGGCACTCATTACGGCGTCCAGTCTATGCTCCTACGCTCTGGGAGCATCCAATCTCAACTCACAAAAACCTACATTGCAGGTGCAGCCGACCCAGCGGATTACGCAGGCGATTGACGAGCGCGTGTATGTGCCCATGGCGGGCAACACTCGCCCAGAGGCGCAGAACGCCGTCAATTACAAAGGCCCGGTCGCGGCCAGCATGAACATCGACCACATATTGCTTTTTCTCCAACGCTCTCCGCAGCAGGAACAGGCGCTTGAAAAGCTGATCGACCAGCTCAACGACCGCAAGTCGTCCAACTTCCATAAATGGCTGACCCCCGAGCAATTCGGCCAGCAATACGGAGTGGCGCAGTCGGACATCGACACCGTCACCGGCTGGCTCCAGTCGCACGGCCTGCAGGTCAACAAGGTTTACACCAATCAGATGCTGATCGACTTCTCGGGCACGGCCGGCCAGGTTGGCCAGGCCTTCCACACTGAGATCGGGCAGCTTGAGGTTGGCGGCGAATCGCATATCGCCAACATGAGCGATCCCATGATTCCGGCGGCGCTGGCGCCCGTGGTTGGCGGGATTTTCTCCCTCAACGACTTCAAGCCCCACGCCATGAACAAGCCGGTGACGCAATACACCTTCGCCGGCTGCACTACTACCACGGACCACCCGACAGAGCCTGGCACCTGCTACGCGATGACGCCGCAGGACACCCAGACCATCTACAACCTGACTCCGCTCTACAACGCCGGATACTCAGGACAGGGCCAGACGATCGCCTTGGTTGAGGACACCGACACCTATGGCGGTGCTGCTGACTGGAACTCTTACCGCAACGCCTTCGGCTTGACCGCAGCCTTCCCGGCTGGGACTTACACCCAGGTGAATCCGGGCTGCGCCAGTCCCGGCACCAACGCGGATGACGGCGAAGCCGCCATCGACGTGGAAGTAGCCAGCGCGGTCGCGCCCAGCGCAGCCATCGAGTTGATCTCGTGCGCTTCGGGCACGGTCACCTTCGGCGGCTTGATCGCCATGCAGAACCTGCTCAACGAAGCCGGACCGTATCCCGGCGTGATCAGCGTCAGCTACGGCGTGTGCGAAGCCTTTAACGGTAACGGAGGCAACCAGGCCTTCTTCAACACCTACCAGCAGGCGGCCACTCAGGGCATCTCGGTCTTCGGCGCATCCGGCGATGAAGGCCCGTCCAGTTGCTCCGTCGACTTCTCGACAGGCTCCGAGTATAACGTTGCCAGCCTGGGCGTTAGCGGATGGACTACCACCCCTACAACGTATCCGTAGGCGGAACCGATTTCGAGGACGTCTACAACGCGAAATTCAGCTGCAGTTCCGCTCAGCACTTACTGGAATTCGACCAACACGTCGGGCTACGGCTCTGCCAAGCAGTACGTTCCTGAGATGCCGTGGAATGATGCCTGCGCCAGCACCTTGATCGCAGACTACGTCCGCGGCAGCTTCAACACCTACGGCGCCAGCGGCACCGGTATGTGCAACACCACCCCGTACAACGGCACCGCTGGCTACCTGATTGCCGGCGCAGGCAGTGGAGGCGCGAGCAATTGCTTTACGGGAAATGGCGGCACGAATCAGGGCGAGTACGGCGTATCACAGCCTGGATGCCAGGGTTTGGCCAAACCCTCGTACCAATCGGGCTCGACGCTGGCAGGCGGTCTGGCGGTTTATGGCAGCCCCTCCGACGGCGTGCGCGATATTCCCGATGTTTCCATGTTCGCCTCCAACGGGCTTTGGGGACACTACGAAGTGGTTTGCTGGTCTGACCCATCCCAGACGTCTGGTGGCGCGGCCTCCTGCGCCGGCGCACCCAGCACCTGGTCAGGGTTCGGCGGAACTTCGGTTGCTTCGCCTACCATGGCTGGAATCCAGGCGATCGTCAATCAGGTGACCCATGAGAATTGGGGCAATCCCAATCCCATCTACTACCAGATCGCGCAAAACGAATACGGCACGGCGGGTGGAAGCTTCCAGGGAACGTCCTGCAACGCCAGCGGCAGCGGCGGGCCGGCTGCGGGATGCGCTTTCAACGACGTAACCCAGGGCGATATCGACCTGGCGTGCAGGTATAACGGCACTACGACAGAACACCACTGCTACAAGCCCAGCACCAACGGCGTCGACAGTACCGACAACGTCACTGGCGCGACCGTCATCTTTGGAGGCTCGGGTTACACGACCGCGCCGACCTGTGCCATCGCTGGGCCCACCAACAACTCAGCCCTACCTGACGCCGACCAACACCAGCCTTTGGGCGGGTGGCACTCAGGCAACTTGTACGGCAGCGGTCACCAACGCCTCAACCACCGCTGTCTGGACGGTTGCGATGGAGAGCACCGACGGAGTAGGGGACACCATCATCCTGACGAATGTCCCGCTCGGCGGGTCGACTACCTGCGGGCCCTACACGCTGGCGGGATCGACCACGACGCTCATGGCATCGGGCCTGGTGACGTCGATCGGGAGCGGGTGCTCCCTCGCAACGGCAACGTGCTTCCGACCCTCACGGCGACGATAACTGCGACGGCGGCAGGCGCGGCGGGCAACTTCGTTACGGAGTTCGGCACGGCGACGCTGTTTAACGCCTTCTACGTCTACATCACCAACACCACCAAGGGCCAGGGCCCGAATTACGTTAGCGGCATCACTATCGGGACCGCCGGCACGGGCTACCAGCCGGAGACTCCAATCACGCTTGGTGGTCCAGGCACCGGCGCACTCGCCGTGGCCAACACCACTCCTGGCACCGCCTCCCAATCCTACCAGCCGGCATACGGCGCAGCACCTGGCTATGACCTGGCGACGGGACTCGGCAGCCCCAACGCCACGAACTTAGTCAGTGCCTGCGCATGGCTCCCGTCTGGATCGCCGGGAATCTTCGCCCCGGCTGGGAATTCGACACTGTCGGGCTCCAGCGCTAACTTCCTGTGGTATCCCAACGCCAGCGCTTCCAACTACTGGGTAGACGTAGGTTCTACCTATGGCGGGAACAATTACGAGCAGTCCGGTCCACTCTCTGGTAACGGATGCGGGCTGACGGTGAAGAACCTTCCCGAAGACGGCAGCACCATCTATGTAACCTGGTGGTACGAGATCGGCGGCTCGTGGTCCTATACCGAGTATCAATACACGGCGTATGGCGGCCTGGGCGCCATCTACTCGCCGACGAATGGCTCGATCCTTGGAGGCAGCAGCCAGCTCTTCCAGTGGACCGCGGGCGCAGACGGGACTGCCTACTGGCTTACCGCCGGCAACTCGCCGGGCGGCAACAACTACTACAGCTCGGGAAATCTGGGCGATAACCTTAGCGTTACCGCGTCCAACCTGCCTACCGATGGCAGCACGGTCTACGTGACCCTGTTCACCTATACGGCCGGTGAGTGGCTGTATAACCAGTACACCTACACGGCGGCCGGCGGATCGAGCCAGTTGGCCCAGATCACGTCGCCTCCCAATAACACCGAAGTCGACGGCACCTCGGTGACCTTCAACTGGAGCGCCGGTAGCGGCGGAGAGTCGGGCTACTGGCTGGACATCGGGACCTACCCCGGTGGCCATACCATCTACCAGTCAGGCAACCTGGGTCTGGTATATACGACGACGGTAACTGACATGCCGAACGACGGCTCGGAGGTCTACGGGACGCTGTGGACGTTGATCGGCGGCCAGTGGTACTACAACCAGTATCAGTGGCAGTCGGGGCCGAGCGACGCAAAGAAGGCGGGCCATCACGGACCGCTGCAGAAGCAGCAGATGATGAAGCGCTAAGGAGCGCGGGTGGAACGGGATCCGGGAAAATGTTCCACGTGGAACATTTTTCCAGGACCCGAGAGACAGCGAAACTGGGCACGGACTTCGGTCTGTGCCCTTTTTTGCTTGGGCCCGAAATGCGATCAAACAGCCGCGCCGCGGCAGCATTAGCGTTAGCCGCGGGCGTGAGAGACTGTTACGAAACTCAGGCCCAGAATCGCTTGGTGGATCAACGCGATCTAACTACGCGATGAAAACAGCCGCGGAATCGGCGGCATTTGTGTTAGCCGCGGGCGTGAGGGACTGTTACGAAACTCAGGCCCAGAATCGGTTGGTGGATCAACGCGATCTAACTACGCGATGAAAACAGCCGCGGAATCGGCGGCATTTGTGTTAGCCGCGGGCGTGAGGGACTGTTACGAAACTCAGGCCCAGAATCGCTTGGTGGATCAACGCGATCTAACTACGCGATGAAAACAGCCGCAACGCGGCGGCATGATGTTAGGCGGGGGCGTTAGCCCCCGCTCGAGTGGGAAACAGTGCGAGCCGCAGAGCGGCGACACGGCTACGACGAAGACACCGGCTGGAGTTCCCGCGTGAACATTGATCGAAAAATCCTGAGCATCCTCTTGCTGGCTTCCAGCAGCTTTGCCCAGCAAACGAATCCTGCCCTGAAGAAGCCTTTGATCTACCAGATTGGCCAGGTCGTTCATCTGAATGCGAGCGGGCCGCGGCCAGTGCTTCAGGCCCTGGACGCGTTGCAGCAGAAGTACAGTTGGGTGGTGGATTACGAAGATCCCCAATATCCTGCCATGGCGGGTGAGGCGAACCGGCCATCTCCTCCCAACCGTCGCCACGCCAACATCGCCGGCGAAAACGCCTTCAGCGTCCAATTCAATGTCGGCCCCACGCCGGACAGCCGTCCCGATGAGGAAGCAGTGCTTACGAGTGTGATCGATGCCTATAACCAGAGCGGCGGCGCAGCGGAATTCAAGCTGATGAACGAGGGCGACGCTGGATTCGCGGTGGTCGGCGTAGGAGTTCGCGACACAAATAATGAGATTACAGGCCAGCAGCCAGTGCTCGACTTACCAATCAGTTTTGCGCCAGAGCGCAGAAGTGCAGGCGAGACAATCGCCCTGATTTGCCGGAAGGTCAGCCAGGCGAGCAAGGTTCCCATCTCCGTCAACCCTGACGAAAATCTTCATGGGAAGGCGAGCGTGGCAATCGGCGGCTCGGGCGTGCCGGCACGAACGCTGCTCTCGCGCACCATGGAAGCGCTAGGCGGCAATCTCTATTGGAGGTTGATCTACGATGCAGGCGGTAAGAATTATGTGTTAAGCATCCAGAGCCTGTCGCGGTAAAGGTGGCGACGGCTTACTTTCTTACGGACTCGGCGGCCGCACGGTACCAAGCGCATAGCGAAAGCCGGAAGGCGTCACTCTTACCCCTCCCTGGTAGGGACGATCAACGTTCGCTATGGCAACCAGCACCAACGAGATGAGGAAGCTCAGCAAAAACACCTGCAGCAGGTGAATGCGGAAATTCACCACCCCAAAGAAACAGGCAGAAACGACGGTGATGACTCCGCCCGCGATTAGTACGGCCCACAATATGAGGGGCAAGGTTTCGCGGTTCTGCGTTGCGCGAATTCGACGGTATTGCGTCAAGCCTCGTAATTCTTCCATGAGTTGGTAAGCCGCAATGGCGTCGGGCTGGGCGTGCGCCTGGGCTTCTCCGGCCAGCGTCCAGAGCTGGTTGATCATCTCGCCGCCTTCCGGCGGCCACTCGCGGTCTGCCATCGCGGGCCACTCGCGGTCCACTACGTTCTCGGCATATCGCCCACAGAGGTCCTGGATGGGTTTTGCATTCGCATCCTGTAGCTGGCTGGCGATGCGGAAAACATTGACCAGCGAGTTGGCCTCCTGCTCTTCGTTGGCCTGTGCCTCCTGCAATGTGTTCCATACGCCCGCCAGCGTAAAGGCCAGGATCACTGCATAGGTGGTGCCGATGACCGCGACAACGGCCCCGGTGAAGTCGTTCGACTCCTTGCGGGAGGGCGCGGTGGTGCTCCGCGTCACCAGGAACAGAAAGACCAAAGCTCCCGTGACACCGGCAATAATAATGACAATGTTAAAAATCATGGATGCTTCACCTCTCGCGACCGAGCTGTTCGCGGGCAGTCAAAACAACGCATCACATCATAATAGCCTCGGCTAGTTTATGGGCGGCATAGTTTGCCCCACGGCGGACTTTCTTTTGCAGGGAATATTTTGTATCCGCGCCATGCCGGTATATAGTGTGGGGCGGAAGTTTGGCTGGATGAAACGGCCAAGAGGGCAGACAAACCTATGGCGTGGATTTACCTGGTAGCTGCAGGGCTGTTGGAAATCGGCTGGCCGGTCGGCCTTAAGATCGCGGAGAACCCTGAGAGCCGGCTTCGCGGTGTGGTGACGGCAGTGCTGTTTATGGGCGCCAGCGGAACTTTGTTGTGGCTGGCACAAAAGCAGATTCCAATGGGCACGGCCTACGCTGTCTGGACCGGTATCGGCGCGGCCGGCACCCTCATCCTTGGCATCATCTTCTACGGCGAGCCCAGCACGGTCATGCGGCTCGCTTCCGCATCGCTGATCGTGCTCGGCATCATCGGGCTAAAACTGGCCCACGGATAAAGCTATGAAGCCGCACCGTACCATCGCGAGGACCGTGCTCTTGCTGGCAGCGCTAATGGCTCCGGCCGTCTGCCTCGCGGTCGACCCGGCGAGCGTATCCAATGAAGCCCGCACCGAAAGTTACTTTCAGAGCATCCGCAGCGATCCCAATCAGGTGATGGCTTTTCTCCGCCAGATGCCCAAGGGCGGCGACCTGCACAACCACCTCGTCGGCGCTATTTACGCAGAGACGTTCATCGGATGGGCGTCGGATAAGAATTTGTGCGTGGACCCCGTCACCTTCTATCTCAGTGCGCCACCGTGTGGAGGCGAAAAAGGTACGGTGCCGGCCCGCAACGCGCTGGCCGACCGCTTCCTGTATCGCAACATGGTGGACGCCTACTCCATGCGCAAGTGGGAGCTATCGGGGTTATCGGGGCACGACCACTTTTTTGATACCTTCGACAAATTCATCATGGCCAGCTACGGCAAGACCGGCGAGATGCTGGCGGAAACGGCTGCTCGCGCCGCCTCGCAGCATGAGATTTATCAGGAACTGATGCACGCCCCGGCTTTCCCGGAGACTATGGCCCTGGCAAACAGCTCCGGCTGGGACGACGATCTTTCCCGTCAGCGCGCCAAACTTCTGGCCAAGGGCATGGCGCAAGTGGTGGCCGAGGCCCGCAAGGAGATGGACGACGCCGAGGTTGTCCGCAATTCCACGCTGCGCTGCGCCACCACTCAGGCTGATCCCGGATGCAAGATTACCCAGCGTTATCAATACATGGTATTGCGCGGTGTGCCGAAGGAGATTGTCTTCACTCAGATGGTGCTGGGCTTCGAGTTGGCCAGCGCCGACCCTCGCTTTGTCGGAATCAATCTGGTGCAGCCCGAGGAATGGTATGTTTCCCGCCGCGATTTCGCATTGCACATGCGGATGCTGCAATATCTTCACAGCGTTTATCCCAAGGTGCATATCGCATTGCATGCAGGTGAGCTGGCGCAGGGCATGGTTCCACCTGAAGAGCTGACCTTTCACATTCGCTCGTCCGTCGAGATCGGCGGGGCCGAGCGCATCGGTCACGGAATGGATGTCATGTACGAAGACCGGCCCAACGAGCTGCTGCGCGAGCTGGCGCAACGCAATGTGATGATTGAGATCTGCCTCACCAGCAATGCCACGATCCTCGGCGTCGAGGGCAACCGTCATCCGCTGGCCGAGTACATTCGCGCGGGAGTTCCGGTGGCGCTCGCGACCGATGACGAAGGCGTTTCACGCTCCGACATGACTCAGGAATATCTGCGGGGTGCGCTCGAACAGGACCTTAGTTACACGCAATTGAAGAAGATGGCACGCACCAGCCTGGAACATGCATTCATTTCTGGGGCAAGTTTGTGGAGCGACGGCAGAAACTTTATCCCGGTGAAAGAATGTGCGGCTGACTTGAGCACGCCGCAAACGCCGTCGGCGACATGCAGGAGCTTTCTCAACAACAATGAAAAGGCCAAGCTGCAATGGGAGCTGGAATCGCAACTATTTAGCTTTGAATCGCAACCTTGGCCGTCGAAGGAAGTAAGTCCGCATCCGCCAAACCCATGAAGTCGACTAGCGGTCATCTCATAAACCGTTCCGGGGCGGTATCAGGGCACGACCTTACAGGCCGCTGAAAAAGTCGCCTTCGGGGTGCTTTGTATCAGGGCACGACTTCAGTCGTGCCGATAAGCCGTTTATCTTTTGTCATCCCGAGCCGACTTCAGTCGGCGAGGGATCTGCTGTTCCGACGTTTTCAGCAGCCTGCCTTAGTATTGCCGCCACGAGCCTGGCGAGGATCAGGGCCTTGACTTCGCAGGAAGGTGAGACCTGCGTAAAGCCTCATCCTGCTTGATGCTTCTCCTCCTGAATATCAATAGGACGGAATTGATCTACCAGGATGAGAAACATCAATAGCACGATGGGAGCGTAGAGACATCGGAACTCCCATTTTTGCTTGGCAATGGTTCCAAGAGCAGCGCCCACCACGTAGCAAGTCCACACCGAAACCAGGGATGCCGCGTCCCGCACGTCTCTTTGCTGCGGAGCATGTCTCACAATGTCAGACATGCTGGTTCCATGGTTGAATTGGTCATAGCTCCAGAACAAAGATCTGGTAATGGCCTCAGAAAACCTGGCCAAGGTACCGGTCACAAAGGTTGTGTAGATCGTCAGAGCGCCAATGCGAGTGAGGGTTGCCACCTGAATGCCCATGGCGAAGGCCAGCAGCGCCACCAGTGCGAAATAACCAGGCGAGTGGAGGTCGACGATTTGCCCAAGGTGCAGAGTTGGCCTTGCCTGCGAAAACAGAAACAGCAAGAACGCTTCCGCGCCAAAGGTAAAAGAGGCAATTCGCTGGAGACGCAATCGCGCTGCCGTACCGATGGCAACCCGGGTAACGATCATTGCGGTCACATAGGAAACGATCGCGCAGAACGGCCTCAACACTTCGGCAAAACTTAGCTTACCGGCACTCATCCCAACGTGAATGCTGTTGCCGCTCATGTTCGCGGTGAAGATCTGGAACAATGCGATATACCCGACAGCGTCGACATATCCGCCCACGGCAGTGAGCGAAAGCGCGGTCGCGAGCTTGCCGCCTGCGCTAAGTTCTCGCATATAGCTTGTTGTCCGCCGGATGATCGACGTCTCTCGGACGATTGCTTCGCCATCGGGCAGCCCTGTTCAGGCTCAGTGAGAGCGAGCCATTACTTGTTTTGCCGCCGCCACGACGTGCTCAGGGGTAAAACCGAAATGCTCAGTAACAATTTTCATTGGCGCCGACATCCCGAAGGTCCGCATTCCTAACACCACGCCGTTCGGCCCGGCATATCGGTCCCAACCAATGGGCGATGCCTCTTCCACCGTGACGCGGGCCCCGATCGACGGGGGAAGCACTGCGTCGCGATACGCCTGATCTTGCTCGTCGAAGAGCGCCCAGCAAGGCATGCTAACGACTCTGGCCTTGGTTTCTTGCGCCGTCAATTGTTGCCAGGCCAGCACGCACAGCCCAACCTCACTTCCGCAGCCAATCAGGATTACCTCCGGCTTACCATCGGATGCGTCAACCAGCACGTAAGCACCTTTCGCCAATCCGCTCGCCGCGGCGAACTTCGTGCGGTCAACGATGGGAAGCGCCTGGCGCGTGCAGATGAGTGCGACAGGCCGGTTCTTGAGGGACAAAGCCACGCGATAGGCCTCGACCATCTCGTTGGCATCGGCCGGCCGGATGACGACCATGCCGGGGATAGCGCGCAGCGAAACCAGTTGTTCAATCGGCTGATGAGTTGGGCCGTCCTCGCCCAGGCTGATTGAATCGTGCGTCCAGACATGCAGTACCGGCAGGTCCATGAGCGATGACAAGCGGATGGCGCCGCGAGCGTAATCCGTAAAGATCAGGAAGCCCGATCCAAAGGCCCGCAATCCAGTCAGCACCATGCCGTTTACGATGGCGACCATCGCATGCTCACGGATACCGAAATGAAAGTTGCGCCCGCGGTAGTCGCCCAAAGGGCCTTTCGCCTGGAAGTCGCCGGCAAACCCGAAGGTCAGCCGGGTCTTCGTGCTCGGAAACAGGTCGGCAGCACCACCGAGCAGCCAAGGAATCTTCTCGCCCAGTACGTTGAGCAGCTTGCCGGATACGTCACGGGTTGACATGCCAGTGGCACTCGGCGGGAAAGTTGGCAGCGCCTTTTCCCACTCCGCCGGCAGCTCCCGATTCTTGATGCACTCGAGATGCTCGGCCAAGTCCGAATACTGAGCGCGGTAGCGCGCCAGGAGTTGCTCCCATCCTGTGCGCAGTCGCAAGCCTCGCGCCCCCATGTTGGCCGCAAAATGCTCGCGCACTCCGTCCGGAACGACAAATGTCTCATCGGGCGAGAAGCCAAAGAACTCTTTCGTGAGGCGCGCTTCCTCAGGCCCCAGAGGCTCACCATGCGCAGTCGGAGAATCCTGTTTGTGCGGAGCGCCATAACCGATGTGGCTATGCACAATGATCATCGTGGGGCGATCGGTGGTGGACTGGAAGTTCTTATAGGCACGCTCCACCAATTCGGTATCGTTCGGATCGGTAACGCGCGTGACATTCCAGCCGTATCCCATAAAGCGGGCTGCCACGTCTTCGGTAAAGGCGATATCTGTGTGGCCCTCGATGGTGACGCGGTTGCTGTCGTAGATCCAGCATAAGTTTGGCAGCCGCAAATGACCGGCTAGCGATGCGGCCTCGCTGGAAATTCCTTCCATCATGTCGCCGTCGCCGCACAGGGCGTAGACATTGAAGTTGAACAGTTCGTAGCCGGGCCGGTTGTAGGTCTCCGCTAACCATCGCCCCGCGATCGCCATCCCGACGCTGGTCGCAACCCCCTGACCAAGCGGACCAGTGGTGCTCTCGACACCGGACGTCCAACCGTACTCGGGATGCCCCGGACAACGACTCCCGGCCTGCCGGAAGGTCTTGATGTCGTCCAGCGTGACGGCCTCACGGCCGACCTGCTCGTAGCTTGGATTGGCTGCTTTAATGCCGGCAAGATGAATCAGCGCGTAGAGCAGCATCGAAGCATGACCGCAGGAGAGCACGAAGCGATCGCGGTTGGGCCACATGGGCTGTTCCGGATCGTAGCGAAGTATGCGCTGCCACAGCGTGTAAGCCGTGGGAGCCGCTCCCATCGGAGTACCCGGATGTCCGGAATTCGCCTTCTGGATGGCATCAATCGCAAGGGTGCGGACAGTGTTGATCGCCAGTTGATCGATATCGTTGCGAGGAAGTGCGCTTGCCTGCTGTGGAATCATAGCCGAGAGACCTCATCTATTATTTATTTTGTAGCGGTTGTCTTCGTTCCGGATTAACGGCGCATCGTGCTGCCGCACGACACGCCTTCGTCGCCTCTCACCAAAGAGCGGGAAGCTAAAGAATATTCTTATAGAACAGCGGCAATACAATCCACTTCAATATCAAACCCGCCGTTCCAAGCAGGAACATTGATAAAAATGCGCGCCGGCGGGTTTTCCGGAAAATAACGCCTGTAGACGGCATTCACCGCAGGAAACATGTCCACTGAGGTGACGTAAACATTCAGCTTCAGAATGTTTTCCAGAGAAGAGCCCGCCGTTTCGACACAGAGCTTGAGTTGATCCCACACGATCTCCGTCTGACGCTCAATTGGTCCCTTGAAGATTTCTCCTGTTTTGGGGTCGAACGGCGGAGAACCTGAGACGTAAATTGTGTCGCCATGCTTCGTCACCGTTGAAGCTGGGGCCTTATACTTTTCCAGGTAGGTCGCCAGTGGCTCAACGCGAATGATTTCTCGCTTCATAGATTTCCTCCGATTGCCAGGTGCGGCCCCGAGCAACCAGGAGCCGCGGAAATTCGAGGGTAAAAGTAAAGCAAGACCGCTAGTCAACCCGTAAGCCAGATAAAGATCTCCGGCAACGCAGCGGCCTCTGGATGTGCCAAAAAAAAGCAGCTTATCTTAAGCCTTAAAGCCTGCGTTAGGCAACAGCGTTATAAGTGAGATGAGCGAAACGGCAGCCCGGCGCACTTAAAATCGAAGATTTGTGACCGGCGCATGTTGTATCCTTGCGATCTTGCTTGGAGCGATCGTGGACTCAGATTTCAATAAATCGAATAACTCGGGTTCTTCCGAAGTCTCCATGAGACTATGGGGCCCATACTTGAGCGAACGCCAATGGGGAACCGTAAGAGAAGACTATTCGCCCAACGGAGATGCCTGGAACTACTTTCCTCATGACCACGCTCGCTCCCGCGCCTACCGCTGGGGCGAAGACGGCTTGGCAGGAATCAGTGACGAAACTCAGACTCTGTGTTTCGCCCTGGCGCTTTGGAACGGGCAAGACCCGATCCTAAAAGAGCGGCTGTTTGGGCTGACCAACAGCGAAGGAAATCATGGCGAGGACGTCAAAGAATACTATTACTACCTCGACGCCACGCCGACACACTCCTACCTGAAGATGCTCTACAAGTATCCGCAGGCGGCATATCCCTACCTTGGCCTTGTGGAAGAGAATCGCAGGCGCGGACTCGCAGACAATGAGTACGAGCTGATCGATACCGGCATCTTCAACGGCAACCGCTACTGGGATGTACTGGTCGAATACGCTAAAGCCGCCGGCAACGACATTCTCATTCAGATTACAGTTCAGAACCGTGGCCCAGAGAGCGCTCGGATCGATGTTCTGCCGCAACTCTGGTTCCGCAACACCTGGTCCTGGAGCCCGTCGGCAACCAAGCCGCGGATCAACCTGAATGGGAGTGGGGCCATCGTGGCGCAGCATCCCACTCTTGGGACGTACTACCTGTATGTAGACGGCGACGCGCCGAAACTATTCTGCGACAACGAAACCAACACTCCACGCCTATACGGGCAGCATGCCAACGGGTATTTCAAAGACGCGTTCCACGACTTCATCGTGCACAATAACCAGGCGGCGGTGAACCCATCGCAGTATGGAACGAAAGCTGGAGTGCGTTTCAGTGCCAACGTCGGCTCCGGACAACAAACGCAATTTCGCCTGAGGCTGTCCGCCGGGCAGAATCCGAAGCCCTTCGACGGCTTCGAAGGCGTCCTGAGTGCGCGGCGGCAGGAGGCCGATTCTTTCTACGGGAAGTTACAAGAGAAACAGGCCAACGAAGACGCTCGTCTGGTGCAGCGCCAGGCGTTTGCAGGCATGATTTGGAGCAAGCAGCGCTATGGGTACGACGTTCGCCAGTGGCTTCAAGGGGATGAAGCTTATCCTCCGCCTCCCGCAGCTCGCTGCGCCGGGCGCAATCACGACTGGGGCCACGTCGATGCCAGCGGGATTTTCTCCATGCCCGACAAATGGGAATACCCGTGGTTTGCGGCGTGGGACCTTGCATTTCATACCATAGCCTTTGCGCTCATTGACCCTGAATTTGCCAAACAGCAGCTCGTTCGGTTGGGACATGTCTGGTATCAACACCCCAACGGCCAGATACCAGCGTACGAGTGGAACTTTGGAGATACGAATCCTCCGGTGCAAGCCTGGGCCGCGTGGCGCGTCTTTCAGATCGATCGCAAGCGCAGGCGAATCCAGAATCCCGACGATCCGGGAGACCTTCTCTTTCTGGAGCGCGTCTTCCAGAAGCTATTGCTTAATTTCACCTGGTGGGTGAACAAGAAAGATGTCCATGGCCGGAATCTCTTCCAGGGCGGGTTTCTCGGGCTAGACAACATCGGCTGCTTTAATCGGGATAGGCGGCTGCCGGATGGCGGTTATCTGAGCCAGTCCGATGGGACAAGCTGGATGGCGATGTATTCCCTCAATCTTTTGAGAATCGCGCTGGAACTGGCACAGCATAACCACGCTTACGAAGACATGGCCACGAAGTTCTTTGAGCACTTTCTTTATATCGCGCAAGCCATGACCGATATGGGAGGAAAGGGAATTGGACTGTGGGACGAGAAAGACAGCTTCTATTATGATGTGCTGAATTTACCTGATGGTGAGGCCATTCCTCTGAAGGTCAGGTCGATGGTGGGGCTGATGCCGCTTTTCGCAGTAGAGACTCTGGAACCCAAACTTCTGGCCAATGTTCCCCAGTTCACCCAGCGCATGGAGTGGTTTCTGAAGTACCGGCCTGACTTGGCGAACCTGGTGTCGCGATGGTCGGTACCCGGAATGGGAGAGCGCAGGCTGCTTTCTTTGCTGCGGGGACATCGCATGAAGTGCCTGCTAAGAAAAATGCTCGATCCCGCGGAGTTTCTCTCCGATTATGGTGTCCGGTCCGTTTCCCGTTTTCACTGCGAACATCCCTTCAGTCACTGGTCTGCTTTACTGGGAAAGGTGCTCAGCGTTGACTACGAGCCATCCGAATCGCGTTCCAGGCTGTTTGGGGGCAACTCTAATTGGCGCGGACCCATCTGGTTCCCAGTCAATTTCCTTATCATTGAATCGCTACAGAAATTTCATCGCTACTATGGCGATGACTTCAAGATCGAATGCCCCACCGGATCAGGCCGGTATGTGACGATCGATCAGGTTGCCGAGGTAATTGCACAGCGGCTGGCCGGTATTTTCCTCAAGAACGCATCGGGAGTTCGCCAGGTCAACGCCCTTTACCCGAAATTCCAGAAGGACCCGAACTTTCGGGATTACGTTCCGTTTTACGAATACTTCGACGGGGACACAGGTCGAGGGGTAGGAGCGTCTCATCAGACCGGGTGGACGGGCCTTATCGCAAAGTTATTAAACCCGCGCGCCGGCTACTCTCTGGGGCAACAAAAGCCTCCAGGCAAATGACTTTGCTGGAGTAACCCTTGAGCCGCAGGTTGGACGGGGACAGCTCCGGCGATTCCAGTGCCTCTAGCACCGAGACACTAGAAGCCCAGGAAAATCTGATTTTCGTCGGTGGGGAACTTTAGATCGATCCCACGTTCATGGTTGGCTGCGATAGTGGCGTCGATATTGAGCTTGTCGAGAGCGATGGTACGTTGCTGCCGGCCAATCTCAAGGCGCACAGAATCTGGCGTAAGCGTGTATCGACGTGCTTCCAGCTTGTCGCCGTTCGCAAAAACGAAGAGCGTAGGCAGATCGGGTTTGGGCGCTGCGGCATCTTTTGCGTCGGGCAACTCAATCAACTTGGGAGACTCGGGAGGCCGTGCAGGCTGGCGATTATCGTCTCGGCTTTGCAACACGATCACCGAAGGAGCAGCTCCTTCAGCCGGCGGTTCAGGGGAGTCGGGAAGGTCCCAGCCTTCATCCCAGCCCCCATCCCAATACGGGTAATACCCGGGAGCGTAGAACCCACCATAGTTGCGATAGCGAGAATAGCCCCGGTGGCCACCGCCTGGAAAGCCATGCCCGCCGCCGGAATGCGCTCCGCCGGAATGCGCTCCGCCGACTGCACCCATCCGGGCGCCGCCGCCGCCTCGTCCCTGGCCTTGCGCAGGGAAGGTAAGCAGCAGGGAAATCGTCAGCAGAGCGAACAACCATACTGAGCGCCGCATAGCTATATGATGATCCGTTTGCAGTAGAGATGCAACGCATTTATGCGCCGTCGATTTCGCGCTGCCACCTGACGGCCGCTCTGCTTTTGGAGAGCTTCATTTTGCAGCTGTGAGTATGATGTTGGTGAGGGTGTCCAATGAAGACAGCAGGATTCGTGGCGATAATATTGTGGTCGCTGCTTAGCATGGGGCAAGAAGTACATGTGACCCAGGGCAAGGGCGCCGTTGAACTCAGCGTGTCGGCACAGAAGCCCTATCAATTGATGTCGAGCGAGGCGAAAACCCCCGTACTGAGTGTGGATTGCGCCCAAAAGGGAAAGAAGTCTGCTCACCTGCTGAAGTTTTTGCCTGAAAGTTCCGTGTCTGAAGACGGCTCTGATGTCGCTACAGGAAACACACAGCAGGTTTTCGACATCACGATAGGAGGCGTCACGCAGGTTACACCATGGATCCAAACCGGCGATGCCATAACCTATTCCTATTTCGCCAAGACTGACGCCGACCGCGTGAAATTCATCGAATCATTGCTCCGCGCGGGAACGGTTTCCATCGAGTTCAAGTCCTTCCTCACAGGTGCGACAACCACCAGCACTTTTGATCTGAGCAAACTTCGCGAAGAAATCAACAACCATCCCGAGTGCGCGATGAAATAGTTCTATGCCTGAAAACGCGCGGTCAATGCAGAGGCGCCGGAGCAGTTTGGGAAGATAAGGCTGAATGAAGCGCTGGGCTCAAACCGCCGCCCGGCCCCGGCTGCGTGGATGAGAGTTCAGTTTAGTTCGTTATAGCGATCGCACGGCTTCACCCTGGGCAGGCTTTTGCGCCAGTAGAAGCAAGCCTTGGTCGCATGGGATTTTTGGAATACATCCTTGTAGGTGACGTATACGTAGTTGGCGGCGCGCAACCGATCTCGCGACAGACCGGCGACAACATCGGGTGAGGTTGTGAACCAGACATCGGTTGTGTAAACCCCGCCGGGCATCAAAGTGCCCGCGGAAGCCGTAACGTTGGGTTCCTGCTGCGGCCCGGATTGATCGATATCTTCGATTGTGGCCACGTCCGCAACCTGCAGGTCAAGGGCCGGCGTCTTGCCCGTGTTCTGCAGCTTGATGGTGAAGCCACCGCCGTTGGCGGTCAGCGGATGAACGGTTGCTTCCGTCAATCCTACCCATGCTCTCTGGTCCGTTCGCATCTCATCTTGCAGCATCCGCGTGGTTGCCTCCGATGACTGAACCAGTTGAATATGTAACTTCCCGAGTTGCCGCTGCAGGCTAATGCCGAAGCCAACCACGGCGATGGCAGCCACTAACGCTCCTACCGCAGTTATCCAGCTCGCGACTCTGCGCTGCCTGGCCTGAAACTGATCAGCTTCAGGATGCAAGGGAAGCATCGAGACATTGTTGAACGTGTTTCCATAAAACAGCGGGTTCGTGCCCACCAGTTCGCCGGAGGTCTGGGCCGTGTATTCCACCGCCGAAAGAGTAGAACCAGACTGCACGACCGCGTCGGGCTCCAACTCAGGCTCGAGAGTCGAAACAGGGGCGGGCGCCGGCTCCGGACGAGTCGGCTCCGCCGGTTTTGATAGCTTCTCCAGAAGTGCGTCCAGTTCCTCGCGATTTTGCCACGACGCCTCGGGCAACCCCTCGGATACCAACGCACGCAGGGCTTGGGCGGACTCTGCGGCCGTCTCAAGCTCTGTGATGATTTCTTCGATGTCGATTGATTGGGCAGCCCTGAGCTGTTCAACGCTTTCAAACGGCAGGACCAACGAATCGTCCAGAGACGCAAGAGCCGAAGGCGGCAATGAACTCATGTCAACCTCCTGATCCGGTATGCCCGTTTCGGCCGTTGACTCAAGAACTGATTACCAATCGCCATGGGTAAACTTCGCTCCTGCTGCCGGCAGACGCTATCTCAATCCTCACCATAATCCTGCCGGGGCCACGGTTCAATTCGCATTCTAGCAGTACGCGCAACCCTGGCCTCCGTATCCAGAATGGTTCGCCGCCTGGCCGCCCGCCCTGCGGTCCAGCGCTCCTGCGCCTGCCGAGGGCCTGAACGTGACAGCCCGACGCGCCCTTTCGCGGTGTTTTCGCTGCGAACATGCCGGTTGGTTGTTGTATATTGAACTTCTCATTGTTCCCCGTTGGGTTGAGGAGATTCCATGAATAGTCCTGCTTACGCTGCCGAAACCGTGCCACTGCCCGCAGTACCGAAAGCTCCCGAGACGGTTGCAGACGTTGGGGTGCCCCGAGCGGCCCTGGAAGATTTGGCGCTAAAAAACCTTTACATAGCCGGTTCTTCGTCATTGAAGGATCTGGCGAAGAAGATGCGGCTCACCTTCCGGGTGGTTGACGAACTGTTTCGCCGGCTACGTACCGACCAGCTCTGCGAAGTGACGGGAATGACCGGGAATATTGCTGAGATCGCCATCACTTCTCGAGGTAGATCGCGGGCCTTGGAATTATTGTCTCTCAACCAATACACGGGGGCCACGCCGGTTTCTTTGGAGGATTACGTTCAACGGATCCGGCAGCAAAGCGTGGGCGGCCGCGAAGTGCATCTGCCTGAGGTCGAGCGTGCCTTCTCGCATCTTGTGCTGGACGCTAAAATGCTGGGAAAACTTGGCACCGCCCTGAATTCGGGCACCTCGATTTTCCTGTACGGTCCAACCGGCGGGGGAAAAACCACGATTGCGATTGCTCTCTCCCACGCGGTTGCGATCGATCCGGTTTGGATACCGTTTGCGGTAGAGGTCGATAGCCAGATTATCTCCGTCTATGACCCGCATGTTCACAACAAAATCGAGGGCGTCGTTGCCCACAACAGTGATGAGCGTTGGGTACTTTGCCGTCGCCCCACCGTGTTAGTCGGCGGCGAGCTCACGATTGAAATGCTGGAGCTGCAACTCAACGCGATCACAAGGTTTTATGCGGCTCCAGTCCAGATGAAGGCCAACAATGGCCTTCTCATCATCGATGACTTCGGACGCCAGCGCGTGCGTCCTGAAGAGTTGCTGAACCGGTGGGTGGTTCCGCTGGATCGCAGAATTGACTTCCTCACCCTGGCCGGAGGCAAAAAGGTTGAGATTCCGTTTGAGCTGATTGTTGTATTCGCTACCAATCTGGAGCCGTCGCAACTGGCTGATGCCGCATTCCTGCGCAGAATTCAGACCAAGATCAAGGTCGGCACTGTTTCGGAGCAGCAATTCCACGACATTTTTCGCAAGGTTTGCGGGGACCTCGGGCTCCAATTTGAGCCTGCGACCGTCGATGAGTTAATCGAAGTCATCCGAACCAAGTTCAAAGAACCGCTGCGAGCCTGCCATCCTCGCGACATTGTGAATCAGGTACGCTGGGCGGCACGCTACCAGCAGAGGGAGCCTCGTGTGGATATGGAAGCCCTCATGGTTGCGGTTAATACGTATTTTGTCTCCGATAACGACGACGACAACTGAATCGCCTCGCGTCTTGAGTACGTTTCATCGCCGGGGTTTTGGAAGCGCGACAACAGACTCTCGCACGGAATTGAATCGCCATAGCTAGGCTGCGCGCCTTCCGCGCGCCGGCGCGAATCGCAGATCCCTCGCTCGCAAAGGTGCTCGCTCGGGATGACAAGCCTTGTTTGATGACAAGCCTTGTTGAATGATTCGTTCCACGAGCATCTCAATTAGCCGGCTTCCAGAGGGCCGCGCCCAGAACTCGACCTGGACCCGGTTCTTGCACGAACGCGATGATGCGAACGTTGTTGGCGTCCGTACCGGGATTCAATTTGACCTGAAAGTCCTGGCTGAAGTGGCCGTTCTTGGGCAGCTTGCCGATCTTCTTGATCTCTTGAACCACGGCGACGTGACTGAGATGTTTGCCGGAATTTTCTCCGCTCACAACTTGCGACTCGGCATGACCAAGGGCCACGGCCACAAAAACATCGGCGTTGTGCTTATCCGCCGTGCCGTTGATATCGAGGTGCCCGCTGATGTCCTGGGTTTTGCCCGCTCCGGGATTCACGGAATCGATGTGTAAAGAAAGTTTGGGCGCGGCGACATCGTTTTGAAGGGACTGGAGCATCTGCGCCTTGTCTCCCTGCAACACCGTGGTTCCGTCCACAATGATTTGTGGGGTATACGGTTCCTTCAATTTGAGAGCACGCACGTAGTCAATCTGCCGCTCGGTCATGGAAGACGACGAATAAGGGTCCTTCCAGCCGTCGTGGTTCCAGTAATCCACATGCTCGCTGAGGACGATCAATTGGGCTCCCGAGACCGGTTGCGTGGTGTCCATTTGCTGCACCAGCGCGTCCGCGGGAGGACAACTGGAACAACCTTCCGAGGTGAACAGTTCGAGGAGAATTGGCGTGGGGACGTTCTTTTGCATGTCCCCGGTCTGCCCGCGAGCCGCCGTGGTGACGATCACGAGCGCCAAGCCGGCGATTCTCGCCAGCTCATTCACTGTGCTTCTCTTCGACTGTCGTGCGCTAGACCTTGTGCCGATGCCAAGCATATTTTCCTTCCGGAAGTTCGTCTTACCTTCATGATGAACTGCCCAGGTGGTTGGTCGCAATAGCCACTGGTATCAACTTCACGTACTTAGGGTTGGCTTGCGTGAAGATAGGGATGTAGGAATTGGCGTTTTTCTACCAGGCGCAAAAATCCTGACAGGACTGGCGCGGCGACCTTGTCGCCCGTCATTGCATTTATGCTGTGATTCCGACATGGGCTGCCGCAATTACGACCGTAGTCCCTGGTTATTGCAGCTTTGCGTATTCGGCCTTGGCTTGATTGTAGATAGGAACGTCGGGGTCAGCATCTTTCCAGAGAGTCAAGAAGTCCTGGTAGGCGGTATGGGCCTGAGCCGTGTTCCCCTGCTCGGCGTAAGCTCGAGCCAGGCCGAGGCGGGCCAACGCTCCCCAGGGAAAGTTCACCACCAGGCCACGGTGGTCGATGAACTTCTGAAATTCCGCTTGCGCCGCGCTGCCGTTGCGCAGCGTGAGATAGGCCTCTCCCCGCAAATAAGCCGGACAGAGGTAGACAGCGAGGCTTCCGTTGAGTTGGCTCAGCTCAATCGCGCTTGTCACCTTTAATAGTTCGACTGCGCGGTTCGGGTCCTTCTGCTCCAGCGCGACCGCCGCACGGATCACGGGTAGCCAATACCTCTGGACCAGTGTGTCCAGCGGGAATGAGTTGTCGAGTTCGGCAGCCAGCTTCTCTGCCCCCGCCTTGTCGCCGGCCCGGGCCAGGGCCAGTGCAGCCATGGCCTGCACGTCGCGGTTCGGGGCCATCTTCATGGCGGCGTCGGCATCCACCAGCGCCTGCTTCCGGTGACCCACTTCCACCTCTCGCAGCGCCGCCGCTGCCTGAAATTTAGCGGCAGCCTCTTTGGCGTCATTATGGTCGGCTGAATCCATCGCGCGCCACGTCAGTTCGCGGGCTCGATTCAACTTCCCATACCAACCCGCCGTATCTGCTTGCGCGGCCAGCAGCACGTCTTCCGTGCCTGGCTTGCCCTGGGCCGCTGCCGCCAACTGCGCCATTTGCGCCGTGTCCCCCATCAGAAAAGCCAACCGGTAACGGTCCGCCAGCAGGTCCTCACCCTCCAGCTTGCGCTCCTCGGCTTGCTTGTACACCGCCTGCGCCTCGTCCAGCCGGTTGAGGTTCGCGTAATAGCTGCCCAGGTTGAGATAGTTGGTAGCGTTATTCGGCTCTAAGCGTATTGCCTGTCGTGCTTCCTCCAATGCCTGTTCGAAGTTTCCCAGGCTGGCGTAAATGAACGACAAATTCCCGTAAGGCACAAAATCCCGCGGGTAGGTCTGCTGCCACAGTTCGTAGACCTGCTCCGCTTTTTCCAGCTCTCCCGTAACGAATAAGTAATAGAATCCCTCGATGGGAAACCGCTCGTGTTCGATCACCTTCTCCCGCAGCTCGTAAGCCCTGCGTGCACTCTCCGCCGCCCGCGCCGGCTCGCCGAGTATAAAGTAAGTCGCCGACATGCGAGCGTAGGCCATGGCGAAATTCGGGTCGAGTTCACTGGCCCGTTTGAAGAAGGGCAGAGCGGCTGCGTTCCCTTTGGCATAGCCCGTCTTACGTCCCAGGCTGTACGCTTTCAGCGCCTCCAGGGAGGGCGTGGTCGCTTCGTCCAGTGGCGTGGCATACTTCTGCACCGAGCTTAGCGATTCGCCCAGCTTGCCGCGCAAGCTGACGGCCGCAGCGTCCAGGGCCTTGAGAACGGCTTCCTTGCCTGCCGCCTGCTCCTGCGCCTCCGCCAGCAGGTCGCCCGTGTTACAGTCCACCGCCTTCAGGCCGATCAGATACTGGTTGCCCATCCCGGCAATTGAGCCGGCCACGACGGCCTTGCTGTCGGTGCGCAGGCAAAGCTCCCGCGCCACCTCTCCGGTAACCTGCTGGTCCGCCGGATGAGCCATCAGCCGTAGAGCGCCGGCCGCGCGCTGATCGGAAAGCACATTCAGGAATGGAGACTGTTCCAACTGAAAGGAAAGCGCCGTCTTCAGCGTGTCGTCGAACACCGCGTCGCCAGTGCTGTTGGTGAAGTCGGCGAGTACGATCGTATCTTTCTCATTGAGCGCCGATACCCTGCGCGTGCTCCAGTACACCCCCGCCACGATGACAGGGAGGCAAACGGCCGCGACCAAGGCCAGGCGGAGCAATAGCGTGCGGCGACCGGTCTTGCGAATGGGGGGCGTCTCCAGCGCTGGTGCAGCGGCCGTTATCGCAACCTTCGAGGGTGGGGCCGCCAACGTTGGCGGAGCGGCTGCGACCAGCGCTTCCGATGTGCCGCCCGGCACCGGCTTGGCGGCTGGGATGATTGCTGGCAGATTTATTATCCCCGACTTGGATTCGACCACCGCCGGCGCCACTGAGATCGTTTTTGAGACAACTGGAGCGAGAAAACGGTAGCCACGGCGTGGAATTGTCTCCACGTAAACCGGCCGATCTGCACTGTCGTTCAGCACACTTCTGATCTGGTTGATGCACTGGTTCATCCCGTGCTCAAAATCCACGAACGTGTCATCGCCCCAGATCTGCTTTTGGATTTCTTCGCGGCTTACGACCTGGCCGGCCTGGCTGGCGAGCGTGGCCAGAAGTCGAAACGGCTGGGGCGCCAGTTTGATGAGGGTTCCATCCTTGCGCAGCTCTTCTGTATCGAGATTTAGCCCGAAGGCTCCGAAGCGAAGAAGCTTGTGCGTGGCGTCCAACCAGCGTCTCCTTGGGAGTTGAGCCGGATTATATAACGGTATCGCCTTTTGAGGCATGATTTCTTTCACTGACATCTCTTGCTAACCCTTTGGCACTCAAATGCTTAGCCGCTGATCTGGCACTGACCTACAACTTACCTCCAAATGATCCGCCAAGTATTGATCGCCAGCGCGATCGGGCGCATTGTGCTCACGAAAGCGGGAATTGAGCCGAGCTCGACGACCTGCTTTTCACGGGGGGGCCGCTTCCGGAGGTGAGGAGAACATCCCGCCTCCGGGGGCGCAAAGGAAAAGACACCATGAAGCTAACACTCGCAACACTCGTCGGCGTGTTGATGTTCGCGCTCTGCATGATCGTGAGTTCGACGCCACTTCAACAGATCGGGCAGAGTCTCGAATCGTTGGTTCACTAAGAGAAGCGGGGCTGCCACGGATAGCGCCGCCGAGGACGGAAGGCATAAGGAGTCGCCATGAAAACACTAACGATAATGCGAACCAGCCAGATCGAAAAGTTCGCCCGCTTCCTCGAAGAGCACCCCGGGTTTACGCCCGAACTCATCGGCGAAAACGCGTACGTCTATGGCTTCCGCGTGGGCGAGAGCCTGCTCTCGGTCGACGAGATGGAAAGGCTGATTGACACGCCGCTGGAGACGCACCTGGCGCTTCCGCAAACCCGGCCGCCAGCGATGCGGACAAAGCGGTCTTAGAGGACAGGGAAATAGGCAGCCGAAGCCAAGGTCATAACGAAAGAGGAGGTCACCATGCAATCGCAAACGACTTACACCAGAGCAAAGACGCTGGGGCCATTCCTGACCCTGATTCTGTTGTCGTCGCCGGAGCGGGGCAGCGCATTGAGCAAAGCCCTTCGGTCGGCGTCGGCTGAGGGTCCGACTTCGGACCACGTCTCCTTCGCTGCGCGAGAGGAAGCATTCCGAGAGGCCGAGCCGGCTCCACGGCCGCTGAAACTGGGACCGATGTTGACGCTGATTTTGACGGCAGAACGCCGCCAGCCGGAGGGCCTGCCGGAGCTCGCAGTGAGGGTTTAGCAGGCGGAGAGCGCCTGATTTAGGCCAAGTGCCAAACGCCAAGTGCCAACTGCTGTAGCAGGGAGCAACTGTGCGGTGAAGTTGCTCCCTGCCCATAATCAACCTCGCCGCCACAACCCCATGACCACAAGGAGGTCACGATGAAAACACAGATCAGCCAACAGCACATCGCCCCAATCGCAGTTCAACCTCAAACCACGTTCCAGAAAGAGGACCGCATGAAAAGGCAGAGCTCCACCCCACTCAAGCTGGCATTGGTAGTCATGGTTATAGCAATGGCGCTCTCGGCGCGGGCGCAGACGGTTTACATGACGCAGCAAGACAATATTTGCCAAACCGACCCGGCATGTGACCCAAACACTCTGATGTCCTTCTCCTTCCCCGCCGGTGGCCAATTCACCGCGACCCAGGTAGGAGTACCTGAATACAACTCCGAAATCCGCGGACTGGCGTTTGATAACTACAACAATATCTTGTGGGGGATCACGGCGCAGGGTATTTTCGGAAGCGTGAATGTGAGTAATGGCGTATTCACCCCGCTGCTCACCCTGCCGTACCCCGGCCAGAACGAATGGAGCGGCCTGGCTGCCGATGGGCAGAACAATTTCTACGCCGTAAACGCTTTTGGGAATAACGAGCTGGTCCTCATCAACGTCGACAACCCTGCATCGCCGACGCAGACGCTCGTGGGCTACACGACTTACACGTACAACGGCCAGCAGTATTCACAAGAGATTTTGGGCGTGGCGTATTCTGCCGGTGGTGTGCTTTATGGAAGCGACCGCAATATCGATAATGTCGTGGTCCTTAGCACCACAAACGGAACTATCAGTTTCCCGTATGACCACACCGGCGGCGTCAACAACTTTCAGGAAATTGGTTTTGATCCGTCAGGTAACCTTTACGTTGTCTATGACCATCAATCCAACAGCGATAACGCCGGCTTCGCGAAGTTTGATTTCATCACTGGCAACGCGACGGAAGTAGGAGGGCTTCCTTTTCAGATCGATTTCAACGGCATTGACGGGAATAGCACCTATGGCGCGGGCGGCTTCGCCTTCGTTTCGGAGTGCCTGGCGCCACCGAGCAACATGATTGCCTGGTATCCGTTGGATGTTCTCAGTAATGTCACCAATACTTCCCAGCCGGACCTAGTCCACAACGACCCCGGCACCGCCAATCCTGCTACAGCCTATGGGAGCCCTTTGAGCATTGCAGGCGAGGTATCGGGCGCGCTGTCCTTCAATGGAACCACCCAATACCTGCAGGTCCCGGACCAGACGTACCTGAATATCGGCGCGAATCAGGATTTGTCCATTGACGCGTGGGTGAAAATCAGCAGCCTAAACAGTGGCGTAGTCTCGCTGGTGGACAAGCGCACGGGCGGTCCGCAGGGGTACCAGTTCTTCTTGTACAACGACCGGCTGGGACTGCAGTTGGGTAATAACGGCAACTACACCAACTGGGTGTCGTCGACCGTTGTACCGACGGGCAATCAATGGCATCTGGTCGCGGTTACGGTGGATAGAAGCTCGTCTTCTTGCGGGAGCACGTGCGGTACCTTCTATCTGGACGGGAGCGCCGTAGGGACGTTTGATCCCTCTGCCTACAACAACTTCACCCTGAATTCAGCCGGCGTCCCGCTCCTGATGGGAGCGCAGGGTGCAGGCAATGGAGGCGCGGAATATTTCAGCGGTGGACTGGATGAAGTGGAAATCTTCAGCCGGGCACTGAGCTCGTCCGAGGTGCACTCGCTGTATCAGGCCGGCTCGGCCGGAAAGTGCAAGTAACGGCTGCGGAAAAAATCGCGGCAAGCTAATTAACTCGGCGCGGGTCAGCTACGATCTTCGCCCACAGCGAACCCACCCTTTGGTCAGGCCAAAGGGTGGGCTTTTTCATTCCCATGCCCTCGTCGGCTTGGCGCCGCGAGATCCAGGCCTGGCTCACCAATCTCTGCGACAACTCCAAACCCTCAGACATCGAAAACAGGGTGTCCCTTGCCGTCGAAGCGGTGAGCGGGCAGGGAAGAGCGATAGAAGTCAGCAAGTTAAATCAGCAAGGAGCGAATTCATGAAGAAATCGAATGCAACCATACAGGAGGAGGAGCGCATACAACTGGCTCCCTTAGCCACTCCTACGGACTTGAAACCAGCGGCGACCAGAGATGTCTCGGCAGCTATGAACGGCATTCTGGCCGATGTTTTTGCACTCTATCTGAAGACCAAGAACTTTCATTGGCACATGAGCGGGCCGCACTTCCGGGACTACCACCTACTGCTGGACGAGCAGGCCGACCAGCTCTTCGCTATGACCGATGCGATTGCCGAGCGGGTCCGCAAGCTGGGAGGAACCACGCTGCGATCGATCGGACAGATTGCCCGGACGCAACGCGTATTGGACAACGATGCCGAGTATGTGGAGCCGGAGGACATGCTGGCCGAGTTGCGCGAGGACAACCAGACTATGGCGGCACGTCTGCGCGAGGCCCACGGCGTTTGCGAAGATCATAACGACGTCGCCACAGCTAGCCTGATCGAGGTCTGGATTGACGAAACGGAGCGCCGCACCTGGTTTCTGTTCGAGGCCGGCCGGCGTGGGGATTCCAGCGGACATTAGAGGACGGAACGTTCAACGAAACATCGGTCACGGGCCGCGGTGCTCCTCGTCAGCGGCGTCAAAATAGCAGGCAGAGGGCGGGCTGTCGTGCAGGATCGCGTAAACCTTCACGACAGCTCCGGGCTTCGGTTGCCGCACATATCCGGCAAATCCGTCATAACTGTTGCGGATCTCCGGATCCGATACCCAGGTCTTGAAAGGCTTGTATCCCACGGCGGCCAAGCCGGTGATTACTCCGTCGCTGGTCGCGACGATCTCACGCGGTGGCTGGTGATGCTGGTTATCCCAAGCCCAGCCGGATACAAACCAACCCGGCTCGGCGGCATCCTGGAGCGGAGCGATCTCCAGCCGGCCTCGGCAATCATTGGGCGACGCAAGGCGGAAGACTTTGTCCAATGGACTTCCCAGCCAGGAAGAATCCCATCCCCAGAAGAGCGATAGTTGATGCTCCCTGAAGTAATCAACCCCCAACAGTAGCTTGTCACTGCGTTCTGCAACTCCTTCCAAGACGATTGGCGCATAAACACCTGTCCGCAGGGCCATGCCGGCGAGATTCAGCCCAAACCCGTGCGCTCGCGCCTCGCCAATCGGATGATCAGCTAGAATCGCACCTCTCACCAACACCGCCAGAAGGCAGATCTGGGCCGCGAGGAAACGATATCGTTTTGCGGGAAGCGAGAAGGCATATCCCAACAGCAGCAGCCCCAAACTGCACCAGAAAGGAAGTGCGAAGGTCTGATAGCGGTTTTGCAATGCCTCCTTGACTCCGAAATTTAATCGTCCTGCTGCGGTAATGACGGCCGTTCCCACGCAGAAAGTACCGGTAAGGACAACCAAGAGCGCGAGCGCGCGAGATGCCCGGACATAGTTGGGCGTTTGGAGAAGCACAACCAACGCAAGGGCCAATCCGATAACGCCGATCACTTCTGCCGCGGCAATAGACCCGTTTACCCACGAATTTCCAAAGTACACTGCCACATACTTCAGGATACGAAGGGGCTCACCGAGTGACGCGATGGGATCGGCGTGATAAGGCGGGCGAACGTAGTGATAAAAATAAAGGAAGGTGTTGAGGGTCCCCGTAACGGCATAACTCAACACCGCCGAGAGACTCAATCTGAGCAATAGCGCCGCTGCTACCAGCAACGGCCAGAGAAGGTTTCCATTCGCCAGCGAATAAGTTGCACACAAGGCTGCCAGAATGGACAGCCAGAGAAATTTCGATGCGCCCGGTTTGCCGGGATGGCACTGTGAATCAGTCCAATAGAGCAGCAGCCCGACAAACGAGAGCGTGGCAAACAGCGGCGAAAGCACGTAACAGACTTGAAATCCCATGGTGTAGTTCAGCCACGGGGCGGGACAGAAGATACAGAACGCCACCAGCCCCACGCCGCTGCGCCACAACGCTCCTCTCCACCCGCCCAGCACTCGCATGCTCCATGCCCACAGCTCCAGGTGCAAGAGCTGGATTACGACGATGCTCGCCAGCAGAAATACCTGATTGGCGTGAAACATCTCCAGATCGACCGCGAAGAACAGCTTCTGAATGACGAGCCGGTGTTCGTTATGCTGGCGCCACAACCAACTGGCGGAGAGCGGATTCGCGCCTTTGGCGATGGCCGCGATGTATTCCCATGTGTCCCACCAGGGAAGGCTGGAGTAACTTACCCAGATTGTGTACACAGCAACCGCAATGGTGCACATCCCGCCCATCAAAATGGCATATGACAAACCGGCGCTGAGTCGCGGGGCTACATCCCCACGGCCTTGTGCCGACTGGACATCGCTGGCCGATACTGTTGTCGAAGGTAGGTTCATGCGCGCAGCATTCACGCTCGGTGAGTGATTCTTGCACGTCTGCCCCTAGTTGTCAGCTGACGTTTTCCTGACGGTCGATGCAACCAGCGGGGAGCCAGAGGTGCTGCTGTTGAGGTCCCTGAGACAAAAAAGTTGCGAGTCTTTGCAGGCGGAAGTTCATCTTTCGATGGAGGCATCGAATGTATCACCTCTCTCGGAATCTCCGTTTCGCTCTGATGGCTTGCGCCGCCGTGCTGGTCGGCATGACGATCAGTTCCCTCGGGAGACCAGCGTCAGCACTGGCGGGAGATTCTTTGCCGGGAAGCCAGCAGAATGCGCCGGCCGCCGGCACGTCGGATGGCAAGATGCCGCACATGTATATGACGTCGCTCAGACCAACCAAGCCTGGCGACCAGCAGAAAGCTGACGCAATCGTGGCGGCGGCGAAAACAGCTATGGCGCCCTATCAGGATTATCGCAAGGCCCTGGCTGACGGCTTTGACATCTTTCTGCCGAATATTCCGCAACCCCAATATCACTTTACGAAGCGCATAAACGGGCTTGAAGCGTGGGTACACTTTGATCCTCTGAAGCCGACCTCGCTGCTCTACAAGAAAACTGCGGACGGCGGCTACAAGCTGGTGGGAGTCATGTATACAGATCGAGTTGGCGCCAGCGAGGATGAGTTGAACCAGCGAATCCCGCTTAGCATCGCACGCTGGCATCAACATATCAATTTCTGCAAAGCTCCCGCCGGAAAGAAGTTCGAGTATTTTGGCCCGCAAGCCAAGTTCGGCCTGATGGGTTCGATCACGACCAAGGAAGCTTGTGAGGCCGAGGGCGGGCAGTTTTATCCACATGTACTGGGATGGATGGTCCATGTTTACCCGTATGAAACGGATCCGAACAAAATCTGGTCCACGAATGACGACGACCACGGCCACGACAATATGGACCACTCCGCTATGCCGGGGATGAAGATGAACTAAGGCAACTCTGATGACCCGACGTTTTCAAGGAGGTAACGGGGATGGAATGGGAACGCTCGATGCGGTTTGTGCTGCTGGGCAGCAGGGCGCTAGAGGCATACGCGATCCTGGCGGTACGGGTTGCGCTCGGTCTGTTCTTCGCCATCTCCGGGGCAAACAAGCTCTTTGTTGCCCGGCGGACTCAAGCCATGTACGAAACGCTGGTGGCAGCCAACGTCCCGCTCCCGCGACTGATGACTTACTTCGTATCGGGCGTGGAATTCGTTGGCGGCTGCCTGCTGACCGTGGGATTCCTGTCAAGCGTGACCTGTGTTGCTTTGCTGGTCGATATGCTGGTTGCCATCCTGACTACGAAGCTCTCCGCAATACCCAAAGGGCTTTCACCCTTGAACTGGCTGGACGAATTTCTCTTTCTTCCTGAGGTCCTGTACGCGCTCTTCTTTGTCTGGCTGATCTGTTCCGGTCCAGGTAGATTCAGCATCGATTCCTGGATGGCTGCCGGACTGCGCTGATGAGACCGCCTTGCGACGAAGCCGTAATCCGGTCGGGGCATGTCGAGGTTCCGTGTGCGGCGGCGGCAAAGAGGTGGATACTCGCCGCGACCATCATCGGCTCCAGCATGGCGTTCATCGACAGCACCGTTGTCAATGTCGCTCTGCCTGCGTTGCAAGCCAGCTTTCATGCAACCGTAGTGGGTGTGCAATGGGTGGTCGAGTCCTACGGACTGTTCCTGGGCGCGCTGATTCTGGCCGGAGGCTCGCTCGGCGACTTGTTCGGACGCGGCTTGATGTTCCTGCTCGGTGTGACGACTTTCGCGCTGGCTTCCGCGGGCTGCGGGTTGGCCGCGAACATAGATCAGTTGATCCTGGCAAGAAGCGTTCAGGGTGTCGGCGCCGCACTCCTGGTGCCCGGCAGCCTGGCGATTATCAGTACATCCTTCGACGAGCAAAGCCGTGGTCAGGCAATCGGCACGTGGTCAGGGTTCACGGCGATCACCACTGCGATTGGCCCTGTTCTGGGCGGCTGGCTGGTCCAGTATGCCTCCTGGCGCTGGGTATTCTTCATCAATCTTCCGCTGGCCGCGGCCGTGATAGCCATTTCGCTTTGGCATGTTCCTGAAAGTCGCAGCGCCGCTGGAGGCCACGTCGATTGGCTCGGCGCTCTGCTCGCCACTCTCGGATTAGGAGGCTTGGTCGCCGGGTTCATCGAATCGGTGAGCCTGGGTTGGAGAAATCCTCTGGTTGTCGCCAGCCTGATTGTGGGCGTCGCCTGTCTAGCTTTCCTCCTGTTCGTCGAAGCCCGGGTGACTTCGCCGATGGTTCCGCTGTCGCTATTTGCATCTTCCAGCTTTAGTGGGACCAACTTACTGACACTGTTCCTCTACGCTGCGACTGGAATTTTCTTCTTCCTGTTTCCGTTGAATCTGATCCAAGTCCAGGGATATTCCGCAACCGCGACGGGTGCGGCCCTACTGCCGCTGATCCTCCTGATCTTCTTTCTTTCCCGCTGGTCTGGCGGGCTGGTGGCACGTTACGGCCCCAGGCTGCCGTTGATCATCGGTCCGCTGGTTGGAGCGTTGGGGTTCGTTTTATCTGCTGTTCCCTCAGTGGGCGGCAGCTACTGGAGGATGTTTTTCCCTGCGGTGGTTGTCCTCGGTCTCGGTATGGCGATTACCGTGGCTCCCCTCACCACGGTGGTCATGAATTCAGTGGGGCCGGACCGTATCGGAGCAGCTTCTGGAATCAACAACGCCGTGGCGCGCGTCGCCGGAGTGCTTGCGATTGCAGTCCTCGGGATTGTGATGGTGAACGCTTTTGCTTCTCGCCTGAATCGCAGCCTGGCCCAGTTCTTGCTGCCGCCCGGCGTCCTCCAGGAGATTCAGTCGAACGAAGTCAAGCTTGCCGACTTGCCCGTGCCTGCCGTTCTTAGTCCCGCTGCGAAAGTTGCCGTCAGGGAATCGATTGCCGGAGCATTTGTATTTGGATTCCGAATCGTGATGTTGATTTGCGCAGGCCTGTCTGTAGCCGGTTCTGCGGTGGCATGGCTCATGATTCCGAAAGACGCGATGCATCCGTCATTGGCTCGCGTCAGTCGGTAGCCGCCGCTTGGGCGGTATTCAGCGGCTGGTGAAGCCTTTTCATCATCGCTGCCACAGAATGTGAGCCGATTCCAACGGAACCTCCACTCCAGAGTGCTGAGGTACCATTCGCGCCGTGTAGTCCGTGGCTGGACGTGTGGCGGGGACCGTTGCGCGATAGACCCAGCCGTGGGAGGCGTCAGCCGGCGGCCGCACGCCCTTCATCTCGACACGCACTGGCTCGGAGCCGTTGATTCCGTCGGCATAGAGCCCAACTCGCACCGCGCTTGGGTCGAGACCGTTCAGAAAGACTTCGACTTCAAACGCGTGCTGCTTCGCGTCGCTTTTCACCTGCAAGTCTCCAAAGCGCAACGAACCCCACTTCCGATCCACTGCATTCCGCCAGTCGACCATTTGCCCGCCAACAGCGCCTTTGTTCGCAGCGCGCTCACGGTAGGCAGCCGCGGCCGGAAGATAATGTTGCTCGGTGTATTCGCCCACCGCGCGGCTTGCGGAATATTGCGGGGTCAAGCGCGCCATGCTTTCCCGCATCCGCTTGACCCATGCGGTGGGAATACCGCTGGCGTCTCGCGTATAAAACTCCGGGACCACCTCGTGTTCCAGCAGGTCGTAGAGTGTGTTGGCTTCGGCCGCGTCCCAGGAGGGATCCTCGCCATGCTCCTGACCATCCCCCAATGCCCAGCCCACTTCAGGCGTGTAGGCTTCCGCCCACCAGCCATCCAACTCAGACAGATTGATGCCTCCGTTGACGAGTACCTTCATGCCGCTGGTTCCGCAAGCCTCCCACGGACGTCGCGGCGTGTTGATCCAGACATCCACGCCCTGGACCAGTTGCTCGGTCAGCAGCATGTCGTAGTCGCTGAGGAAGATCACATGTGGGCGAGCCTCCGGCCGCTTGATGAACATCATCCATTCATGGATCAGGGCCTGCCCCGGCAGGTCCGCCGGATGAGCCTTTCCCGCAATGATGAGCTGCACCGGACGCTGAGTGTTGGTCAACAGACGGAGGAGCCGCTCCGGATCGTGCAGCAGCAGGTTGGGTCGCTTATAGGTGGCGAACCTCCGGGCAAAGCCTAGCGTCAGCGCGTTGGGATCAAACAGATGCTTCGCCCGGTCAATCGCGGCATCCGACGCGCCCCGGGCGGCCAGTTGCCGGGAGAGTCGTTGGCGAGCGTATTCAACCAGACACTTGCTGGCAGCGGTACGAAATTGCCAGAGCCTGGCGTCCGGGATCCGGCGAATGTCCTGCCCCAGGTTCTCCTTCGTTCCCAGCCAGCGGTCTTTGCCACAAGCTTCTGTCCAAAGCTCATCGGAAGCATCAGAGTCCCAGGTCGGTACGTGAATTCCGTTGGTCACGTATCCGACCGGGATTTCATCTTCCGGCCAGCGCGGAAACAGAGACAGAAAAAGGTGCCGGCTGACTTTCCCATGCAAGCGGCTCACGCCGTTGACCGCTCCGCTTCCGCGGATCGCCAGATAAGCCATGTTAAAAGTTTCCGACGAGTCGTTCGGATTCTGGCGGCCAAGAGCGAGCAAATCCTTGAGGGATATGCCGAGCCTTTTGTCGGCATACCAGGCGAGATATTGCTCGATAAGGGCGGGATCGAATCGGTCAAAACCGGCCGCGACTGCCGTGTGGGTGGTAAAGAGATTACCGGCTCGGGTGACCGCCAGCGCGACTTCGAACGGCTGTCCGGTCTCTTCCATGAAGTTGCGGGCACGTTCCAGGACGGCGAACGCCGCGTGTCCTTCATTCAAGTGACAGACCTCCGGCCGCAAGCCGAGAGTCCGGAGCAGTCGCCATCCGCCAATCCCGAGCGCCAGTTCCTGCTTCAGGCGCAACTCCGGCCCACCCCCATAAAGCTCGCTGGTGATTCCGCGGTGAGCAGGGAAGTTCGCGGCATCGTTGCTGTCCAGCAGGTACAGCTTCACCCTGCCGACCTGGACTTGCCAGGCGCGTAGCCAGAGCGAGTATCCAGGCAGCGTAACCTCCAACCGCAACCATTCTCCATTTGGCTGGCGCACCGGCGTGATCGGCAATTGTCCGGGATCGTTGTACGGGTAAAGCGCCTGTTGCTCTCCGTTTTTATCGATCTCCTGGCGAAAGTAGCCCTGCTGGTAGAGCAATCCCACACCGACTACCGGCACACCCATGTCGCTGGCAGCTTTCAGCTGGTCGCCGGCCACATTGCCCAGCCCGCCCGAGTAAATTGGCAGAGCTTCGCTCAACATGAATTCCATGCTGAAATAGGCGACGCAGGACAAGGGAGCTTGCGGATGCTCTCGCTGAAACCATGCCGGCGTCTCCTCCACCTGATGCTTGGCTCGCAGCAGTTCATCAAGGTTCTTACGGAAGGCGGGATTGGCCAGCACCCGCTCGATCTGGTCGCGCGAGACAGTCTGCAGGACGACCCAGGGATTCTGCGTGAGGTCCCACAGTGTGGGATCAATCGTGCGCCACAGCCCGTCGGCGGCATGATTCCACGACCAGCGCATGTCCAGGGCGAGCTCGGCCAGGGAATCGACCCCCTCGATGTCGGTGGGTAAAAGGTTGTAAAGGGGAGGTCTGGCACCCGTGTGATTACTCATTTGGCTTTTCCCTCTGATCGTTCACGTGCATTTCGTTGATCTTGCCGCTCGCCGAACCTTATCGCTCGTGCGCCACAAAAACCTCCGCGCTGCCAACACGGAGGGAATCAATCAAGGTGATGGGATGTCACAAAACGCCACAGGATTCGATTCGTCTAGAGGCGGATGACGGCCTTGCCACACAGGCCGCCGCTTGCAAAGCTTTTCCAGTATCTCACCCATGCCGTCAGGATCGGCTGGAAGTCGTCGTCATTACCCGGTCATTTTTTCAAAAATTAATGTGAATCTTGCGACCGCAACCGGATAGCGTTTGGCAGGCGAGTCTGCTCCCTCGCAAAAGGCGCGCTCGGGGAGCGCGCCTTGATTGTTGTACGCCGTGCATGTTCGACAGCTTGGAGGTGAAAGTCCTCTGACCAACCTGATGGAGGTGAAGGTCTAGCGAAGCGCAAGGGCGTCATCGCGAGATGGGGTCTGAAGGAAGCGTGAAGCAAACACGCGGGCCGATGAACAAGAACCGGATGATGAGGCCTACGGTGCTGGGCGAGCGGGCAACAAACCGCGAAGCCCATATCCATCAAGGGCACTGGTGGTAAATCCGGCGGTCGTGCGTGGAAAGCGGTCGAGCTTATCACGGGAGATCTGCTGTGTGTCACGGAACCGTGACTGAGGACATCGCGAGGTGCCTTGACCGCATAGCAGAAGTCAGCCGAGGGCGTAGTACTCACGCGAGTGAGGAAGGCCCGAACGATAGGAAGGGTCAGTAGCGATTGGATCTCGATGAGGGTAATGCACTAGCCATCCCACTTCGGTGGGCCTTTGGGGGGCACGGCGCGGTGAAGCCGCAAAGGATGCTGACCAGAGAAGTGAAACCCCCACGGCGTCCCCAAACCGCCAACCCCCGGCCACTCGTTTCACCGGTGGATTAAACCTATCGAACCGCCGTATGCGGACCCGCATGTACGGTGGTGTGGCAGGGGAGGAGAGGTGACTCTCCCCCCTATGCCGATTTATCGCGACCTCGTATTCCGATACGGCTCGACGCCAGCCGCCCAGCGCGCTACTGCTCTTACGGCGATCCAGGACCCAAGGTGTTATGGCTGGCGGAGTCGCGCTTTCACTCGTGGCTTTGCGGCTCGTTTCCCTTGAGGCGGTAAACCATGCCTGTCTTGGTGACTCCAAGCGCAAGCCAGTCTGCCACATCCCGCTGCAGGGTTACATAGAACTGCACCGCCAGCTTCTTCTGCTTGTCGGCGACGGCTTCCTTGCGATCGAACTGGACCTGGAAGGCAAACTCAGCCACTAGAGATTTATGTTCGCCGCGAGTGCGCCATAACCCGATGTCGCACTTGCCAACCAATCCCTTTCCGAAGTCCAACTGCCCGAGCGGGAGCAGTACTTCTTCAACGATGCCTTCGTTGACCAGGGAAATCTTCTCGTTCTCTTCTTTCTCGATGGCGGCCAGCGCAGGAAAGACTTTCACCAGCGTGCCCATGGAGGCTCGATCACCCTCGTGCATCTGGCTCAATCCGAACTGGCAGTTGTGCGAGTAAAGGATGCGATAGCCGCCCACCTGGTCCTTTAGCGGCAGTACCTCCGCCTTGAACTTGATGCGATACTTTCCGGCGATCTTGGGCCGCACATCCAGGGCCGTCGCTTTCTCCTCATCCGGGTGGCGAAACTTGAATACGATCTCCGGGTCCCCTACCGGAAAGCCATCCACATAGGAAATGCGCCGCCGCAGAATAAAAGCGTTGTTGTAGAGACGAAAATCGGGCGTGTCGCCAAAAATGATCTCCCTGATTTCCGGCCTCAAGCCCACCTTTTCGTCCTCAATGAAACCCACGCCCGTCTTCTTGGCGGTGCGATGCACAATCTTGCCGAAGTCGCGAAAGCTCTGCACCGAGGTGAAGCGGTCGGGCTTCAGGATGAGTTTGGCTTCCAGATAGGTCACTCGATCCAGAGGCGCCCCGTCGGTATAGGTTGCTCCCGCCGCCGCTGCCGGCGAAGCGGATGGTTTGGCTTTCTTGGTGACCTTGTCGTGCTTACTCTTTTTGACCTTCTCGTGCTTCTTCGCCACTCTATTCCTCCAATTATTTTGAAACAGCAGTCAGCAGATTACGTCTCTCTCGACCGAAAAAGCAGGCTGTAAAATTTGTCCTCTCCCAGCACCCGCCGGAATTCCCGGAAAGCAAAGAGGGGAATGAAAACGCAAAATACTACGATGCTGCGGCCGAGCAGATCGTCGATGCGTATCTCATGGAACGTTCTTGCGATGCTTACTCCATGCAGAAGTCCTTTGATCACTTCCTCCACAAAGTGAAAGCTCAACACAAGTATGCCAAATAGAAGGGCCTTGTAAACGGCTGACAGAAGCATCGGCCTGGCTTCATACTTCTTGCCGAAGTGTGCGAGTTCTCCGATGAGAATGACTTTGGCAATTACAAGGGCGTTGAGCAAAGCAAAGGCATAGCTCAAATACTTGACATGATATTCCCTCAATAGGAGCGTGCTGTAGGTTTCGAGAGCACAAAAGAAAAATGCCAGATACGCGAAGACCCAGGCAAACTCCACCGCCTCGTGGATGGCTTTGCGTTTCAGACTGGGCCGTGCGGAATCGTCGCTATTCATCGCCCATTCTCGAACAGCTCATAGGGTTCGTGTGCTCGGATTCGGCAAGCAGACCTACACGGCCTAGGCATTCTTCTTCTTCGCTGCCCACCTGGCTTTCATCAGCGCCGACAATCTGTCGCGAGCGGCGGCACTCATCGGCTTACGACCCGCAGGCTTTCTCGGGTTGGGCGCAGTCTTTCCGGGCGTAGCATTCACCTTCTGCTTTGCCCACCGGGCTCGTTGCGCCGCGGCTATTTTGGCTCGAGCCGCTGCGCTCATGGTGCGACGCTTTCCGGTTGGCCGCAGGGCCTGACTTACCTTCGGCGGACGGCCACGGCGTGCGGGCTGGGAGCCTGGTCCCACAAGAGCTGCAATTGCACGTTGGAGACGGCTGGCTTCCTGCTTGAGCTGTGCCACTATGCCTTGAATGTCCATGGTTGCCCCTTTCGGAGAAGTTATCGAAATAGTGTAACAGGCGCGCTGATGCAGTCTGAATAACTCCGTGTACAGATTTGCGGTGCAGACACCAGGACTTTGCCTGACAGCTTGTTTTCCGAAGTGAAGGAGCGCACAATTCGCATGACCTGGGACAGGATTAAGGGCCGGGTGCGGCGAATGACAAATGTCACCCTGCTGCGCTGACATTCCACACTCCCGTGCGGCCGAAGACTTTACGATAATGGCTTTGGTATTCACGTGCGAAAGTGTCCGGCTGCGCCCAAAGTAATATGGTTGTGACATGCGCCCACGCGCGCTTATCCCAAGGCCGCTGCGGGAAAGCGTTACCCGGGTTGCTCAGCTTGGGGACTAAGGAACTCGATGCAGGACCTGAAAGACCAGTTGGCCTCGTTGCGGATCGATCGCGACGCGCCGCGCCGCGGAAGATGGCGCTGGCTGTTCATCGGGCTATTTCTGGCGGTGGCCGCAGCGGGTGCGTTCTACTTCGCTCGGGCCAAGGCCGCGGTGGCGTACTTCGCCGCGCCGGAGGTGGAAACCGTCCAGGCCAGTGTTCAAAGCAGCAGCGGCCCCAATGCCGGCATGCCGATACTTACCGCCTCGGGCTACCTGGTGGCCCGCCGGCAGTCGGTGGTGTCGTCGCGGATCCAGGGAGTGATTTCCCGGCTGCTGGTGGAAGAAGGCAGCGTCGTCAAGGAAGGCGACGTTCTGGCTACGCTGGACAATGCCGACTACCTAGCCGCGATCGCCAAAGCCAAAGCGGACATCGAGTACTCCAAAGCAGACCTGGCCGAATCCCAGCGCCAGGAGCGCCTGCAGGAAGGACTCTTCAAGAACAAAGTAACTTCGCAGGACGCGCTGGACGCAGCCAAGGCCAAGGTGGCGTTGTCGCAGGCGTCAATTGACCAGAATGAGGCAGCGCTTGCAGTTCAGCAGGCGAATTTGAGCTTCACCACCATTCGTGCGCCCTTTGCCGGAGTTGTGGTGAAGAAGATGACCGAGGCAGGCGAGAGTGTCGCGCCTATTCCGCCGGGCGTAAATCTTTCCACTTCGTCGGGGGCCATCGTCGCCATTGCCGACATGAATTCGCTGGAAGCGGAAGTGGATGTCAACGAGTCGAATGTGGCGGAACTGCACTCGGGACAGCCGGCGGAAGTCGATGTGCAGGCCATTCCGAACCACAAGTATCAGGGAATCCTGCGCCAAGTCATCCCTACGGCGGATCGTACCAAGGCAACCGTCACGGTGAAGGTTTCCATCGTTGACAAGGACAAGTACTTGAAGCCGGAGATGAGCTGCAACGTTACTTTCCTGCAGCCACAGAAGCCTGCGGAGCGGGCAGGTTCTTCGCCACAGCACATTGTCACCGTACCGAAGGAAGCAATAACGATGCGCGATGGCAAGCCGGTGGTTTTCCAGATTGAGGACAACAAGGTCCGCCTGCTTCCGGTTACTACGGGAGCCGATCTGCATGGGCAAGTCATCGTTGTCAGCGGGCTAACCGGATCGGAGACGGTGGTAAACAATCCGTCGCAGAAGCTGAAGGACGGGGATGCGGTGAAGGTGAAGAGCTAGGAAATGGCTAAGTCATAGAAAATAAGATGCAACCATAATTTATTAGGCTTAGGTGCTATATGCGTAAAAATATTAAGGCACTATTTTGCCAGTATTGACGATCTCTAAGATGCCATGTAATCGCGTCAGGATGCCACAGGAACGATGATCGGACTGCCAGACGATGTTTGGGTACACTCGACCTGTAGAATCGCGTCAGAGGGCAAATAAACGCGATTTCCCGAAATGGAACAGATTTCGGTGACTCGTCGCCAGCATTGCGCGTAACCTTCGGCTTGAAGGAGAGTTCATGAGTACAACCCCGGGAGCAGCCACCACGACTGCCGTCAGCGTGCAAAATTTACGCAAGGTCTATCAACGCGACAGCTTGCAGATCAAAGTGCTGGACGGTCTGAATCTCGAGGTGGCGCAAGGGGAGTTTCTGGCGCTGATGGGGCCCTCCGGCTCGGGTAAGACGACGTTGCTCAACCTGATCGCCGGCATCGACCGTGCGACCTCGGGCCGCGTCGTTGTTGCCGGCACCGACCTGGGTCCGTTGTCGGAGGGCGAGCTGGCCAAGTGGCGCAGCCGGAATGTCGGCTTCATCTTCCAGTTCTATAACCTTATCCCGGTTCTGAACGCGGTGGAGAATGTCGAGCTGCCGTTGCTGCTCACATCGCTTTCCAAGCGCGATCGCCGCGAGCGCGCCTTGACCGCTCTCAACATTGTGGGACTCGCCGACCGCTCCAAGCATTATCCCCGTCAGCTTTCCGGCGGACAGGAGCAGCGTGTCGCCATTGCCCGCGCCGTGGTCACCGATCCGACGATTCTGGTTGCGGACGAGCCGACCGGCGATCTCGACCACCAGAGCGCCGAGGAAATTCTGACATTGATGGAAACCTTCAACCGCGACTTCCACAAAACCATCGTGATGGTGACGCACGATCCGCGCGCCGCTACCCGCGCCAACGTCCAGCACCATCTGGATAAAGGAGTGTTAAGCAACTAGCAACTAGCAATTAGCGACTAGCGAATTCGACAGCAGCTAGTCTGATTGCAAACTTGCTGCGATTTGCATTAGGGATTTATAAAGATGGCCGCCAGAAACGAGGTTTTAGCTAATTGCTAGTTGCTAATTGCTAACTGCTGCCTTTATGAAATTCGCGCCTTTGGTCCTCAAGCATCTGCGCAAGAACTGGATTCGCACCCTGAGCACGGTGCTGGCCATGTCGGTCTGCATCCTGCTGTTCTGCACCCTGCAAACGGTAGTCGAGGCGGTGAACTTCGGGCTGCACGCCGGCAACGCCAGCCGCCTGGTCACACGCCATTACGTCAGCCTGGTCTTCAATCTGCCGCTCAACTACAAGCAGAAGGTCGAGGCCGTTCCCGGCGTCAAAGAAGTAGTCATGAACTGGTGGTTCGGCGGCGTCTATCGTGATCCCAAGAATTTCTTCGCCAACTACGCGACCGAGCCCCAGGCGTTCCTCGAGGTCTATCCCGAGATCATGCTGCCTGCGGACCAGAAGGAGAAATGGCTGCACGACCGGCGCGGCGCCATCGTCGGGCGCAAGCTGGCCCAGCGCTTCGGCTGGAAGGTGGGCGATCAGTTCGAACTGGAGAGCACCATACCGCCCTACCGCGTGGGACATCCCTTTGACTTCGTTGTCGATGGCATTTACGACACCGACCAGGCGAAGTATCCCGCGACCGATCTGAACTCCATGTACTTCGATTACAAGTATCTGTACGAAGCTACGGGCCGGAACCTGGGCATTGGCTGGCTGGTGGAGAAGATCGACGACCCCAGCCATGCGGGTGCGATCAGCAAAACCATCGACGCGGAGTTTGAAAATAGCGACGCGGCAACCAAGACTGAGACCGAGCAGGCGTTTCTGGCCGGCTTCGTCGCCATGGCCGGCAATCTGGCGTTTCTGCTGAACGGCATCGGCCTGGCCGTGGCGTTCACTATTTTGCTGGTCACCGCCAACACCATGAGCATCGCCGTGCGCGAGCGCCAGCAGGAAATTGGCGTGCTGAAGACGCTGGGCTTTTCCAGCGGGCTGGTGATGACGCTGATTTTGAGCGAGGCGCTGCTGATCGGCGTGTTGGGCGGCGCGCTGGGAATCCTGATCAGCCTGGGGATTTTGAAGATCCTTCCTCAGGTGCCGATGCTGGGCGACATTGTGGCCGGCTTCCCCAACTTTGGGCTCTCGCCGCAGACCACGGCGACTGGGGTGGGGATTGCGCTGTTGCTGGGATTGTTGGCAGGATTCTTCCCCGCAGTGACCGGCTATCGCGCGCGAATTACAGAAATCCTGCGCCAGGTGTGAGGAAAGGCTATGAAGAGGGAGGTAGGGCCGCAGTTTGTTCGTTACTTCGGGCCGCTGCTGGATGCGTTGCGCGCGCTTGGCGGTTCCGGAACACCGGATGAGGTTGTGAGCGTATAGCCTCCGACCTCAACGTGCCGGACGAAGTTCAAAACGAGCTTCTGCCCTCTGGAGAGCCGCGCTTCCGAAATAAGGTGGCTTGGGCGCGATTTTATCTTGTGAAGGAAGGGCTTGTTGATTCATCGAAGCGCGGTGTTTGGAGCCTCACGGAACGCGGTCGAGAAACAAAGCTGTCAGGAGACGAGGCACGAGAAGTCTTCCGAAAATGGGCACATTTCTTTCAGGAGCAAAGACGAGGGAAACCAAAAATCGCCGCCGCCAACATCGGGGAACAGCCGGAACCTGACGTAGCCGAGGGCCTACACAACCAGCTCATCGAGCTGCTCCTGAAGTTGCCACCTGAAGGCTTCGAGCGGTTGGCGCAACGTCTTCTTCGGGAGGCAGGGTTTGTCCAAGTGGTCGTAACGGGCAAGAGCGGCGATGGGGGTATTGATGGGTACGGCACATTGCAGGTGAATACCCTTGTTTCATTTAAAGTGCTGTTCCAATGCAAGCGTTACAAAGGCTCGGTTTCACCATCGCAAGTTCGGGATTTTCGAGGTGCAATGCAAGGTCGCGCCGACAAAGGGATCATTATCACGACGGGCAGCTTCACGGCTGAGGCACGCAGAGAGGCATCTAGGGACGGCGTTCCCCCAATCGAGCTGATTGATGGTGAAAAGCTCGTTGAAATGTTTAAGGGGCTTGAGCTTGGGCTGAAACCTGTGACGACCTATGAAATTGATGAATTGTTCTTCGAGGAGTTTAGGAAGTAAATCGGCCGGCTTTGCTAATTGCTAACTGCTAATTGCTAATTGCTAATTGCTGGATTACAACCATGGCACTTCCACTTTCTTACAACATCCGCAACCTTCGCCAGCGCTGGAAGGTCACGCTGCTGGCCATCTTCGGTATTGGGCTGGTGGTCGCGGTCTTCGTCACCCTGCTGGCGATGGAGAACGGCTTCCGCATCGCCCTGCGCTCCACCGGATCGCCGCTGAACGGCATTGTCACGCAGCGCGGCTCCATGTCGGAGCTGACCTCGTGGATCAACATCGGCGACGCCAACGTCATCATGGTCGATCCGCGCGTGGCGCGCGACAGCGCCGGCAAGCCCATGGCTTCGTGCGAGGTCGTCATCCTCACCACGCGCCCGCGCCGCAGCGACAATCAACCGGCCAACATCACCTTTCGCGGCGTCTCGCCCGAAGGATTCAAGGTCCGCAGCAACGTCAAGATCGTCGAAGGTCGCAACTTTACGCCTGGGCTCTATGAAGCCATTGTCGGCAAGAAGATCGCCGACCGCGTTACCGGGCTGAATATCGGTGACACGTTCAGTGTGCAGAAGCACAACTTCAAGATTGTTGGCCTGTTCACCGCCGACGGCAGCTCGTTCGAGAGCGAGATTTGGGGCGACTACGACGCCATGGCGCCCGCGATCGACCGCAATGGCGGCTGCGAATCGCTGACGCTGCGGCTCAGCAATCCAGCAACCCTGGTGGCTTTCGACAAGGATGTGCGCGCCAATCCGCGCGTTCAGTTGCAAATCGACTCCGAGCCGAAGTATTACGAGAACCTGGCCGGCCCGACGGCGGGCGCGCTGCTTGGATTGGCAGCGTTTGTCGCGGTGGTGATGGGCATCGGCGCGGTCTTCGGCGCAATGAACACCATGTATGCCATTGTCTCGCAGCGCACCCGCGAGATCGGCACCCTGCGCGCGCTGGGATTCTCGCGCTTCAGCATTCTGCTGTCGTTTGTGCTGGAGTCGGTGCTGCTGGCGCTGATCGGCGGGGTTCTAGGATGCCTCGTCGCCTTCACCATGAATGGCTACACGGCTGGAACGGGACAGACCGCCAGCTTCAGCGAGCTGGCTTTCGCCTTCAAGATCACGCCGCCGGTGCTGATCTTCGGCCTGGTGTTCGCTGTGTTGATGGGCTTCGTAGGAGGACTGCTGCCGGCCTTCCGCGCCGCGCGCATGCCGATTACGAGGGCGTTGCGGGAAGCGTGAGCAGAAGTTTGTGGTCCATCTGCTGTGCTAATCTCAGCGCGAGCTTGCCCAGTTCGTTCACCTGGTGATTACGTTTGCCCGACAGCACTTTCACAAGAGCTAGCGTCCGGCCCTGGATCTCCAAAGCTCGAGCGCTCCGTGCGGGCCGAGGCAGATCTGCGGCAGGCGATTACCGCCTTCTGCGACGCAACCACGGCAGGAGCGCCAGAGCCAGGCGGATACTACCCTACCCATCCGGTATTCAGTTGCACCGACATCATATCGAGATTATGAAGGTGCTAGTACCCCTTCCCATTTCTCCCGGGAATGGGAAGCGCCGCCGCTCCGCGGAAAGACCTTGACTTGCGCCCCATCGGTGCTAGCATTCTCTCCCATTCGCAGCACCCAGGCCGGACTGAGCGTTTCGACAGCTCAAGGCGTTGTCCGCTCTTAATCCAGCCCGGAAGTCGAGGCCGAGGAAGCGAATTTCACGGCGCCATCACGGCCGATCCCAGGGAAGGTCTGTCGAGAGGAAACCATGCACACAGCACACCGTCCGCCGTTGGTGAGACTTAGCTCGTCGAAAATGCTTTTCACCGTCTCTCTGTTTTGTATCGCGGCGGCGATTGCCTCGTCTGCACAAAGCTTCACCACCGTAGCAAGTTTCGGCGGCGGAAATACCGGTGCTTATCCGGTTTCGTCCGTTACCCAGGGCACTGACGGAAACTTTTACGGCACAACCACCCAAGGCGGGACGTACCCCGCCTATGGCACGGTTTACAAGATGACCCCAGGGGGCTCGATAACCCTGCTGCATAGCTTCAACGGTACCGACGGCAATAGCCCGACAGCAGGGGTGGTGCAAGGCACTGACGGAAACTTCTATGGCGCAACTCGATCCGGCGGAAACAGCAACAACTGTGATGGTGGCTGTGGGATGGTTTTTAGGATCTCCCCTGGGGGCTCGCTAACCGTGCTGCACAGTTTCAACGGTACCGACGGCGATTCTCCCTCCGCCACGCTGGTGCAAGGTACGGATGGAAACTTCTACGGCACGACCACCGGAGGTGGAACCAACAATAACTGTGTCGGCTGTGGCACTGTGTTCAAGATGACTCCCGAGGGCGCACTGACCACGCTGCACAGCTTCGGTCTAACAGATGGCTCAAATCCTAACGGACTGGTGCAAGCCACCGATGGGAGCTTCTATGGCACAACCGACACGGGCGGAGACAACTGCAGTCCTTACGGCTGTGGCACGGTCTTCAAAATCACCCCGGGCGGTGCATTCACCTCGCTGTATAGCTTTTGCCCACAGTCGAACTGCACTGACGGCGAGGCCCCAACCGCAGGGGTGGTGCAAGGCACTGATGGAAACCTTTACGGCACGACCAGCGAAGGCGGCGCCTACACCTACTGGGGTACCGTCTTCAAAATCACGTTGGGGGGAGCACTGACCACCCTGCACAGCTTCGACGTCACGGATGGCGCGAACCCGCTCGCCCCTCTGGTGCAAGCCACCGATGGGAACTTCTACGGCACAACCTATGGCGGTGGAAGCGGAAACAACTGTGGTGATGAAGGCTGTGGCACAGTCTTCAGGATGACCCCCTCAGGCGCACTGACCTCACTTCACAGTTTCAACGGTGCCGATGGCATCGAACCTGAGGATGGGTTGGTGCAAGCCAGCGACGGGGACCTCTACGGGACAGCCGAAGGTGGCGGCGCATATAACTACGGCACGGTCTTCAAGCTTCAAGCTGCCGCCAACACTGACAGTATCGATTGTCGGCAACGGAACCGTCACCAGCACCGACGGCTTCATCAACTGTCCCGGCACTTGCTCCCACACCTATTCTTCCGGTGCCCAGGTAACGTTAGATGCAACCCCCGGCCAAGGATGGGTTTTCGGCGGCTGGAATGGCGGCTGTGTCGGCACTGGCTCCTGCACCGTTACGATGACGCAATCGTTAACGGTTGACGGCATCTTTTCACAACCGCTGCAATTGGTCACGGTCACGCCCTGCCGCTTGGTGGATACACGCAATCCGAATGGCCCGTTTGGTGGGCCGCCGATTCAGGGCGGCACTTCGCGCAGCTTCCCCATTCCGCAGCAGACCCCTTGCGACATTCCCTCCAGCGCCGCTGCCTATTCCTTGAATGTCACGGTTGTGCCAAATGGGACGCTGGGATATTTGACCATCTGGCCTACAGGAGAGAACCAGCCGGTTGTGTCCACCCTGAACTCGACCGACGGTAGGGTCAAGGCTAATGCCGCCGTCGTCCCCGCCGGGACGAGCGGCGCCGTCAGCGTCTACGCTACCAATACCACGGACGTCCTCCTCGACATCGACGGCTACTTCACTGTTCCGGGCTCCGGAACCTATCAGTTCTATCCGCTGACGCCCTGCCGCATCGTTGACACGCGCGGCGGTCAGGACCAAGGCATGCTTCAGCCGGGAGTGGAACGCGATTATCCGATTGCGGGAACTTGCGGCGTTCCCAGCGACGCGGCGGCCTATTCGTTCAATGTGACGGTCCTTCCGGCTGCTGGCGGGCTGGATTTTCTAACCGTGTGGCCCCAAGGCGAGACGCAACCTGTTGTCTCAACTCTTAACGACAACACTGGAACGGTCGTGGCCAATGCGGCGATCGTACCGGCGGGCAACAATAACACTACTGCCTTTTATGCCCACAGCAACGCCACTAACCTTCTGGTAGATGTCGACGGCTACTTCGCCGCGCCAGGAACGGGCGGCTACTCGTTCTATCCGGTAGCGCCGTGCCGCGTGCTGGACACGCGTCAGAGCGGCGGCTCCTTTATGGGCGAGAAAACGGTAAATGTTGAAGGCAGCGCCTGCGCTCCGTCCAGCAACGCGCAAGGCTACGTCTTCAACGCGACGGTCGTGCCGCCGGGTTCTATGCCATTCCTCTCGTTGTGGCCTGACGGCTCAGGTCAGCCTGTGGTCTCGACGCTGAACGCCTACGATGGCTTCATCACGTCCAACATGGCCATTGTGCCGACCAACGACGGCTCCATCGACGCCTACGCCGCTGCACTGACGCAACTGCTGCTCGATATCTCCGGCTACTTTGCGCCGTAGATAATGACAAGAAATCTCGCCATCCCGTTCCATGGTTTCCATGCCTACGAGCGAATGGTCCCGCCCGACCGATTTTGTGAGCGCTAGGTAATGGGTCAGTCTGAAATTGTGGTCGAGTGATCTTGGGTGGAGCACGCCTTCAGGCGTGCAGTTGAGATCCTCTAAATGTCTCGGCTTCAGCCGCTGAGGTAAGGGGTAGATTTACCTCAGGCGCTAAAGCGCGTATCGAATTGGGGCTGCAATATGCACGCCTCAAGGCGTGCTCCACCCGACACGGGGTAAGCGCGTGAATTTCAAACTGTCCCACTAGCGGGAGCTACAATGACTTGTGCGAAAAGTCATTGTTATCGTAATTGTGCTCGCGGTGTTGGTGCCGATTGCTTTCGTATTGGCGCGATCGGCAACGCCGGTTATCAACCTTCCCTCTTCAGTCACCTCTCTCGGTCAGGCTACGCCCATCACGGTCGAGATACGCGATCCGCATGGGGTTCGCCGACTGGCGGCCTTTGTCGAGCAGAACGGCGCCCGTTACCAGCTCTTCGAGTTGGCGCAACCTTCCAACCTGACGGACACCACGGCCAACTTTACGGCAGGCGTCAAAACCACGCCGCAACTGAAGGACGGCAAGGCGAAGTTGATCCTGGAAGCAACGTCGAACGATCTGCTACGCAAAACAGCTCGCTTGGAACGCGACGTCAACGTAGTGACGCAGCCGCCAAGCGTAACCGTTGACTCAGAACAGCACTACCTCTACCTCGGCATGGCTGATCTGGCAACGTTCAGCGTCTCCGGAAGCTGGACCGAAGCCGGGGTGCGCGTCGGCGATCAAACATTTCGTGCCTGGCCGATGCCTGGCGGCAAGCCAGGCCTTTTTTCGCTCTTCGCGTTTGCCTGGAACATGCCGCCGGGAACCGAACCTCTGGTTTACGCCTCCAATGGAGCAGGGAACGACGTGACCAGCCCGCTGGTTGTCGTGTTTCCAAAGAAAGAGCAGCCGAAGTACACCACGCATGACTTGCAGGTGAGCGACGCATTCCTGCAAAAGGTAATCAACGAGCTCGATCCCAATGGCACCGGCGACCCGGTTGCACGCTTTGTAAAGATCAACACTGAGATGCGTCGCGCCAACAACCAGACACTTTCCGATCTGCGCTCGAAGACGGCAGACAAATTCCTGTGGTCGCAGCCTTTTGCGCGGCAGCCTCATTCCCAGGCGGAGTCTAGTTTTGCCGATGTGCGGAACTATATCTACAAAGGCAAGAAGATCGATCAGCAGGTCCACCTGGGATATGACTTGGCGGTCACACAGCATGTCGGCGTGGAAGCTTCCAACGATGGCAAAGTCGTGTATGCGGCTCCGCTGGGCATCTACGGCAACTGCATTGTGGTCGACCACGGTTACGGACTGCAGACGATCTACGGCCACCTGAGCAAAATTGATGTGCACGAAGGCGACATGGTCAAGCGAGGCCAGGTCATGGGACTGAGCGGCATGACGGGCATGGCCGGAGGCGACCACATTCACTTCGCCATGCAACTCGACGGCGTCCAGATTGACCCGAAGGAGTGGTGGGACAGCCACTGGATCAAGGACCACATTGCAAACCGCGTCGACCTTCCCGGGTTCGACAAGTGACGGGGGTCAACCTGGCGTCCCGAATCAGAAGATCATTAAGTAACTCCTGGCTTTGTGTCAGGGCACGGCTTCAGCCGTGCCGAACCGCGACCCAAGAAAACATGGCCTTTAGGCCCTGAGATGAAAGTCGGAGGCCGCATTCAGTTCGTAAACGAATCTCTGGCTCACTGCACTGGCAATGGGTCTGCACGGTTCAGCAGGAGGCGACGCCAGCTTATGACCTTATGGGTTTTTCGTTAAGGGCAGGATAGTGCATTGCGCCGGACTGAGGATTGGCGAACGTTGCGTGGATGTCCGCATACAACGGGCCAATGATCGACGCGAGATTCTGGCTGATGGTGATCATATCAACCAATGTGGGCGGGATTGGAAGACCGGAAGCCGTGTAGTGCTTTTCAATCTCCTGGCGCAGTCTCTCAGACGATTCCTGAACATCGGGAGCGGCCTGAGCGACTTTGCCGGCAACTTCATCGGACATGGCACGGGCCGTGATCGCCATATCTTCCTCAAACGCAGTCAGCGCGTCTGCGATGGGCTGCGACAGTTCCGGATATCGCTTCTCGAACAGATACTGCAAGCCGGTGATCTGCACTTGTAGCAGAGTTCCGAGGGTGGGCTGCCAGCGCCTGAAGTCGTCGCGAATTCTGAGCTTTCGTTGGCGTGAAGGGCCGAACTCAAAGACCACAGCATCGGCCTGGGCTTTGACCGCGTTGAATCCGTCGTTGATCTGATCGCGTAGCTGGGCCGCCCGCCGGACCGCTTCTTTGCGATCCTGCACACCCGCTTGCTCAATGACTTCGGCCAATAATCGCAAGTTCCGCGCAAATGCCTCCTGCATCTCCTGTAGAGCATCCTTCACCCATAGCCGGTCGAAGACCAGCCACATGCACATCAGGCCAAGCAGCACGCCGACCACACGATCGCGGGCGATGGCCAGCGAACTCTGGATGGCGAACTCCTGCAGGTTGATCAGATAGAAAGCCAGGGCAAGCTGCACGCCGAGATACGAGAGCCGCGGCGTGGCCACTGCGATCCAGGCGGAAATTGCAGTGACCACCGCAAATAAGACTGTGAATCCGGTGATCCCGTCAAGGTAAGGAAGCACGAAAACCTGGGCGCCCATGCCGAAGATAAAGCCGCCAATGATCGCTCCCCCAAGGCGAAGAAATTGCTTTTGCCGTGACGACCCGATGGTCGACAACGCCGTAATAATGCAGGTCGGAACCGCAGTGCTGAGCCCCGTCCAATCGATTGCCTGGTAGGCAACGTAAGCGAGCATCGTGGCCGCCGCACCCCGCACCGCAAACTTCAGATGGTCGGGATTGGAAAAAGCATCGGCGACCAGCAGCCGTTGCCGTACCTCGGTATCCAACGGCGCCGGTAGAAACAGGTCCTCCACGCTCTCTGAACCGGAAAATGCGTGCGGTATCATTGCCGCCGTTCGCTCCATTTCCGGGAGAAGCGGCAAGTCTGACGGCTGCGTCTGGCTGCTGAGCTCGATTACGCGTGGCAACTTGCGCTGCTGCAAATCGTGGCAAAGACCTGAGATCTGGTTCGCGAGCCGCAGGCATCGCTCGCGATCTGCCGTCCCAAGAGCGATGGACTGGGTGGAACGAACAATCCTCATGCTGGCCGCGAGATCGGTCAAACGCCCCAGCAAGGCCACGGCGATGTTCATCTGTGCAACCATCTGCTGCGGATAACCGGAGCGCAGCAACTGTCTTCGTAGCCGTGAGGTGCCCAGGGCCGAATACTGGGAAATCTCCTTTTCCAGTTCGTCGCCAAGGGGAAGGTCTGCTGCGGTTTGCCGCAGAACGCCTTCCACGGCCTGCAGCCTGCTCTCGAGGGCCTGGGTTACTTCGGTAATGGGATGCACGCGGCGAAAGACGTACTCCACGGCAACCGTGACGGCCGAGCCCAGCACCACGGAAGCGCCCAGCCAGAGCGTGTTTTCAGTGCGCTGATTAACCGTGAGGTAGGTTTCATCCCATAGCGGGATCGCACCGGCCAGCAGGAAACCGAAGCCCACTGCCGTGAAATAATCCGGCATGGTGTGGATCAGGTAGAAGGCCAGGAAGAGTGAAATCGCGATCCATAGAAAGTGAGTAATGGGCGAGCCGACCATCGTCATGATCCCGACGACCGTGTAAATGGTGGCGATCACGTAGATGATGGTTACTCGAATTGCGCCGCGCAGAGTTACTGTGGGATTTTCGCGGCTGAGGAAAAGGGTGTAGATGGCGCCCAGGAATCCGTACGGAATACGGAAAGTCATCACCAGCACCATGGTGATGGTGGCTGCCATGGTCATGCGGCTCACCACCCAGGCACGGCCGGGGTATGGAGCAAGCTCAGTCTTCAGAAACTGCCAGAACCATTCCCCCGCGCTGTCCAGTGTCCGGGACGGCGCGATCGCCGGCAGCGCCTGGTCCTGCGACGCCATTGCTATCGCGTCCTTCCGGAAGAATCCGGGCGCATGACCACAACTGCCGACTCGCTCAGACGAAACGGCTCCGTCTCGGGCGCCTGAATGCGCACCCGGACGGGGAAACGCGTGGCCAGGTGAACCCAGTTCAGAGAGCGTTGCACATCGGGCAGGCCGGTCCCGCCGAAGGTGCCGATCAGCGTTGAGTCCGGTTGCACACCAAAGCCGATGCTGTCCACTACGCCGTCGTAGCGCACATTGGGACGCGATAGCACATAGACATCGGCGTGCATTCCCGGGTGAATATGCCTGATCTGGGTCTCACGAAAGTTCGCCACCGCCCACCACACGCGCGTGTCGATGAGCGTGAACATCTGCTGGCCGGTGTGTGCGTAAGCGCCTTGCGAGATCGTCAGGTTCGTTACCCGCGCGTCGAACGGCGCATAGACGCGGCAATTATTCAGGTTGTACTGAGCGTTCAGAATGTTGGCAGCTCGCCCGGCACGCTGTGCCGTAAGCGGCTCAAGGGTGAGAACGCTGTGCTGCGATTGCGAAAGCTGCGAATGGCTTTGCAGCATCGTGGCTTTCGCCTGGTCGTAGGCGGCTTTCGCTGTCAGAACCTGCGCTTGCGCCAAGGCCAGCTGAGAGCGTGCCTGATCTACCACCTGTTGCCGCGCCACGACATCAGTTCGTGCCTGATCGACCTGATCGACCGTAACAAATTGCTTCGCCAGCAGCGGCTCGATCCGTTTGAAATTTCGAGTGGTGTAATCCAGTTCCGCCAGGGCGCGATCCAATGCAGCCTTCGAAGCCTTAACATTCGCTTTCGCTTCCTCTACGGCCGAGCCGGCGCGTTCGACCGCGGCCGAGGCGTTGGTCGTGTAAGCCTCCGCCGCGCCTACCGCGCTCTGCTGCGAAGCGATCGTCCTGCTCTCATCGACGATCTGGCCTTCCAGGGTTGCCAGATCCGATTGCGCCTTCTGCAAGGCGTATGAGTACGGACGCGGATCGATCTCAAACAGCAATCCCCCTTGCTTGACGAACTGGTTGTCCTGCACGGGAAGCGCGACAAGGGGACCATCGACCTGCGGAGCGATGCCGATGAAATTGGCGAATACTTCGGCGTCGTCGGTGCGAGGGTACCGATCGGTCTCGTTGATCACCAGCAGACCGGTTAACAGCGCCGCGATAGGAATCGCCAGGCTCACAATCTTGCCCAGACGTTTGCGCTGAACCGGGGTGTCGTTTTCAGGCATAGCATCTCTCCCAATTCAGCTAAAGAACAACAGCCAGATCGAGAAGGTGAAAAACGCAGCTAAACAGGGATATATCAGGATCAGTGGCGAAAGCTCCTTCTCAAAGTTCGTACGCACAAACACGACCCGCACTCCAACGGCAAGCAGTATGCCAAGAACTCCGCAGAGAATCCAAGCCGGAAAAAACGACCCGAGGATATTGAAGGAGGGTGCTCGGGAGCATCCCGTCGCCGAGAGCACCGCGGCAACGCACGCCCCGATCGCCGGAGCACGCAACCTGCCCGGACCCGCTGATGGTTTCAATCTCGTGCCCGTGTCACGGGGTCTTCGCATAAAGTAGGTCCCCAGTTTGGAAGGCCAGCGCGGCCAGGCCGGTTAGCAGTTGAGTGCGCGCGTTTACATCCGCGGTGCGCGCATCCGCCAAGGTTCGTTGCGCCGACACCACGTCGATTTGACTGCGTACACCGTAGTTGTACGACTCCAACGCAGCATTGTAGGACTCAGTGGCCGATTCCAGCAGCGCAGCGGCCGCTTTTTGCTGACGCAGCGCCGTACGGGCGGTCGAGTAAGCGGACCAGACCTGGTTCTCCACTTGATCACGAATTGCATCCACACTCGCGGCAGCCTGTTTCTGATCGGCGTGGGCCCTCGCCAGGCGATTTTCCCTGGCCAACCCGTCAAATATTGTCCACCTCAAACTAAGCTGTGCGTCCCAGGTCTCCTGGGTGGGCGAGTAGACTCCGGGCAGTTGTATCTGCTCTCCATACGAACGGCCCAGCCCAGCCTGGCCATCGATACTCAACGTCGGGAAATAGTTCCTGCGCGTGGCCTTCACCTCGGCGCCCGCGGCCCGCAGTGCGGCAACCTGTTGCATCAGGTCCGGACGCTGCGCGAGCGCTTTGTCGATGGAGGTCTCGACCGTATCGGCAATGCTGGCTGGCATCTTAATGTCCTGGATGCTCTCCACTTGAAACTGGGTGGTGGGGGAAATGCCGAGAGCGGTCGCCAGATCGCCATACGCAATTTCCGTCGCCCCAATAGCTGCCTGCAGATCGTAGTCGGCTTGTGCGGAGGCGCTTCGGGCTTCCAGCACGTCGGGCAAAGTTGCCAATCCGTTCTGGAGCCGGGCTTCAGCCGCCTGCTGCACCGTCTGGGCGTTCTTCAGGTTTGCTTCCGCGGCATCCTGCTGCCCTTTGCTATCCAGCAGCCGGTAATACGTTTGCATCACCAGGAAGATGACCTTGCGATGGGTGTCATTGAACTGAAAATTGGCGGCCAGGAGATTGCTCTTGCTGATGGATATCTCCTGCGAGCGCTGCCCAAAGTCAAAGATGATGTAATCCAGAAGAAAAACGGGAGAGAAGGTTTCTACGGTTTGCCGCTGAAAGTCGGGTCCAAAGAAAATGTCGTTACGGGTACTGCCGGCGAGAGCTGCGGCCGCCAGCGTCGGATAAAGCGTTGACTCGGCGATTCCCAGGTCGGCCGCTCGCGCCTTGGCGTTCTCCCAGGCCACCCGCGTCTGCGGATTATTTTGTTCGGCGATGTTTACCAGCTCCGACAAGTTGTAAATCTTCGCCGCATCGAGAATTGGGGCGGGAACGAACCGCGGGGGCGCTTTGAGCGGCTGCTTCGCCGATGACGCGTCCCAGGGATGGTCGGGAACGGCAGGCGCTTTTTGAGCATACGCAATGCCTTCCGCAACCAACATGCAGAGCATGATGACTGTTCGTCCATGAAAACGAGACATTCGTTAGCCGGGATGCCGTGTCGGCGACCGCCTCTTTGAAGGTAACCGGATGATAACACGCGCCGTGCGTGGGTCTTGCTTCGAGCCGCGTAATTTGGGGAACATCGCGCGTGCATTGCCCGTATGTGCCGGGAGGGGCTTATGATGCAGACTCTCCGGCAAGACGTTGCCTACGCTCTCCGCCAGATGCGGCAATCACCCGTGTTCACCCTGACCGCGATGCTGACGCTGGCGCTCGGCATTGGCGCCACCACCGCCATCTTCTCTCTCATCCACACGGTCATGCTGAAGCGCATGGCCCTGGGCGCCAACCGCAACAACGTGATTCGCCTGGTTCTGCGTGGAGCATTCGTGCAGATCATGATCGGACTCGCCATTGGGATTCCAATCTCCATCGCCTGCTCGCGCCTGATCGCCGCGCAGCTCTATCAGGTCAAGGGATGGGACCCTCTTGTGCTGGCCGGATCGATTGCCGCGCTTGCTGTCAGCGCGTTGTTGGCCAGCATCATTCCGGCACGCAGGGCCGCGTCTATTAATCCGGTAAAAGCCCTCCGTGCGGAGTAGCTGCTCCCGGTATATGGTCAATAATCGTGGGGCGGAGCGGGTTGGGCTTTCAAAGCAGGTAGGTCCTGTGCGGGCACAACGAACAGGAAGTGCGCATATCCCACTTGCGCCGTGGGCCGATATCGTTTTGCCAGGTACACCGATGAAGGATCCCATCGGTCCACCCCGGTCAGACGGTTGGCATTGACGAGAATGCGGCCTGCCACAGGCTCCGGAGGATTGAGAATCACATCGGGATTCCTTCTCATAAACTCCTCGACCACATAGGCGTCCTGTCCCCAATCTAGATTACTGTCCGCCAAAATCTTGTAGGAAAGACGACGGTCCCGGACCCACTCGTTCATATACGGGATCATCTGGGGATAGTAGCTGGCGACGGAACCTGCCAACCACAATACCAAGATAGATAGAATAGCTTTCTTAGTCCGTGACATCGACGAGAAACCAGAAAAGGCCGCTGCAGCAATCACGATCTCAATGGCGAAGGCCGGGAGCAGACTTCTGATTCCAAACTGCGCTCTGCTGAAGGAGAGCCAAAAAAGCAACACTGCGGCAGCCGCCAGCAACAGGCCTTCTCCAATAACGAAGTCGTCAAGACGGCGGTTCTTCCAGATCCAGACCAGACCAAGGAAAAATAGGATCTGAAGCGCAATAGGTTCCTTATAAAGCCACGCAATTACGTAATAGGACTTAAACCCCTTGAAGTTTTGGTCATGAGAATCGCCCAGGTTACCTAGCAAATAGACATTGCCCATGCCATCGCCCGTCTCTTCTCGGTACTTCATCATGTCAAGTCCCTGTAAAAAGGGGTAGGGAAGAGGAATAGGAAGCTGGCGAAGCAACGGAGTTTCTTGAAACTGTGTCAACAAGCTACTCTGAAAACTATAAGACTTCAGAGGCATGAATGTCCGGTCAAAGGAGTACGCGATGTTGATTACGGCAAGGAACGATGCGGCTGCGATTGCCGCAAAGGTAAGAAGACGTCTCGGCGTTAGAGATTGATGTCGGCTACGTCTGAGGATGGCGAATACCACGGCGAAGCAAACCACAAGATATAAAGAGAGCGCAAAGGACTTAGTGATCTGCGCTAGTCCCAACGTCAAGCCGCTCAGGAGCGCATGTCTGACTGTGGGCTGCAGAAGAAAGCGGCGAAAGAAAAACAACGATGCAACCACTCCCAGCGCATGATACATGTCTGTGGTTGCCAGGGTGCCGTGCGCGATGAGGTTGGGCGAGAGCATGCAAAGAAGACAAGCCGCCAACGCGGGCCCCGCACCGTAGAGATCGTATGCCCACCAACAAACCATTAAAGTAAGGGCGAGAGTTGCCAGGATCGTCGGAAAGCGGGCAACTCGAAAACTGGTAAGAGCCGCGGCGAAGGGAAGACGCACGTGGTGTCTATCGAAATACAGGGTGATTACCTGGGGCGCAGCGTTCAATGCCGAAATTGGCATCTGGCTGTCATAGTAGCCCCCAGATAAACGGTCGGGCCGGAGGTGGAGAATGTGCGCGCCGTAGCGCAAATGCTTCCCTTCATCCGTAGTGCCGGACATCTTCAACGCGACAAATATATCCAGTAAAGCGGAGATGCTAATTAATAGGGCAACGGCCAGGACAAATGATCTTCGATTGATGAACATGGGTTATCGAGGCAGCGCATCTCAAGGGGCGCTGCCGTTATAGAAGACACTGGGCAGAAAGACATTTTGCCCGTACTGCGGTGCCCCGTTGACACACGCATTGCCATTTCCCCAGTTCACATAGGCGTAGTTCGTACAGGTACAGCCCTGGCCTGGGGCCGTCCAGGTCCCGCCACTGAAGGGCAGTGCAGTGAAGCACGAGAGCATCTGTGGAAGCGTATACACCGACTTCACCGAGTTGGAGCAGTTACTGGGACAGGTATTGCCGGTGGGATACAGCGCCATCAGCGAACCAGTCTTGTCGTTAGAAGGAGGCGCATACAGATTGAACGTAGGCCACACAATCTGGGTGCCTCCGTTGATGTTGGTGATCTCCGTGAATGGCTGGATGGTAACCTTCGTCGGCTGCGTTTCCCCGGGCTGCTGCACCCCGAATGTCATTGCCGGCAGCGGGCTGGGTGGGGGCGTAACTACGAAAGTAAACACCGCCGCGTTGCCGGTATTCGGAGGGTTCTTGTAGCCTCGCGGATTGGGGAACAGGACCGTAGTTTTCGCCTGGTTGTTATAGAAGATCACCCCATAATTCTGCTCCGCTTCCGGAGTGCTTAGCGTTCCGTTGGTCGGTCCCTTGATGGGCTGATCATAAGCCTCGAAAATCAGGGCCGGAACGGCGCTTGCCTTCAGATAAGCATAGAGGCCCTGATAATAGGTCTTGGCATCGGCGAGCGTCCCCACGCGCCAGTTAGCCTGATACCCAGTGTCCTTGCCGGCCGTCCACCATCCGGTCTCGCCGATCATTGCCGGACGGCACATGGGTCCCGGACAAGCGTATGTGGCCTGCATGCAATTGACCTCGGCCCGCAGAAAGCCGACAGCGTCACTGGGAGGAATTACATTACACGAATTCGTTGCACACTGCGGCGGCTGCTGCCCCTGCGGCGGAGGCTTGACACACGAAAACTGCGGCGGGTAAACATTTTCGATTACCGGAGATCCCGGCGGATAGGACGCCGCCAGCATCTGTCCTTGCGTGCCGATCATCTGCCCGATCACGGTCGCCGAGCTGAGATAGACGCCGCCGTTGCTGCCGTTGCTAACCAGGACTCCATCGTTCGTGAGCTCGGTGCTGGTGGTGTTGATCGCGCCGATAACATCGCTGATGTTGTTGGCGTTCCCCAGCACCAGGACTTCGTTGCCGACGATCGCCAGCTTCACAACCTTCTGGAAAATCGTGGGCGTAACCTGTTGGATAACCTGTCGCACCTGAATCATCGAGAAGGCCAGCACCTGTTGGAAGGTCATACCCGACACATTGGTGCAGGCTTCACCCTGGGCCGGGTTGGTCTGGCATAAGTCAACCTGATACACCACGGTCTGCGGCGGGCCGTTAGGGTTGGCCAGGTTCAATTGATTGATGCGATTGATCATGGCAATCCAGACTTTCGCTGGGTCTCCATAAGCGCGAACCGATTGGAAGCCCGCCGACCGAAGCTGTGTCATGTCGAGCGGAATGCTGGATTCCATATAGCTGTTCTTCGCATCCTGAACGTCAGACGACGTGCCGGTGCACTGGATGATTCCGCTACTCTCATAGCACGGATAATGCGCTCCGTAGTTCGCACCAATCCCGAGGACATCAAAGAGTGCCTGGCGAGCGGGCGGGACCGTGTCCGAATCGTCAGCCGCCGGGCTGTTGGTCGAGGCGAGGGCCAGCGCAAGAATCGCGATTGCTGCGAAAGTGTGCCTGTTCATGGAATGGCCTTTCTGTCCGCGAAGTAGTGTATTATTCCACATTTCCTTTTGGAGTTGGCCTGAGAATTCCGGTAGTGGTGCAGTTTAGCTTGTCATCCCGAGCGAGCTTCTTTTGCGAAGCGAGGACGGGGTCCCCAGGGCGTGCCGCTGTTGCACGCGCTGGGGTGGGAGAGATCTGGGCGTGCCGATTCGCGCCGGCGCGCGAAAGGCACGCATCCTTATTCAAACTGCACCGCTACCGGAATCTCCGAAGGGGCACCACGATTGTATCTCCACTGCTATCCTTAAGATTGCACGCAACCTCTGCGGAAATATCCCGTTATGAATTATGTGCCGATTCACGGTCTGCGGATGCTGGCAGTGGAAAGCGGCATACTCTTCGCCGCATTCCTTATCGGACTTGTCTGCCTACGCTTTCTGCCGTCTTTAGGCAGGCCGCGATGGCTCGACAGGATACTTGCCACCGAGTCGCGGTCTGTGCTGTTCGTCATCGCCCTTGCACTGGTCGGTCGGGCCCTGCTGCTGCCTTTTGTAGGAATTCCAGAACCTCGCATCAACGACGAATACAGCTATTTGCTAATGGCTGACACGTTCTCCCATCACCGGCTTACCAATCCAACCCCGCCGGCATGGCAACATTTTGAAACCTTCCACGTCAACCTGACCCCTACCTATCACTCGAAGTATCCCGTTTCGCAGGGACTCGTTCTGGCTGTCGGGCAGATCCTCTTCCATCAGCCGTGGATCGGCGTATATCTGAGCACCGCCGTCTTATGCGGCGCAATCTGTTGGACGCTGCAAGCGTTCGTGCCTCCGGGCTGGGCGCTGGTTGGCGGGTTGTTGGCTGTGGTTCGCATCGCTCTCTTCTCGTATTGGATGAACTCGTATTGGGGTGGATCGATGGCCGCGCTTGGCGGCGCGCTCGCTCTCGGCTCAGTGGCCCGTCTTTTCGAGCCGCAAAGAACGGACCAGAGCCGTCTGGCACTTGCGTCACTGTTCGCGATCTCCTTGTTGATCCTGGCTACGTCGCGGCCCTACGAAGGCTTCGCATTCTCGATCCCGCTGCTGGTGTATTTCGTGTACAAGGCAGTGCGAGCCGCGCACAGCGGGGAAGGGAAGCTTCGTTTCACGGCAATCCCCGTTGCCGCTATCGGAGTGGCTGGCGTGCTGATGATGGGCTACTATAATCAGCGCACCACTGGCAACCCCCTCTTACTACCTCATATTCTGAACGAGCGCACCTATTCCCCACTCCCGTTGTTCGTGTGGCAACGGCCCAACCCCAATCCAACATTTCGCGACCCGGTGTTTGCAAAATTCTTTAGAGTTACGGAAGAAGAATATGGGTACCAGAAGACGAAATCGATTTCCGGGCTGATGGGTCTGGTGGGCGCGCGCTTCCTGTCCGATTGGTTTTTCTACATCGGGCCGGCTCTAACATTCCCGGTTTTCCTGGGCTTGATTTCAAGCGCCATCCAACCACGCATGCGCATCGTGGTGTTTGCTGCGCTGGCGATGGCTTTAGCCCTGGCGCTATGTATCTACACCATGCCGCACTATGCCGCGCCGGCGACTGTCGCCGTTTATTTATTTGCAGCGGAAGGGCTACGTTATCTTTGGCAGCAGGGCAGGGAAGGCGAGCGGGCGTTTGTCGTCGCGGTGGGCATCACGGTTGTCGTAACTTCGCTGACCAGGCAGACTGGCAGCGCTGCCATCAATTCGACCTTCGCCTTTCCCGACACGCGCAAGCTGATCGCCCAACAGTTGGAGAATAAACCGGGTGAGCATTTAGTTTTGGTTTCCTACGACCTCGAGCGCCATTATCCAGGAGACGAACTGGTGCACAACGGAGCGGATTTCAACACGGAAAAGATTCTATGGGCGCGATCAAAGGGAAGCGAAAGTGATGCAGAGTTGTGCCATGCGTACCCCCACAGAATCTTCTGGAGCGTGGAAACCGACGACGTGCACTTCTCGTTGAACCCTCTCGATCCCTGCGGACACCCTTAACTAAGCGGTTGCGACAAAACTCCTCATTGGTAACAGCTTAATCAGGCCAGCCCCGCTAGCGTCCCTTATTTTGTGGACGGCAGTTCGATCAAAATTATCGGGCGGCGGCTGGCAGTCCGGTAAAGCTTGCGCCGCCGACTGCCGAAGTAACTCTAGGAGTGGGCGTCGCCCCAAAGGCGCTCGCCGCAAGTAACAGAATCTGGACGCGAGGTGGGTTGCCCCATGTCGGATACCAGCATTGTAGCGATTGAGCGCCGTACCCTGCATTCCATAGACCTGAAGGGAAAAATCTTTCCGTTTCTCGTTCTAGCCCTGCTGCAGGCTGGAGACCTATTCTCCACCCGAATGGCGCTGACAATACCTGGAGTTACGGAGCTCAACCCGTTAGTGCGCGAGTTGGGCCTGTGGCCCGCGAAGTTGCTCGTGCTCGGATTTTTTGCGCTGCTGGTTTATCGGACGAAGAGCCGGAGACGGCTGTGGGCGGCGTGCGGAGTCTACGCTGTCATCGTAGCCTCCAATGTTCTGTTGTTTGTCACCCATTTCTAAATCCCTGAGGCAGCTCTTCCTGAACTGGACTGCCTGACAGTCCGCAGCAGAGAGCCATTACGCGGTCAGGTCTAACTTGATTTGAGCTACGCCAAGCGTCACGCCGTCACGGCAGCGTCATGGATTTTCGTCCCAGACTGGCGCCCACTCTGCGCCTCCGCCGGACGACAGGACTTTGCTCCGCCCCGTTCCGGGGGCTTTGTTGCTCGGGATGATCGTGTGTTCCCCTCGGCTATACGCAAGTTATCTAGGTAGTGGGGCGCCGGATTTTCGTTGCAGATTTGCACCCACCCTATGCTTTCCGGGTGACGCCCGGACTTTACCTTGCCACGTTCCCACATCTTTCTTACTTAGGACGATCGTGTGTTCACCGGGGGAGACCGCGAGTGAATACGGTGTCTGACCGACAAGCTCACCATCCAGCAAAATGTCAGCGCCCGTCGGACTCGACCAAAACTCCAATACTGCCTCTGATGCCGGCTCCTCGCGTGAATCTCCTGATGTGTTGGGCGCAGGCGCTCCGGGTGGAGCAGGCCCAAAGTCCAGGGCCAGCGTCTTCTGTTCCAGGTAGGCGCCGACTTGGTGCGTGCCGCCCTCCACCTGCATTCTGCGCTGCCAGGAGCCGAAGTCCTGCTTGTGTAGCGTGATCGTATGTTCGCCCGCTGCGACAGCGAGCGAATACGGGGTTTTGCCGACGTACCCGCCATCCAGCGATATGTCAGCTCCCGCCGGCTCCGACCAGATGTCCAATACAGCCTTTGGCGCAGCCCTCGGTACGGGAGCATTCTTGGGAGCTGGGGGCGGCGTGGCAGATGCGGCAGATGGAGCAGGTGCCCCTGCAGATTCAGCGGATGTCTCGACGGGCGGACTGTCCACATCGCAGTTTACGTAGTAAACGGACAGAGGCACGGGCACCGACTTCTGTTTCTGGGGAGACGTCGTATCGCCGAGGATGTTCGCAAAGACGTACTCCAGGACCTTCTCTTTGGAAAAAAATCCGCCCAGATTGTATTTGGATATGACCCGGCCTTGCTGATTGTAGACACGCACAAACAGCGATCTGGGCTTGTCGTCGCGCCTCAGATCGATCGACGTGGTCGTGCTGGGCGGAGGCACCCCGACGTAAGAGTAACTCCAGGTTCCGCCGTAGCTGCTGACCATGTTGGTATCGCCGGGGCCCGCTTTCGTACTTGTGTAAGTGTGGGCCGAGGGAGTGAGCCCTTCGAACATCGCTTCGGATGTCGAGAAGATCACCAGATAGTTACTCATGGTCGAGGACGGAATCTGAGAAAAGCAAAGGGCCTTGGAGTCTGCCTGATGGGACTTCTTGTCGATCCATTTCGCGGCGAACTTGGGGATGGCCGGAACCGGCTGTCCGCCCTCAGCCACGGCGAAGGAGACGTTCTTGGAGCAAGCTGCGGGAGCCGAGACCGGGGTCTGTCCCCACCCCAGGGTGGCTGTTGCGAGCAATAAAATCAGTACTGCGGGAGGTCCCGCACCTCTCTGAACCCCACCAATTTCCACTTTCATATAGCCTAAACCGCCTATTTGCAATCTTAATTCCTGCTGCCTTTTCGTGTCATCAGTTTTCTCTAAAGGGCGAAGAAACAGTTGATTTCCGGTAAAAAGCGCCCTACACTACGAGCATGTCGCGCGTGCTTGTGACCGCCGCCATCGTGATCTTGGTGGTCGCGATGTTGCTCACGGGGTATGACATAGTGGGCCATAAGTTGGGACTGCCCAGCATTCTCGGTGCCCTCTTGTCCCTGTGGCCTGATGTCGGCACGACCGTGTCGGATAACAAGGGATGGGTGATTACTATTATATCTGGCCTTGTCGTCGCGTTGCTGCTCATCCGGTTCCCCAAGTTCGGAAGATTCTGAATGGGCATGGTTCGGCGATCATTGTGGATCTTGGGAAACGGGGCGCTCTGCCGTGGCGTCGTCCGCGGATCGAACTTGCCGGGTAGAAAAGCCCGCGACCGTGACCGAATACTTGCTGGTGGAAGCCGCATAGCCGGCCAGTTCGGCTATCTGCAAAAGACAAGGGGGTACAGGCTCATTTATAATAACTCACCACCTCTTGGCACAGGAAACTAAGACCAGTATATGGCACGATGGTGGCTGCTTGTATAATCTGTTAGTGCTATATATTGCGACTTTAACGTGCCAATTTGAATGACCCTTATAGCACCTCTCAGTTGCGATTTTTACCTGAAGAGGCTATGGACTTCGTGGAAGGAACGTACTACGCTACTATAGCGAAATTGTATCATTGCTCCGTTCGTCACCGGGCCGCAGGTTGTGGCTTTTTGTGGGGTCATTCTAGTTCCGAGTATGTAGTAACTTGCTGCGATTGAGTAGGGATTTGTCAATCTCCAGGATCATTCGGCTGGCCGCCGTTGCGTCTTGGATCACATTGACTAATCGAGTAACACCGAAGATGCACGCAAGCGAGGTTGCCAGTGTGACGAATTTGTTTGCAATGCGGCGATTGAGGCAATTCGGTAATGCGGACGAGGGACAAGCCCTGTTGCTGACCGCCTCGGCGCTGGTTGTCGTGATGCGGATGACCGCCCTGGGTGTCGATGTCGGGATCCTTCGCGATGAGAAACAGCAGATGCAAAAGGCAGCTGACGCCGGCGCTATCGCCGGTGGCTCGGCGTTGATCTACGGTGAACAGGTTACTGCCGCCGAAAGCTTAGGCGATGGTCCTCTGAAGGGCACTGCATTCTTATCATACCAATCAACATCTGAAAAGCATGGACGAACGTGAGGAACCTGGGCGCTGCCCGTAAGGGACTACTTAGCGTTCCTGACGGATATCGGAAGCCGTAAGCCGTTGGGAGGTGGTAATGTACCTTGGAGTAGTACCATGTAGGACAAGTGAACCTGCGCCGTAAAGTCGTCCCGAGAAGAATAAGTGAAGCGGAGTGAAGAAGTATGAAACCCTTTCATCGAAATGAAGACGGACAGGTTATTCTCCTGGTAGCTCTTGGCTTAACTGCCTTAGCTTTAATGGCTGGACTTGCCATTGATGTTGGCTATCTGCGCTATGAAAAGCAGCAAATGCAGAAAGCCGCCGATGCCGGTGCGATCGCTGCCGCTACAGTTTTGCTTAATTATGGTACAAATACCACCCAAGGCATGTTAACCGATTCCGCCACCGCCGACGTTACTGCTAATGGGTTTGCACAGGCAACAGTTACAGCTACCAGTCCCCCTCCCAGTGGTCCATTTTCCGGCAATTCCAACTATGTCCAGGTACAGGTGCAACAATCTTTTCCTGTCTTCTTTATGCACCTTGGTGGATGGAATACGGTACCTATTCTCGATACGGCTATAGGTTCTGCGGTTGGAAATGCTTCCGGCTGTATTTATGCCTTAGATTCGACCTCGGGGGATTTCGCCTTTCAGTCTCCAAATCTGGTTAACTTTGTCACTGATTGCGGTATCTATGTCAACTCCAATGCCTCAACCAGCGGCACAGTTAATGCGGGCGGCGCGGAAATTGGTGTTGTTGGAACTTCTTCTGGTTCTTTTGCTCCAACACCAATTGATATTCCCTCGTTTGTAGATCCATTAGCGAATCTTCCCATACCCGCCGTGCCTCCCACTTGCAACCACGTAAATTATCAAGTGCCGCCTGACCCTCCTAACCTCGATCCGGGCATCTATTGCGGAGGAATCACTATCAGCGGCAACAGTACGGTCACTTTTGCGCCCACCGACGGCAATTCTACATATACCTTGAAGGGCGGAGGCCTCACCGTTTCCCCTACAGCAACTGTAAATGGCCCTGGGGTGACTTTTTATAATACTTACTTCGGCAATCAATATCCGTATGGTCCTATCAATTTATCCGGCGCTTCTCCTGGAACCTTGTCTGCTCCTACTACTGGCACGTACGCAGGTATTTTAATTATTCAAGACCCGTCAGTGCCGATTGGTTTTGCTCCCTCTACTATTGATAACACCAATGGGGAGAGGTACATAGGTGCTCTTTATTTCCCAACGACAGACTGTTACCTACAACGGTAACAGTCAAACTGAACTGGCAACTCTTATCGTCGCTTGGCAAGTTTCAATCTCAGGAACTGCTTATTTTACTGATTACGCATCACAGTTTCGGGGATCCCCAATTCATAGTGCTGCTTTGGTGCAATGATGAAACATAAATCTGAGGGACAAAGCTTAGTAGAGTGCGCGCTATTACTACCATTCATGATGGTCCTGATGCTTGGCGTGCTGGAAATAGGGCGAGCCATCTACATTACCATCAGGATAACGAATGGCGCTACTGCGGGGGTTAATTACGGTGCTCAAAATCCCGCCAAAGCGCTGGACGTTACAGGTATACAGAATGCGGCCCTTTGCGATGCCGATGGTTCGGTGTTTCCTCCGAGCGGTCAGCTATCATCCCCGACTTGTAATACCACCGGTATTCTTACTCAGGGTAATATCACACCTACGACTGGCTGCACCTGTGACGCTGGAGGAGGAAATTCCTGTAATCCCATGCCTCCGGAAAGTTGCTCTGGTTTTTCTTGTGAACCTGGGTCTATTGTTGTTGAATGCGTTAAGGTTACGACGACAGCAACTTTTAATTCTTTATTCCCCTACCCAGGTCTCCCAAATCAATTTGTGGCTAACGGAAATGCAATTATGAGGGTGCGAAAATGATAAAACAAAATAAAGAGGCTGGCGTCGCTCTTATAGAGTTTGCACTCTCGATCGTCTTGGTGCTCACGATCATGTTTGGGATTATAGATGTTGCACGAGCAATTTTTGCTTATGTCTGGGTAGCAAATACAGCCCGTATAGGCGCCCGTTATGCTATGGTAACCGGGGCCTTTTGTCTTTTGCCGGATGGGACACCATGTGGGGCCACGAATGCACAGGTGATTACCTATCTAGAAAATAATTCAAACGGTATCAATTTTACTACCAACACCTGTCCTGTCGGATCGACGCAGGGTTCGGTTTGCATACAATCAGCGTGCATAAGTAGTACTGTATTCAGTCAATTACCTTGTGCATCGGGAGTTGAAGCAACAGTACAGGTGCAATACCAGTTTGGTTTCATTCTCCCTTTCCTACCGCTTCCAACCTGGACGATGACGAGTACGTCGGCCAGGACAGTGCAGTGACGCTGGCCTCTCGTTCAAATTGCAAGTCTGCTGATCGGGCATAAAATAGTGGGACAAATGGGGTCTATCAGCGGCAGCGGTTGAGCTGAACGATCTTGTTGTGCCCAGGTGGAGTTAGTGCGAGGCCTTTTGGACAGCAGTTCGTAGTCGCCGGTAAGATCCCGGCCGCGATCTTCGAGGAATCGGCAGAGAAACGCTATGCCAACAGATCGTCGATTATCTTCTGGCCTAAGGTTTCGGAGGTATAGCGCTCCTTACCGATCTCGGCGAGTAGGGCTTCGTCAGCAGAAAGAATCAGGTTGATCACCTGGGCCGTTTCAGCGGTCTTACTAGAGCCTATACTCAACCGCAGGGAGGCGGAATTGTTCTGGTAATCGAGGTTAGCAATTCTCTCTTCAGTGCTGGTGGGCCGGGCCAGGATTTGAGCGCTGCGGCTGCCCTCATCCCCTGACACACTTACTGCGAGCACCTGGGCGCCGAATTTACGATTAAAGCTGCCTTCTACGTTTTGGAGCCATCCAAAAAGCTGGCGGCAAAACTGACCACCAAGCCTGCGTTTCAGCGCTTCCTGATGAGCCGAACGTTCTTCCTGAGCTCGCTGGACCTTATACTTCTCCTTCGTCCTCTGTACGGCCTCGTCAAGCCAATGAGTCAGCGCCATATGAGAAAAACTCCAAGTGGGGTTGCTCCCAGGACAAACGGGAGCTCGGTTGAGTCACAGTAAGGTGGCGAACAGCTCGCGCCTCGATCCGAGGGGGGCCATGACCTATTCGGCGCCATCCTGCAACAGACATTACTGGATTGCTAGCTCAGCGACGGTAAGCGATCAATCGTCAGTGAACCCGGGCCGATTCTCTTACTCCGCGATGGACAGTTGGTCCCCGACCATCGTTGAAGTTTGAGCGATAACACCGGAAGGCAGTTCCAGCACACACCGCGCCTTCCAGTGTATCCCGGTCATGCGAAATGGGGGCATAGTATGCCTCAAATGAATCACTCGCCAGTTGCGGTCCACGAAAATCACATCAATTGCGAAACGCATGGCTACAGTATGTATCGCTTGCGACGGGATAATGAGCAGGCCCGTACCTGGTTCGAGCCCACGTTTGCCTAACAAACCCACCAGTCGGCGCAAACTCGTCCCCGCGACGGTAATTTGCTCCCCAAGTATGGTATTTCTGGTCGTGTTGAGAACGGCGACCGTCTCCGCTTCCATGCTACTTTCGCGGAGTTACACGTTTCGACGAAGCCATGCGTTTGCGCCTCGCGATTATGATTGCCAGCAGAATAACGGCAACCACTGCCGCGGCAAGCCGAATCATCGTTACACTGTCCATAGTACATCGCCTCTCTATGATTTTATTTATCTGCCAAGGTCTTCGAACGTCTTCAGAACCGATAGTACTCCAGGACCGAGTAGCACCACAAAAAGTGCCGGGAAAATGAAGATTGCCAGTGGGAAGATCAGCTTGATGGTCGTTTTAGCTGCTTGTTCTTCGGCCAGCATCATCCGCTTGACCCGCAAGCCGTCAGCAAACACCCCGAGTGATTTGGCAATCGGAGTTCCCAACCGCTCGGTTTGCACCAGCATGGCGACAAACTGGTTAACCACATCAAGATCGACTCGATCGGCCATGCTCCGCCAGGCATCCAGGCGCTGTTTGCCGGCCCTCTGCTCATAACTGATAATGAGAAGCTCTTCACTCAGTTCGGGGTGGACACGTTCTATTTCTTTGGAGATTCTTAGCACCGCCTGGTCGATGCCCAACCCTGCTTCCATGCAAATCACCAACAGATCCAGCGCGTCAGGCAGCGCCTGTTCGATTTTTGTCTTGCGCTTGCCCATTTTATAAAACAGAAGCATGTCCGGCACAAAGAACGCACCCACGCCCAAGAACAGAGCGTAAAGGAGAATATTCTCCGGCGGGGCAAACGTGGCAAGCAATATCCCGACGAGAGGAGCGAGCAGCTTTAGACTCAGATAGGTCTCGGCATCTTCAGGGTTGCGATAGCCGGCAACACTCAAACGGTAGGTCAGTTCTTCATCATGCGATCGCAACCAATCGCGAAAAGGCGCCAGCGGGCGGGTTATCACCGAGAAGGCGTCTTGGGCCGGACGCGCCGGGGCTGCTTCGGTAGCTTCAGCATCGCTGTAGCGAGACCTCAGGTTGGCAAGCCGGACTTCGGTTGGGGTTCGTTCGCGCACGACCAACAGAAATCCCAGGGCGATTGCAGCAAACACCGCAAGGGCCGCGAAAACCGCAATGAGTGTCACTTCCATATCAGTACTTGATCTGAATGATCCGCCTTATAAAGATCGTACCAAGAGCCATGCTGATTAACGTTCCATATACCATTTTCCGGCCAGTCTCGGTCTCGAATAACGGGGTTGTATAGCCGGGCCTGACGATATTGAGGAGAATGAAACAAACGAACGGCAGCGCTATGAGGATAGCCCCCGTCATGCGGCCTTGCGCGGTATACACTCTCACCTTTTGTTGCAGTTGAATTCGCGACCGCAGCACGGCTGCGGTCTTATCCAGTAGCTCAGCCAGATTTCCGCCGGTTTCCTTCTGCACAAGGATCGCAGCGATAAGGAATTGAAGGTCCGGCAGAGGAAACCGCCGAAAAAGATTCACCATCGCTTCTCGAAATGGCAGCCCGTAACTCATTTCGTCGGCGCATTGGCGAAACTCCGTCCCCAGTGGATCTGCAACCTCTTCGGAAACCGTGACCAACGCGCTGGGCAGCGAGTGTCCGGCGCGTAGCGAGCGAGCGATCAGGTCGACCGCATCGGGAAGCTGCAAATTGAAGCGGCGAAAGCGAGCAGAACGCCGATACAGCACCCAACCGAAGGGAGCGAAGCCCAGCGCCAACCCAGGAATCCATCCCACGAAACCAACGGGAATCCACCAGTTGCCAATGATGGCACCCACCAGCATGCAGCATGCCGAGTAGAAGAAAAAGCGGCCCACTGTCCACTTCATCTTCGCCTGGTCAAGCATCGTTTGCAGCTGCAGTGCGGACTTAGTATCGCGGAGGATGCGATCGATCCAGGCAATTCGACTGAAGGTGACCCGCCGTATGATTTCTGTCTGGTCACCTTCCTCGGTCAGGCGATGATCCAATCCGCTAAGCCGCTCCTGAATTCGTTTGTCGGTTTCGGAAGGCTCCAACAAAAGAAAGAGCGTAGCAAAAACGGTCAGTAGAAGAATCAGAAATACGGTGATCATCGACATAGGTGACCCGCCTAGACCTCGAAGGAGTGTTCAAAGATGTTTGCCGGGAGGACGATTCCGGCTTTCTTAAGCCGCTCGGCGAACTTCGGAGACACGCCCGTTGCCCTAAACCGCCCCAACACGCGCCCGCCTACATCGATTCCGAGCTTTTCGAAGACAAATATGTCTTGCATGGCGACCACATCGCCCGTCATGCCGGTAATTTCCGTGACATACGTTATGCGACGCGTACCGTCGCTCATACGAGAGATCTGCACAATGATGGCGATCGCCGACGCGATCTGCTGCCGCAGCGCTTTCTCCGGAAGGTTAAGGTTGGACATCAATGCCATGGTTTCCAAGCGGGCCACTGCATCACGGGGGCTGTTGGCGTGAATGGTCGTCAACGATCCGTCATGCCCAGTGTTCATCGCCTGCAACATGTCGAGGGTTTCCTCGCCACGTACCTCGCCGACGATTATCCTGTCCGGCCGCATACGCAAGGCGTTGATCACCAGTTCGCGTTGACGGACGGCACCCTTGCCTTCCACATTAGGGGGGCGGCATTCCAGGCGAACAACGTGTTCCTGCTGCAGTTGAAGTTCAGCCGAATCCTCAATCGTAACGATACGTTCGGCGTCGCTGATATAGCCGCTCAGCACATTCAACAACGTCGTCTTTCCAGCGCCGGTACCGCCGGAGATCACGATGTTGAGTTTGGCTCGAACGGCGGCTTTCAAAGCCTCAAAAATCGGGGCCGTGACCGTACGATTGGCGAGAAGCTGCTCGCTTGCAATCGGGATTTTTCCAAAACGGCGGATCGAGAGAATCGGGCCGTCGACCGCGAGCGGCGGGATGATGACGTTGACGCGAGATCCGTCGGCCAGACGCGCGTCGCACATCGGCGAGGATTCGTCTACGCGCCTGCCCACCTGGGACACGATCTTATCGATAATGTGGTTAAGGTGGGCATCGTCCTTGAAAACGACGCTGGTCTTCTCCAGTACGCCGGCGCGCTCGATGTACACCCGTCTATAGGTATTCACCAAAATGTCGTTGATGGTAGCATCCTGGAGCAAAGGCTCAAGCGGTCCCAGGCCGAAGACTTCATGCAGGACTTCACGTGACAGGCGATCTCTCTCGCTGGTACTGAGAGGCGTTTCCTGCTTCACGATGAGGCCCTGAATCACCTCCTGCACCTGAGCACGGGCCCTAACATCCTCGAGCGACGTCAGCTTTTCCAGGTCGACCTGGTTGAGCAACTCCCGATGGATTGTGGTTTTGAGCTCCTGATACGCCTTGGCGGAAACACCAATGCTGCGTGGCGCACTCCAAGTGCCACTACCGACGCGCATGTCAGGACCGAAGGTCTTTGTATTAGCCATTTACGCTTCCTTACTTACTCTGAGATCCGAAAAGGCTGAGCAATCCACGGGACCCTTTGCTCTCTTTTGCCTCAACGGGTTCCTCCCCGATGAGAAGGTCCGCCCAAGCATCAAGCGGCGCCGCCATCTCCGACTTATGGGAGAAATCGATTGGCGTACCAGCATTGATAGCGTTGACCATCAGCTCGTAATTGTTAGGGATTTTTACTGCGACCGGCCGACGCAGAGACGCCTCGATCTCGCGGTCATTCAAGGCACCTTTTCTTGAAGTACGGTTCAGTACGATATCAATGTTCTCGTCAGGATAATGCAAGCCCGTCAAGTACTCGATGGCGCGAATTGCGTTGTGTATGGCCGGAAGTTCAGGAGTGATGACGATCGCCAGGCGATCCGATTGCCGTATAGCAGCACAGGTGTCGTCGCTCAGCCCCGGCGGACAATCGATGATCACAAACTGGTAGTTCTCCGCCAGAAACGCCAACGTGTGCTCAATGGCGTCGGAGGCCGCGCTCGGAAACGCATGGATTGCTTCCGGCGAATCCATGACGTTCAATCCGCTGGAGTGTTGCAACAAAAAGCCTTGCAACAGATCAGCGTCCAGCCGGTCCATATTATGGACCAGTTCATAAAAACTGTACTGATGACGGCCCAAGCCGAGGTAGAGGGCGAGGTCGCCGAGCGCGGGATGTTGATCCACCACCAAGCACTTCTGTTGATGTCTTTGCACCAGATTCAGCGCCAGATGCAACGCCAAGGAGGTAACCCCAGTTCCTCCTTTGGCTCCGATCAGGGTAACGACTCGGCCTTTCTGGCCCACCAGCTTACCCTGACGCCGCGCCTCCACTTGAACCAGGGCATCTAGTATCTGATCCGCACGAAGCGGCTTGACTAGATATTCTGAACACCCGGCACGCATTGCTTTGATGATCGCGTCGGGATGGGAGTCGTTGGAGATGGCAAAAATGTTGACGCTGCTATCGCACCCGTCGTGAAGCCGCTGGCTAACCCGCGCGCCAGTTTCAGCATCGTCAAAATCGACTACGCAGACCCGATGATGAAACTGCTCCAGCACCCTCATAACCTCACGCGGGTTAATGTGCTGATCAACATTGTCAACGACATGGGCCCCGGCCGTTTGCTTAACCAAGGTCTCCAGGCTATCTCGCGTGGCCGGATCCATGTTGATGCACAGGATGCCAATGCGCCGCTCGGAACCGCGCGAGCTTCGTATCATTGTCGGACGGTCAGTCATAGTCACTTCGATTCCGGAGTGTTAGTTGGGTCCGTAGGGGGAATGTTAGGGCTCGGCACACCTTGGTCGAACCTGTCTAGGTTAAGATTTCGAACTGGCATAGTGACCTGCGGCCCCATGTTTGGAACGGGCCCATTTACCGGGTCAATAATAGTGGGTGTAACCAGTACGAGCAACTCCGTGTTCGTACGATTATTACTCCTTGACCTGAAAAGCTGACCCAGGATGGGGATATCCCCGATTCCCGGAACCTTGCTGAGTTGTATGGTAACGCGGTTATCCAGCAGACCGGCGATGCCGAAGCTCTGGCCATTCTTGAGCTCGATCGTGGTTTCAGCGCGCCGCACTGAGAGAGCAGGCATGGTGAAGCCAGAAATTGTAATTGCGTTCGTATAGTCCAGCGAGCTTACCTCAGGAGCAATTTTTAGCCGAATCGAACCGTCGTCCATGATCGTCGGCACGAACTCCAGCTTCACACCATAGGGCTTGAATTGAATGGTAACAGTTGGCGTGCTGCCAGCGGTACCGATGGCAGCTACCACCGGGTACGGAAATTCACCACCGGCCAGGAAGTGTGCCGACTCGCCATTGACAACCATCAAGTTGGGTTCAGCCAGGATTTGCAATACGTTTTTCGTCTGCAGGTCCGCGATGGTAGCGCCCAGGTTAATGTCGGGGCGGTACAAAAAGATGTTCAAAAGATTCGATAGGCTGAATTGCTGCGGGGTGCTTGGCGGGGTGGTGGTGCCAGCGGTCTGACCCTGGGTCAGAGCAAGCGGGCCAAATTGCTGGGTGCCGACCGTACCAATCGTATTGGTTGCGCCGGTACTGAACAGATTGATGCCAAATTGAGTCGCTTTGCCACGGTCTGCCTCGGCGAAGCGAACTTTCAGCATTACCTGTTTCTGACGCGGGGGCGCCGCGATTTGCAACCCATTCACCACTTCCTTGGAGAAGTTGCTGGCCATCTTCAGGATCTGGTCCGCAACGGCGGGCGAGGACACCGTTCCGACGAGCGTCACTCTGTCTCCCACTGACTGTACATCCACGTTACTATTGGGAAAGGATTGATCCAAGGTGTTGCGCAGCGGACTTACGTCCAGATCCGCGTACACATCCAAGGTCCGGTTCTGTCCCGTCTCATCCCACACCATCAAACTGCTGCCACCTGGCTCCTTGGCGGTAATTACCAATTCCCGCGGGGAGGTCGGTACCGACTCGATGACTGCGGGATTCCCGGTCAGAACGCGCTTGATCCGAGATCCAGTATGGATCAATAGTGAATGGCCCACCATGATATGCACGCTTTCCGGGCCCTGCCCACCTTGCTGTCCCATGGATGCCTGGGACTGCGGGGCCGAGACCGGATGTTGCGCCGTCGTCGCTGATGGCTGTTGTGTAGGCGATTGCTGGGCTGCTGCTCCCAACGTAGTGAGGCAAAGCGCCGTAGCCGTTAGCAATACGAAGGCCATGCGTTGCCAGAAAAGCCTTTCCTTGCCAGGTCGCTTCCGTTGCACAAGATGCTCCGTTCTACTACGTATTAGAACTTGACAGTATTCTTCTTTGGACCGTCATAGGTCTCAACTTCATAAGCGGTCGCCGGCTTCGGCTTCGGCGGTGCCGGCGCCGCCTTCCTGGCCACAACTACCGGTGCAGCAGCCACGCCGGTTTGCAAGTCCCTCATGTTGACAGGACGGGTCGCCACTTTGTCCTGATCGGAGGCATTCCGTAGAACAAACTGCACTGTCCCTTGGTTGGTGGCCAGCAAAAGTTTTTCCGCATCATCCGGAGTGAGCAACAGCGTCACCACCTTCACGTTTTGCGGTTTGCCGTTTACGTCCGGTTGCAGCTTCTCGCCAGTGCTCAAAACCTGGATGTCCTGTAAAACGGTCGTGGTCATGGGGTCCTTGGCGCCATCCTGGCGGAAACTCACGAGCACATCGACGTGCGAACCGGGTAACAGGAACCCTGAGACGTTGTTCACCTCATTGGTGACGATAGCTACTGCGCGCATGCCATCCGGAATCTTGGCTGTCAGACCCACGGTAGCTCCCGGAGCTGCCAACAGTCCCTCGCGAACCGGTTCTTTGAAGGCAATTGGATACATCACAATTCTGCCGTTCAAATCTTCCGGCTTATGGAAAGTGCCGTCGATTGGAGCGCTACTAGGCCAATCGATCAGCGTCAGATCGTCCGCCGTCAGCGGTGTTCCCGTGTCCAACGGCTTGGCAGCGACTACAATCTTGACCATCTGTGAGCCCGAATATAGTCGCTTAATGTGCCGGTATAGAAAGAACGTCACCACAATCGAAACCAGTAACGCCATCACGAGAGCAACAGCCAACCGACCAGTTTTCATAACTTAACTCCACCAGAATGCAAGGAGCGCATAGAGCGTTCCCGCAGCTATAGCCAAGCCATACGGCATGCGTAATGTCTCGGGATTGTCCAGATTTAATTCCGGATGAGCCTGTAAGCCTGCCCACGCATGGAACCGCAGCACGGAGCCAACGTTCCTGAGGGTTGCCCACATGCGGCCCCGGTAAAGTGCGTAAACGATGGCAATCACGCCACCGCAAATCGCTGTTGCCAAAAGTACTACGACGCTGTGCCTCGGTCCCACCAGCGATCCGATCGCCGCCATCAGCTTCACGTCCCCTGCGCCCATGGCCCGTACTGCGAAAAATACAAACATAATTCCGCCGGCGAGCAAGCAACCCGCGACAGCGCTGCCCAAACCCTTCCATCCGAACAGCAACCCGCGAAGCACTACTCCCAGCCCGATCCCCGGATACGTAAGCCAATTGGGTATGCGGCGTTCCTTTATGTCCCATACCGCCGCGATGATGGCCACTGCCAGCGCGATAACGAGAAGAATTAAGTCCCGACCCATCGTACATCACGGAAAGTTAATAAAGAAAGTTAAAAAAACGGAAGCAAGCTACGAGGCTACCGATCGGCTCGTAGCGCCACGCTCGGCCACGCGTGTTTCTCCTGGTCTTGCGTTCAAAGGGCGACGGCTCTTCCGACCCCCTCTGCCTGCATAGCCTGCTTCCCACAGGCAAATGGTGGTTAAGTCAGCTGGGCGGCGACTTGGGTGAACACTTTGTTGATCGAGCTAGCCAGACTGCCCATGCCAACGATAGCGCCCAACGCAACTAGCAACGCGATCAATCCATACTCGATCAGGTCCTGGCCCGATTCTTCTTTGTGCAGATTCTTCAACATGTTGATCATTTAGAGATCTCCTTAATTCTCATACGATTCGGTCTGCTCCCCTCCCAAGCGAACCAATAGTATTCCCTGGACCGCAAGGGCTTCGTACACGGCGGCGCAACCGCAATGTTGGGTAGCGGTGATAATGTAGCAATGACAGCGCCAGTTAGCAAGGGAAAAAATTGATTAGTTTCTAACTAAGGTAATCACGCATTGTGTTACCCTGGTTCCGCCTGAGCGAAGAAGTAAGCTCTAAAGTCGCAGCGTAGCTGGTCGGGCAAGTCGTTCGCGCGCAAGCTTCATTCCAAGCCAGAAACCGCATAATGCGTTCATTCTATCATACGGCGAGCTAAATCCACGGCCGGACGGGCGATCGTTCCGCGGCCGCAAGCTTTTTCATGAGCGAGAACCCTCGCACATCCGTCCACCAAGGTCATAGTAAGGCCGCGCTGGGTAAGACTTAAAGCTAGGTCATTGTAGGCATCAAGGCGCTATGTTGTGAACTTCGACTTGGCTGGTGTTGGCGTTGCACCCTCTTCGCTTTTTGCGCTATATTCACTTGGCTCACCCCCCGGTCAAAATGATGACAGATTCGCTGGCTGAAACTGCGGCTCCGGCTACCACATCTGCCGACGAGCAAGCCGCTTCTGTCGCGAAGCCGCGAGGCTTTCCTGCGATCCTCAAGCGGGCTGTGCGGGTACTGTTCGCTTTAGCCATGGTCGCGGTCACGTTTGGAATTCTGACAATCAGCTTGACTGGCACCGGAAGCACAGCACAGAAAGACTTTCTCTGCTTCTGGGCGGCTGGCCGTCTACTCCTGCACCACGCTAACCCCTATGATGCCGCAGCGGTTTTTGCCCTCGAGAAATCTGCCGGCTACAGCGCAGCGCAGCCGCTGGTGATGTGGAACACGCCCTATTCGCTTTGGCTGAGCGTCCTGGCAGGACTGCTCAGTCCCGTGAAAGCTGCTGCGCTCTGGATTCTTCTGATTACGGCTTCCATCGTTGCCTCTGTTCGCATGTTATGGAATATCCACGGACGCCCGCCTGATCGGCTTCACCTGTTGGGATATCTGTTTGCGCCGACATTCGCCTGCACAATATTTGGTCAGATGTCGAGCTTCCTGTTGCTGGGCGTCGTTGGCTTTCTCTACTTCTATCGCAGCCGGCCTTTCCTCGCTGGAGTCTGCATTGCGCTGCTAGTTCTCAAGCCCCAGGTTCTCTTGCCCTTCGGTTTGGTCCTACTGGTGTGGATGGTACTTAACAGGACGTACCGAGTCTTCCTTGGCGTGATTCTTGGAATGGCGATGGCGATGGCCGTGCCGCTGTGGTTCCGTCCCACGATTTGGTCGGATTATCTTCCCATTCTCCACACCGCAGTTGCCGACAGCGTAATCATTCCGACCGTGAGTTCGCTGTTTCGAATCGCTGTCGGGGGCCGTCACGCCCAGTGGGTGCAGTTCGTGCCGGCGATTTTGGGCGGTATCTGGGCAATTGGTTATTTCGCGCGTCATAAGGCGCAGTGGGACTGGAATCGATACGGGCCTTTGTTGCTCTTGGTCTCTGTGTTCGTAGCTCCTTATAGCTGGTTTTTCGATGAGATTGTCGTCCTCCCGGCGATCCTGGCCGCAGCTTATTGCAGTGCGGAGCGCGACCGGTGGCTGCTGGGGTTTGCTATCCCGGATGTTGCGGCGCTTCTGCTGGTCTTCTGCACCGTCCGTGTGCAATCAGGCGCCTACATCTGGACGACGACCGCATGGCTCGGCTGGTATCTTTTCGCCACCAGACGCATTCCAGAGCAGCATGTCCTGTCGTCCGAGGTGGCCACGAGCTGATTGGACATAAAGCCACCAGCCACTCGGGGAACGATCAAAATGATGTCAGATTCGCAGGTTGGATCCTCGGCTCCGGCTCTCCCTTCGGCGGCCCCGTCCGTTGGAAATACCACCGGAACACCGCGCCGCAGCTTCTTCCCCTTTTCAGTGATGTGGTTTTCCCTTATCGCACTGGAGATTTCCCTCATAGCAAGTCTGCGAATCGCGGAGTCCGATATCTGGTTTCACCTGCGCAACGCGCAGGAGCTTCTCACCAGGCACTCCTTCTTACGTGCAGATTTGTACACCTTCACCACTGCGGGCGCGCCGCTGATGAATTTCGAATGGCTTTCCGAACTGCCCTACTACCTGGCTTTCCGCGCCTGGGGTCTGCACGGCTTGTTGGCGGTATACCTGGTGCTGTTGTGGCTGATCTTCGCCGCAGTGTATTACCTGGCATTGCGGCGGGGCGCCAACAGCGGCGACGCGGCTTTGATCACCATGGCAGGCGTCGCACTCGGAAGCTATTCTTTTGGACCGCGAATGCTCCATTTTGGCTGGCTATGCCTTGTCGTCCTGCTTCTGGTGCTGGAACGTTTCGAGCGAACCGGTAAGGGCCTGTGGCTGCTGCCGCCGTTGTTTGCCCTGTGGATCAACTTCCACGGTTCCTGGGTCTTCGGGTTTGTCGTAATGGGCATATGCATCGTCTCGGGCTTGGTGCAGGGCCGTTGGGGGCTGGTCGTGGCCGAGCGCTGGACGCCAGCCCAACTCAGAAAACTTCTGCTAGTCTTCGCGGTCTCTGCGGTTGCGCTGTTGGCCAACCCCTACGGCTACAAGTTGCTTTGGTATCCCTTTGAGCTGTTGTCCCGGCAACAGGCGGTCCGGGACAATATGGTTGAATGGCAATCGATGGACTTCCACACCGCATGGGGCAAACTGGGGATGTGCATGATCATCGCCTTGCTGGCGGCCGCCTGGTTTTCCAGCAAGCCATGGAAGCTTAGCGACATCTTGCTGACCACATTTGCGGTGGTGACCTCGCTGAACCATTTGCGCTTTCTGCTCTTTGCTGCCATTATTCTGGTCCCGATCCTTGCTCCACGCTTGCGATTGTTTGCGCCCTACGATGCGAACAAGGACAAACCCTGGTTGAACCTGGCGATCACTGCTGCCATCGTGGCCATTATCGTAGGCTCATACCCAAGTGCCGCAGAACTGCAATACCGTATAGACAGCCAATTTCCCCGCGACGCTTTGCGTTTCATGAAGCAGAGGCAGATTACTGGCCGAGTGTTCAACTGGTACGACTTCGGCGGGTATATCGAGTTTTATGCGCCGGCGATAAAGACCTTCGCCGACGGCCGAACCGACATTTTTGTCTACAGTGGGGTGCTCAACGACTATCAGAAGATAAATACCATTGAGGAGCCGTTGGAACTCCTGGACAAATACAAGATTGACTACGTACTCTTCCCGGTCAATAAGCACCTTACGTATGTGCTTGATCACAGCACAGCCTGGCGCACGATTTATGAAGACAAAGTAGTCAAGCTCTACCAAAGAGTGCCTGTGGCGGCGGCAACCTTCAAGAGTGGCGCCTGTGCGTCTTGGGCACTTGCGCCGGCAGGTGCGCGCTCTTCGACATGATTGCTGGGCCTTCGCCATCCGTTACATCGATGCCCAGACGAAGTAAGTTTCCCGTAAAACAGGCTTTGAAGGGGATGGCTGAAGCCCGCGACACCGAATGAGACCATGGGCTCCCGAACAGCCGTAGGAACTCGGCTGTCGGGAAATAATTCTAATCTGATAATTAACAGGCTACTGTTCGGAGTCGAGGATCCCTGCATGGGTTGGTTTTTTGTTTTCTTTTTCATCTCGGGGTTTTGCAGCATTCTTTACGAGATTATCTGGCTAAGGCTGGCGATGGCCCAGTTTGGGGTCACCAGCGCGCTCGTCTCAATAGTGCTTTCTATGTTCATGGCAGGCCTGGGATTGGGCTCATGGGGATCTGGCCGCCTGATCCGGAGGTATGGCGACAGACTCAGCTTTCCGGCTCTAAGGATCTATGCGCTGACCGAACTGCTGATCGGTTTATCCGCGCTCCTCGTGCCCCAAGAATTGCTGTGGGGACGGAGCCTGCTGGAGCGCACAGGCCTCGCTTCTTCCTGGGCTTATTATCTGGTTTCCGGAATCTGCGTCGCGCTCACATTGGTTCCGTGGTGCGCCTTTATGGGGGCAACCATCCCCGTGGCCATGCTGGCTATTCGGAACGACATCAGCCACGAATCACCTCGCTCCTTTAGCTTTCTCTACCTGTCGAACGTGCTCGGCGCAGTAGCGGGTGCAACGGTGCCTCTGCTCTTGATCGAACTGTACGGCTTCCACGGAACGCTGAAGATCGGGGCGCTCTGCAACGTTTTCATTGCATCGTCCGCAATGGCTTTGACGTTCCGGCCGCCTGCGAGGGAAGGATCGGTGCGGGTCGCGGAAGAGGCGCCTATCGCCAGATCGCCAAACTTGTCATCACAAGGCAAAAAGCCGCTCCTGCTCCTGTTCGCTACCGGATTCACCAGCATGGGCATGGAACTGGTCTGGATCAGGCAGTTCACTCCCTATGTGGGTACTTTGGTTTATTCCTTCGCATCGATTCTGGGGTTGTATCTGGCCGCCACATTCCTGGGATCGAAAGTCTACCGGGACTGGGGCCGCAGGCATGAGAAGGAAACCATGCTGGTCTGGGCTCTGCTTGGACTATTCGCACTTCTGCCGTTGCTCGCGGCGAACCCGGAACTTCACCTATTCAGCCTGGTGCGTTTAGCTATAGGGATTGTCCCGTTTTCTGGTGTCTTGGGATTTGTGACTCCTATGCTGGTAGACCGCTTCTCCCACGGTGACCCTGATCGCGCGGGACGCGCTTATGCGATTAACATAGTGGGTTGCATCCTTGGTCCTCTGTTGGCGGGATTCGTTCTGTTGCCGCTGATGAGCGAAAGGTGGGCACTGTTCTTGCTGGCGCTCCCATGGCTCTCCATTGGCATGTACCCGACGTGGTCATCCACTTCGCACCTCGCAAGTCCAGTGCCGACGTGGCAACGCATGACTTCGTATGCGATTGTGCTGGTGGCAATGACACTGGTGTTCACCAGCAAAGCTTTTGAGGATCAGTTCGCCCACTTTGAAGTTCTCCGAGACAATACAGCGACCGTCGTTGCCACTGGCGAGGGGATGCACAAGCGCCTTTTGGTCAATGGAGTGGGCATTACTCAATTGACTCCCGTAACCAAGATGATGGCGCACCTGCCACTAGCATTTCTCGATCACCCGCCACAAAACGCCTTGGTAGTGTGCTTCGGTATGGGAACAACCTACCGTTCGTTGCTTTCATGGGAAATACCAGCAACCGCTGTAGAGTTGGTGCCTAGCGTGCCCCGTCTCTTCGGTTATTACCACGCGGATGGTCCCGCGTTGCTTCGTTCTTCGTTGTCGCACCTAGTTATCGATGATGGACGGCGCTATCTCGAACGTATGCCGCAGCAATATGATGTAATCACTATCGACCCACCGCCTCCAGTAGAAGCCGCGGGCTCAAGCTTGCTCTATTCCGAAGAGTTTTATGGAATTGTGAAGGAACGGCTGCGGCACGGCGGCATTCTTCAGCAGTGGCTGCCTCGAAGTGATCCGTACGTCCGCGCCTCGGTCGCCCGCGCCTTAAAAGAGTCATTCCCGTATGTGCGCGTTTTTCCGTCCGTGGAGGGATCGGGTTTCCACTTTCTAGCCTCCGCCCTTCCCATACCGAGTCGCACCGCCGAGCAGTTGGTGGCCCGGATGCCTGACTCGGCTATTAAAGACATGATGGAGTGGGGGCCTCAGCCGAGCCCGGAGCGCCAGTTTGCAGTCGTGCTCGACGGTGAGTTGTCTATCGACCAGATAATCGCGCAAGCTCCAGATGCGCCTGCTTTGAAAGACGACCGGCCGGTCAATGAATATTTCCTTATCACCGACCTTAAACGACAATCGGCCGGCCGGTGAATCGTTTTTTTCAGATCACGTATTTTCCGTCAGTAGGTTGAGCTGTTTGTCTCACGATTTGGGAGACCAGGCGTAAATGGATATGCCGCCGATCGACCGAACCAGATTGTACCCATTGGCGCGAAGAGTGCTTTTGAAAGCGTCCATCGAGTCTTGCAACCTCTTGAGTTCCTCTTTCGTAGGAACCGCGGAGAAGACTTGATCGCGCAGCACAACGATGCGTGGAGTATGGGCAGCAAAATCGCTTTCGATATCCGCCGGTGAGAGGATGTGATATTGCGCCCGCTGCTGCGCGGTGAGCTTTTCGGAAACCGCCAATGCGAAAGGATTTTCAAACCCCGGAAAGGGCACTGCTTCGGTCTGGAAGACATCGCCGGGCCAAAAGCTGGCCACCGGTTCGCCGGGACTAGCAATCTGATCGATCGCCTGCGACACCTCGAGAATCCGTTGCAGCCTCCAGTCGTCTTTATCGCGAGCCCATCGCACCCCCGGGATTCCTTCGCCGGTTATAAGGTAGCTGCGGAGATCGCCGGCGGATGCGCCCACGTAAATGCCTAACAGTGCGATACAGGCAACCACCGCGAGCACCCGCTGTTGCCTCAATCTCAAGCCTACAAGCAAGTCGTTCACAACACAGACAGCGCTCACTATAAGGAAGGGAACTGCTAAGCAAAAGTAAGGCAAGTAGGCAGGGGTAGGGAGAAGCGAAAGAATGCTGACCACAAGGGCAATCTGAAAGGCCCGGCGGGCTGGATATTCTTGTCCGGGCATAGAGAATACAAATCCCAGGCTGACAAAAAATAAAATGCTGTCTTGAATTCCGTTGGCTCCGGGACCTCCAAGGAAAAACATGACGGCGAGAACGAGCTTTTCTTGCCACATCCCGATCAGCCCATGGTTGGAGCGAATCGCGTGGTATCCCAGATTATTGAATAGGAATGCATCAGGGGAGGACAGGAATAAGTAGAGGCTAGGAACCATTGCGATAGTGAAGCCGCCAAGGAACCAGAAAGTGGAGATTAGCCGGCTCCGTGCACTACTGGCTTGAAAGATCCACCACAGGAGCAGAGGAATCAGGAGAAGTAAATAGGAGCGGATATCGACGCCCAAGCCGAGTAATAGGCCTGCCGCGGCGATCAGCCAGGGCGAAGATTCTGCCGAAAGGCGGCTGACTATGACGTATGCAGAGAAAATAAATAGCGCAGCCAAAGAGAACGGCCCCACAATCGGAAACCATGCGAAGACAAGAGCAGAGGAAGCAAATACGACTACGGCTGCGAGTCCGGCGAGCCAGTTTCGCGTCAGCCGGCAAACCTGCTCATACAGAAGCACGCCGAGCAGGGTCGTCACCAACGCGGCCAATTGCCGTCCTGCGGCCCACGATATTCCGAAACACTTCATCCACGGCGCATAGATGTAAGGTAGCAGAGGCGCCTGGGGATAAAAGAAGTCAATATACGGCTTCTTGTGCATCAGAACCAGCCGTGACGCCACCAGAAAGAACCCTTCATCTAGATGAATGAATCTGTGCCGAATGATGAAGGCAAATACGAGTAGCTGCAGCAAGACTATGGGGAGCAGTAGTAGCTTAGCCGTGCGGGTCATGAAGGTGGGCTGGGTAAGCGAGGTGAGTATACTACAGGGTTCGCGGCTGTGTTACTGTCAACCGGCCAGCTGAAAAGGGAAATCTGTTGCCGACGACCGCACATTCGCCACAATCAGAAACAGCCCCGCCGGCCGCCGGCAGATCGTGGACTGGTTTGGCAGCCGATGCCTTCTCTTTCCCGGTCATGTGCATGTTTCTGCTGGCCGCAGTGATCTTCGCATTTTCAGTGAAGCAGATTGCGGAACCCGATATCTGGTGGCATCTGCGCAACACCGCTTATCTTTTCCAACATCACTCGTTTCCCAGCGTGGACTCTTACTCCTTCGGCGCGGCAGGATCGCCGTGGCTCGACCACGAATGGCTCTCGGAGATCCCGTTTTTCCTCAGTTTCAAGGCTATGGGGCTGCAAGGCCTTCTGGCGCTGTATTTCGCGGTGCTGGTGCTGATTTACGTGGGCGTTTACTATCGGTCGTGCCGAACTGGCGCCGATTGCAAGAACGCCACTATTACCACTTTGCTGGCTATTTTTCTTGGAGTGGTATCCATTGGGCCGCGCGTGCTGCTATTTGGCTGGCTCTGTATGGTGGGACTACTGCTCGTGCTGGATCGTTTTCGGCGGACAGGAGACGGTCTTTGGCTGCTACCGCCGTTGTTTGCCCTCTGGATCAACCTTCACGGCTCCTGGGTGTTTGGCATGGTCGTGCTGGCGCTAACAATCGCCTCCGGTCTGGGGGAGGGGGAGTGGGGCCTGGTTGTGGCGCAGCGGTGGACCTCGGAAGAGTTGAAAAAACTTCTACTGGCTTCGGCCGCTTCTCTGGCTGCGCTCTTTGTGAACCCCTTTGGCTACAAGCTGGTGCTCTACCCGTTCGATTTTCTTTTCCGTCAGCCGAGCAATATGGGGCACATCGCAGAGTGGCATTCTGTGGACTTTAGCACTGGGGACGGTAAGCTTGCGCTGATCATGATTTTGTCGTTGCTGGCGGCCGCGCTGTTCTCCCGCCGCCGCTGGAGATTGGACGATGTACTGCTGACGGCGTTTGCGCTGTGGGTGGCGCTGTCGCACGCGCGGCTGTTGTTCTTCGCGGGCCTGATCGTGGCCCCAATACTTGCGCCGCGTCTGGATCTGTTTGCACCCTATGAAAGGGAAGTGGACAAGCCTTGGCTTAACGCGGCCATTATGGCTGCTATCGTAGGCGCGCTGATCTTCTTCTTTCCGTCTGCAGCACAGCTACAACAGAAAGTGGACGAACAATATCCCAAGGCCGCGCTGGAGTTCATGCAGCAACAGCGCATCAATGGGCGGATCTTCAACCCGGATTGGTGGGGTGGATACATGGAGTGGAACGCGCCCGAGCTGAAGCCCTTTATTGACGGACGCGTCGACATCTTTGTGTACAACGGAACCTTCGACGACTATGTCAAAGCCGTCTCCATCCAAACGCCGCTTGAGATCCTGAATAAGTACGGAATCGGCTACGTGCTCTTAGAGCCGAACCAACCACTAGGATACCTACTGGAGCATTCCCCAACATGGCGTCCGATTTATGCCGATAAGATTGCTGTGCTATTCGAACGCGCGTCGGCCACGTCGCAGGCAGCACCCGTGAGAGTCCCGGCGAACTGAGTAATGACAGCGCGTTACTGCTAGCCTCCGATCGCGTCAGCGTTGCTGCGAATAGGCTCCGGCTGCCGACTTCTACTCCAGGTGGCATACCAATACCAGCCCAGCCAGGCCGGCACAGTCCATAGATAATGCGTGGAGGAAAGGTTTCCAAACGCGTACACTTCCGTCAGTGCAACCAGGGCTATCACTGCGATTGGCAAAAGGGATCGCCCAGAGTCCTCCGCCCGGTAAACTCCATAAAGAACGGCCGGCAGCAGAATGGTTTCATCGGTGAACCAGGAGTAGGGCGTGCACGCCGCCGAGATCAGGAGCAGCCATGAACCCTGATCCATCCAGTTCCAGTGGTCCCGACGCGTCCAGAAGTACCAGACTGCCCAACAACAAGCGGCGACCTCGGGGATGAACTGGAGCCATACTGCATGGGGAGCGATAAGAAAACGCAGGGTCACGCTCAGGGTGGGGACATATCCATGCAAAGCTGCCGTGGTGCTCATCGTCTGCGAATACTGAGACCAAACTTGTGGATCAAAATATAGTGTCAGTGCAGCGCTGGGTAACAAGGCCGCAAAGAATCCCGCGAAGATCCGATACTGCTTCCGGTTGACGGACCATAGGAACAGGACGATGAAGAAAGGCAGAAACAGGTGCGGCTTCCAGACGCAGGGCAGAAGAACTATCCCGGCCAGATAAGGGTGGCTCTCGTGCCAGGCGAAAAAAAGCACGATTCCAAGAAGAAGAAAAATCGCAATTTGTCCGGTTACGATACAGAACACCGCCGGGGCGAATAGGTAGCCGCAGAAATGATAACCACTACCGGGGCGTCCATTCAGCACCCAAATTACCCAGATAGATCCTAGAAGACTGGCGAGAAGCGCGAGCGACCACAGAATCAACCCCGTCTTTGCGCTAACGAGTCCGAGTGGTAGCAGCAGGCATAAGGCTGCTGGCGGACTGAGCGTGATTTGGGGATCAGCACGACCGAATCCTACGGCACGTTCGATTCGCAGGATGGCTGTAGGGTCGTACGGATTTGCACCGTGAACGAGTTGCTGTCCAGCGGCCCAATATTCGATGAAATCCCGGTTGGCGGCATATTTGTTGTCCAATTCGACGACAAGCTGGCCCACTACGAAACAAACGGTGGCAACGATAATGCAAATAGCTGCAAAGACGCGCCACGGGTTCCTTTTCATCGGGTTGCTCCAGTATCGCAAGCGCCAGCGCCCATGCCTCCAAGGCTCTAAAGGAGAAAAGTAGACAATCGCAGTTCAGAGATTAGAATTTACTTGCGATTTTACACCCGCGGTTGCTGGGTGAGTTGAGGCGAAGACGGCGGATTCAGTATCTTCATTTGGCCGCACCTGTGATACCTTTCAGGGAAAGATGGCGACGAAATTTGCTCCCTCAAATCGCATTCCCTCTCTCGACGGCTTGCGGGCATTCTCCATCTTGCTGGTCGTCGGAGGGCACCTGTGGTCGCGGGTTCCGGGATCGAGTGGTGTTCCAGCTCTACTTTCGTGTCTCGGAGTTCACGTGTTCTTCGTGCTCTCGGGATATCTGATAACCCGCCTGCTGCAAGAGGAAAACCGTTGCGAGGGCCGGATCAGCCTTGCCGCTTTCTATCGGCGCCGCTGTTTTCGCATTTTTCCAGCTGCGTTCGTTTACGTCCTGGTCGTTTTCCTGCTGTCGCCAACGTCACGCCCCTATGTGGTCTACGCCGTGACCTATACGGTTTCCTATCATCCCAGCGACATGGCTCCTTTATTCGTTCATCTGTGGTCGCTCTCGGTGGAAGAGCAGTTCTACCTTTTGTGGCCACTGGTGCTGTTGCTACGTTTCAGGAGTCGCGCAGCAGTAGCCTGGTCCGCGATTTTGCTCGCGGCCGGGTTTCGTCTGTTCTTGGCGATAAACTGCAATCGCTATCCCGTCCTGGCTATGCACTACTCTTTCCCCGGCAACATGGATAGCATTGCGGCGGGATGCCTATTGGCGATCTACGAGCCGCGAATTCGTGAGCGTTGCGCATGGATGGCAGACTCGGCCGCTATTGTAATTGCCATCCCCGTAACGGCGTGGACCTTGGCTTGCCTGTGCTGTGCCGGTGATGCCAGCGTCTTTTGGGGCGCCGTGCCTCTCCTAATCGCGCTATGGGTCTTTCTCCTGGTTGAGCGCAAGGACTGGATTCTCAACAATCCTGTTGCCTGCACCATTGGCGTATTGAGCTATTCGCTATACCTGTGGCAGCAAGTATTCACTCTTGAACGCAAGTACTCGACTGTGGCAGGCCTGCTTATGCTCGCCGCCTGCGCCATCGCTTCCTACACATTGGTCGAGAAGCCGATGCTGAAACTTGGGGCATCGATAAAAGCCCGCAAGTCCGTGAGTGGTCGCCCGGAAACTGCCGCGCTGACCCCGATCTTTCAGACTGAGACAACCGTCAAGCAATGAAACATTCAGCCACCATCCGAAGCCTCGCTGCTGGCGCGGGGTCTTTTTCCCGTGTACTGTACCTTAGCAAGGGCAAGGTTCTTAGTACGGTGATGATCGTTCCGGCAACTTTAAGACGCTGGAGACCGTCCCCTTTTGTCTGGCGAGGCCGGTGAGGAAACGACTGACAGCCCCGAGGCGCAATGAGTAAGCGCATTCCGTCGCTCGATGGCCTTAGAGCGATGTCGATCCTGTTCGTCATCGTGGGGCACTTGTGGGGCGGTTCGGGGACGTCGGTTTTGCTCTCGGCCTTCGGAGTCCACGTATTTTTTGTGCTGTCGGGTTATCTCATCACCGGGCTACTGCAAAAGGAATACCAGCGCGAGGGGCGGATCGATCTCCTAGCCTTCTACCGGCGGCGCTGTTTCCGGATTTTCCCCGCGGCGTTTACATACATTTTGATCGTCGCATTGCTGTCGCCGGCCTCCCGGTCTGCTTTGCTGTACGCGATGACTTATACGGTGTCCTATCGCCTAAACAGCACTCCTGCGCTATTCCAGCACCTATGGTCACTGTCGGTAGAAGAGCAGTTTTATCTTCTTTGGCCTCTGGCCTTATTGCTGATCTTTCCGTTTCGCGCGCGGGTCGCCTGGGTTGCAATGTTGTTAGCGGCTGGATTTCGACTGGCGTTTTCCTTTAGCCCGTCGCCGTCTGCCGTCCCTTATCTCCACTACTCCTTTCCGGGCACCATGGACAGTGTTGCGGCGGGATGCTTATTGGCGATTCTTGAGCCCCAGATTCGTCAACGTTGCCGATGGATGGCCGATTCCACCGCCATTGTGATCGCCGTCCCCGTAACCGCGTGGACGTTGGCTTGTGTGTGCTGGCGCGGCAGTCTGAGCATGTTTTGGGGCGCGGTGCCGCTATTGATAGCGCTGTGGGTTTTTCTCCTGGTTGAGCGTCAGGACTGGATTCTTAACAATCCCGTTGCCTCAGCCATCGGCGTGTTGAGCTATTCGCTATACCTGTGGCAGCAACCATTTACGCCGGAGCACAAGCACTCGATCATCTTGACCCTGCTCATACTGGCCGGTTGTGCTATCGCTTCCTATGTGTTGGTCGAGAAGCCGATGCTCAAGCTTGGAGCATCGTTCAAATCGCGCAAAGCAGTACGTGAGCATCCGGAGAGGGCCACTCTGAGCGCGGTGTTAGAAACTGAGACCACTGCCAAGAAATGATGAGCGGCAGTAGTAGTGTTGCTGGATATTTACCTTGGTTAATAAGGGAAGTTTTCGTTTCTCATTAAACCTCCAGGTAGGCTGGAACTCGCAATGCCTTCGCCGTCACGCTCGATGAAGCCATTCCTGATTACTTGGGCTGTGTACCTGATTGGAATGGAACTTGTTGCAGGACTAGTTTTGCCTACGACGGGAGTTTTTCGAAAGCTGGACTTTCGCTGTTTTTACGCTGCGGGAGTTCTGGCGCGAACCGCTCCCACGCAACTCTACAACCTCGGACGGCAGATGGATATTCAGATTAGCCTCGTCGGCGCGCAGAATGGCTGGACTATGTTCATTAATCCGCCGTACGAGGCCCTGCTGCTGGCTCCGTTTACGCTGCTCTCCTACCGTACCGCATACCTGCTATTTTTGGCTCTTAACGTGGCCTTGATCGTTCCTTGCTTTTTGCTGGCGCGGGATGCATTTTCGCATGTCTTGGCTCCCTGGCAGCCGCGGCCGGGCTTGATGTTCTTCCTCTTTCTTCCGCTGTCCGTGGCCGTGATGCAGGGCCAGGGCTCGATTCGCCTTCTGCTTTTCTGCTGCGCGGCGTGGCATGAGCTGAAACGCGGCAAGGATTTCAATGCGGGGCTGCTGGTTGCGCTGGCGCTCTTCAAGATGCAGGTGACGGTTCCTCTGGCTTTGCTCTTGATTGTCTGGCGTGGCCGCCGAATGCTGGCAGGATTGGCGACCGGTGCGATGATCGTCACCGCCGTCAGCTTGTGGCTGGTGGGCGTGCGCGGTATGCAGGCATTCGGAAAGATCCTGGTGATGAACAGCCTGATCAAGGATGAGGCAGCGTCCGCGCAGTTAGCCACAAGCCAATTTCCTGCGGCGATGCCGAATCTGAGAGGGTTGCTTTATGGCTGCGGCGGACGGTATCTGCCGCACTTGTGGCTGTTGGGTATCACGCTAGCGCTGTCGGCGGCCGCGTTCCTATGGGTGGTTTACCTCGTTCGAAGAGAACGCGACGAGGCCACCGCCTTCGCACTGGTCGTCATTGCCGCGCTGCTGCTAAGTTATCACCTCAATTTCCACGACCTTACACTCCTGCTCCTGCCGCTGGGCTTGCTGGCAGGCAAAGCGCTACCGTATTTTTCTGCGCTCGCTTCGTCATGTTTCATCCTGTCTGTCCTGGTGGTTCAGCTCGGATTACAAACACACTGTCTTATGGCTATTCCTCTGCTCGGATTGATTCTGGTGATTGCGCGAGGGCCTCGAGTCGAGGTCGTCACCGCCTCGCAATTCGAGCCGGCAATGCGGTAAATTCGTAGGGATCGAGTTGAGGTCATAACATTTCTCTGCGAACCACGCCCGATTCACCTTCGGACACAGCCTCGCCACGCGCCAGTAGCCCCTGGATTGGCCTGCTGACCGACGTCTTTTCTTTCCCCGTCATGTGCATGTTTCTGATGGCGGCTGTGATCTTTAGATATTCTGTGCGAGGGATTGCGGAGCCCGACATCTGGTGGCATCTGCGCAACGCCGCCTATCTGCTTCAGCACCACTCGTTCCCCCGCGTGGATACGTACTCGTTCAGTGCCGCTGGATCGCCCTGGATCAACTTCGAATGGCTCTCGGAGGTCCCATTTTTCCTGGCTTTCAAAGCAATGGGGCTGCAAGGCATTCTGACGGTCTATTTCGTGCTGCTGGTGCTGATCTACGTCGGCGTCTACGACAGGTCATGCCGGGCCGGCGCCGATTGCAAGGACGCCACAATCGCTACTTTGGGAGCTATTTGCCTCGGAGGCGTGTCGATGGCGCCTCGCATGTTATTGTTCGGCTGGCTGTGCACAGTGGGATTGCTGCTCGTGCTGGACCGTTTTCAGCGGACGGGAAGAGGTCTTTGGCTGCTGCCGCCGTTATTCGCGCTTTGGATCAACCTTCACGGCTCCTGGGTCTTTGGCATGGCGGTGCTGGCACTAACCATCGCCTCCGGTCTGGCAGAAGGAGAATGGGGTTTGGTGGTCGCGCGGCGGTGGAGTTCAGGCGAGCTGAAAAAACTGCTGCTGGCTTTGGCCGCTTCCGCGGCTGCGCTTTTCGTTAATCCCTTTGGCTACAAACTTGTGATTTACCCGTACACACTTCTTCTGCGCCAGCAAGGTGTGATGAAGTACATCGAAGAGTGGCAGCCGGTGGACTTTAGCACCACCAATGGCAGGTTGGCGCTGGTGGTGATTTTGGCATTACTGGCGGGCGCACTGTTCTCGCGCCGCCGTTGGAGATTGGACGAAGTACTGCTGACGGCGTTCGCGCTCTGGGCCGCGCTGTCGCATGCGCGCTTCCTGTTTTTCGCGGGCCTGATCATGGCACCAATACTTGCGCCGCGTCTGAAGTTGTTTCCGCCTTACGAGCGAAGCCTGGACAAACCGTGGCTCAACGCCGCTATTATGGCGAGTGTAGTGGGCGCGCTGATCTTCTTTTTTCCTTCGGCGGCACAACTTCAGCAGAAGGTTGCCGAAGGATATCCCAAAGCTGCGCTGGAGTTCATGCAGCGGCAGCACATCGACGGAAGAATCTTCAACGAGTATGCCTGGGGCGGATATATGGAATGGAATGCTCCGCAGTTGAAGACTTTTGTTGACGGACGCGCGGACATCTTCATCTTCAACGGGGTGTTTGACGACTTCCTTAGAGCGACCGCGATGAAGCGTCCGTTCGAGATCCTGGATAAGTACAAAATCGACTATGTCTTCTTACGGCCTGAAGAGCCGCTGAATTACCTTCTGGAGCACTCTCCCGGATGGCATGCAATTTATTCCGACAAGGTTGCGACGGTGTTCGAGCGCACGCCGGCAAAATAATGCAACAACTAGAGCCTTTCATTGACGGCCACGCCGATATCTTTAGAATACATTAGAGGGTTCGAGGAATATCTTGCAACCACCAAGAGGCCAACGTCCGTTCGACGTCGTGAGCAAGTGCAGAATCGACTATGTCTTCATACAGCCAACTGACCCGCTCGTCCATGCACTCGAGCACTCTCCGGCATGGCATCCAATTTACGCCGACCAAGTTGCGGTGCTGTTGCGACGAACGGGAACAACAACTTCAGGTGAGGTTCAATGACTGACCGGCGAACCGAACCTATGGCGTCCTCAGGCGCAAGAGCCCCGTCACCAGTCGCAATCCGGTCGGTTTTTACGAAGGCCGCGTTCCTGACTGTTGCGATTGCATCATTGGCATGGTTCATGTTTTTTGCCAAGGCGCTGGTGCTGAAGTACCCGCCGATCTGGCCGGATGAGGGGGTCCTGGCCAGCCCAGCAACCAACCTCTTGCGACACGGAGTGTTGTCGACAAACCTGTTCGGCACGCTGCCGGGTGTTGGACGTACCTACTCGATGCCGCCCATTTACTTTTTTTACCTGGCGTCGGTATTTCGGTTTACCGGCCCGGGCATTGTGGCCATGCGGTTCGCCTCGACGGCAGCGGGCATAGCCGTTCTAGCATTGACGTACTTACTGGCTGTCCGCACGGGCTTAGGGCGTTGGACAAGCTTGCTGCCGGTTTCCTTGGTCGCCCTGGATGCGGTGTTTCTTCGAGGCGCCCTTATGGGCCGCCCGGATATGCTGGCGTTGGCTCTCATCCTGTTTGCTTTGTGGGTAGCTACGAAATCTTTTGGTCCATGGAACTCGTTTCTGACTGGGATTGCGTGCGCCATGGCCGCGCTTACGCACCCAGTCGGCGTCGCGGCGCCAGCCGCGGTGGTGCTCTGGCGTTTGTTATTGCGCGAGGGAAGGACGACTCGTTCGCTCGTGCTCCTGCTGGCCGGAATCGCCCTGCCACTTCTCCCGTGGCTGGCCTATATAGGGTTGGATAGCCGAACCTTCACCGACCAATTTGGGCGACAATTGGCGCTAAAATCGGCCCCCCATGGGCACGATAATTTCCTGTTACGATCTTTTTTTCATTTGGTCGGGCAGTATGCCTTTGAAGATGGGCGACCCTTCGACGTTGTTTGGGCACTACCGCTTTGGTTCCTTGGGCTGGCCGGGCTTGGCGACACTGAACTCGCTTTGCGCGGCAAAGAGGCTCCGGAGCGGCGGTCCGTGGTCCTGTTATGTATCTGCCAAGCCCTCATTTTGGCTGTGATCGTCTGGAGCTCCGAGCTTTGGTACGCCCTCTATGCGATCCCAATCACCGCAATTGGCCTCTGCCATCTGCTCAACAATTGTCGCTCTTTCGTAACAGCCGGGTGGTGGCAGCGGATTGCCGCCGCGTGCCTGCTATTCTGGGTAATGGCATTCGTCATCAGCAACCTGCAGCACACATTGCGCGTGCGATACTTGGAAAACTCTGTTTACAAGTCCCAAACGGACTACGGTCGCTGGTGCGGGGAAATTAGCAGGAAACTGCCGGCTGGATCAAAAGTCTTGCTGTCCATAATTCCGGACCCGTATTTTGGCTTAAGCGCGCGGTCTGACCTCACCTTTCGCGAATTTCTACCGGAAGAAGTAACCCACGATCTTTCTTGGGCCTACATGTCAGACGCCGACTATGCGATCATTGGCAGCGGATTGCGGTCGCCCAGTCCTTCGGTCGAGAAGTTTATACGGTCTAACGGCGATCTTATTGCGAACGTCGGAACCGATGAGATCGGCTATATGGCACGGATTTACCGCATTAAGAAGCCAGGGCTACTTCATTAAGAGCTTTGCCCCTGTTTCGCTAAGTGGTGCAGATGTGACAGTAACGTGTAATAGAATGGCCGCATGAGCAGCCGAATCTCGCAGTTGCGGGAGCAGATACTGCGGCTCGCGGAAGAATATTACGACGAGCAGTTTCCGAAGGCGTCCTTCGTAGCCGGGGAGTCACCGGTTCCGGTTTCCGGCAGGGTTTTGAATGGCAAGGATCTGCGGAGCCTGGTGGACTCGGCGCTCGATTGCTGGCTGACCACGGGAAGATTCGCGCAGGAATTTGAACGACGTTTCGCCCAGTTTTTTGGGGTCCGCGGCTGCTCGTTGGTGAATTCGGGCTCGTCAGCCAACCTCGTCGCATTCTCTGCCTTGACATCCCCCGAACTGGGGGACCGCAGGCTGAAGCCGGGCGATGAGGTAATCACGCTGGCCGCCGGATTCCCAACGACCGTCAACCCCATCATCCAGAACCAGTGTGTCCCCGTCTTCATCGACATTGCATTGCCCACTTTTCAGCTCGACGTCGCGCAACTGGAATCCGCCCTTAGCGACCGCACCAGGGCGATCATGTTCGCCCACACCCTGGGCAACGTCTGCGACCTGGATGCGGTGGTCGATTTCGCCAGGAAGCATAACCTTTGGTTTATTGAAGACAGTTGCGACGCGCTCGGTTCCACTTACAAAGGCCGGATGGTTGGCACCTTCGGCGACCTTGCAACGGTAAGTTTTTATCCCGCACACCACATCACGATGGGCGAGGGCGGAGCCGTGATCACGGCATCGGCACTGCTTCAGTCGCTGGTTGAGTCATGGCGCGACTGGGGCCGCGATTGCTGGTGCGATCCCGGCAAAGAGAACACTTGTGGCAAGCGGTTCCAGTGGCAACTGGGTGACCTGCCGTACGGGTACGATCACAAGTACATTTATTCGCACATCGGCTACAACCTGAAAATGACGGACATGCAGGCCGCGGTGGGGTTGTCTCAACTCGACCGGCTTCCGAGCTTCATCGAGACTCGAAAAAGAAATTTCCGGTATCTCTATGACCGCTTGAAACCCTACGAAGATGTTTTACTCTTGCCGGAGAGCACTCCGGATGCCGAACCGAGCTGGTTCGGATTTCCGCTGGGAGTGAGGGAAAATGCGCCTTTCACCCGCAACGATCTCATTCAGGCTTTGGAAGCTCGCCGGATCGGAACCCGGCTGCTATTCGGCGGTAATCTGATGCGGCAGCCTGCGTATCAGGACGTGAAATTCCGGGTCGTGGGCGAGCTGACGAACACGGACTACGCCATGCGCAACGTCTTTTGGATTGGTGTTTATCCTGGTCTCTCCGAAGCTATGCTGGACCATGTCGTGGACGCGTGTTCCGTGTTCATTCGAGAGGCGAAGACTGTCCCGGCTGCACCGTAAGCCAATTCTGCGGTTCTTCCTGCCATCGTTTTAGGCTTGACCGGCAGGCATCAATCTTCGACACTGACACAGCGAAAAACACGGATCGCCCACGGAACCCCACGGGCGGTCGCCCGGAGGTGTCATGAAAGCCGTCATACTTGCAGGAGGTCTGGGAAGCCGTCTAAGTGAAGAAACATCCACTCGCCCTAAGCCCATGGTCGAGATCGGGGGTCATCCGATCCTTTGGCACATTCTGAAGATTTACTCTCATTATGGAATCAATGACTTCATTATCTGCCTAGGTTATAAGGGTTACTTAATCAAGGAGTATTTTGCTAATTATCTACTTCACTCGACTGATGTGACCATCGATCTGCAAACCAACCGCATAGAGACGCACAAGAGTGACTGTGAGCCCTGGCGTGTGACGCTCATCGAGACAGGGGTTGGCACTCTGACAGGCGGACGATTGAAACGGGTTATTCCTTATGTGAAGGACGAAGAAATGTTTTGTTTTACCTATGGCGATGGACTGTCAGACATCAACATCAGTAGCTTGATCGATTTCCATCGCCGGCATGGTAAAGCGGTGACGATTACCGCTACGCAGCCCACTGGGAGGTTCGGCGCTCTCGAAATTGGCGGGGATGGACAGATCACCGAGTTCGTCGAGAAACCCAAAGCTGAGGGACGCTGGGTCAACGGTGGATTTTTCGTGCTTTCACCGCGCGTGGCGGACTACATCGAAGGCGATGAAACTTGGTGGGAACGTGAACCGCTGGAGCAACTGTCCCACGAGGGTGAGGTATACGCATTCAAACATAGTGGTTTCTGGCAGCACATGGATACGCTCTATGAGAAAAACCTGCTGGAAAATCTCTGGTCTTCGGGCAAGGCGCCTTGGAAGGTTTGGTGATCAATGTTCTGGCGGGGCAAGAAGGTCTTTCTGACGGGACATACTGGCTTTAAGGGAAGTTGGATGTCGCTGTGGTTGCAGAGCATGGGTGCGGAACTAACGGGGTACTCGCTAGAGCCGCCTACTTCTCCCAGCCTGTTCGAGACTGGGTCGGTTGCACCGGGAATGCGATCGATTAAGGGCGACGTGCGCGATTTGATTCATCTGAAGCAGGCCATAGCAGAAGTCAAGCCTGAGATCTTCTTCCACATGGCGGCCCAATCGCTGGTGCGAGCTTCCTATCAGGATCCCATCCTTACTTACCAGACGAACGTGATGGGCACAGCGAATGTTCTAGAAGCTGTACGCGGAACAGAGTCAGTGTCGGCTGTCTTAGTTATCACGACCGACAAGTGCTACGAGAACCACAATTCTAGCGCGGGCTACCGCGAGATCGATGTCCTAGGAGGACACGATCCTTATAGCAACAGCAAAGCTTGTGCTGAGCTTGTAGTGAGCGCGTACCGCAGCTCTTTCTTTGCATCTGACAGCCGCACTTCACGGTGCGTGGGAATTGCTTCGGCTCGCGCTGGCAACGCAATCGGTGGAGGAGACTGGGCGCAAGATCGGCTGGTCCCGGATACAGTTAGGTCCTTTGCGGAGGGGAAAGTGCTGAAGATCCGCAATCCGCAAGCGATCCGGCCGTGGCAGCATGTGCTGGAACCTCTACGGGGATATCTGATGCTGGCGCAGAAGCTCTACGAGGACGGAACGAACTTCAGCAGCGGCTGGAACTTCGGGCCTGACCCGAACGATGTTCACTCTGTGCGCTGGATCGTGGAGACGATCGCAAGTTCGTGGGGGTCGCCGGTTCTCTGGGAAATTGACAATGCGGAACACCCTCACGAAGCGCAGATGCTTCAGCTGGATTGCTCGAAGGCGGTGCAGCAATTGGGATGGCGGCCGGTACTACGACTCCCGGAGGCGCTGGCGATGACGATCGAGGGGTATCAACACTTCCTGAGTGGCAAGAGTGCGCGGGAAAAATGTTTGGAGCAAATTTCTGTCTACTGTGCGAAGACCGATCGTGAGATTTCACAACCGTTCGTTGCCCAGAAAAGTGTCCTCCCGGTCTAGACCTATCAAGGAAGCAGCGAAGTCAAGCAGCCGGCGCGGGGCCGAGACTGCTCGCTAAGTTGCCCGTACGATCGAGGTGTCGCCATGGAATCGCATCGTTCAGGGCCACATGTTGGCACGGTCCTGATCCGACCTGTGTGTCAATCGTGCTCAGGACATCGAGCCGGAAGGTCGCCGGTGGCCGGCTTTCAATCAATCTATACTGGGAGGTCGGCGCCGGCAACAATGACTGCGCTTCGATCGGCTATCCCGATGACGTCGCCTTCACCATCTAGCGGGCGAACGCATTATTCCGGGCATTTTGCTCGCCTCGGGATTTCAAATAGGATGAAGGACGTACACTTGTTCGTCGATAACGGCGAAAAAAATTGAGGAAGACCGCTGAAACAGATTACTTCATCAGTCGCTCGATCCGGTTTAGTTCATGAATCCTGTCCTCTCTGCGGCTGTGGGGCACTGAATCCGCGCTGGGAAATCGACGGGTACACAATCGTCCGTTGCGACGGATGTTCCCTGACGTTCGTTCAGAACATCCCCAGCCGCGGAGAACTGGAGGCGCATTATGCTTCAGGCGGAGGGCCGGTGTACTCGGATGACAACCGTGAATGCCTCGATTACTACTACCAGCAACTGCGCAAGCTCATTGAGGCTAGGGTTTCGTCGCCGGGAAGGATTTTCGACGCAGGCTGCTCCGGCGGCTGGTTTCTCGAAACCATGAAGGACTGGGAGTGCTACGGCTGCGAAATCGCGCCGCCGGATGCTGAGATCGCACGGCGGCGGTTTGGAAACCGGATCTTTACGGGCACCCTGGCAGACTACCCGGCAGCAGAGAACCATTTCGATGTGATCACGTTGCAGGACGTTTTCGACCACTTCCCGGAGCCCCTCCCGACACTGGCAAAGTGCCGCCTGATGCTGAAAGACGGCGGTTTGCTGGTCATCAAAGTGCACAACATCTCCTGCCTGTATGCCAGACTGACGGGCGCCGGGTTCTACGCGGTCGTCCCACCGTCGCATTTGTTCTACTATGATCGGCGAACGCTCACACTGGCGGCAACGAAATCAGGATTTGAGGTGGTGGATGCGAAATTCATCGCACATCTGCTTCGGATCAGCACGGTGTTCATGAGACTGTCGCGTGGCGACACGAAATCGCCTTTTTATCGGATTTATTCTGCCCTAGCAGACCGATCTCTGGGTAGAATCAAAATCAAAAAGAACCTACACGATATCATCACGATTTTTGCCGTTAAGCGTGGTTGATAACGACGCCGGGGTCGAAGACGCCAGCCAAAGAGCAAACGAAACCCCACCTCTTAGGCCGGCACCGCGCTGCTCAGCGCCTCCCGAACCAGCCGCCGGTGTACCTGCAACTTCCGCGAGACCCCGGAAATCGTCCCTATGCCAGACTCATACTCACGACGTATCTGCTCGAACAGCTCCACCTTCTGCCTCCTCGTCAGCCGGCTACGCTTGCGTCGCTCCATGCCACGGAGCGATCCCGCTCCTCTGAAGGTGGGCCAAACTTAACGGCCACAGGTGGGCCAGACTAAACTACCGAAATCAGTACGGGGTTGATGACTCAGCATCGGTCTGCTACATGCCTCGTAGTACGATAAGGAGCGCAACAACGACTCTCCCCTTTGGAGTGTGCCTCTTGTCTGACAGAGATGAGGCGAATCAATGGCAAGAAACGGGTGGATGTCAAGACTGACACAGCACATCCCAACCGGGCAGTTCGGGCGATATCTGCTGGTGGGCGCTTGGAATACCTTGTTCGGCTACGGTTCGTTTGCGTTTTTTACCTTACTTCTTAACCCTGTGATGGCGCACGGCTACGTTCTTGCCTTGGTCATTTCGAACCTTCTCAGCATCACGGTAGCGTACATCGGCTACAAATGGTTTGTTTTCAAGACAAAGGGGAACTATGTCCGCGAATGGATCCGCTGTGTCGCGGTGTACAGCGGAGGTATTGTCTTCGGGGTGCTCGCGTTACCTGTGCTGGTATGGGTCATAAGGCACAACACCGGGTTTTTCGCCGAGGCGCCGTATATTGCCGGCGCATTTTTGACGGCATTTGTCGCTGTGTACAGCTTTCTGGGACATAAGAAGTTCTCATTCCGACCACTAAGTGATGAGGCGGACCCAAAGCGGCGAATGTGATGCGGCGTGTTTGCCAGCGAAAGGAAACTCTTCTTCCGTATGTCCCCGCTTTGCCATTCCTGGTTCTCCTTTCCCGCTTTTAGAGAACCACGACAGGCCACGATCTCTCAACTTCAAACTGGCTTAGTTTTCGGGTTTTGGGTCAACTCGTATCGTTTCCGACGGACGTTGGAGGCAGGAAAGAAAAAGAAGGCTTCGTAATCACTGGTGCCGGGGAAGACGCTCAAGCCGCCCTTCCCCGGCACCCCTTCCCGGCTGTGAACCGGGATCACTAACTTACGGCACCAAAGGGTGGGCCAGAGTTAATTGCCACGGGTGGGCCAAAACCAGTTGCCAAACGCACGTACTATTGGAACAACCAAACAACCCGCGCATTGACTGGAATCAGGGAACCATCCCCTGAGGTAATTCGGGTGTGCCATAGCTTATTAAGCTGTGGCCATGGCATGGCCGACCACCCACAGCATAGCTGTGGATATGTCCCGCACCGCCGATAAGACGGACGTCCAGATTCAATTCCCTCCAAACAAAGCTTCTTCGATCAGCTCGCAAAGAATGTGGCCGGTCAAGATGTGTGCCTCCTGGATCCGAGGGGTTTGCTCGCTGGGAATACAGATGCAATGGTCGACCGCCCCACGCAAACTGCCGCCAGTTTTTCCAGTCAGGGCCACGGTGATGAGTTTTTTCTTGCGGGCGACAGCCATTGCACGCAATACGTTGGGGGAGTTACCGCTGGTGGTGATCGCGAAGGCGACGTCTTTCGGCCTACCGATCCCCTCGATTTGGCGGGCGAACACATTGTCGTAGGAATAGTCGTTAGCAATGGCGGTCATCGCGGAAGTGTTTGTGGTCAAAGCCCAGCCGGCGAGGCTTTGGCGTTCGCGCAGGAAGCGTCCACTGAGTTCAGCAGCCAAGTGCTGGGAATCGGCAGCGCTGCCGCCATTACCGAAGAAGAGGATTTTGTGTCGGGAACGCAAAGACCCGATCATCGCCGAGGCAACCAAACCGACGGAGTCGACATAGTCAGGAGTCTCCAGTAGACTTTGTATGACCGCGGCCGAGTCGCGAATTCTGGCGGTAACTAGCGATTGCGAGAAACCTACTTTCATAGAATCTCCGGAGTGTACATCATGCTTCGGGTTTCGTGAGGACGAGTCAGGCCAGCGCGGTCACCCAAGAATTTCGGAGTCGATAATAAGCCTTTGATCGACGTCCAGAAGCCGGAGATAATGCTGGCGAGAATGCGCCCATCTGGCATACGTCCTGTAGCCGAAGGCAGCCTCCCCGACACGCACCTGCAAAGGGACTCTCTAATCGGCACAGCGGAACATAGTTGTTGAGGGTCGCGGTCCAGCGCATCGGGCGCTATCGCGGCGGAACTCGCAGGAAAGTTGGCGGTATTTATAACGTGCACCGGGGTTTCTCGTTTATCATCGGCTCACCAGGACCGTACTCAAAATTGATACGCTCCTGCTCCACCACCAGGGGACGATTTTGCACCTGGGTGTGAATTGCTCCGATGTACTCCCCAATAATTCCCATGAATAGCAGTTGTGCCGACCCTAAGAAGAATAAGCCGATCGCTAGCGGCGCAACGCCGGTCGAAAACCTATTCCAAAATAGTAGCTTGTATGCAAAGTAGCCCAAACCAATCAGGACCGAAAATGCCGAGCAGACGAAGCCGGTAAAGGTAACAAGACGGAGCGGGACTTTCGAAAAATTGGTGATGCCGAGCATCGCCATGTCGTAAAGCGCATAGAGGTTGAGTTTTGAGATTCCCCTTTTGCGTTTTGGTTGGTTGAAGCTCACCTCGGCGTGCGCCAGGCCTATATCCGCGATCATGCCGCGAAAGTATGGATAGGGATCGCTGAACCCTTTGACAATATCCATGACTTTCCGATCATAAAGCCCAAAGCCCGTAAAGTGTTCGTAGGTTTCGACATCTGAGAGACGTTTGACAAGCTTGTAGTACTTAGTGCGCAGCCAGAACAACAAGGCGTGTTCGTCGCTCGTCTTCTTTACCGCCACAACGATGAGAGTTCCTTTCTCCCATTCCCGAACCATCTCGACGATCAACTCGGGGGGATCTTGTAGGTCCGCAACAAGACCGATAACGGCGTCCCCGGACGCTTGTTGAATGCCATACATGGGGGAACGGACCGGACCAAAATTCCGGCTATTTGAGATGATTTTTACATTCCTGTCCATCCGGGCAATCTGCTTGAGAATGGCGAGGGTGTTATCACGAGATGCGTTATCGATGAAGATGTGTTCGTAGCGATAACTCCCGATCGAAGCCATAACCGCCCTAACTCGCTGATAGAGTTCCTCAACATTCTCTTCCTCGTTGTAGCAAGCGGTGACCACGCTGATCGTCTTCATGTACGCGCCTTCCGGAGACCCAATCTAGACCTCATATAACAGCAATAGTTTGTTGTTGAGGTTTAACTGATCTTGGATCTGGCCTTGGATCTCGCGCTGAAATACACGAGAGCAGATTAGAATGGGCTCGGTGCGCTGCCTGAGACTTTCCGGAGAGACGATGGGAATACCCTGCAGCTCGTGGCCGTGGTACTTAGGATTCGAGTCTACGAAGAGGCAAATGTCTGCCTTATCGAGACCTCCATCGGCGAGAAGCCTTTGAGTATGCGTGCCGACACCCCAAACAATGATCGGCTTGCCGATCGCAGTTGTCCGTTCGATGATTTGCCGGAGGCGGGTATCGACGGTTTGAGACTGACGGATATATTCCAACAGGCGCATTCCCGTCCCGTCGTCCCGAATCCAGTCGCCCGGGCCTCCCGAACTGTTTTCGAAAACGGCTTGGACACATGGCATGACCGTAGTTTGGGTGTATCCTCGCTGGACTTTCTCGGAGAAAGCACAGCGGAATCCGCGAACTTGCATCAGGTTGGCGAGGGAACGGCCGGAGAAAAAATTGATGTGCTCGGTGCTGAATTGCTGAAAGGGAGCATCCGGCCAATCCGCGAACTGGGTCGCGTCGGGCACGTCCAGATGAACACGTCCATCGGGGAAGAGGATCTGGTGGATTGTTGCCAGCGCTCCGTCCAGGTCCCGGATGTGCTCCAAGACACCTATCAGAATCACAAAATCAAACTTCTCGCGAGATTTTGCCAGACCCGAAAGGCTGGTGGTTAAAACTGGAACCCCATATAGCCTGCGGGCGGCTTCCGCGCAGCCGGGCGATGGATCCAGACCCCAGACATTCGGGAAGCCCCGCTCTCTCAGTAAAGCAAGTAGCCGTCCGGTAGAGCAGCCAATCTCGAGAATGCGCGAGTGCGACGAGGGGATCCACCGCGAAAGCAATTCGGCCATTTCCCGAAAACGGGCATCGTCGTGCTCCGATTCCTTACCTCCCCGGTGCTCGTATTCATACTTTGATAAGTCCCGGTAATAGGCGTCGAACGCTTCCTGTTCCGGTATTTCGTCCGCGTAAGCAAAACCGCAGGTTTCGCAGACCACGACCGTATAACCAGAAACAAGGAGTACTGTCGAGAAACGCTGTTGATGCAAGGATCGCTTGGCGTTACCGCCGCAGACGGCGCAACTCCGTAATGTTCGACTTGGAAGATTCATCTCACTTCTCAGAACGGTTATTGGGTCACACACTACCGGCCATTTGGGCGGCATTCAAAGCTCGCTACCGTTCTTCTAAAGCCTTCTTCTATCGTAGTTGTGGGATTCCAGCCCAATTTGCGTATCTTGGACGTATCGGGCACCGCGCCCGCGCTTTCTTGAATATAGCCACTTCGCGTAAGACCAGGCAAGAATTTCACCGCGAGCTTGCGTTCAGGAAATAAACCAACTAGAAGTTCCGCCAATTCCGCGACGCTGACTTCACAATTTTCATTTGCGACGTTGTATGCCTGGGCGTTTTCTCCTCTCAGCAGAACAGTGAAAAAAGCGAGGGTGGCGTCCGCCAAGTAGCAAAATACGCGGCGCGCGATGCCCTGGCTCTTGATCAGGATATCTTCGTGCAGAACGACATTCGCTACAAAGTCGGCAAAAACCCGGCCATCATCGAGCGCCATCCCAGGACCGTAGGTGTGCGCCGGTCTGACCATTTTAGCGGGAACGCCATATTGGTGGTGCCACGCCACGCACATAGTCTCCCCCAAGCGCTTGCTCTCGCCGTAACAGGAGCGCACATCCGTCGGGTCGAGAGGCCCATAATCCTCCTCGCTAATGAGAGTTTTGGGACCGACCTGGCCGTAAACTTCGCCGCTGCTGAAGAAAAGGAAGCTCTGCACGGCGCACTTTTGCGCCAGGCAGAGTAAGTTATGCGTACCCAGAGTATTAGCCAGAATTGTCCCGACAGGGTCCTTTCCGTAGTACTTCGGACTGGCCTGGCTCGCCGCATGAACAATGAAATCGATATCGCCGTCTATCGCAACCGGTGAGCACACGTCTTGAATGACCAGAGAAAAACCTGGCCGCCCTAACAGATGGGCGAACCGCCTCTCCGCCTTTTCTCCATTTCTGGCCAAGCCGACAACCCGGCAATTCATTGAGGAGTCAATTTCGTTCAGATAAAGAAGGGTTTCGACCATGTAAGCCGGCAGGAACCCATTTGCGCCTGAAATCAGGATCGTCTTGCCGGAAAAGGCACGCCAGGGAAGGTCATGTGCGCAGATTCGAGCGAGGTCTTCTTCGATGATTGGATTTCGGATTCCACTCATTATTACGCGCTCAACTCTCCCGCTCTCGATCATCCTGTCAATCGCAGTCGTTCGGCTGGCAACTTGGTCGATAATCCGAAGCTGCTCATCAGTAGGTGCATCAGCACGGACGCTCCACGAGCCGGCTTCCGGGTATCGCATAGCGGACTAGATCCCATCCTTCAATTCGGTGCGGACGCAAGAACATCTGGTGGGTCAGGTGTCGCTTCATGTTCTGGGCCTAACGAATTTTGTCTTGTACGATTCGCTAATGTTTTGCGTGCAGTACAAGATGCGCGTGCGATTACCTTAGCCCGCAGCCCGCAACCGTTGCGGCGGAACGGCGTAACAAACCAAATCCAATCCCTCCAAAAGGTGGGGACGAAGATAAAATCGATAGTCGCCGTTAAAGGAATGAATCAGCGACGGGATCTTCCAAAGATGGTCTTGTCGATGATAGCTGCATATCGCGAGTACAGGGGCGCATCGGCTAATGAGATCGGATGCTCCCCGCAACGCATCAGGTTCGGCACCCTCGATATCCATTTTGATGAACGTCGGTTCCATGCTGCCGAGGATCTCGTCCAATGTGACACAATTTACCTGGGTGTCACCGGAGAACGGCGAAATATAAGAAGCTTCATTGCTTAATGCACGAAACATCACGGAACCACTGGATGCTCCAACCGCCAGATTGTGAATGGCAATTGGCCCATGATGGAGAAGCCTGGACGTCGTCTCTCTTAGTCTCTCAAAGTTGCTTGGATCAGCCTCGAAAGCATGGATCGAGGCAGAGGGCCCATTTGGCTGTTGCAATAGACTCCGAATGGTGTCCCCGTCGTATGCACCGCAATCGACAAAAAGTTCATGGTCCGTCAATTGAAAAAGGTCTCTCGGGAAGTAGATCGGAGGCGGTACAGGCTTTGGCAGAACATCGAAATCAGACAAAAGTCTCCAACGCACTTGAGCAAGGTATTCGCATCGGGACTCATCATCGCTCCACAGTGTACACGCCCTCAAGACTTCCTCTGCTTCATCATGTACTGCGTGCGGCAGGTCAATTGCGAAGTAAGGGAGGAAGTGGGTTGCGTACTTCCAAAATATCAAAGTGAAGGGGATTACCCGACGACAACCCAAAGTTCTAAGCTGCAATTGGCGATCCGCCATGCGGTCATAGCCGTCGCCCGTCCAGATAGTAATGACAAACGTGGAGTTCGCTCCGTAAAGGCGCGCAGCGTCGTTGGGAGCGAGGACCTCCACCCCCTCCACGAGTTTGCTCCAAAACCGTGGATTACTATCGGTAAAGGCAACCGGCTCGATACCAACGTTGCGCAGTCCTGCCAGTGTTGTGCGGCCCAAGTTGCCGGCCCCAAACAGCACGAGCGAGCCATCTCCGTGCTCGGCAGCTGAGTCAAAAGCCGACTGCTCTCGGCTCACTGCTTCTGCTCTGCCCTCCTGAAGAAGCCTCGACACCGCGTCCCTCAAACCGCTCTGATCGAGCATCTTGTCCGCAACCTGCGTATCCATAGTGGCCTAAGTGGCAAGCAACAAGTGAAAACTAGTATTCACCAGCAACTACGACCGCCGTCAATCACCAGGTTCGTTCCCGTCATATAAGAAGAAGCATCGGAGCATAAGAAGAGAACAGCTCCGCGGTACTCGTCGATTCGAGCCATTCGCCCCAACGGTATTCTCCAGGTCACTTCATCCACGAAATCTTTCGGCTGGCCGTTGAACACTCCACCGGGAGAGATTGCGTTGACGCGAACGCCCTGTTCCGCCCAGTAAGTTGCGAGGTAGCGCGTTAGTCCGATCAGGGCCGTCTTCACCACGGAATACGTTACCGGCTTCACCGGTTGTTGCTCCTCGGGCGCGCCTTGTTGCCGATAGATCCGTTGGTCCGGAGCAATCACAGCGAGATCTGACGCCACGTTGAGGATGACACCCCGGCGCTTTCGCGCCATTTCCGTCCCAATGACTTGACTGCACAGAAACGCCCCGGTTAACCCGACATCCAGGTCAGCTTGCCACCGGGATAGCGGAAAATCCTCGAACCGTCCCAAGTCGCGGCCTACGCTACCATCCATCTTCGGATTGTTGGCGGCGTTATTGATCAGAATGTCAATCCTTCCAAACTTGTCCAGCACCTGTTCTGCAAGAGAACAGATCGCGCGATGATTTGTGATATCTACTTCGGCGCCCCAGACCGGAGTGGTGAACTGTCGTGCATGTTCGGAGGCCGCTACTTCGACTCGCTCACGTGAAATGTCCGCTAGTACCACCGTGCCGCCAGCACCCGCAATCGCTGCGGCGTGCTGCTTCCCGAGCAGGCCGGCCCCACCAGTGATCACCGCTACGCGGCCGGCTACGGAGAACATCCCGTCAGACATGTGGGTTAGCCTCAGTGACTTCGTGCCTGTTCCCAATTCGCTCAATCTCTACCAACTGTCCAGTCGCAATCGATTCCTTGGCTGCCAGCGCCGTCCTCAAACTTACTGCTGCATCCTGCAGGGTGACAACCGGAGTTTGCCGCGTGCCAACACACCCAAGGAAATGTTTCAATTCGTCGAGAAACAGTTGGTTACGCTCAAAGTGGTCAACCTTAAAGCGCTCACAGTCAGTGCCGCGGTCAGCGTAAAGCGTCGTCTCATTGGCAATTAGATCGATACTTACCTTACCGTTATCGCCGATGACTTCGCACCTTCTCGACGGAGGATATTGAAGATAATCGAGCTGCACGTGCACGGGAAGAGGCCTGCCCTCCGTCATGCATTCCAACATAATGCTCGCCGTGTCCTCGACGTCAATATCGAGAGAACTCCAGTGGCCACCTATGGCGAACACCCGCTTCGGCGCTCCGAACAACGAGTATAGATAGTCGAGTTCGTGAATCTGGGACAAAATGACCCCGCCACCAAGATCGGCGCGAGCGGCATACATCGTGCGATAGTCCTCATAACGGTGCCAGTAAGGCAAGAATTCACCGATCACAGCATTCACTGCCAGTAGCCGCCCGATTGCTCCCGCCTTCAGAATTGAGCACAGCCGCTCTATGCAAGGGTGAAAGCGTAACTGATATCCAACCATCGCCACTCGACGGTTAGCCGATACGCGATCGATCAGCCTGTCGACATTGTAGAGACTGTTGGATAGGGGCTTCTCAATAAACAGATCGCAACCCGCCTCGGCACATTCTAGTGCCACCTCAACGTGCAAGCTGCTGGGATTGCAGACGAAGGCAATATCCGGAGACTGGCCAAGCGCCGATTCCAGAGTGCCATAGCTCCGAATGCTGTACTCTTGCTCAACTTTCCTGCTGGGATCCAGGCTGAGTTCCGGCGTAATAACATCGGATAATCCGCGCGTGCGGTAAGCGATGAGTTCTATCTCCGTGCCGAGCAATTGCCGCAGATTGCGAGAGTGCCGTTGACCGATACCGCCGAGTCCAATCAGCAAGATCCTCATTGGCGGTGCTCCGCTGAGGCTTCTGCAGCAGCCTGCAAATGGGAAACCAGAACACGGCGATTATGTTCGGCCCATTCAACTTCCTGTCCCGGTTCTCCTCGGGCCACTTGCAAGATGAAATCACCTGAATAACCAAGTTCATGAAGCTTGGCAAGCACTGCAGGAATGTCAGCATTTCCGCAGCCCAAGGGCACTGTACCACCGCCCCGAACGCGATCCTTGAGGTGCACGCTCCCAATGCGGCTGCCATATGCCGACAACTCTTCCCCGAAGTCGTAACCGAGTGATGCACTGTTGCCGGTATCGTAGTTCGCCTTCACTTCAGGGAACGACAGCCTACCGAGAAGGTCCCCGAAAGCTGCGGGACACAGCGACGTCTCGAGGTGAATCTCGAGGTGGGCCTCGGACGCATGGGGCACGACCTCGCGCAACGTTGAAATTACTTCTGCCATTTCTGAGTCCGTTTGAATACTTGAATTGTCCACAAAAGGCAGCACGATTCGAGAAATGCTGAGAAGCTGGCAACGTGAGATTAGCCAGAACAAATGGTTTGTGCGGCTCCGCTTCTCTTCGGAACTGGCGCGAATCAATGGCCGCTCCATGAAATAATCCGCACAGAGAGAACGGACTTCAACGCTGTGCTCGTTGACTAGATGTCTTACCTGATCTATCCCGCGATCGGACGATATTGGATTAGCGCCCTCTCCCCACACGTCGTATATCCACTCAATTGAATCGAGTCCGGCCGCTGCGGCTAGGCCGAACTCGGCCATCCAGCCCTGACGCGGAAAGCACTGAAATCGGCCTCCTTCGGGCGGCAGCAGTCGTCCCTGCATGATGCCAATACGCTGCATTTCTACTGTTCTCTCCAGTCTTCAAGAGGCGGAACAGTCATGTTGCTAAGAAATTCTTCGCGTGGCAGGAACGGCCACAAGTCTTCCAATGGTTTCGACACAAATGACCCGTCTGGGCGCTGTACCGACGAGACTCTGGGTCCTCGGATTTCGTCACAGATAACTTGTACTTCACAAACGACTGGTCCGTTCATTTGCATTACACGACTCACGGCGGCACGTAGATCTGACTGCTCAGCGATGATCGCCGTCTTCAGTCCGTAGGCACGTGCCACTTCACGGACGTCCGGTAAATGCATTCCGGTGGCATCGTCGCAGCCAATCGTGGCAGCACCAAAAAACGCAGTCTGCGACGCGCGGATCGAAGCGTACCCCCCGTTGTTGAGAATGAAGAACTTGATAGGTAGGTCGTGTTTCGCGATGGTGGCCAGTTCCTGAATGTTCAATTGGAAACCTCCGTCTCCGTCAATGCAAACCGTGCGACGATGCCCGCCCGCAATCGACACACCTATGCTCGCCGGGATTGCGAACCCCATACCTCCCAGCGCAGTGGTGTGAAACACTTTTCGCCCCTGCTTGAGTTTGTACGCGAGAAGGAAAATCTCTATCCCGCTGCCGGAACTGCCTGAAACGATGTATTCATCTGGCGGAACTAACTCGGACACCACTTCTGCAAGATGGTAAATGCTCACCTTGCCGGGTGAGCGATGTTCGGGAAGCACGACCGGATATCGCTTCTTCCAGTCTGAGCACCGGCGAAGCCAGGAACTGCGGTCTTTCCCCTGCACCGAATCGACCTGCGCTAGCAGCTCCCGCAGGAATTCGCCCGCGTCCGCACGGATTCCTATTTCGATGATCCCTCCAAACTTGGCAATCTCGGCTGAATCAATATCAACCATGACTTTGTGCGCGCCACGTGCCAACTGCCCTGGAGAGTAGCCAACCACCGTAATATCCATGCGAGCACCGAGCGCCAGCAGGAAATCGCAATTTTGCAAAGCAAAATTGGGCCCGCGCGGCGCGACCGTACCTGGTCGGCCGGTAAACAGAGGGTGTTCCTCGGATATTAGATCCAGTGCCAGCCATGTGGTCTCAACCGGCACATTGAGTCGTGAAACTATCTCTGTGAACTCTTTCTGGGCGCCCGCCAATCGCACACCGTTCCCGGCGAGGATAAGCGGTCGTTCTGCTTTGTTCATTAACTGAACAATCCGCCGAACCTGTTCTGGAAGATCCGCGGCCTGAACGGACGGCGATTCGCGGTCACCGAGGCCCGGCAGAGAATCCGGATCGATCGGGCTCGCTTGAACATCGATGGGGATGTCAATCCAAACCGGGCCCGGCCTTGTTGATTTAGCCAGGTAGACAGCTTTCTCTAGGTGGAAACGGATAGTCTGTGGATCCTCGACGGTGACGGCGTACTTCGTGATGGGCCGAACCAAGGAGACAATGTCCACTTCCTGAATACCTCTCTGCCGTACGCCCAAAGGCGTGCCGTTACTGCGGAACATGCGATCAGGGCGTTTCACTTGACCCGAGATGACCATGATCGGTGTGGAATCCAACCATGCGCCCGCCACACCCGTGATGGCGTTTGTCCCGCCAGGGCCGGTGGTCACCAGGGCAACGCCCAGGTTATTTGTTGCCTTCGAGTAGTTCTCGGCAGCAATCGCGCTCGCCTGTTCGTGGTGATTACAGACAAAGGTCAACTCGCTGCACCGGGCGAGAGCATCGTTCAGGTGCATGGCCCCACCGCCGGTGACAAGGAAGACGTGTTTCACGCCCTGCTGAGCGATGAAGCGCATTACATAATCAGCGAGTCTCATGCTTTTCCTGGCGAGCCGAGTTTGCCGGCAACGTGGCAGCTCCAAGCAACATGTCGATGAGCTCCCGAACTGCGCCGTTACCGCCGGCCAGTTTCGTGATCACCTGGCAGTTTTCGCGGACGGAGAGACGCGCGTCCGCAGGACAAGCGCTGAGGCCCGCGATGGCAAGCGCGGGTAAATCGTTCACGTCGTCCCCGATAAAGCAAATCTCCTGCAGGCGCAGCCCGTGACGCTCGGAGAAGGCACGCAGCGCCCTCGCCTTGTCCGTGCAGCCCTTGTGAACGTCAGTGATGCCCAGCTTTTCGGCCAGCCGGTCGACCAACGGACTGTTCTCTCCGGACAACAGCGCAATAATCATTCCTGATTTTCGAGCCAGCGAAAGACCCATGATGTCGGCAAAGTGAAAGCGTTTCCATTCCTCGCCGTTCGGCCCCCACCAGACGCCGCCATCGGTGAGTACGCCATCGACATCCATTGCGACGGCCTTGATCTCGCGCACTAGACCGCTCCAACGCGCCGCAGCTTCTTGATGACCGGCTGTTCCCGTTCCAATACACGTTTGACACCGTCGCCCATGGATTTTTCAATCAGTCGAATGTCCCGGACGAGCCGCGTGATCCCGTTGGGCTCAAGCGAAGCCGCATGGTCTGATCCCCACATGGAGCGATCCAGCGTGATGTGGCGCTCAATCATGCAGGCGCCCAGCGCCGCTGCCGCAACGCTTGATGGCAAACCAGTCTCGTGGCCGGAGTAGCCGACCGGCACACCATACCGCTCCCGCAGCAAATCGATGACCCGCAGGTTCAACTCCTCGTAGTAAGCGGGATACGTGCTGCATGCATGCAGGAGGATCAGATCCTGCCTGCCAAGAACCTCGACGGCGCGATCGATCTCTTCGATCGTGCTCATCCCAGTGGAGAGAATGATCGGCTTGCCGGTGGCACGCGTGTGGCGGAGCAGATTGTCGTCGGTGAGCGAGGCGGAGGCGATTTTGAAGCAGGGGACATTAAACTTCGCTATGAGATCGACGGATGCTTCGTCCCAGCACGAAGCATACCAGTCAATTTTCAGCTCACGGCAGTAGCGGTCGATTTCACGGTATTCCTCCATCCCAAATTCGAGGCCGCGCTTCAGGTCGCCGTTGGTATCCCCAAAAGGAGTTTCGCGAGGCTTCGCCAACTCTTCCGCCGAGTACACAACGTCGATGGTCCGTTTTTGAAACTTGACCGCGTCACAGCCTGCGCCCACAGCGACAGTGATCAACTTCTTTGCAATGTCGATATCTCCATTGTGGTTAATTCCGATCTCAGCAGTCACATAGCAAGGTCGGCGTGGACCCACCGTCTTGGAACCCAAGGGAATTCCCGCACAGTCGGAGGAATGGTTGTTATTTTCGCATTGCATCGAGGCCCGTCCCTTACAAAGCGACTTGGTTCATGGTTTTCACAACATGGTCTCGTCGGACAGATGCGCGTCCGGCGTCTTATTGAAGTACCGGATGTTGGAGCAACCGCGAGTCATACGAAACAACGACGGCTTCAATATTCTACTACCCCAATTGCTACGCGGCATCGCGACAGCGCGAGACAGTGCACTGCTTTGAATGTTTCGATGGCGAGAGAGCGTAACCAGCAACTGCGCCAATTGACCACCCGAAAAAGCTCAGAGTGCAGATTACCCAGGGAGGCGAATCTCACGAGTAACGGTCTTCTGTTGCAGCCGCGGCCGTATCCCAGCCTCCTCACTCTCGTCATTCCGATGTACAACGAGGAAGCGGTGGTGCCTCATCTCCGTAATGTCCTCGATGAGTTTATGACCGAGGTGATAGGTGATACGGAAATTGTCCTCGTCAATGATGGGAGCACCGACTCGACCTTGGGTCTGATCGCAGCGTGGGCGAGCGAAGATCTTCGGATCAAAGTAGTCAATTTGTCGCGCAACTTCGGCCATCAGAGCGCGTCCACCGCCGGCCTGGACTACGCTTCCGGCGACGCGATTGTACTGCTGGATGCTGACCTGCAAGATCCTGTTTCGGTAATCCACCAGATGATCGCCCGGTACTGCGAGGGCTACGATGTGGTTTATGGGCAGCGCATAACCAGACAAGGAGAGGGGATATTCAAACGGCTGTCAGCGTGGATTTTCTATCGACTGATGCGCAACCTGGTCTACAAAGATCTCCCAGTGGATGCGGGTGATTTCCGCTTGATTTCGCGGAATTGCCTTAACGGTCTGCAACAGCTTCGCGAAACCCATCGCTTCCTGCGGGGCATGGTTGCATGGGTAGGTTACCCTCAGATAGCGGTGCCGTACGAACGCGCCGCCCGGGTAGCGGGTGAAACCAAATATCCGGTGCGGAGAATGCTTACGTTTGCATGGACTGCGGCCACCTCATTTTCCGCGCTGCCTTTGAGAATTAGCGTCTGGCTTGGCCTGATCGTGACCTTCTTCGGCTTTGAAGAGGCGGTTCGCGCTACGTTGGCGCATGTCTTTCACTGGTACGCGGTTCCTGGATGGTCTTCGTTGACGGTCCTGGTGAGTGTGCTGGGCGGGGCAACGCTGATGAGCATCGGTGTCCTGGGAGAGTATGTCGGCAAAATTTATGAGCAGGCGAAGAATAGGCCGCTCTACCTGGTCTCCCGCACTTTCAATATTGTTGGACCTCACAAGCATCGGGAGGGCGCTGAGTTTATGACGCAGAGCGACTACCGGTGAGCCAGCCTGAATTCGACCGCTACTCCGGATCCTATGAAGAGCTGATTAAGGATCCCATTCGGGACCGTTTTACCGACACTGGATCTCAGTTCTTCCAAGCGCGGAAACGTGATCTCATCCGCGAGCACTTCAGCAGTCTGGGTATCAACACACGAACACTGCGCTATCTCGACGTAGGATGCGGCAAGGGCGAACTGCTGTCGCTGCTGCGCGACGACTTTCATAAAGTTGCCGGCTGCGATCCGTCGACTGGAATGTTGGGTGCCAGTCAAGGTGTGGAGACCCGTGTCCAGAAGAGTTCCGGCACGATACCGTTTGACGATGCCGCCTTCGACTTCGTCACGGCGGTCTGCGTTTATCATCACGTTCCGCCATCGTCGCGGCTGGCGCTGACGCGCGAAGTTTACCGCGTACTGACGCCTGAAGGCATATTCGCGATTATCGAACACAACCCTTACAATCCCGTGACGCGGTTGATCGTGAGTCGTACCCCGGTCGATGCGGACGCGGTACTGTTGAGGCCCGGCGAGGCCCGTGAATGCATGCGCGCAGGCGGATTCAGATCGGATGCACCACGGTATTTTCTCTACTTTCCGGAATCCTTCTACCGGAGGGCCGGCGATCGGCTGGAACATCTGTTGCGAAAAGTACCTCTGGGCGGGCAGTACGCAATCTTTGGTACCAGGCAGAGCACTCATCTGTGACCGATATGATCGAGCACCTTCGACCGATCCTGGATCGTCCATTCTTTTACGAGTTCTATCACTCGCTGATCGGCGCCAATTACCGCAGCCGGGTACTTGTAAGTGAGTACATTCGGCCGAAGCCGCACGATCGCGTATTGGATATCGGCTGCGGGCCAGGCAACATGCTGCCATTTCTCCCCGAGTGCCAATACCTCGGTGTGGATGCCAACCCGGCGTACATTGCCTCCGCGCGGCAGCGTTACGGCGATCGGGGGCAGTTCATCTGCGAAACTGTGAGCCAGCACTCGGTGGCGGGTTTGGGTGCGTTCGACATCGTTCTTGCGCTTGGATTGATACATCACCTCGACGATTCGGAAGCGAAGGATCTCTTTCGCCTCGGACACGCTGCCCTCAGGCCCGGCGGACGGATGATCACGAACGATGGTTGCTATGCGCCCGGCCAGTCTGCTGCCAAGCGGTTTCTGCTCTCCCGCGATCGGGGTCGCTACGTTCGCACCGAGAGGGAATATCTGGAACTCGCCGCGCGGTACTTTGGAAAAGTCAAACCAAACATTCGCGAAGATGTCCTTCGTATCCCTTATACCCATCTGATTCTGGAGTGTATCCGCGGAACCGCTGAACCAGCTCAAGGCCGGATCTGACGCTTTCGCGCCATTTGTAGCTGCTATCTGGTATATCGCCTCAAGAATGCTGGGCTCCGTGGCTGCATCCCTGGTCACTCTGCTGGCTGCTGCCTGGAGTGTGCCCCAATACCCGTGTCCGATTGCCTCCTGGTACATGCTCTATTTCGTCACCTTCGCTACTGCCGCATTGTTTTGCTACATCGAAACGCGCCATCGGCGATGGATATTCGCCGCCGGCCTGTTTGCCGGAATAGTCATTCTGTTCAAGGTCACAGGTATCTATCCCGTGGCGGCGGGGATATTCTTTCTTCCCTAGATCTCCACCATCTATCGAGATCCCGGCCTAGTCTGCGAACCACATTCCCGTCAATCAAGAGAAATCACGGCGAATTGTTGGGAGGAGACTTCCTAGAAGGAGACCTCGGGATGACGCCCGAAGCCAGCTTCCGATGCGGGTCGCTGTGTCAGCTGCCGATGAGTCGCGCCGATTCACTTTTGCGGGAAACCCAGCTTGCGCACCAGCTCGGCGAAGCGCGGGTCGGAGCGGAGGGGATCGAGCATGAAATCGGTTTTCACCTGGTACACGAGATCGTGCTCGCGGTAAGCTGTATCGAGCCAGTAGAAAGCTTGCTCCTTGTCGCCCGCCTGGGCATACAGCTGGGCGATTAAATATGGCGAGGCGTAGCTATTCTTACGCTGCGCCAGCTGGACCGCGATGCCCCGCTTGAGCGCCTCTTTCAAGCCTCCGGCCGTGTAACCCTCGTCCAGCGCGGCGGCAAATTCCACATCGTTCGGATCGCCATCGAGCTGAGCGTACAGTTTCCATTCTGCGATGGACTGCGGGTACATACCTTTTCCCCAGTAGGCCTGGGCCAGATAGAGGTGCACCACCGAGAAGGTCGGGTTTTCGGCGGCCTGCCGCTTGCCCAATTCGATCGCTTCATCGTACTGCCGGGCTGCGATACGGACCCGTACGCCAGCCGTGCTGACAATCGGGGACAGCGGATCAAGATCGTGAGCGCGCGCGGCTTCCGTCAGAGCTTCCTGGGTCCTGCCCAGAGCGCCCAGGTCTTCCGCATACCATTGATGGGCGGTAGCGTCGTTGGGATCGAGTGCGAACGCCTTCTTGTATTCCGCGTCGCCGCCCGCAAAATCGTAGTCATACTCCATCTCGTTCGCTCCCAGATCGGCATGGGGCTGCGCCAAAGTCGGATCTAATTCCAACGCTCTCCGGGCAGCGGCATTCGACTTGGGATAGTCTTCGCCAGGCGAGCCGCCGTGACTCGGCAGCACTCCATAGGTGTCAGCCAGGCCGAGATACGCCATCGCATAGCCCGGATCTTTCTCGATGGCCTGATTGAAATAGGCGATCGCCGCCGCCAGGCTCGCGGGGGTGCGCTTGTTCCACTCATAACGGCCTTTGAGGTACAGCTCGTAAGCTTGGGGATCTTTCGTGCCCTGCTTGGTGACCTGCTGCTTCTCCGCGCTGCTCATCTGGGCGCGCAGCTTGCCCGCAATGTCGCCGGCGATCTGCTGCTGTAGCGCGATGATGTTGGCCGCCGGGCCGCTGTAGTGTTGTCCCCAGATTTCGGTATTGTCGCTGACGTTGGTCAGTTCGGCGCTCACATCGATGGTGTCGCCATGCGGCCGCACACGCCCGCTGACCAGCGCGGCCACGCCCAGATCCTTGCCCACCTGCTGAAAGTCTACGTCCTTGCCTTTGTAGCGAAAGACCGAATGCCGCGACTTCACCTTCAGATCGGGTACGTGGGTGAGGTTATCGATCAGCGATTCGGTGATGCCATCGCTGAGATAGTCGGTCTTGGCATCGCCGCCTTCGTTCATGAACGGCAACACGGCCAGCGAATCGATCTGCGTCGTCTTGTGCGATCGCGCATACCACGCAACGCCGCCCGCAGCCAGCGTAAGAGCCACAACCACGCAGATGGCCACGACGATCGGCAACTGGCGCCGTCTGGGTGTACTGACTGCCGGAATTCTGCCGCTGGACGAAGACGAATGCGCCGCCAGACGCGTCGATTCGGTATCGCGCTTCAGCCGTTGCAGGTCGGTGCGCAAATCGGCGGCGCTCTGGTAGCGCAGATTGCGATCTTTCTCCAGCGCTTTGCGGATGATGCTCTGCAGCTCCGGCGAGACGTCGGGATTGATCTGCACGGGCGGCGGCGGCTCGTCGCGTAGAATCGCGCTGCAGATTTCGCCTGAGCTGGAGCCATCGAATGGCATCTTGCCGGTCGCCATCTCGTACAGCACCGCGCCAAAGGAAAACAGATCGGTGCGCGCGTCGACCTCTTTGCCGCGCACTTGCTCGGGCGACATGTAGGCTACGGTGCCCAGCATCGTCCCCGGACTGGTCAGATGCTGCGCGCCGGAGTCGGCCACCTTGGTCTCGGAGTCGGAACTCGATTCGTTGGCCCGCACCTTCGCCAGTCCAAAGTCGAGAACCTTGGCGTGCCCGCGACGGGTGACGAAGATATTCGCCGGCTTGATGTCGCGATGAACGATGCCCTGACCATGCGCCGCATCCAGTGCGTCCGCCACTTCGGTCGCGAGATCGAGCAGCAGTTCACGCTCCATCGGACGCCCTCCGATGCGATGCTTCAGGGTCACGCCGTCGAGAAACTCCATGACCATGAAGACGCGGCCGTCTTCCTCGCCGATGTCGTGAATGGTGCAAATGTTGGGATGATTCAGCGCCGATGCCGCACGCGCCTCGCGGCGAAAACGCTCCAGCGCAGCCGGATCGCGCGCTACGTCGTCAGGCAGGAACTTGAGCGCAACAAAACGACCGAGGCGCGAGTCCTCAGCCTTGTAGACGACACCCATGCCACCGCCGCCGAGCTTCTCGACAATGCGGTAGTGCGAGATGGTGGTGTCAATCATGACTTAGGCGCCGGCAGAATGATGCCTGATGATAGGGCGCTCGCCGGTGGCAGTCAATTTGTTCTGGACCGGTCCTTCACCCGGCAGGTCAACGTAACTAGCCAGAAACCGTTTGTGGGAGATTGCTCCCGAGCAGTCTTCTATCTCGCCGGCCTGGTGGGCGGAGACTTCTTCAAGCTCTATGCCGTGACCTTCGACTCCGATACTATGCGAGTGTTCTTGCAAAACTGATGGCAAGAAATGGAGCAGGCGGCTCGCCACGGGTTTATCACGGCAAGCTATCATTCTCCACGTCCGCTCCAGAATGTTTTACGCGCTCGACGCGAGGACCGGCCGTTCCGCCTTACAATCGGACTTCTGCGGAAGCGAGTGCGACTCGTTCGCATTTCATGATCAAGCCGCCATCTACAGACACGGTCCTCCATTTGCCAGTGCCCAATGATGTTCCCAAAGGGAGGCTAGGCAGGTTCTTCGCGCAGGACGATCTATCGAAATCATCGCGGGGGATACAGCGTACCTATGCGTGGTACCTGGTACTCTGGCTGACCGGCGTTGACTATTTCTCCACCCTGGGCTACCAACCGGGCATCGCACTGCTCGCCGCCGGAGCGCTGGCCCTGCCTGCGACTACGGTGCTGGTTGCGGTAACTCTTTTCGGAGCAGTACCGATTTACGCCGCCGTAGCCAAAAGGTCCTACGCCGGACAGGGCTCCATCGCATTACTGGAGAACTTGCTCCCGGGCTGGACCGGCAAGATCATGGTCCTGGTTCTGCTGGGATTTGCCGCAACTGACTTTATCATCACCATGACGCTGTCGGCCGCGGACGCCGCGCGTCACGCTATCGCGAATCCGTATCTGCATCCTTTCGCCGGCGACTCGCGCATGCGGGTAACGCTGGCTCTTTTGTTGCTGCTGGCAATCGTGTTCATGATCGGCGTTCGCGAAGCTATCCGTCTCGCTAGCTTTGTAGCTGTTCCTTACCTCGTCCTGAACGCAATCGTGTTGCTGTGGTGCGGCTGGAAAATCTTGTGGCATCCGGAATTGCTTTCCCACTGGCACGCTGGGCTCAACGTGCATAGTGACTGGACTGGAATCTTTATCGCCTCCGCGTTGGTGTTTCCCAGGCTGGCGTTAGGTCTGAGCGGATTCGAAACCGGCGTTTCCGTAATGCCCCTGGTCTCGGGAGCGGAGCCGGGAAAGACCGAGGAGACAATCCCAGGCCGCATTCTAGCGACGCGGAAACTACTCGTGACAGCGGCTCTCCTCATGAGCGTGCTGCTGCTGCTCTCCAGCTTTATCAGCAGTGCATTGATTCCCGAGAGCGCTTACAAGATTGGAGGACCAGCGGACGGAAGGGCAATCGCTTATCTCGCCCACTTCTATCTGGGGGATGCTTTCGGTACGGTCTATGACTTGTCTACGATTCTGATCTTGTGGTTCGCTGGGGCGTCGGCCATGGCCGGGCTCCTGAACTTGATCCCACGTTACTTGCCGCGCTTCGGGATGGCCCCCGAATGGGTGGCCTACCAACGCCCCCTTGTCTTGGTGCTTCTGGCAATCGACATCATAGTCACGGTGGTCTTCCGAGCGTCGGTTTCGGCACAGGGAGGCGCCTATGCAACGGGCGTCCTGGTGTTGATGTTGTCGGCAGCAGTCGCGGTCACGATCTCCCTGTGGCGAGAGTCAAGCGTGCGAAAACCCTTAACGTTATTGCCTCCGTTCTACTTCCTGCTGGTGACGGCGGTGTTCGTTTACACGGTTATCGCCAATGTGGTTGAGCGTCCGGATGGCGCCATCATCGCCAGCATCTTAATCTTCTTGCTGCTCACCGCCAGCGCGTTGAGCCGCATCATGCGGTCTACGGAGATGCGGGTCACGAAGGCAATTTTCATGGATCAGGAGTCGGCTGAGCTATGGAAGGCCATCAGCGGCAAGAAGGTCAACCTTATCCCCCACCATATCGCGACGCCAGAGCACCGGGCGTCACTCACGCAGAGGGTTCGGAAGCGTTACCGCGTTGAGGGTCCTCTTGCCTTTCTGCACGTCAACCTCCTCGATAATCGCAGCGAGTTCCTGGCTCCTTTGCGGCTGCGGGTGTTTAAGGAAGGGGATCACGTTGTGCTTGAGGCGTTCGGAGCAGTGGCGATTGCCAATTCCATCGCCTACATCAGTGAACTGCTGGATCCCATCAGCCTGGTGCTTGGGCTGACGCGCCGCACCCTGATGAAGCAATCGCTGGAATACTTGCTTTTTGGCGAGGGCGAAACCGGATTGCTGGTGTACTCCATCCTGGTGCGGTACTGGGCGGCGACCAAGGAAGTCACCGGGCAGCCGCTAATTCTGCTGGTGAGCGAATCAGACTATCTTGGTCCACTTTGAACCTTATTGGCCCCAAACCCTAATGCAACCCCGGCACTGGTAGGTCATAAAATGACCGAAAAGTTGTAGCCGCTTTCCAATAATTTTCTTTACACACTTACGAGGGCGATAGTACAACCGGTACCTGCTTCCCCAGTTGCTAAAAGATGTGACCGCGATCAGGGCGTACCCTTGCGAAACACCGCAATCGCTCTAGAACCCGGAAATTCTACTCGGAGACAAATGATGAATCGTCGCCTACCTCGTCGTAGTGATGTTGTTTTTCTTTGTATCCTGGCCACAATTCTCGCTCTCTCACTGCTCGCCGGTGCGCAGAGGACAGACGGCCCCACCGCAGAAAAACCGACGCTGATCGCCGATAAGATCAGCTACTTGCCGGGCGAGACCATCGTCTTTAGCGGTGGAAGTTGGAAGCCGGGAGAGGGCGTCACAATCGTCATTAAGACCGATTCCGCGGGCATCGTCGCTACCATCCACGGCAGCGCCGACGAAAACGGCCGCTTAAACATCTCCGCGACTATGCCGAAGCTGCCTTCGTTGGGCAGTGCTAAGACTGACGGCAAGAACACGCCGATCCTCACAGCTACCGCGATAGGTTCGGGTTCATCGGTCTCTACTCAGTTCACTCCCGGCCACGCTCCCACCGATGCCGAGCGTCTCATCAGTGAGGAAGAATTCTGGTACCACCGGTTGACGTATCCGACGGGCCACTACTCGCCCGCCTGGACACGCAAGGCTGCCGAGCAAGACAAGGCGATCAAACGTGGGGTGCCGGCTGGACACAAGGGTCTGGTCCTGAATCCCGCACTCGGCCTCAAACCGCTGAACATCACCGGCTTTACTGCCCTGGGTCCGATGCCCGAGCACATGACGGGTTGTTCCGGCTGTTATGACTACGGAACCACCGAGGGACGGGTCAATGCCATCGTGACCGATCCGACGACGACCACGAACGGCAGCATCGTCGCCTATATGGGCAGTGTCGGCGGCGGCGTTTGGAAAACCACGAACTGCTGCACCGCCAACACCACGTGGAGCGTCACCACCGATAGCCCAGAGCTGGCGACCACCAGCATTGATACGCTGGCGATCGATCCCAACAATCACCTCACCATCTATGCGGGCACGGGCGACCTGAATTACGGCTCATTCTCCATGGGTAGCCAAGGCATCCTTCAGTCCATGGACGGCGGCAACACCTGGACCACTCTGGGCGCCGACGTTTTTGGCCCCGAGTATAACCAGCCGGCAGGCAACTACCCGCAGTACAACGCGGTCGGCAAAGTTCGGGTTGATCCCAATAACAGCAATAACATCGCAGCCGGAACCAAGATGGGTCTTTATTTGTCCTACGACCAGGGCCAGACCTGGACCAATTGTCAGACCAACAGCTTCACTGGCCAGCGCCAGGACATCACCGGCCTGGAACTGACGAACATGGGCGGCGGCGTAACGCGCATTATTGCAGCCGTGGGCACGCGTGGCTTTCCGACCTATGTGCAGTACGATCTAGGGAATAATGGCGCCAACGGCCTCTACACGGCCAATATGCAAGCCGGTGGCTGCCCCACGTTTACGTCCATAACGAGCAACTCCAACGGTTTTGTTTTTGGCACCCAGGTGACCGGCAGCCCTTACCTTACGGGCGCACTGATGAATGCTGGCAGCGGGAATGCGTGCAACTATCCACTAACCGGTGGCAACGCGACCTATTGCGGCAACGGCGCCACCGGCGGCTCTACGACGAACGGTGGCACGGTCAATAATCTTGGCCGCATCGACATCGCCGTCGCACCCAGCAATCCGAACGTCATTTACGCCCAGGCGCAATCCATCAATTGGAATAGCGCCGGCAGTTGCGGCAGCACCAACGGCTGCGAGCTCGGCGCGTGGGCCAGTGCTGACGGCGGCAATACCTGGACCTTTATGACGGGCTCGGCCGGCGGCTCGATCCCGGACTGCGCAAGCTCCGGGCCAGGTTCGGGTTCTGCCGGCAGCGCCGATTATCCGCAGAACTGGTACGACCAGGGCATCGTGGTCGATCCCAATAACCAGGACCGCGTCTTCTTCGATACGTTCGAGGTCTTTCTGGCGAGCCGCACAGGCACCCAATGGTACGACCTCACGTGCGGATACAACGGCACCCCCGTGGCCAACCACGTGGTGCACGTGGACCAGCATGCTCTCGCTTTTGTTAACGGCTCGTCTGACATTCTCCTGGTGGGCAATGACGGTGGCGTTCACGCCACCCTCAACGCCAGCCAAGCGACACTTAACACCACTCGCCCCACGTGGATGAATCAAGATGGCGGCATCAATGCCATCGAGTTCTACTCCGGCGATATCAGCGGCAACTTCGCCACCTCGGCGAATCCCTCCGCGGTGGGAGGAGCTCAGGACAACGGACCCAGCTCGGCGATGTTCTCCGGCCAGCCCACAGGCGGGGTGCAGTGGCAGATGGGCCTGGGCGGCGACGGTTTCTCCGGGTTGATCGATCCGATGGGCACGGGTTCCACCCAGGCTCAAGGAACGATCACAGTGACGGCTATTGGGATTGCTGGCCAACAATTCCAGATCGGTTCGCAGGTCTTCACCTTCGTAACTACGAGGAGCAGCACCGGCCAAGTCACGATAGGCACAAGCACTACGACGCAAGCCACCGATATAGTGACCGCGATTACTGCCGACCTCCCGTCCTTGGTGACGGCCGCGCGCAGCGGTTCCACGGTAGTCGTAACCGCCGTCACAGGCGGCAGCAGCGGCAACTCGATTGTTTTTAGCGACATTAGTGCTACCACCTTGTCCATGAACGGTAGCGGGTTCCTCGGCGGCACGAGGATGGGCGATAATACCGGGAGTCTTCGCTACTGGGAAGGCAATAACAGCGGTGGCTTCAGCCGCTGCATTTTCAACTGCACGCAGTCAGGCGCGACTTGGTCAAACTGGGCAGGCGGCTGGTCCGGCGACACCCAGTCTTTCGTCCTGCCTGTTAACCTCTTCCACGGTGGCATAGCGGGAGGCGATGACTGCCCACCTGCCGGCACGACCTCCGGCTGCGGACACCTGCTCGCGGGTACCACCCGCGTTTGGGAAACGGTGACCGGCACGGCATCAACCTCCTCGTGGTATGTCACCAATAACCCGATCACGGCAAACTTGACGAAAGGTACTCTGGGCAACCGCTCGTACATCAATGAGGTAAAGTACTCGCCCAAGTACCAGAGCGTGGCGATCGTTGCAACCAACGACGGCAACGTGCAGATCGGCTTCAATCTGGGTAGTGGCACGCAAGCGCAAGCCACTTGGGTCAACGTGACCGGTGGCAACGCCGTGCTGCCCAACCGCCCGATCATGGGCATCGCTTTGGATCCCAGCGCTCCGGCGGTAGGCACTCCAGTCGGATATGCCGCGGTCGGCGGCTTCGACAACAATTCCCCCGGCACTCCCGGCCATGTGTTGCAAGTGGTCTGCACTATGACCTCGACCCCATGCGACGGGTTTACCTGGACGGATAAGACCGGCAACATGCCTGACGTACCGGTCGAATCCGTTATCGTCAACCCGAACTACCCCATCCAGGTATTCGCTGGTACGGACTTCGGGTTGTATTACACCGATGACATCACCGCCAATCCTCCGGTGTGGAACCGCTTCAACAACGGCCTGCCCAACGTCATGATTTGGGACATGTCGATTGATCGCGGAGCGACCACCCTGGCGCTGTGGACCCGCAGCCGCGGCGCTTTTGTTTGGCCGTTGCCCACCGGGCCGGAGAGCAGTCCGGCGACAATGGAGAGTCCGACGCCGAGTTCGACCTTGACCGGGAGCTCCGCGACCTTCACCTGGTACCCGAGCAACGCGGCGCAGGCCTACTGGATCGACGTGGGAAGCACGCAGGGCGGCAACGACTATTACCAGTCCGGCAGCCTGCCAACGAGCACCCTGTCGGAGACAGTCAACGGCCTGCCCACCGATGGCAGCACCATCTACGTCACGCTGTGGACCGAGATCAACGGCCAGTGGATGTACAACCAATACACCTACGTCGCCTTCAACAGCAGCGGTTCGGGAAGCGTGATCACCTCGCCGACGAACGGCTCGACCCTCACCGGCAGCAGCGAGATATTCACCTGGACGCAAGGCTCCGGCACGCAGTTCTGGCTCACGGCCGGTAATGGTCCGGGCGGCAACAACTACTACAACTCGGGGAACCTGGGCGACGTGCTTACTACCAACGTCACCGGCCTGCCTACCGATGGCAGCACGGTCTACGTGACCCTGTTCAGCTATGCGGGTGGTCAGTGGGTTTACACCCAGGACACCTACACGGCGTACAACGGTGGTGGCCAGTTGGCACAGATACTGACGCCCACCAATAACACGGAGGTCGACGGCACCTCGGTGACGTTTACCTGGACCAACCCGAGCAATAGCGACAACTACTGGCTGGACATCGGGAGCGCTCCCGGTGGCAACGACATATACCAGTCGGGCAACCTGGGTAATGTCACCAGCACGACGGTAAATGACATGCCGAACAACGGCTCGGAGGTCTACGGAACGCTGTGGACGTTGATCGGCGGCCAGTGGTACTACAACAGCTATCAGTGGCAGTCGGGCCCGAACGGATCAAAGCCGGCGGGTCACAAGCAACCACAGAAGCAGCTCGGCAAGCGCTAACCGGCGCAATGCGGCGATACGGGGCACGGACTTCGGTCCGTGCCCTTCATAGTTTCTTAACCTGGTAATCCGTGCTGGTTTCTACTCGGACGGGGCTGCCTTCTGTAGCTCTTTCAAGCCTGCCTCGACTTTTGCTACAACATTGGAGCGCTCCATGGTTGTGACGCGGGCAGTCTTACGAGGAGATGATGAAATGCGATTCGTGGCCGTAGTACTAATCACCGCGTGCGTCGGTCTATCCTGCGCCGGCCAGATGAAGGCTTCGCGCCCGGCGCAGTCCGGCCCCGCTGCTCCGACCAAAGCGGTTCCGAACGGCGAGTGGGGCGGTGAGCACATTCGCATGGAAGTAAACGACAGCGGCGCAGACATTGAATTCGACTGCGCCAGGGGAAGTATTTCGCAACGTTTGGAGCTTGACGGTAAGGGACGCTTCAAGGTCCCGGGTATCTATATCGCTCAGACACCAGCGCCTGCCGCGGCTGACGGCGGCTTAACTGCTCCAGGGGTCAAGGCGACCTATACCGGGACCCTCAGCGGGTCGAGCTTGCGGCTCGAGGTTTTCATCGAGGGGCAGGACATGCCGCGGACCTTTGATCTGGTGCAGGGCGATCAGGGTCATCTGGCGAAGTGCGCCTAATGAGGAAGAGATGCAGGCGAGGCAGCCCCCGGGTTACAAGGAAGTCCACTTCCAGCCCCTGCCGGTCGCGGAAATCGTAAACAGAAGCCGAGAACAAAGTGGACGATCCTCCCAACCAGGCTTCTGAATCCAGGCCTTTCTGGTTACGCACAGCCGAGGGCGAAGCCCAGCGCCCCGCAGATCTCCCTCAAACGCTCCGAGCTCAGAGTCGCTACGCGGCGCCCTAAATGGGTCTTAGACACCGTGACGACGTTGTGAAGATTGATGGCGCACGTATCCTTCATTCCGTCTCGCTCAGTCAGGAGGACTTCGGATGGTACACCGCGGATTGTGGAAGTGATGGGCGCCACAGTGACGGCGGATAAATAGGAGATGGCGCTATCCCTGGTGAGCACGACGACAGGCCTTTGCTTGTCAGGAGGAGGAAAGCGGTACAAGCGGACTTCGCCGCGCCCTATGGCTTCGGCCACGATGCCACCCGTTCCCAAGTCGCAACGTCGCCCGCCATGTCCGGACGCCTCCGGTAACCCCGCCGATCGCGAGCCTCGACCTCGCGCATACGAAGGTGTTTTAAGTGTTCGCGCAGGGCCTCGCGAATCAAAGAGGAACGGTTTACTCGCGCCCGTTTGGCTGCTCCATTCGTCGCTTCAAGCAACTCCGAATCCAACACTACCTGGATGGTTTCCATGGTGTGGAGCATATTCCACAGTCCAAACAACAGTCAAACCGACCAGTACGTTCGGCGCCGCGCGCAAAAACGAAGCAACACTGGGCGTTCGTATTCAGTTATTTTTCGTTGGCCGTGCTTATGGCAGGCGCGCAATGCCAGGAAAAGAGTCGAAGCCCGAGTCGAAACTCAAGATTTGCTCGATGCCGTTTTGTTCCATGACAGACAGATGTACCGCGTCGCGAGCCGACAAGCGTCGATACTCAAGAACGATCTGTTTGGCGCGCTCGATGACGGTGCGATCTACGACCAGGACCCGATCTATTATGCCGAGAAGGGCGTCGAAGGCAGGTTGGATTGCATCCCGGCGATTGATCGCCACATAGCGATGCAGGATCTCCTGCAAAACTTCGGCATCGGTCACAAGGGGTTGGCGATCCCTGATCAATTTTTCGAGCAAACGTTGCGCGTCGGTTTTGTGCGGATGATGCCCGCCGACAAGATACATGGGAATGTTGGAATCGACTAGAATCACGAACGCGCACCGCTTCCATATCCGGACTCGATTTCCGCAAGCATGCTGTCAATATCTCCAGTAGGGAAGTCGTGTTGAGCGGCCTTATGGACAACTTCCAGTTTCTTGCTGAGGCTGCCCGTGGGCTCCTTACGGCGAGCCGAATCCAGCGCTTGCCGGACCCATTCCGCAAGGGACATGTGACGCGATCGCGCCACCCGCTGAATCTCTCGATATTCCGGATCTTTCAAGATCACCTGGAGCCTCTTAGGCATAGCATTAGCCTATATGACTCATAGTGATGAGTCAATCTGGAGTTGAAACTGGCAGCTAGAGATCAAAGGCCCCGAGGGGGCAAGACTTTGAAATCGGGGCCACGGAGGCTGCCCCTGGCTCCTGACGGCGCGCCGAACCCAGCGCTTGCCGGACGAGTCAATGTGGAGTTGACGACTCCTCAATTGAGGACGTCGATTCCGCGGATTGAAAGACGGACGCTTAACAGGTTAAGTGCGACGACCTGTGGAGCTAAGCGTCCGCGATTCTAGAACCGGCGTCATCGCGCAGCCATGCCTGGGGATCGTTCTCCGGCAACGGCTGCATGTCCGGGTTCTGCATGATCACGCGGGCACAGGTGTTCCATCGCAGAATGGCGTCATCATTTCCCGGCGGGGCAAGTTTCATGGCTCTCTCGTAATGACTCATAGCATCCCGCAGAGCGTGATATGCGGAAGCACGGGCCCCAGGATCACCGTGACGAATGCGGGCATTTCCCAGACGCTCCCAGATGACGCCGGCGTAGTAGGCTTGCTCGTAGTCTCCCTTGATTTGAGCGAGGACTTCCTGGGCTGCTTTCGGCTGCGCGTGGGAGTGCGAGTGGAATTGATCGGTCCGCGCCAGCAGCAGCGAAATTAGTGCCTGCTGGTGATCGGGCACCACCGCCAGAACGTCCAGGCAAATGCTTTCTGCTAGAACAGGTTCATTCAGCAGCCTGTAACGCTCAACCTTTTCAAGTGTGTGGGGAATACTTTGCACTGAAATGGGCTTCAGTTCGAATTGCATAACATCTCCTAGGCTTTCGTTTGGCTGAAAACGCGAAACAACTTTGAGAGTGGGTCGAAAAACCGATCCACGACCCGTTCCTTCAGCGGGATGATCGCGTTGTCTGTAATGGTGATGCTCTCGGGGCACACTTTGGTACAGCATTTCGTGATATTGCATAAGCCGACGCCGAACTGCGTTCGCAGCTCTTCAACGCGGTCGCCGACATCCAAAGGGTGCATCTCCAGTGCCGCAGCGTAAACCAGGAATCGTGGCCCAATGAACTGTTCGTGCATGTGGTGGTCCCGTAATACATGGCAAACATCCTGGCAGAGGTAGCACTCGATGCACTTGCGAAACTCCTGCACTCGATCAACATCCTCGGGTGCTATGCGCCAGGTGCCGTCTTCGGCATCGGGCTTGCGCGGTTGGAATTTCGGAATGCGCTGCTTCACCTTGTAGTTCCACGATACGTCCGTGACCAGGTCCTTCATGTGAGGAAAGGCTTTCATGGGCTCGACGGTCACAGGTTTCTCGAGCGGCAGAGTATTCAGCCGGGTCATGCACATCAATTTCGGCATGCCGTTGACTTCAGCGGAACAGGAGCCGCATTTCCCCGCCTTGCAATTCCAGCGGACGGCAAGATCGCCGGCCTGTTCCGCCTGGATTTGATGAACGGCGTCCAGGACCACCATCCCGCTCGAGACTTCGGTGGTATAGTCCTGGAACTTTCCCTGTCCTTTCTCTCCACGCCAGATGCGGAACGTTGCCGTCGCCATCACTTCATCTCCTCAATGATTTCTCGCAAGTCCTCGCGCATGGGCGGAATTGGGTCGCGCGTGAGGCGTACTTCTCCATTCGGTCCTTTTCGCGCCACAATATTGAATTTTCCGGACGGCTCGTCCTTGGCCGGATAATCATCGCGGAAATGAGCGCCGCGGCTTTCCTTTCTTTCCAGGGCGGCGCGGGTCACAATTTCTGCAACCGTTAGCAGATTGTGCAGGTCAAGCGCGGTGTGCCAGCCGGAGTTGTATTCCCGGTTGCCGTCCACACTAACGGCTTCGCTGGCAACTTTCAGTTCTCGAATTCGCTCCAGCGCTTGCTGCATCTCCTGCTCCTGGCGAACAATCCCGACCAGGTCTTGCATTACGTCTTGCAGCTTGTGTTGCACGCCGTATGGGTTCTCTGCGCCGTCGTGCTCAAACGGACGAAGGGCCAATTTCTCTGTGGACGCAAGTTCCTGAGTGTCGATCGCGCCGTATGAGTTTTCTTTGGCGAATTTCGCGGCGTACTCTCCTGCGCGCTGACCGAAAACCAGCAGATCGGAAAGCGAATTTCCCCCCAGACGGTTGGCGCCGTGCAAACCCACCGCACATTCTCCCGCGGCAAACAATCCCGGAACGTCCGACATCTGCGAATCTGCATTTATGCGGATGCCGCCCATCATGTAATGCATTGTGGGCCCAACTTCCATGGGCTCCTGAGTGATATCGACGTCCGCCAGCTGCTTAAATTGGTGATACATACTGGGAAGCTTCTTCTTGATATGCTCGGCAGCGTTGGGAAGCTTCTCTTTGATCCAGGCGATGTCGAGGAACACGCCCCCATGCGGGCTGCCGCGTCCTTCCCGCACCTCCTGTCGAATGCAGCGGGCCACGTGGTCGCGGGTCAGCAGGTCCGGTGGGCGACGGGCGTTCTTATCGCCTTGCGTGTAACGCCAGCCTTCTTCTTCGGAGTCGGCGGTCTGGTTCGCATAAAGCGGAGGAATGTCCTTGAACATGAAACGCTCCCCGTTTCTGTTGCGCAGTACTCCGCCTTCGCCACGCACGCCTTCCGTCACCAGAATGCCGCGCACGCTGGGCGGCCAGATCATTCCCGTAGGATGGAATTGCACGAATTCCATATCCATCAGCGACGCGCCCGCGTCGTACGCCAGTGCGTGGCCATCGCCGGTATACTCCCAGCTATTGCTGGTGATTTTGAAAGCTCGTCCAATGCCACCCGTCGCCAGCACGACGGCTTTCGCGCGAAACAAGTGAAATCGCCCGCGCTCACGGTCGTAGCCAAAGGCTCCCGCGATGCGATCGCCATCTTTCAGCAACGTCAGGATCGTGTGTTCCATGAAGACGTCTATGCCGAGATGTATGCCGTGGTCTTGGAGCGTGCGTATCATCTCCAGCCCCGTCCGATCGCCAACATGGGCCAGCCGGGGATAGCGATGTCCACCAAAATTGCGCTGCAGAATGCGGCCATCCTTCGTACGATCAAACAGGGCACCCCAGGCTTCGAGTTCGCGCACCCGGGCCGGAGCCTCTTTAGCATGGAGTTCGGCCATACGCCAGTTATTCAGATACTGGCCTCCACGCATCGTGTCGGCAAAGTGAACGCGCCAGCTATCGCGATCGTCCACATTGGCCATGGCCGCGGCTATTCCACCCTCGGCCATTACGGTATGGGCTTTGCCGAGAAGTGACTTCGAAATGACTGCGACTCTTGCGCCGCCCGCGGAAGACTCGATGGCAGCACGCAGCCCGGCTCCGCCCGCTCCAATGATCACAACATCGTGCTCGTGCGTGATGTACTCGGCCACTAAATGATCCTCCAGTCCGTCCACACACCCATTGAGCACAGCCGCACGTAAAGATCGGCAAACGCCACGCTGAAGAGACTGCACCAGGCGAAAATCATGTGTCGGCGGTTCAGACAGCTCACACAGTCATAGACCTTCTTGCGAGTTGGGGCGCCGGCCAGTCGGTCGCGAAAGCCGCCAACAATATGGCGAAAAGAGTGGCAGCCAAATGCATAGGAGGTCAACAGCACCAGGTTAGCCAGCAGAACCAGAGTGCCCACGCCAATACCGAATCGGCCATTGAACCAGAACGCATTCCACACATCGTGTGCAAGAATCACAAGAAACACCAGCGCCAGATACAGAAAGTACCGGTGAATGTTTTGCATGATGAGAGGAAAGGATCGTTCGCCGAGATATGTCTTTCGCGGCTCGCCCACTGTACAGGACGGCGGGTCGGCCCAGAAAGCTTTGTAATAAGCGCCGCGATAGTAATAGCAGGTGACGCGAAATCCGCCCGGCGCCCAAAGAATGAGAATCGCGCCCGTGACCCAGACCGGCATCCAGTGTGGCATTTGGCCCAACCAGCCGTCAGGTCCAAATAATTCCGGCGAGTAAAAAGGCGAGAGATACGGCCCGAACCGGTAATGCTGCCCCTGAAACGCCGCCCAGGTGGCATAGACAATGAATGCAGAGAGACCGAGAAACACGACAACCGGTTGCACCCACCAGTTGTCGACGCGTCGTGTCTGTCCAAAACCCGAGCGCGTCAAAGGGACGTCAATGAGCGCCATCGACCCTCCTCACCCTTGGGATCGCAATGACCGCAGCCCCACACCTACTGCCGGTACATGGCGATTGAATCCGAAGCCTAGATATCATACAAGCAAAATCTTTGCTGCGGATTGGGAAGCGTTCCTGGCATCCGAAGGGGCAACCCTGCGAGGGGTTGTCCACAAAATCTGCAACATCGACCCTGGCCCGCACTATGGTACAGTTGCGGTGACTGCCGTTTCGTAAGTCGGCGGTCTCATCGGGCGGAACAAGGTTGATGCGCACCGGGCGTAACATTCGCAGCTACGATTACGTAAACCATCCTTACGATCGCGTCCGCGACACCCTCAAACAGAACGCCGTCGCAGTGTTCCAGTCTGCTACCAAGGCTGCTGCTTCCCGCGCAGAGTCGGTCGCTGCAGAGTTGCACGTCGATTTTGCGGGTATGGGAGTGAAGGCCGACATCAAGATCCTGGTGAAAGGCATCGAGGAGAAAGCGCCGGATGCCACTTCCAGCGCCAGCACGAAATTGCTCCTGGAATGGGAGGCCGCAACCTTGCCGCGGTTGTTTCCTCTCATGCAGGGCGAACTTGCAATATACCCGCTGACCGCGACCGAGACCCAGTTGGATTTCTCCGGGACTTACGAGCCGCCTTTGGGAGCCGTGGGAAAGACCATGAACGCGATCGCCGGCCATCGCATCGCAGAGGTGTCGGTACATCGCTTCGTCAGTGACGTCGCAGGATACCTTCGGCAAGCCCTGGCTGGATAGTAGTCACGGCGACCCTCTCCGGCGGTTCGACTGGTAAAGTCGGGTCAGGGTATCCTGTAGCCGTATAGTGTTCGTTTCTCTGCTCTCATTTTCAGCTATGGGAGGGGCCATGAATAACGCAATTCGCCGACCGGCCGTTCTGGGAATTCTCATTCTGTTTTTGCTGGCCAGCGTCGGATGCGCCAGTCAAAAGAGTGTCGATGACCTAAGCAAGCAATTGGCGGACGTGAACGCCAGATTGACAAAACTGGAGCAAGCAGAGACTCAAAGGTCTCATGACACCGCTGAACAGCAGGCGACCAAAGACTGGAATAAGACTCTCTTGGATAAAGCCATAGCAGACGCGGCTAAACATAGAGAGGATTGCACGGCTGCGGCGGAATGGGACTTTAACAACTGGGTGCGGGTTAACGGAACTCCGGTTCCGGGTAAGACGGAAGCATACTCAGCGGCTCCTGAGGTCATCAAGCAAGCCCAGGCCAAGGAGGATAAAGCTGAAGCCGAGTGCCAGAAAGACTACGAGAATGCTTTGCAAGCAGCACAACTCAAGTATTCGCAATGAACCCTTGGGAGACATTCCAGCTATTTCAAGAAAGGTAGGATAGGTGGCTTTACCGATCCAGCGACTCTGAAGGGCAGGACAGATCACCTTTCGAACAAGTAGAGGCAAACCAATAATGTCGGACAGCTATGGTTCACGAAAGTAGCATATTCAGGTGTTGTAATTGACTGCATAGGATTAAGATTAGGAGCCGCACGGAGGAAACCAAATGGATCTACTGGGCTTGATTGCGTTGGTAGTAGTGGCTTTCGTCGTGCTGTACCTGATTCTGGCCAGCTTCTTCACGGTGAGCACGGCCGAGGTCGCAGTGATCACGCGATTCGGCAAGTTCCTTCGAGTCGCCCTGCCGGGTTTGAACTGGAAGCGGCCGTTCTTCGACTCCGTGGCCGGCATAGTAAGTCTGCGGGTGAATCAGATCACCCTGACCATGGAGACGAAGACCAAAGACAACGTGTTCGTCACCATTCCGATTTCAGTGCAGAACCGGGTTTGTCCCGAAAAAGTTTACGATGCTTTCTATAAGTTGTCCGATCCGGTAGCGCAGATCAAATCCTACGTCGAGCAGGTGATCCTGGGGCATGTTCCGGGAATGACGCTGGACGAAGTGTTTGCCTCGCAGTCCAGTATCGCAGCGGCGGTGAAGCAGGAGCTGGACGCGGATATGGCGTTATTCGGATACGAAATTGTTAATGTGCTGGTGACCGATATTGTTCCCGATGCAAAGGTGAAGTCGGCGATGAACGACATCAACGCGGCCCAGCGCGAACAGGTGGCAGCCAACGCCCGTGGCGAGGCGGAGAAGATTCTGGTGGTCAAGAAGGCTGAGGCCGAAGCGGAGAGCAAGGCCCTACAGGGACAGGGCATCGCTAATCAAAGGAAAGCAATCGTCGAAGGACTCCAGGTCTCGATCGAACAGTTCCAGAAGGTGGTGGAGGGCGCGTCCGCGAAAGAAGTTATGCAACTGGTGATGATCACGCAGTATTTCGACACGCTGAAGTCCATTGGCGAGAGTGACAAAACCAGCACGTTGTTTTTGACTCACTCACCCGCCGCGGTCAAGGATGTTGCCGACCAGATCCTACAGTCCATGCTGGTGGCAGAGAGAGCGAACGGCTGAGAACGAAACAGCTACAATCCGCTGTTCTTTGAAAACACAACGTGGATCCAGTTCGCATGATCTCGTGTGACGGACTTCTGCAGCAAGTCAAGGCGAACAGCCACTCCAGAACAAACTTTCGAAAGGTAGGCTCTCTCATGCGCGGGCGACACCAACCGTGCGCCGCAGTGGATGCACGGTTCGTCCTGCTGATAGGTGCCCCATGGATTACCGGCCAGATCCATCAGCATCGTGGAAAAGATATTCGTCACTTCCTTCGTCGAGCCGACAAACGATTTCGCCTCGATCGGCAGTCCGGGAAAGAGATCCTTGAGACGCTGTTCGTCAAAGCGATTCACATGTCCCCAGGGGGGATTAACTTTACCGCACTTGCTGCAGGTGGTGCGACCGGAGCGAGTGTCTTGACGAAAGGGCACGCCAACGACGATCTCGTGCCGGGCCACCCGAATCAGTTCCCGGCAAGCTTGCTCGAGATCGGGAATGTGTTCCAGCACCTCCGCACAGAAGACGCAGTCGAACGACGAGTCAGAGAACTGCAGTTTGGTGATGTCGCCGGCAACCGTGGTCACGCGAGGGTACTCGAATGAAGGCTGCTCCAGATCGAGAGCGGTAACCTCCTCGAAATACTCGGTCAACAGGCGCGAAAAATAACCATCGCGAGCGCCTATGTCAATTACAGAGCTTCGACCGCGGGGCAGCAGCCGCAGCAGATCCTGGGTTCGAGCCTTTTCTGCTTCGCTTTCGCGATATGTTTGAAGATCACTCATTCACTCACGCCTTGGCATTCTTATTCGCGGCCCCGGAATCATCATCAGTTACCGGCCGGGGACATGGGTCGATACGTTGATACGGCAAACGCAAAATAGTTCAGGAAATTGCTGTTTGGATGACGCGGCTTTACAGCGCCTTGGCCCGGCGAAACTCCCGGGACGGCACGGTGTGCCTAGCCCATTACGCCGTGACGGCTCTCGTGCCCCAAGTCTACCAGACTCTCAACATGGTCAAGGGAACCGCAGCGGGCGTTTTACGGCTTGCACAATTACCCTCGCGAATAGTAGCTGACATTGGAAGCCGAGAAATTGCACCTCTCACTTGGCCGCCATCAGAGATTTTGGTGCGGCAACTCAACATTGCGGAGATCTAAAGATGGAACACTTCTTCCAGCGGTTCGGCGGCGCGGTCGGGCAGAATGCCGCCTTCCTGCACGAAGAAGCCGGCCATCTCGCGCTGCCATCGTTCGTTCACTTCTCGCTTTGCCATCTCGGAGCGGGCAAGATTGAAATCTAGTGTCTCGAGATAGCCAACCAGAAGCCCGTCTGATCTCAGAAACAACGAGTAATTCATCCATCCGGTTTCGCGCAGCGCGTCCAACATTTCAGGCCATACCGCGCGATGCCGAGCCTTGTATTCCTCGAGCCGTTCGGGCCTCACTTGTAAAACGAAGCAAACGCGTTGCATTGTGCCTCCACAACTACCGCAAGTAAGCCTCCCACAGCCCACCGTCAACCGGTATTACGTGGCCGGTGGTCTTGGCACTCTCATCACTCAGCAGCCAAACGATAGCATTGGCGCAGTCCTGGGGAAGTATCGGTCTTTTCGTCGAGGTGCGCTGCGCATAGTAGTCGGCCAGCTTGCTGCGCAACTCGTCCGTGGATTGACCTTCCGAGTATTCGATTTTGTATTTCTGCAGCGACTGAATGACACGATCGCGTGGAAACATCGCGGAGCCGGCCACCACCGTAGCGGGAGCAATTCCATTGACGCGCACCAGCGGGCCGAGTCCAATAGCCAGCTCGCGAATCAGGTGGTTGAGAGCGGCTTTGCTTGTGTCGTAGGCCTCGCTTCCCGTCTTTGGAACGACAGCGTTGGCCGAACCACTGAGCACCATTGCAGCGGAGATCTGCTGATCTTTGAAGACCCACTCGGTCGCGCGTGCCAGCAGATAGTTCCCGGTTACGTTTGTCAGGAAAGTCCTGGCCCATTGCGCTTCCGTAAGCTGACCATCAGTTCCCGGTACCGGGTAGATAGCGGCAGTGTTCACTACGGCGTCGATTCCACCGAATCTCAACACCGTGAAGTTCACAGCTTCAAGCAAGCTTGCAGCGGAACTCAAATCGACGAAGGTATGAGCGACCAGTTCAGGCGAGACGATGGCGGCTGCCTCCTGAGCGGCGGCGGCAGCTCCCTGAATGTTCAGGTCGGCTACCACCAGGTGAGCGCCTTTACGTGCCAGCAACAGCGCGGCTTCGCGGCCGATGCCGCTGGCTCCGCCTATGACCAGAGCGATCTTGCGGCTGAACTCAGCTTCGGCAGGCATGCGTCGCAGCTTGGCCTCTTCCAGCGTCCAGTATTCAATGCGGAATGCTTCCGAGCGAGGAAGAGCAACGTAGTTGTGGAAATGCGCAAAGGAATCCGACTGTTGCGGCCGTCTCGCCTGCGGCAAAGGATGCATCGGTTCTTCGTCCTCAAGCGCAGTCGCACCGGCCATCACGTGAATGGCATTGATGAAGAATTCCGTCGTGATTCGTGCTTCCTTTTTGTTCTTTCCGAAACCGAAGAGACCGACGCCGGGAATGATGACTACAGACGGATTAGAGTCGCGCAACTTTGGCGACTCGGGAACAGCCCACGCCTCGTAATACTTCTTGTATTCCTCGCGATAAGCCGGGATTTGCTCCGCGATGCGTGACTTCAACGCAGGCACATCTTCTTTGGCGGGATTCCATTGAATGAATAGCGGGCAGATCCTGGTACGCAAAAAGTGATCCGGACAACTGGTGCCGAGTCCGCACAAATCCCTCGACCACTTCGATCCGGCAAATGCCAGCGCATCGGGATCATCAGTGTAGTGGGCTATGACACTTCGGTCGGAAGACAGGACGCCACGCAAAGCCGGAAGAATCTGAATTACGATTTTCTTGCGATCCGCAACCGGAGGGTGTTCGAGGCCGCCGAATAGAACCCCGTTCTTACGTTGGTGTTCGTCGATGAACCGACCCATCTGGTCGATGGTGCTGACGCTGTTCAAGTAGCACTCCCGCTGAGTATTGCCCCAACTGAACAGGCCATGGCTCCCGAGCAAAGCGCCTTCGGCCTCGGGATTTTTGTTGATGGCATCCTCCAGCATGAGCGCGAGTTCAAATCCCGGACGCTGCCAGGGAAGCCAGACGATCTTGCGGTTGAATTGCCGATTGAACTCCTCGAGCTTGCGCTTTCCATTGGCGCTGGCAGCCAGCGCGATCGCCCAGTCGGGATGAAGGTGATCCACGTGGGCGTAAGGAATGAAGGCATGGAGCGGTGTATCAATGGAAGCCGCGACGCAATTCTGGCCAAATGCCGCGAGCGGGTAGTAGCTGATCATCTCGTCTTCGTATTCTTCGCCGCGATAGAGTTTTTTCAACTGCTCAAGGCGGTCGAGATAGAGCAATGCAAATCCCGACTCCTGAATGGAGCCGATATCTCCGCCGCTGCCCTTGACGGCCAGTACGCGAACCGGCTTTCCAGTAAACGGATCGGGCAATACGATTTTGGAGCTCGTGTTACCGCCTCCGAAGTTGGTGATGCGCAGATCGGCCCCCAGCAGGTTTGAGCGGTAGCGCAGGAGTGCGAGTTCATCACCCGCGACTGTGCTCGCTTCAGTGTTGTTCCACAGGTCTTTAAGATGGGTGAGTTGGACAGTTTCAGACATGAATCGTCTCGGCATATTGCTGGAATCGTTCCGCTTGTTTGTTCCACTGATCGCTATCGGAGGGTTCGAATACTTCAACTGGAAATGATCGGTCGACGATGGCGCGAACTTCTTCGAGCGAGGCAGCATCGCCGCGAGCAAGAATCTGAATGGCAAGGTTGCCCAGGGCGGTGGCTTCGGCTGGTCCCGCCAGTACCCGTCTACCCGTCGCATCGGCCGTGAACTGATTCAGAAGACGGTTCCTTGAGCCTCCACCAACGACTCTGATCTGTTCGATAGGACGATCGATCAACCTCTCAAGATTGCTAATGACGAAGCGGTACTTCATCGCCAGGCTCCCCAGAATGGTCCTGACATAAGCTCCAGGACAGGCAGGAACCGGCTGCTGTGTTTTCCGGCAGTACGCGTCGATGGCATCGCACATGTTGCGGGGACGGAGGAACGATTCATTGTCGGGATCGACCCAGTGCTGAAACGGTTCCTCCCGAGAGGCAAGCTCCATCAGCTCCCGATAGTCGCATTCCCATCCCCGCTCCGCCCACGATTGCCGGCAACAGCGAAGCATCCACAAACCCAATACGTTTTTCAGCAAGCGCGTGGTGCCATTCACGCCGCCTTCGTTGGTGAAGTTCAGACGCAGCGCTTCATCGGTAATCACCGGGGCATCGATTTCGGTCCCCAGCAGCGACCAGGTTCCCGAGCTAAGAAAAGCAGTGTCTCCACGCGCGGAAATCGCCGCAATCGCCGAGCCCGTATCGTGGCACGCCGGTGCGATGACGTTCGTCCCGGCCAATGCAGAGCCGCCGGCAAGTTCAGGGCGTAGCTTTCCAAGCAGCGATCCGGGCTCGACAATCGGCGGCAACAATCGGGAGGGCAGTTGCAGGCGATCGATAAGGTCCGTCGCCCAGGTGCGAGTGCTAGGATCGACCATCTGGGTGGTCGTGGCATTCGTGAATTCACAGACCGCGTTGCCGGTCAGCCAATAATTGAAGAGGTCGGGGATGGTGATAAGACGGCGGGCCGCGTTCAGAATTTCGGGCGTGTTCTTCTTGCTGGCGAACAACTGATACAGGGTGTTGATCGGCATGAACTGGATGCCGGTCGTTCGATAAATTTCTTCCTTCGGAACGATCTTGAACACCTCCTCCATCATCCCGTGAGTACGACCGTCCCTGTAGTGATAGGGATTCTGCAAAAGCTCTCCGCGCTCGCCGAGCAAAGCGTAGTCCACCCCCCATGTGTCCACGCCGATTCCCTCAAGATGGGTTTCCTTTAGCCCGTTAAGCGCCGCGCGCATTTCCAACCAGAGCCGGGCTACATCCCAGTGCAGCGAGCCTCCGTACTCCACGGGCTCGTTGGCAAACCGATGCACTTCCTCGATCCGCAACAGGCCGGAGTGCAGATGCCCCAGCACGGCGCGGCCGCTCTCGGCGCCGAGATCGAAGGCCAGGTATGCCTTGATGGAATTGCCGTCAGGCATAGGAGGAAACGCTCATAGAGTTTTTAGCCGACCGCTCTTTCGTGATCTGTTCGAGATAGCCACTGCGGCGGAATGCGTCCATCGGATCAATAGGAAGTCCTTTCGAGGCGCGCCATTCCTTGATCGCGGGCCGCACATCGGTGGCGAATGCATCTTGCAACAGGCTCTCGGCCTTAACCAATTCGGACTGACTTTGCGCAACGGCGAGGGCGTCGTGATCCACAAGCGCAGCTTTGGAGTAGAGCTGCTGAGCCATGGTGACCGTTTGAATCATTGCCTCAATCTTCCCCTTCAAGTTGTGGCTCTGATCGATCATGTAAGCAATGTCAGGGCGCTTTCCGCTCTCATGCTCGAACAACAGGATCTCGTGGAAAATTCGGAACACCTGGTACGGATCGATCGAACCCATCGTCAGATCGTCGTCGGCATAGCGGCGATCATTGAAGTGGAAGCCGCCCAGCAAATCTTCGGATAGAAGCCAGGCGACAATTTGCTCGATATTTTGAGAGGAATAATGATGGCCGGTGTCGACCAGAACCTTGGCTTGGGGCCCGGCAGCCGTGGCTAAATGCGAAGCCATGCCCCAGTCGGCGATGTCGGTGTGATAGAAGGCGGGCTCGAAGGGTTTGTACTCTACCAGCATGCGTTGATCGGCAGCTAAGTCTTCATGGGCCGCTCGCAGGTTCTCCTCGAACCAGGCTTTCCGTTGGCGGATGTTCGCGGTACCCGGATAGTTCGATCCGTCGGCAAACCACATCGAAACATCCCGGCTGTTGAGCCGTTTGCCAATCTCAATGCAATCGCGGGTGTGCTGAAGGGCGCGTTGCCGGACCGATGGGTCTGGGTTGCCAAATGACCCGTGCTTGTAGCACTGATTCTGAAAGAGGTTCGGGTTAATGGAACCGGGACGAACGTGGTAACGACGCGCGAGTTCCCTCACGTTGTCGATGCTCTTCGTGCCCTGCGGAAAATCCCACTCGACGTGAAGGGCTAAGCTTGGACACACTCCCGTAAGCAGATGCACCTGTCCGGCATCGCTGAACTTTTCTTCAATCGTCGTGGCCGCGGCTGCCTGGACGTACTTTCCGAAACGTGTCCCGGTGTTGGCGAAGCCCCAGGAAGGAAGTTCGATGCGGAATGACTCCAGCGCCTTGAAGATTTTCTCGGACTCAGTCGAATTCATTTACCGGGCCTCCAGTAAAGCGAGATTACAACAACCGCCAAACAGGTGACGTCTTTTCTTGGCTCGGGGCGTGGCCGCGGCGCGCGCTTCGCAGGTAATGCTCCCAGCGTCACTCGTTCCTATTGCCGCAGCAACATTGCCAGCCGCGGAAAGACAAAATGGCCAGCCGCATCATCAATGACATTGATCTGGCAGGTGTAGAAGCCAGGCTTCAATTCCGATAGAGGCACGTCGAGCTGAAAGACGGCTGCGTGACGATTAGGAATGGAGATTTCCTGGACTTCGGTCAGCGACGTTTCATAAGCTTTGACGTCGCCCTTGAAAAAAGCAACGTTGCTGAGCAGGCGAACCGAGTTTTTCGTATCGCCGCTGGGATGGGTAGCAGCGTTTGCTTTCTGGCCACTCGCACTGGTTGCGGGCGTGTTCCGGCTGCGCGCCGGATCGTAGACTTCGTAATAGAGATACAAGTGCTGGCTGCTGGAGAATACGCGGGTCACACTGGGGACGATTTCCGAACCGTTGCGAATTAGAGGATCGTTCGGATTATCGTGCTTGCCCGCAGGCTGAAGCTGGCTGGCCATTACGATGGAGCTCATTTTCAACGGCGCGGATTTGAGATCGGGAACCGTGAAGCCGGTCTCAAAGGCACCCATCTGGCCGTTTTCGTTTTCCCGCACCACGATCTTCAGGTGATATTTCCCCGGCGGCAAGACCAGGCCATTGTCGTACTGGACATTCTTGCGCTGCACTTCATTCGCGGCATTGACGGCGAGCTTCACCGTGTCACGAATTCCACCCACCGGAATTTTTCGCTCGTCGGTCACCACTCCCAACACATCGAGCGTCGCCTTGTCCTGATCGTGATTGCGAGTGAAGGGGATTGCCGAGCCGGGAACGATCAGGGAAATCGGAACATAGAATCGGTTGTCGGCGAGTCGGAAGTATCCGGTCGCAAGATAGAGCGGGAGATCAGTGTTGGGCAGATCCGATGACAACTCTTCCTGAAGCTGGCGTTCGCGGTCTTCCTTGTTGGAATGTTTGAAGTCGGCTGCGGCGTAATAGCCTTTGCGATATTCCAGCTTCACGCCAGGCCGATTCACCCGCACCGTTATGCGCCGAAACTTTCCGTCGCGCGCGGTATTCGTGCTGTGGTAGCCCAGCAGATAGTACATGTCCATGTCCTGCTGCACGCCGCGAAAGACGCGAGTGAAATCGTTGGAATCAAGATAAGCGCGGCCGCCGGTATCGACAGAGAGCGAGACCAGCGTTTCCTGGGTGGTGAAGTTGGAATTCAAATCGTTGAGCGTCGATTGGCCGTTGTAGGGCGAGATGCCGCGCAGGCTGGCGTTCTGCGCCGCGCCGCCGGGAGGCAGTGCCTGCAAGCCGCGAATATCCATGGTGTAAATGGCCATGTTCGCCAATACAGCGGCGTTGGTGGCGGAACGCAGCTCCGACTCATTCTCGATGCCGGTGCGATCCATGCCGCTGGAAAAGTAAATCAGCGCTTTTTCCTGCGGAACGCTGGCAACCTGCAATGCAATGGTGCGGATCGCTTCCAGCCGCCGGTCGGTGTTGAAGATGTTGTATTCGGTGTCGTCAACGGTGAAGGAATTCGCGTTGTCGGGCGTGCCTTCAGTTGTGCCCGTGCTGCCTTCTTCGAAGCCTGCGCCGGCTCCGAGATTGAAGCCCTCCAAAACCTTCTTGAGTTGCGCGCGATCGGAGGTGAAATCCTGGTTCAGCGTGATGCTGTTGCCGAGCGACACCACTGCGACGAGGTCGGCCGGTTGCATTTGTTTGTCGACATAGTTCTGGGCGGCCTGGGCAGAGCGCTCGATCTCGTCGGGCTGCATGGCCGATAAGTCAAAGAACAGAATGATGAGACGCCGGTCCTTGATGGCCTGGGCTTGTGCCGACAGCAAAGGATTCGCGGGCACTGCGGTCGCTTTCTTTGCCGGGTTACTCAGCAGAGCAACCTGCTGGTCTGCCACAGTTTGCGTGTTCTGCATGTTCTCAATGTCGAAGCTCGACACCTTCTGCGGCTTGTTATCTTCCAGAATCGTGAAGTCTTCCGGCTTCAGGTCGCGAACCAGATTTCCATCGCGGTCGCGAACCGAGACATTCACCAACACCAGTTCCGCCTCCGCTTTGAAGGTGTAGCCGGTTTGCTGGGTAAGCCCCGGATCAGGACAGAGCAATGCGGCGGCGATAACTATGGCTGTCGCTCGATGCAGTACGAGTTCTCGAATTCTGGTCATACGGTATTAAAACCTGAACCTGGCGGTCATCAGGACGGTGCGCATCGCCCCTACGGAAATGACTCGCCCGAAGGTTGGTGAGTTCACAACCGTATCGATGGCAGTGAACTGGGGACGATTGAAAACATTTGTCGCCGACGTGCGTACTTCGAAAAAGCGGTTCTCCTTCAGCGGAAAAACCTTCGTCATGGCCATATCGAAGTTCACCTCGCCCGGTCCTTCGATGCTGTTGCGGCCGGCGTTGCCATACTGCCCGAGCGGTGGAACCATAAACGCGCCGGCGTTGAACCACTCCGCAATACCAGGGTTAGACAGGTTGACCGGCTCGCCGGTTAGGTCGGGCCGCAAAGTTCCGTTGACGCCGCTGTTCACATTGGTGAACGAGCCGAGAATACGCGGGGTAAAAGGGAATCCTGAGGCGATGGTCCAGTCGCCGCTCCACTGCCAATCACCCAGAACATCGCGTCCTATACCTGATCCCGAAAGCCAGCGCTTTTCGTGACCGAAGGGCAGCTCCCACAGGTAATCGGCGGTGAACTTATTGCGCTGATCAAAACTCGAAAGGCCATATTCAGCCTTGAGGTTGTACGGATTTTGTGCCACCAGGGTTTGGCCGGTGACGGTGCCGGTCGGGCTGACTAACGCCGATCCGGCGCCGATGGTGGAAGCGTTGTCAAGCGATTTGGACCACGTATACGTGCCGCCTATCGAGATGGCATGAGCCAGGCGCTTGCGCAGGCGCACGGTGCCCGCGTTGGCGTTGGAATCGGCGACCGAGTCTTCATAGTAGAAAGCCGGCACGGCAGGATTGAGCAGTCCCAATGGAGTGCGATTGGGCGCGTCCAGCAGATCGAGATGCGTTCCCTTGGTCCCGGTGTAATCCAGGTTCAACACCAGGGTTGGAGTAATGGTCTGCTGGAGGTCGAGATTCCATATCTGCACGTAACCCAGCGGATAATTTACGTTGACCGCGTAGTTGTTGGTGATGGTGTTCACCGGTTGGACCGGAAACCCGTTCTGCAAGGTCAGATGATTTGTGGACGACTCGATATTGGTTTGCGTAAATGAAAATGGCGGCTGGAACGCGAGATCCTGCGCAATGTTGGCATAGGCGGTGGTGTTGTAGTTGATGCCATAGCCGGCGCGCACTACCGTGTCGTTATGCACCTTCCAGGCGATGCCTACGCGTGGAGCGAAGTCATGGCGGTCAGGATTCACCAGCGTGATCGGGTAAAACGTTCCCGTCAGCGGGCCGACCTGACCCGGCAAAACCGGAGCTACCGCGGTTAGACCTGGCGCGATATTCAAGTTGACCATCTGATTGGCGGTCTCGCTGAAAGGCGATACATATTCATATCGCAAGCCAATGTTGAAACTCAGATTGCTGCGAAAGCGCCATTCATCCTGCGCGTAGAGGTCCCAGGAGTTGCCGCGGAAGTGATAGCCCGAGGGATTGGTGCCGTATTGCACCGAAGTTTGCTGCGGTAGACCCAGCAGAAAATCGGCGAAGTCGAAGCCGGTGCCAGCGACCGGCACACCGTTGACAATCTGGGAGGTGTTCAGTCCGGTAAAGACAAAGCTGCCGCGCGGATTGCTGGCGGTCCTGCTATTGATTTCCAGTCGCCGGAAATCTCCGCCCCAGCGCAGCGTGTGCTTCTTATGGGTATAGATCATCTGATCGGTGAATGACACGGTCTGATTGCGATCGGAGACCGGAACCGTGTCCTGAAGGCTTCCGAAGTTGGTGAAGGAAAGATTGGGCAGGCCCCAGTTGGCCGGATTCTGGGAAACTCCGTTAATGCCGAGCATTCCAGTGACATTGGTATTGTTCGCGTAAAGGTTCTGCGTGTCGATGGTGCTGAGGTTGTATTCGACCCGAAAGGTGTTGATCAGCCGGCCGAAGCTGCGCACGTAGCCGATCGGCACATCGTAGCCGTGGGTAATGGTTTGTCCGCCGACGCTGGGATAAGCGTTGGTCAGCGTCTGGTCGGCCTCGTGATAGTGGAATCCGAAGGTCAGATTGTTCTGCGGTCCGCGAAAACGTCCGGGGCCGTGTTGACTCGCGGCGCCCAGCGCCTGATTCAAGCGGAAGTTGAGATCGTTGCTGTCGCTCTTGGCTGCGGCAATGGACTGGAAGTTCTGCACCTGGCCCGGCAGATTGGGCAGCGGAAAGTACGCCAGCAGCCCCTGAGCTGCGGAATTGATCATGTTCTGCGGAATCGTGTTATTGGCGAAAGGCTGCCCAGTTGAGGGATTGAAAACTTGCACTGGCTGGCCATTCACCAGCGTCTGGGAGAAGTTGCCACTGCGCTCGGCCAGCGTGGGCACGGTTGAGAAGTAGCTGTAGGGAGTGTCACCAAGCGTGCCGTTGTAATGCAGAAAGAAAAACGTTTTCGCGCCGTTGTAAACATGGGGAATGATCAGCGGACCACCGACGTTGCCTCCAAAGCGCTGCTGCAAATACGGAGGATTGAGTGATGGCGCTCCAGTCAGCGAAAACGGCGCAGCATTCAGAACGGCGTCATTGGCGGAGTAGTAGATCGTCCCGTGCAGCTGGTTATTATTGGATCTGCGTCCTCCCAGTCTCATCGGGACTCCACCACCGCCGCCGCGGCCGCCAAATCCACCACCGCCCATGGCTCCGCCTGCAGCGCCGGGAATGCCTCCCATCTGGTTACCAAAGCCGGCGCGCAACTCGTCCGGACCCATTCCGGCCAGACTCGGCGAATTCGAGCCGGAGACTATAACCGATTCTGTCGCAATCGTTGGTGGAACGCCTGGAACCGGCATGCCGGAAGGCGCGACCGATTCGCCGCCATTCACACCCTGGTCCGAGCCTGTGTCACTCTGCATCACCGACAGCGCCTGGAATCCGCGGTTGCCCGCTCGGCCATTGCCAGTTCCTCCTTGCATGTTGCCTGGGGCGGACTCTGAGCGCGAGAGCAGGACGATCTCGAGATCGAGATGAGGATTCTGGTTGGAAGGACCGACGGTGACGCGCGCCGTAGCCGTCGCAAAGGCCGCCATCTGGGCTCGCACCGCGTATTCGCCGTCGCCGGGCAGGGTGAGTTTGAAGCTGCCATCGGCCCGCGTCCAGCCAATAACTCTCTGCCCTGCGCTGTGATTGGTTGCGGTCACCGTGGCACCCGGGACAGGGGTTTTGCCGGACTTCACCACGCCTGCCAGGGTTCGAAGTTGCGCAGTTGGAGTCGGCGCCTGGCTCCACGAAAAGCGACAACAGAGCAAAACGAATGCCGCAACCATGAGACGAGCGGTCTTCCGGTTCAGGACAGACGTCTCCACAGCCGTGAGCAAAATGACAATGAGCGGCATGAGCGTTCTACATATCTTTATACGGAAATAGTTCGCACCCGGTCACGGCTTATTCCGCAGTCGGGGCCCCACGTCGAAAGCTACTTTTCTGCTAAATATGGATTCACCAAAGTCCGCTAAGTAGTTCCGCAAGAAAAGCAAGGAAGCCGTTGACCCAGTGCTGCAATCCTTGATGTGAAGCGGTTTCCGGAGGACAAAGTGGGGGTGCTGACCCCTTTATGAGGGTCTCGTAATTGGTTTCCATGCCACGATTCCACGCCTTTCGTCGTGTCATGCGATGCTGGGGAAATAACCGCAAGGTCACATTCCGGACAGCTTCGAAACGGCCTTGTTACGCGTAGAGGAATGGCCGATCTGCGCTGCTTTTCCAGAAGTAGGCGAGGATGATCACACTTACAACTGCCGCGTATGCACACCACAGGGAAGTGAACGCGTACCGCTTGAACTCCATTACCACCAGAAGGATGGTCAAGTTTGCCGCGCCAAAAATTACCATCGTCCTTACCTGGGAGAAAAACAGCGAACCGCAGGTTGCGATCACGTACAGCACGGCCACCGCTGTATTGTTGGTGGCCTGATTGATGTACACGATACTATTTCCCTTGACGTAGACCTGGGTTGGGTAAGCTGTCAAAGCCCACAATATATAGAGCGTCGTTGCTGCGCCTATCACGAGGAAAGGCAGCATGCGCCTGCGGCTCTTCCGGTCAGGCTCGAACAGCAGCACGCTAAGCGGCAGCAGGAAAGGCAGGAGTCCCTGAGCATACAGCATGAATGCCGCGCCCATGTCGTGTGCCACCATGGGCGAGAGAATCCCATCCAATCCCAGCCAAACGAATCCCTCGATGAACTGATGAACGGCGAATAATATGGGCAACGCTGCGAAGAGAAGCTCGCGGCGGTGCTTCACCTTGGTCAATGTGACGGCGCCGACGGCGCCCAGAACTCCGCTGCCAACGAAGTTCGCTGTTGCTGAAAAACACATTGCTCACCCTCTTGCTAGCGAGCATTATACCGATCATCGCCGAACGCAAAACATTTCTCATGATGCCCGATTCGATGGGTCAGCCAATCCGAAAACGGCAGGAAACGAAGAATGTCCGGCGTGGGCTTGCCGATGCGAGGTTCAGGGAGATGGGATGCCCATTTCCTTGCCGAGATTGAGTTGGTTGGTCTGAAACTCAACAAGTGCTTTTTCCAGACTCTCTGCAGCCTTGGCAAGATGGCCCGCGTTTAGCGTTGTCTGATCCAATTGCTGCGAGATGCCCTTATCGCTTTTATTGACCGCGACGCCGGATTTCGTCAGCTTCTTGACAAGATTCTTCAGAATGGCTTCCTGTGAATCCGAGAACGATTGCAGAAAGATTCGAGCATCGGTCAGAGCTTTCTCAACCGCATCCTGCAGGCTGCCGGCTTTGCTGGTTAGATCGTCTGAATTGCTGGCAATCGAGTTGAGGTGCTGAAGATCGACCGCCTGCTTCCGTGCGGCTTCCGTGCTCTTGGTCATCAGGCGAAACTGCGCAACCTGTCCCTCGGTGGCTTCTTCAGCGACGGCACGCTTGAAGGTTGCCGCGTCCGGATCTTCCGGAGGCGCACTTGTTCCGCTGTTGGTGCCCGTGGTGGAGTGCCGGCCTCCGTGTTGTCCCAGAAGGTTGAGCGGAAACAACAAGAACAGTATGGCAATAACAGACAAACTTTGGCGCATCAGCAGTCTTCTCTCTTATATAGAGTATGACGAAAACTCGCCTAGCGGTACTTCGTCGCCCTGTCCCGGCGATTTGCCTCCCGGCGCTGCGGGGCGGGAGAGAAAAGTTGGAGTGTGCTAGATTCGGACAGTTTATGGACGCTGCGTCCACAATTTGTACACAGAGCCTGACCCGCCGTTTCGGAGAGTTCGTTGCGGTCGACGCCATCGACCTGCGCGTGGCTCGGGGTCAGTTTTTTGGCTTTCTGGGCCCGAACGGGGCAGGGAAGTCGACGACCATCAAGATGCTCACCGGCCTGCTTGCACCCAGTTCGGGGAGGATCGAAATCCTTGGGCTGGATCTCGCTGCCCATCCGGTTGAGGTTAAGCAGCAGATTGGCGTGGTCCCTGAAGGGATGGCGCTATTCGGGAGACTGACCGGATACGAGTTCCTGAACTTCGCCGGACGAATGTACGGACTCGACCGCGAAACTGCGGCCAAGCGCGCGGTCGAACTGCTGGACTTCATGCAGCTGGCCGACCAGCCGAAGAAGCTGGTCACCGATTACTCACACGGCATGCAGAAGAAGCTAGCGATGGCGGCGGCGGTGATTCACGGGCCCAAGGTGCTCTTCCTGGACGAACCCTTCGAAGGTGTGGATGCCATCGCCGCCGGAACCTTGAAGGCGATGCTGCAAGGCATGATTGCTCGTGGGGCCACGATTTTCCTCACTTCCCACGTGTTGGAAATTGTGGAGCGGCTGTGCAGTCACGTAGCCATCATTCATCAGGGCCGTCTGGTGGCGCAGGGATCGCTGGAGGAGCTTCGCTCCGGCGTGGAAGCGCGAACGCCCTTGCAAGGCGAGGACTCGGGATCCTCGGGCGAGAGACTGACTCTGGAACAGATTTTTTTGCGCACGGTGGGTGGCATGCGCCGAACCGACCAGGAGCTCTCATGGCTGGGATAGCCGGCAGCGAGGCGGACATTGCCCGCGATACCTCGACGAAGAAAAATTCCGTGACCGATCATGACTAAGTCCGGCTTCACCACGAGAGGCAGCCAGATGCGAGCAATTGCGTGGGTGCGCTGGCGCCTGTTCGTTAATTCGCTGCGTAGTACCCGCGGCAAACTGGACCTGGTTTCGCGCAGCGTCGTGTCGCTGGGTTTCGCAGCCGTTGGATTCGGGGGCGCTGCCGGCATTGGCACCGCGGCTTTTTTCTTTGTCCGGGAAGGCAAACCAGGGCTGGTCGCGCTGCTGCTGTGGCCGATCTTCTTTTTCTGGCAAGTCTTCCCCATCATGGCGACAGCCTTCACCAACAACCCGGACTCATCCGACCTGCTGCGCTTTCCACTGAACTATGGCTCGTATTTTCTAGTGCGGCTGGCGTATGGCGCAGCCGATCCGGCAACCGCTCTGGGTAGTCTGTGGTCGTTCGGAATTCTAGTAGGCGTGGGGCTTGCGAAACCGGGGCTGTTGCCCTGGACCTTGCTGGTGCTGCTGGCGTTCGCCGCCTTCAATCTAGTGTTCATGCAAATGATATTCGCCTGGATCGAACGCTGGCTGGCGCGGCGCCGCACCCGGGAAGTCATGGGCATTTTGTTTCTTCTTTTGCTTCTGGGTGTTCAGTTGATCGCGCCTCTGACGGGATATTTCAGCAAGCGGCCTCGACCGGAAGTGCGCCGATTTGGGGAGCTTCTCATTCATGGCCAGAAAATTCTTCCCCCGGGGCTTGCCGCCCGTTCCATCGCGGCAGTGGCAGTTTCGCATTTCGGGGCGAGCTTTTCTTGGTTGGGGCTGCTGTGCGCTTTTGTGTTGGTGAGTGGCTACGGCCTGCACCTGCGGCTGCGGGCGCAGTATCGCGGTGAGAGTCTCAGCGAAACATCGGCCAAGCCCGTTCTCCCGCAGAATCGGGAGCTACGATTGGGATGGAATTTGCCCGGATTCGCTGCTCCCGTGGCGGCTGTTTTCGAAAAAGAGATCCGCTCGGTGCTCCGCAGTGGCCCCATGTTGCTCACCTTGATCATGCCAATCTTTATGCTGATCATCTTCCGGTTTGGACCTATGAACTCTGTCCGGCAGTCGGAGACGGCGATTCCTGGACATTCGCCTGGCTTGGCGTTTCCCGCGGCTGCCGGCTTTGCGCTCCTGACATTAACCAATCTGGTCTACAACAATTTTGGCGGAGACGGCAGTGGCATCCAGTTTTTCTACGCGTGCCCGGTGAGGTTTCGCGACATTGTGCTGGGAAAGAACGTCACCCACGCCAGCATTTTAGCGATAGAGACAGCGGTAGTGTGGGTCGCCGTTATCCGCCTCTTCGGCAGGCCGACCGTCAACATGACCATCGCCACACTTGTTGGTCTGGTATTCGCCGCGGCGGTAAATCTTTCCGTGGGCAATATGCTGTCAATCTACTCGCCGAAGAAATTCGATCATTCGACGTTTGGAAGACAACGGGCTTCCCAGATCACCGTGCTGATCAGCATGGGAGTAGAACTATTCGTCGTGGGAACCGCGGGGAGCGCGTTCTGGATAGCGCGGCGCTACGGCAATCCCTGGATCGCGAATCTGACCTTGCTGCTATTGGCAGCAGTTGCGCTCCACGTTTACAGGGCTGTTCTTGGACACATAGACCGTGTGGCGCAGGAGCGCCAGGAAATGTTGGTTGCCGAACTTTGCCGAGCCTAGAGTGCTCAATCTGTTAACGATGATTACTGTAGTTCAATGTGGCTTGGGTAGCGGGGCGCAGCCGACAAAGGCAGCTCGAGTTCGCGCGTCTCGTTTGGACTCAGGTTAAGCTGCTGCTTTCCAAACTCCATTCGTGGCCCTTCCATTTCGATTTTGTAGACGCCGGGAGCCAGGGAGATGAGCAGCGGCGTCTGCCCAACCGGCTTGCCATCAATTCGCACCATGGCTTTCGCCGGCGCAGACTTCAAAGTGAGCTTCGCGGCATCCTTTCCTGCCACTTGTTCCAGCGCGCGACGGTTCGCATCTGCGGGATTACTCTCCGTGGCAGTCGCGACGCCCGGTTGCTTGTCAACCGTCTGTACGGAACCGGGCTTTTTGTCCGGCGATAGCACGGAACCTATCTTATTGCTGAGCTTGCTAAGTCCGGCTGAGCCGGCGCTGCTGCCTGTCGCGATGTGACCGTACTCGACTGCTGCCTGAGCTGCGGCAGGGCAGCTCAAGAAGAGCACCAGTGCGATCGCCATTGCCCCGCCTACAAGCATGCGTTTCACCACAACCGAAACGGCGTCAGTCAGAAAAATCGATCGTGGATTTCGGAGCATTGACATGAACCTCTGGCCGGTAATGTAGCACATGAATCCAGCCTGAGGGCGATCCTCTCGCCTTAGAAGTCTATCGGATGACTATTGGCAGCTAACCGATCGGTTAGTAGTGGGTCAGTTTGAAATTCGCGCGGGTGGAGCACGCCTTCAGGCGTACACATTGCAGCCCGATTCGATGCGCGCTTTAGCGCCTGAGGTAAATCTGCGCCTTACCTCAGCGGCTGAAGCCGTGACATTTAGAGGATCTCGACTGCACGCCTGAAAGCGTGCTCCATCCAAGGTCACTCGGCCACAATTTCAAATCGACACGGTACCGATCGGTTAGTTAACCTCCGCCTCCCGTTTCATGCGAAAATCAGGAAATAATTACAGGGCTGGTTAAGGGAACGCCAAGCATGGCCCAACATGCTCTGGCGCCTGGCTCAGGGGCTTTATGAACTACCTTTCGATGAATAACCTGGGCGGGCTGGAAACATCGCCCAAGGTTTTGCATTTCGGAATATTTCTGCCCGGCGTCGATCCCGGCGAGGGATACGCTGTTTCCGTCAAAATCATTCACGAAACGGATCAGTACCTTCAGGCCGCCCAGCCGGCGGTGGTGCCGCAGGTTCACTCGGTTGATCCCACCTATGGCGATTACTGGTCCGGCCAGATCAATCTAAACACTGCCTCGCCTCCGCCGGGGTCCTCCGCCTTCGGGCAACCCGGACGTTACGTCTATCGCTATATCATTCACAGCCCCACACGTGGTGACATCGACTTCATCATCGATCCGTTCTCCCGCGAAGTGGGCGTCGGCCGCCTGTCGGCGATTACGGTTGGAAGCACGCCATACACGTTCTCCGCCAATGAAACGAAGTGGAAAACGCCGCCTCTGAAGAACGCGATTATTTATGAGTTGATGATCACGGAGTTTCGCGACGACCTCGATCGCACCATCAGGCAGCTTCCTTATCTGGCGGACCTGGGAATCAACTGCATCGAGGTCATGCCGGTCTCGAACGTTCTGAGCACCATCGACTGGGGATACGACCCGATCGGTTATTTCTGTGTTGCCGAGCGCTTTGGCAAAGCGTCTGACTTTCAGCGTTTCGTTGATCTCTGTCACCAGAATGGAATTGCCGTCGTTATCGACTCGGTTTACGGCCACACCGGCGGCGATTTTGCCTACACCCAGCTTTACAATGCGCTGCAGAACGATCTTCCCAATCCGTTTAACGGCGGCAGCGGAGACTTCGGTACCTTGAACGACTTCTCCAAGCAGCTCACGCAGGACTACTTCTATTCCGTCAATCAGTTCTGGCTCGACACGTTTCACGTGGACGGATTTCGATTCGACGATGTGCCGGAGTATTGGGACGGACCGACCGGGACGGGCTATGCCAATCTGGTGTATTCCACCTACCAATACATCAAATCCAAGGTGGGAGCCACTGATCATTATCAGCGTTTCTTTGATCCGGCCGGGAACATCAATCTGATCCAGATCGCCGAGTATCTTCCGGATCCTGCAGACATTCTCTACGGTAGCTACAGCACGGGCACCTGGCAGGACGGCACGCTCGGGGCGGCTGCCAACTGCGCAGCCGGCAGCCCCGGCGCCATCGAACAACTGGGATTACAACTCGGACTAAACGGATATCCGACGTCGGTCACTGCCAACGCAGACACCCTACCGAAGACCGGTCTGCAATACATTGAAAATCACGATCATCAACGCTTCATTTGCAACTTCGGCACCATCTCGGTCGACAACGATCCGGATGACGTGTTGCTCCAGCAGGGAGATCGGGACAACAACTGGCCGAAGGTTCAGCCGTATCTGATTGCGCTACTGACGGCCAAGGGAACGCCGCTGTTGTCGGAGGGGCAGGAATTCTGCGAGAACTATTGGATTCCCGGCAGCGGCTACGGGCGCGTGATGCTCTATCGTCCGGTGCGCTGGAACTATTTCTATGATACCGACGGGCAGCCCATCATCCGCCTGGTTCGCAAGCTGACGAAGATCCGCCAGGGCGGAACGCAGTTCACCGATGGCCAGCATTACTTCTACAATGACTATGCCAACTTCAACTCCAAAGGCTTGTTAGCGTTTTCGAGGCAGCTTGGAAGCGCATTCAGCCTAATCGTCGTCAATTTTACCGATCAGCAGCAGACCGCGAGCTTCGCATTCCCGACAAACGGTAGTTATCTCGAGGAGATCGAGGGCGCGCAGAATCTAGTGGGCGTGGTTGCAGGCGTGGCGCAGACCCTGACCATTCCCAGCAACTACGGGTGCATCTGGACCTTCCAGTGAAGATCGTCGGCTCGATAGGTACGTCCGACTTGCCGGAGTCCGCGTAGTGGTTGACAAGCCGAGCCAGCCATTGCCGCCGGAGAGTGTGTCCACGCTCAGAGTGGGTCGATTCTCTTCGCCGAAAACGTGGGCATTTGTTTTCGGAACCCTTCTGGTGCTGGCAACCGCCGCGTTGTATCTCCCCACGACCGGCTATCCCTTTTGCGACTTCGACGACACCGTTTATGTCACCGCGAACGCCCACGTCCAAAGCGGCTTCACATGGGAGACCGTCCAGTGGGCGTTTACCACGTACGACGCCGCCAACTGGCATCCCGTGACCTGGCTGTCGCACTCGCTGGATTACGAGTTCTTTGGTCTCGATCCCACCGGCCATCACGGCGTCAATGTGCTGCTGCATATTGTCAATGTGCTGTTGCTGTTCTGGTTGCTGCAGGCGGCGACCGGCTTCGTTGGACGCAGCGCCATGGTGGCTGCGCTGTTTGCCTTGCATCCCATCAATGTCGAATCCGTGGCTTGGGTAGCAGAGCGCAAGAACCTCCTCAGCATGTTGTTTTTCCTGCTGGCGCTGGCGGCTTACCGCAGCTACGCGCAAAAGCCAGGAATTTTTCGCTATGCCGTCTGCGCGATCCTCTTCGTGCTGGGGTTGATGTCTAAGCCGCAGGTCATCACCTTGCCCTTTGTGCTGTTGCTGTGGGACTACTGGCCGCTGCAGCGGGTCGCTTTTCGCCCTTGGCAATTCGTTTTTCGCCGGAAAGACGCGCCCCTTGCGTCTGGCGAAATTCAACTTGCAAAGAACCAACAGCGATCTTCTGACGAAGAGCGAAAGGCGAAGAGCGAAAAGCGATTCTCCTGGTTGATCCTGGAAAAGCTTCCGCTGTTCGCGCTTTCCGCGGCCTGCGCCGTCATCACCATAAAGGCGCAACGGGCCGGTGGCGCCATCGCCACATTTAGCATTCCCCTCGACATGCGGCTGGCAAACGCCGCCATCTCTTATGTCCGCTATCTGGAAAAAGCTCTGTGGCCGTCGCGGCTCGCCGTTTTCTACCCTCACCCTTTGCGGTTTGCCCTGGGGTGGCAGGCGTTGGCAGCCCTGGTTTTGCTGCTCGTCATTACTGTCCGCGTAGTGCTGGAGCGTCGCCACCGCTATTTGCTGGTGGGATGGCTCTGGTTTCTGGGAACGCTCGTACCTATGATCGGCCTGGTGCAAGTGGGTACGCAGGCGATGGCTGACCGTTACGCGTATCTCCCGTTCATCGGTCTCTACCTGATGATCTGTTGGGGCGTCGCCGATCTGGCGCAGCAATGGCATCTCCCGGCTGCTGTTCTGCCGGTGACCAGCTTGGCAGTGCTGGCAGCACTGACGTTTGTTGCCTATCGCCAGATCGGATACTGGAAAGACAATGTGACATTGTGGTCGCATACCGTAAAGGTCACCAACGGCAACTTCGTGGCAGAAGACAATCTGGGGGAAGCGCTGGTGTCTCGGGGCAAAATGGAAGAGGCGATGCCGCACTTCTTCCGGGCGGCGGCGATTTTCCCGCGCGATCCAACCAGCAATTTGAACATCGGCGCATATGAGCAGGTGCACCAGGATTTTTCGTCAGCCATTGCGCAATATAAACGGGTGTTAAGCAACACCAACAACCCCGTCGTCAGGCGCAGGGCCTTGATGAACATGGCGGATGCGTACCATGCGCTTGGCGATGACGCGCGCGCCCGGCAATGTCTGGAAGCCGCAGCCAGGCTGCGCGAATGACAGTCTCAAGTTGCTCCTCTTGCGATAGCCAGAGCCGCGATGGCCGCGGTTTCGGCGCGCAGGATAGTTTCGCCCAGCGAGGCTGAGATCCATTGCCATTCCGAAGTTGCGAAGCTGCGCAATTCATCCGTCGTCCAGCCGCCTTCAGGTCCTACCGCAAGCGCGACAGATTCCAAGTTGCCACGCACCTGCAAGATGTCCGCGAGCGATGCCTCGTGCTCGGTTTCGTCGAGCACAATACGGAGCACGCCAGCGGTGCCGGCATCTTCATCCTCATGTGACGCGCTGCAGAACATGGGAAGTTCGAGAGCTTCTCTCAGCTTAACCGGGACAGCGATTTCAGGCGGCACTGCACGGCGCGACTGTTCCGAAGCTTCGCGGGCGATTCGCCGCCAGCGCTCCACACGCTTTTCTGCGGCAGCGGCAAGGTGCTTCTCGGTGCGGCGCGCGATCACCGGAATGATGTTGGTCACATTCAGCTCGGTGCACTTCTCGATCGCCCACTCCATGCGATCGAACTTGAAGACAGCCAGCAGCAGGCTAATCGGAACGACTGATCCAGCGAGGATTTCTTCGCCGAGTACGAACTCCACGCGGTCATCGGCCACGCTGGCGACCGTGGCGCGTCGCACCTGATCTCCGCAGGCTACTTCGAACTCCTGTCCCACGCGGGCGCGCAAGGTCCGCGCCAGGTGAGCGGCGTGGTCTCCGGTCAGGATTGCGCGGTCAACGGAGAAATCGTCTGCGATCCAGCGGCGGCGGGTCATCGGGTGAAGAGTAGCAGAGCTGTGGCGATGGCGATGGCGGCATACACGCCGCCGAACAAGCGGTTCTGCCGGGCCAGCGCGTCTTCCTTGCCGACACGGCTGTTGAACAACGATTCCACAGCGGAGAGCATGACCAGCAGCAGCAGAATGATCAGCCATCGCGCCTGGCGGGCCTGGGCGTACAGCAGGAAGGGAATGCCGAGCAGCGCCAGCCCCAGATATACGAAGCCGGTAATGCGAGAGCGCTTGCGTCGCTTGGGATCCTGATAGCGCAGCATCACGATGCGAGCGAGCTCGCGTGGCTTGCCCAAGCGTGCGGCTGCCGGAAGCGCGGTCACGACCAGCAGAAACCAGGCGTAGATGCGGAGCGTCTTGTCCAAAGAGGAATTGTATGCCGACAATAGGGATTAGGTGAGCTGCCCGTTCCAACCCCTAAGGAAGCTCTGGTTAAGTATTGCTTTGAAAGGGACCGCCTTCAGGCGGTCCGCAAAGTCGAGCAAGTGAACCCGGCTTTAGCCGCTGAGGGCCTCGGCATTGACTTAAATCAGGGTCTTCCTAACCCGCCACGCTGAGCCATTCCTAGTGCTTCTCTTGGCCTACAACCCACACAAAAAAATAAAAAAACGGCGTTGAAAACAAAGGCGCTTATATCAAGATATAGAAAACAAACGACTTAACTTGCGCGATAAACCGCTTAATTTCAATAGCTTATGGCTTTCCTTGCAAAGTATTCAAACGGCTGTAGTTAGCTGCAAGCCACTCCGGAAAAAGGACTTAAGTCTCACGCTGGCCTAAAGATCACCATCAGTCCATTTCCTGGTTTTCAAAGAACTCTTTGGTCTGCCCAGTTGCTAAACCGTGGCCAGACCGCCAGGCACATTCGGCCCAACCTAACAGCCTAGAGCATGCCAGCAGGGTGTCAAGTTACCAAAGTACATGTCCCAGCGGGGAGTGTTAGCTGGCTGTGGTCCCAGTTCTGGCTCTCGTTTGACCAGAGCGAGGCATTGTTTTCGCTGGCCACTAGCCACTGACCACTGCCTTCTAGTGTTTGATCGCCCACATCACCCAGGCGGCGACGATCACGCCGCCAATAAACAGCGCGAAGCAATATGCGCCGTAGCGAAACATGTCGCGCGGGGTGTTGCGTTGGGAGATGCCAAAGACGGTGGACGCGCAAAGCGCGAACAGCAGGGCGGCATTGAAGTGAGAGAGTTCGAAGGTCATTGTTTCTTGCCGATCGCGATGTGGTGGGCGTCTACGGCGGCGATAATGTTCAGCAATCCCGCCACTACGATGTACTTGGTGCCATAGTCGGCTACGGCGCGATGGATGTTGCCGATTCCCCAATCCATCATGCGCGCCAAAAAGTACAGCGCGCCCACGCCGATGTCGCCGATGAATCCCAGAATGTCGAGCAGGTCGCCGGTATTAAACGAGTAAACCTTGCCTTGCATGGCTAGCCCGGTAAAGAACATCGTAAAGATCGCCGCCATCAGCAGCAGGCCGCGAATCCAGCGCCGTTGAATGAAGTGTCCCAGGCCGGGAAGAAACCATCCTGCCAGCGGCGCGATAGTTGCCATATGGTTTGTCTGCTGCGCAGCCTTCGCGTTGCGCTGCATGGTGGCTGTGTTTTGCGGGTTCGCCATCAGATAAGCACCAACTCGTTCTGGATCCGTCCGGTCACTTCGCCCTTGCCGCCGCGCGTCATCATGTTGATCTCGCTGCGCACGCCGAACTCCGGTAGGTAAATGCCCGGCTCAACCGAGAAGCAGGTGTTGGGCAGGATCTCGCGATCGTCCTTGGTCTCCAGATTATCAAGATTCGCGCCATTACCGTGAATGTCGCTGGTGATGGAGTGTCCGGTGCGATGGATAAAATACTTGCCCCAACCTTTGCCGTCGATGAACTCGCGCACCGCTTTGTCCACTTCCCATCCGTGAATCTTTTTCCCGGCGTCAAAGGCCTGCTGCACGGTTTGGATGCCCACATCGCGCGCGCCACGAACGATCTCGAAGACCTCGCGCTGCTTGTCGCTCGGCGTGCCTACCACGCCCGTCCACGTGATGTCGTAATAGACGGAGTCTTCGGGCTTCGCGCACTTGGCCCAGATGTCGAGCAGTACGAAATCGCCCTGCTTTATGGGAGCTGAAGCCGCCGAGCTCGGCTCGTAGTGCGGGTCGCCGCTGTGCGCGTTGACGCTCACGTTCGGCGGATCGCAAGTCTCCAGACCGTCGCGCTGGAAGGCTTCCATGATCCACTGCTGCATCTCAAACTCGTGCGTGCCACCGTTACGGGCGCGCCGGCCCACTTCCTGAAAGAACGCGGCGGTGATTTTGTCGACGGCATCACGAGCCTTGAAGTGCGACGCCATTTGCGCGTCGGTGAGGGTCGCTTCGAAGCGTGCTACCAGGTTTGCCGAGCTGACGATCTCCTCGCCGAATCCCCGGATCAGCTCCAGCATGCCCGCGTCCACCAGCGAGATGTACGGAATCTGGTTGTTGGGCGAGTACTGCATCGTCACGCGATGGTACGGCTTGAGCATGGCCTCGAGGTTCTGCCATAACTCCTGCCACGCCGAGTATTCCATTTTGCTGCCGGGCAGTGAGTCGAGGTGATGGCTCTCGATGCGATGGACGAGTTTAACCGGCTCTCCGCTAGCCGGAATGACGTAGAACCAACGGCGCGTCACCAGCATGTTGGCCGGCAAGCCGAGCACGCGGTAGGCGATGGGATCGCGATGATGATGATCGTAGAACAGCCAGCACTCGTGGCCGCCGTCGCGCAGCGCAGCCTGGATTTCAGGAAGATTCATTGCGTGAACCATTGTAAATGAGAGAGCGTTTCACCACAGAGGCACAGAGCGCACAGAGGAAGGCTAGCCGTCCAAATGTTGTGTAATCCTGAGCGGAGGCGCGCCTCCGTTGCACGCCGGGAATGATTTTGAGGTGTCATCCTGAGCGGAGTGAGGTCGCGTAGCGTCCGAACGCAGTCGAAGGCCCCCTATACGATCAATGCTCTTTCATCCTCGCGCAACGTATCAGCGTTGGCCAGAATCCAACTTCGAGCCGGTTGCCGCTTTCTCTCCGTGTCCCTGTGCCGGAGCTTTCCCTGAGCGAGGCCGAAGGGTCGTGAACAGTTTTTTCCCCAGCACCCTCTCTCGCGTTTTCGCTGGCAGTGTCTCGCACGCCGTGCGCAGCACCAGGCGCGGAGCGCGCTCGCGAATCGTCATCAGATACTCAACCGTCTGCTGCGGATTGGCTTTGGCCGCTTCGCGCAGCAGCCAGCCGAGCCCCTTCCGCACCATGTCGTCGTCGCTCGGCAGGAGGATCTCGGTGACGCGCTGAATGTGCTCGAAGTTCTTATGCTGGCGCGTGCTGTGAATCAGGCTGACGGCGGCGGCGCGTTGATGCCAACGCTTCTTCGACTTCGCCCAACGTGCTGGCCGCGACAGCAACGTCGCATCGGCGGCAATTATCGGGCCGAGCAGATAGTTGACCAGTCCGTCGTGGTCAGCCCATGAGCTGACGCGGTCCAGCCAGCTTTCGAGCAGCTTAAACTCCGGCTTGCCGAGATTCCCGACAATCCCCTCCAGCATCACGACCGCGAAAACTTTTTCTTCGAGGACCTTGCCGCGGAAGAGTTGATCAGCGATCTGCAACAGATATGGAATATCGTGTTCTGTGAGGATCGTGCGCCGAAACCGCACCGCGACCTTGCGCAACTCGTGCGTATACCAGCCGCGCGACTTAATCTCATGTTTGAAGAAGCGCTGCACTTCTTCGGTATGCGGCGCGGAAGCCCCATCCACCAAAACGCGGCGAATGTGAGCAGCGATATAGGCCGGACTCTTGCTCATAGAGGGAACCGGTGGACTACGACCTGGGACGGTAGAGCGGCGCTTCAGCGCCGCGTCCACCGAGGAAGAATAAACCTCGGGAGGGGCGCCGGTCATTAAGAATGACCGATGCCCCTCCCGTCCAGCGTGGACCGAGCTTTGACGCCGGCCTGAAGGCCGGCTCTACCCGTCTTCAGGGACGCCACAATCTTAATTGCAGACCCGTTTTCCACACCTTCCTCAGACCGCAGACGATGTCGCAAACGCATAAAATAGAAGTAACGATGCCGCAATCCGAATTTGTTCATCTCCATCTTCACACCGACTACTCCATGCTCGACGGCGCTTGCGAGATTGAGCGGCTGGTTGATCGCGTCAAGCAACTCGACATGCCGGCGGTCGCCATGACCGACCATGGCAACATTTTTGGCGCGGTCCGGTTCGTCAACGCCGCCAAAGAAGCGGGCGTCAAGCCCATTCTTGGTTGCGAGCTCTACATCTGCAAGAAGGAAGATCACCGCGCCGCGCCCGAGGGCGACAGCTACAACCATCTCATTGTGCTGGCGGAAAATGACCAGGGCTATCGCAACCTGGTCAGGATCGTCTCTGAGGCGTCGTTGCACGGCTTCTACTACAAGCCGCGCGTCAGCAAGAAATTTCTCGCCGAGCACGCGCAGGGATTGATCGGCCTGTCCGCGTGTCTGAAGGGCGAAGTGGCCGAGAGCCTGACCGAAGGCAAATACAACGCTGCACGCGAGGCTGCCGCAACTTACACAGACATTTTCGGGAAGGGCAATTTCTATCTCGAGATTCAGGACCAGGGCGTTCCCGACGAACAGCGAATTCAGGCAGACCTGCTGAAGCTGGAGCAGGAACTTGCTCTGCCGCTGGTGGCGACCAACGACAGCCACTACCTCTGCGAGGACGATTCGCACGCCCAGGACGTGATGGTCTGCATCCAGACGGGCAAATCGATCCACGACACCAATCGCTTGAAGTTCCACGGCAACCAATTCTTCGTGAAGAGCGCAGCCGAGATGGGGAAGGTGTTCTCCGGATATGAGCGCGTGCTGGCGCGCACGCTGGAGATCGCTGAGCGCTGCAATGTGCGGCTGGAAAAAGTTCACGACCCGTTTCCGCAGTTTGAAGTACCTTCGGGCTACTCGATCCCCGACTACTTCGAGCACATCAGCCGTGAGGGTTTCGCCAAGCGGTTGAACATTCTGCGCGAGCTTCAGACCATGGGCCGGCTGAAGCACTCGCTGGAGGACTACGAGCATCGCCTGTCGCGCGAGATCGAGATGATTCGCCAGATGCAGTTCTCGGGATACTTCCTCATCGTCTGGGACTTCATTCGCTATGCGAAAGAGCGCAACATTCCGGTCGGACCGGGCCGCGGATCAGCCGCTGGATCGCTGGTCGCGTATGCGCTCAGCATCACCGACATCGATCCACTCGAGAATGAGTTGCTGTTCGAGCGCTTCCTGAATCCCGAGCGCATCAGCCTTCCCGACATCGACATCGACTTCTGCATGAACCGGCGCGGTGAAGTCATCGAATATGTCACCCAGAAATACGGGCGCGACCAGGTGGCGCAGATCATTACCTTTGGCACCATGGCCGCGAAGGCCGCGATCAAGGATTCCGGCCGCGCGATGGACATTCCTTACGCCGAAGTTGAGCGCATCGGCAAGATGATTCCGACGACGCTGAATATCACGCTCAGCCAGGCGTTGAAGGATTCGCCGCCCCTGGCTACCGCCTACGAAACCGAGCCGCAGACCAGAGAGTTGATCGACACCGCCAAGAAGCTGGAAGGCCTGGTGCGCAACGCGGGCGTTCATGCCGCGGGCGTAGTGATTGCACCGCAGCCGCTGACCGAGTTGGTCCCGCTGCATCGCACCAAGAACGACGAAATCGTTACCGCCTACGACATGAAGGCGGTAGAGAAGCTGGGCCTGCTGAAGATGGACTTCCTCGGGCTTACCACGCTCACCATCATCGATGCGGCGCTGCGGCTTATCCAGCAGACCCGTGGCGAGCAGCTCGACTTGCAAACGCTCGCGCTCGACGATCAGGTGACCTACGAAAAGGTTTTCCACACCGGATTGACCTCGGGCGTCTTCCAGTTTGAATCGCACGGGATGAGGGACGTGCTGCGGCACTACAAGCCCACCGTGGTCGAAGACCTCACAGCTCTGAATGCGCTCTATCGGCCGGGACCGATCCAGGGCGGCATGATCGAAGACTTCATCGAGCGCAAGTGGGGACGCAAGAAGATCGAGTACGAACTGCCGGAGCTGGAGCCGATCCTTAAGGAGACGCTGGGCGTCATCGTTTATCAGGAGCAGGTGATGCAGATCGCCAACCGGCTGGCCGGCTACTCGCTCGGCGAGGCCGATCTGCTGCGCCGCGCCATGGGCAAGAAAGATCCCGAAGCCATGGCCAAGCAGCGCGAGCGATTTGTGCGCGGCGCCACCGAGCGCGGCTTCCAGCCCAAGAAGGTGGAGAAGATTTTCGATCTGATGGAGCAGTTTGCCGGATACGGCTTCAACAAGTCGCATTCGGCTGCGTATGCGCTGCTTGCTTATCAGACGGCGTACCTCAAGACGCACTATCCGGTCGAGTTCATGGCCGCGCTGCTCACATCTGTTTCCGGCAGCACGGACGACGTGGTGAAGTACATCAACGAGTGTCGCGAGATGGGCATTCCCGTCGAGCCGCCCGACATCAACGTCAGCGACGCGTATTTCACCCCGCACGGCGAGGCGATCCGCTTCGGTCTGGCCGCGGTGAAGAACGTCGGCCACAACGCCATCGAATCGATTGTGGCGGCGCGCAAGAAGAATGGAAACTTTAAGTCGTTTTATCAATTCTGCGAAAACGTCGATCTTCATCTGCTGAACAAGCGCGTAGTGGAGTCGCTGATCAAGAGCGGCGCTATGGATCCGCTGGGCAGGCGCGCGCAGTTGATGGCGGTGGTCGACAGCGCCATGGACAATGCTCAGAAAGCGCAAAAGGACGCAGAACTCGGCCAGCATGGCTTGTTCGGTGTCTTTCAGCAGGATGAAGAAACGCGCGTCGACGAGAAACCGCTGCCCAACACTCCCGACTGGGACGAGCACCAGCGGCTCGGCTTCGAAAAAGAGATTCTGGGCTTCTTCATCACCGGCCATCCGCTGGAGAAGTATCAGGAAAAGCTGCTCGACTTCCACGCGCTTTCGACCACCGACATCGGCGAGCTGAAGTCATCCACCGGCAAGGACGAAATCCTGGTCGGCGGAATCCTCAAGGGCATTCGCGTCGCCAAGTCGAAGAAAGGCGATCTCTACGCGCAGGGGCAATTGGAAGACATGAACGGCTCGGTCGATGTGCTGTGTTTCGCCGAGCCCTATCGCCGCCTGGCGGAACGATTGAAGCTCACCGTCCCGGTGTTGATCAAGGGAGGCGTGCGCGTGGAGGAAGGCTCGAACCCCAAGGTCATGATCGGCGATATCACACCGCTGGAGGACGCGCAGCCAAAGCTACCCACGCACTTGCGCATCAAGGTTGCGCTGGAGACGGCGTCGCACACTACCATCGACGATCTGCAGGCGTTGTGTCGCGAGCGCAAGGGCGAGGCCCGCGTCCTGTTCGACCTGGAGCGCAGGGGCGACTTTACCGCGGTAATGGAAGCGGAAGGCTATAATGTGTTGCCGGATCGGGCCTTCATTAATCGTGTGGAAGAGTTGTGCGGTCGCGGCAGCGTACGCGTCATTGATTGAGGGTAGAGCTGGCCCTTTAGGCCAGCGCCCCTGCTGAAACGAAAAAATTCTCTTTCGTGGTCGAGATCCGTGGATCTCGATCACGAAAGCACATATCGTTTACGGCTGTGGACGCGGACCTGAAGGTCCGCTCTACCTCCATTACCAATACCGCCGTGCCCGACGAAACCCAGTTGACGCCTGCGCAATCCGCAATGTTGTCCGCGCTGGACTTCTGGATGCACGCGGCCGAAGCGGTGTACTGGGCCGCCACCAAGCGAAACGATCCTAATATGGAAGCTGCCTCAAAAGCGCAAGAAGAACTGCTACAGATCGAAGAGCAGATACAGCAATTGCAAGGTGTGGCTGGCGAGAATCAAGCGGCCCTGAAGCAGTTGCAGGGATTGCACGAACGCGTGGAATCTCTGCGGCGCCAGATGTCCGGACAACTGACGCCCTGGGAGCGCACCGAGCTGGCGCGCCATCCCAATCGTCCTTACCCGCTGGATTACATCGAGCGAATTTTTCCCGACTTCAGCGAGATCCACGGCGACCGGGCTTTTGGCGATGATGCCGCCATGATCTGCGGCATGGCCCGCTTTCGCGGCAGGGAAGTGCTGGTGCTGGGAACGCAGAAGGGCCGCGACACCAAGCAGCGCGTCTATCGCAATTTCGGCCAGCCCAATCCCGAGGGCTATCGCAAAGCCCTGCGGGCGATGAAGTTCGCCGAGAAGTGGGGACGCCCGGTCATCTCGCTCATCGATGTCGTGGGCGCGTATCCCGGCCTGGGCGCGGAAGAGCGCGGACAGGCGGAAGCGATAGCGCATAACTTGCGCGAGATGGCGCGCCTGCAGGTTCCGTTCATCGCCGTGATCACCGGCGAAGGCGGCAGCGGCGGCGCGCTGGCAATTGCGGTTGCCGATCGCGTACTCATGCAGGAGAACAGCATTTACTCGGTGATCTCGCCCGAGGGCTGCGCTTCTATCATGTGGCGCGACTCAAGCAAGAAAGATGTAGCGGCTGCGGCCCTGCGCATCACCGCGAAAGACAATCTGGAGCTGGGTATCTGCGACGAAGTTATTCCCGAGCCGGCTGGTGGAGCCCAACACGATTACGACGCAGCGGCGAATGCACTGGCCGACGTCCTGGACAAGCAGCTTTCCGAGCTGGAGAAGTTGCCGACGGCTGAATTGCTGAACGCGCGTTACAACAAATTCCGCAAGATGGCGCAATACTTCGACGTGAAAGAGCCATAGGCGTAGGTCGCCGATCTTCGCGCATTGAAGGTGCGCGGCTTTACAGGCCGCTGAAAAACTCGCTTTTGGGATGCTTTGTAACAGGGCACGACTTCACAGGACGCTAAAAAACTCGTTTTTGGGATGCTTTGGAACAGAATACGGCTTCACAGGCCGCTGAAAAAGTCGCTATTGGAGAGCTTTGGAACAGGGCACGGCTTCACAGAACGCTGAAAAACTCGCTTTTGGGATGCTTTGGAACAGGGCACGGCTTCAGCCGTGCCGATAAGCCATTTATTTCTCTTCCCGAGCCGGCTTTAGCCGGCGACACATGACTAACAAACCAAAGCAGGTCAACGCTCCTTCCGGGATTGCTCCCGTCAACTCAATCCCAACCCTCCACAAGGGCGTTCACTGAAGCTTGGCCGGAGGATTTTCTTCCAGACTGCTTGCCACCGTGTCTGCCACCAGAGCATTGCCCGCACGAGAATAATGTTCATCACCAAAGATGAAGTCCTTCAGGTACCAGCAGCCGGGCTGGCCCGACGGGCACGCGTTCTTGACCGCAATAAACTCAGGGAAAACTGTGATGAAGCGCTTGCATTTTCCGGCGCACCAATCGCGCCACATGGTTACCTGCCGTGACTCCGCGGTGTCATGCGCAACTTGCGCCGGCCAAGGATAAACCACCACGCTGATCGGAATGCCGCGCTGCTGAAGTTCCGTCCACAGCGTTGTCATCTTCGATTCTTCTTTGCGAAGGCCGGCCTCCAGACCCAGCGGCGCATACCCGATCTCGTAGGGCTCAGTGTCGGAGACGGCGCGATAGGTCCACGCCGAGCGCGGCAGGTCGAAGAGCTGGCCGTGTCCGATGTTCAGGTAATAGAAGCCGTGCTCCACCGCCAGCCGCTCCAGCCGGTCGAAGATGCTGTTGGTGATCAGCAGATGCTCGCTGATGAAGGCTCGCAAACTGGCATACCAGACTGTCGTTGTGAACGACTTGTGCAGGACCGTCGACTGCTCCCGTAGGATTCTTGTCCTGATAAAACGCGGCTTCGTCCTGGGCGTCCGACATGTCGATGAAGACGATAACCTCGTCAAATTTCACACCCTTGTCGATGAGTTGACGCGCAACGTTGAGATAGTTGGACGGAGCATAGCTCTCAATTCCGCCGTTGAGGAATTCATATTGCGGAAACCGCGCCACGATTTGTCCAACGTAAGTGTCAGGCCATGCGCTCATGCCTTCGGTGAAGGAATCGCCCAGCAGCAGAATCCTTGGCTCGACGGTCGTGTGTGGAACCTGGCGGACAGTCTGGTCACGAAATCCCAGATTGTTGGTAGCGAAGGGATACGAATTCTTGCCCCAATGCCGGACGCAGGTGCAATCCGCCTGCAACGAATGATGGCGTATGGGATCAGACTTGAAACAGGTGCCCTGCGCGGTAATAGCTGGAGCGCGGCGCACCACGAACGCGCTGTAGGCGGCGTCCAGGAGCAAAAAAAGGACGACGCAGAACGCAATGGAAATCAGAACCAGAAGCAAGCGATGCTTGCCTGTCTGGAATTGTTGCTGCTCCGCGTGGGCCTCTATCGCAACTCCTCCATACATTCTTCCAGCGCCTGGCGCGAGGGGCGTGTGACGCTCTCGGGCAGTGTCGCCAGCGGCTCATCGGTCATGTTGATCATGTCGATGAAGTTGGGCGCGGTGGTGTTCACGTAGAGCACGCCGGTCAGCACTTCTTCGGCATCGTGCGACTGGATCAAGCGCTCTACCGCCTCAACCTTGTTGGTGGGATCGTACTCGTGCTCCAGTTTGCGCAGGCGCAGCGAGGAGCCGTCGTGCATTATGACGTTCAGGCTCGAGCCCTCGTCGTAATCCACCGCGATGTCGTGGAAGTGCGGCACGAAATCCACGTCGTGCAGCGGCTCTTCGTGGTCTTTAACGAATTTGTACGATTTGGTCGAGCCTTCGTGATCGTTGAAGGTGGTGCACGGCGAGATCACGTCGAGCATCACCGAGCCGCGGTGCGATAGTGCCGCCTTCAACATGGTATGAAGCTGCCGCTTGTCGCCGGAGAACGAACGGCCAACGAAGGTCGCGCCCAGCATGATGGCCAACGCGCAAGTATCAATCGGCGGCAGATCGTTGATGACGCCGGTCTTCAACTTGGAGCCAAGATCGGCGGTCGCGGAAAACTGTCCCTTGGTCAGTCCGTACACGCCGTTGTCTTCGATGATGTAGATCATCGGCAGATTGCGGCGCATAAGGTGCACGAATTGCCCGATGCCGATGGACGCTGTGTCGCCGTCGCCGCTGACGCCCAGCGCGACGATCTTCGAATTCGCCAGCACCGCGCCTGTGGTCACCGACGGCATGCGGCCGTGCACTGAGTTGAAGCTGTGCGAGCGGCCCATGAAATACGCCGGGCTCTTCGAGGAGCAGCCGATGCCGGACATCTTGATGACGCGCTCGGGTGCGATGCCCATCTCGTAGAAGGCGTCGATGATGCGTTCGGAGATGGCATTGTGTCCGCAACCGGCGCAGAGCGTGGTCTTGCCGCCGCGATAGTCGAGCACGGTGAGGCCGATGCGATTTGTTTTGGGCTGGGGCGGCGGGGTAGCGGTGGCTGCCATTTACTTGCCCTCCTGAGAGATGATTTCGTCGGTGACGGAGCGCGCGTCGATGGGCAGTCCGTTGTAGTGGCGTACGCTGCGCAGCTTGGCGATGTCCGGAACCGCGATGTCGAGCTTCAGCAGCTCCAGCATCTGCCCGTCGCGATTTTGGTCAACGATATAGACACGCTTGTGTGCGGCGATGAACTCGTGCGTCTCGCGCGTGAACGGATACGCCCGCAGCCGCAGGTAGTCGGCCTTCACGCCGTACTCGTTCTGCAACTGGTCAAGTGTTTCCACCAGCGCGTGATGAGAAGTCCCGTAAGCGATGATGCCGACCTCGTTGCCGTCGTTACGCACGATCTCGGGCCTGGGCACCAGCGAGCGCGCGGTCTCGAACTTCTTCGCCAGGCGATCCATGTTGTTGGCGTAATCGTCGGGACGCTCGCTGTACTGGGCTTTCTCGTTGTGACCGCTGCCGCGCGCGAACCACGCGCCTGCCGGATGGTCGGTTCCCGGCAGCGTACGGTAGCCGATAGCGTCGCCGTCTATGTCCTTGTAACGCGCGAAGCCACCCAGTCGATCGAGGTCCTCCGCCGTCAGCACCTTGCCGCGATTCTGCGGCTTCTCGGGATAGTGGAATGGCTCCGACATCCAGTTGTTCATTCCGAGATCCAGGTCCGACATGACGAACACCGGCGTCTGGAGTTGCTCGGCCAAGTCGAAGGCCTCGCTGGCCATGCTGAAACACTCACTTGGGTCGCTGGGGATCAGCATCGGATGCCGGGTGTCGCCGTGCGAGAGTTTCGCAACGAATGAGATATCGCCTTGCGCGGTGCGGGTCGGCAATCCGGTCGACGGGCCAACGCGCTGGATGTCCCAGATGACTCCGGGAATCTCGACGTAGTAGCCCAGTCCGGCAAACTCCGCCATCAGCGAAATGCCCGGCCCAGCGGTGGCCGTCATGGAGCGGGCTCCGGCCCATCCTGCGCCCAGAACCATGCCGATGGCGGCGAGTTCGTCCTCGGCCTGAACGATGGCAAAAGTGGCTTTGCCATCAGCGCCAATACGATACTCCTTCATGTATTCAATTAGGCTCTCGACGAGCGATGAGGACGGCGTGATCGGGTACCACGTCACCACCGTCACTCCGGCAAACATGGAGCCGATGGCCGCCGCCGAATTGCCGTCGATGATGATCATCCCGCTGGTTTTGTTCATGCGCTCGACGGTGAACGGGTCGGCCTTGGTGAGCGACGCGGCAGCGTACTCGTAGCCGGCCTTGGCTGCCCCCCAGTTGAGTTCGGCCGCCTTCACCTTCTTCGCGAACTGCTTGCGCAGGGCCTTCTCCACTTCGGTCATGTCGAGGTTGAGCAGCCGCGCTACTACGCCGACGTACACCATGTTCTTGACCAGCTTGCGCAGCTTCGACTCAGGACAGGCGGCAGCGGTGATCTTGTCGTAGGGCACGGCGTAGAAGATCAAATCGGAGCGCAGTTCGTTGAGCTTCAGCGGCTCGTCGTAAAGTGCGACCGCGCCCGGCGCCAGCGACAGGACGTCTTCGCGCGCGGTTTCAGGATTCATCGCCACCAGGAAGTCGATCTCCTTCTTGCGCGCGATGTAACCCTTCTTGCTGGCGCGAATGGTGTACCAGGTCGGCAGCCCGGCGATGTTCGAGGGGAACATGTTCTTGCCGGAAACGGGCACGCCCATCTGGAAGATGGTGCGCAGCAGAACGGTGTTCGCGCTCTGCGAGCCCGATCCGTTTACGGTGGCAACCTGGACGCTGAAGTCGTTGACAACAGGCTCACGCACGGCGCCTTGGTCGGCGCCCTGTACGGCAAATTCAGTTGTGGCCATCAATACCCCTTACTAACTCGATGAGAACGGAGGGACTAACATTTCATTATAGGGCAGTTGGCAAGAGTGGGGGTAAACAGAAGCGCCTTCCCTGGGACTCACCGGTAAATCTCGCGCCGATGACCGATGCGGAGGACGAGGACAAGCAATCGCTGATTCTGCAGGTCGCAGATAATCCGGTAGTCGCCGACGCGGTATCGCCAGAAGTCGCCCAGCCGCGAACCCTTAAGGGCCTCGCCGATGCTGCGCGGATCATCTAACTGTCCGACGCGTTCGCGAAGAAACTTCGTGATCCGCAGCGCGATGGTCTTGTCCACCTTCTCCAGGTCTCTTTTGGCGCCGGCGTCGAACTCAACGCGCCAGGCCAAGGTCGCGCTCCACTTCCTCCAGCGTATAGGTCCTGCTGCGACCCGCCCGCAGGGCGGTCAGGCGCTGTTCGGCCAGATATAAATCCTCTAACTCATCCAGGTGTTCACTGATGGCCTCAATCATGTAGAACGTCTTGCTGCGGCCAGTTCGCTTGGCCAACTTGTCCAGCCTTTTGGAGACCTCATCCGGGAGGCGAAGGGAAACGGCTGTCATGAAGTCAAAACCTCCGCGAAACACTTGTAGCGTTACCGCAATACTTGTATCTCACAGTGGAAACTAGCTGTCAAATGTCGCACGGGGACGAACGTAGTCTTCATGCTACCCCCTTCGCCTTGACTATCGGACGGTGGTCGCAATTGGGAATGTCCCAGAGTTGTAACATCGGGACACAAGCTTTGCGCTTCGGACTTGCTGAATCCGCTACAAAGTAAGGTAAAATCAGGCACGGTCTTTCGCACTGCCTCAGACCCCTTTGGTCTGCGAGGGCCGCTTTAGACGGTTGGGGAGAGGGACATGGGGATCTTCAGGACAACGGGTCAGCGTTTCAGCACGGCTGGGCAACTGTTTTCTTTCTTTTGGAGCAACAAACGCTGGTGGCTGACGCCCATCCTCATCACTCTGGCGGTTTTCGCGGTATTGCTGATTTTGGCACAGAGCTCCGCCATCGCGCCGTTTATCTACTCGTTCTTCTAGGGGAAAACGCAGGATGTTGCTTCATTTCATAAAGCTGCACTGGCGGACCGTCCTGGCGGCCGTGGTTCTTGCCGTCGCGATCTGGTTTTGCTTGCCTTCGGCGTTGAGGGCGAAGATATCAGGGCGCTGGAAGAAGATTGGCCATGCCATCGGCAACTTCCAGGCCCGCATCCTGCTGACCGTAATTTATTCGGTGCTGATCCTGCCTTTCGGCCTGGCGGTGCGCGCCTTTGCCGACTCGATGCACATGAAGAAACGCCCCGAAAAGTGGTTTGACCACCCCCCCATCCCCAATACCCTTGAAGAGGCCCGGCGCCAAGGCTGACATGAATATCCTGGGAATCTCCTGTTACTACCACGACGCCGCAGCTGCGCTCCTGCAGGACGGCAAGCTGATTGCCGCCGCTGAAGAAGAGCGCTTCAGCCGCATCAAGCATGACTTCGGCTTCCCGCATCTTGCCATCAAGTTCTGTCTGGAGAGCGGCGGAATTCAGGCCGGAGACCTGGACTATGTGGTCTTTTACGAAAAGCCGTTCCGCAAGTTCGATCGCATCCTGATGAGCGTGCTGCAGACCTACCCGCAGTCGTACAAGGTTTTTCGCGAGTCGATGATCACCTGGATGATCGACAAGCTGTGGGTGGGCTCGAAGATCTCGGCTGAGCTGGGGATTCCAACGGAGAAGATCCTGTACAGCGAGCATCACATGTCGCACGCTGCGAGCGCGTTCTTGTGCTCGCCATTCGAAGAGGCGGCCATCATGACCGTGGATGGTGTAGGCGAGTGGGTGACGGGGACGTGGGGCGTGGGGCGCGGCAATCAGATCGAGATTCGCAAGCAGATGATGTTTCCGCACTCGCTGGGATTGCTGTACAGCGCGTTCACAGCCTTTCTAGGCTTCGAGGTGAATGAGGGCGAATATAAGGTCATGGGCATGGCGCCCTACGGACAGCCGCGCTATGTCGACAAGGTGTGGAAGATCATTCGCCAGGAGTCGGACGGCTCGTTTTCGCTGGACATGGATTATTTCTGCTTCCAGCACTCGACCACGCGAACCTTTAACCAGAAGTTCGAGCAGCTTTTTGGCGAGCCCCGTCCGCCCAAGACTTTATTCTTCACCGCCGATTCAGGCTTTCCAACCTACTTCGGCGATCCGCCGTCGAACTTCAACGAACTTTGCAAGCAGAACCAGCACTACGCCGACGTCGCCGCCAGCATCCAGCAGGTGACGGAGGAAGTCCTGATCTGCATGGCGCGGCAACTGCAAAAAGAGACGGGGCTGACCAAGCTTTGCATCGCAGGCGGAGTTGGTCTGAACAGCGTCGCCAATCATCGCATCCTGCGCGAGACGCCGTTCGACGACATCTTCATCCAGCCGGCCGCCGGAGATGGCGGTGGTGCGCTGGGCGCCGCTCTGTGGGCCGACAACATGCTGCTGGGCAACGAGCGGCGCTTTCGCATGGATCATGCCTATTGGGGCAGGGGATACTCCGACGCCGAAGTGCAGCAGTTTCTGACCGGGAACGGCATTCCGTATCAGCGTGTGGACGATGACGACAAGCTGCTTGACTTGGCGGTTGAACGCTTGCAGCAAGGCAACGTGATTGGCTGGTTCCAGGGACGGTTCGAGTGGGGGCCGCGCGCGCTGGGCAATCGCAGCATTCTGGCCGATGCGCGCAATCCGAAGATGAAGGACATCGTCAACACCAAGATCAAGTTTCGCGAGCCCTACCGGCCGTTCGCGCCGTCGGTGCTGGCCGAGCGCACGGAAGAATTCTTCGAGCTGCCCAATGCGATGGAGCATTATCCGGCGCGCTACATGCTGTACGTTGTGCCGGTGCGGCCGTCGAAGCACAGCGCGCTGCCGGCCATAACCCACGTCGATGGCACTGGTCGATTGCAGACGGTTTTCGAGGATGCCAGTCCACGCTACCACGGGCTGATCAAGCGCTTCTCGCAGGCGACGGGAATTCCGGCGGTGCTGAACACCTCGTTCAACTTGAAGGGCGAGCCCATCGTGAATACTCCCGCAAACGCCTTCAGCACTTTCTCGCGCAGCGAGATGGACATGCTGTTCCTGGGAAATTTTGTCGTGGAGAAAGAGCGGCTACAGCAAAACCGGCAACTCGTCGAGGCCGAACCAGTCGCCGCGAAGTAACAGATAGAGAGTGCCCCCAGGCTTGCTTCTCCGCGCCGTCTGCCTTGTTCGTCCTTCCGTTAGCGATTCTGGTTGGGATACTTCAGCGCTTATGCAACAATGACGCTATGAAGCGTATTTTCTCAGCCTCAGTCTGGTGTGAGGGCGACTGGTATGTCTCGCAGTGTCTTGACCTCGACGTCGCCAGCCAGGGCAAAACAGAGGAAGAAGCACTCGAGAACTTAAAGGAAGCCCTCGAGCTTTACTTCGAGCCTCCCCACGCTACGCGCCCCCCGAAGATTCGCACCATCGAGGTCGAGGTTGGGGCGGCTTAGGCCTCGCCTAAGCCCGCCCCATGCGCTCGATTTACCCCAGCGACGCCATATCAATCACGAAACGGTACTTCACATCGCTGCGCAGCAGGCGCTCGTAGGCTTCGTCGATTTTCTGAATCGGAATCAGTTCGATGTCCGACGTGATACCGTGTTTGCCGCAGAAATCCAGCATCTCCTGGGTTTCAGGAATACCCCCAATCCCCGATCCGGCGAGACTACGCCGCGCCATGATGAGATTGAAACCCGCGACCGGCGCCGGCTTTTCCGGCGCGCCCACCAGCACCATGGTTCCGTCGCGCTTCAGCAGATTCAAATAAGCGTTGAGGTCGTGGTTGGCGGAGACGGTGTCGAGGATAAAGTCAAAGCTGCGGATGTGCTTCTCCATCTCGGCCTGGTCTTTCGAGATGATGACGTCTTGCGCGCCCAGTCGCTTGGCGTCGTCCTTCTTGTGAGCTGAGGTAGTGAACAGGGTGACGTTGGCGCCGAGGGCATGCGCCAGCTTCACGCCCATGTGCCCCAGGCCCCCGAGTCCAACGATGCCAACTTTCTGACCTTTGCCGACCTTCCAGTGGCGTAGGGGCGAATACGTCGTGATGCCGGCGCAGAGCAGCGGCGCCACGGCAGCCAAGTCGAGGTTGGTGGGGACCTTCAGGACGTAGTTTTCGTCCACGACGATTAGCTTCGAATACCCGCCATAGGTGACGCCGCCCAGGTGTGGATCAGGACTGTTGTACGTGAATGTGGCGCCGACCTCGCAGTAATTCTCCAGCCCCGCTTTGCAGCTCTCGCACTTGCGGCAGGAATCGACCATGCAGCCCACGGCAGCCAGATCGCCCTCCTTGAACTTGTGCACCTGCGCTCCGACCTTGCTGACGCGGCCCACGATCTCGTGGCCGGGAACAGCCGGATATGTGGTTGGCATGAAGCTGGCCCACTCGTCGCGGACGGTGTGCAGGTCGGAGTGGCAGACGCCGCAATACAGAATGTCGATCTGAATGTCGTTGGGTCCGGGTTCGCGGCGCTCGAAAGAAAATGGCTGTAAAGGCGAGGTGGAGGAATGGGCTGCGTAACCGATGGTCTTGGTGCGTCCCGGCTTGTCTACCGGCCGCTGCGGAGTGAGAACATCAACTGTATTTGGCATATATAAGCTCCTCGGATGATCGGAAGAATTTCTGTCTGTGTGAATAATGCAGCACGATAGCGCGCGCGATTAGGAAACTCAACGATTACTTCACTGCATTAGATTCCGTGTAGCTTTGTCGGTCGCATCGTCCCCGTGAATTTCCGCAACCAAAATTCTAGTACTTTCCAGATTTCCAGGATATGGATGGTTTCTGCCGGCTGGGGTAAGATTCCAGCATGGCTAAGTCAGTGCCCCAATTCGAAGTTGCCTGCCCGTGCTGCGGCGCAACGCTCAAGATCGATCCTGAAGTCAAAGCTGTGATTGCGCACACGGCGAAGGCCGTTCCCAAGACATTCGAGGACCTGGAAGCCGCCGCGCGCGCCATGAAAGACCAGGACAGCCGCAAAGAGTCCATCTTCCGCCAGTCAGTGGAAGCGCAGAAGCACCAGGGCGATCTGCTGGAAAAGAAGTTTCAGGAAGCTCTCAAGCGCGCCAAAGAAACGCCGGACACGGGCAAGCCGCTGCGGGATTTCGATCTGGATTGAGAAGAAGCAATTAGCAACTAGCAACTAGCCTGAACCTTAAGGCGACGCAGACCATTCCTGAACGCTAAGAGCTGAAGGCTAACGGCTAAGAGCGAAGAGCCAAGAGCCAAAAGCGATCTTCCCATGCCAACCACTGGTGAACGATTTGAGCGGGCGGTGTCGATCATGGCGCGGCTGCGCGCTCCCGGCGGATGCCCGTGGGACCGCGAGCAGACCTTCGATACCATCAAGCCCTATACGCTGGAGGAGGCGTACGAGGTGGTGGAAGCCATCGATGCGCGCGATTGGGATGAGCTGACCGGCGAGCTCGGCGATCTGCTGCTGCAAGTGCTCTTCTATTCGGAGATGGCCGCCGAAGAAAAACGCTTCTCCATCGACGACGTTCTTGACCGGCTCTCCAACAAGTTAGTCGATCGTCATCCTCACGTCTTCGGCGATGTTAAGGCCGACACGCCCCGCGAGGTGCTGCGCAACTGGCAGGCGCTGAAAGCCGAGGAGAAGAAGAAGCGCCAGCAGGAATCCGGAGATAACGGCGCGAAGAAGGAAGATCATCCGGAGTCGGTGCTGGCCGGCGTGTCTTCGGCGATGCCGTCGCTGATGGAGGCCTACAAGATCAGCTCGCGCGTGGCTCACGTGGGTTTCGACTGGCCGAATATTGAGGCCCTCTTCGAAAAGTTGAATGAGGAAACCGAAGAGCTGCGTGAGAATCTGGCGGACTATCCCGCGCCTGGTCCGCAGCCCGAATCGGCGGCTGGCGCGGCGGGCGCGCGCGGCGTGAAGATTTCTGCTGAGTTGCGTTCGCGGTTGGAAGATGAAGTCGGCGACCTTTTCTTCGTGCTGGTGAATGTTGCGCGCTATCTCTCGCTCGATCCGGAATCGGCGCTGCGCAAAACGAATCGGAAATTCCGCCGCCGTTTTCAGTATCTGGAGGAAAAGCTTCGCGAGCAGGGACGCAAGCCGGCGGAAGCTTCGCTCGACGAGATGGAATCGCTGTGGCAGGAATCCAAGCGGCTGGAACAACCGTGAGCGGCGACAGTATTCAGCTGCGCAGCTCGACCGAGGTGGAGGAATTTCGCGCCTGTGTAGCTCTGCAAAAGGAAGTCTGGGGATTTGCCGACAACGAGCTGGTGCCGCTGCGGATTTTTTCGCTGGCGCCTAAGATCGGTGGCCAGGTGATTTGCGCTTGGGATGGGGCGACGCTGGTTGGCTTTGCGTTCTCCATTCCGGGCGTTCGCAGCGGACGTGCATATCTTCATTCCCACATGCTGGCGGTGAAGGCCGACTACCGCAACAGTGGTCTCGGCCGCAGGCTGAAGCTGTTTCAGCGTGAGGACGCAATCGCCCAGGGGTATGAGCTGATCGAGTGGACCTTCGATCCGCTAGAGATCAAGAACGCGTACTTCAACCTGGAACGGCTGGGCGCGATTGCGCAGCGCTACAACATTAATCAGTATGGCATCACGTCGTCGCCGTTGCAGGGATTTCTGCCCACCGATCGCCTGGTCGCGGAATGGTGGCTGCGATCGAAGCGGGTTGAGGCGCTGCTCTCGACCGGAGAACAGCCGGTTTTCGACGAAAAGATGCGAATCGGGATTCCCAGCGAAATCTATGCCTGGAAGGCGCAGCCGGAAACGCGCCAGAAAGCCGCCGACGTGCAGTTGCGCAATCGGGAACAATTCCTGAAGGCGTTCTCACGAGGTTTGGCTTGTCTGCGCTATGGGCGCGGGGAGAATGGCAGCGGCGTGTTCGTATTAGGCCACTGGGACGAAGAGTGGTCGTACGGCAGCCATTAGCGACTCGCAGCCGGCTGGGTCTGCAGCAACCCCACATCTGCCGCGATCTTCTCCAGTTTGGCGCGGGTGTCTTTCTTCATCGGTACGATCGGCAGGCGATAAACCTCTTCTATGCGGCCCATCATCGCGAGCACGGCCTTTGCCGGGCCGGGATTCGATTCGATGAAGTTCGCCTGCATCAGCGGCAGGTATTTGCGGAAGAGCAGTTGCGCCGTGTCCCACTTGCCGGCGAGCGCGGCTCCGGTCAGGCGCGACATCTCCGCGGGAATTTCGTTGGACACGACCGAAATAATCCCAACACCTCCCAGCCCGATCACCGCCAGCGTGATGGCGTCGTCGCCGGAGAAGACGAGAAAATCTTCCGGCACCGTAGCGCAAACCTCGGCGATCTGCCCAATGTTGCCGCTGGCTTCTTTGACCGCGATGATGTTAGGAATCTCGGCCAGACGCAGCAACGTCGGCGTCTCGATATTCGTTCCTGTTCGCCCGGCAATGTTGTACAGCACCAGCGGCTTGGTGGAGGCTTCGGCAATCGCCTTGAAGTGCTGATAAATGCCTTCCTGCGTAGGCTTGTTGTAGTAGGGCGTCGCGGTGAGGACGTAATCGACGCCAGGACGGGACGAGATCTCCTTTGCCTTCGCGACGGCTTCGCGCGTGTTGTTCGAGGTCGCGCCCGCCATGATGGGCACGCGGCCGCTGGCGGTCTCGATGGTCAGATCGACCACGCGCAGCCATTCATCGTGCGACAAGGTCGGCGTCTCGCCGGTGGTGCCGCAGGGAACCAGAAAGTCGATGCCCGATTCGACCTGCCAGCGGACCAGTTCGCGCAGGGCCGGTTCGTCAATGCTGCCATCTTGCTTGAACGGAGTGACAAGAGCGGTACCACAACCACGCAGTTTCATTGCAAAAGGATAATCCTCATCCGCCGGAATCTCAAAAAGGCGGATTCACCACAGAGACACAGAGGCACAGAGGAGTTTTTTTCTTAGAGTGGCGATGCAGGCGAACTCTCCTACCTGTCCTAAAACACTGCATCCACTAATGATTTGAAACCCACGAATATAAGATCGTTCTTGAGTTCCTCGGTGCCTCTGTGTCTCTGTGGTGAAAAACGCCCTCAGAGCTGAGCGAAGATGTCTTTGAAGTCGTAGAAGCCTGTTTTGCCAACAATCCACTCGGCGGCAAGCACAGCGCCCTCGGCAAACGTTCGCCGCGACTTGGCCTCGTGAGTCAGCACGATGCGATCGCCTGCTGCGTCCAGCTCCAGGGTATGTGTGCCTGTCACTTCGCCCTCGCGCTCTGAGGTGATATCGACACCCACGCCGCCAGCTTGCTCCAAGACTCGCTGCATCGCGACCGCCGTCCCTGACGGGGCGTCTTTCTTGTGGATGTGATGAATCTCCGTAATGTGACCGCTGTAGCCATGCGTCAAGGCAGGCGCCGCGGCTTTCATGATCTGAAAAAACAGATTCACCCCGTAGGAAAAGTTTGCAGCAAAGACGAATCCTGTGCCGGCCTGCTCGACGGCGCTGCGGATGCGCGCCATCTCGCCATACCAGCCAGTGGTGCCGACCACCATCGCTTTCTTTGCGCGCACGCAGGCATCGATGTTGGCCAGCACCGCTTCGGGCGAGGTGAAATCGATTACCACATCGAAGTCGCGCAGGTTCTCGACCGTCAGCCACGCGCCGTCCCGATTGACATCGACATCGATAATTCGCGCGTGATGTCCGCGCTCGCGCGCGACCTCGGCAACCAGCGAGCCGGTCTTGCCCGGCCCCAACAACAGCAATCTCAATGATGGGTTGGTCAATCGAACACCTCGGGATCGACGTCAGAAAAAAATCGCGCGTGCAACCGGCGCACGGCTTCGGGCACGTCAGCTTCGTCGATAACGAACGTCAGATTGATCTCCGAAGCTCCCTGCGAAATCATGCGCACATTGATGTGACGGATGGCATCGAAGATTTGCGCGGCCACTCCCGCCGTGTCACGCAGGTTCTCGCCCACCAGGCAGACGATCGCCTTCCGTCCTGAATATTTCACGAAAGCGAGTTTTTCCAGGTCGGCAGCGATCTGTGGAATCGCCTCGTTGGAATCGACGGTGAGCGAGATGCTGACCTCCGACGTGGAGACGACGTCGACCGCGCAGTGATGCCGGGCGAAGACGTCGAAGACCTGCGCCAGAAACCCGTGCGCCATCAACATGCGCGCCGCGACAATATCGATGACGGTGATGCGGCTCTTGGCGGCGATAGCTTTGAACAGCGAGCGCGAGCGCGGCGTCCGCGCCAGAATGCGAGTGCCCTCATTCGAAGGGTTGCGCGAATTCAACACCAGTACGGGAATGTTTTTTTCAACCGCGGGCAGCACCGTGGCAGGATGCAAAACCTTCGCACCAAAGTAGGCCAGTTCGGCGGCCTCTTCAAAGCTGATCACCTTGATGCGTCGCGCATCGGAGCAGATGCGCGGATCGGTGGTCTTCATGCCGTCCACATCGGTCCAGATCTCGATGCGCGCTGCGTTCAATCCCGCGCCGACCAGCGCCGCGGAGAAATCCGAACCGCCGCGTCCGATGGTGGTGGTGACGCCTTCACGCGTCGCTCCCACAAAACCGCCCATGATGGGCAAACGTTGCTGTTCGATCAGCGGCTGGATGCGGTCGAGCAATCGATCGTTGATCTCATCCACTTGTGGCACGGCGCGGCTGTGCTGCGCGTCGGTAACGATGACTTGCCGGGGATCGACCAGCGTTGCTGGGATATCGCGCGCCAGAAATGCGGCGGTAGCGATCATGCTAGACAGCCGCTCGCCAAACGACACAACGTAGTCGGAGGTGCGAGGCGTGAGCTCGCCCACCGCCGAGATGCCGCGCAGCAATTCATCGAGCGAGTCGAACTCCGAGCCGAGCTCGCGGTGCAATTCGGTATGCAGGCCAGTGTCCAGCAGTTCGCCAACGGTGAGGTAATGACGCTCGCGCAGAGCGCGGCAGATTTCCAGCGCCTGATCGCGCTCGCTGCGCCCGGCAGCGGCAGCCATGGCGAGCAACTGATCGGTGACCTTCGCCATGGCGCTGACCACGACGAATGGGCGCTCTGCCAGGCGCGACTTCACGATGCCGGCAACGCGATCGATGGCCTTGGCGTCCTCGACCGAGGTGCCACCAAACTTCATCACGATCACGGTCGCACCGCCGGCGGGGAGTTGCGGGTCACGGCAGCAGACCTTGAACTTTCAGCAATTCGGCATTGAGCAGAGCCGCGCCTGCAGCTCCGCGAATGGTGTTGTGCGACAGCACGGTGAACTTGTAATCGAGCACGCCACAGGGACGCAGGCGGCCGACGCTGACCGTCATGCCATTGCCGCGGTCGACATCGAAGCGCGGCTGCGGACGATCGGGCCTGGCATCGTAAACCACCGGCTGCGCCGGCGCCAGCGGCAACTTCAGCTCCTGTGGCGTGGAACGAAACTCGTTGAACGCCGCGATCATCTCTTCCGGCGACGCCTGCTGCTTCAGCTTCACCGATACCGATTCCGTGTGGCCGTCCTCGACTGCGACACGATTGCAATGCGCCGTCATGGTGAAGTTGGCCTGCTCCACGTGATCGCTGTCGAGACGTCCAAGCAGCTTGCGCGTTTCCTCCTCCATCTTTTCTTCTTCCTTGGCGATGTAGGGGATCACGTTGCCCAGAATGTCGAGCGAGGCGACGCCGGGATATCCTGCGCCGCTGACTGCCTGCATGGTGGTGACGAAGAGCGATTCGATGCCGAACTTGCGATGCAGCGGCGCGAGGGCGACCACCAGCCCAATCGCGGAGCAGTTGGGATTGGTGACAATGTAGCCGCCGGATTGTTTGCGCCAGAGCTGCTTTTCGATGAGGGACACGTGGTCGGCGTTCACTTCGGGGATCACGAGAGGAACGTCGCTTTGCATCCGAAAGGCGCTGGAATTGCTGACCACGGCGCAGCCGGCAGCGGCGAATTGCGGCTCCATCTCGCGAGCGATGCCCGCGTCGAGCGCGGCAAAGATGACGCGCGGCGCGCCGTCGGGGACGGCATTTGAAACCTTCATCGTGCGCACGCGATCGGGGATAGGCGTTTTCAGCCGCCATTTCGCTGCGTCGCCGTATGGTTGTCCGGCGGAACGATCAGATGCAGCCAGCCACGCTACCTCGAACCAGGGATGGCTTTCGAGCATCTGGATGAAGCGCTGTCCAACGACTCCGGTAGCGCCAAGAATTCCGATGGGGATTTTATGCTGCGACATTTTGGTGTGAAAACATCAAGTTATATCACGTCCGATGACGGGCACGACATGCCGAGAAAGTACTAGGTGCCAGGCTTGCCGGCAACCAGATGCAAGGCCGCCTCAATCTCCCGCGCAACCTGCTCCACCGATTTTCCCGCAGTGTTTACGGTCAGCCCCGCCTTGCGATAACGGGGCAACCGCCGGGCGTAGAGAGCGCAAAACGCTTCGATGTCGTCGGCCAATGGCCGAGGATTTTGCGGCGATCGTTCGCCCGCCGCGCGGCAGCGCCTTAACAGTTCATCGATGTCAAGCTCCAGGAAAACAACCTGTGCGCCGCAGCTATGCAGAAGGTCGGCATTTTGCGTCTCGATAAAGGTTCCGCCGCCCAGCGCAAGGACCGTCGGAGTGCTGGCCTGCTCAAGGATTGAGCGCAAAGCGTCAGCCTCAAGCCGGCGAAAGTGCGGCTCTCCGTGGGTCGCAAACAGTTCGTGGATGCGCATCTTCGAGCGGCATTCGATTTCGCAGTCGAGATCGAGGAAGCGCCAGCGGAGAATCGACGCGAGCACGCGACCAACGGTGCTCTTGCCGGCAGCCATGAAGCCGGTGAGAGCGACAATGGGCGGCGACGAGTCGGGTTGGCCGGGTTGCAACGTTGTGGACCTCGAAAAAGCCAAAATTTGAAACGCTCACATTAATCTAGAATCATACAATCGTCGTGCGAAGACACGGCTTCTGCTGGAAAGACTTTGAAAGCGATGGACGCTGCGAACTCTACTAATCCGCAACTGCCGCTGTACGTCGGCACCTCGGGCTGGGCTTATACCATCTGGAAGCCCGACTTCTATCCCAAGGAAGTTGCTTCGAAAAACTTCCTGAAGTACTACGCGACCCAGCTCACCGCAGTGGAGGTGAACTATACCTTCCGGCGAAGCCTGTCGGAAAAGGCTGCGACTGGATGGATGGCAGACGTTGGGCCAAACTTCCGTTTCGCGCTGAAAGCGAACCAGTACATTACTCACATCAAGCGGCTGCAGAATGTTGAGGAGGCAATGCAACGATTCCTGCCCACGTTGCAACCACTGGCCTCGCAACTTGGGCCGGTACTGTTCCAGTTGCCGCCCACGGCCAAAGCTGACGTCGCGGTACTGCGTGATTTTCTGGCGCTGTTGCCGCGAAACTTCAAGGCGGCGTTCGAGTTTCGCCACGAATCGTGGTTCGCCGACGAGATTTATCAGACGCTGCACGATCACAATGCGACCCTGTGCGTAGCCGAGACGGAAAAGCTCAACACGCCCGAAGTCCGAACGGCGAGCTACATCTACTTCCGCTTCCGTCAGCCCAGCTATTCGGCCGACGAGTTGAAGAAGCTCGAGGAGCGCATAGAGAAGTGTGTTGCCGACGGACTGGAGACCTACGCGTTCTTCAAGCACGAAGAAGATCCGCGCTCGCCGCACAACGCGGTGGAGTTGCTGAATTCGGTGCGAAAAAACGTTTCGGAGCGATAGGGGTCCTTCGACTCCGCAGCGCCTGAAAAGCGGCGCTGCTCCGCTCAGGATGACACAGTAGGAACAGGTTTCGTCCTGATCGCCAGCCACGTCTCCGTGAGCAGAGGAGGGCCGCTCGGCGGGAGGACCCACGTATCAGGCTCGCTATTCTCACGCCCCTGTTCGGCCCTCATACTTAACTCGTGCAGAGTGCCGATCCCAGCCTGCGGCTGCTGATTTCGTTTCTCGACTACCTCAAGGTTGAGAAGGGACTCGCGCGGCTGAGCGTTGCGGCCTATCGCAGCGATCTGGAGCAGTACTCCGAGTTTCTGCGGAAGCGCAAGCGCGGGCTGCGCGAGGCGCGGCGTCAGGATGTGCGCGACTTCCTCAACGCGCTGCTGTCGAACGGCGTGGACGGACGCAGCGTGGCGCGCAAGCTTTCGGCGTTCCGACATTTCTACAAATACTTGCTGCTCGACCGATACATTGCCGCCGATCCCACGTTGAACATCGACACGCCGCGGCAGTGGAAAGTGTTGCCGAAGTCGCTGGCGGCCGACGAAGTCGAGAGCGTGCTGCAAGGTCCGCCGCGCGCGAAGGACGATCGCCAGTCGCAGGCGCTTGCCGGCCGCGATCGCGCCATGCTGGAGGTTTTCTACGCCGGAGCGCTGCGCGTCTCCGAGGTCGTCAACTTGAAGCTGGAAGACCTGAAGCTGGAGTTGGGCTACGTGCTGGTTCGCGGCAAGGGTGACAAAGAACGCATTGTCCCGCTCGGCCGCGCGGCGCAGGAAGTGGTCCAGCAATATTTGCGTGACGCGCGTCCGGTGCTGGCGGCAGGGAAGTCGTCGCCGTTTCTGTTTATCGCACGTGGCGCGCGCGGCATCACGCGGCAGCGTGTGTGGCAGATGGTGAACGACGCATCGGCGCAGTCGCGTCATGCCAGTCCGCACATGCTGCGCCACAGTTGCGCCACACACATGGTGGAGAACGGCGCGGATCTGCGCACCGTGCAGACCATTCTTGGACACGCGGATATTTCGACGACGCAGATCTACACGCATCTCGCGCTGGATCGGCTGAACAAGGTTTACCGGCAGCATCATCCGAGGGGCAGGAAAGCAGCGAACGCAGGACCAGCAGATCCCTCGTCGACCTGAAGGTCTCCTCGTGATGACAATTCCTGGAGATTCGAGCAGCGCAGCAGGTGAGCTATGACCAAACGCGGCGCAAACATCGTCGAGAAGGCAATCGCGAAATTCCTTCGCGCGCTCCAGGAGCGCAACGCTTCCGCGCACACCATCAAGGCCTATCGCACCGATCTGGCGCAGTTCTCCGAATACATTGGCCCGCAGGGCTGGCGCGACATCGATCACGTTCTCATCCGCGGTTACCTGGCGAACCTCTACGAGCGCGGGCTCAGCAAGACTTCGGTGGCGCGCGCGCTAGCGGCGCTGCGCTCGCTCTACAGATGGCTGGCGCAGGAGGGCGAAGTTGAGCAGAATCCTGCAGCGCTGGTTGCCACGCCAAAGCTGCCGAAGAAGTTGCCGCGCGTGCCGACCATCGAGGAGGTCAACACGGTGCTCGATGCCGAGATGCCGGAGTGTTCGGCCTTCAGCGAGCGCGATCAGGTGATCCTGGAGTTGCTGTACGGCTGCGGCATTCGCAACTCGGAGCTGATCGGCATTAACCTCGACGACATTCGCTGGTCGAACGAGGTGGTGCTGGTGCGCGGCAAAGGCCGCAAAGAGCGCTATGTTCCGTTCGGCGACTCGGCCAAGGCTGCAGTGCAAGCTTATCTGCCGGCGCGCCAGCGCGTGCTCGGCGAAACTAAACACACCGACGAACGAGCGCTGCTCATCAACCTGCGGGGCGCGCGGCTTACCACGCGAAGCGTTGGCCGCATCGTCAAGCAGATCGCCGTGGCACGCGGACTTTCGCCTGACGTTCATCCTCATACGCTTCGTCACGCCTTCGGGACGCACATGCTGGAGGAAGGGGCTGACCTGCGCGCCATTCAGGAGATGCTCGGCCACGAGCGTCTTTCCACCACGCAGCGCTACACTCAGCTCACGGTGAAGCACGTGATGGAGGTGTACGACAAGACCCATCCTCACGCGAAGAAAGCAGCAATTAGCAGCTAGCAATTAGCAATTAGCAGCAATTAGCAATTAGCTAACCCTTGGCCTTAGTAGTCGTAGACTCATGCAACCCGGAGCGACTTAGGAGAGAGTTGGTACTTGCGGATTCCATAGCTCCGGCTCCTCACCAACTGCTAAGGAGACCCTGATTAAGTCAACGCCGAGGCCCTCAGCGGCTAAAGCCGGGTTCAGTTGCTTGATTTTGCGGATCGCCTGAAGGCGGTCCCTTTCAAAGCAATACTTAATCAGAGTTTCCCTAACTGCCTAGTTGCTAGTTGCTAATTGCTTCCTTCCTGTCGGCTGCAATCTCGAATGTTGTGCGCGGCGCGTCGCGCAGCAAAAAGTCGCACAACACCCGGTTGAATTCGTCGGGCACCTCTTCGTAAGGCATGTGACCCGCTCCCTGAAAAATCACCAGCGCGCTGTTTTTCAGTTGGCGTTGCAGCTGATGAATGGACGAGGGATAGACCGCGCGATCGCGCGAGCCCCAAAGCAGCAGGGTAGGCAAGCCGCTGATTTCGTTTAACGATTGCCCAATGGCCTCCAGATCGTCATGCCAGGAGCGCAGGATACGCACCAGGTGTTCGAAGCTCCCTGGTGGGTCCAGTCCGGCGCGGTAGCCCTCGAAGGTGCCGGGAGAAATTCGCAGCGGATCGCCATAAAGAGCTTTGATGTAACGCCTGGCGATCACGTGCAGTCGCGGCTGCACGTGGACGACGTAGAGGCCGCCCAGGGTGGTTGCCAACAAGCGCGCAAGAACTTTTCCGTTACTGGACCAGGGATTGATGGGCGAGACCAGAACCAGCCGCCGCAGACGATGCAACTGGTTGGTCCGAGCGGCAATGGACGCCAGGATGATGCTCAGTCCGCCGCCTCGCGACGAACCAACGATGTCAGCGTTCTCAATTCCGAAGTGCTCCATGAAGCGCAGGACGGCTTGAGCATCGCCAACCAGCGACCACCCGTTGCCGGCAGTGCGCTGCGAAAAACCGCTGCCGGGCAGGTCCATGGCGTAGACGGAAAAGTGCCGCGAGAGCGCCGCGATGTTGAATCGCCAGGAGAAGGAATAGCCCATGAAACCGTGGATCAGCAGCAGCGGAGGACCTGAGCCGGCAAATAAGTAGCGCCACCTCACTCCGTCGAGGGTCACACTGCGTTCTTCTGCACCCGCTACTTGCGCAATTTGCGGAATGCTCCCGAGTTGCTCGGCCTGCAAGGTCTTCGTCATGGTAACCAAACGATCCAGGTTCGAATCTACTTCAGCCAATCAGGTTATCATCGCCGTCAGAGATTGCAGTGGCAGCGCCCCGATTTCAGCTGGGGGTACGTCCCGCGGACTGCGAAGAAAGTCGAAGCTTGGTGCCGCCGGCTGAAGCCGGCTCCGGATGACAAAATAAACGGCTTATCGGCACGACTGAAGTCGTGCCCTGACACGAAGCCTTCGATAACCGACTTGTTCAGCGGCCTGCAAAAGTCGTGCCCCCCACAAAGCGGAGCTTTTTCGGCCTGCCAGGCTGCGAATTCCCGACTCCCATGGCGGCGGGCGATTTACCTAACTCCACTTTAAGATTTTCATACAAGCGGCAACGTATAATCAAAGACCGGTTAGGAGTACCCGAACATTTATGAGTGGAACGAATGGCAGCAACGGCAAGACCACACTGAAGCCGCGCGCCGAATGGATCGCCAAGCGTCGCGAAGAAGCCACGCGCACCGGCGACACCAACATGTCGCAAATGCATTTCGCCCGCAAGGGTCTGCTCACGGAAGAGATGCTCTTCATCGCCGAGCGCGAGAAGCTGGCGCCCGAGCTGGTTCGCAATGAAGTTGCCGTCGGCCACATGATCATTCCCGCCAACGTCAATCATCCCGAGCTGGAACCGATGTGCATTGGCGTCGCTTCGGCGTGCAAGATCAATTCCAACATCGGCAACTCGTCGGTCACCAGCAATGTCGATGAAGAGCTGAAGAAGCTGCACACCTCGGTCCACCACGGCGCGGACACGGTGATGGATCTGTCGACCGGCGGCGGCATCCACGAGATCCGCGAAGCCATTCTGCGGCACTCGCCGGTGCCGATCGGAACGGTGCCGATTTACGAGGCGGTCTCGCGCGTGAAGCGCATCGAAGACCTCAACGCCGACGTCATGCTCGAGGTCATTGAGGAGCAGGCCGAACAGGGCGTGGACTACATGACTATCCACGCCGGCGTGCTCATCGAATACCTGCCGCTGATTACCAAGCGCATCACCGGCATCGTCAGCCGCGGCGGCGCGATCCTGGCGCAATGGATGGCGCATCACCATAAGCAGAATTTCCTTTACGAGCGCTTCGACGACATCACGAAAATTCTGGCCAAACACGACGTGAGCTATTCGCTGGGCGATGGCCTGCGTCCCGGCTGCATTGCCGACGCCAGCGATGAGGCGCAGTTTGCCGAGCTGAAGACGCTGGGCGAGCTGACGAAAAAATCATGGGAGCGCGATGTGCAGGTGATGATCGAGGGGCCGGGTCACGTACCGCTCGACAAGATCAAAGAGCAGGTCGAGAAGGAAGTCGAGCTGTGCTACGGAGCGCCGTTCTACACGCTCGGGCCTCTGGTGATCGACATCGCCCCTGGCTACGACCACATCACCTCGGCAATTGGCGCCGCGATGATCGGCTGGTATGGCGCGGCGATGCTCTGCTACGTGACGCCGAAGGAACATCTTGGACTGCCGAACGACAAAGATGTGAAAGATGGCATCATCGCCTACAAGATTGCGGCGCATGCGGCTGACGTGGCGCGGCATCGTCCCGGCGCGCAAGATCGCGACAACGCCATCAGCTACGCGCGCTACACCTTCGACTGGGACAAGCAGTTCGCGCTGTCGCTCGATCCCGAGACGGCGAAGGCGATGCACGACGAGACTCTGCCCGACGCGTATTACAAAGAAGCGGCGTTCTGCTCGATGTGCGGCCCGAAGTTCTGCTCCATGAACTACTCAGCCAAAGTGGACGAGTACAACAAGCAAGTGCACGGCGTGGAGAAGAAGGATTACTCGGAGCTGATGAATAAGCTGGTGGCGATTAAATAAAGAAGCAATTAGCAGTTAGCGATTAGTGAGGCCGCGCCGGGCGCGGCCTTTTTGTTAATTCATGTAGGACATCTGGATCTCTTCAAGCAGCGACAAGACCAGCCGCAACGCGGCGGGATGGGTTTAGGCGGGGGCGTAAAGCCCCCGCTAACGTTGTAAGAGAATCTGAGCCGCAGAGCGGCGACACTCCTCGACAGGTAGCGCCGCCCTGCGGCTCGCGTTATTCCCATTGCTGCGGGGGCTCACGCCCCCGCCTAAACCCATGCCACCGCTCTCGCGGCTGTTTCCATAGCTGATTTCGATCATTCCGATCCTCCGGCCAATTCTGGACGAGTTTTGTAGGCGCCCCCGCTCGCGTTGTAAGAGAAACAGAGCCGCAGAGCGGCGACACTATCCGAAGGTATACTCCGCCGAGCGCTGCACTCCCGATTTGTCCAAGATCGCTTCGTACTCGCTTTCGAAGCTTCGGGTCGCGTGATGTGCCTCCTGCGTCTCGATATACCTCCGCACATTGTTAACCTGCGACGGGCTAACGCTGATCGCGGCATATCCGTCCTGCCACGCGAAGCCGCGCTGCTGCTCGTTCAAATGGCGTGACGAGTTGGCCTTCAGGTCGCGCATCATCTGGGCGATGGACAAACCGGACGGCAGCGCGAGCAGCATATGGACATGGTTTGCCGTGCCCCCAATAGCGAGTGTGTCAGCTCCCCGATTTCTCGCGACTCCGCGAAGGTAAGTCCGGAGTTTGTCTGGCTCGGAGATTAGTGGCCTACGTTCTTTGGTGCTGAAGACACAATGCACCAGAATTTTCGTGTAAGTATCGGCCATAGGCGCAGAGTAATGGTTTGGCCACGGGAGAGTCGGTGAGTTCGGTCACCACGACCAGTGTCGCCGCTCTGCGGCTTGGTACACATGTTCTCATCCTGCGGGGGCTCACGCCCCCGCCTAAACCCATCCCGCCGCTGCGCGGCTGGATCATTGCTTATCCAAGCGCGTTTGAGCCACGGACAACCCTCCGCCTAATAGAGATGGAAATGCATCGCTGCGTGGCTGGATCATTGCTTATCCAAGCGCGTTTGATCCACCGACGATCCTCGCGCCTAATAGAGAGACGGAAGTGTCTCAGCGGCGGCCTGTAACCAACTCGTAATCCTCTCGCAGCCCTGCTTAAGCTTCTCTTTGCTACACTCGCAACGTGAGACGAATCCGCCCGAATGCCTGGATCTTCGCCTGCCTGTCGGGCGTGCTCCAGGTGCTGATCTTCCCCAACTTCTCCATTTATCTGCTGGGCTGGGTCGCGCTTGCGCCGCTGATCTACGCCATCCTCAAATGCCGCGATCAGGATGTGATGCTGGTGCTCGCCGACGGCGGCCAATTCCTTGCGCCGGCGACGCCGTGGCAGGGATTTCTGCTCGGCTACGTGTGTGGCGTCATCTGGTATTTGGGAAGCTGCTCCTGGATTTTTCACGTCATGCACGTGTACGGCGGGATCGGCACAGCGATGTCGATTCTGCTGCTGGTAATGTTTGCGTTGTATCTCGGCCTTTATCACGGCCTGTTCGGATTGCTGCTTGCCTTGATTGCCGCGCGCCGCAACGGCTTTAGCCTGCGCGCGCTGGTGTTCACGCCGTTTCTGTGGGTCGCGGTCGAGCTGGCGCGCACCTACATCACCGGATTTCCCTGGGACCTGCTGGGGACGACGCAGATCGACAACATCCCGCTCACGCGAATTGCGACGGTCACCGGCGTGTATGGAATTTCGTTTGAGATCGCATTGGTGAATACGGCGGTCGCGGCGGCGTTTCTGGTGCCACGCGCGCGCCGCAAGTTTCTGCTGACGGTTGCGCTGGTGGCGGTGCTGGTGCTGCATGCCGGAAAGCTGGAGAAGCCGGGCGCACTGCGGACTGATCGTGCCGCAACCTTGGTGCAGGCGAACATTCCTATTCTCGACGCCGACTGGTCATTGGACTACCTGGAGCAAACGCTCAGCTCGCTGCGGGAACTCAGCGTGCGGCCGCACAATGAAAAAGCTGACACGCCCGGGCTGATCATCTGGCCGGAATCGCCCGCGCCGTTCTGGACGACCGACCTGCATCTGCGAAGCACGCTGGCGAATGTGGCCCGCGACACCAATTCGTACATCATCGCGGGATCGATTGGGATTGAGCATACGGGCGATCCGAACCGGCGTCCCGACGTCTATAACTCTGCTGCCGTGATTACGCCGACGGGCGCGTGGACCGAGCGCTACGACAAGATCCACCTGGTGCCATTTGGCGAATACGTGCCTTTCGAAAAGCTGTTCAGCTTTGCGAGCGGGCTCACGCGGCAGATTGGGACCTTTGCGCGCGGCCGGTCGCGAATACCGCTGGATGTCGGCGATGCCAAGGTAGGCGTCTTCATCTGCTATGAGTCGATTTTTCCAGACGAGGTCCGGTGGTTCGCCAAGCACGGCGCGGAGGTGTTTGTGAACATCTCCAACGACGGCTGGTACGGCGAAGGCGGCGCGCCGCGGCAGCACCTGAACATGGCCCGTATGCGCGCGGTGGAAAATGATCGCTGGCTGCTGCGCGATACGAATACGGGCATCACGGCGGTGATTGACCCATATGGCCGCGTTGTGGCGGAGGCGCCGCGTAATCAGCGGCTAGCGCTGCAAGGCAATTTTGCGCTGGTGGAGTCCACGACGTTCTACACGCGGCACGGAGATTGGTTCCCGTTTCTGTGTGCGATAATCACGTTGACGGGGCTGTTGCTGCACTACGTTGAGCCGGCGGAGATGACGCGGCCGCAGCTGGCGTAAAGATCTTGTTCACCACGGAGACACGGAGAACACGGAGAAGAGAAAAGATTTTTTAGCGCTTCTTGTTCGAGCGAGATGGTTTGTTTGGCAGAATGCAGCCCATGTCAAGGGTAAGAGTTAAATGCATTCTCCTCTCCGCGTTCTCCGTGCCTCCGTGGCGAAAACAGTATTTGAGGCGAAATGGTCGAAGAATTAGAACAGGAATACGCTGCGCTACGCGACAAGGTTCGCGATCTACAGGAGTATCTTTGACGCGCCCAAGCTGCGCGAAAAGCTGAGCGAGGTCGAGAAGCAGGCTGCCGATCCCACGCTGTGGTCGAATCCCGAAAAATCTCAACACGTGATGCGCGAGAAGAAGCGGCTGGAGAGCGCGCTGGCGACGCATGACGAGTTGGCGCGCCGGTCGGGCGACATCAATGCGTACTTCGATCTGGCGCACGAAGGCGAGGACGTCTCGGCGGAGCTGCGCCGTGAGGTTGACGAGCTGCGCGCGCTGGTGGACAAGCTGGAAACGGCAACGCTGCTCTCCGGCGAGAACGACGACCGCAATGCCATCATGACCATTCATCCCGGCGCGGGCGGCACCGAGTCGCAGGATTGGGCTGAGATGCTGATGCGCATGTATTTGCGTTGGGCCGAGCGTCAGGGCTTCTCGACGCAGCTCTACGAATATCAGCCGGGCGACGAAGCGGGCATCAAGTCGGCGACCTTCGGCGTCAATGGCGAGTACGCCTACGGACTGCTGACCAGCGAGATCGGCGTGCATCGGCTGGTGCGCATCTCGCCCTTCGACCAGGCCAAGCGAAGGCACACTTCGTTTGCCAGTGTCTTCGTCTCGCCGGAGATCGATGACAGCATCGAGATCGACATCAAGCCGGAAGACATTCGCATCGATACGTATCGCTCGGGCGGTAAGGGCGGGCAGCACGTCAACACCACGGATTCGGCGGTGCGGATCACGCATATTCCGACGGGAATCGTTGTCGCCTGCCAGAACGAACGCTCGCAACACAAGAACCGCGAGAAGGCGATGAGCATCTTGCGCTCGCGGCTTTATGAGTATGAGTTGGAGAAGAAGCGCGCCGAGACCAAAATCGTCGAAGACTCGAAGCTCGACATCGACTTCGGATCGCAGATCAGGTCATACGTGCTGCAGCCGTATCGCATGGTGAAGGACCTTCGGACGCGTGTCGAGATTGGCGACGTGGACCGCGTGCTGGACGGCGATTTGAATGAGCTGATTCGCGGATATTTGCTGGCGCGAAGGAAGGAGCAACGGGAGTAATGAAGCTTACGCTCTAGTCCGCTTGACCAATCCGAAACTTCGCGCAGCTAGTTCACGCCCCGCGTCCTGGCTTGCTCCCCGAGAAGGAGTCGTTTTAGCGGCGGTTTCCAGAATCTTCTGGGTGCCTTCCTTCACGTCGGTTTCGGAACCGCTTTTCGTAATTATCTCAGGTTGCTTAAGGGCAGATGGTCTATGCAGCCCGGCGGCGCCGTGCCTGCGGACGTGGCTTCTGCACGTCCAAGGACAACCCGAGGCGATCGGCATAAATTAGCAGCTTCTCGATGCTCATTTGGGAGATCTTGCCGCGCAGCAGGTTACTTACGACCGGCTGGTGCTCGTCAAGCACCTTCACAAGCTGGCTCTGGCGGTACTTGCGGCGCTTGATCTCATCGAGAACTGCAACCAAAATCTTCGCTTTGAATTTCAGGGCCAGTGCCTTCTCAGGCGGAAATCCCAGGTCGAGAAATACATTCTCTCGAGTGATGTGGGTAGCCTTATTTTCTGCCGCTCGCATGTTTTCTCTGCTCCTGTATTCGCTGTCGCACGCGTGACAGCCGCTCCTTCGCAACGTTGAGGTCGCGCCGGGTGGTCTTGCGACTCTGCTTTTCAAAGCAGTGCAAAACGTAAATCACATCGTCAATCTTCGACAGATAGATGACCCGATACTGGGACCTTTCATCAGCTTCCTTTAATTCATAGGCGCCAGCTCCGATTGATTCCATCCTTCGCTTTGCGATTGACGGTTCCCTTCCAAGCTGAAGCTCATAAAGAGCAAATCCCAAACTACCTCGAACCTCTTCTGGAAAGCCAGCCAAGAGTTCGCGGGAGTCTCCTTCCCAGCAAATCTCCGCCAGGCCAGGCGTGTCGATTTCGTCCACCTCCGCAGATTAACACGCGTCGGGGAGATATAAAAGATTTATTATAACCCTCCTTTCGACCCATGGTATTGACCTACGACTCGCTCATAACCAGTCCTGGACTAAGTGAAAAAGGAACAGTTTTGTCACTGACTTTATCCCCAGCGCAGAGCTACACTCCGGGCCGGAGGTGGACCATGCCTCGTAATCCTTCGTCTCGTGGTCGCGTTCACATCGTGCTCATTCCTGGTTTTGCCGGGTTCGATGCGCTGGGCCAGCTTGAATACTATGCCGGCGTTACTCCGCAATTTCAGCTCTGGAGGAAGTCAGGCGACAACAGCCGCGCTGACGTGGCCCTCCACTACTTCGACAATTTTCCCACCGCAGCCGTCCGCACCCGAGCGGCCAGGTTGCGAAACTATCTCGCCACACGTTTGGCGCGCGGGGAATTCGTTCGCGGCGACTCCATCGCGCTGGTGGGTCATTCGACCGGCGGTCTCGACATTCGCTGCCTGCTCTGGGAACTGAACAAGTCGCCGCAGCAAGCGTTTCCGGTGGATGGCGCTGTCGATCCGGAACACATGGTTACACCAGAGGACATTCTGAAACTTGTCAAGCGGGTGGTGTTTCTGTCTGTCCCACAATGGGGTACCAATGTTGCGGACTGGGTGCGCAGCTATAAGCTGGGCCGGCAGATGGTGGTCGAAAATCTGCGCGCAGGCTTCGCCGGATCGCAGATGCCGATCGTCGACACCCTGGAAGAATGGATTTGGAACTATGCGAGCAAGACAACCCGGATGGGCATGGTGGATGCCGTGCGGGATGTGGTGAGCGAATCCGAGACAGGCAGCAGCCGTAATCCGACGGTGGTCGCCACGGCGCAGGAAGCAGCGTCTGAAGTTGAGTTGTGGTTGCGGCACATTGCGACCGACTTTCACGCTATTGACGATCTGGCGGTGCAAGGCGATGCGCAGAGCCCGGCGCGTTTTGGTAAGAAACAGCGTCAGGAAGAAGAGGAGATCTGGAAAAAGGCCGGCATCGTGACGCGCTCGTACGCGACCCTGGGCGAGCGTCCCTTCAGGTTCAAGGCGGGCGAAGCGGCGCCGCGCTGGGACCTGCTTAATCCGTTGACCTATCCGGAGACCACACCGCGCACAAATCCTTCGCCCAACACTGACGTCATTTATCGCATTGGGTATCGCGCCTGTGCTGGAGGGCCATTCGCCTACCGCAATGGCCACACTGCGCCCACGGCGAAACCATTTTTCCCTGCTGGCCAGCGACCGCGCAACATCGAGGTGTGGGACAATGACGGCATCGTCAACACCGCTTCCATGTTTTGGCCGAACGGCAAGGATACGCTGCTGGTGCACTGCGATCACCTGGACATCGTGGGGCACTATCACGATGTTCGCAGTGCGGACAAAGACAGCCGGCGAAGATTCCAGGCTTACGACTTGTTGAAGTCAGATTCAGGATTCAATGCTGCGGGATTTGCGCGAGTGTGGAACGATGTCTTCGATTTCTGCATCTCCTAGCCACGTTCCCAGTCGCAGACGCGGGGGCGAGTCGAGCTATGTGGCGAGACTATCGGTCTGGAGTGAGGGGACGTTTTGGGTCCGGAACAGCGGATCCCTCGTCGGCCTGAAGAGACGGTGTCGCAACCCCGTGTCGCCGCTCTGCGGCTAGGGTTCTGTTCTACTTTGAGCGTGGGCTAACGCCCACGCCTAACCTCATGCCGCCGCTGCGCGGCTTGACCGGGTAAATATCGCGACGTTCGCTCCACCGCAAAGTTCGGTTGCCAGTTGTGACACACTCTCTGAAGGCCGCTCGGGATAACAAAAATAGGCGGTCTATCGGCACGACTAGACAGGCCGCTGAAAAAGTCTGCAGACGGCCAGGTGTGCCGTCGGCTTGAAGCCGACTCACAGTCGAGAAAAGGACTTAGACGCCAGCCTGAAGGCTGGCTCTACCCGAAAGTCCCGAAATCGTGACTTTTCAGCGGCCTGCTCAGTCGCGCCCTGTTACAAAGCACTCCGGAAGGCGACTTTCTCAGCGTGAGGAACCGGGAAGAACGAAGTCGATGCCGCGGTCCTCGTTGTCGCGCCTGGTAGCAGGCAGATCGAGCTCGGAAAGCGCAATTTTTCTGGCGTGCGATTCGTTGAAGATCCAGATGGTCTTGCCGACGATGGCGTAGTTTTGCACTTCCTCGGTATGTCCGTCGCGATAGACGAGCACCGTCTCAGCATGAATCTCGGCGGTCTTCGACTGGCCTGAGTTCTGCGATTGCTGCTGAGAGCGCAGTTGGTTGACTTCACCGGTCAGGCGATCGATCTGGTCCTGGGTCTGGTTGTCCTGCGAGTAGTCGCCGCTAGGCGGGTAAGTGTAAGGCTGCACCGAGTAGGCGTCAGAGGGATAGTAGCTGTAATAAGAATTGTCGTAGTAGCTGCCGCCCCACCAGGGCCAACCCGCATAGCCAAACCCCCACCAGGGATATCCCCAGCCGTAGCCTGCATACGGATAGCCGCGCCCGCCGTAACCGTATCCGCGATAGCCGTAACCGTAGCCGCGATAGCCGCCGCCCCAATATCCGCCGCGGTAAGCTCCCGCATAACCTCCGGAGCCTGAGTACCCGCCGGCACCGCGATAGCCGTAGCCGCCCGCGTAGCCGCCACCCCGGTAGCCGCCTCCGGAGAAGCCGCGAGCACCGCCGCCACCCATGCCACCGTGTCCGCCGCCGCCGCGCTGTCCCCAGACCGGGAGCGTGAGCAGAGCGCATAAAGCCGCACTCAGAACCCACCGCCGCATACCGCTATTATCGCTCCAATCGTTAGATGCGGGAAGACAGAAAGCGTTTCGGAGTTTCAAAACAGGCATGGGTATCGCAACGGGACTGTGGGAAAAACGAAAAGCGGATCCCTCGGCCTAAAGGCTTTCTCGTGATGACAAAAATAAAAGGGCTGAACGCGGCGCTGAAGCGCCGCACTACCCGAGCAAGCCGGCCTCACTTTTTCTTTGCGGATTTTTTCGGCGCGGCGGGTGCGGGCTTCGCTGCTCTTACCTTGCCTTGGCGAATCGCACGTCGCAGCGCTTCCCAATCCTTCACCGTCTGGTTCGCGTAGGCGATGCCGAAGCGCGCCATTGCGGTATCGAACCTGTCGGCGGTGCCCAGGTATCCGGACAAAGCGCAGGGATCGCCGGAGCGCGCGTGCCCCTTGGCGAGCAGTTCGCCTGCCATGCGCGCGTACTGCACCAGTCCATCGCCCTGGAGGACATCGGTTTCGATGCACGCCTTATGATCGCGCAACTGGCGAACCATGTAGTCGCGGCCGTCAATCGAGGTCCACCCCAGGAAGATGTCCGACTGCATTTGCATGGCGCGCTGGCCTTCGGTAACGCGCTCGCCCTGGTGCACGGGATTGCGGCGTGGCGGCAGGTAAGGCGCGTAGGACGACGGCGGCTCTTCTTTAACCTGGAGGAAGAGCGGGTCGGAGATGGCGCCGGCGAACATCAGCAGCACGTAATCATGCGTGCCGACGCTGCCGGTTCCGACCACACGAAAAACAACATCCTCCGGGAAGTATTGCGAGAAGAAAAAAGCGCGGTCCGCCGAGAGGCTCCTGGCATACGAGTGCAGGGATGCGATTACCGCGCTGGCCACGGCGTGCGGAACGTGGAATTGGGTTGGTCTCTCTTCGCAGAAGCGATGTTTGCCGTTGGCGAAGACGGTCAGCTTTTGAAGGTTGTGCGCGGGCGTGGCTCGCTCTGCCTGGCGCAGGACCGACTTCACGGGTCCAGCGACGCGAAATATCTGATAGCGCGCCAGCTCGATGACCGCCATCTCGGAAAACCGCCGCATGTATTGCCGGTAGCGTTCCACGAAAGCCAGCACCGCCAGTTTGCATTCCTTGTCGGAGTTGCCGGCCTCGCGCCCGGCCAGCACCAGGCTGGCTGCCATGCGCTTGACGTCCCACTCCCACGGACCAAGGATGGTCTCGTCGAAATCGTTGATGTCGAAGATGAGGCGGCCATCGGGAGCTTCGAAAGCGCCGAGGTTCTGCACGTGAGCATCGCCGCAGATTTGCGTCCTCAAGGTGGTGCATGGCATGGCCGCCAGATCGGCCGCCATCACCGGCACCGCGCCGCGAAAGAAGCCGAACGGCGAAGCCGCCATATGCTGGTACTTGATGGGCAGCAAACGCGCGATGCGCGGGCGATTGGAGTCGATCAATAGAGAGACAACGTCGAACTTGCGTTGCTTGGGCTCCCAATCACCCTGGTTGATGCGCGCGATCTGGTTGCGGAGCGATCGCCCGAACTCCCGGCGCTCTTCGCGGGTTTTGCGGGATGGTTGCTCGGCAGACATAGCGGCAAAACAGAAAGCATCATACATGGTGCACTGGCAAAGTGGAAAAAGGCTTGCCAAAAGGGTACTGAGGGAAATTCCCTCAGTACCTGCCAAAAGATATGGAGTTTTGCGGTTGAGCGCGCAGCAGATTGTCGGAAATCGTGGCGAGGCTGCTGGGCAGACTGCCAATCCGGGTTCGCTGGAACATTTTCAACTCCACGTGGGTGGAGCACGCCTTCAAGGCGTGCATAAAAGACCAATTCGCTGGGGGATCGGCTTCAGCCGCTGAGGTGGATTCCGCATGCGTTACCTCAGTGGCTAAAGCCTGATGTCATTCAACGGCTGCCATGCACGCCTGAAAGGCGTGCTCCACCCAAACGTGCTCCATTCGCGGCGCGCACCCACTGTGAATCTGCTTCAGCCGACTGTCATCCAACGACGAGTACCATTTTGTTCAATGAGGAAGCGGATGAAAATCGCATTTATTGGTTTGGGAAATATGGGAACGGCGATGGCCCGTAACCTGCTCCGTGCCGGTCACGAATTGACGGTGTGGAATCGCACGCCGGCGAAGGCCGAGCCGCTCAAGGCGGAGGGCGCGAAGGTCGCACAGTCCGCTGGTGACGCCGCCAAGACGGCGGAGGTGGTCATCACCATGCTGGCCGACGATCATGCGGTCGAATCGGCGGTGTTATATTCCGGCGGCGTGTTGGAGAACCTGCCGCGGGGCGCAACTCACATTTCGATGAGCACCATCAGCATCGTGCTCTCCAAGCGCCTGGCCGAGGAGCATGGCAAGCGTGGTCAGCACTACATTACCGCTCCGGTCTTTGGACGTCCCGAAGCCGCTGCGGCGGGGAAGCTGTTTGTGGCGACCGCGGGGGAAACAGCCGTGGTTGAGCGCTGCAAGCCGATTCTGGAAGTGCTTGGGCAGCGGGTGTTCGTAATCGGCGACCAGCCGGAGATGGCCAACGTGGTAAAGCTGAGCGGCAATTTCCTGATTGCGTCGGTGATCGAGTCGCTGGGCGAGGCCATCGCGCTGGTGCGCAAGTATGGCATCGATCCGCATGAGTACGTGGAGTTCCTGACCAACTCGATGTTTGCAGCTCCGGTGTACAAAACCTACGGCGGGATCATCGCCGATGCCAAGCCTGAGAATGCCGGATTTGCATTGCGGCTGGGACTGAAGGACATCCGGCTGGCGCTGGCGGCGGCGGATAGCGTCGATGTGCCTTTGCCGGTCGCCAGCCTGGTGCGCGATCACATGCTGGCTGCCATTGGCCGCGGCCGCGAGAAGCACGACTGGAGCGTGCTGGGGCAATTGGCGGCAGAAGACGCAGGGCTGTAAGAGACGGCGTCGCAACAACGACTGGGATTTTCTGGCGGGACAAAGCTAACGTGTAAGGAAGCTCTGATTAACTCTGCTATCTGAAGGGGACGGCCTTTAAGGCCGTCCGTAAGGGCAGCAAAGTCAACGCGGCTTTAGCCGCTGAGGGACTTCGCTTTGACTTGATCAGGGTTTCCGTAAGCACTCAAACTAGCCGCAACGCGGCGGAATGAAGTTAGACGGGGGCGTGAGCCCCCGGTCAAGTCGAGAATTGACCCGAGCCGCGGAGCGGCGACACCGGTTGCGACACAATCTCTGTAAGCCGGTTTCGGAGTCTGATTTTCTCGCGCTGCGGCCATCCGGATCCTTTTCATGGATTGTGTGTGACAACACGCTTGCTACTTTTGTCACGGTTCGGCATCCAATCTTTGTGGGCCCGGCTAGAGTCGGGAGGAGAAATTAACGGGCACTGGCGGCACACCTGAAGGTGTGCCCTTTCAAAACTGGAGCAAGAAAATGATCACTATCAGGCCATCAGACGAGCGCGGACATGCCAACCACGGCTGGCTGGATACCCGCTACAGCTTTTCGTTTTCCGATTACTACGATCCCAGGCACATGGGCTTCCGCGACCTGCGGGTCATCAACGAGGACCGAGTGAGCGCCGGGCGCGGCTTCGGCAAGCATCCCCATCGCGATATGGAGATCCTCACCTACATCATCGACGGCGAGTTGAGCCATCGCGACAGCATGGGGCGCGGCGCCACCATCAAGCAGAACGATGTGCAGCGCATGTCGGCGGGGACGGGCGTGATGCACAGCGAGGTCAATCAGTCGAAGGCGCCGGTGCATTTGCTGCAAATCTGGCTTCTGCCCGAAGCTGAGGGACTGAAGCCCAGCTATGAGGACCGTACTTTCTCGCTGGAAGAGAAGCAGAACCGGCTGCGGCTTATCGCCTCGCACGACGGGCGCGATGGCTCGACCACGATCAACCAGGATGCGAGCGTTTATGCGTCGGTGCTGGATAGCGGCAAGTCGGTGGAGCTGGAGCTAAACCCGAAGCGCCATGCGTGGGTGCAGTTGATTAGCGGCGAGCTTGACGTGAGCGGCACGAAGCTGGAAAAAGGCGACGGCGCGGCCATCAGCGGCGAAAACAAGTTGCGGATTGCCAGCAATGGCGGCGATGGCCCGGCGGAGTTTTTGGTGTTCGATCTGGCGTGAGCGGTGGAGCGGCGGTTATCTGCATTGCGCGATTTGTCTGTGTCATCCTGAGCGAAGTGAGGCGCAGCCGAACGCAGTCGAAGGACCCCTATTTTGGAAGAGTGCCGTCGGCTTCAGCCGGCTCTACGGAAAGCAATTTAGGTGGGCTTGCGGTTTTGTAACAGGGCACGACGCAGGCCGCTGAAAAGCCGCTTTTAGAATGCTTTGTAACAGGGCACGACTTTAGTCGTGCCGATAAGCCCCTTATTTTTCTTCCTGAGCCGGCTTTAGCCGGCGGCACAAACTAACAAACCTGCAACTTCTTCAGCAGGCTTTTCAGCCATTCCGACAACGTGTGATTAAAAAGGGCTTTGGCTCCTGCGTTCCGCAGGAGCCAAAGCCCAATCCGTTTATTGGGCCCTGTTCGGCACGACTGAAGTCGTGCCCTGTTACAAAGCACTCCGAAGGCGAGTTTTTTAGCAGGTTGTAAACTCGTGCCCTGTTACAAACCATGCCGGTCGTGAGTCGAGTCTCTTGAATAACTGCGCGGGGGCATTTGCGAGGGTGGAGTACGCCTTCAGGCGTACATAAATCGGGCAGCTAGCTTGCCGATGCGCTTTAGCGGCTGAGGTAAGCCCTTCGGCTCTACCTCAGTGGCTATAAAGCCGGATTCATTTTTGGCTGCAATTGCACCGCTAAAGCGGTGCTTTACCCTCGCTCACTGAGCCCCAGGGGCGTCCGCGGCCCCTCCACTTATAATCCCTCCATGCCTTTCAAGCGCACGACGAAGACGTATGACGAAGAGTCGCTCTACGAATACGCCGTGGGAGCGCTGGGACGGCAGATGCGCACCGTGGCAGAAATCAAGCGCCTGATGCGCAATCGGGTTGCTAAACAAGATGACGGAGACGCGCTCATCGAAGCCGTCGTCGCCCGACTGAAGGAGCAGCGCTATCTGAACGACACTAGTTACGCAGAGAGCTACTCGCGCTTTCGCAAGGAGAACGAAAAGTTCGGGCGGCTGCGCGTCATTCAGGACCTGAAGATCAAAGGCGTACACCCGGACATCATCGACAAGGTCGTTCCAGCGGCATACAACGATGTCAACGAGGAACACCTGGCGCGCGAATTTCTGCGGCGCAAGCGCATCGCGAAACCCGTTGGACAGAAGCAGGCTGCTCGCGCTTTTCGCACCCTGGTGCGCGCCGGCTTCGCAAGCCGTATCATCTTTCGGATACTAAAGAAGTGGGACGTTGACGACGAGACGATTACAGCGCTGGAGGAGGAAGCCCAGTAGCCAGTTGCCAGTAGCCAGTGGTCAGTAGCCAACTGGTGGTGCTGGCTGGCAGTGCTGGCTGGCAGTGCTGGCTGGTGCACTTCATCCTGGCAACTGACAACTGACAACTGATGCCAAGAAAACTCGACCACACCTCGGCGTGCGAACATTTGTCGCGAGCGGACCGGCGACTGGCGCGCATCATTGCGCGCTGGGGGCCGTGCAGCCTTCAGCAGGAGACCACGCAGAGCATCTTCGAAGCGCTGCTGGAGTCGATCATCTACCAGCAGCTCAATGGCAAAGTTGCTGCCACCATCACGGCGCGCGTGAAGGCGCTGTTTCCCGAGAACACGAAGCGCATTCGCACCCGCCGTGGCCTGGTCGGCGGCTTTCCCACGCCGGAGCAGATCCTGGCAGCGTCGGAAGAGCATCTGCGATCGGCGGGATTGTCGCAAGCGAAGATGCTGGCGATTCGCGATCTGGCGGCCAAGGCGCTCGATGGCACCGTGCCCACCGCGAAGCAGGCGCATCGCATGAGCGATGAGGAGTTGATCGAGCGGCTCGACACTGTGCGCGGCATTGGCCGCTGGACGGTCGAGATGCTGCTGATCTTCCGGCTGGGCCGTCCCGACGTGCTGCCGGTGGATGACTATGGCGTGCGCAAAGGTTTCGCGAAGATGCGCAAGCTGGCCGAGCTGCCCAAGCCGAAAGAGCTGATGGCCTATGGCGAACGCTGGCGTCCATATCGCAGCGTGGCCAGTTGGTATCTGTGGCGCGCCGCTGAGATGAAAGACCTGCCGATGGCCGCCAGTGCCGCTCCAGCCAAGAAACAGGCAGAACGGGGCGGCCGGTCGCCGGCAACTGCGGCGGCGAGAGGGAAAGCCTCGAAGCTCGCTCGGGCCAAGGGACGTTAGAACGCTGTCAACGGCGTCGGGTCAGGGCGGAGTCCCTCAGCGGCTAAAGCCGCGAAGATTTTGTGGCGTTTTACGGACCGCCTGAAGGCGGTCCCTTTCAAGGCATTACTTAATCAGAGCTTCCCTAATTGCTGATTGCTAACTGCTGATTGCTGATTGCTGACTGCTGATCGCTAATTCACGGCGCCTTTTGCAGAAAGTCGACGAAGGCCTGCGCCGCTTCGCGTTCGTTGCCGGTTATCTGAGCGGGAATGATAGCGGGAATAACTACCGGGCATCCCTGAAGTCCGGCACACACATTGGTGGCCTGCGGCAAAGCGAGCTCCAGCGCGGAACTCGAGATGGCATCGTCCTGCGAATCCAGAATGATCAGACTGATGTTATCGGTGCCGCTGTTTTGCCTGCGCAGCATTTCCTTGTAGTCGCTGGTCTCGCTCTGAATGTCAATGTGCTGGCCTGACTTCACGCGCGGATTGCTGCCTTCAAAATCCAGAATTCTACGGTCGAGATTGCTCCCATAGACTGAGTTGAGGTTTCGCAGCAGGTGTACGACCACCGTGGAAGACTTGGGCTTCCTGGGCTTGCAGCCGCAGAACAGGGCGAACAGCGGAATCAGGGAGATTGCGACTGCCAACTTCAGTCGTTGTGCCATGCCGACATCATATCTGGAGCAAGCAGGTTTTGCAGGATTAGAACAGGAATTGCAGCCTCGCATAGAACCATAATCTACATTTCGCTTGCGCGCATTACGAAAAATTTATCTTCAATAAAGTCAGAACACGCTTTCCTAATCGGAGGACTTCATACATAATGCTCACACCGAACTTCGGGCCGCGGGTGGGGAATGAACAGGGGCGCGGTATTTTACTTGGCAATGGGATTGTGTTGTTCGCCGCTGGCCGCGCAGCAGGCGGTCATTGCGAATGGAGCGGCTTCGCCGTCGCTGCCCGCTATCCTGACCATGGCGCCGGCTCCGGAGTTTTCGCGAGCCACCAGGCCTGCGGCCCTAGCCGATCTTGAGCTTTCCTCCCTGGCGCCGGGACTTCCGGCGAACCCCGACCTGTATCAGGGCGTGCTGCCGTGGAGTCCGGCGAACGTCTGCACCCAGCCGCTGCCGCCGGCCGCGCACCCGAGCGATTACGCCTTCGATCACCTGCAATTCACGGCGGCGGCCTTCAAGGGCGCGTTTGCCCACGACAATCTGCTGAAGATGGCGCACAACTTTGTTCCCGGCCAGCCGTTTCCGGACGCACCGGCTTACGTACCGCTCAGCAGCCGGCAAAAGTTTGACTTGTTCGTGCGCCGCGCCCACTCGTTCGACACGCTCAGCGGAGCGATCTCGGACTCCATCACGGCGCAAATCACCGGGGCTTATCCCAGCTTCGGCGGAGGAATGGCCGGCTATGGAAAGCGCCTGGGAGCCTCAACGGCTGGAGCGGAAAGCGCATCTTTCTTCGGGACATTCGCCTTGCCCGCGTTGCTGCACCAGGATCCGCGATACTTCCGCTCGCAGCAGACTGACATCTCCCAGCGTCTGGCCTACGCCGCCAGCCGCGTGCTCATTGGGCGCAGCGACAGCGGCCGCAGCGTCATCAATACTTCTCTGATCCTCAGCGAATTCGTGCAAGCCGCCGTATCGAACGCCTACATTCCGTACCGCAGGGAAACGGTGCCAGGAACCATTGAGAATGCTCTCACCGGTTTAGGCGGGGTCGCGCAAGCCCGCATCTTGAACGAGTTCTGGCCTGACATTATGAAGTTCATGTCGCAGCACGAACCACCCGTGGTCCAGCACTGGCATGAGAAGTGGAACAACAGCAGCCTCGGCCAGTACGCCAGCCAGTAGAAGCTACTCATAAATCGTTGTTGAAAGGGCACGGCTTCAGCCGTGCCGAAAGCTGCCGCCAAATCGTAGGCTTTAGAGACTGTGTCGCGACCTGATGCCGAATTCGTGGTGGAACAAACAGTCGGACCTGCGACCGAGCCAGCCGCGCAGCGGCGGGATGAATTTAGCCCGGGGCGCAAGCCCCGGGGTCCGAGTGGGGAGAAATCAGAGCCGCGGAGCGGCGACACCGGTCGCGACACAGTCTCTGAAGGTCTCCTCGGGACGACAAATTTAAGAGACTTCCAACGGCGCAGCTAAAGCTGCACCCTTCGCATCTTTTGCGCGGCCCTACTTCTGTTTTGGCGGATAGTTCTTGAACAACTTGGCTACCGCCTTGTCCAGATTGTTGATGTTCTTGTTGCTGTTGTCGGTAATTGTGTCGGTGGCAGAGCCGCGCCACAGGATCTGCTTGTCCTTGGCGTCGGCCAGTTCCACCACCAGGGTCCCCAGCTTGGTGACGTAGGTGTTGTAGGTAGTCTGACTTGGTCCCCAGTAACCCCAGCCCCATCCGGGACCGAATCCATAGTTGTTGCCGACCACCTGCTTCTGATCGTGAATGCTGTTGCTGTAGACCACCCACATGTCGGGATTGGAATCGACTTTGGTGAGTCCCTTGGCCTGCAACTGCTGGTTAATGGCGTCGATAATGCGCTGGTGCCAGAGCCCGTGAGCGGGACGCGGACTGGTCTCCCACATGTAGGTGTGGAAGTTGGAGAAGTTAGCGCTGCGGTCCCAATCGATGTCGGTCTTTTGCGCCAGGGCCAGCGTGGAAAGCAGCAGGCTGAGGATTACAACCGAGACTACGCGTTTCATCATGGAAAAAGGCTCCCTTTGGGATGGATTGCTGCAGGATGCGCCAAGGCATCAGCATCGCAAAGATACTATTCCGGGTTGGCGGGCGTCCAGTGGGATGGGAGGCACGGCGCGCAAAGGTGGGCCGTTTTGAAGCCTAACCCTCCTGGTTGGAGCTCGTCTGAGCTAGTGGGGTTATTGGACGTGAAATCCCTTGGAGCGGCGGCGTGAAGCGGCACATTGAGGGCATCCTTTGGATATTCTCTATCGGCGCGCTATTCGTAGCCAACTTTACGCCTTCTCGCCTGTTCCTGCCCATAGCTGGCGTTACATGGGCAGCCGCAACCACGATTGTGATTCCTCTTCACTTCTATCGAGCTTGGAAAAGATGGGCGGCCGTTCAAAATAAGTGGGAGTACGCAGCGTGGGTTGGCTTTGAGACCGCGGCGGCCGTAGCCCTAATCTCTCTCGGTATCTACGGTGTGGTCTCTAACTGAGTGTTGGTTCGAAGCGCCCCATAAGCACGCAGGACGCCGCCGTGCGTCCGGGAACCATTTCGACTAAGCTAACGTAACGTGCTGGGGAGCTGGCGATGAGCGGAATGTCGGTTTGCGGCTGGCTGTGGATCGTGTTCTTGGTGACCTGGATGGTGTGGGCGATCAAGAACAAGCCGGTACAACAGCGCGAGAGCGTGTCGTCGCGGCTTTCCTACACGGTGTTTGTCGTTGTCGGCTTCTATCTCGTCTTCTCCGTGAAGGCGCTTCAGCCCTGGATGCGTCTCCATCTGTTTCCTGCGAACCGGGCTGCCGAGATACTTGGGGTGGTCCTCACGGCCGCTGGAATAGGCTTTGCCATTTGGGCTCGCGCTTACCTCGGCGGCAATTGGAGCGGCACGGTAACGGTCAAAGTCGGACATCAGCTGGTGCGCACCGGGCCGTATCGCTGGGTGCGACATCCCATCTACACAGGATTAATTCTGGCGCTGGTGGGAACGGCGCTGGAGCGCCGGCAGGTGCGCGGGGTGATTGCTGTCGTCCTGGTATATGCCGGCTTCAAGATGAAGAGCAAAATCGAGGAGCGCGCGATGACCAGCACCTTCGGCGCGGAATATGCCGACTACAGCCGGACTACGGGCGCGATTGTGCCGAAGCTGCGGTTCTGATGGCCACACGCCTGTGCTAGACTCGCTGCGCCCGATCACAGTTCACAAGACACAATCCAAGGAGCGCATCGAAATGCTTCGACGTGCTTGCAGCGTTATCTTCTTTGCGGCAGCCATCGCCATTTTGCCTTGCCTGGCGCAAGCTGGCCAGTCCTCTTTGCAGAGTTACTTCGTCGGCCGGCAGGTGCGGATCGAGATCGACATGCCCGGCACCCAGCAGGGCGTGGACCTGCGCGTGGAGCAAGACGATCCCATGGACTGGAAGAACTATTCCAGCCGGCTGAAGCAGTTTGGCCCGGCCATCCGCAGCGGCGACCGCGCCACCGTCACCACCCTCGTCGTAAAGAAAAATCTCATCGAGTTTCAGCTTGACGGCGGCGGCTTTGGCACGTTCTGGGACGACACTCGCACTACGGTCACGCCTTATCAGATCGAGAAAAGCAGCTACGAGCGGCAGTTGGAGAACGACATCCGCAACACCAGCGATCCGCAGAAGAAACGCGACTTGCAGCGCGAGCTGGACCGGGTGCGGCAGCGGCGCGAACGGGAGCAGCGCGCCGACAATCGCGCCGCCCAGATTGCCAGCCAGCTGAAAGCGCAGGAAGTGGCCGACAAGCGCATCCGCGGTGGCTCGCGTTTCAACTTGCGCTGGGCAGGCAGCATTCCGCAGGAGCAGCTCACGCCGGAGGCGGTGATGAAGCTGCTCGACGGCTATGTCAACTTTGGCGACTTGGCAGGCCAGAAGGCGATTCTGGAGCCGGTGGCGCAGAACATTGCCGCCCCCAACGCGCCGGCCAATCCGCCGAATTCGCCCATCACCCAACTGAAGCGCGGCATGCAGATCGGCGAGATCAGCGAGCTGCTGGGGCTGGGTCGGATGCTGTCGGAGTCCACGTCAGAAGAGGGATTGAAGACGCAGATCTTCGAGTATTTGCCCAACGACTATCGCGTCGAGATGACATACGTGGATGGCGTGGTGGTGAGGTACTCGATCACGTCGAGGTAGACCGCGGGACGATACAGGATTGACGCGGCGTTGCAGAAGTCTGCGTAGAAAATGGCGGACACCAGAGCGCGGATAAGATAATCTATCGCCATGGCAGCAAATGCGACAGTCCCGCCTCTTCATTCCAGGCGCGTGGAAGCTTGGGTCCATTCCGTGCTGAATCCTGTCATAGAGGGATTGGGTCGAGAGAGATTTCTGCTGGAACGCGGGAACCTGAGCTGGCGCTCGTACTCAAGAGGTTGCGAGTACATAAGACCTATCGAACAATACCTCGATCCTTCGCAGCAGCCGAATCTCGAAGACTTTCTTGCTGACCCCGAGAATTCGGGATTTGCAGAGGAATTCCGTCGGCATGACCACTCCTTGGAAGAGTTGGAATCAAGCGCCAACAGATTCTTTGATGGATTCATGAAGTCGACGTTGTTTTCTGAGGAGGTGGAAAATGCCTTCCGAGATTACATGGCGGAGCCGCATAGCACCCAACTATTTTCTACGACAATGACAACTGAGACTCTGGCGAAGTTTATTGGGGAATATCTGATTAACGACGTCGAATACCTGGAGCCACACGATGTTCTGCGCGAATTCTGGTCGGAAAACAGAGAAAGGTTCCGATACTTGACTGAGGTGGTCGAAATTCTACGACCAGCGCCAATCCATCATGCGGTGAAAGAGCTCTTGGAGACCTCCAAGAATCTCTTAAGTCATCTCAAGGAGCACCGACGTCGCCTCTGTACGAGGTTCGATATACCCGCCGCTCCTTTTCAGAACGAGCAAGTAACAGGCGCCTGATAGCTGTCATGTCTCCTGTTAAGGGCGGTGACAGGCGCGAGTTGCTGATTCTGGATACTGGCCCCATACGCGAACTCGTTCTGAACCACGCTGTGTTTCAGTTTGGCTTCGAGAAGCTCCGCCCCCATCTGCGGTGGCTGACAACACAAGCTTCGTATGATCGCTGCTCTGGATTCATCGCTTCCTTCAGACGGAAGATGACCAGCGCCTCCGTTGTGGCAGAGCTTCACCGCCGGATTCGGAAGACGGAGAAGCTTGGCCACGCAAAGTTGTGGAATCGAGCCCACGAACAGTTCAGAGACATGAGCCTGCATGAGGAAGTGGTGCAGCTTATTGACATGAATATCGATATGGTGACGCGCTTCGGCCCGGTGGACGCCAGTCTCATCGAATTGGCTAGACGTCACCAAAGTGAGAGACCCATTGTCCTGATGGTGGACGGAAAACTTTGCGATCACTGTCGGAGAGCCGGCTTCGGTGTCCGCCTGCTGGAAGAGCTTTAGCCGCTGATATCATTGGCCCGTGGCAAGACAACTGCAGCGCGGGAAATTCATCAGCTTTGAAGGGCTCGACGGGTGCGGCAAGAGCACGCAACTGGAGAAGCTTGCCGATGCGCTGCGCCAGCAGGGAAATGAAGTGGTCACCACGCGCGAGCCCGGCGGCACCGAGATTGGCGAGCGCATTCGCGCGGTGCTGCTGAGTTCGCGCACCGCGGGGCTCGATCCCCACGCCGAGATGGCGCTGATGTTCGCCTCGCGGGCGCAGCTGATCGCTGAAGTGATTCTGCCTGCGCTGGAAGCAGGGAAGTGGGTGCTGTGCGACCGCTTCACCGATTCCACGGAAGCCTATCAGGGCGGGGGACGGCAGCTTGGTACGGAGCCGGTGCTGCGGCTGCATGGAATTTTGTGCCGCGGCTTGTGGCCCGACCTGACCATCCTGATGGACTCAGATGTGAGCTCCAGCGTAAAACGGGCGCGGCGCCGCAACAAAGCTGCCGAGCAGGATGAGAACCGCTTCGAGAAAGAAAGTGGCGCGTTCTTTACGCGTGTGCATGACGCATTTCTGGAGATCGCGCGGCGCGAGCCGCGGCGGGTAGCTCTGGTGGACGCGCGGCCGCCGATCGAGGTGGTGCATCAGGAGATTGTGCGGATGGTGAGGGAAAGACTGATGGGAGAGGCTGGGCCTTAAGATAGTGGCAGATTTGAAAGGGCACGGCTTCAGCCGTGCCGAAAGATCCTCTCAAAAAGAGAGTGGGCTTTAGCCCACAGGCTGCAGATGAAAACCGAATTGCTCAGCGTTCCCCGGCAGCGACAAAGACGAGGTCCCTCAGTGGCTAAAGCCACTAACGTTGGGGCGAGCGGGCGGCACGGCTGAAGCCGTGCCCTTTCAAAGCTAGAAGCGCTCGCTGCTCCAAACGATAAGGCGATTCGCCGCAGCAGGCTTAAGACCAATGCCTTTTTCTGATTTTCATGGCAATGCCGAGACAGTGCGCACGCTGCGCGAGATGCTGGCGCACCAGCACTTTCCTCATGCGCTGATTCTTTCGGGGCCGCAAGGAGCGGGCAAGTTCACGCTCGCGCAGATGGTGGCCAAGGCGATGAACTGTCTGGAGCGCCCGGTGACCGACGGCCTGCCGGACTTCTGCGGCCATTGCTCGAATTGCGTTCGCATCGCGGAAGCCGATGCGCTGGAAGATCGTTTTACCGAAGCGGTGGAGGCGCGCGAGAGCCTGCGCGACGCCGATAAGCGCGAGACCCGCATCTTCGTCCAGACCCATCCGGACGTGCTGATCATTCCGCCCGATCCGCCGCAGATGCTGGTGAAGGTTGACCAGGTGCGCCACGTCATCCACGAGATCTATTACAAGCCGGCCGAAGGCGGCGAACGCGTCTACATCTTCAGCGATGCCGACTTCATGAAGGAGGCAGCCAACTCGCTGCTGAAGATTCTGGAAGAGCCGCCGGAGTTTGCGACCATTTTCCTGCTGACCGACAATCCTTCGGTGCTGCTACCGACAATTCGCTCGCGCTGCATGCATTTGCGGTTGTCGCCAGTTCCGGCCAACGAAGTCGAGCAATACTTGGCTAAGACGCGTCCGGAGTGGAAGCCGCGCGAGCGGGCGGTGGTGGCGCGAGTTTGCGGCGGCGGATTGGGACGGGCGCGGAGTTTCGATCTGGCCGCGTATCTGGCGGCGCGGCAGGACGCGCTGGCGCTGCTGGGGCCGGCGATGGGCGCGCGCGAGCACAGCGATCTGTTTCGCATCACGGACACTTACCGCTCAGGCGCCGAAGGCAAGGCCAAGACGGAGCACCTGATCCGCACGCTGTATTCGCTGCTGGAAGACATGCTGTTTCTGCGGTCAGGTACGCCGGAGCTGGTGCGCAATCAGGACATCCAGCCGGAGCTGACGCGCATGGCCGAGAGCGTGGATTTTTCCTGGATCGTGACTGCCGTGCACCGACTGGGCGAGCTGGAGAGCGGCATGCGCCGGAACCTGCTGCGTACGCTGGCCTTGGACACCTTCGCCACGTCGCTGGAGATGACACCAAAGTAGCATTCAAATGATTGTCATGGCGGAACGCCTGTGTTAGGGTATCGACAAGTTCACACCTAGGAAAACCTCGGGGTCAACCAACGCCAAGGCTCGCCACGCTTACCGTGCCAGTTATGGCGTCCCGAGTTCACGAACGCCGAAAGGCTGGTGTGCAGACCACAGGAGCTAATCACCATGAAAGAGTCCATGGATGCCACCGCCGTAGGGCGAGCTATTGACCCGGAAGGGTTTGCCAACCGCAAGCTGATCCGCCCTGCCCTGAACCGCAACGACCATCCGCGCCCGGATGTCGAACGCCGCGAACGGGCCGATCGCCCTGATCGCTCCGACCGTTCCAACTCCAACGGCAAGAAGACGCCGCCGCCGGAACAGACCCACGCCGAGAACTTTTATTATCAGAAGCAGATGCAGTCCAAAACACCGATGGTGCTGGTGCTGCAGGACGGCGAGGAGATTCACGGCATGATCGAGTGGTACGACAAATACTGCCTGAAGGTGAACCGCACCGGCGCGTCGAACCTGCTGATCTACAAGCCCAGCATCAAGTATCTGTACAAGGAAAGCGAAGCGGCACCGCCGAAGTAGAAGAGTCGTCGGCTGTCAGCTTTCAGCCGTCAGTAAAGGCGCAATTTCGCTCTTCACTTTTCGCTGTTCGCCAGAACGAGATGCTTGGGTGTCATCCTGAGCGGAGTGAGGCGCAGCCGAACGGAGTCGAAGGACCCCTACGGCCGCATTGATCTGCCGCCCCCGAGGGGCTCAATGGTCAAATGAAATCCCACCCAGCGCTGAAGCGCTGGGTTATGTTATGCCGTGCCTGCGGTGTCTGTGTCATAGCCGTGCCGCTGCTGCGCGGCTCAATTATTTTTCCCACTTCACCGCGGGCTTACGCCCGCGGCTAACACAAATGTCGCCGCTGCGCGGCTGATTCCATCCCGAGTGCGATGGTCTGTTCCACCGGTTAAGGCGAATTGAGGCTATGACACAGACACCTGCGGCACTGATTTTTCGCGCCTCATATCTCACTGTGGAAAGCAAGGCTGGTTGAAATAGCTAACGACCGACGGCTGACAACCGGCAACTGATAACTGACAACTGCCTTCTCACAGCTTCGGCAGCACAATCCCCTTCTGCCCCTGATACTTGCCGTGCTTGTCCTTGTAGCTGGTCTCGCACATCTCATCGGACTGGAAGAACAGGATCTGGCAGAGGCCTTCGTTGGCGTAGATGCGCGCGGGCAGCGGCGTCGTGTTAGAGATTTCGAGCGTGACGAAGCCTTCCCACTCCGGCTCAAACGGCGTGACGTTGACGATGATGCCGCAGCGCGCGTAGGTCGACTTGCCGACGCAGATGGTCAGCACATCGCGCGGAATTTTGAAGTATTCCACCGAACGCGCCAGGGCAAACGAGTTGGGCGGCACGATGCAGACATCGGTTTGCAGGCTGACGAAGGAGCGCTCGTCGAACTTTTTGGGATCGACGATGGTGCTGTTGACGTTGGTGAAGATCTTGAATTCGTCGGCGACCCGCAGATCGTACCCGTAGGAAGACAGACCGTAGGAGATGACGCCTTCGCGGACCTGCTTTTCCGAGAAGGGATTGATCATATCGTGCTCGTTGGCCATTTTGCGGATCCAGCGGTCGCTCTTGATTGCCATGGTTCTCCTTGGATTACCGATTGCCCTCGGTAACGTGTCATCCCGAGCCACGAGCCGCTCCGGCGAGGAGTCGAGGGACCTGTTGTCTGTCGGGTCTCGGCACACCGCGTGCGAAAAGCAGGTCCCTCGACTTCGTTCGTCCGCGCGCGCGAGCGGACTCACTGCGCTCGGGATGACACATCACATAATGAGCCGTAACGGCGCAGCTAAAGCTGCGCCCCTTCAAAACCAGCGATAATGAATGTTCCGCAGCCGGAAGTCGCTTCCTGATACCAACCTGCTGCGTCTGCGAAACGACATCTTACGGAATGCCGGGCAAATTGACAAAGCGGTTATGTTAAAAAATATGTGCCGAACAGGCCGCTGAGGTGCTGGTGTTTCGCAGGAACATGATTCTACTGCTCGGATTTCTGGCCATCCCGGCGCTGCTGTGCGCCCAGCACGAGACGATCACCATCAAGGGCCGTTCGCGAGGCGGCAAGAGCTCTCCTGGCGACCGGGCTCTTCTTTATGGCGACCTCGATGGGCACTCGGTGGTGCTTCAATGCGTACTGGCGCATGACGATTGCAAGGAACTGCCTCGAGGGCAATACGAAATCGACAGGCTTATCGACGGTGAGGGCTCTTACAAAGATTGCCCGAACGTCGATATTTACCGGGTTGGCGCAGACCGGTCAAAAGAAGAGCCACTGGGCGAGTACTGCCTGCGTGGAGAATAGACCCGGTACGCGTAACCCATAACTGAAGGATTGACAATCCCCCCGGGCTTCAATAGGATTCGCCCATCCGCTCGAAAGTCGAAGTATAAAAGTAACTTACGCGAAGCTGTGAAGTCGGATAGAATCACAGTTGCGTCTGCGGTGTAGGCCATTGCGCCCGGCGAGCGTCAACCCTTGCGGAGCTAACTTGTGATCAAACTAGACCTGATCAACGAAGTTGTCACCAAGACCGGCGTTACCAAAACCAAGGCCGAGATGGCGGTCGAGACCGTCTTCGAAAGCATGAAGAAGTCGCTGGCGCGCGGCGATCGCATTGAACTGCGCGGCTTCGGCGTCTTCACGGTCCGGCCGCGCAAAACCGGCATCGGCCGTAACCCGCGTACCGGCGCTGAAGTTAACATTCCCCCCGGCAAGGCCGTCCGCTTCAAGCCCGGGAAGGAGCTGCAGTCGATCGAGTAAAGCCGTTGTCAGTTGTCGGTTGTCAGCTCTCGGTTGCCGTTTACCGGATGAAACGTCGCTGGCAACTAACGGCCGCGCGCGGCAGCCGACGGCGAACCCACACTCCTCAGTACACACATTTAGGGAGTGGCCCAAACTGACAACTGATAACCGACAACTGACAACTGTTTTCCACGATGTCTAACTCCACGCCGCCCGTCTCCTACACTTTCGAAGTCTCATCCTATCCGCAGGTCTTTGCGCCTGCGCCTGTGAGCCGCCGGCGATACTGGCTGCATATTTCACTGCTGCTGATCACGCTGTTCACGACGCTGGTGGTTGGAGCGCGCCTGCAAAGTAACTTTCTGCACAATCAGCCGGCGTTTACCGACGATTCCGTCGTCCTGCCGCTGTTTCACCTGAAGTGGCTCGTCCGCCATCCCGCCGACATCTTGCTGGGCCTGCCATTTTCCTTGACCCTGATGGGTATTTTGCTGGCACACGAGTTCGGGCATTTCATCGTTGCCAGGAGAAATGGCGTGGATGCGACGCTGCCGTTCTTCATTCCCGCTCCGACGTTGATCGGGACGTTTGGCGCGGTCATTCGCATCAAGTCGCCAATTCGCTCGCGGCAGGCGCTGTTCGATATCGGCATCGCCGGGCCGATCGCGGGGTTTCTGGTTGCGGTTCCGGTGCTGTTCTGGGGTCTCGCACTTTCGAAACCTATGCCTCCGAGCGCGTACGACTCTTCGCTGCTCCTGGGCTATCCCCTCATTTTTAATGTCGTATATCGTGCGGTGGCGCCGCTCACGGCGCATCACGTTGCGCTGGGCAATCTGTATCTTCATCCAGTGGGAGTTGCAGCCTGGGTGGGGATGCTGGCGACCGCGCTGAACTTGTTGCCCGGCGGACAACTCGATGGCGGCCACATCACGTACGCCATCGCGCCGCGAGCTCACAGATGGGTGACGTGGGCCAGCATTCTTGTCCTCATACCATTGGGCATTCATTATTGGCCGGGCTGGCTGGTTTGGGCAGTGATCCTGGGATTCACCGGCCTACGGCATCCGAATGTTCCCAAGTGGCCGCCGCTCGATAGAAATCGCCGGGCACTGGCGCTGCTGGCGGTGCTGATGCTGGTGCTGACGTTTGCGCTCGCGCCCATTCGTGGCATCTTAGGCAGCTAGAAGTCATATCCCACCTCCAGCACCGTAGTCGGGTTCGCCAGCTCCGGATCGAAAACATACGTCGTAAATTCCAGCTTCTTGATCGACACTCCCACCAGAAAGCCGCGCTGCGTGTTGACACTGGTGTGGTAGGCCTTGGTATGTTGCGCCACCGCGCCGATGCGGAACCACTTGATCGAGTAAGTCAGTTCCGGCCAGCTGTAAAAGAAGTTGCCGGAAGCCCTGGTGGTGTCGAAGACATACTCGCTCGCGGCATAGAACTCGATCCTCTTGTAAGTAAGCGTGGTTTCCAGGCCGGGAGCGATTCCCGTCGTCTGTCCCATCACGCCGCCGAGCATCGGAGTCAGGGTCAGCTTCAGCTTCTTCTTGCCGAAATTGAAGTTGTAGCCAAACCAGAGCGAGCCGGTGTCCAGGTTCTCGTAGTTGTAACGCCCTTCGAAATGCCAGTTGCTGTCGGCCGTGAAAATGGGGCTGGCATAGCTGGTGCCGTTCGGCACGATATAGCCGTCCACCGTGATGGAGTACTGCCACGGATTGGGCTTGTCAGCCGGCGTCGCGGTCGTCCCTTGCGCCAGCAGAGGACCGCTTAACGCCAGCGCGAAGATCAGCGCTCCGAGAGATTCCAGAGCACGCTTGCGCGATTGAGTTGCTTTTTCGGACATGGCGCATTTGGAGCGCGACCGTAACCCTGCGATCGAAGTTGTGTTTCTACAGTAGCAAGAGCAAAACTGCTACAGGTTTCGCCGTCTATTGTGACTCAGGCGATCAGGTCGAGGCTGTGAGGTTCGGTAATTGCTGAAATGTGACTCTTGGCTCTCCCGCCACATATGTTGCATTGACAGAGGTTTTTCCCTCCCGGAGAATCGAAGGTAGCAGGAAAGGATTCATCATGCTTGAAGAACAACCGAGCGCTCCTCCCGAATCGCGGTGGGCCGCATTCGAAAAGAGCGGCATCCTGAAATATGTATTGCTGGCAGCGGCCGCAATCTACGTGATCGCCTCACTGTACCTGATGAATGGTCTGAAGACGCAGATCACGGCGCTGGAGCAGAAGCAGGCCGCACTGGCCACGGCGCAGGACGAGCTGGTCCAACGCATTCATGCTACGTCTTCGGAATTAAAGGAGACCCTGACCAACGAAGTGGGCATGACCAAGCAGGAGCTGGCGGAGCGCGCCGCCGAACTGCAAAAGGAGCAGCAGGCGACGGCCGCGGCTGCTGCCAAGCTCGCCGCCCAACAGAGCCGGCAGAGCCAGCAAATCGCTGCCGTCAACGGCGAGGTCAGCGGGGTGAGGACCGATGTGGGCTCGGCCAAGACCGACATCCAGAAAACGCAAACCGATCTGGCCGCGACCAACGCCAAGCTGGAAAGAACTATCGGCGACCTCAATATTCAGAGTGGCCTCGTCGCCCACAATTCATCGGAGTTGGCCGAGCTGAGGCGCAAGGGCGAGCGCAATTACTACGACTTCACCCTGCAGAAGAACGCGCGCACTCCGGTCTCCACCGTGAGCTTGCAGTTGAAGAAAGTCGATCCGAAGAAAGGCCGCTTTACTCTCGACGTGATGGCCGACGACCGGACCATCGAAAAGAAAGATCGTACCGTGGCCGAGCCGCTGCAGTTCTACACCGGCCGCGACCACATGCTGTACGAGGTGGTTATCTTTACGGCGGGCAAGAACAGCATCAGCGGCTATCTGTCGACGCCGAAGAATGCGCCCACGCCGGTAACGCCGTAGGGAGGCTCTGATTACCGTAGGGGATTTCTGATTAATATCGGGTTTTGAAGGGGACGGCCTTCAGGGTCTGCGTGAGAACTAACTTTTCTTTTGGGTAGTGGAGTAAGAAGCTCGAGAAACGAACGCCGTAGGCGTGGCGTCATGATAGCCCAGCACGTAGCGGAGCGGAGTGCTGGGTTAGGTGGAAAAAATACCTGAGTCCCTCGGGGACGACACGGTTCTCACGCAGACACTTCAGGCCGTCCGTTGAGGCCGCAAATACCATGCGGCTTTATAGCCGCGGAGGGGCTTCGCCTTGACTTGATCGGGGTTTCCGTGGGGGTTCCAAAAGGGGGAAACAATCTCGCAGTGCCAAGCACGTGGCCGGGTTCCAAAACGGGAAATTTTCGCGTCGCATTAGCATGTTAATGCCATATAGGCACCGGTGGGAGGCGACTGCCCTGATTTAGGGCATCTGACCGCTTCGTAGAATGCCCCATAATCTCGCATAGAGTCTCGTACAGAGCCGTCCTCTCGCCAGACGTATCTAATAGGGGTTGTCCGCAGAGTTGTCGCCCGTCCTAGGGCAAATTGCGCAAAATGTTGCACACCTCTGTGTGTAGATACGGTTCGGACTATAGCACTTTAATGCTACAAACGACAACTCGACCCAAACTTCACTCCTGAACTCGTATCACGGCTTTGCCGCGAAGGCCGCCGCTGCGAAGCTTATCGAGGATCTCTCCTGCGCCGTCGAGGTCAACCGTAGCGCTGATGCGCGCGGTGATCTTGCCCTCGGCCAACATGCGCGCAACCTGTTCCAGCCCTTGCGACGTTTCTGCGGGATTCAAGTTTGCGTTAATGTTGTACGCCGTGATCTGACGTCCCGCGAACCACTTTTCGTCCGCCGCGCCAATGGTCGAGACCACACTGCCTCCGGGCTTCAGAATCTCAGCGTCGCGGCGGATGGCGTCTTTACCGTTGACCAGATCAAGTATCGCGTCGACGCCGTCCGCGTGGGCGGCATGCAGCGCGTCGATTACATCGACCGCTTTGGTGTCGTAGACCTCTTCGGCGCCCAGCCGGCGAGCTTCGTCGACATCGCCGCGGACCGTCGCCAGGACATGCGCGCCGCGGGCACGGGCCATCTGCACCGCGTAGCCGCCGACCCCGCCGGTGGCGCCCATCACTACCAGGCGCTGGCCTGCGGCCACTTTCAGCAGTTCCAGCGACCCCAGCGCAGTTAGGCCCGAAACTGGCAGAGCGGCTGCCTGTTCGTCGCTGACACCGTCGGGAATGCGCGCCAGCGGTTCCGGCTGCACTGCGGGCGCGATTGCGATGTATTCGGTGTACGCGCCGTGCGGCGCCATGCCGAAGACACGGTCGCCGGGCTTAAAATCGCGCTCGCCGGCAGGAATGCGTTCCACGACGCCGGCGAAGTCGACACCGACGACAAAGGGATAGGTTGCTTTGGCGGTCAGCCGCTCGAGGAGTTTGTAGTCGATGGGATTGACCCCGGCACACTTGACGCGTATGAGCAACGCGCCATCGGCGGCGGGGACTGGTAGATCGTAAATTGCCGGAGCTTCGCCGAAGCTCCGCACAGCGAATGCGCGCATGTCTGGCTCCTTGTCCCGTAATCAGATGCAGGTCTTGAGATTTGGACGCAGCCGGGTGTAGCTATGGGTGGGGTTCGCCTTCGGGGTAGTGCCTCAGTTTGACTGAGGCAGTACCGCCTTCGGGCATCACTTGACAAATCGCCAACCGCAAGCATTGCATGGTGGCAGACGCCTGCAGAGAAGCAACTTTTCTGGAGGATGCGGTCTGGAGAGAGAGAATGGAATCGATCACGAGCTTGGGCCCGTTTCTAGTACCAATTACGGCGATTATAGTGGGTGGAGTGATAGCGATCGTGGTGCTAATTCTTCGCCACCAAGAGCGAATTGCGAAGATCGAGCACGGGATCGATCCGGACGGCGCGAATAGGAAGTAGCCAGTCAGATCGTCAATCGGGGACAAGGTAGGTTCTGATGCCTGACAAAGCAGCCGCGAGGCCCCTGACACTGGCCGTCGATCGCAACGGCGACGCCGCTGTGGTGCGATGCAGCGGCCGGTTGGTGTCCGGGCCGAACGATCTTCTCTACGTCCAGGTCAAGCAGCTGATTCCCGACTGCAAACGGATTGTGCTGGACTTGCAGGACACCACCCACATGGACAGCTCCGGCCTGGGGACGGTGGTTCGTTTGTACGCTTCTGCCAAATCGGCAGGCTGCGCTTTGGAACTCGCCAACATCGGCAAACCGGTCCGGTACCTGCTTGGCGTCACTCATCTCATATCGGTGCTGACCATCATCGGCGAAAACAACATCCGCATGGGATAAAGGCGATCCCGCCTGCGCCGCTGAAACCTTTCTCCGTAGTCAGCCGTATCAGACGCGGAGAGAAAACATGCACGCGTCACTGATCGCGACTGAACCTTCCCAGCAACTTTCCCAAGCCGCGCCCGCCGATACTGCGCAAGAGTCAATCGCGCCCTGGTGGCATACCGTTCTGGTGCTACTGCCGATCGCGATTATGTCTGTCGCCAGCGCCTACCAGCACGGGCTTCCTAATGCCAATCTGCCGGGCATGAGCTCGCGGCTGTCGGGTTATTTCACCGTGATCGTGGTTGAGTGGCTGGTGGTTCTCATGATCTGGCTCGCCCTCAAACGCCGCGGTCTCTCGATGGGCAGCCTGGTATCAGGACGTTGGCAGTCGCTGAAAAGCTTTTTCCGCGATCTAGGGCCTGGCGTCGGACTGATCGTCGTCGCCGTGCCGGTGACGAGCGGCCTGATTCATCTTCTGCGCGTCCACACTAACAGCACCTTGGCCGCGATTATTCCCCACACCGCCTTCGAGCTTGTGGTATGGCTGGGACTCTCCGCAACCGGCGGCTTTTGCGAGGAGCTTATCTTCCGCGGATATCTTACGCGGCAATTTAGTGCGTGGACCGGCAGCCGAGGCGTCGGCATCGTCCTGCAAGGAGTGGCCTTTGGGCTAGGCCACGGATATTACGGCATAGCCATGCTTGCCATCATGGTTCACGGATGGCTGCTGGGACTGCTTGCCTACTGGCGCAAGAGCCTGCGTCCGGGAATCCTGGCCCACGGGCTGCAAGATGCTCTCGGCGGCACGGTCGCGTTCTTCATGAGATAAAACGGGCGCCCCGGGTCTCGCGCTGTTCGAGACCTGGGTAAGCGCGACCATGCACTACTTCTTCTCTTTCGGCGGATATCCCTTAAACAGCTTGGCGACAGCTTTGTCCAGGTTCTTAATGTTCTTGTTGGAATTGTCGTTGATGGTGTCGCTCACCGAACCGCGCCAGACCAGGTCCCTATCCTTGGTGTCCGCCATTTCCACGACCAGCGTGCCGACCTTGAAAACAAAAGTGTTATGGACGGCAGCATTTGTTCCCGAGTTACCCCACCCCCATTGAGGCCCAATGCCATAGCCCGCACCCGCGACGCTCTTCTCATCCTTGATGCTGTTGCTGTAGACCACCCACAGGTCAGGGTTGGAAGCGACTTTCGTCAGGCCTTTGGCTTGCAATTGCTTGTCCACCGCTTCCACGATGCGCTGGTCCCAAAGACCATGGGCGGGATTCGGGCTGGCCTCCCACATGTAGGTGTGATAGCTGGCAAAATTTGCGCTGCGGTCCGCATCGATTTTGACCTGCTGCGCGAAAGCCAACGTGGAAACCATCAGGCACAAGGCACCGGCCGCCAATATTCGCGTCTTCATAGAATTCCGCTCCGAACAAGATTGGGATTGATTGCTGCACGATGAGGCTACCACGCGTGCGCGCTGCAAACCATACTATGCGCGAGTGCCCACACACAAGCGGGGGCATCACCCGAGCCGGTTTTACTTGAAACCGGCTGTATTGGGTGGAGCACCGCTTCAGCGGTGCAGTCATATCTGGTGGCAGAGTTCCGGCTTCAGCCGCTGAGGCAACGTCAGACGCTCGACCACCCTGGCGCCGATTGCTTTGAAGGGGCACGCCTTCAGGCGTGCCGATAAAGCCTAAAGATAACTCCCGGCTTCAGCCGCTGAGGTAACGAACGGAATTACCTCAGGCGCTGAAGCGCTCTTTAACTCTTGCACCGTCAATGCACGCCTGGAAGGCGTGCTCCACCCACGGCTGTGCCCTACTTGGGCGCACCACTCTTATCGTGCAACACGATAGGGTTTTGGTCATACGGCTCGATGGTCACCGTCAGGTCTCTGCGCTCATCGAACTGCTGTTGCGTGATGGGGAATGTCACCAGGACCGTCGCTTTCTGCTCCGCGCCGGGCTGGATCTTGGTTTCGACCTGCAGCGGGCGGCCATGTCCCGCGAGATCGGGATAGGCCGTCAGATACCGGTCATAATCGCTGGCCGAAGCCGCCTCATCCGACTGCTCGCCCTGCTCGGTCTTCACTGCCGCGCTGATGTCTTTCACGTACAGCGTCTTGTCGCTCACGTTGCGCAGCGTGAATGCAACCAGAATCATAGGGCTGGGCATATTCGCGGGCTGGCTGAACCAGACGCCGTCAATGTTGCCTTGCGCCGCCGGCTTGGCTCGCTGGGTATAGGCGATGATGGCGACTACGACAGCTACCAGCACAATCGCGATCGCAACCGGAGCCACAGGTGGAAGGCTGCGCTTCGCCGTACCGAACTCTTCGTAAGCCGGACCTTGCAGCGGCGCGATTTGTGGATTGGCGAGCTCCGGCCCAGTTTCGTCCTCAGGCGTCAGCGGAACGTCATTCTCCGGCTCTGGTGGAATTTCGTTTTCAGCCATAGATCATCTCCGTAGACGAATCCTCATCGCTATAGGGGTCCTTCGACTCCGCGTTCGCAAGACCCGCGAACGCTGCGCTCAGGATGACACCCTTGATTCACGAATCAAGCTCCAGTCCCTGGCCCCAAGTCGCTAGCCTCTGACAACTGACAACTGACAACTGGCTACTGCCTTTTCATCGCTTTGCGAAATTCTTTTTCCGGCAGCGTGTTCAGCACATCCGCCGGCGTTAGCCAGGCACGCCGCGCCTGCAGAATACCGTATTTGATCTTCTCGAAGTGCGAGGTATGGTGCGCATCGGTGTTGATGACGATCTTCACTCCGCGCTCGCGCGCCATACGCAAATGAACATCATTCAAATCCAGCCGGTCGGGATAAGCGTTCAGCTCCATCGCAACTCTATTCTCAAGCGCGGATTTCAGGATCGCGCTCATGTCGAAGCCATAGGCATCGCGTCGCAGCAACAGGCGGCCCGTCGGATGTCCCAGGATCGACACGTTCTTGTTGCTGAGCGCGCGCAGCAGGCGGTCGGTCATCTGCTGCGGCTCCTGATTGAATGCCGAATGCACGCTGGCGACCACAACGTCCATCTGCTCCAGCACATCGTCGGAGAGATCGAGCTCGCCATCGGCCAGAATGTCGACCTCAATTCCCGCCATGATGGTGATGCCGCCGATCTGCTCATTCGCCGCGCGGATGCGCGCAATGTGCTCGACGGCGCGCTTGTCGTCCAGGCCGTTGGCGAAGGCCAGGTTCTTAGAGTGATCGGTGATGGCAATGTATTTGTAGCCGCGCTGCTTGGCCGCCTCGGCCATCTCGTCGATGGTGCACTTGCCGTCGGTTTCGACCGTGTGCATGTGGACCTCGCCGCGCAGGTCCTTCACCGTGATTAGCCTGGGTAGCTTATGCGCCGCCGCAGCTTCGATCTCGCCGCAGCTCTCGCGCATCTCCGGAGGAATGAAGTCGAGCTTGAGCGCGCCATAAATCTCTTCCTCCGTCGCGCTGGCCACCAGCTTCTCGTTGTCCAGACGAAACAGTCCGTACTCATTCAGCGTGTAGCCCATCTTCAGGGCGCGCTGGCGAAGCGTCACGTTGTGGTTCTTCGAGCCCGTGAAGTACTGCATCGCCGCGCCGTAGGATTCCGGCGGCAGCAGCCGCACATCTACTTGCATCCCATTGCGCAGCTTGAAGCTGACCTTGTTTTCTCCTTTGGCCAGGACCTGCTGAATGCCGGGAAATCGCAGAATCTCCTCGATCAGCTCAGCGCGTTGCCCGTCGTCAACGCAGCATCGTCCGGTGATCAGCATGTCAAGATCGCCCACCGTCTCGCGGCCGCGCCGCAACGATCCCGCAGGCGTAATCTTCTCGATGCCCTTGATGTGCTTGAGGTGTTCGGTGAGCTTTTCGGCCGTGCGGTCGGCTTCATCCAGGAGAAAGCGGCCGGAGATGCGGCGATAGTCTTCAATTGCCTTCAGGATTTTCTGCTCGCTCTTCTCGCTGAGGCGCGGCAGCTCGCGCAGCTTGCCCTCGCGCGCCAGCTTGGCCACGCCTTCAAGATCGCTTACCTGAAACGTGCTCCACAGCAGCGCGATGGTCTTTGGCCCCAGTCCCTGGATCTTCAGCAGCTCTAACATGCTGGGCCGGTATTTCTGAAGCAGCTCCTGGTGCGAACCGAGCTTGCCCTCGCGACTCAGTTCCTGGATATTGGCTGCCATGCCTTTGCCGATGCCGGGAATTTCCAGCAGCTTCTTCGGCTCGTCCAGGAGCTCAGAAACCTGTTGCGAATGGCCTTCCAGAGCTTCTGCCGCGCGGCGATAGGAGCGAATGCGGAAAGAATCGTCGCCATTGACCTCCATCAGGTCGGCGGTCTCGTAGAAAATGTTCGCGATGGCCTTGTTGTCCAAGCGGAAGTACCCGTGCGAAATTGTATCGCGTCGCGGCCTCGTTATTGCGAGCTGTCTTGAAGGGCGCAGCTTTAGCCATGCCCTGAGCCTTTCCAGCGTGCGCCTGCAAGTGGGTTATTCTTGTCATCGTGAGCAGGCCTTTAGAGTCTGCGCGAGAACTAACTTTTCTTTTGGGCAGTGGAGTAAGAAGCTCGAAAAACGAGCGCCGAAGGTGCGGCGTCATGATAGCCCAGCACGGAGCGAAGCGGAGTGCTGGGTCGAGTCAAAAAAATATCTGAGTCCCCCGGGGACGACACGGTTCTCACGCAACCAGTTTAAGGCCGGCGAAAGGTCTGCCTTTTTTGTTTTGCATACACTAACCGATAAGTTATGCCGGAAGAGCACTCAGCCTCGATAAAGCCCGCGCGCAACATTCTGGGAAGCCTGCGCGTGCCGGGCGACAAATCTATCTCACATCGCTATGCCATGCTGGCGGCGCTCGCCGCGGGACGCTCGCACTTCGACAACTTTGCTCCCGGCGCGGACTGCGCCAGCACTTTGGAATGTGTTCGCGCTCTCGGCTGTGCCGTTGAGCGCGATGAAAAGGGAAGTGTTGTCATTGATGGCCTGGGCGCTCAACTCCACGCGCCGGCCGCACCGCTCGATTGCGGAAACTCCGGTTCGACCATGCGCATGATGTCCGGCATTCTGGCTGGGCAACAGTTCAGCAGCGAGCTGATCGGCGACGAATCGCTGTCGCGCCGCCCGATGAAGCGCGTCATCGAGCCGCTGACCCAGATGGGAGCCGAAATTCACGCCAACGGCGACCGTGCGCCGCTGCGAATCAATGGCGCAAAGCTCCATAGCATCGACTACGCGCCGCCGGTGGCCAGCGCGCAGGTAAAGACTTCCGTGTTGTTCGCGGGATTGCTGGCGGAAGGCAAGACCACGGTAGCCGAACCGGCCCGCACGCGCGATCACGGCGAGCTGGCGCTGCGCGCTTTCGGCGTAGAAGTTGAGCGGTCGCCGAGTGCAGTCAGCATCGTCGGCGGTCAGGCGCTGCATCCTGTGGAAGCGTTTGTTCCAGGAGACATTTCATCCGCTGCGTTTTTCCTGTGCGCGGCCACAATTTTTCCCGAGTCCAATCTGGTAATCGACGGCGTGCTGCTGAACCCTACGCGCTCGGCGCTGCTGGACGTGCTCACCGCGATGGGTAGCCGAATTTCCATGGTGCGCGTCGAAGAAAGCCACGGCGAGCTGGTGGGAACCATCACGCTGGTGCCGGGGCAGGGAAGACATGTGCGGATTGAAGGTCCTCTGACTGCGCTGCTGATCGATGAGCTTCCCGTGCTGGCGGCTATCGCTCCGTTTACTACGGGAGGGCTGGAGGTCCGCGATGCGGGCGAGTTACGCGTAAAAGAATCCGACCGGTTGAGCGCGGTGACTCGCAACCTTCAGTCGATGGGCGCGCAAGTGGAGCAGACCGCCGACGGCTGGCGCATTCCCGGCGGCCAGCATCTGCATGGCGCGGAGATCGAAAGCTACCATGATCACCGCATCGCCATGGCATTTGCCGTCGCGGCACTGCGCGCCGATGGCGAGACGCTGATCCATAACGCCGGCTGCGTCGCTATTTCCTATCCCAGCTTCTTCGAAGATTTGGAAAAGCTGGTGGAGCGATGAACCCATAAACTTGTGTTATCCCGACCGAGGACTTTAGTCCGAGTGGAGGGACCTACTTTTCTGTTGCGCGCGTCGCCCAAACTCAATCAGGAATTGTCATCACGAGCCGATTTTCGTCGGCGAGGGATCTGCTGTCTTCGCAACACGCCAAACCGATCCAAAGCCATTCTGCGATTCGGTAGAGCGCACGCTTTGAAGGGGCACGCCTTCAGGCGTGCCGTTAAGCCAGACGGAAATCCCGGCTTTAGCCGCTGAGGGGCCCTCAGGGCCTAAAGGCCAATTTTCTTTGCAAGCCCTGACGGCACGGCTGAAGCCGTGTCCCTTCAAGGCCCGATGCTCCGTTCTGCCATGCCGGGCGAGCGAAAGTGAAGTCGAGAGCTCCCCTGAGCTTGACGCAGTGGACTTGCCTTTCTCTGCCCGATTTGGCGGGCCATGTGCTCCCACACAAACGTTACTCTGAAACCTGATACTCCACCTCGCGCTCGATCTCCGAAACCTGTATCGGCGCAACCCCCGCCTTCCGCAGCGCTTCATTGAACTTCGCCAGTTGCGCGCTCTTCAGTTGCGTCCATGCGGCAATGCCGGTCTTTGCCGCCTGCTGTGCTTCGCGATAAAGCTCGACCGCCTGCGACGGCACGGTGCGATCGCTGCTTTCCACCACGCGCAGCGCAGACCCCAGACCTGAGCTTGCCGACTCCAGCCCGTTGATCGCGCCCGGAGTCGTCCTCTCGCCTTTTTCGATCTTCTCGATCAGCAGGTTCAGCTCCGTCACCTGAGCAAGTAGTTCCTTATGCTGCTTCAAGCTCCCGGTCTCGATTTCAGTCAGCCGCTTCCGCACGGCGCCGATTTCGGCGAGCGCCTTGCGGCTGCTCCGCACCTCGGCGAAGAACTCCAGGCCGAGACGCATCTGCTCATTCAATTCGGCCGCTGTTGCCTGCGACCGCGGATCCATCTCCAGTTTTAACGGCTGGGTGAAGGTCTTGCCATCCACCGTCAGCTTCAACTGGTAATTCCCCGGCGTCGCGCGCGGTCCACGCGGCGCGCCGAAGCCTTCTTCTTCCTCAGTCTCGGGATTTGGACCTGAGGTGCCCCAGCGCAGGTCCCACACAAAGCGATGAGCGCCGGCAGTTTTCTCCAGCGCCGCCGGCTTCGGCAGCCAGCGCTCGGCAATCGCCATGGGAGGATGCGGCCGCTCCTTCGCGGGTCCGCCAATATATCGGCGGACCAGCTTGCCGTTCGAATCGGAAATCTCCAGTGTCAGCGACTTCGCCGCCGCCGGCAGATAGTAATCGACGATCGCGCCGTCGGGAGGATTCTTCGCCGTTGGCTCCTCCGGCGGCAGCGGACTGCCCAGGAAAACGTCATTGTCCACGCGGATTGCCGTCGCAGGTTTGTAGAGCCGGGCATTCGCTGCCGCTTGAGGACTCACTTGCCGCAACAGCGTGATGTCATCCAGGATCCAGAACGAACGTCCGTAGGTTGCGATAATCAGGTCGTCACCATGGATCGTGATGTCACGGACCGACGTGGCAGGCAGGTTCAACTGCAACCGCTGCCAATGGTCGCCATCATCGAAGGAGACGTAAATTCCAAGCTCCGTCCCGGCAAACAACAGTCCCTTCCTCTCGTTGTCCTCGCGAATGGCATTAACAAACGAGTTCGCCGCAATGCCATTCACGATCGGCTGCCAGCTTTTTCCGTAATCGCGCGTGCGATAGATGTAGGGCGTCTGATCGTCGAGCCGGTGACGGTCAACCGCGACGTACGCCACGCCGGGATCGAAGCGCGAAGCCTCGATCATCGCGATCTTGCTCCAATCGCTCAGTCCGGGCGGCGTAACATCCTGCCAGCTCTTGCCGCCGTCGCGCGTCAGGTGCAGCAAGCCGGTATCGCTGCCCGCCCAGATTTCATCACTCTGCAATGGCGATGGCGCGATGCTGAAGACCACGCCAAAGCCGCGCTGCTTGGCGTTCTGCACCGTCGCCGGCCCTGAGGGCCTTTCGGCTGCGGCCGGTTCCGCTCCGGTCAGATCTGGACTGATTTGTTGCCAGTGCAGTCCGCCGTCGGTCGTCTTCATCACGTACTGCGTTCCCAGATACAGTGCGTTCTTCTCCGCCGCCGACAGCACCAGCACCGGAGTCCACGTGTCGCGATATTTACGCTGACTGATTTCGCTGCCGAAGTTCTGCATCGGCCACGGCGTTACGTTCTGGCTGAAGGAAGTTCGGCGGTCAAAGCGCACTACGCTTCCATAGACGCCGCTGGCATAAAGAATGTTGGAATCGCTGGGATCGGGAGCAATCCAGCCGCTCTCGCCTCCGCCCACCATAAACCAGTCGCGTCCCGTGATATTGCCATGATCGGTGCGATTGGGAACGCCGACGGAGCCTGTGTCCTGCTGCGCGCCGTAAACATGGTAAGGAAATTCGTTGTCGGTGACGACGTGATAGAGCTGCGCGGTCGGCTGATTGAACCACGAGGACCACGTCTGGCCGCGGTTCACGCTGACGGTCGTGCCCTGGTCGGTCCCGAGAATCAAGTGCGACGAATCCTTGGGGTCGACCCAGATCTGGTGATAGTCATCGCCGCCCGGCGCGCCGCGCACAATCGAGATGGTCTTGCCGCCGTCCTCCGACTTATACAGCGCAATGTTCGGCATGTAGACGACATCGGGATGGTTGGGATCGACGGTGACGCCCATGAAATACCACGCCCGGCTGGCGATGCGGGGATCGCCATTCGCCAGCATCCAGGTATTGCCGCCGTCGTCAGAGCGATAGAGACCGGATTTATTGCCCGCTTCGATTAACGCGTAAACGCGTTTGCCATCGGGTGCAACGGCGACTCCCACGCGGCCCCAGTCGCCAACATCAGGAAGCCCGTTGCCGGTCAGTTGCGTCCAACTGGCGCCGCTGTCGGTGGAGCGATAGATGCCGCCGCCCGGACCGTTGATCGGCGGATAAGTGCTCCATGGAGGACGATGCGCGTTCCATGTGCCTGCGAAAAGAATGTTCGGAGTCGCTGCGGCGATGGCAAGATCGGAGACACCGACGTTTGCGCCTTTATCCAGCACATGCGTCCAGGTCACGCCGCCATCGGTTGATTTGAAGACGCCGCGCTCGGCATTGGGCGCGTAGGCGTGGCCCAGCGCGCCCACGTAGACGATATCAGGATTGTGCGGATCGATGACGATGCGGCTGATCTGCCGCGTCTCTCGCAATCCAATATTCTTCCAGCTCTGTCCGGCGTCGGTGGACTTGTAGACGCCGTCGCCTGAACTGAGCGCGGAACGGATGTCGGACTCGCCCGTGCCGGCGTAAAGAACGTTGGGATTGGAAGGCGCAACTTCCAGCGCGCCGATGGATGCGATGGGCTGTCCATCGAAGATAGGATTCCAGGTCACGCCGGCGTCAGTCGTCTTCCACACGCCGCCATCGACCGAGCCAAAATAAAATACCGCTCCGCCGCCGGGGACACCGGTTACGGCTGCGGTTCGGCCGCCGCGAAACGGGCCGATCAACCGCCATTGCAAGCCGCCGAGCAGCTCAGGCGAGACCGTCTGTGCGACAGCGGAGATGTTGAGAAAAAATGCGGCAAAAACAATAACGGCGAAATGGCAGACACGTCTTACACGATGGCTCAATCGAAGGTCCTCTACCTGCAAAGTTCTGTGCGAATAGATTACACTTTCGCGATGCAGTACTGCTCGCGGGCGCGTTGGAGGATTGGCTGTTCTATCGCACCGGGTGGAGCGCGCTTTGCAGACATGGGGTAGGCGCGGCGTGCATGAAGGGACAGCACGGTTCAGCCGCAGCGGCTTTGAAGGGGCACGGCTTCAGCCGTGCCGTCGGGGCGGCGAGAAAATTTGGCCTTTAGGCCCTGAGGCGTATTCCCTCAGCGGCTGAAGCCGAACTTTGTGATGTTCTAACGGCACGCCTGTGAAGGCGTGCCCCTTCAAAACGCGGATACCCTGCTCGGCGAATCGGCTACGGCTATAACCATGAAGGTGACCTACATAATGTTGAGGACACGACCTCTAATTGCGCTTCTATTTGCTCTTCTAGTTCCTCTAGCTCCGTCGATTCGCGCCCTGCAAATCGACACCACGGCCCTCACCGAGATGCATTGGCGCAATGTGGGCCCGTTTCGCGGAGGCCGCACCCGCGCGGTTTGCGGCGTCCCCAGCCAGCCGAATGTTTTCTACGTTGGAGCGGTGAATGGCGGCGTGTGGAAGACCACCGATTACGGCCGCACTTGGCGGCCGATCTTCGATCAGCAGCCGACCGGCTCTATTGGCGCGATTGCAGTTGCGCCATCCGACGCGAACATTGTCTATGTCGGCAGTGGTGAAGGACTGCATCGCCCCGATCTCTCGGTCGGCGACGGAATCTACAAATCCACCGATGCGGGCGCAACCTGGACACATCTTGGACTGCGTGACGGACAGCAGATTTCCGTGATGGCCGTCGACCCGCGCGATCCCAATCGGCTCTTCGTTGCCGTGGCTGGCCATCCGTATGGGCCGAATCCCGAGCGCGGCATCTACCGCTCCACCGACGGTGGCCAGAGCTTCGAGAAGGTCCTCTACAAGGACGAGAACATCGGCGGCAACGATGTCGAGATCGATCCCTCCGATCCCAATATCGTCTATGCCACATTGTGGGAGGCGCGGGAAGGCCCGTGGGAGAACGGCGAATTCAACGGTACCAGCGCTGGAATCTTCAAATCCACCGACGGCGGCCAGACTTGGCAGCAGCTCGCAGGCGGTCTGCCCAGCGGCATCGTGCAGGCGTACGTCACCATCGCGCGCAGCGATCCCAAACAGCTGTTTGCGGTACTTGCGATCAAGGGCAGCGTGGAATTCTATCGCTCCGCCAACGCGGGCGAGAGCTGGTCGACAGTGACTACCGATCCGCGGCCAAGAATGCGCATCGGCGGTGGCGACCTGCCGATCGCAGCGATTGATCCGACGACTCCCAACGCCGTGTACGTGGTCAGCACCGTGACCTGGAAGTCCACGGATGGCGGCAAAACCTGGACCGGTTTTCGCGGCGCGCCCGGCGGCGACGATTACCAGAACATCTGGATCAATCCCAATGATCCTCAGACCATCATCCTGACCAGCGACCAGGGCGCGATCGTCACCGTCAACGGCGGGCAGAGCTGGAGCTCCTGGTATAACCAGCCGACCGCGCAGCTCTACCACGTCAACGCTGACAACGCATTTCCGTATCGCCTGTGCAGCGGCCAACAGGAGAGCGGCTCGGTTTGCATTTCCAGCCGCGGCAACGACGGCGAGATCACCTTCCGCGACTGGCATCCCGTTGCAGCCGAGGAATACGGCTACGTCGTACCCGATCCACTCGACTCCGATATCGTCTTCGGCGGCAAGCTCACGCGCTATGACCGGCGAACAACGCAGGCGCAAAATGTCATTCCCATGCCGCTGGGCGCGCCCGATTTTCGCGTGATCCGCACCGAGCCGATTGTCTTCTCGCCCTTCGATCCGCACCTGATGTACTTCGCCGCGAACACACTCTGGGCCACTCGCGATGGCGGCCACAGTTGGAAGCAGATGAGCCCCGACCTCACGCGCAAGACATTCGAGATTCCGGCGACCGTCGGCATCTACAGCTCCGATCCCGCTGCGCAGCCCCGGCAGCGCGGCGTGATCTATGCGCTGGCGCTGTCGCAGACGGACAAGAACATTATGTGGGCAGGAACAGATGACGGCCTGATCTGGCGTACTACCGACGGCGGTGCGCACTGGAACAACGTAACGCCCCCACAGCTGTCCGCGTGGCAGAAGGTTTCCGTCCTGGAGGCGAGTCACACCGACGCCAATACGGCCTATGCTGCCATCAACGCCCTGCGGCTCGACGACCTGCGCCCGCACATTTATCGCACGCGCAATTCCGGCAAGAGCTGGACAGAGATCGTCAATGGAATCCCCGCGGATGAGAACGTAAATTCCGTGCGCGAAGATCCCAAACGCAAAGGGCTGCTGTTCGCCGGAACCGAGCGCGCGGTCTACGTGTCCTTCGACGATGGCGATCACTGGCAGTCGCTGCGGCTCAACATGCCAGCCACGTCGATCCGCGACCTGCTCATCAAAGACAACGACCTGGCCGTGGCGACTCATGGCCGCGGATTCTGGATTCTGGATGACATCACTCCGCTGCGCCAGATGGACGACAAAGTGGTCGCCAGTGATGCGTTCCTCTTCGCTCCCGAGCTGGCCTATCGCGTGCGCTGGGACACCAACAGCGACACGCCGCTGCCGCCGGATTATCCTGCGGGGCAGAATCCTCCAGACGGCGCGATATTCAACTATTACTTGAAGTCTTCATCGTCAGGCCCTGTGGCACTGGAGATTATGGATGCCACTGGAAAGACGGTCCGGCGCTTCTCCAGTGCCGATCCTCTGCCGCCGCCGGATCCGCTGCTTCCCATTCCGGCGTACTGGCTGCGTCCGCCGGAGAAGTTATCGAACGCCGCCGGCTTCCATCGTTTTGTCTGGGACATGCACTATCCGCCAGTGCCGGGGATTAAGCCGGAGTATCCCATCGCCGCCGTGCCTGAAAACACTGCGCCCCAGCCGACTTCGCCGTGGATCATGCCCGGCAAGTACACCGCAGTGCTCACCGTCGATGGCCACAAATACACGCAGCCGCTGACGGTGGAGATGGATCCGCGCGTGAAAACTTCCCTGGCCGATTTGCAGAAGCAGTTCGACTTGTCGAGCCAGGTTTATGCCGACGTGCTGGCGCTGCAGCCGGTCGTGGGCAGGGCCGCGGCAGCGCGCGCGCAGCTGAAGGCCATGCGTGAAAAGGCGTCCGGCGCGGAGGCGGCGAAACTCGACGAGGTGAGCAAGAAGCTGAACGCAGTGGCGGGCGGCGAGGGAAGGCGCAGACGTGGACCCCACACCGACAGCCTGACCGGCGTGCGCGATTCCTTGCTGCAAATGCTCGGCATGTTGCAGGAAGTCGACTTGGCGCCGACGACCCAGGTCGCAGAGACGCTGCCCAAGTTGCATCAGTCCACCGCGACGCTGATCCAGCAGTGGAACGAGTTTGAGGCTGCGGAGTTGGCGCCGCTGAAAATTCAGCCGTAAGGGTCGGGTGGAGATGGCCTTCAGGCCAGCGTCCAACCCTTTTGTTTCTCATTCTGAGCCGGCTTCAGCCGGCGGCACCGGGCCATACGTCGATTTTTTCAACAAAACTGTTTCGCCTCTGCCCGGCTGCCCCCGTTCTGTCGTGACGGGCGAGCGGTACGAGTCGAGGAACCTGCTGTTCTCCATCTCTTTGGCTGTGGCGGGGCATTTGCGATAATGGTTCAGCGTCGTACCTTGCGCGCTCCGTGGGCCCGTAGCTCAAGTGGATAGAGCATCAGCCTTCTAAGCTGAGGGTTGCTGGTTCGATTCCAGCCGGGCCTACCATTTTCCTCTACCGCAAAAGCTAGTTACTAATTGCTAGTTGCTAGTTGCTGTTCTTCATACGGATCGCGCAGATAGCCTTCCACGGCGAAGTCTTCTCCGAAGCGATGCAGGGTGAGCGAGCGCACCCGGGCAGCTTCGCTCATGCGCTGGTAACCGGCTCCCAGGGCAAACGGAATTGAGCCGGTGCCGGCCAGAATCTTGGGCGCGTAGTAGAAGAAAATCTTGTCCACGATCCCCGCCGCCAGCGCCGCCCAGTTCACCATCGCACCACCTTCAATGATCAGGCTGGTGATCTCACGCTGGCCCAGGTTACGCATCACGCGGTCAAGGTCGGGGCGGCCATCCACCGTGGGCGAAGCGCTGGGGAAAACCAGCGTGCCGTCGTCGGGTGAGCGTCGCATGGGAACCTGCTCAACCACCACGCCCCGCGCTTCCAGTTCGCGCCGCTTGTTCTCCTCGGCAAAGCAGCAGTAGACGACGAGGTCTTCCCGCGCGGTCTTTACCACGCGCGAGTCCAAGGGTAAGCGCAAGCGTGAATCGAGGATCACGCGCAGCAGCGGCCGGCGACGCGTCAGCCCGGTCCGGTCGGTGAGCAGCGGATCGTCGGCAATGACCGTGCCTACGCCAACCATGATGGCATCGTTGGCGTGACGCATCTCATGCACGTGTGCGCGCGCCACTTCGCTGGTGATCCAGCCGCCGCTGGGCGCCAAACCGGATGCCGCATCGGCCTCGCCCGGAGGCGGCGCGATTTTGCCGTCCAGCGTCATCGCAGTCTTCAGCGTGACGAATGGAATCTTGTGGCGAATGTACTTGGCGAAAGCTTCGTTCAGCTTCCTGGCTTCGGGCTCGCACAGGCCTTGGTGTACCTCGAGGCCGACAGCGCGCAATTTGGCAAAGCCGCGACCAGCCACCAGCGGATTGGGATCGCGCATAGCAGCGAAGACGCGCTTGATTCCAGCCGCAATGATGGCGTCGGTGCAAGGGCCGGTGCGTCCCGCATGGCAGCATGGCTCAAGATTCAGGTAGAGGTCTGCGCCTCGCGCCCGTTCGCCAGCCTGCTCGATCGCCAGTATTTCGGCGTGTTTGCGGCCTTCGTAGGTGTGCGTGCCCCGGCCAACAACTTCGCCCACCGGAGCCACCAGCACCGCGCCTACACACGGGTTGGGCGAAGCCAGCGCGACACCTTGGCGCGCGAGCTCCAGCGCCTGCTGCATGAACTGCTCGTCGCGCGTGGGCTTCGGAATCGTCACCTGTTGTTGGTTCACAAATTAAGCGGAAGTTCGAGCCTCAATTGCAGGCGCAGTGGGGTCGACAATCCGAACTCCGCGGGATTTTCGCCCTCGAGATGCAGACTGATCGCTTCCTGCAAATTCCGTACGACCTCATTCAGCGTGCGTCCCTGCGTGACCACTGAAAGCTCTACGCATTCAGCTACGTATGCCTTCGAATCGGGATGGAGAATGGCATGAATAACGTGGCGTCGCGTTGAAGGCTTGCTTGTCAAAGTGTGATCACCTCAATCAAAAAGTGAATTCACAAAATCCTGCGGATTGAACGGCAGCAAATCGCCGACTTGCTCGCCGACTCCGACATAGCGCACGGGAAGGCCCAGCTCCTTGCAGATGGCAACCACCACTCCGCCTTTGGCCGTGCCGTCCAGCTTGGTGAGCACAATGCCCGTCACTCCCGCCGACTGCGTGAACAGCCGAGCCTGTTGCAGTCCGTTCTGGCCAGTGGTGGCGTCCATCACCAGCAGGGTTTCATGCGGCGCGTTGGCGCTGAAGCGCTGCGCAGTGCGACGCATCTTTGACAACTCTTCCATCAGGCTGGCCTTGGTGTGCAGGCGGCCGGCCGTGTCCACGATAACGTAATCGGTGTTGCGCGCCTTCGCGGCCTGCATGGCATCGAAGAGCACCGCTGCGGGATCGCCGCCCGGCTTGTTCTTGATTACTTCGGTTCCAGTGCGGTCGCCCCAGATCTCCAATTGCTCGATGGCGGCTGCGCGAAAGGTATCGGCAGCAGCCAGCAACACGGTCTTGCCCTGCGAGCGCAGCAGATGCGTGAGCTTGCCGATCGAGGTGGTCTTTCCGGTCCCATTCACGCCGACCACCAGAATCACCTCGGGCTCGCCATCAACTTTCTGCACCGGCCGCTGCTCGGCGGCGTTCAGGATTGCCAGCAGCTCTTCCTTCAACACCCGTTTGAGCTCGTCGACGTTCGCAACCTGCTTGCGATCGACCTTCTCGCGCAGCGCCGCCAGGATAGTCGCGGTGGTCGCCGTACCCAGGTCGGCCGAGATAAGCGTAGCTTCCAGATCGTCAAGGGTTTCGCGATCGATTTCCTTGCGGAAGGCAACGACATCTTCAATCCGCTCGCTGAGGCTTTCGCGCGTGCGCGTGACCGCCTCTTTCATGCGTTTGAGGAAGCTGGGTTTTTCTTCGGTGCTGCCGAACAGGGTCTGAATCATGATAAGGGCGGCTCTTAGCTCCTAGCTTTTGGCCTTTAGCTCTAGCAAGCGCGGCTTCGGTTCAGCTTGTTAGCGGCTGGAAGCTATCAGCCAGGAGCCAACAACGAAACGCGGATAGAAAATAGCGCTCTTCGCACGCATTTCCGTGCGCATAACGATTATAGACACTCGCGCCAGCACGGTGATTCGACCGCGTCTGACGCCGCGTTGGTCAGCGAATCCGCTGCGCGCTATATTTCATCCAAACAACTTCCTCCCCGGAGGCCGAATGCCAAGTTGTGACCATGTTAAGTCAGCCGATCCGAGTGTCGAGCCCAGCCATGATGGTTGTGCCGAATGTCTCCAGATCGGCCAGCGCTGGGTGCAGTTGCGCAAATGTCTGCTCTGCGGACACGTTGGCTGTTGTGATTCCTCGCCCGGTCAGCACGCCAATCAGCACTTCCGCGAGACCGGACACCCGGTGATGCAGGCGTTCCAGTCAGGCGAGTGGAAGTGGTGCTACGTACACGAGGCCTATGTGTGAAGGAAGCCGCTGTTCGCTCTTCGCCAAACCCGGGTGGAGCACGCCTTAAGAGGCCGCTGAAAAAGTTGGGATTTCGGGAATTTCGGGTAGAGCCAGCCTTCAGGCTGGCGTTAAATCCTTTTTTTCGATTCCGAGTCGGCTTCAGCCGACGGCACAACTGGTTGTTTTGCAGACTTTTTCAGCGACCTGTTCAGGCGTGCATAATTGCTCGTCGTTACCGGACCGCGCTTTAGCGCCTGAGGTAAGGAGCGCTCTTACCTCAGTGGCTAAAGCCAGATCCATCTTCAGCCCGCAACTGCACCGCTAAAGCGGTGCTCCACCCGTGGTTTGGCGAAAAGCGAAAGGCGAACCGCGGCCTCTTTGTGTACTCTGTATGAATTGGCCATACTTCAAAAACCAATGGTCCTGGATAAACGCCCCGGTCATCAACGCCTGAACCCTCGCATCATCCTGCGCCTGTGTTTATTGCTGGCGTTGCTTTGCGCGTCCGCATGGGCGCAAATTGCGTCTCCCTGGGTCGATACTAAGCCGCTCGCGGTCGACACCGGAAGCACCGGCCTGAAGCTGACCCTGCGCCGCCTACACACCACGGCGCGGCTGATGCATACCGTGGCCCATCCCGACGACGAGGACGGTGGCATGCTCACGCTGGAATCGCGCGGCCACGGCGTCAGCGTGGTGCAACTCACGCTGAACCGCGGCGAGGGCGGCCAGAACAAAGTTGGCAGCAATCTCTTTGATGAGCTGGGCATCATTCGCACCCTGGAATTGCTGGCCGCTGACCGCTACTACGGCGTCGAGCAGCGCTTCACCCGCGTGGCTGATTTCGGATTTTCCAAGACGCCGGAGGAGACATTCCAGAAGTGGGGCGGTCACGACATTCCTCTCGGCGACATGGTGCGCGTAATCCGCACTTTCGTCCGGATGTTATCTGCACCCGGTTCCAGGGAGCTCCGCGCGACGGCCACGGCCATCATCAGGCATCGGGAATCCTGACGCGCGAGGCATTTCGCGCGGCGGCCGATCCCACGCGTTTTCCTGAGCAGATTCGCGAAGGCCTGCAACCCTGGCAAGCGAAAAAGCTGTACATGGACAATGTGCGCAGCAACGAGGACTGGACCATCAAACTGGAAACCTCGCAATCCGATCCGTTGCTGGGCGAAACCTATGTGCAGTTTGGCTGGAAGGGTCTGAAGCATCAGTTGTCGCAGGGCGCGGGCGCGTGAATCCTCCCGAAGGCCCGCGCTTCAGCTACTACACCCTGATCGACTCTGCGCTGCCCAACAAGCCGGCCGCGGGGGCCCATGAGAACGATTTCTTCGACGGTATCGATACTTCGCTGCCCGGCCTCGGAGCGCGGCTGGGAGTGGATCGATCCAGAGTTCCATGGCTTCGTCCTCAGTTACAGGCGATTGCCAAAATAGTTGATGAGGCAACGGCAGCCGCCGACAAAGATTCGCAATCCGCTGGTGTGCCGCTGTTACGGGGATTGGACCTCACTCGCAGGTTGATCAGCAAAGTTGACGCGTCGAACTTGTCCGGAGCAGAGAAAGCTGACCTGCTCGCCAGCCTGCGCACTAAGCAGCAGCAGTTCGAACAAGCCGCGAACCTGGCCCTGGGAATGGATCTGAAGCTTGGTCCAGGCACTCCCGACGGCCGGCCTATGGCAGCCAGCTTTCCCACCGGGGAGGGCGATGTGCTGGCGGCGGTGATCACCGCGGGCAAAACGTTTCTGCTCGGGCGACGTTGCATAACGGCAGCGCCGCGCCCATGGACGTGAAGCAGTTTGCGCTCGACGTTCCCGAAGGCTGGAAGTCCGAGCTCTTCATGGACAAGGCGCCGAAGACGATCGCACCCGGCGATGGCTGTGCATTGACCTTTCGCGTGACGCCGCCCATCGACGCGCAGGTGACGAAAGCGTACTTCCATCGTGACGATCCCGAAACCGATACGATCTACAAGATCGATAACCCGAAATATGTGACGCTGGCATTGCCGCCGCCGCCGGTGTCGGCGCGGGTGGAGTACAGCATCAACGGCGCGGAGGGCATGATTCGCAGCGTGGCCCGCACGCCGATGCACGATGACAAGGGCGATA
>CAWBKE010000008.1:0-81562 GCA_963789245.1 uncultured Acidobacteriaceae bacterium | reverse complement strand
TTCATAACGACGTTGGCTCGATCCGAGCGAGTACTCTGAAGTAGGAAAAAAACCAGAGGCTCGGGGAAGGGGCCAACGCTATGTTGATTATAGGTTGTGATTTTCACCCCGGCTTTCAGCAGTTAGCGATCTTTGACAAACAAACAGGAGAAATCAACTATCGACGGCTGCGCACGCCGGAAGAAGCGGGAGCCTTCTTCCGTGGGCTGGAGGAAAAAGCGCTGCTGGGGCTGGAAAGTTGCGGCTTCTCGCAATGGTTCGAGCGGCTGGTGGAGGAAACCGGCCACGAGCTGTGGGTAGGAGACGCGGCGCAGATCCGGGCCTCGGTGGTGCGGCAGCAGAAGACGAACCAGCGCGATGCCGAGCACATGGTGCACTTGCTGGTGGAGAATCGTTTTCCCCGGCTATGGGTGCCGAGTGCGGGGGAGCGCGATGTACGGCAACTGCTCATGCATCGCCATCAGGGGGTGCGGATGCGGACGCAGGTAAAGAACCAGCTGCATGCCATCGCGCTGAACCAGGGCTTGCGCCGGCAGCGCCAGCTCTGGACGGAGGCGGGGCGCGAGCAACTGGAAAAGCTGGTGCTGCCGCCCTACACGGCGCGGCGGCGCGACGAGCTGCTGACGCAGTTAGACCAACTGGACGAGCAGATCGCAGGGCTGGACCCGGGGGTGCGGGCCGAAGCGCAGAAGCGGCCGGAGGCGGTGCGGCTGATGACCCATCCTGGGGTAGGGCCGCAGACGGCCCTGGCCTTCGTGCTGACCCTGGGCGAGGTGCAGCGCTTTGCCCGGGCCAAGCAGGTCAGCAGCTACCTGGGGCTGATTCCGCGTGAGTACAGCTCGGGCGGCAAGCAGCGGCTGGGGCACATCAGCAAGCAGGGCTCGCCGTTTCTGCGCTTTCTGCTAGTGGAGGCGGCGCAGAGCGCGGCGCGCTGGGATCCGGAGTTGAAACGGGTCTATGTGCGGCTGGCGCTGCGGCGCAGTCGGGCGCAGGCCAAGGTGGCCATCGCCCGGCGGCTGGCGACAAGGTTGTACTGGATGCTGCGCAATGGTTGGAACTATGCGCAGCTATCCAGCAGTGGGGCAGGCAAGCCCGAGTCATCACGTGGCGCCAAGTAGAGCGCCGACCGCTTGAATGGGCAGCCTGCCTCCCGTGAACACGGGAGTTCGCAGAGCAATCATGGTCGCCGTAGGTGGCCGAATAGATGGGTGGCGAAGCTGAGCTCGCCGCTAGATTGGAAGACGGGCCTCTGGTGAAGAAAAAACCTTTTCCTCGAGAGCGAACTGGCGCATCTCTTTTGTGCGTCGGCGCCCCCGTCTACCTTGACAAGTCCAACGTCGTTATAGACGTGATGACAAGAACGAAGGCCTCCTCGTGAAGACAAGAGTGAAGAGATCATCTGCTTGCTGGCATGTTGACCACAACCTTGCTGACTCCCATGTTGTCGAAGCGGTCGTAGACGCGCACGATGACGGTGTGCTCGTCGGATGATGCGGCGGATGGAGCCGAGGACTGCCCAGGATTGGCTGCGGCTGCCGTCTCGGCAATCGAGGGCACGGGGACCTTGAAATCGTAGCTCTCTGTCTTGGAGTCCGAAATCTGGCCCACGGGCTCGATTGTCTGCGGCTCGCCCGCATCGATGGAGTATTCCGCATGGCTGATGGGCGAGAAGCTGTCGACGGCGCGGAAGGTGACGCGGATCTTGCCACCGTCGACGGCCGCCTTCAGCGCTTCGATCTGCGGCGGCGTGTTGTCGACTTCAAAGCGCGCGCTGGTGGCTTCGCCGGTCAAGGCGTCCTCGGCAGAATGCGAAGGCGCGTCAGAGGCGACGACGCGGATGGTGTAACCACCGTCGGGAAAAAGGTCGGAGTCGAGATTGAGGAAACGCTCTTCGATATTCCGGCGCAATAATTTCCAACGCGTCTCGCCGTCGCCGCGGTAGTAGATGTCGTAAGCCAGGGTGTCGTCGTTGTCGTCGTGGGCGCTCCATTTCACCGCGATGGAATGCCTGTCCTTAATGGTGGGCAGCGGCGGCTCATAGCCAGTGGCGGCTGAGCCTTCCGGCTCGGAGTGCGCGCCCGCCGGCACACGTGCGCCGACCATCACGGTTACGGTGTCCACCTCCGGAGCGACATTCCTGGGCAGGTAGTTGACGATGACGCTATCGATTACCGGCGTGTGGCCGGTGGGCTGGAGCACGGCCTTCCACTGGATGAAGCGCGCGGGAGGCGCGTCGATGGGAAGATCCCTCTGCAGATCGACTGGCTTCCACCGGCTCCAATTGCGGTCGGGATTGTCGACGTTGCCGCTGCGCGCGAAGAGCTGAAAATTGCCGCTGCCGCGGACTTCCACGCGTCCCCACTTGGAGACGTTCTTGGCATCGAAGACATCGCTCTCGTAGGTGCCCTCATTGAGGGGATTGGAGGCGAGCAGAAAAACTTTTCCCAGATTACTGGTGGCCGCATAGAGACCGCCTTGCGGAGCTGGCGCGAATGCAGTCACCTGATTGGCGCTGGCCTGGGCGAGGTCGGTGTATGTACTGCCAACGATGGCGTAGATCTTTCCGCGATTGCCGGTTCCGGCGAGCAGTCGGCGCTGGTGATCGAAGACCAACGCATAAACCAGATCTTCGCGAGAAGACCAAATGGTCTTGGGCGAGCCGTCGGGCGAGAGACGATAGACTTCCGAGCCGCCAAGGTTGGCGATGTTGGGAGCTGCGCTGATGGTGGGCGGCGCAGACGCAGCCGGAGGCGGTTGAGCGCCGCCGGCCGGTACAGGAGCGGCTACGACGATGCCTACACCTGCGACGGGTGTGCCGGCGGACGGAGCTGCTCCACGCTTCTCGCCCACGCCGGCGGCATAGATGTTCCCTTGCTGGTCGACGGCGAGCGCGGTGATCTCCTTCTTGGGCGCGCTGTACAGCACGAAGCCCTCGCCCTGCGGCGAGATGCGATAGATGAGGCCGCTGCCGTCGGTGCCGGCGATCAGGTTGCCGAGCTGGTCGAAGTCAAGGGCGCGAATCTGGGCTTCGTCGCTCTTGAAGAAGAGGCTGCCATTGCCGCTGCGGTCGACGCGAAAGATTTCGCCGCGATCCCCGGTGCCGATGTAGAGCTGGCCCTGATGATCGAGCGCCAGCGCCCAGATGTATTTCGTCCTGGGATCGAAGAGGACGCTGGCGCTGTAGCTGGGATCGACGTCAACGGACGGGCGCGGCTTCTCGCCGGGATTCGCGCCTTCCTGCGCGGCGGCAACTTCGGCGGTGGTGTGCGAGCCTTCCGGAGCCTTGCCCGGAGCGGGACCGCCGTGAACCAGCTTGTAGACCTTGCCGTCGGGCGAGGTTGCGGCATAGATCGCGCCGGTGTTGTTGTCGACCACCAACGCCTGCACCTGAAGCTCCTGCGGCGCGAAGATGATGCGCGCCTTGCCGTCGGGTGTGAGCTTGTAGACGCGCGCAGGAGAACCGGCCGCGGCGTAGACATTGCCTGCTGGATCGGCGGCGACGTCCCAGATGTAAGTGGAAGGCGAGGTGTAGAGCGCACTGAAAGCGGGCGCGAGGGTGAGGTTGCCATCGCTGCCGATGGCGACGCCGTGAGCCGTCCCCTTCTCGAAGTCGTCGTACTTGGTCTGTTCCCAGGTGCGGGTGGTCTGCGCCCAGCCCGTCGCAAGAAGGAACGCGGACAAGAGCGCCAGTCGAAACATTTTCATCATGAGCCCTGATTGGGTTAAAGCAGCAGGAAAGAAAAGCGTAGCACAGAGATTGTCGCTGGAGAGCTGTGACCAGGTGCGCTCCACAGCAGAGCTGGTTTGTCGTCATACATCCGGAAAATGTAGAACGGGCGGGGGTAGGCCGTATTGAGGATCAGTTGAGTTTCAGGCGGAGCGCGTGGGCCAGCTTTCGTTGTTGCTGATCGAAGCTGTAAAGGCAGCTAGCCTCGAGTTCGAGGGCCGCGGCGATATGAAGAAGATCAGCGGTGCGCGTGCCCAGGCGCGCAGTGGTTTGGCGCGATAAAAGTTGCGCCCGCTCGAAGGCGGCATCGGGCAAGGATCTCAATTGGAAAATCCCGTCCCGTAAGTCGCTGGCCAAAGCGTTCCACGAAGACTCGGCCTGAGCTCGCGAAATCTCCTTACGGAAGACGCGCGCTTCCAAGGCATTCACAGCTTCCAATTCGCCGAGGCTGCTGACCAGATGGTCGCCAAGCGATTTGCGCATGGCAAGTGCGGCTGCCTGCGAGTTGGCATCGGCGGTATAGAGGGAGATCAGGAAGCTGGTATCGACGTAAGTTTTCAATATCGGCCGCGGTCTTTCGCGATCAATTCGGCGCCGCTGACGTGGAGCACGTTATCGCCGTAAATGGTGCGCAATCGGCCCAGGAAGTCCGGGAGTTGGCGGGAGCGGGCGACCCGCTGGGGAACGAGGCGGGCGATGACCTGCTGACGTTTCGTAATCTCGACTTCCTCGCCCTGATGCAGCAGGCGCTCGATCTTCTTGAAGTCGTAGCGAAGATCCCGGACCGAGGCTTTTTTCATGTGATACATCATAGCATCACATCAAGAATGCCTGCAAGATCAGCGAGACAAAATTGTAGTTGAGAACTGTGCCGTCCCTACGGGACTCCGAGCTTTTTATCATCGTACCCAGCGTTGGAACGCTGGGCTAAGTTATGCCGTGCCTGCGGCACTTAGGTTCTTTCTCAGGGCAGGCCCCGGCGGCGCTCGCTAGGGTGCCCGGCATCTCGGTTCGGGATCGTTTCCCACCCGGCCGAGGGCTCACGCCCGCGGCAAGGATGCGACCGCTCTAAATGGCTGATTAACGATCCGCTAAGTCCTTTGTTTGGAAGTTTTTACCTGTAAGTCCTTTGGTTGGACATTTTTAGCGGGAATTTTTCGGCATTTCCTTTTATTTTCAATGGCTTGCGGAGGGTAAATAGGGGGGAGTCGACACAGTTGCCGGTTGCAGGTTTGTCAGTTGTCGTTGCCCGTAAATCTCTGGACTAAAGTCCTCGGTTCGGGATCACAAGCGCCCGACAACTCGGTAGCAAGGGACAAACCGCAGATTCCTCGGTTGCGCTCGACTGGCGTCTCGCTGCGCTCGGAATGACAGGATCTAGGAAAATCGTCGAGATGATTTGGAGGAGTAGCTCAATGCCGAGCGAAAGAACAGCAGATCCCCTCGTCGGTCTGAAGAGACTGTGTCGCAACCCGGTGTCGCCGCTCTGCGGCTCGCATTTCTTCCCACTTTGAGCGTGGGCTGACGCCCACGCCTAACTTCATGCCGCCGCTGCGGGGCTTGACCGGGTAAATATCGCGACGTTCGCTCCACCGCAAAGTTCGGTTGCCAGTTGTGACACACTCTCTAAAGGCCGTCCCCTTCAAACAAATCGCAGGCTAATCATCGCAGACTTAATCAGAGTTTCCCTAAACCACACCCGCTGGACTTGCGCGCTATTCGATCTGCACTAGCTGTCCGACGCCGAGCGGCGATTGCGGAGTGCGAATGGTTTGCGGCGCGCGCCAGTGATCGATGTACGAAACCTGATGCACGCACGAGACAGTGCAGTTTGGAGCGCAACCTTTTTCGGTGAGGAACTCGCGGCGAATGTCGGCAACGGAATACTGCTCCAGCGGAGTTCCCGGATAACCGCGCTGCTGCGAGCAATAGTGGACGAGCCCGTCTTCGCAGATGTAGAGATAACGCGCGCCGGCGCGGCAACGCCAATCGTTCGGCTTGCCGTCGGCGATGTTGTCCTGAAACCAGTTGAAGCGGGAATAGTGCCGCTTGGCGAGGTTCTTCATCTTGCGAAAGACTTCGCGTTCCTCGTCGCCCAAAGGCCGCAACTGGCCATCGCCATCGTGGATGATGCCAATGGTTGTGGTGAATCCCAATTGCACGGCGCGGCGTCCGACCACCAGCGCGTCATGCGGATTGTGAATGCCTCCGCCGACCACCGAATTAATGTTGACGTGAAAGTCGGCGTGCTCGGCCAGCAGTTGCAGCTTCTTGTCCAGCACCTTCAGCGACTTCTTGGAAACTTCGTCAGGCATAACATTGTCGATGCTGATCTGCAGATGGTCGAGTCCGGCGCGGTTCAGCCGCTGGATGCGGTCCGCGGTGAGCAGATAGCCGTTGGTGATCAGGCCGGCGAGAATCGGATACTCGCGCATGTGGGCGATGATTTCGTCGAGTTCGGGATGCAGAAGCGGTTCGCCGCCGCTGATGGTCACGATCGAGGTGCCCAATCGCGCCAGGTGATCGATGCGGCGCTTCATGGTGTCCAGCGGAACGGGTTTGGAGAAATCGTCGTATTCGTTGCAGTACTCGCAGGAAAGATTGCAGCGGCGAATCGGGATGATGTGCGCCATGATCGGGTGGTCAGTCGAGGCCAGCCCTTTGGCAATCATCTTGATTTCGCGGGTGCGGCGTTTGTAGGCTAAGATCCGCCGATGTCTTTCTGCTGACGATTTCGTCATACGAATAGGCTGTTTCTATTACAACACACCCACTTTCCCGGATGTGAAGTGCTGAGCTGCGTGTGGGGAATTTTGGCAGCTGAGTGGCATCTGGATACATTTAGGCAAGCGCGCCATCGCGGGTCGTGCGGCATTCCCTCGCTGCTCACCCGCCCCAATCGCGGCTAGTTTATAATAGACGATTCAGCTAACCCATCTGGAGTTTCCAAAGCATGCTTCGATTTCTGCAAAAGCCCGGCCCCATCAAGAAAGTCATTCTGGGCGGCATCCTGGTGGTCGTCTGCGCGATGATGGTCATCACCCTCGTTCCCGGCGGCCTCTTCGGCGATTACTTCAACAGCGGCCTTACTACGCAAGGCGTATTGGCCAAAGTGGGCGATCAAGAGGTCGGCATCCAACAAGTGGAGCAGCAGGCCCGTCTCATCGGCAAGCAACAGTTCAAAGGCAACGTTCCCGAACAGCTCATGCCTTACCTGATGCAGCGCGCGGCGCAGGGCATTATCACGGAGAAGGCGATCGTCTACGAAGCGGACAAGATGGGTCTTGGCGTCAGCGATGACGAACTCCGCGACTATCTTCACCAGGGTCAGTTCGGCCAGGTGATTTTCCCCAACGGCAACTTCGTCGGGCAGCAGGCTTACGAGCAGTTCATTGAGAACGAGTTCAGCCTAAGCACGCAGCAGTTCGAGCAGGAGGTCAAGGGCGAGATTGCTCAGCGCAAACTGTTGGCTGCTGTTGGCGGGGCGATTACGGTAAGCGACAAAGACATCGCCAAGGAGGTCAAGGATCAGGGCGCCAAGGTGAAATTCGAGTACGCCGTGCTCACGCTCGACGACGTGACGAAAGAAATCAAGCCGACGGATGCGGAGCTGAAGGCCTTCTACGATCAGAATAAGCAGACGTACGTGAACTCCATTCCGGGGAAGGTCAAGGCGAAATACATTCTCATCGACACCAACCAACTGGCGGACAAGATCGAGATCACGCCTGAGGAAGTGCAGCAGTACTATAAACAGCACGAGGACGACTATCGTCTCCCGGAAACGGTAACGGTTCGCCACATCCTGATCAAGACGCCGACCCCGGACGCGAACGGCAAGGTCGATCAAAAAGCTGTGGACGCGGCCAAAGCCAAAGCCGATGATATCGACAAACAATTGAAGGCGGGCGCGAGCTTCGCGGATTTGGCCAAGAAGTACTCCGAAGATCCCGGAAGCGCGAAGGACGGCGGACTGTTGCCGCCGCTGACGCGAGGCCGGACAGTTCCGGAATTCGAGCAGGCGGCCTTCAATACTCCCGTGGGACAAACCACTGGAGTTATTCGCACCAGCTACGGCTTCCACATTATTCACGTTGAAGCCAAGCAGGAAGCGCGGCTGAAGCCACTGGCTGAGGTGAAGGCCGAGATTGAGCCGGTGCTGAAGAAACAGAAAGCTGCGGCCCAGGCGCAGAGCATCGCCAGCTCGGTGCAGACTTTGGCTCGTACCGCGGGAATGGAAAAGGCTGCCGCGGAAAAGAACCTGACCGTCACTACCACCGATCTGGTTGCGCAAACGGACCAACTGCCTGGTATTGGCGCCGCTCCCGATTTCATGGGCGCGCTGTTTGCGGCGAAGAAGAACGATCCGCCCGCGACGGCCACCACTCCTGCAGGCTACGTGATCTATCAGGTTACGGAAATCCAGCCGCCTCAAACTCCCAGCTTCGAACAGGTGAAGGACAAGGTGGCAGAGCAGTTCAAGGCGCAGCGCGCACAGGCGTTGCTGGCGCAAAAGACCCAGCAACTCTCAGACCGCGCTCACGCCGATCACGATTTGGACAAGGCCGCCAAAGAAGTAGGTGCAACCGTGAAGACGAGCGATCTGGTGGACCGCACTGCGCAGTTGCCCGAACTGGGCGCGATGACTGGCCCGGCTGCAGTTGCATTCACCATGAAGCCTGGCGAAATCAGCGGCGCCATCCAAGGCGGTCCCAATGGAGTTGTCCTGAAGATTCTTGAAGTGCAAGAACCGAGCCCCGAGCAGATCAAGCAAGGCTGGGACAAAGCGAAGGAAGCGCTACTGGAACAGAAGCAGCAGGAGTTCGAAAACCTCTACATCGAAAACCTGCGCAGCACGCTGGAAAAAGAAGGCAAGATCAAAATCAACAAAAAGGAAATGGATCGTCTGACTACCTCGTCCGAGGGTTCCTAACGATGTACTAACGCCGGATTACATGGCCAGCAGAAACGGTCTGCTGGCCACATTTGTTTGTTGGCCGCCAGGAATGGTCGATTGGCTCAAGCGATGCCACAATCGGCGTAATCCTGCTTTGAAAGGGCACGCCTTCAGGCGTGCCGCGCGGGGTACCGAAGGACCTGGCTTTAGCCGCTGAGGGAGCGAGCCTCAGGGCCTGAAGGCCGGTTACTTAGCGCGTCCTTTGCGGCACGGCTAAAGCCGTACCCTTTCAAGGCCCAACTTTGACCAACAGTGGCATCGTGTTCTTGCTGTCCGTCCGAGTCTCTTATGCTTTCACAGCGCGCATCCGGCATCCTGCTGCATCCCACTTCGCTGCCATCGCGCGGAGGAATTGGCGATTTTGGTCCGGCCGCTTACGAATTTATCGACTGGCTGGCTGCGGCCAAACAGACGCTATGGCAGGTCCTGCCGTTGCAGCCGATTGGCAGCGGAGACTCACCGTATTCCGGCACCTCGGCATTTGCAGGCAACATTCTGCTGGTTAGTTTGGAGCGTCTGGCGGATCGCGGCCTTCTCGATCACGATCGCGTGGGCGCTCTTCCGGACGGAGATCTGCCGGTCAACTTTGAAACGGTTCGCGCGCACAAGCTGCCGTTGCTGCGCGAAGCTGCCGTAAACTTTCTGCGTTCCGCGCCGGCTGCCGCGCGCGAGCGGTACACCAATTTTTGCCGCGAGAGTGACTGGTGGCTGGAAGACTATGCCTTGTTCAGCGTGCTGCGCGAAAAATTCGGCGAGCAGACCTGGAACACCTGGCCGCGCGACATCGCTCGACGCGACCCCGAGACCATTACACAGTTGCGCTCCGAGTTGCACGAAGAGCTGGACCAGGAGCGCTTTTTGCAGTTCGCATTTTTTGAGCAGTGGGGCGCGTTGCGCCAGTACTGCACCGCTCGCGGCATCCGCATCATCGGCGATGTCTCCATCTTCGTCAGTTACGACAGTGCCGATGTCTGGACCAATCCCGAATTATTTCGCTTGAAGAAAGATCTCACGCCGGAAGTCGTTGCCGGCGTTCCGCCCGATGCCTACAGCGAAACCGGGCAGCGCTGGGGCAATCCTATTTATGACTGGGAAGCTCTGCGAGCTCGCGGCTACGACTGGTGGATCGGACGGATGCGTTGGGCCATCGAGACCTGCGACATCGTTCGCATCGACCACTTCCGCGGCTTCGAAGCTTATTGGGAAATCCCCGCAGACGAGCCGACCGCGGTCAACGGACGTTGGGTCGCGGGTCCAAATGAAAGCTTGTTTCATGCGCTGCAAACCGCCTTGGGCAAGTTGCCCTTCATCGCCGAAGATCTGGGATACATCACGCGGGCGGTGATTCATCTCCGCAAGACCCTGGAAATCCCCGGAATGAAGGTTTTGCAATTTGGCTTCGGCAACAAAGGAGCGCACGTCTATTTGCCGCACCGCTATGAGTGCGACTGCGTCGTCTATACCGGGACGCACGATAACGACACCGTAGTTGGTTGGTGGAATTCCGGCGCTACCAAAGAAGAAAAAACTGGTAGCAACCTACATGGAAATCGGCAAAGACGGTGTGAACTGGGCCTTTATTCGTGCGGCGCTGACCTCGGTGGCAAGTTTCTCGGTGGTTCCCGTGCAGGACGTAATCGGGCTTGGTAGCGAGGCGCGAATGAACGTTCCCAGCGAAGCCGATGGCAGTTGGACCTGGCGCTTGCGAGCAGGAGCGCTCACTCCTGAGTTGGCCGCGAAGATGGCGGCGCTGATCGAGATCACCGATCGCGACGCTTGTGTGAAGCAGCCTGCACCCGACGCCGAGCCAGCCGGCGCGGAAACTGGCGAAGACTCCGCGGCATAACGATAACAATGACGGTCGGCCGTCGCCGCGGAGATAGTGGGTCAGCCTGAAATTGCGGTCAAGTGATCTTGGGTGGCGCACACCTTTCACAGGCCGCTGAAAAAGCCGGTTACGGAAGGCTTCGTGTCAGGGCACGACCTCGATCGTGCCGATAAGCTCTTTATTTTTTGGCATTGCGAGAAGCCGCAACTTTCCAGCCCCAGCAGCGCTTTTTCCTCCAGCCCACGAAAGAAGGCTCCCGCTTCTTCCGGCGTGCGCAGCCGTCGATAGCTGATTTCTCCTGTCGGTTTGTCAAAGATCGCTAACTGCTGAAAGCCGGGGTGAAAATCACAACCTATAATCAACATAGCGTTGGCTCCTTCCCCGAGCCTCTGGTTTTTTCCCTACCTCAGAGTACTCGCTCGAATCGAGCCAACGTCGTTATGAAATCAAGGAGGCCTTTAGAGAGTGTGTCACAACTGGCAACCGAACTTTGCGGTGGAGCGAACGTCGCGATATTTACCCGGTCAAGCCGCGCAGCGGCGGCATGAGGTTAGGCGTGGGCGTTAGCCCACGCTCGAAGTGGAACAAAACCAGAGCCGCAGAGCGGCGACACCGGTCGCGACACAGTCTCTTTAGGCCGACGAGGGATCTGCTTTTCCAGGTTTTCAGCAGACAGCCTAGTCGCGGGGAGTGGACAGCGCTGCGGTGTCCATCCTCGGCGGTCGAGTGATAAACTGATCCTGACCTCGAAACCTCGCCGGTCCGCACGGATCGGGTTGCTCACTTAGTCGGGACGTGGCTCAGCCTGGTAGAGCACTCGCTTGGGGTGCGAGGGGTCGGCAGTTCAAATCTGCCCGTCCCGACCAATTCGAATCATCTGTCAGGCGCAACCACTGCTGTGATCAGCGATTCCCCAAGCACTTCTTTCACAGAAGTTAGCGGTGGGTCGAGTCTGGATCTCACCAATCAAACATGTAGGGCACAGCCGAGGCGACAATCATCGCCACAACGATGAGCCCGCCGCCGAGGACCTGTTGCCTTGTCATCAGCTCCTTCAACCAGAAGACGCTGAGGACCGCGGCCGTCACCGGCTCAATGCAGAAGAGCACAGCAGCCTCGGCCGGGCCCAGGCGCGTCTGGGCCAGCGCCTGTCCCCAGAAGGCAAACACGGTGGAGAACAGTGCCAGATAAATTGCCGGGCCGAATACCGTTGCCTGCCTGAGCGTCTGTGCCAGATTCTGGAAGCCGTAGGGCGCCGGAAGGCACGCGCCGATCGCCACAGACACCACTCCGCAGACGGCGACCTGCGATCCCGCCAGCAGCCATGCGTCGGAGCGCCGGGTAAACACTCCCATCATCACAATGTGGACCGCGCAAAGCACGGCGCACAGCAGAGTCTCCAGGTCTCCACGATTCGTCTGCGCAACAAAGCTCCACGGACCGGCGCCGCCGCCCCATCCGCCGGCAGGATGCACCAGAAGATAGAGGCCGTAGCTGGCGATGATCGCTCCCAAAGTGGACGCGAGCTTCACGTGCTGGCCTACGACGATGGCGATGAATGGCGTGAACAACACGTAAAGCCCGGTGATGAAGCCGGACTTGGCCGTGGTCGTGAAGCGCATGCCGTCGGTCTGCGACCAGAAGATGGCGGCCAGCACCAGTCCCAGCCAGACGCCGTCCAGCACGCCGCGCCGCACGATGGGGATGCGCCTGACGCGAATGATGACGAGCATCAGCAAGCCCGCCAGCACAAAGCGCACGCTCATCAATCCGCCGACGGAGATGCCGCCGTCGAGGGCAAAACGCGTCATGGGAAATCCGAGTCCCCAAATGACAGCTGTGGACGCGATCAGCAGGACCGCAGTCGGGTGCGAGATGGTGGCGGAATGAGACGAGTCGCGGTGCATGGCGCTACAGGCTCGACAGCAGATTCATCGTATCGTGAGAGGCGCGTCACTTTCATTGACGATCTTCGTCAGAAGGCAAAAGGACGGGCACCCCGCCAAGTATTGTTTTGAACATATCTCGTTTTCGTGCTCTCATGGTGACTTTGTAAGTGACCCGCGAGGAAGTAAGAACTTGAAGCGAGGAGACAACGATGAGCGAAAGTAAATACCAGGGGCTGTTGGCTGGCACGCCCACTCGTCGACAAATGATCATCGGCGCCGCCGTCGCATGTGGTGGAGTTGCCCTAGGTTCGGTTCCTGCGGGCGCCGCCAGCGACGATTTAGGCATCACTCACACCTGTGCCGCAATTCATCAGGAGACCGTTTTCAAAGCCAGCCCAAAGCGCGTCTATGAAGCCTTAATCGACGCCAAACAGTTCAGTAAAGTGATCGCGCTTAGCGCGGCCGTGAAGTCCGGTGCGAAGCTGGGAGACAAACCGACGGAGATCAGCAGGGAAGCGGGCGGCGCCTTCATGCTCTATGGTGGCTACATCACGGGGCGGCAGATTGAACTTTTGCCCAACCAGCGAATCGTCCAGGCATGGCGCACTGGCGGCTGGGACCCGGGTATTTATTCGATTGCCAGGTTCGCGCTTGCTGAGCAAGGCTCAGACACCAAACTCGTCTTCGACCACACAGGTTTTCCGGAAAGCCTGGCGGAACATCTGGCCACGGGATGGAAGATCAACTATTGGGAGCCGCTGGCGAAGTACTTGGTGTAGACTGCGGCGCTCGTTCCCTTCGCCAGAGCCATGCGCCGGAGTTTCGCGGAGCAGGATTGACCTATGTTGCGGCCCGACCGATCCAGTCCAGCTCTAGTTCTGCAATCGATCGAAACTCAGGATCTCCCGTTACCAGAGGACAGCGATACTTGTGCGCCAGCGCCGCCGCGAATGCGTCGGCATAAGCAATCGGATATCGTCCCTTCAGCAGTGCCGCATCCCAGATCTCATCGAGCGACGGTACCTCAATGGTTACAGGTAGCGTCCTTGACGACTCACGCCAGGATTCGGCGATTCTTTCGCTGTGTTTTTTCCGAAGGAAGTAATACACTTCGCCGGTATTGATGGCGCTCATGAACAGCCGCGCACTGCCGGTAAGAGATTCGTCAAAGAGCTTTTCAACTGCGTCCGCCGCAGGTTGTCGTCGATTCATCCACTCGAGGATGGGCCACGTGTCAAGAACCCGAGTCTTCACGTTCGCGCTCCTCCTTCCGGAAGGCTGCGAACTTTTCCATCAGGTCGGGCACGTCGGCGGCAGCGCCCTTAAGCTTTCTCCAGGCATCGCCCTTCGAAAGCACAATCTCATGCCCGCGGACTTCGAGTGTCAGCCTTGAGCCTTCTTTGAGATTGAGGGCGTCGCGAACCTGCTTCGGAATGGCGATCTGGCCCTTGGAAGAAACTGTAACCTTTTCCATCAATGTATCTTACCATGAGTAAGGCAGTTTAAGTCTAAGAGCGAGCGGCTTCTCGCCGGAGGATTTGCAATCCTCAATTACTCCGACCAGCTAACTAAATGGCTTCTCCCGACCTTCGGAGCTCTTCCGGTCCCAAGGTTTGAGAGCGTGATTCTGGGATCAGAGCGCAGCCACTCCTTGAGATCGCTTTCAAAGACGAGGGGATTAGCGAGTGCCATCTCCCACAAGGAGTCATATGGAACGCGCTTCCTCATCGAAAGTGTTTCGAGAACCTTCGATTTTGACCGACTGAGATATCGGTTTCGGAGCGTGACGTAAAACCTCGAGCCGTAGGTCTCGTTGCCGCCGAACATCTCGGATTGACTCGTTCTCTCTTCGAACTTCCGCAATTTGGCTTGAGCCCTCGCAGGCTCCATCAGCTTCATTGCTCGCTTCTCAGCTTCCTTGAACTTTTCAAACCCTCGAGGATTGCGGGTCCCATAGATCAACCGATAGTGAGGTATATCGATACTTGGTCTCAGGATTACTGCAGCACAAACGTACTCGTAGCGACCAACTGTCCGCAGTTGCTCTGAGTAGATCGCGACCATTTCGTCGTCAAGATCCTGGCCGCTGAGTCCTCGCAACCTTTCAGCATACTCCGCTGACCCGAACGCTTCTTCCGCCCCGGGCTAACTTCATAGCCGCCGTTGGCGCGGCTAGTTGATCGGGTTCTCGAGTGGTTTGTTCCGCCGCAGGATCTATTTTCGGATTGTGACAAGGCGGCTATCGGCCCGGGCCCATATTGAGATCGGTCATGCCGCGCAACAGGTCTCGTTGCTCCGGGGTGTAGTTGTTGCGGAACTCGTCGGAGTTCAACAACTCATTGCGCGCGGACGGAGGCATGCCGCGCAGTCTGCGATAGGCTTGCGAGACTTTATCCCGCTGGTCCTCGGGCAGACTGTGATACTGGCTAAAGAGGTTGCGAGTCTGCTGTTGCTGCTGTGGCGTCATGTGCTCGAAGGTTTCCATCCGGTTCAGGATCCTGGCCTTCTGCTCGGGAGGCTGGCTGTTGAAGCTGCGCAGGCGGTTGATCAACTGGTTCTGCCTCTCAGGCGGCAGGCGCTGAAAGTTGGGATCGCTCCGCAACTGCTGTTCCTGCTGCGAAGGCGACGCGCTCATATGCTGGCGTAACCAATCGCCATTATGCGGTCCCGGACCCAGGGGATGGAATGTGTATCCTCCGTTCGAGCTGGGCCGGCTGGGCGGAGCACTCTGAGGGTGCGAACTGGGCGGAGGCACGCTTTGCCGTGACGGTGGCGCGGAGGCGGAATGATGCTGCCACGGCGACCGGGCAAAGGCCGGCATCACGCTGACGATCAGCATCGCGATCAGCGGCATGGAGGTGGCCAGACGCACGGCTTTTCTTATCTACTCCGGTGAAGATTGCCCATCAAGCGCATCGAATTCGGCAAACAGATCGGCATTTTTGTCGAGATACTGCAAATCGCCCACGGCGCTTACCGAGCCCTTCACGCGGACCATATTGTCATTATTGGCGAGGGTATTGCTGTCACTGCGAAAGTGACCGATCTCCAGCAATCCCGCTCCTAGAGCGATCAGCACCGCGGCCGCCGCTGCCACTACGGGGCGACGCAACCAGGCCAGCCAGTTGCGCGCCGGCGCCGCTACTTCGTCGCGCATACGCGCCCGCAAGCGCGTATTGAAGTAGGGCGACGGCTCCGGCGTCTGCCACTCCTCCAGCAGCGTCATGGTCTGCTGCAACGCAGCCAGTTCGTCCGCACAAGCCGAGCAGCTCCGCAGATGTTCCCGCATCTCGGCTGAAGCCGTTTCCGGCCCGCCCAGCACCGCTTCCATGAATTCCTGACGAAGTTTTTCGCACTTCATAACTGCACCCATTTCCTGCTCTTACTTCATCCTATGAGAACCTGCCGTCCCTACGGGACTCGGTTCCTTTTTCCCACCCTACCCAGGACTCCGCTGCGCTCCGTCCTGGGCTAACTGCACTTCCACCCCTTCGGGGTTCTTTCTTCGCGAGTCATGCTCCACCGCCGAAGATCAAACTCAATTCTCTCGCAGACTCTAAAGCCATGCCCTTCACCGAAAACCTACAGGAAACTCTTCAAGGTTTCACGCAACGTTTCATAGGCGCGAAACAGCAGCGACTTGGTTGCCGACTCGCTCAGCTTCAGCACGGCCGCAATCTGCTTGTAGTCCATGTTCTGATACTTGTGCATCAGCACGGCCATGCGCTGCCGCTCGGGCAACGCCTCCACCTGACGCCGGATTGCGGCCAGCCGCTCACGGCGCAGAATGATTTGCTCGGCGTTCAAGCCGCTATCGGCAACATCCACGGTCATACCGGTATCGGCATCGGGCTCGTCGATGTTGACCGTGTTCTCCGGGCGCTCATACTTGGTGTCGCGCGCGTGATTCACCGCCAGGTTGGTCGCAATACGATATAGCCAGGTGGTGAACTTGGCGCTGGCGGCATAGCTTTGCCGCGAACGATAGACCCGCAGAAACACTTCCTGAGCCAGTTCCTCCGCCACTGCCTGATTGTGGGTCATGCGATACATAAAACTGATCATCGGGCGCCGGTATTTCTCGACCAGATAATCGAAGGCGGAGTCGTCGCCGGCAGTCACGCGCAGCATGACCTCGGCATCGCTCAGCATCTGTAAAACGACAGGTTCAGCCAATTCGCCCCGCATGGCCGCCGATGGCGCAGTTTCCTGAGCGACGCCTCCAGCTAGCACGCCTCGGTCTAGTGCGATGCTGCCCACATTCCTTGTAACCCTTGACGCGCCAGAAAGTTGCCCCCATTTACGCCTGGAGTTTCTGGGCACTTTTCCGCGTCTCCGGCGGCCAGGTGACGGGCCTAAAGCATCGCAACGCTAAAACCAGTATTATGCACCAGAGGCCGCATCGCGGATAGCTATGACTTTGACGCGAAACGTTTTGCTTTGTTGCCTTGCCCTGCTGCCGGGGACGCTGAGCGCCGTCGTGCCCGCTGCGCCACAACAGTCCTCGACCCGGGGAAGCTCTGCCGCTGCGGACGCTCAGAGCCCGGTGAACGCTGAAGGCCTTACTTTGAGCGAGCAGGTCGCCAAGGACGTGATGGAGCCTCTGCGCATAGGCATCGTGTCTCAGAACATCAAGATGGTGCTGTCGGTCTTCGATCCGAAAGAGATGACCAGCTATGCCGACTTGCAGCAACAGCTTAACGCTTTCTACTTCCTGTACAACGAGGTGCGCTTCCGCTATCAGCTTCTCCAGGTGGAGGCGGACAAGGACCACGGCTCAGCCACGGCGGAGATCGACATGGATGCCCTGCCATATCAGGATTTGCAAGTGCCGGTACGGCGCAGCGTGCAGATGCACTTGCAGTTGAAGCTGGAGCCCAAGGGCTGGAAGGTGACGGGATTCAGCCCGGCTGGCTTCTTCGGCGTGCAGTTCGATTCGAGGTGAAGTGAAGGAGCAATTAAGCAGTCAGCAGTCAGCAATTAGCAACTAGCAACTAGCAACTCTAGCACTTGGTTCTCAACGACCCCGACGCGTAAGTGCCGACTGCTAGGCGCTAAGTGGCAACGGCTGACTGCTGATTGCTGACTGCTGGCTGCTGACTGCTAATGAAACGCGACTACCCTGAACATCCCATCATCGGCGTGGGCGCCTTGATTGTCGCAGGCGGCCGGGTGTTGCTGGTCCGGCGCGATACCGAACCGCTGCGGGGAGAATGGTCCGTGCCCGGCGGCATGCTGGAGCTGGGCGAGAAGCTGCGCGATGGCGTGCGCCGCGAGGCGCTGGAAGAGACTGGCGTCGAGGTCGAGCCGGGCGAGGTTCTCGACGTCTTCGACAGCATCTTCACCGACGGCCTGGGCAAGACGCAGTATCACTACGTGCTGATCGATTACCTTTGCCGGGTGGTCTCGGGCGAGGCGCAGGCGGGCAGCGACGTCAGCGATGTGCGCTGGGTCAGCCAGGAAGCTCTGCCTGCGATGGGGCTACGGGAGTCGGTGGAGCAGGTTGTACGCAAGGGGCTTGAACGAGCAGGAAAGAGATGACGGTCGATCGATGGGGGAAAGCCGGCGTTCGGAGATGAGATCAGGCTCTGAAGGGTTTGTGTGAGGACCGTGGCGCGCCCGGGGGGCTCGGCAATTTTTCGTGGCCTACCCAGGACTCCGCTGCGCTCCGTCCTGGGCTGAGCTGAGTCGTCCCGCAGGGCGGGACGGGAGTATTGTTGCCGATGCAGCGTCGAGAGCGCCTGCCTTCAGGCATCTCGGTATGACAAATTCAAAAGAACTTGTGCCGGCGCAGCCAAAGCTGTGCCCCTTCAAAACTGCCCGAAATCGATTTTTCCGGCAGCCTGTTGAAGTATGCCTTCCGGCAACAGCGGCTGGCCGGATGCTTCAAAACTGGATGTAGAACGCCTTAGGGGGTCAAAAGGAGCTATCGCAATCCCCCCTATCGGTGCCAAATTACCAGTTGACTAATGCTGCCCTCAGCGGAGACTATTTCTTAACAGGAGAACGCCATGCGACGGACGATCTTATGGGTGGGGCCGATTTTGTTTTTGGGTTTGGCAGCAATCGCCGCGGGAGCGCAAGCGCAGGGTTCCGCTCAAACGCCGGCGTCGCAGGCGCCACAAGCTCCCGCTGCGGCATCGCCCAGGATCCAGAGCCCTCGGTCTCCCAATCAGCAAGTCGCTCCCGACATGGTGTGCTTCGGCTATTACCCGAACTGGAGCGTGCAGTTTATTAACGGCGAGGCGCGCTATCTGGGCGACAACGAGTCTAATCGAGTCTTTCTCGGCGACTTCTATTGGGTCCCGGAAGACAACGCGTGGGACTGGCACCGGGCCAACGGCATGGCGGCTGCCAGTGGAGGCTATGCCCTTTCGGCTTCGATCGAGAGGACTGCCTGTAAAGATACCGTGCTGAAGACAACCTTCCCCTACAGGGCGGAGGTGAACTTGCCGCAGGGCACCATCGTGAGCGGATGCTGCCGCAAGCTGAGGCCGGGCGAAGCGCCGATCGGCAGACACGGAGTGCCGCCGCAACAGACAGCGCCGTCCGGTGCGCAACCACCACAGCCGTAAGGCGAGCTCACTGTACCTCTCGCGACAGCATGATCACCTCGTGTTCCTTGTAGGTGGAGCGCGCGTATTTGCGATAGCCGAACTTTTCGGCGACGCGAATCGAGGCGAGATTTTCCGGTTGGATCAGGCAAACTGTCTTGATTGCGCCGAAGTGTTTGTCTCCCCAGGCGATTACGGCGCGAACGCCTTCAGTCGCGTAACCCTTGCCGTGAAAGCGTGGGGCCAGGACCCAGCCAATCTCCGGCATGCCGTCGAGTGAAGGCTCGATGGTGCGCTTGAAATCGGCGAAGCCCAACTCGCCCATATACTCGCCTGAGTTTTTCTCTTCCACGGCCCAAAGGCCGAAGCCCAGCATGGCCCAGTGCCCGATATAGCGCAGCAGCCGCGCCCAAACTTCCTCGGGCGTTTGCGGCTTGCCAACGGTGTGGCGGACGACGATAGGGTCGGCCCACATTGCGGCCGAGGCGGGGAAATCTTCGAGGCGGTGGGCGCGCAGACGGAGGCGCTCGGTCTCAAGGACGGGGATGTCAAGAGTCCGCGGGACTGCTGACTGCATCATTCACCTCTTACAGTTATCGCGACAGAAGAAACGGAAACTGTGCTGGTTCAGCCTGAAATGGAATGAGGACGCGCCTTTCCGTTGTAACTAATCCGTCGCTTGGGGAAAGGTCATTGTAGCTCCACCACGTCCATCCGTCTCAAACTCCGGGTTTGTCATTACTCATTATTATCCGGTCCTTGATCGGGTAGACTGCGCTGACTCCGCCTACGGCCAACCTAGACCCGGCTCTCTTGGTATACCAACGTATCGAACGATACCTTCGTCCTATAGATTTCTTTTCGCGCGCATGATGTGATGGCGCATGACATCGGATGGGAGACGCAATGACGAAACCGACAAGCTTTCAAACGGACATTCGCCCGCTCTTTACGGAACGGGACATTCAAGGCATGAGCAAGGGGTTCAACCTGGCAAGTTACGATGACGTCAAGAAGCACGCTGCCGCCATCTACGATCGCATTCGGGGAATCGGCGGCGCGGTAATGCCGCCCCCACCGCCAAGAGGCGAAGGTCCCTGGCCGCAATCTCGCATCGAGCTATTCGCCAAGTGGATGGCGGATGGGTTCCAACCTTAGTCGGCCACGACGTACGACGCGATCATCATCGTAACCGGCCCGGGCTGGTCCATTCTTGAGCCATCAATGAACGGCGTACAAAAGGAGCCATCAATGAACGCGGTACAAGTCGAACAAAAGAGCTATGAGATGCCCCCGCGCGAGGGGATCAGCATCGCGTGTTTCCTCACCGTCGCCGACATCGAGCGGTCGGCTCGCTACTATGAGAAGGTCTTCGGCGCTCGCATTCTGAGCCTGGGTGACGGAAACGCGCCTGGCTACCTTCAGCTTGCGAATATCTGGATGATTCTGAACGTCGGAGGCGGGCCGACCCCGGATAAGCCGACCGTAACGCTCAGCGTCCCTGACCCGAATCACCTCAACAGCTTTATGAATTTCCGCGTTGCGGATATCCAAGCGTGCTATGAATCGTGGAAAAGTCGAGGAGCGGAGTTCATCACGGAGCCAATACCCAAGTACGGCGAGATACGCTGCTACATCCGCGATCCTGACGGTTACATTATCGAGGTCGGACAGAGCACCGATCTCAAGTACGGTTAGCGCTCGGCCCGCATGGGATGCGGACGCGTGGCCCAGGTCTCGCGCCTTTCGAGACCTGGGTAAGCACCGCGACGGCCGCCCTTGCACGCTTTGAGAAACAGTGGGGACAAACGGACGTTCGCTAATCCCAATGAACGGGACGGTCCCGTCTGTCCCCAGTCTTAGTTCCGATTTCACAGAGGAGAACAAAATGACAACAAAAGGAAAAGTATTGGTGCTAGTCTCGAGCGGTCGTGGCCTGCCCTTGAAAGATGGCAAGGTTTATACCGGCGCTGGTTACTATCTCAACGAGCTTACGGTTCCGGTTCGCGCCCTGATGAAGGAGGGCTACGAAATCACCTTCGCCAACCCCAAAGGCAACGCGCCGCAAGTGGATGTGCATTCAGAGGTCGCCGATTTCTTCGGCGGGGACGCGGCCAAGCTTCAGGACTATATGATATTCCGCGACGGCCTGACTGGGCTCAGAGATCCAGCCCGCATCGCGGATGTCATCGCATCGGGCCTGGATCAATATGACGCTGTTTTCGTCCCCGGCGGCCATGGCCCGATGATCGATCTTCTCGATGACCCCAATGCTGGCACCGTGATGAGACACTTTCACGAAACATCCAAGCCTACGGCGGTGCTCTGCCATGGCCCGATTTCACTCCTCTCGGCTCTCCCGAATTCGACGGAGGTGGTGGCCGCGCTGGCCGCGGGTGATGCCGCGGGAGCACACGCAAAGGCTCAAGGCTGGATCTATGCTGGATATAAGATGACGATCTTTTCGACAGCGGAAGAGCAGCAGCGGGAGCCGCTTGAGATTGGTGGCAAAGTCCTCTTCTACCCGGACTTCGCCTTGCGTACGGCGGGCGCTGACGTAAGTGTGCTCGCTCCATGGTCAAGCTACGTCCTTCAAGATCGGGAGCTGATCTCAGGTCAGAATCCGTTCTCTGATGAAGCGCTTCTGAAACTTCTTCTGCCGGCACTCAACGAAAAGAAAAGTAAGTCGGTAAACAGGTGACTGCGCCCGAGCGCTCGATGACCTCAATGTGGTGTTACGTGAGGTCTTCGGCCCGCAGAAGTAGAGCGAAAATCTCTAATGAATCCGAGCGAAAAGAAAAAGACCCGCAGCGCTGAACGCCGGCGGGTCCTTTCCGGTTAGCTGTTGGAATTGGCCTGAGGCTGTCCACTCTGCGTGGCCCCAGCGGCAGACACCAAACCAGGAGTCTTGCGAGGATTTAGAGCGGAAGCCCTAAGCCTCAGCCACCTCACTTGGGCTACTACAATGACCGTCAGATATCATATTTTGGATCACCCTCCTTTCCAGTGTCCCTCGAAATTAACACCGCTCCGCGTTGCCGTCAAATTGAGAATTGATGAATGTGCCTCAACCGTAACCGCAGTTATTACGGCTGGCCGGCAGTCACGGAATCGATGTGAAGCTGATTGCTGTCGGTATCGAACTGGAACTTGATCGAAACCGACTGGTTGTCGTAGGCCTTCAGCTTATCCGGATTCGCGACGGCGTAGGTCGTATTGCCGCTGGTGAAATTCTCCCCGTTATTGCTCACCGTGCCCGTCATCATGTGATGCGGCGCAGTATCTCCGCCCATCATTGCGTCCTGGGCTGACTGGTTCATTTCCTGCTGCTGTAACTGTTGGTTGTCCTGTTGCCCGCTCTGCTGGGCAAATGCCATCGCCGGAGTGCACAAAGCCAGGGCGAGGATAGCTATCGTAATCTTGTTCATCTCCACCTCCTAATCAAAATGCGACGCGGTCCCTTGCCGCCGCGTGCATAAATTATGTGACGCTAATTTCATGGGCGAGGTTTGTCCAGAAGCGGGGTAAAAACGACGCAACTCCACCGGCGGAAGCCGCGCCATTGGCCGGCGCAGGGCACAATCCGTTGCGGAAGGCGCAAAAGCCAAGCCACATTTTCGACATGCGCCGGCGGCGCGACACACCGGTAATATGTATCAGATCCAGCCATTGCCTCGGCGGAAGCCTCGCGCCAGGCGCGCCATCAGAATCACACCTCCCGCCAGCAGACCCGCGCCGATCGCAATCTTCTTCAGCAGTTGTCCCTGGCAGGCAGTCTGCTTTTTGGCGCCGCGGATGTGCTCAGGCCGCACGCCAACGCCGATGACGCGCGCCATTACATGTTGCACGCCGGGGATGTTCACCGCGACTTTCAGTTGCCATGGAGCCTTCGCCGGACCGGGATTGCGGAAGCCGGTCTGCAATCCCTTGTGCGCATTTACTTGCAGGAACTGAGTTACGCGAGTAGGAAATTCGCGGCGCTGTTGCACCGATGCCAGCAGCGCTTCCGTGACGCGGCCCTGGCGCAGCGAATCGGCCAGCAGGTTCGCAGTGGCAACCGCATCCTGGATCGCGAGATTGATCCCGACACCGAAGACGGGGGACATGGCGTGGGCCGCGTCGCCGATGCACAGCAGGCCCGGCCGGTGCCATTGCCGCAGGCGGTTGATCTGCACCGACAGCAACTTGATCTGCTCCCAATCGCGCAGCTCCTCAACCCGATCGCCGAGATAGGGCGCAATGCGGCGCAACGTCTGCTGGAATTCATCCAGTCCCTGCTGCTTGATCTCATCGAACGAGCCTTTGCGGATGACGAGGCCCGCCTGAAAATAATCGCCGCGCGGGATAAGGATTAGTGCGCGGCCGTAGTTGATGTTGCCGAGAAGCTGTTCGGGATCGTCGCCGGTGCGGCTGATGCGGAACCACAGCACGTCGATGGGAACGCCGAACTCCTGCACGGCAAAGTGTGCCGCCTCGCGCGTGCGGGACTGGCGGCCATCGCAACCAACTACCAGATCGGCGCGAATCTCCGCCGTTCCCTCGGGAGTTTGCGCCATCACACCGCGAATGCGGCCGCCCTCATCGATCAGATCGACAGCTTCATTGTTCATGCGCAGGTTGAAGCTGGGAAACCGCCGGGCTTTGCCGGCGAGAAAATCGAGGAAGTCCCACTGCGGCATCAGAGCAATGAACTTGCAATGCGTCGGCAGCGCAGTGGTTACGGCCGCGGTGAAGGGATAGTCGCCGTAAATCCCGCCCGCCGATGTCAGCTCCTGGTGCGGCACCTTCAGGAAATCGTCAAGAATGCCCAGCTCGTACATGACCTCGAGGGTGGAAGGATGGACGGTGTCGCCGCGAAAGTCGCGGAAGAAGTCGTTGTGCTTTTCCAGCACCATGACGGCGACGCCGGCCCGCGCCAGCAGGTAGCCCAACATGATGCCCGCAGGTCCGCCGCCGACAACGCAACAAGTGGTTTCGAGAGTCTGATTCGACATGAGAGCAATCCCTCCGGTGAGCAGCACCGATGATTACCAGATTACTGGATGACATAGTCTCTCGTCCCAAGAGCTTCATAAGCTGCGGAGATCACCGATTCCCCGCCGGTTTGTACCCACCCCCACCGGCCACAACATACTCGCCGGGTGCCCCGGGTCTGGCGTTTTCCAGACTGCGGCTTCGTTAGAGTCGCACATTGTCCTCACCCAGGTCTCGAAAGGCGCGAGACGTGAAGCACCCCCGCACCCTCGCGCTCCTGAAAACCAACCCTGGTGATACTCTCATCCTGAGCAGGAGAAACCATTTGAGACGTTTCGTGACGATGATCGCGGTCTTGCTGGCCGCATCGGCGCTGGGCAATTGCAAAAGCACCAAGCTGGTGGCCAGCGTCAAGAGTCCCACCTATACCGGGCAGCGCTTCCAGCGCGTGCTGGTCATCGGCATGAGCGACAACCCGGCCATTCGTTCCGACTTCGAAGACGCGATGGCCAACGCGCTCAAGCTCAAGGGCGTCCACGCCATTCCCGGACATAACATCCTGCTGCGGCCGAAGTCGGCGAAGATGATTCCCGACTACTTGAGGGAGCAGCTCAAGGAGCACAACATCGACGCCGTCATCACCTCGCGGCTGGTGGGCGTCAAAAGCGAAGTCACCTACATCCCCGGCCAGGTCTACACCGTTCCTCATCCCTACTACAACTCGTTCTATGGCTACTACGGCGCAGTCTACCCGCGAGTCTATTCTCCCGATTACCTTCGCGAGGACAAGACCGTGCGCGTCGAAACGAATCTATACGGCACCTCTACGCCGGAGGGGGAATTTGTGTGGACGGGCATCAGCGAGACCTTCAATCCCAATCCCAAGAAAGTGGACAAGGCCATCAATGCGGTGGTCCAGGTGGTGGTTCAGGCTCTGCAGAAAGAGGGAATCTTCTAAGAGGCGGGTGCCCCATCCTTGTCTGCCGGGTGCCCCACGTCTCGCGCCGTTCGAGACGTGGGCGCCACGACAATCTCACCGACTCTTACCCACCCTCACGGGAGGAATCCGCCGTGCCACTTCCGCGCAGCTCTTCAACGGCTAAGATGTTTTCGTGGAGAAGACCGTCTATCTCTCCCTGGGCTCCAACCTCGGCGAGCGCGAGAGCAATCTCCGCACCGCAATCGTGAAGCTCGGCCAACTGGGCAAGGTGCTCGCCGTCTCGTCGTTCTATGAGACCGAGCCCGTAGACTTCACCGCTCAGCCTTGGTTCCTGAACTGCGCCGTCGCCCTGCGCACTGAGCTGATGCCCAAACTCTTCCTCTCGAAGATGCTCGCCATCGAGCAGCAGATGGGACGCCGCCGCAACCTGCCCAAAGGTCCTCGCACTATCGACATCGACATTTTGCTCTTCGGCAACTCCATCATCCGCGCGCCGCAGCTCGACGTGCCTCACCCGGCAATGCATCAGCGGCGCTTCGTTTTGGAGCCACTTGCCGAGATCGCCTCCGACGTCCGCCATCCCATCCTCAAGCGCAGCGTGCGCGAGCTGTTGCACGCCTTGCCGCACAACGGCGGTCAAGTGAAGAAGCTGGTGCAGAGCTGATGTAGCGCAGAAAAAAAGCAGATCCCTCGTCGGCCTGAAGGCCTCCTCGTGATGACAATTCTAAGTAATGGAGACCCATGATGGCGCAGCTGAAGCTGCGCCCCTTCAAATCGTGTCAGTGAGGTCGTGTTTGCTAGTCGGCGACGGCGAGATGCTCTTCTGGCCAATCCGCAACGGCGTCTTCGCTGAGGGTGATTTCCTCGGCGTAGCTTTGGTCGCGCAGAATGCGGGAGACGATAGCCGTGTGCAGCGCGTGTCCGGCGCGGTCGGCCTTGACGTAGCCTAGAATGCGCTTGCCGAAGAGCGCGAGATCGCCGATGAGGTCGAGGACTTTGTGGCGGACGAACTCGTCGGGGAAGCGCAGCGGAGGATTGTCGATGCTGTCGCGTGTGAGGACAACGCAGTTGTCGCGCGAAGCGCCGCGGATGAGGCCCATGTTCAGCATGGCGCGCTGCTGCTCGAGGAAGCCGAAGGTGCGGGCCGCGGCGATGTGTTCCACGTAGCTGCCGTTCGAAAGCTCGACCTGGAAGCGCTCGCTGCCGATCAGGGGATGCGGGAAGTCGATGGCGTAGCTGACGGAGTAGCGCTCGGCGGGATAGACGCCGATGAATTTCTCGCCCTCGTGCAATTCGTACGGACGCAGGATCTTGAGGTAAACGCGCTTGCGCCGCTGCTGGCGCAGGCCGGCCTCGGTGATCATCTCGATGAAGGGCTGCGCGCTGCCGTCCAGGATGGGAACTTCCAGGTTGTCGAGTTCGACGATGGCGTTGTCGACGCCCATGCCGATGAAGGCCGAGAGCAGGTGCTCGGTGGTGGAGATGAACACGCCCTTCTTCATCAAGCTGGTGGCGTAGCTGACCTTGGCAACGTTACGGCTGACGGCCTCGACTTCGTAGCCGTCGAGATCGACCCGGCGGAAGACGATGCCGGTGCCAGCCGGAGCGGGCAATAGACGCAGGCGAACCGGGGCTCCGCTGTGGAGACCGATGCCGTTGCATTCTGTGGGCTTGCGAATTGTGCGTTCGTAGATCAATCAGGGAGACGAACCGCAGCGTATTTCACAGATTACAGGATGAAGAATAGCCCCAGTTGTTGTATTTTTACCACAACCATGGCCTCGTCGGCCTCAGGCGCTCACTCACCCCGCTACTGGCTGAGGCACGGAAGCTGTTGTTTCTTCAGGTGCATCCCCGCCATTCCGGATCCTCATGAACTTATTCAGCAGGTCGAACCAGAACGGCGCGCCCAGGGACACAGCCACGATGCTCAGGATCCAGCCCAGGATGTGGTCGGCCCACTGGCCCTTGCTGGCAGGAGGTTGGTGGCTCCATCCCACGACTTGTCCCAGCTCGTCCAACTCATCTTGCGTGGCCGGCTGATTTGCGGCAGAAGACGCACTGTTGTTGCCTGGAGTTGCGGCCGAGGCGACGTTCGCAGCCTGAGCTCGACTCTTGGCCTGCTCCACCAGTTCGGCCCGTAGCGTGGGATCGGTCCACAGTGTTCTTGCGATTTGCAGCGTATCGGCATTGGCGCTGAGCACTAGGACGGCGGCAATGACCACTGTCCATATCTGTGTCGTTCGTTTGTACCAGCCGGAGACGCGGTCCATGGTGTCGTTAAACCAGGCTTCGATGTTCTTCTGCGCCTGCTGCAGATTGTTGTTGGAAGTTTGAATCACCGCCAGCAGCGTCGTCTTTACGTCGCCCGCGGGAAGATTGTTGATGCCGGTTTCCAGGTCGGCGAAGGTGATGACTCCCGGCTTCTGCGGCGTGGCAATGTCCAGCACCGCAGTGGCAAAGGCTCGCGCGGAAAGATAGGCAGGTAGCTCGCCTTTTTTCGGCCCGGACATTCCGACAATCAGCGGATGCGAATAGAACTGTTGCAGAAACCAATTGCGGTCGGTCGTGTCCGTCGCCCCTGCCTGCTGATCCAGCAACTGCACGATGGCATCTTTCAACGTCGTGGATCGCGTCTTGAAGATACCCGCGATCCACTCGTTCAGCGTGGTGCAGATGATCGCCAGCAGCAGGTAAACAAAGATGAGGCCAATCAAGACCTCGAGAGTGCTGGATCCAAGCAGTCCGTTGCCCATGTCGGTGCCTCTTCCAGGGAAACTCTGATGAAGTCCGACTCTTCCGAAGTCTGACTTCTCGAAGGGGACGGCCTTCAGTGTCTGCGTGAGAACCGTGTCGTCCCCGGGGGACTCGGGTACTTTTCCCACCTAACCCAGCACTCCGCTCCGCTACGTGCTGGGCTATCATGACGCCGCGCCTACGGCGCTCGTTTCTCGAGCTTCTTACTCCACTGCCCAAAGGAAAAGTTAGTTCTCACGCAGACACTTCAGGCCGTCCGGAAACGCCATACGATCTTTGCGGCCGCCCGCTACCTGTGCCCGAGGCCCAAAATTCGGGGGTCGAGCTTTCCCCGCCTAACGCCCACCTCGATCCTTGAAGTTGGAAAGATGCGCACGATATTACTCCGGCGCAAATGATTGTCAAGAAGAATCCCTGTGCTCTGTCCCCCCAGTGCTATATTCGCCACGTGCGCTCGCCCGCCGGCAACTCGCTGAACATCGCCCCGCCGTTCTGGCGCATGCTTCGCGACGCCCGGCGATTTTTCCTCCTGCTTACTCTGGCTGCGCTTGCCTTGCGCCTGCTCTTCTACTTCAAGTTTCCGCACGTCACCGGCGATTCGCTGATCTACGGCGACATCGCGAAGAACTGGCTCGACCGCGGCATCTTCGGCCTCTCGCACTCCAATGGAGTCCGTCCCACCCTGATCCGCCTGCCGGGATATCCAGCGTTCCTCGCCGCATGTTTCGCGCTCTTTGGCCGCGAGCATTACAACGCGGTGCTGCTAGTGCAGATCGTCATCGACATCGCCACTTGTTTCTTCGTCGCCGACCTGGCACGGCGAACTGTGTCCGCCACTCCAGCAAGCGCAAGTTCATCCCCGATCAGATCAACGCTGGCTGCAAGAAAAGATCAACACTTGGCGCTTGCTGGGGACTCCGGAGAAAGAGCAGCGCGCTTCGCATTCCTGCTGGCCGCGCTGTGCCCATTCACTGCCAACTACACAGTCGCACCTCTCACCGAGACGCTCAGCATCTTCTTTGTCGCGGTGGCACTCGACGCGGCAGCCGCAGGTTTCAACGCGTCGGAACAAGGCCGCGATGGATGGTCAGGTTGGATCTGGTGCGGCGTTGCCATCTCCTGCGGTATTTTGCTGCGCCCCGATGGCGGCATTCTGCTGATCGCGCTCGGACTCTATCTGCTCTTTCGTTTGACACGACGGCCGGCAGAACGCGCTCACCTCTTCTGGGCAGGAGTCCTCGTGTTGGCGATTTCGCTGGCGCCGTTGCTTCCCTGGACAGTTCGCAATTGGCGCGACTTCCACCGCTTCCAGCCGCTGGTCCCGCAGTCGGCCAGCGATCCCGATGAGTTTGCCCCTGACGGCTTTGACAAGTGGGTGCGAACCTGGGTGGCCGACTACGTCTCCACGGAAGAAGTCTACTGGCAGGTTCCGGACGACAAGATTGACCTCGGAGTGCTGCCGTCGCGGGCCTTTGGCACCGCAGAGGAACGGGATAAGACCCGCGCGATTTTCGACGCCTACGCCAAAACGCTGGTGATTAATCCTGAGCTGAACTCGCAGCTAAGGGACTTGGCAAATGAGCGCATCCGCCGCCATCCACTTCGCTATTACTTCTGCCTGCCGGCGCTGCGCGTCACCGACATGTGGTTGCGTCCTCGGACGGAGATGCTGCCATTGGATTCGCGCTGGTGGGACTTCGCCGGCGACACCGAATCCTCAGTGATCGCTATGCTATGGGGCGCGCTGAATTTGCTGTTCATCTTCGCGGCGGTAATGGGTGTTGTGCGCGGCCCGCGCCCGCGATATCTCGGAATGATGTTGCTGTTCGTGTTGCTGCGCTCGGCGTTTCTCGGAACACTTCCCAATCCCGAGCCGCGTTACACCCTGGAATGTTATCCCGTGGTGCTGCTGCTGGGCGGGGCGTGGATTTCGGGATGGAAGAGTCTGCGTGAGAGCTAACATGACGTTTCGGCGATGGAGTAAGGAGCCCGAAATCCGGAGCGCCGGAGGCGCGGAGTCATGATAGCCCAGCACGCAGCGCAGCGGAGTGCTGGGTAGGGTGGAAATAGTACCTGAGTCCCCTGGGGACGGCAGGGTCTTCACGCGGAGTGGCTTTGTTGACATCGCCCCTTCAAGAAGGATGTCAACAGGGGCACACGCGACCGTCAGCCCCGGAATACGAACCTGAGTTTCCCAGGAACGACTGCGCAACACATTACGTCAAATCACCAAACCTGCTTGGTCTGCGTTAGTATGGCTTCGGAACCATGACTAGCGAAGTCACTCGCGCGGCATCCGGCCCAACCACCACGTTGATTTACGACGACTGGTATCCGGCGATGCGCGTCTCGGAAATTTCCGGCAGGCAAATGGCGAAGGCCATGCTCCTGGGCATTCCGCTTGTCCTGGGGCGCACCGCGGGCGGCAGCTACTTTGCCATGCGCGATTCCTGTCCCCATCGCGGCATTCCGCTATCCTATGGATGGTTCGACGGCCAGCAGGTGACCTGCAAATACCACGGCTGGGCCTTCGAGCCGGTCTCCGGCCAGTGCCGCCAGATCCCGTCGCTCACCCAACACGATTCGCTTGCTCCCTGCAAGATCTTTGCCGCCGCGTTTCCCTGCGAAGAGCGCGACGGACACCTCTGGGTCTATGTCCCACAGAGTGGTAGAGGTAGGTTAACCCGCCCTAGCCCAACAGACGGGCTAGAACGGGGCACCCGAGAAGAGGTATCGCGATTGCCGCCCGTCCCTGAAGTTCCGAAGTTCAGCACGCGCTTTCGCTCCGCCTATCTCACTGCCGATCTGCCCTGCAACATTGATCACGGCATCATTGGATTGATGGATCCGGCGCACGGCCCGTTCGTGCATCAATCGTGGTGGTGGCGCTCGCAGGCCAGCATCCACGAAAAGGAAAAACACTTCGAGCCGATTGACAGCGGCTTCCGCATGACCGCGCATCAGCCCTCAGCCAACAGCGCGCCTTACAAACTGCTGGGCGTCTATGGCCAGCCCATCACCACCACCATCGACTTCGTTCTGCCTAACCGCCGCTATGAGATCATCCGCTGCGGCGAAAAGTGGTTTGCCAGCCTCACCACGGTGACGCCGACTGTCGAGAACCATTGCCGCATCGATGTCTGTGCGGCGTGGAATGTCTTCCTCAACGTGCCGTTTCTCACTCCCATCGCGAAGCTCTTCGGCCGGCGTTTCGTCACGCAGGACCAGGTCACCATGATCCAGCAGGCCGAAGGGCTGAAGTACAATCCAGCGCTCATGTTGATCGACGATGCCGACCGTCCCGCCAAGTGGTACTTCGAATTGAAGCAGGCGCGGCTGGAATCGCAGGCCAGCGGCAAGCCCATGCGCCATCCCATGGACGGCCCTGTCACGCTGCATTGGAGAAGCTAGTGGTAGAGCGGCGCTTTAGCGCCGCGTTAAGATGCGAATAATACCTCTTCCGAGTCTGCGGTCGTTTTCAACGACCGCAGACTCGGATCTTTATGAATCATCACTGACTGACGCGGGCCTGAAGAGACTGTGTCGCAACCCCGTGTCGCCGCTCTGCGGCTCGGGTTTTGTTCCACTTTGAGCGTGGGCTAACGCCCACGCCTAACCTCATGCCGCCGCTGCGCGGCTTGACCGGGTAAATATCGTGACGTTCGCTCCACCGCAAAGTTCGGTTGCCAGTTGTGACACACTCTCTTCAGGCCCGCTCTACCGGAGCATTAGAATGTTGGCAACGTACTGATGCCGAACCCGATTCAGCTCTCCTGGAAACTCCGGTCGCGCCTGCGCATCTTCGCTGTGGCGCTGCTGCTGGGCGCTGCCGTCGGCATCTTCGTCCTCTATCCCACCAACGAATTCGTTTACTACTACGAATACCGTCCGGGAAACTCGACCGCCGCTGATTTTGCTGTGACCCAGCTCCATCGATCCATCAAAGGCCAGACGCCGGAGAAGACCACGTTCTATGCCATTGTCGGCATGGTCCTCAGCGTGTCGGGCGCAGTCCTATACTCGACCATGCAGCGGCGCTCGCAGCGCATCGAGCAGCTCAGCGCCGCGCTCCAGAGCGACCTGCACACCCTGATCGCTCAAGGCGAGAGCGCGCAACTGGAATTCAAGTCGTCATTTCGTTGGGACCTGCGCGAAAACAAAGTCAATCGCGCGCTGGAAGCTGTGGTGCTGAAGACGCTCGCCGGCTACATGAACGGCAACGGTGGGACGCTGCTCATCGGCGTGGCTGACGACGGCGTGGTGGTCGGCCTCGATCATGACTACAAGACGCTGAAGAAACAGGACCGCGACGGCTTCGAGCAGGCACTGATGACCGCTGTCGCAACCAAGCTCGGCGGTGACGCGTGCCGTTGCGTGCAAATCGTTTTTCATTCCGTGGAGAACCGGGAAGTGTGCCGCGTCATGGTCGCTCCAACGCCGCGGCCGGTTTACGTTAAGGAAGGTGACGCTCCCAAGCTGTACGTCCGCACCGGCGTCAGCACACGCGAACTCAACGTGCAGGAAGCCGTCGATTACACCTCGGCGCGCTGGCCCAAGTGAGCGGTAAAAGCGAAGATCTTGTGCATTCCGTCATATTGTCGTGGCCCTGCGAGTTGCGGCGGGCGCTTGCGATGTGCGACAGTGTGAATTCGCGGCCATGTACTCGGAACCGCGTAGGAATTGAGGACTTGCAACTGGAATGGCAAAAAAAGTTAAAACGAGATCGTTTGAAGAAGCTGTCGCCTGGTTTCGCGACCACAGCTTTGACGTGCTGGAAGCTCCTGGCGCCAGCGGTCGTGTGTTTCTGAAGAAATATCATTGCTCCGCGGCGATCGAGCGTGCCGATGACGGCAGCGTGAAGATCTTCGCTTATCCGGGCTATCTCATCAACGGCGAAATCTCCAAGCTGGTGGACCACGGTTATCAGAAAGTTTTGCAGACCAGCAAGGCTGTCTATCCCGCCACCGCCGACCACCTGAAGGCACTGCACGATTTTTCCGAAGAGTTGAAGGAAGGCATCGGCAGCATCAGTCTCTACAATGAGAGTCTGGGAACGGTCAGCGAAACCTATATGTACGATCGGGTGCGCGATCGTGACCTGCCGCAGGGCGAACGTCCCAAGCGTCCGTGGAAACAGCCGCCGACAGCCAAGCGCCCCGCCTGAGCCCGCTCAAATACGCCGCGATCAGTGTTTTCTCGGCAAGGCTGCGTTATCCTTGCGCCTTGAGGTTGGCATGAAATTGGCATCGCTGCTTGTTTTGCTTGCGACCGCCTTCGCATCGGCCCAGAATCAAAACTCTCCCAGCATTGACGACGCGATTCGCGCGGTACTCCATGCACAGATGGACGCGTGGAACCATCACGACCTGGATGCATTCATGGCCGGCTACTGGAAATCTCCGGAGCTGACCTTCTTTTCCGGAGCCACCGAAACCAAGGGATGGGAGCCCACGTTGGAGCGCTACCGGCGGGCGTACCAGTCGGCGGGCCATTCCATGGGCACGCTTTCCTTCACCGATCTGCGGGTGGAACCGCTCAGTGCGGACGCTGCCTTCGTTCGCGGCCAGTTCCATCTGGTAATGCCCGACGGCAAACAGCCTCATGGCGTCTTCACCCTCATCTTCCGCAAGTTTCCCGAAGGCTGGCGCATCGTCCATGACCACAGCTGCGCAGCACCGGAACCCCCGCAGCCTTCATCGCCGCCATCCCCGTCTACATCTAAATAGTGATTGACCGGCCCGCCGCAGGGAGTAGAATTCAATCGTCTCCCACCTGGGATCAACCCTTTGTGACGAGATCAAGCAGGCGGTATCCGCAGACGCGGAACTGCACTGGAGGACATCGTGAGCGTTACCACCGGCGACTTCCGCGCCAAGATTACTGCTTCCACCCTTCTCGAAAAAAAACAGCGGCAGGAAATCATCACCTGTCTCACCGCCTATGACTACGCCAGCGCCCGTCTGGTGGACGAAGCCGGCATCGACATCGTGCTGGTCGGCGACTCCCTGGCCCAGGTGATGCTGGGCTACGAAAACACTTTGCCGGTCACCATGCGCGAAATGTTGCATCACACGCGCGCCGTGCGCCGCGGCGTCAAGCGCGCCTTCCTGGTTGCCGACATGCCGTTCGCCTCCTATCACCTCGGCCAGCGCGAGTCGCTGCGCAACGCCGCGCGCTTCATCAAAGAGGCTGGCGCTGAGGCGGTCAAAATCGAAGGCGGTGAGAAGCGAGCGCACCTGGTCGAGCGTATGGTCGAGGCCGAGATTCCCGTCGTCGGTCACATCGGGCTGACGCCGCAGTCGGTGCATGCCATGGGCGGGTACAAGGTGCAGGGCAAAACGCTGCAAGCCATCGAGCAACTCATGCACGACGCGCTCGCGCTGGAGCGCGCCGGCGCTTGCTGCGTGGTTCTGGAAGGCATTCCCCGCGAAGTGGCGGCGATGATCACTCACGAGCTGGAGATTCCGACCATCGGCATCGGCGCTGGTCCGGAGTGCGATGGCCAGGTGCTGGTCTTTCACGATTTGCTGGGGCTGACGTTTTCTCCGCCGGCGAAGTTCGTGCGCCGCTACGCCGATGTCGGCGCGGTCATCGGCAACGCGCTGCTGGCGTTCAAGGACGACGTGAAGTCGGGCGGTTATCCCTCCGACGCGGAGTCGTATCATCTGCCCAAGGAAACGCTGGCCGCGCTCCAGACCATTGCGGAACGCAAGCGGGCTGTGCAAGTCTAGAGAGATGCGGCTTGCGCGGCGATCTGTTTGGCTGATTACGATGGTGTTGGGACTGGCGTCCGTCGCGGCGGGTCAGACCGCTGCTCCCGCGCACAAGCCTGCTGCTACCTGGAAGCGATACTGCCAGCCGAATGCCGGCTTCTGCTTCAAGTACCCAAGTTCCTGGGCGATGCTGGGCGAGGTCTTTGCCGGCAATGGCGTGGTCGTCGCGCCGCCGCAGAAAGACGACCGCGCGCTCTGGTACGAGATTACGTTGGCGATGGTCGCACCTTCTCCGGAAGGCGACGAGGAAGGCCCGGTGTTGAACGGCATCATCGAGCAGGCAATGGCTGCAATGCGCGAAGCCGGGCAGAATTTCGTCACCTTGCAACGCCAGGAGCGGACCGTCGATCACCAGCCCGCGCAGATGCTGAAGGCGCGGTATCGCGAGAAGGCGACCGGCCACGAATGGGTTGAGGAGATGATCTTTATTCAGGGGCCGGAGAACGAAATCTACTCCGTAGCCTTGAAGTGTGCCCCGCAGGAGTTGCTGCGGTTGGAGCCGGTGCTGAAGGGCGTGCTGGAAAGCTGGACACTGCCGCGACCCGAGCCGCCGACGGCCGACAGCGACGACGCTCCAACTGGGACTGCGCCTCCGGCGAAAGCGCCGGCTGTACAGACACCGAAGTAGCTCGACTGTAGATTTTCGTATTTTGCGCGGGTGGAGCACGCCTTCAGGCGTGCAGAATAAGGTCCCTGGATTCGAAAGCGCTTTAGCGCCTGAGGTAAGGCATTGTTTACCTCAGCGGCTAAAGCCACTCTTGGTTGGGCAGTTGCTATGCACGTATAAAGACGTGATCCACCCATTCTTTAACACGACTAAACGGCTAGAGCCCCTTGAAGCGCATATCCACCATCGCCGAAATGAAGGCTGCCTGCCGCCAGGCCACGCGCAGCGGCAAGACGCTTGGCTTCGTCCCGACGATGGGAGCGCTGCACGAAGGCCATCTCTCGCTGGTGCGCGCGGCCAAGGCGCGCTGCGACGTCACAGCGGTTTCCATTTTCGTGAATCCGCTTCAGTTCGCTCCTACGGAGGATCTCGACAAATATCCGCGCCCGCTGGAGCACGACGCCGCTATGCTGGAGCAGCTTGGCGTCGACCTGCTGTTCCTGCCCACCGTCGATGAGATGTATCCCGCAGGCGCGCAAACCCACGTGCTGGTGAATGAGTTGAGCAACAAGCTGGACGGCGCATCGCGTCCCGGACATTTTCGCGGCGTTGCAACCGTGGTCACCAAGCTGTTTGAGATTGTCCGTCCCGACTGCGCTTTCTTCGGCCAAAAGGATGCGGCGCAGGTGTCCGTGCTGCGCAAGCTGGTCAACGATCTCGATATGGATGTGGAGATCGTCGTTTGTCCCATCGTACGCGAGAAAGACGGGCTGGCGATGAGCTCGCGCAATATCTATCTCACGCCTGAAGAACGCCGACAGGCGCTGGTGCTGCATCGTGCGTTGATGCGCGTGCAGGTGCTGGCCGATCAGGGCGAGCGCAGCGCCGCCAAGCTGATCGAAGCCGGCAAGCAGACGGTCGCGGAAGAACCGGCCGCTCGGCTGGACTACTTCGCCGTCGTCGATCCGAACACGCTCGATCCGGTTGCGGACGTCATGCGCGGCGCGCTGGTCGCCGTCGCCGCATACTTCGGCCCGACGCGGCTGATCGACAACCTTGTGCTGACGAGTACCGGGTCAGTCTGAAATGGTGTTCAAGTGATCTTGGGTGGAGATAATGTCCTAATCAATTAGCACACTACCGGGGGTGGAGCACGCCTTCAGGCGTGCAGTTGAGATGCTCTAAGTGTCCCGGCTTCAGCCGCTGAGGTAACGGTCGATTTACCTCAGGCGCTAAAGCGCGTATCGAACCGGGGGCTGCATTACGCACACCTCAAGGCGTGCTCTACCCAGCGTGGGGTTCGCGCGTGAATTTCAATCTCACACGCTCGCGTGACTAAGAAACTTCCATCAAAACAAAAAGGCCGGAGCATTGCGCTCCGGCCCTCGCAGTCTCCAGGTACTTACTTGGTAATCTTTTCGCCAATCGACTTCGCCTGCGTAAACAGCAGCAGGTAATCCGGCCCGCCCGCCTTGGAGTCGGTTCCCGACATGTTGAAGCCGCCGAAAGGATGCGCGCCCACCATCGCGCCTGTGCACTTGCGATTGATGTACAGGTTGCCGACGTGGAACTGCCGCTTGGCCGCCTCAATCTTGTCGTCCGAGTCGGTGTAAACCGCGCCGGTCAGGCCGAACTCGGTGTTGTTGGCGATCTGCAGGCCTTCTTCGAAGCTGCGCGACTTGATCACCGCCAGCACCGGCCCAAAAATCTCCTGCTGCGAGATGGTCGCCATCGGATCGACGTCGGCAATCACCGTCGGCTGGATGAAGTAGCCCTCATTCCCGATGCGCTCGCCGCCAGTGATCAGACGTCCGCCTTCCGCGATGCCTTTCTGGATGTACCCGAGGATCGTCTTCATCGACTTCTCATTCACCACCGGCCCCATGTTCGGATTCAGCGCCGGATCGCCGACGGTGATCTTCTCAACTCGCTGCTTCAGTTGCTGCAGGAACTTGTCATAGATGCGCTCGTCGATAATGGCGCGCGAGCAGGCGGAGCACTTCTGCCCGCTGAAGCCGAAAGCCGCACTCGCCACGCCCTCGACCGCGGCGTCCAGATCGGCATCGGCATCGACGATAATCGAGTCCTTGCCGCCCATCTCCAGAACGGTGCGCTTGATCCAGAGCTGTCCCGGCTGCTGCACCGCTGCACGCTGGTTGATGTGCAGGCCCACTTCCTTCGATCCCGTGAACGCGATGTAGCGCGTCTTCGGGTGCTCAACGATGGCATTGCCGAAGCTGTTACCGTGGCCAGGGCAGAAGTTCACTACGCCGTCCGGCAGTCCAGCTGCTTCCAGGATTTCGAAAAACTTCGCGGCGATGGTCGGCGAGTCGCCCGATGGTTTCAGGATGACCGTGTTACCACACACGATCGATGCCAGCGTCATGCCGCCCATGATCGCGCCGGGGAAATTCCACGGCGGAATCACCGCGCCCACGCCCAGCGGGATGTAGCGCAGCCAATCGCGCTCGCCCGGCAACTGCACCGGCGGCTCGGACTTCGCCAGCCGCAGCGCTTCCAGCGCGTAGAAGTCGGTGAAGTCGATCAGTTCGGCGATGTCGCCATCGGCCTCAGGCCAGTTCTTGCCAACTTCGAAGACCATCCAGGCCATCAGCTCGAACTTGCGCTCGCGCAGCAGATGGCTGACGCGGAACAGGAGGTTGGTGCGCTCTTCCACCGACGAATACTTCCAGGTTTCGAAGGCTTCGAGCGCCGCCTGCATCGCGGGCTCGACCTCAGCAGCACCGGCCGCCTGATGCACTCCGACAATCTCGGATGGTTTAGCAGGATTGAGCGACTCGGTCTTCTCGGTAGTCTTCACGCGCCGGCCGCCGATCACCAGGTCGTATTCGCGGCCCAGTTCGTTGCGGACCTTCTCGATGGCGACCCTCATGCGGCGCGTGTTCTCGGGATTGCTCCAGTCGATGGAGGGTTCGTTCTGGAATTCGGTTGGAATGCGGGCGTTATTGATGCTGGCGGCGATGCGGGTTCCTTCGCGCGCCGGAGTCATGGTGCTGGCCATAAGTGCGTCCTCTCAGGTAGGTCAAAATGATGACTAGAGGTCATCTCATCAATCGTCTCGGGTTTGTGTCAGGGCACGACTTCAGTCGTGCCGCTAAGCTGCTTATTTTGTCACCACGAGCGGGCTTCAGCCCGCGAGGGATCTGCTGTTCCGACTTTTCCGCAGACTGTGAAGCTGTGTCCTGACATGTGCATTAATGAGATGGCCTTTAATAATAGATGCCGGCCGTTGCAGGGAGATGCGGCAGCCGGCCGGACCCTTATTTTACGCCTGCCGACGCTTCGCGCGCCCGTCTGGAATTGCTGTCTTGCCGGACGGCGTCGCGTTGCTTCGCGCTTCCGCTGTATGATACCTTCCGCTCGTCCGCTGTTTTCTGTGCGGTTATGGATTCCCGCCCGCCGGCAAAGCCTCTTGCCGGCTCGGAGGTAACGAATGATTGGTCTGATCATCATCATCGTCATACTGGCGATCATCGCGTTCACGCTGATCGGCATTTACAACAGCCTGGTGCAATTGCGCGTCCGCGCCGACAATGCCTGGGCCGACATTGATGTGCAACTCAAGCGGCGCTATGACCTGATCCCCAACCTGGTCGAAACCGTGAAGGGTTATGCCGCCCACGAGAAAGGCACCTTCGAGAACGTGGCAAAGTTTCGCAGCGTAGCCATGGCCGCAACAACTCCGGCGGAAAAGAGCGAGGCGGAAGGCCAGTTGACCTACGCCTTGCGAGGATTGCTGGCAGTAGCTGAAGCCTATCCGCAGCTGCGAGCTTCTGAGCAGTTCCAGTCGCTGCAGGGCTCACTGAACGGACTGGAAGACGCCATCCAGAACGCGCGCCGGTATTACAACGCGGTGGTTCGCGATCTCAACACGAAGATCCAGACTTTCCCCAGCAACATCGTTGCGGGAATGTTCCATGTTCAGCAGAAGCAGTTCTTCGACATCACCGAGCCGACGCAGCGGGAGCCTGTCGCGGTGAAGTTCTGAGCGCGTAGCGCTCTGCATTTAGCACTTAGCAATTAGCCAAACCGGCGGTCGAAGGCAATACGCGCGGTCAATTACGATTCGGGAACTCATGTTTTTTTGCTAGTTGCTAATTGCTAATTGCTAATTGCGAATTGCTAAATGATAGCCGTTAACCGCCACATGCGAGCCGTTGTCCTCTTCTGCATCGCCCTCGCTGTCCCCGCTTTCGCGCGCGACTGGCACATCACCAGCTTCGTCGATAATGTCACCGTCGCGCAGGACGGCACCATGACGGTTCGCGAGCATATGGTGGTCGACTTCGAGGGCGCGTTCCACGGCATCTATCGTGACATCCCCATCGAGTATCCCGGGCCGCACGGCTCCAACTACACCTTGCTCCTGACGGTTACCAGCGTGACCGACGGCCAGGGTGGGAAGCTGAAGTACGACTCCAGCGTGCAGAACGGCAATCGTCATCTCAAGATCTACATTCCCGATGCAGTGGACGCGCGGCGGGTTGTCGAGATCAGCTATACCATCAAAAACGGAGTGCGCTGGTTCGACGATCACGACGAACTCTACTGGAACGTGACCGGCAACGACTGGCCGGTGCCGATCGACGGCGCCATGGTGATCATGGTTTTTCCGCCAGGCGCTGCCCGCGACCTGCGCGCGCAAGCGTTCACCGGGGTCTACGGCTCGCAGTCACAGGATGCCACCGTGGCGGTCAACGGCAACGTCGTCAGAGTGCAGAGCAACGGTCCGCTTTCCATGCGCGAGGGCCTCACGGCTGACGTGTACATCAGCAAGGGTGTGCTGACCGAGCCCAGCAAGCTGACCTTCGCTCTGTGGTTCCTCCGTAGCAATATCGTTGTGCTGCTGCCGCTGTGGGCGCTGATCGTGATGTTCTTCTTCTGGTGGACCAAGGGCCGCGATCCCAAACCCGACATCTCCGTTGCTCCCATGTATGAGCCGCCGAAGGACATGACGCCGGCCGAAGTCGGCTCGCTGCTTGAGGACAGCGTTCATCCGCGAGACATCACGTCGACCCTGGTGGACTTGGCCGTCAAGGGCTATGTGAAGATCGAGGAGACGGAGTCGAAGGCGCTGTTGTTCTCGCATCGCGATTACACCTTCCATTCGCTCAAGCCGGAAGCGGAGTGGGCCGCATTGGAAGCGCACGAGCGCGTGATGCTGAACCACATGTTCGCCGGCGGCGCGACCCAGATCCGGCTATCAGAGCTGCGCAATCAGTTCTACGTCGCCATTCCCAGCATCAAGAGCGACATCCTTGCCGAGCTGAAAAGCAAAGGGATGTACACGGTTGATCCCGACTCGGCACATGCCTATGTGGCGGGGGGAGTCGTCCTCACCGCGCTGCCGTTTGTCATCCTGCAACTGCTGGGCTGGGCCAGCGTCCTCGATTCCATTGGACTGCTGATCGCCTCCGGCATCATCGCGCTGATCATCGTCGTCCTCTTCGCCCGCATCATGCCGGCCAAGTCGCTGAAAGGCGTGCGGACAAAAGTGGAGATCCTCGGCTTGCAGGAATTCATCACCCGAGTCGATGCTGACCGGCTGAAGCGCATGCCGACAGACACCTTCGAGAAGATTTTGCCCTACGCCATGGCGCTGGGCGTCGAGCACCGCTGGGCAAAGCAGTTTGAGGGGATCGTGCAGAATCCGCCAACCTGGTACGTCGGTCCCACGCCGTATGTGGGATTCAATCCCATCTTCTTCGTGGGATCGATGCACGCCATGGCCATGGATGCGCATCAGGCATTTGTTGCCGCGCCCCGGGCCAGCAGCACCGGCTCAGGCTTTGGCGGTGGGGGATTTGGTGGAGGCGGTTTCAGCGGCGGCGGCTTTGGCGGCGGAGGTGGCGGAGCCTTCTAGACGCGGTTGTCGGGGAGATGGACAGACTGCACAAAGAGAGCCGCAGTGAACTCGGCCGAAGCGACTCTGGTGACTCAGCCCGGACCGCCTCAGATTCGGTAACGTACATCAAGTGACCAACTCGCCATTGCACTTCGCAAGCGGAGTGTTAGGCTATCAGCATCCTTGGTAATCAGCCTTCTGCCGAGGTCTTCGCTCCAGCGTCCTCCGTTATGCAATTGAATCTGAATGCTCTGCCCGCACTGATCGCTCTGGCTGTCCTGGTAACGGTTTTTGCGGCCATACGCCGCCAGCAAACCAGGGAGCGGGTGAATCTTTGGCTGACGGGATGGGCTTTCATCTTACTGCGAGCAGTGGTGGAATTCGTCCACTCCGAGACTGTCTGGGTCGCCCAAGTGGAGCGCGCGATTGGGCTCTGCGCCACGGTAATGGCCAGCGTCGCCTTTGTAGTCTCCGTCGCGCCGCAGGCTACTACGTGGCGGCGTCAGTTGGTGATTTCCCTGGTGCTCGGCGTTCCGGCGCTAGCGTATAGCAATGCCATCCTGTGGGACGTGAACGCCAACCGCTTCTACTATGCAGTCATTGTCCTGGGGTTGATTGCGTCGTTGTTGTTGCTGTGGAACTGGCACCAGGAAATCACGCCGTACGTCATGTGCATTGGCTTGTCCTTGGTCGGACTGGCTGCGCTAATAGTGTGGAGCATCTCTTCCGGCCATCCGGATTATGGAGTTCTCCTGCTCCTTGCCGGCCTGAATTTTTTTGCCGGCGGCCTCTACTGGTACCGTTTCAACCGGCCCTCCGCCGGGGTCCTGTCCACCGTCTTCGGCTTCGTGGCCTGGGGATTGACCTTTCCTGCTCTCATCCTGCTGGCAAAGTTCGCACCTTCGGTCCGCGTCGAGTCCGAGACCTGGAACATACCGAAGTATCTCGTGGCTGTCGGCATGATCGTCACGCTGCTGGAAGATCAAATCCACGCCACTGAGCATCTCGCCTACCATGACGAGCTCACAGGATTACCCAATCGGCGTCTGCTACAGGATCGGCTGACGCAGGCTCTCGCGCGTGCCGACCGCACCGGCTGCAAGGTGGCCGTCCTTCTGCTCGACCTCGACGACTTCAAGGAAATCAATGACACTTTTGGACACCGCATTGGCGACGCGGTTCTGCAGCAGGTAGTGGCCAGGCTCTCCAGCCGCATGCGCGCCTCCGATACCCTGGCCCGGACCGGAGGCGACGAGTTCACCATCGTTAGCGAAATTGCCACTGCTGAAGGGGCACAATCGCTGGCCTCGGCCATGGAGTCGGCCTTGGTTCTGCCTCTGAGCGTCGAAGGAGAACTGGTGCGGACGGGCGTGAGTGCAGGCTATGCCCTCTATCCGGATGATGGCGCCGACCCCACGGAACTCTGTGCCGCTGCCGATAAAGCTATGTACGTTTCCAAACGCGGCCTCCGCTCGCAGTGACCGCTCCGGCCAAAGGCAAACCGCGATGTCTATCAGTCGTCACTACTCACGTAAATTTGTGGCGTTAAGATCGATTCATGAAGAAACTCCGGGTAGGCGTCCTGTTTGGCGGGCGTAGCGGCGAGCACGAAGTCTCACTGCTGTCGGCAGCCTCGGTCCTGAACGCAATCGATAAGAGCAAATACGAACTGGTGCCTATCGGTATCACCAAGGAAGGCCGCTGGGTAACGGCCGCACATGCCGAACGCCTGCTGCAAGGCAAGCCCGCCGATGCTCCCGAGCCCAGGCATCTGGGTGCCGGCGATCCCGACGCTACCGAGTCCGCGGCAGTGCTGGCGCGTGGCGAAGGCGTAGTCGTCCCGCCTATGCCCGGAGAAAATCATTCCGCTCTCGTGCCTTTCGAAATGGATGCTCATCAGCTCCGCGCCGGCGTCAATCCTGTGGATGTAGATATCATCTTTCCCGTGCTGCATGGCACCTTCGGCGAGGATGGCACCATTCAGGGCCTGCTGGAGTTGGCTGACATTGCATACGTGGGCGCGGGCGTGCTCGGCTCCGCCGCCGGCATGGACAAAGATGTGATGAAGCGTCTCTTCCGCAATGCCGGGCTGCCCATCGTGAAGCACGTTACCGTTCTGCGGAGGGCCTGGCGCGAGCAGCCAAAGAAAGTAGGCAAGCAGATCGAAAGCGCGCTTAAGTATCCGGTGTTCGTGAAGCCCGCAAATCTGGGATCGTCGGTCGGCATCAGCAAGGTCCACGATTCCGGCGAGCTCGCCGCCGCCATGGACGAGGCCGCGCGTTTTGATCGCAAGCTGGTGATTGAAGAAGGTGTCGGCGGCAAGCAGGGTAAGGCGCGCGAGATCGAGTGCTCAGTGCTGGGCAACGATAAGCCCATTGCATCCGTGGCTGGCGAGATCGTGCCCATCAAGGAGTTCTACGATTACAGCGCGAAGTACCTGGTGGAAGGCTCAGAGTCAATCATCCCGGCCAAAATTGGCAAGGCCAAGCAGAAGGAGGTGCAACGGCTCGCCGTGGCTGCGTTCCAGGCAGTGGACTGCTCGGGCATGGCGCGCGTCGACTTCCTGATGGATCCGCGCACGAAGAAGATGTACGTCAACGAGATCAATACCATTCCTGGTTTTACTTCGATCAGCATGTATCCCAAGATGTGGGCGGCGACCGGGATATCTTATCCGGAACTTATGGGCCGGCTGATCCAACTTGGCCTGGAGCGTCATGCGGAGAAAAAGGAGAACCAATACAGCCGGTGAGCGCGAGTCTTACTCGTACGCCAGCGCGTCGATAGGGTCCTTCTGCGCCGCCTTGATCGCCGGATAAAAAGCTCCCAGCAGCGAGCCGACCAGCGCGATAATCGCCGCCTTGATCAGCCAACGATAAGTGATCAGCACCGGCAGCGTCTGGAACCTTGCCTTCAGGCCCACGCGCGCGCCATAGCTGAATGCGATCCCCAGGATGACGCCGCCAATGGCGATCAGCAGCGTCTCCCGCAATACCACGTTCACGATGTAGAGTTTGCTCGCCCCCAGCGACTTCAGGATGCCGATCTCGCGCGTGCGCTCCATCACCGCCGTGTACATTGCCTGGAAGATCACGATGAACCCGATGACCATGGCAATGCCAATCACGACATCGATCACGGTGTTGAGTCCGGGAATGCTCGCTGACGTCATCAGGCTGAAATACTCCTTCAACGAATGCACGCCGTATTGCTGCATGCCCGGAATGCTCTTGATCTCCTTGACCACTGTGTCAGCATTGTTCGGATCATCGAGCTTCACGTAGAAGATGGATGCCTTGCCGATCGCCCCTGTCAGGTCTTGCAGCGTGGCGATGGGAACGAACTCGCGAGCGCCTTTGCCGTGCTCCACAATGCCACAGATGCGAAACGGATGATTGAGCGTTTCGAGGGTGTCGCCGACCTTGAGGTGCTTGGAGGCGGCCTTCAGGTCGTCGATGATCATGTCGTACGGCCCTTGAAACGGCCCGCCGGACAAGTAGCGGAACCCGCCGCTCACCGCGTCAAACGATTGCAGATCGATGCCGTAAAGGATTTCGATTGTTCCCGCAGTTGTGACCTGCATGACTACGGGAGCCACCGCGGTGACGTGCGGCAGTGGAGCGATCTTGCCGGCGATTTTTACTGAGACTGGTGCGCTGGTCACGCCCATAATCAAGGACGAGCCCGGAGGCTGCACCATAATGTCGGCGCCAATTCCCACTTGCCGGCTGCTGCTGTCGTTCAGCATGCCCAGGAAAATGCCGACAATCAGCAGGATCAATGTGACCTCGACCGCAACTGCGACCACGCTGATGAGGGTGCGGAACGGCCGGTGTACCAGGTTAGCGACAATCATCCGGTTCATCATGAGAAGCTCGATTGTATAAGATTGCTCAGCTGCGGAGGGTGAGACTGTCAGGATGCAAACGTCAGCGCCCTTTGGGAGGGATGTTTGCGATTCACCACTCGCACTTCCTCACGCCAGTGCTCGTCCACCTGCACCAGCGTCCATTCGACCCGCGGCGAGAGATAACGAAGTAGGACATCAGTCGCGGGATGCACGCGCAGCGCCGGAGCAACCAGATACAGCAGTGGCGGAGCGCTGGAAAGATCGCGTCCGGCAAAATAACCGTTGCGCGTGAACTCACCGTGCTGCTGATGCCAGCGCACGCGCGCCCAATAATCGAGCCCTTGCAGTGGCAAATGGATGTCCTCATTCGCTTTCAGCTCCAGGATGACCAGGCGGCCATCCAGCGTGCAAGTCAGCACATCGAGCATGGCGCGATCGATGGCGGCAAACGCCGGGACCTGCGAATAGACAAAGCGACCGTCAAGCCGCTCATCGAGGCGGCGAACGTCTCGCGCGATGAGGCTTTCCAGCCAGCGCTCGGGCGCTACCCGGAAGAAAAGGTTGGTGTGCGAACCATCCGGCTTGCGCTGCTCGCAAATGCGTTGCACCAGCTCGTAGAACAGTTCCTCGCTGCCCTCGTCGAGCACCTGCTCGGCTGGGCCAACCCCAAAGACAATCGATTCGCTGTTGCGGAACGATCCCGAGACCGGCGTCAGGCAGGCACGAGCAAACTCTAGTCCATAGAGCCGGAAAATAATCTCTGATGGGGACTCAACCGTGATCTCCGCGGTTGGCGCCAGCGCATGAATGCGTGCGATGGAAGTGGCGAAGCGTTCCCGGGCCGCCTGCAGGTCAACCGCGCGCGTCAGCCGGGTGATGATGTTGCCAGTGTCGGCAGCGTCAATGGCTTCGCACAGCTCGGAGCGCTCGTCGAGTTCGTAGAGTTGCCACTTCGCGGCCTCGCCATTCAGATTGGCCGCGCGTTGCCGCACAATCTCCGAACGGCCCGGTGGCAGAAACAGCTTCAGCCCTTCAACCTGCGCACGCCCTGCCTGACGCTGCCGTTGGTAGTCCATCCAGAGAATGCCAAACGTGAGCGCAGCGTCCACCGACGACTGCGTCTCCTCCGCATTGACCCCGAGAACGGCAAACGCCGATTGTCCCGCGCGCAGCAGGCCCCGCGTGTACACCGGACTGAGCGAATGCTCCAGATCAGGGCTGCTGCTGAGTTGGTCCAGCTTGAATCCCGGGTACTCGCGATGCAGCACGCGCTCCACAAGTGATTGGTAGCGGGCCCGCGCTGCCCGCTTGGAGGTTCCAGTGCGCCCATCACGATCAGCACAAATCTCCAGCAGAGTAGGTTGCGATTGTCCGAAGCGCAGAACTTGCAAGCGCAAAATGCCGTTCCCCACTTCAGCATCCACCACGCGCCGCACCGCATTGCGTTCCTCCGACCACATGTGCAGAACACACTTGTCTTCGCCGGAAATCGAATATCGCGCGCTGCCGAATTCGAACAGAACCTGGCCGTCTTCGCGGGCAACGGCTTGTGGCGCATCCGCCAGAAACTGCTCTAACAGATTTGCGAGCGATTCAGGTGAGATGGCTGGCGTGTGCACAAAGAGATCCGAGTTGAGTCTAACGAACACACCGCTTCTCCACAGCGTCGGCAAGCACCGCACTGTGTGATAATTGACCATTCTGGAATATCCGTGCGGATTCCAGGATTCTCAATTCTTCGCAAAACGTTGCGCGGTAACAGTCGCGCGTCCTCGCGCGTCGTCAGGCATCTAAACAAGAGTGAATATGGACAATAAGTTTTTTTTCGTTCGTTACGGATTGGCGCAAGCTGACATCGAGCGGTACTTGTCCGCTGCGCTCTCGGCGGGCGGCGATTTCGCCGACCTCTACTTCGAATATCAGACTTCCACTTCGGTCTCGCTCGACGAAAGTATGGTGAAGTCGGCCACGCAGGGCATCTCCGTCGGCTGCGGCATGCGCGTGCTATCGGGCGAACGTACGGGTTATGCCTATACCGACGATCTCTCGCCGGAGCGAATCCTTCACGCCGCGCGCACCGCGGCGCTCATCGCCAGCGGTCCTGCTAAGCAGCCGGTCGTCGGCCTTACCGACAAGCCCGCGCACAATCTCTACCCCGTGCGATTGCCGTCGGACGAAGCCGATGTGCTGGCCAAGGTGGAGCTGGTACAGCGTGCCGACAAGGCTGCGCGCGACTACGATCCGCGGATCCACGAAGTGCGCGTGAGCTATGCCGACGAGATGCGCACGATTCTGGTGATCGGCTCCGACGGCAGCTTCGCGGAAGACGCGCAGCCGCTGGCCCGCATGAGCGTCTTTTGCATCGCAAAGTCTGAGAGCGCGGGCTCGGCGCGCGGCAGCGCCGGCGGCGGCGGCCGTGTGTCCCTGGATTACTTCCACGGCGAAGCCTCGCCGGAACACTTCGCCAAAGAAGCGGCGCGGCAGGCCATCATCCAACTCGACGCGCGCGATGCACCAGCGGGCGAGATGGAAGTCGTGCTGGGTCCGGGATGGCCGGGAATTTTGCTGCACGAAGCTATCGGGCACGGCTTGGAAGCCGACTTCAATCGCAAGAAGACTTCGGCATTTTCAGGGATGCTGGGACGACGCGTGGCCAGCGACAAGTGCACCGTCGTGGACAACGGTACCATGCCGGGCCGTCGCGGCTCGCTCAATGTCGATGACGAAGGCAACCCTACCGAGAACACGGTACTGATCGAGAAAGGCATTCTGAAGGGGTATCTCTCGGACAAGCTGTCGTCGCGGCTGATGAATATTCCCAACACCGGCAACGGCCGGCGCGAAAGCTATCAGCACATTCCCATGCCGCGCATGACGAACACCTACATGCTCGCCGGCCAGGATTCGCCGGAAGACATTATCCGCTCCGTCAAGTACGGCGTTTATGCGGTGAACTTCGGCGGCGGGCAGGTGGACATCACCAACGGCAAGTTTGTTTTCTCCGCCTCGGAGGCGTACCTGATCGAAGATGGGAAGGTCACCTCGCCGCTAAAGAACGCGACCCTGATCGGCAACGGGCCCGATGTGCTGACCAAAGTCTCGATGGTCGGCAGCGACCTGCAACTCGACGAAGGCGTTGGGACGTGCGGAAAAGATGGGCAGTCGGTGCCGGTGGGCGTTGGCATTCCGACTCTGAAGGTCGATCGGCTGACGGTCGGCGGGACCGGCGGATAAACGGTATCTCCTCTCGGTTGTCATCCCGAGCACAGCGAAGCGGAGTCGAGGGACCTGCTGTTCCTCCGAAACGCATGGCTGTGGACGGGAAAGCAGGTCCCTCCACTCGGGCTTAAGCCCTCGGTCGGGATGACACCGGAAACAAAATAGAGTGGTACATCCCACATCATGGGACTCTTACAGAATGGGACTAACATCAAGATGAATGTTTCAACCGCAGAACGGCCCGCACAAACCACCTCAACCGATCTCAAGGAAATCGCGGCCGACGTGGTCCGCCGCGCCACGCAAGGCGGGGCCACCGCCGCGGAAGCGGTTGCCATGGATGGCAGCGAGTTCTCCACCGTTGTACGCCTGGGTGAAGTGGAGACCCTGAAGGAATCAGGTTCCAAGGGCATTGGAGTGCGCGTGTTCTTTGGACAGCGCGCCGCCAGCACCCACTCCAGCGATCTGTCGCCTGCGGGCATCAAGCAATTGGTGGATTCAGCGCTGGTTTTGGCGAAGATCACCAGTGAAGATCCATTCGCCGGGATTCCTGAGCCGTCGCAACTGGGCAAACTGGAAGGCGACCTTAATCTTTATTACGAGGACGTCTACTCACTCTCGACCGCCGATCGCATCGACTACGCGCGCCGGGCTGAGAAAGCTGCGCTCGACGCCGATCCTCGTATCACCAACTCCGAAGGTGGGACCTTCGATGCCGCCATCGGCTACAAGGTGTTGGCGAACTCCCATGGTTTTATTGGCGATTATCAACGCTCCTACTGCTCGGTTTCGGCGGTGCCCATCGCGCAGATTGAGGGCTCGGCGATGCAGCGGGACTATTGGTACTCGGTCGCAAACTCGCTGAAGAAGCTGGAGTCAGCCGAAGAGGTTGGTCAGATCGCCGCAAAACGAACGCTGCGGCGGTTAGGCGCACGCAAAGTCAAGACCGCAAGAGTTCCCATCGTCTTCGAGCATACGGTCGCTGGGGCTCTCGTGGGACATATCTTCGAAGCCGTCAATGGCGACTCCATCTATCGCGGCGCATCGTTCCTCACCGGCAAGCTGAATGAGAAGATCGCGGGCGACAACATCAACGTCATCGACGACGGCACCATGCCTGGCGGCTTCGGCACCAGTCCATTCGATTCGGAAGGCGTGCCCAGCCGCAAGACCGTCGTGGTAGAAAACGGTGTCCTCAAGTCTTATCTGCTGAATACCTACACCGCGAAGAAGCTCAACCTTCAGACCACCGGCAACGCGTCGCGCGGACTCGCCGGAACTCCGGGGATTGGTCCGGGCAATTTTTTCCTGCAGCCGGGAACGAAGAGCGCGCAGGAAATCATTGGCGACATCAAGGAAGGCCTGTTCGTCACTGAGTTTCTCGGCTTTGGCGTGAACCTGGTGACGGGCGACTTCTCGCGCGGCGCCAGCGGTCTGTGGATTCAGAATGGCGAGTTCGCGTTTCCCGTGGAAGAGATTACGGTCGCCGGCAATCTGAAAGACATGTTCTTCAACATCTCCGAGATCGGAAACGATCTGGAATTCCGCAGCTCGATTGCGTCGCCCACGCTGCGCATTGACGGCATGACAGTGGCCGGGGAATAGCTCTTTTCACCACGGAGACACAGAGGACACGGAGAAAACCGTTTGCAGGTGGAGCATGCTTTTGAGGCGTGCATAGCAAAGTCCTGACCTTTCTGATTGTCATCCCGAGCGAAGTGAGATCGCGAAGCGAATCGAACCCAGCCGAGGGATCTGCGGTTCGCATGCGGCGCGTAAACGCTTCCTTCAAAGCACCGCCAGCAGCTCGCGCTTCTTCTCCTCCGGCAGGAACGACGCACGAAAGGAATTCCTCGCCAGCTCGCGCAATGCTTCCTCGCTGAACCCGAACACATCGTGCGCCAGTTGATATTCGCGCGATAGTGTTGTGCGGAACATGTCCGGATCATCGGTATTCAACGTGATCAAAACACCTGCCTCAAACAGCTTTCGCACCGGATGATCTTCGATCTTCCCGCAACAGCCGGTCATCAGGTTGCTGGTAATGCAGATTTCAACAGGAATCTGTTTCTCGGCCAGATAACGGACCAACTCCGGATCGTCGATGGCGTGCAGGCCATGGCCGATGCGGTCGGGCTTCAGCTCGCGCAGCGCGCTCCAAATTGATTCCGGTCCAACCGTCTCGCCGGCGTGGACCGTCAAGCGCAGACCGTGATTCGCGGCGTGTTCGTAGACTTCACGAAACTGCTCGGGGCCGGCGCGGCGTTCGTCGCCGCCAATCCCGATGCCTACCACATTGTGGGATTTAAGCCTGATTGCCTCGTCGACGACTCGCTGCGCCTCGTCCACTCCGAAATGACGGACCGCGTCGAGGATCCAGTAGAGCGAGATACCGAAGTCGCGCTCGCCGCGGTGGCGACCGCGCTCGGCGCCTTCGAAGAGCGGCGCGAATTCCTGACCTCGCCACTGCACCACGCCAGCCGAGATATACACCTCGGCGTGAAGTACGTTTTGCGCATGCAGCTTCTGCATCATGCGATAGGTGACGAGCTCGTAATCGTCAGCGGTGCGCAGCCGCTCAGTGACTGCCTTGAACGCCCACATGAATCCAGTGAAATGCTTGTACTGATAGAGCTCGCGCGCCTCCTCTTCGGTGAACATGCGGCCGCTGTCCTCGATGTTTCGGTAGCGATTGTTGGTGGTCTCCAGCGGCGTGGGATGTCGGCGGCTTAACTCTGACAATGTGGGAGGATCGACCGAACCTTCGAGGTGAAGGTGAAGCTCGGCCTTGGGCAATCTTTGGATGAATGTGTCCGTGGCAACCATGGGACTAGTTTGAGGTCTCACCGGTGGCATTGTCGTTTGAAAGGTCCCGCACCGAGATGTCTATACCAGCGCACTTGACGACCTGGAAGTCGAGAGCTGCATTTCCTGCATAAGTCACATCTAAGTGTGTAGGAGTCAACCATTTCATCGTCACTCTCGCCTTGTCCGGCGTAGCCGCCTGGAAGTCGAACAGCAGGATCTCGATGGTCTGCTTGTGTCCACGGAGGCGCTTCAGTTCCACCCGTGTGACGAGGCCAGCGTTTCCTGGTCCACTGAACTGATCGGTATGCGCCGTCGCTAGCCAGAGTCCATCCGGAGATGGGGATTCCTCGGACCAAGTCGTTATCGGGTTGTGACAGCCGTAGAGCAAGAGACCAAGTGCTGCGGTAATAACCGCGATCGAAAGGAGCGAATTTCGAACATGCCGAGACATCTTTATCGCTTCGTGGCCGCCTGAAGCGCGGGGTTCGCATTCCGTGGGCTAAACTCGCTGCGATGGCGGCTGTAGAGCCAGTACACGGCCATTCCGATGATGAGCCATGCGAAGAAGCGCAACCAAGTCAGGATCGGCAGGCCAGCCATCAGCAGTATGCAAAACACCACGCTGAGGATCGGCGCAGCCAGGCCGCCGGGCGCGCGAAATCCGCGACGCCGGTCCGGCTGCTTGTAGCGCAGAATAATCACGCCGAGCGACACCAGCACAAACGCAAACAGCGTCCCGATGTTCGACAAGTCCGAGAGCGTGCCGATATCGAGAATGCCTGCCGGAATCCCGACCAGGAATCCCGCGATCCAGGTTGCGACCGCCGGCGTGCGGAAGCGTGGATGCACGCGGCTGAACATCTTGGGCAGCAATCCATCGCGCGACATGGAGAACCACACCCGCGCCTGTCCTAGCTGAAACACCAGCAATGACGAGATCATGCCCATCATGGCGCCGAACAGAACGGCCAACTCCGTCCAGTGCAGCAGCGCCGACTTCGTTGTCCCTGCCAGCATACTCATGCTGTTGACCACGGGCGCAGCGTCGTCGATAAAATTGTGCCACGGCACGATTCCGGTGAGCACGACGGCTACTGCGATATAGAGCACCGTACAGACGATCAGCGTGGCGATGATGCCGATGGGAATGTCACGCTGCGGATTGCGCGCCTCTTCTGCCGCCGTAGAAACCGAATCGAATCCAATGTAGGTGAAGAAAATGATGGAGCCGCCGGTGAGCACGCCGGACCAGCCTTCAGGTACGAAGGGATGATAGTTTGCGGGATGAATGAAGCGCATGCCCACGAAGACGAACGCCAGGATGGCGGCGATTTTCAGCAGGACCATGATGTTGTTGGTCTCCGCCGACTCGCGAATGCCGCGCACCAGCACGACCGTCAGCAACAGTACGATGAGAAACGCGGGGATGTTGAAGCCGAAGTGCCAGCCGGGCGTGTAGAGCGTGTTGTTTTGCAGATCGGTGAGACCGCCGGGCAGGTATGCTGGCGTGATCCAGCGCAGCGCCGGATGCCAGCCAAACCAGTTGAAGGTCGCGGCCATGTGCGCGGCAAAGCCAACGCTGACGGCCATGTTGCTGACCGCGTATTCCAGGATAAGGTCCCAGCCGATGATCCACGCGATCAACTCGCCCATGGTGGCGTAGGTATAGGTGTAGGCGCTGCCCGCGATGGGGATCATCGAAGCGAGCTCGGCGTAGCAAAGTCCGGTGAAGGCGCAAACGATTGCCACCAGAATCAGCGATAGCGCCAGTGCCGGGCCTGCACCGGGGCGGCCAAGCGTTGCCGTGTGATGCACGATGTAATCCGCCAGCGGGCAGTTGAGGATGGATGCGGTGTCGAATTTCTGTCCTGCGATGGCCGTCCCGATGACGGTGAAGATGCCGGAACCAATGACCGCGCCGATGCCCAGGCCAGTGAGCGACCACGGGCCAAGCGTCTTCTTCAGCCGGTGTTCCGGCTCCTCCGATTCGGAGATCAGCTTGTCAATGGACTTGCACGCGAAGAGTTGGTTCGCCAGGGTAACGCTCCGGGTGGAATGAGTCCCTTGGATTCAAACAGAAACGGCAGGGCGAGGGCAAGTCAGGATGGCGTTCGACCACCCTTCGGCTCCGCTGAGGGCAGGCGCCGCCGTCATCATGAGCGGAGGCGGCCGTCGAGGTCAAAAGGTCCGCGCTACCTCACCTGCATACCCGCTCCCTGATAAACTTTTCCCGCAGTCAATTCATCCTCCGGAGTTGCCGTGAAAGCTCATTTCGTTGCTGTCGTCCTTTTTGCTCTTTGTTCTTCCTTTCTCATCGCACAAACCGCCGCTGCTCAAGGCCAGAAGCAGCTGACCATTGAAGATATGTTCAAACCGGGCGGCATTCTTGGCCGAGGCCCGGAGAACGTGCAGTGGAGTCCGGACGGCGCCAAAGTCTCCTTCGTGCAGCGCGACGACAGCGGCGAACACGGCGAGCTGTACTACGTCGATGTTGCCACCGGCAAGTCAGCAGTGCTGGTGGCGAGCGGCAAGCTGGCGTCGCTGGCCCCTCCCACCAGCGCCATCAAGGACGAGCGCAAGAAAGAAGCGGCGCAGCGCTACTCCGTCGCCGCTTATCAGTGGGCGCCCGACTCCAAACATCTGCTCTTCGACTCCATGGGCCAGCTTTGGCTTTATAGCCTCGACAACGGCACCGCGGTGCAACTCACCACCAGCAGCGATGAGAGCGCTGATCCCAAATTTTCGCCCGACGGCGACCGCATTTCTTACGTCCGGAAACACAACCTGTACGTGCGCAACGCAACCGGCAACGACGAGCGCCAGCTCACCAAGGATGGCAGCGACAATCTGCTGAACGGTGAAGTCGACTGGGTGTACGAGGAAGAGCTGTATTCGCGCAGCAATTATTTCTGGTCGCCCAATGGCAAGCAGTTCGTGTTTCTCCAGATGGACGAAAAGGACGTGCCCACCTATCCCATCACCGACTGGATGCCCACGCACGCCACCGTCGACCAGGAAAAATATCCGCAGCCCGGCGATCCCAATCCCGGTGTCCGTTTGGCCGTGGTGGGCAGCAATGGCGGCAAGATCAAGTGGATCACTGCCAGCAGCCCCGGCGCCTTGACGCTGGGGAACGATCCCAACGTGCTAATTCCGCGCTTCGGCTGGGTGCGCAACGGACTGCTATGGGCCATGGCACTCAATCGCGTTCAGGACCGGCTCGATCTCTATTTTGTCGACGTCGAAAGCGGCAAGTCTCAGCTCATGATGACCGAGAGCACGGACGCCTGGATCGATATGCATCCCGAAGTTGACTTCAAGATGCTGGATTCCGGCGACGGATATCTGTGGACCAGCTGGCGCGACGGCCACAATCACATTTACCTCTATCGCTTCGACAAGCAAAATCCGCTGAGCGGCCCCGCCAAAATGGAAGCGCAACTGACCCATGGCGACTGGGAGGTGGAGAGCGTGGATGCTGTGGACGCACAGCAGGGAGTCGTTTATTTTTCCGCCAATGAAGGCGACTGGCGGCAGCGCAACGAATTCGCCGTCGGCCTCAACGGACAGAACTTCCATCGCATCTCGAAGCCGGATGGAAGCCACTTCACCGACTTCGATCCCAAGAACGCGAAGTACTACGTCGACAACTTCTCCGCTCTGACCATCCCGCCCAGCACCTCGTTGTGCAGCGTTGACGGCTCCTGTACCGCGTTCTGGCAGCCCCACAGCGTCGAAGCTTACAACCTGCTCACGCCGAGGGTCGTCGACTTCAAAGCGGCTGACGGCACAACCACGCTGCAAGGCGAAATCCTGCTTCCGCCGCCGGGTGGCCCTATGATCGCCAACGGCAAAGCGCCGCTCATCGTGAATCCCTACGGCGGTCCGGGAGCGCAGACGATCCGCGATTTCTGGATTGGCTACGATCTCTTCGACCAGATCCTGGCGCGTCAGGGCTTCGCCGTGCTTCACGTGGACAATCGAGGCATGGCCAATCGCGGCAAAGCCTTTGCGCTGCCCATTAAGCATCACTTCGGCCCGGTGGAGTTGAGCGACCAGCTTGCTGCCATCAAGCAGGCGCTGGAGCAGTTCCCGCAGCTTGACAGCAGCCGCGTAGGCTTCTGGGGATGGAGCTACGGCGGAACCTTCACCCTCTACGCCATGGAGCACAGCGATCAGTTCAAGGCGGGAGTCTCGGTTGCCCCCGTGACCAACTGGCTGCTTTACGACTCCATCTATACCGAGCGTTACATGGGCCTGCCGAAGGACAACGAGAAGGGCTATCACGACAGCTCGGCGGTGAACTTTGCCGCCGACCTCCAGGGCAAGCTGCTGGAGGTGCATGGCACCAGCGACGACAACGTGCACATGCAGAACACCATTCAGATGGTCAACAATCTGATTAACGCAGGCAAGCACTTTCGCCTGATGATGTATCCGGGTAAGACCCACGGCATCGCCGGATTCGCCGCGCGCACTCACCTGTTCCATATGATCGACGACTACTTCCTGGAAACGCTGGCGCCGGGAAAGTAATGCTGTTCACCACAGAGGCACAGAGAGCCGGGAAGTCGCGCAATTTCCAGTGGCATAGAGCAATCGAAGCCGCTAGCTGAAGCTGGCTCAATAAGGCGATGGCTCAATCCCGATGCTGAGCCGGAATGGGGTTACAGCTGGAGCCCTACCGTTCTGAATGCTATAGAATCGAAAAGCCACGATGAATGCAAACCTGCAAGCGCTGATTAAGCTGCAAGAAGTCGATTTGCGCATGGCTGCGCTGCGGGCAGAGATTGCGGCCCTGCCCAGGGAAGTAGCGCAGATTGAGGCCAAACTGGCCGGCTCCAAGGCCAAAGTCGAGGCGGCGCAAGCGGCGATCAAGGCCGACGACACGGCCCGGCGCAAGCACGAATCCGACATCAAGGACCAGCAGGAGAAGATCAGCAAGTATCGCGACCAATCGCTGAAGGTGAAGACCAACCAGGAATACAAGGCGCTGCTGAGCGAGATTGGGCAGGCCGAAGCTGAGATCGCCAAATCGGAAGACAAGGTGCTCGAGATCATGGTCGCCGCCGATACGCGCAAGGAGGCCCTGAAGCAGGCCGAGGCGACGCTGAAGGCTGACACGGCGGAGAACGACCGAGAAAAAGAACACGCCCGCCAGCAGACCGCTGCAGATCAGAAGGAGCTTGCCGAACTCAGCGAGCAGCGCCAGCAGTTGCGCTCCGGCGTCGACGAAGAAGCCATTGACCCATTACGACCGCGTGCTGAAGCTGCGCGGCTCGGTTATGGCTGCGGTGTATGAAGACGAGAGCTGCTCGGCCTGCCGCGTGCGGCTGCGGCCCCAGGTGTTTCAAGATGTGATGAGCAATGAGCAGTTTGTCACCTGCTTTTACTGCAACCGGATCCTCTACTACGTTCCGCCTCCGCCGAAGGAAGACGAAGCCAAGGATGGCAAGTCAACCGCCCCTGCGGCATCGCAGGAAGAAGAGGCGACGCGGGCGGATGAAGGCGGAAGGCAGTAGTTTACCGTTCGAGCGCTTTTCGTTGCTTTTCCGAGGAACTCAGGGTAAAAGTGAGTCGCAGCTATTTCGCTATGGATTTCGTCTAACCGACTAGAAGCACCTTAATGTGGAACAATGGATGATATCGTAGCTCTGCCGGAGTTCGCCGATCCGCCCGTTCTAGAAGTCGTCGTGGGGATTCAATTCGACCGACTTCAGTTATTACAGACGGGACATTTCGGACAGTTCTGGGAAGGCATCAAAGAGGCTTTCCCGACATCTCAGGATGCCCCTCCTCTTCCCGACCTGAATATGACCGCGTCCCTCACCATAGAAGTGCTCTCACTTCCTCCCCTCCGGAGAATGATGTTGATATCTTCTGACAACCGCTACGTTATACAAGTGCAGGATACGCGTTTTCACCTCAACTGGAGAGAGACAAAGGACACGGTGTACCCACGCTTTAACGCTATCTTCGAGAGATTCAAGGAGTATTGGGGAGCGTTTGAGAGCTTTGTCCGTTTGGCCGGACTTGGATCCCTTAAGGTCAAAGGATATGAGCTCACATACGTTAACCACATTGATGCCGCAGCCCCGAATTTTGCTGCGAGCGTTGCCAAAAGAGTGAAAGTGTTCAGGTGGGAAGACGCCATAACAGAGTTTTTGCCGGAACCTGTATCGCTAGCCGCGTCATGGCACTTCAAGCTGCCCGGGGACAAGGGCCAGCTTACCGCGGCCCTCAGCCACGCGAGGAGAGAAAAAGAAAAGGAAGACGTTGTCGTTCTCAATATGGGGTGCGTGGGGCTGGCATCGGAGGCCTACACGTTGGATAGTTGGTTTGGGACCGCCCACGAATGGATTGTTCGTGGCTTTACCGATCTGACGACCGAAGAAGCGCATCAACACTGGGGGAGGCGATCATGAACTCAGGTATCCGCATGAGTGAACTGACGCGCGACGAGTTACTGTCGCACGAACGTGTTTCCGATCCCACAGCCTCCACTGTTCTCACCTACGAGGCACGCATCACGAATCCGGAGATGGAAACGAGCGGAAGCTTTATTCCAGCCGTATCCGAACTCGCGATAGCGCGGCCGCTCCTAAGCATCGTGCTGGCGAGCGGGTTAACGATGGGGGCTTCCATGACGCCGGGGGTTAGTACGTCCTACAACACTCTGGTTCGGGGTCGGCCAGCCCGTGTCTCTAACGAAATCGGGGATTCCCTACAGGTGGGGCCGTTTCACTGGGTATCGGCGTTGCGACAAAAGGTCAGTGATTTTGGTTCGCTTACTAATGACTGGGACGGCGAGGGAGCCCGAGCCCCAAGCGAAGGAACCCTTCAAGCCGCTAGACATGTTTTCGAGATCATGGTTGGTTATGCCATCAGGGCAGACATTGGGGCCGCTCCAATAGCTGTGCCGTTGCCAGACGGAGCGATTAGATTCGAGTGGGTGACGGGCGACAGGGAGCTCTTTCTTACCATAGTCTCCGCCGAGAGAGTCGAGGCCCAGGGCTGGACTCCGGGAGATGCAGCGGAATCTGTTTACTACGCTGAGGTACCGCTATCTGACGTAAATGCGGAGGTGGGGTGGCTGCGGGCGTGAGTGCTAATCCCGGCGGTCTTCTCCGAGATGAAGGTCTTTACAGGTTTGTGCATCCAAACAATGCAAAGGCCGATGGGACGCTGAATAGCGGAGTCTTCAGCTTGCGCCGTGATCCTGCTGTTTCGGTTGGAATGGAGCGGGAGATTCCTCCCGATAGACTGGCCGAATTCTGTGGTCTGAAGCCGGAACAAGGCTTGGCACGCGTCGCCGTCGGAGATGTGTTCGATCTGGAGCTTTCTGTCATTCCTGACAGGGAGCCTGCTTGGACGGAATTTGCCAATGCCCACGCGGAATTGACCGGCTATTCGCTGTGGCCGAACAAAAGAAAGGAAGATGTTGCCAAGAGACTCCGCGATCTGGCCAACAAACAGATAATAAAGCCAGTGCCGTGAATGAGCGATTCGGGCCCCCAATTCAGCGCGCCTGATCGCGATACAATAGACGCATCGCATGGCTACTGCTGCGGAACTGATCCAGATCGAAATTGGCCCGCGCCAACCCGCTCCCAAGCCGGAGTGGCTGAAGGCGCGCGCGCCCATGGGCGACAACTATCACGACCTGAAGACGCTGGCGCGCAAGCTGGATTTGCATACGGTTTGCGAGTCGGCGCACTGTCCCAACATTGGCGAGTGCTGGAACCATCGCACCGCGACGTTTATGTTGCTGGGCAACCTGTGCACGCGGCGCTGCGGCTTTTGTGCGGTTCCCAAGGGCCGGCCGCAGCCCATCGATTTCGAAGAGCCTTGCCGCGTCGCTGAAGCGGTCGAGAAGCTAGGCCTGAAATTTGCCGTCGTCACCAGCGTGAATCGTGATGACGACAATGTTGGCGGGGCGCGCGTCTTCGCCGAGACCATACGGGAAATCCGGCGGCGCGTTCCGGAATGCCGCGTGGAAGTGCTGATCCCGGACTTTCAGGGATTGGAAGAGCCGTTGCGCATCGTGATGGACGCCGAGCCCGACATTCTGAATCACAACACGGAGACGGTGCCGCGTCTGTATCGCGTTGCGCGCTCAGGTGCGCGCTATGAGCGCACGCTGCGACTTCTGGAGCGTGCCAAGGAATTGAATCCTGCCAGACCGACGAAGACCGGCGTGATGGTCGGCCTGGGCGAGAGCACAGATGAGTTGCTGGAAGTCTTTCGCGATCTGGCCGAACGCAAGGTCGATATCCTCACCATCGGCCAGTATTTGCGGCCCTCGAAAGACCACCTGCCGGTGGCGCGGCTATACCCTCCCGATGAGTTCCGCTTCCTGAAAGAAGAGTCGCTGAAGATGGGATTCCGGCACGTGGAGTCAGGACCGCTGGTACGCTCGAGCTACCACGCGCACGAGCAGGCCGACGCGGGAACGCGGATCGTCTGATCAGCCCGGGACCCGTCATTCAGAGCAGCTTCCGAAATTCCTCGATCGTAAGTCCCGCATCGCGGATAATGCCGCCCATCGTGAAGGCGTTGACCGGATTATGGCGAGGAATGGTCAGAATGCGCTGACCATTGGTCATCACAATATGCTTGCCTTGTCGCAGAATGCGGAAGCCCGTCTTTTCCAGGGCGCGCACCGCTTGCAAGTGCGGAATGCCCGGTAGTTTGCCCATTAGCCGACGGCCACTTCGACTTCGCGGATGTCTTTTCCGCGCGTCAATTCGGTTACGGCTTCCAGATACTCCCTTATGGCGACGCGGATATTCTCCAATGCTTCCTGTTCGGTCGCGCCCTGCGACCAGCAACCGGGCAAACCGGGGCATGAGACCGCGAAGCCTTCTTCTGAGGATTGCAGGACAACACGATAGATCATGGATTGAATGTTACTACTGTTGAAGGAATGTCGGACAGTAAAAACACTTGTCAACGACGCTCGCCTGTTCACTTCTGCACGAAAGTCTTCATCCTGCGCAGCACCGATTCCGGCGCCTGCACATCCAGTTCAACATAGCCGTCGCGATATTCCCGCGATAAAACAACCGACTTGGCGTCGAGCGTGGCCAACACTTTTCCCTCGGACTGCGGCACGCGCAGGCGCACGCGTTGCACCGGATCTTCGGAGATTTTGCCGTCGATCAGCTCCAGCAGTTTGTCCAGGCCGGTGCCGTTGGCTGCTGAAACATGTACCACAGTGTCAGAGTCGCGCAGGCTATCGCGTTTCTTTTCGGGTAACAGGTCAACCTTGTTCATGACATAGAGGCGAGGCTTGTCCTGCGACTCGAGTTCGCGCAACACTTCTTCCACCTGCGCTTGTTGCTCACTGGCGGTTGGGCTGGTGACGTCGGAGACATGCAACAGCAGCGAGGCGCGCTGCACTTCCTCGAGCGTTGCCCGAAAGGCCGAAACCAGCGTGTGTGGCAAATTCCGAATGAATCCCACAGTGTCAGACAGCAGGACCTCGCGTTTGGAAGGCAGCACGGCGTGCCTCAATGTGGGATCGAGAGTCGCAAACATGCGTTCGCTTTCCAGGACGCCGGCATTGGTTAGGGCATTGAAGAGCGTCGACTTGCCGGCATTGGTGTAGCCGACGAGGGCGACCGTCGCAATGGGCGCGGATTCCCGACGCTGGCGTTGCTGCCCGCGGATGCGGCGGACATTTTCCAGTTGCTCCTGCACATGACGAATGCGGCGATTGATCTTGCGACGATCGGTTTCCAATTGAGTTTCGCCAGGACCGCGAGTGCCGATGCCGCCGCCCAGTTGCGACATTTCCACGCCGCGTCCGGCCAGTCGCGGGAGCAAGTATTGCAGCTGCGCCAATTCCACCTGGAGTTGACCTTCGCGGGTCCGGGCGTGGCGCGCGAAGATGTCGAGGATAAGCTGGGTGCGGTCGAGGACGCGGGCATCGAGCTCGCGTTCCAGGTTGCGCTGCTGCGAAGGCGTCAGTTCGTGGTCGAAGATGACCAGGTCAGGTGCGGTGGACGCGACCGCGCCCTTCAGTTCTTCCAGCTTGCCGCTGCCGATAAGGGTTGCGGGGTCTGGCTTGGGGCGGCGTTGCAGCATCTCTCCGGCGACATCGGCGCCGGCACTGGTAGCGAGCTCCCGCAGCTCGGCCATCGACTCTTCCGTAGAGAAGCCGTGGTCCTTGTGGTCGGCCGTGTGCAGGAGCGCAGAAGCTGCGTCGCGGGCTACGCGAGCGCTAGGTGGGATACTGCCGGAGGGTCGAGGATGCGACGCAGGGTTCTTCAGGCCGGCATCGCCGATCTCCGGAAGTCGTTGCGCGCGAGGCTTGGGCGCTGAGCGCGAAGTGAACTCCACTCCCACCAGAAAAGCCCGTTCCGGATGGTCCCGGCCAGTTTGCCGGGAGCGACGCTTGGCTTCGGAGCTCGTTTCCTGCGCGCGCGAAATAAGCTAATCCTCTGACACCGACGCCACGCCTACAACCTGCGCCGAAGCGACGGTTTCCGCCAACGGTCGCGAGTCGACGTGACGATCCAAATGCACTACGCGTGCCATCACAACCGTGGAAATGGCGTGCTTGAAGATCAACTGCTCCTGGTTATTGGTCTCCAAGACCACCGAATATTTGTCGAACGAGCGAATTCTGCCCGTCAACTTCACCCCGCTGAGGAGATAGATTGTAATAACAGATTTATCTTTGCGGGCAGTATTCAGAAACGAATCCTGAATGTTCTGTGCTGGCTTGCTTTCCATAGGTCCCTCTCCGCCAACCTGCAAAAAACAGCACAGTCCCAGAGTTCGCGGCCCCACACGAACCAAGGGTCTGTCGGGATAGCCGCCTTCCGTCACACCCTCAAAGTGAGGACGACAACGAAAGGTACATGGGTGCCACTCTACGATAAGCCGCCGAAAGGGTGATTTCAACTGCAACCCGCACACACCGAAGTGATGTAGAATTCGCTCAATCCCGAAATGGGAATCTGGCGCCCGGAGAAACCCGGCGCGCAGTCTGGAGAACGAAATGACCGCTCCCTGGACAGCTCTGATTGCTTCGCAAATCGATTTTCCCGGGGGCGAACAAGCCATCCTGATCGTGCTGCGCTGGATACACCTGGTGGCCGGGATCACGTGGGTGGGGCTGCTCTACTTCTTCAATCTGGTCAACACGCCATTTCTGAAGGAGCTCGACGCACGGCAGCGCGGCATCGTGATTCCGAAGTTGATGCCGAAAGCGCTGTGGTGGTTCCGCTGGAGCTCGGTGGTGACCGTGCTTGTGGGTTTTGCGTATTGGAACCACGCGGTCGCCGAAAACGCTCGCGCTGCAATTGCCGCCGGAGAGCCTGCGTCGGCGGGCCGCGTAATCGGCAGCTTTGTTCTGATCTGGACACTGGCTTTTGCGGTGGAAATGGGCGTGCTGATGTCGCCTGCCGAGGTGCTGCGCAAAGGGCCGGTGCTGGGCATCATCATGGCCGTGGTGATCGTCGCGGCATCCTATTTCTTTCTCAGCCTGAACGAACAGGGATGGGAGAGCAATGGCGTGCTGGCGATCGGCATCGGCGGCGGGCTGGGCTGGTTCATGATGCTCAACGTCTGGGGCATCGTCTGGCGAATGCAGAAGAAGATCATCCGCTGGACTGAAGAAAGCGTTGCCAAGGGCACAGCGATGCCGGCCGAGGCAGCGAAAGCAGCGAGGTTGAGCTTTCTTTGCTCGCGGGTGAATTTCTGGTTGTCGTTTCCTATGCTGTTCTTTATGGGAGCGGCCAGCCATTACATGATGTTTGTGGGACGATGAGCAGCCGAGTGCCGCCGGCTAAAGCCGGCCAGGAAGAAAAGTAAGCATGTTATCGGCACGACTAAAGTCGTGCCCTGACACAAAGCCAGTGATGAGTGGCTGCTAGAATTGAAGTTCGACCATGCCTCTGAACACTGCTAAGAGCTCCGCTGTTGCCGCTGACTCGGCCCACAACGAGCCTGTCCCTATGCTCGATCTGAAACGGCAGTACGAGAGCATCAGGGATGAGATCGCCGCTGCCATCGAGCGTGTGCTGGCATCGCAGCATTTCATTGGCGGTACGGAGCTGGAAGGATTTGAGCGGGAGTCGGCAGAATATCTCGGCGTGCGGGCCAGCGTTGGCTGCGCTTCCGGCACCGACGCGTTGTGGCTTTCGTTGCGGGCTTGCGGAGTTGAGGAGAACACCAGCGTCATCACGACTCCGTTCAGCTTTTTCGCGTCGGTGAGCTCGATTGTCCGTTGCGGGGCGACCCCGATTCTGGCGGACATCGATCCGGGCACGCTCAATCTCGATCCAGCCAAGGTCGAGAATGCCTTGAAGCGCGGCCGCAGTCAGAATGTTCGCGCCGTGATGCCGGTGCATTTGTACGGACAGTGCGCCGACATGGAGCGCTTTGGCCAGCTCGCGCAAACGTATGGGGTCGCGATGGTGGAAGACGCGGCGCAGGCCTTTGGCGCGGCGTGGAAAGGGAAGAAGGCTGGGACGCTGGGCAAGGCCGCGGGTTTCAGCTTTTATCCCACGAAAAATCTGAGCGCCTTTGGCGACGCCGGCTGCGTCACCACCGACGACGAGGATCTGGCAGCGCATGTGCGGCGCCTGCGCAATCACGGCAGCCTGCGCCGCTATTATCACGAAGAGATTGGATGGAACAGCCGGCTGGACGCCGTGCAGGCTGCAGTGCTGCGCGTCAAGCTGAAGCACATTGACGATTGGAACCAGCGGCGGCGAATTGTCGCGTGCCGCTATCACGGACTATTTGCGGGCGCGGGGTTGGTGCAGGCGGAGGCGCGGAGCGTCACTCAGCAGGCTCCGATCGCGCTGCTGTCGTCGCTGCCGGAGGCGCACCATATCTATCACCAGTTCGTGGTGCGCGCCTGGCGACGGGACGAACTACGCAGTTTCTTGAGTGAGAGAAGTATCGGCAGCGAGATCTACTATCCGGTGCCGCTGCATCTGCAGGAGTGCTTTGCCTATCTTGGATACCGAGCCGGCGATCTTCCGGAATCGGAGCGCGCTGCGAAAGAAGTCCTGGCGCTGCCGATTTTTCCGGAGCTGCGAGAGGACGAGCAGCAACGGGTTGTGGCCGCGATCGCGGAGTTCTACAGCAAGTAAAGTTTTTTGTGCTCCCGCGTTTGTGCCTGGGCGCGATCTTCACTCGTGCCGACAGGAGCGCGAATCGGGGTGTACAATCCTATGACCACGAGAGAGCAGTAGGAGGAGCTTTATGAGCAACGTCCACAGAGATTTCTTTTTGTTCAACATCTTCGAGGGGGTGGAGGAGAGGGAAGACATACCCGACTCTTTTGACATAGAGGCTTTTGGCGAAAAGGTCGAATTGGCAAAGAGCGCCAACCTTGATCCCATGGCCTTCTTCGAGCAATGCCATAAGAAAGGTCTCTCGATGAAGGACTCCCTCGCCGCCTTTGACGAGGAGATAGCCAAGATTCCACCTAAGCCTTGATTGTGCGGTCGTCCGGCGAGTGCCAGGTCACGAAGTCGCTAACGTAAAAACCAGCGGAGGGCAGGCCAAAGTAAAACCGCGCCGGCTCCTTGCTCTCGACTTGCCGCTCGGGCTTTGTTTGTACTTACTTCCAAAACGATTTATCGGGGATGTCCCACACTCGGCTATATACCACATTGTGGGATGTATGACTAAGGAGATCCTGATTAAGTCAAAGCCGACGCCCTCAGCGGCTAAAGCCGGGTTCATTTGCTCGACTTTGCGGACCGCCTGAAGACGGTCCCTTTCAAAGCAATGCTTAATCAGAGCTTTCCCTAAGAGACCGGCGCGAAGCCCATCTTGCTATTGGTGCTTTTTGTGCTTGTGAGCTGACGGCTGATTGGGATGCTGGGCGCGGTTGGCACTGATCTCTTTCATGCGAGCGGCGAGAGCGGCCTGGTGCTGCGCCTTTTCGGCTGCCGCCTCTTCAGGCGTGAGCACGCGCCGCACAATAGGGCCGTTCATCTTGTAGGTAGCTTCGACGATCTGCCCGGCGTCATTCATTTTGCGAATGGTGAAGGTCGGCAGGTCGCCTTCCTTGCCGAAATCCTGATGCCCGACCCGCACCGGCAAGTAGCCTTCCAGGTTGTGCTCGCGATACGCCGTCTCATAACGATGCTTGGCGCGGTTGCGGGTGAAGACTCGGATCTGGTTGTAGTCCCACGCCAGCCCGTCTTTGGGTTCGTTCAGCAGCACCAGGTATTGCGGCTGCGGCTTGCCATCTTCTTCGACATTGTTGAGGACGAAATATGCCACGATGCGCTGGCCCTCGGCGTACTGTGCAACATCGAGCGGGACATCGAGATCGATCATGCGCAATAGCACCCAGCCCACATGCCCTGACGAGGTGCGCACCAGGTACCAGTCTTCCATGATCGGCTTGGGCGGAGGCGGTTGCTCGCCCGGCTTTAGAGCTTCCGTGCCGGGAGTTGTTGTGCTCGTCGCTGTGGTCGTCGCCCGCGGTGCTGACGATTGCGGCGTGGTTGCCTTTTGAGTGGCTGCCGCTTTGGACTGCGTCTTCGAAGTTGCGCCCTTCTTCTGCGGAGAGGTCGCGGATGACACCGGTTTTGCAGCCTTGGGCGGATTCTTGTCAGCCGTGGCGCGCCTCAGGACCTCGACCTTCTCGCCATCCTTGAGCTGGTAAAGGTGCTCGGCTTCGCGCGAGGGAGCAACGTGCATGTTGAGTTCGGCGCGCGTAGTTCCGTGGGCCTGCACTGGGGTGTTGGCATTGTCCTGCGCCAGCTTCTGGAAGCCGTCGTACACATCCTGCGGGATCAGGCTGCGCTCCTCGATCCAGCCTTCCTGGCCGCTGTCGGTGCGGACGCGGACGAAGCGCCGCTCCTTCTCCAGCACGTCGACGCGATCGCCGTTCTGCACCGTGCCCATCTTGTTGTACATGGTGGCGACGCGATCGCGCAGGCTGGTCTCGGCCGCGGATACATACATGTATTCGTGATGCGCCAGGCTCTGCCGCTTGCACGCCGCACCGAGGGCAAGCAGAAGCAACGCGACCGCCAGCAGAGTTCGGTTGGGATGGGGACGAAGGGATTTCACTGCGCTACAGATCACTATAAACCAGTTGTCAGTAGCTAGTGGTCGGTGGGCAGTTGCAAACCAGATGCGGGCAAGGCGAGCCTCCGCGCGGTTGCATCGCAAAAGACGCGACTGACAAGGCTTTTGGGATGGTGAAGTGCTCCGATATGCGGGTAGACTGCGGCATCGACTCGCTGAATTGCAGAACGATGCCCCAGTGCGGCCCGAGGGGCGGTCTCACGCTTGAAATTGACAAAACACAAAATCGTTCCGGTGCGATAACCTCATGTCTAGCCGGAGGCTTGCTCCATGCCCGATGCGGTCGCTCAGTTTGCCAATGCGAACTACCTGAATCTGGAAACCTTCCGCAAAAGCGGAATAGGCGTCCGCACGCCGGTATGGTTCGCGCAAGCACCTGCTCAATCGGATGCGGCGTCGGGTCCTACGGTCTTCTACGTCTATTCCGAGGCCGGCGCGGGCAAGGTGAAACGGATTCGCAACAACCCCAAAGTCCGCATCGCCCCGTGCACTTATCGCGGGAATCTGCGGGGAGCATGGGTGGAGGTGCGAGCGCGAATTTGCGCCGCCGAGGAAGCTGCTCACGGGCAGCAATTGCTGCGACACAAGTATTGGCTGAAAATTGTCGGCGACTTTTTCGGCAGGCTGCTCAGGCACACAAATGCAGTCATTGCAATCGAGCTCGACTGAGCAGCCGACTCTTGGCACAACTTTACTAACCGCTCTTGGCCGGAGCTTCCCATTATGGGAACACTGGTTACCTTCGTTCCGGAAAATGTGCTTGACATCTATGCCGCGTCGGGTTCTGCCTATAGGCTGGTATCAGGGTACCAGCGCCCGTACCGTCTGTGTATGACCGCTGACGACGGCGGACACGAGGCGGGAAATGCTCTTTGAAAATGAGGATTGCGGAGGCCGAAGCTAACAAATGCATTCCGGCCGTGTTTGCATCCCGACGTGTCGTTCCTGTGTGGCAACGTGGTGTCGCCGCTCTGCGGCTCAACGTTTCTTCCCACTTCGAGCGTGGGCTTACGCCCACGCCTAACCCCATCTCGCCGCTGCGCGGCTAGGTCGCGGGTATTCGAACTTGCTCGCGCTGCACGCCTTCACAGGCTGCTGAAAAAGCCGGAACAGCAGATCTCCCGCGAGCTGAAGCTCGCTCGGGGCGACAAGAGAATAAGGCGCCCAGACGCTGGCCAATTTAGCGACACGCAACGATGTGCGCTCACAGTTGTTCATAGCGCAATCATTCCCCCAAACTGCGGTTATTTGCAACTTGTTTACTCTGTAAACAAATCGGAGGTAAATCCTATGGCAGAGCGCGAACCCCAGACCCTACAGGAAGCCGTCAGCTATTTCTCCGATCCTGACAACTGCCTCGCCTACCTGGTGCCCCGTATCTGGCCGGACGGCGTTACCTGCCCGACCTGCGGACGCACTGACGCCAAGTTTTTGGATAACCAACGGCGCTGGCAGTGTAAGAGCGTACACAAGAAACGCCAGTTCTCTGCCAAGGTGGGCACCATCTTTGAGGACAGCCCGATTCCGCTGGAGAAGTGGCTTCCGGCTGTCTGGGCGCTCGTCAACTGCAAAAACGGCATTAGCTCTTGGGAACTGCATCGCATGATGGGAGTGACCCAGAAAACTGCGTGGTTCATGCTCCACCGCATTCGCAAGGCGATGGGCGGACGCAAGTTTGGAGGCATCAAGAAACTGGGTAACAGCGACGGCGGCAACGGAGTGGAGGTTGACGAAACTTTCGTGGGCGGCTCTCTCGTCAACATGCACCGTGACAAGCGCAGCCGCTACGCACACCACAGCGGTCCCAAGGGCAAAACCATCGTCATGGGTATGCTCGACCGGGATCTTCGCCAAGTCCGCGCCGGCCTCGTGCCCAACGTCACCCGCGAGACTCTACAGACTCAGGTGTTGAAGCACGTTAAATACGGCTCCCAAGTTTTCACCGACGAAGCGGTTGGATACGACAAACTGAATTACAACTTCGTCCACGACGTAGTGAACCATATGCAGTGCTACGTCAATGGCCGAGTTCACACCAATGGGATTGAAAACTTCTGGAGCCTGCTGAAACGCACATTGAAGGGAACTTACGTTGCGGTCGAGCCTTACCACTTGCAGAAATACGTTGATGAGCAGGTGTTCCGGTTTAATTATCGCGGCGGAAAGAAGGAAGGCAAGATCACCGACGCGGAGCGCTTCTCCAAGGTGTTGACCCAGATCGTCGGCAAGCGGCTCACCTACGCCCAACTCACCGGCAAATCGGAGGATGGGACGACGCCTGCGCCGTTCTAACCCTTATCGCTTGAAGCGTGGCCCGAAGTCGAAAGATGTTTAGGCTTGGGGCCGCGTTTCGGCTTTCCTGCGTTCGCAATCCTCTCTTCTTCCAGCATCCGGTTCAGGTCAGTTTTCGATACCTGGAGGATCGTTCGCATCGCGTTGTCGAATCTCTGGAACTCGGGGGACGACGATGTTCGCGGTTTGGTCTTCATGCGCCTATTTTACGCCGACCAGAAAATAGCGGTTCCAATATGACTTCTGCGGCATCCGCGCACTCGGGCAATATTTCTTCGCCGTCGTAAAAATGTAATTCATTGTCACCCTCACACAGTTGAATACGGAGTCTTCCATCCCTGATGCTCTCCGGCGTCTCGTGGTCAACCTTACGGCGAACGCTGAACCTTAGTGAATGATCCCCTTTATCAACCCAAGCAACGACACGAACAGTCGGAAATATCACCCGGCGAGCCATTAACTCATTTCGAGGAGTAGATGGCTGCAACTCGATGCGAAGAGAACGGTTCGCAACACTCAGACCGTTATTCCACTCGTTAACGATATTCTCAACGGATCGGAATAGTTGCTTCCAGACTGCCGGAATCTTAGCCTGAAACACTTGGTCAACGTGCATCAACCACTCTCGTCTAGAGTGGATGGCTTCGTCTTCGCGCCTTACCTCTTCCAGTCTTTGCTGCACCGTCATAGTCATCGAGATTTACGTCGGCCATTAGCACGCGATTTCTTTTGCCTTCGCTGCGTTTGCTGCTGGCGCTGATCGTCCCAAAACCGCTCCGCTGCCGGATTCATCCGTTGATTGACCGAATTCCAGTAGGCCGCGCCAGCCGGATTCATCTGCACGCGAGGCTCTTGTCTGTTTTCAGCCATGCCATAAATTGAAGCACATCTAAAATGTAAACGGAAGCGAATTTGTTAGTGACCAGCGTTGCTCCTTGGGGCGATAATTCGCCTGATGGTAGACATCGCCAAGATTCAGCGCAAGACTCACAAAATCGCCATCGTTATCGGCGGCGTGTGCTTTGTGCTGATTGTCGCTTTCGGAGCACTTAAACAGATGTTCAAGGAATCCGCAGCGAACCAGCACGCAGCGGCAAGCCAGCGCATTCTAGGTCGGCTGCACATCAAGTACGAAACCGATAAAGAAACACCCTACGTTGACGTTTTTGCCGACCGTGACACGCTTGCGGTGTGGCGAGGCATCTTCGTGGAGAACCACGGGCAATCGGAGTCCGATGTCATACGCGATTACTCGAAACTCGTTGCTACTGGAAAATTAACGAGCGTTTTTCCCGATACATTGGTAACCATCCAAGAGAGAGCCGGGGATTCCGATTGCCGCGTGACTATCCTCTCTGGAGGAAAGGCGAAGCAAAGCGGATGGGTCGATTGCAAATGGATTACGGACTGACGTTGCTGTCTCGCTCACGCGCCAGCGCGGACGCCGCTATCTCATCCAGTGCCGCTCCGTCGTAGAAATGGCTATCGTATGCAAGCCCCATTTCGGTCCTGGTCACGAGATTATTGAAATGCTTTCGAGAATCGTATCCACCAGCCTTTTGCTTTAACTCTTTGAGGCTTTCATAAGCCAGTACGTCGGCAGCTTGCAGAGGGTAGTAGATAGCGTCATCCGCAAAGCTGATACTGCCGATGAGCGACTTTACTTCCGCGTTCTCTTGGCGCAACCGGGAGAGCAGGCGATAGCACTTTATCGAATACTCTTCGCTATCATCGAAGATGAGCGCCATTGGGAACTCAACACCGGCCTTGCGTGCGGTGTCGATCACAAGCCGAATCATCCGCATGAAACACAGGTAGTACGGATCGCCTATGGCTTTCTGCGACTCTGGCGGCATTTGCCGCAGATGCTTCAAATCAACCGCAATTCCAAGTCCGACCGCCAGATGATCCTTGATGACCTCTATAAACTCAGGCAGCACAACCTTGTCCCGATAGTCGTGATCCCAACCCAACTTTCCGTATTCGTCCTGCAACGCGATCATGTCCTTCATGTGGACAGCGGTTATGCCGTACTTCCGCAACAGCTTTCCCCATCGCTCAGTGAAGGCGTTCCAGCCGTCCTCATCACCGATGTAGCCAGCCATGCACAAATAATCCCCGGCACCGCGAAAGTGTCCGGCTTCGTCAAAATATCCCCAGAGCACAGCCTTCATCACTTTCCCCGAACGATCCATGCTTACTGAATCGCTCAATCCCGTGAAGCTGATAAATTGCCGCCAACGCATCCATTGCCACGAAAACACCATTCCATTTCCGCAGCGGTGCTTTAGTGGTCCAAAACTTGGACTAAGTTTCTATTTTGCCTCATTCCATTTGATTAGGCAAATATATTCTTACCGGTGGGGGGTACCTATACGCTGGCCTCTCGGCGGCTGGTGGTCGGAGCCCAGACGCCAAGGCTGGTCAAACAGTAAAGTTGGACACGGCACCCACGAAGCCTAGGTTGACCGTATGGCGGGCCGCATGGCAAGCACGAGTCCATAAATCCCCACCAGGCTGGCACTGAGCAACACGGTTCCGGGCGCTCCAATTCCGGCGATCAGAGCGCCTGCCGGAAAATCACCTAACGGACGAATGCCCATAATGAGCAAGGTGTTCAGACTCATCAAACGCCCTCTCATTTGCTGCGGCGCGCGGATTTGCAAGAGAGTAATGGTTGTCGTTCCGGCCAGCGTCTGACCGAGCCCAAAGACGAGTAGCGCGGCCATGGCAATCCAAAACTTTGCGGTGATGGCAAATCCTGTTAGTGCCACAACCCAGATGAAGATTCCCGCCAGGAAGATCGGCCCTCGTCGCGGATTGCTGTCCAGAGAAGCCAGGAACAAGGCTCCCAGAATTGTTCCCACGCCGGCCGCGGAGAATAGCAAGCCTAGGCGTTCCGGGCCGATGTGCAGGATCTTCACGGCGTAGACGGGCAAGATCAAAGCGGATGACGGTCCCAGAAAAAGCATCGCCCCGTAGCCCGACAACACCCAAGGCAAGATGGCGTCTCGCCGGACGGTCCCGAACGCGTCACGAATCGCCTGGAAGGTCGATAGCTGATGGGTCGGCCCCTTTGGCACGCGCATGACGTACAGAGCAATCAATACTCCCAGGAAGCTGGCGCCATTCAGAAAGAAGTTACCAGCGTAACCGAGGATTGCAACGCCAAATCCAGCCAGAGCCGGTCCCAGTGTCGAGGCGCCGTTGAATGTCATCGCCTGCAGGCTGATAGCGTTCCCCAGATCTTCCTTTGGGACGAGCACCGGAACCAGCGCGCCGCGTGCAGGCTGATCGAAGCTCAGTAGAGTTCCGTTCAGGAACGCCAGCACCAGAATCATCCAAAGCCGGATGACACCGAAGAGAGTGAGGAAACCCAGCAAAATTGCCAGCGTCGCAGATCCGGTTTGCGTGAATAGCAGAAGGCGGCGCTTATCGAGGCGATCGGCGACACTTCCGCCGATGAGCGCAAAGAGGAAAAATGCCAAAGCCTGAAATAGCGAGACAGTGCCCAAGGCGAATGCCGACCCGTGAGTGATCTTTAGAACCAATAGGCTCTGGGCGACAATCTGCATCCACGTGCCGACGGCAGAAACTGCGAGTCCACACCAAAGCAGGCGGAAGTCACGATGCCGCAGCGCGCGAAACGTCTTGAACGCACCTGGAGACTGCTGATTGGGTTGGGCAGCGGGGGTTGTTGGTACCACGCTCATCCCGCATTGGTTCGGTACGACCAAGAGACTGGTGCGGCGTCGGATTTCGCAGCCGCCCGCGCAGTCTCAATCAGGTGATGATCGGGCGATAGCGAGCAGACTGGGTCGGTGGCATTCGCGTCGCCGGTGAGGAGCAGAGCCTGGCAGCGGCAGCCGCCGAAGTCTTCCGTCCTGCGGTCACAGCTTTTGCACGGCTCAGGCATCCATGCTTCGCCCCGGAACCGCTGGAACGCTGCGGACTCTCGCCAGATCCCTTCCAGCGAGTGCTCGCGCACGTTGTCGAACTGCATGCCCGGAATGACTCCCGCGGCGTGACAAGGCAGCGCCTGGCCGGAGGGGTCAATCAGCATCAGACGCCTTCCCCATCCCCCCATGCAAGCTTTCGGATAACGAGCGTAGTAGTCCGGAACCACGCTGTCGATTCGCACTTTTCCGGCAAGACGCGCCTGTGCTTTTTCCACGGCACGCAAGCAGTTCTCTAGCTGGTGCGGAGTCGGCAGCAGCGTATCGCGGTTTTTCAGTGCCCAGCCATAGTATTGCGCGTGGGCGATTTCCACTCGCCCCGGTTGTAATTGCTCAATGAACTCGATCATCTCCTCGATGTGGTCGAGGTTCTGCCGGTGCACCACGAGGTTCACGGTGAACGCAACCGGGAGTTGGCGAATCCTCTCAGCCAGGAGCACCTTATAGGCGTGGCCCTTTGCGCCTGCGATCCACTTGGCCGGTTCGTCTCTTGAATCCTGGAAGCTGAGCTGAATATGGTCAAGCCCAGCATCAACCAGCTTCGACAGCCTCGCCTCGGATACGCCAAGGCCGGAAGTGATGAGATTTGTATAAAGGCCGGCTTGGCGAGCGCCGGCGATCAACTCTTCAAGGTCGGTGCGCGCTGCCGGCTCGCCTCCGGTCAAGTGCAGGTGCAGAACGCCAAGACGGCTCGCTTCCTGAAACACGCGGACCCATTCCTCAGTGGACAGCTCCGCCTTCGTCGCAATCAACTGCTGAGGATTGGAGCAGTACACGCAGTGCAGAGGACAACGATGCGTGACCTCGGCGATCAGCGCCAATGGGTTCGGAATCATCAGTAATCCACAATCCGTTTTCGCTGCAGCGCTTCCAGAAAAGTCGATACGTCTTCCGTGATCTTCACCGGATCAGCCGTTCCGTAGCGTTCCAACAGCGTGATCACGATCTGCTGCACGGTGCGTTGGCCGTCGCAGAGTTCCAGGATGCTTTGGCCTGTCCCCTGGACGCGGATCATGCCTTCAGGGAAAAGCACAACTTGCTGCTCGCCTTGGGTGCTCCATCGGCAACCGGGTGCGAGTCGAGGCTGGCTGGTCTGCTCAGGGCGAGGCACCGTCACGACTCCATGCGAAATGCGCCCGGCGGAGGCCATCCCGGCTGCACGTAGGCGAAATGGATCGCATCCAGTTGCGCCCAGAGAATATCGCACTTCGCACGCAACGCCGCGATTGCCAGCTCCTGTTCGGCTCGCGTGTGGGCGTGTTCGGTAACCCATTGCAAGGCGAATCGGGCGTCTTCCGGCGCCTGATGCAGGCGGGCCGTGAAATAGTCCAGGCCGCTCGACAGCCACGGATAATGCTGACGCAGACGGTCCATTCGCAGAGCAATCAAATCGCGCGAGAACAATTCGGTCAGCGAAGAGGCAACTGCTTCCAGAAAAGTGCGGTTCTTGACCAAATCAAGATAAGCATCCACGGCATAACGAACCGCAGGCAAGACCTCATCGCAGCCCATGACGCGCGCGCGATCCACGCCGGTTGCTTCCGCCAGCCGGATCCAGCGCTCAATACCGCCTTCCTGTGCCGAATCACCGTCGTGGTCCACCACACGCTTGCGCCAGGCCCGGCGAAAGTCAGGATCTTCACTGCGGGAAAGAATGATCGCGTCCTTGATCGGAATGCGGCTCTGGTAATAGTAGCGATTCAAGGCCCACGCCTGCAGTTGCCCACGGCTCAATTGACCGTCATGCATCATGAGATGAACCGGATGCTGATGGTGGTACCGTTCTTCGCCAACCCGCCTCAGCCGAGCTGCAAGCTCGTCCGCCGAAAGCACACGCACATCTGAAATAGCTTCTAGAGATTGAACTGCCATCCGTCCTCCGCTAATTCCCAGCCTGCCGCCGTTACCTCACGGTATTCAGCGCTCGACTCATCCAGCATGGGGTTTGTGTTGTTCACGTGTACGAAGACCTTGCGCGGACGCTGCAATCCCGCCAGCTCACACAGGCTTCCGCCATCGCCGGATACTGGAACATGCCCCATTTCACGCGCTGTAGCTCCGCTGCCTTGCACCTGGATCAATTCGCCATCGCTCCAAAACGTTCCGTCGAACAAAACCACATCGGCCGTTTCCAGAAGTTGCAACAACCGCTCGTTGATGGCTGGAACAGCCGGCATGTAGGCGAGCCGTGCCCCCGAAGACGCCGTCAACATTGCACCCAACAAAGCTTCCTCAGGCTTGAGCATCTCAGCGCGCTTCGGAGAAACATACACAGGATACTTGTTTCCCAGCGAAAACACCTCGCAGCAGATTCCCGAGTCATTTCCGGTTGTGGTCAGCAGCGGGAAGGTCTCATCGAGTTTGATCTCCGTCCAGGAAACTTGCTGCGGCACTCGATTCAACATGCCGAAAACGCTGTTGTCCTCCTGCAGGATGCGGCGGAGCGAAGCTGTGCAGTATGTTCGAAAGGGCTGCAGTTCGCGGAGGGACAATAGCCCCGCAATCTGATCGATGTCAGCGCTGGTAAGCAGCACGCCAGAAATCGGGGAATCGCGAACCGTACCGCCCGGCTGGAGCGCCGGAGTCCGCTCGATTTGCAAGCGTAAGTCTGGAGAAGCGTTTAACAGGAACCATGCGCGGCCGTCATCGCTGACGGCCACCTGGGTTTGAGTGCGGCTTTTTGCGGGAAAGATGCCCGCTCGCAGGGACCGACAGTTCCGGCAGTTGCAATTCCACTGCGGAAATCCACCCCCTGCGGCGGAGCCCAGAATCTCGACGCGCATCCCTCAGTTTACAGTTCTGCGCTGGCGTAGGAATTGATTTCGCAATTCAGACAAATCTCTTCAAACTGCGGGCTAGTCCATTCCATGGTTCTCTCCTTAAGTTCCCTGATCGTCGACTTCGGTTGAGGGTTGTAGCGGTACCAGTCAAAACCAGACCCGCTTCGTATGCGCGATGCTCCGCCCCACTCGGCGCATGAGCATAGACCTAGATACTATACAGCAACGGCGCAAACACTTGATGCATTTCTGTTAATCCTGCAGTCATCGCTCGTTCTTCATCCGTCGTTTAATTCGTTCGCGATAGCTCGGCGTAGAAACTGTCGAGCTGATCTGGCGTGAAGCTGAGCTGCCAGCCGAGGTCGGCTGTCTTGAGCTGAGCCATCAGTTGATCCTTAGGACGCCCTGCTTGACCAGGCCCGTCGCCCGCGCCACCATGGTGTCGATCTTGGTCTTAAACGCTTCCAACTCGGCTCGGGTGACCGTCGGCCCCGTGCTGGGAACAGCGACATCGAAATCCAGTTTTAGAACCTGCGTCAGCACCGAACCCCAACCCACCAAGCTCCCGCCCGCCGCGAAATCTGGAGCGGGCTTGGCGGAGAACAAATCTCCGATTGCAACAACTTTTAAGTTGGGGAAATATACCACGGTATCGCTATTGGAATAGGCGTTGCCGAAATGAAGCACCTGAGCTTCGATTCCGCCCATGCGTATCTGATATTCGCTCCCGTAGGTAACCATCGCGGCCCCAAGTTTATCGCCGGCAAGGTTGCAGGAATCGAGATTCTGTTTGGCATTTTCTTGCACAACAATGTGGCTGCCATTTTCCGCGAACTTCGCGTTGGTTCCCGTGCTGGATTCATCGCAGCCGGTAAGAATCAGTGCCCGAATCGGCTGATCCGATATTTTCTTGGCGCGCGCTCGCAGAGCGGCATAGTTGCCGGGAAGTTTCCCGTCCACGAGTATCAATCCGTTCCCACTCAGGCGTAGCAGTGAGTTACTGCCATTGCCGGCGATTAGGTACAGGCCTGTCTTCACCAATTGCAGGGTCAGACCGTCGTGAGGATTGATCGCGTTTGGCTGTTTGTATTGCGCCGAGCTGGCAACCGCTCCGGCCATAATGAGTAGAAGGATTGCCCACGTTCTGCAAGCCGTCGGTACTCTCATGGAATCAATCCTCTCCCTCAACATTCGCTGTCCTTGGTGCTTCAAGAGAGTAGGTCCGCGGCGTGGTGCAAGCCACGGACCTACTCAAGCGCGATCGCTGTGTTAGTGTCCGTTCACCGAGAAGGCGTAGAACTTGTTGTTCCCGGTGTAACCAGGTATGCCCAGATGTGCGTACCCGGAACCCCAGTACACGGTGTCGTCAACGACGGTAGCGCCGGAGATTACCGACGATCCCGCAGCGAAGCTCCAGAGAGTGTGGCCGGTGGAAGCACCCACGGCAAACATGGTCGGGGCGGTAGCCGTCCCCTCCATGGATTCGCCATACACGACACCGTTGGCCACGGTCATGGGGCCAAGATCAACGGACCCATTGGGATCAGCCACCTGCCACAGGATCGCTCCCGTCGCAGGGTTCAGCGCCGAGAAGGATCCTGCGCTCCCCGCTCCGGAAGGAATGCCGTAAAGATTGCCGATCGCCACATAGATGCGCTGGCCGTCACTGGCCGAACCCCATTCCATGCCTCCCAGAGAAGAACCCGGTCCCACCTGGGTCTGCCAAAGCAACGCACCGGAGTCCGGATCAAGGGCGTAATAGATGCCACTCTTTTGTCCTGCTCCGATAATCGTCTTAAAGCCGTGGCTGGTCTGGTAGGTGATCTCATTCGGGGCGGAGCCGAAATCGAAATCGGGACCGGTGGGTTCATTTCCAAGGTTAGCCGGACAGTTGGGGCCTCCGAAAGCGCAGGCAACGTTCCAATCGTCACTGCCGGGACTATAAGGAGGCACCGTCAGGGACAAGCAGCAGAATTCCGTAGAGGTTGCGTGAGTTAGGGTTGAAGAGTGCCCTACAACCGCTTCCGAGTAAATAGAGCCGACGTGAATCGAAGGTGAGCCGGAAGTGAATCGAAGATGAAGTAAGTATGACTACAAGATGAATAACGTAACGAATTGAGGGCGGATCAAGAAAAGTGCTTTACAAGATCCGGCAGAACGTGTAGATCATTAGCTACTGAAACCAGCCTGACTCTGGGGTGAGTCGTGCATCTTACAAGCCGAAAGGGTTTCTGCGTTACTATGATCGACTAAGCTGCGTGATACCTGCTTTCCTGCTCTCTGTTCAGCTTTGAAACCAGTACGAGGCTGCTCGCGGACAACGAAAGAGTCCGGGGTAGGTCTCAATAACAGCTACTAGAACTGCTATCGGTCTTGTCTTTCGAAACACCGCAATCAAGTTTGCTGTCCACCACCTTGAGCCAGGAGGGATCGCCTGCTTGGATAACGTCTTCCGCTTTACAGATTTTGAGGCAGACCGAGAGCGCTACCAATTGCGGAGTGGCAGCCGCACCATCAAACTCGAACGCATCCCTTTGGAGCTTCTGTTTCTCTTGCTGGAACACAGAGGGAAACTTGTCAATCGCGAACAGATCGTCGCCAGACTCTGGTGCGATGAATCATTCATGGACACGGAGCGCAGCATCAACACCGCTGCCCGTAAGGTCCGCAAGGCATTGGGAGACGACCCCCGTCGACCGCGATTCATAGAAACGGTTGTCGGAAAGGGTTATCGCTTTATCGCCCCGCTGGAGCAAGAAGATCCACATCGTGACATCGAAGCGTACGTGCCGGTAGCAACGCCCGCCGGCGATAGCAACGGCAGTGAGATCCGGCTGCGCGCCTTTGCCGTTGAAGCCACCGGCGGTCCGCCTCTCTTAACCTGTGACGTGGTTGTAAGCAACATACATTTGGGCCTCATTCCGCTGATGGAACTGGAACTTCCCGCCGATGTAACTCTTCCGCTGACGCCGAGAGATAGGTTACTGCTAAAGCTCCACGGAGTGCAGGTGAACTTGACCGCCAAAGCCGTCCAAGCCCTGCATGCCTTTTCCATTTCCGTTCTTCAAAGTGGGTTGCGGACGCGAGTATCGGACTCCATCCGCCTAAGCGAAGAATCGCTGGGACGAAGATCCTTCGCAGATGCCAATCCCAAGGCCCGCCAATGCTCTCCTCCAGAGGCCACGGATACCTAGCAGCAATCATGACGCATTTGCGGAGCGCGGCCGGTTGAGCCTTTCTCTGCGTCGGCCCGATCAAGAGCTATCGGTTGGATGGCTGTGCGCTTACCAGTGCCCTGCGGCTCATCGACGATGTTATAATCATGCTCGCCGTTCCATGGCCTTCCTTGCTTGCGCGGGCGCGTAGCTCAATTGGCAGAGCAACTGACTCTTAATCAGTAGGTTGAAGGTTCGATTCCTTCCGCGCTCACCACCTAACTTTAAGCCGCCGTGATACTTACCTGCTCCTGCTCTTGCGGCATCGGAGGAAGCTGTTTTTCGTGGTGACCCCCATCGGTGACCACTTCTTCACGGCTGCCGAATTTCGAGAACGCGGCCTCAACTGCATCGGCTTGGGGATGGCAGTATCGTTGTGTGATCGTGATGGAACTGTGTCCGGCAATTCTCGCCAGTGTGAAGGGATCGCAAAAGGGAGCCATGCGCGTTAGCGCCGTGTGGCGCATCACGTAAGGCTCAAACGCTTTCAGCGGGAGCAGGCACTTGCCCTTGATTGCGGCTGCGTTCGCCTTGGCGAGTGCTGCCGAGTGTTGCGTCTTGGCCGTGCCCTGCTCAAGATGCCCGCACTTCGCAGTCGAGGGGAACACCCATCCCTGAGCCGGACAGCCCTGCTGTTCATGCCGCGCTTTCAGGGCGTCGTACACATCGGGAATCATCGGGAGAATGCGCCGTGCGGCCTTGGACTTGCCGTCAGAGACTTGAATCAAGCCGCCATGCCCATTCAGTAGCGCAAACTCCCAGCGAAGCCCGTAAACCTCGCCTGGGCGCATTCCCGTACCGAGGATGAGCGTCGCCGCATCCTTCCACGGCTGCCGACAGTTGTCGAGGTACAACTTGATTTCTGCATCTGTGAGCACTCGTTCGCGCTGCCGTTCACCTTTGGCAAGAGGGATACGCGGCATCCTGTCCAGCTTGCCCCATTCGACTGCCAACGACAATGCACGGCGAAGGGTGCGAAGGGCACAATTCACAGTCGAGGGTGAGAGCTTGGCATTGCGGGCTGCAAGCTGTGTTGCATGTTGCCCTGTCACTTCGTCGAGCTTAAGCTCCGCAATGTCGGACGCTGACAGCCGTGCTGCTCCATATTCGTAGTACTGGCGGGACTTCGCTTTGCCCGCAAAGCGGGTGCGGGTAAAGGGCAGGAAGTCTTTCTTAATGAACTCGCCCAACTTGGGAGGGGGCTTCATTTCGAGTATGCCCCAATTGCCCTTCGCCAACTCGGAGCGTATCGTCGATTCAATTGTGCGGGCATCCTTCCTTGTTGTCGCCCGCGTTGCTTTGTGGATTAGCTGCCCTTTGAAGTGGAACTTCACTTTGTAGTACTTCCTGCCTCTGGGCTTATAGATCATGGTTTCTCCTTTCGCTGGGTCTTGCTGCCCTTCGGACGCCCGCCCAGCTTGCCCCATTCGCGCATTCGCCGCTCGAATTCCCGCTTGCCCCATTTCTTGATGCGGGCTTCTGCGCTGCGCTTGCCCATGAGACTTGCTGCGCTGCTGGCGTCCGTCGGCTGCTTGCGTTTCATGCTCGGATAGTAAACCTAGCGTTAGGATATTGTCAAGAGGCAAATCACTTTCCCCCAAAGTGCACCACTATGGGAGTCGCTCTTAGTTTCTTAATCGGTTATTCGCGGCCACTTTGGGGGAAAGTGACGCCAGAGCCGTGCAACAACTCGGCTGCGAGGGGGGATAATACCGCATCGCCGTTGGGCTTCTGTACCAAGCCGACGATTTCGAGGTCTTGCAATGCGCGGCTGACAAGTACAGAGGGTAGCTCCATCGAGTAGGGACTCCGGCTTGCAATCAGAGCACGCAAAGCAGCGCATCTCGCCGGGGGGATGCAATCGAATGCTGCGCGCCGGATGAGTCGCATTCCCGCCTGAGTCACCCTGCAACTTCCTTCGATAACGGCCCAGCCGCGCCCGATCTGTGCGAGTTGCTGGGGCAGGCGCGTGTTGCCTTCTGGAGCAGGCTCCGCGTCCAACTCGTGCTGCTCGCGTGTTCGAGAAACCTGCGCTCTCGCCAGAGCCACTAACTCCCCGAGGTGAGCAACACTATCCTCAAACAAGGGGTGTATCTCTGGGGCAGGGACAGCCGTTTGCGAGAGGATAGGCCGGAGCAGATCGTGCACAGCGGCCCGCAATTGTGTTGCAACACTCGACTGCTGGCGCATCGCTCTAAGCCCTGCCGAGACTCCGCCCGCACGCGGCCAGCGGACACGCACGAATCGCTCACCGAGCGACTGAAGCAAAGTGAAGTGCTTGTCCACTTCCGGCGTCACTCCCGCCAGCAAGGTGAGTCGTCCCTTCCAGGTGCTCTCAGACAGGTTTTCGCCTGTGCCAAACTCCCGTGAGAAATGGCCGTCGTAGATTCTGCGGAGCTGTGCCAGGATCACAGGACGCTTGCGCTTGTCCATCGCAAGCACTGTGCTGAAGTCGGCAGCTATGAGAATCGCCTCTTGCCCCAGCCTGTGCAGGTAGCTGGCAGGTGCACATGGTTTCTTCTCACGCTGCTGCTTCTTCTCGGTTTCGTCTTGCTTGCCTGTGTACCCGGAGATGAAAGTGTTAGCGGTCACTTCATCGACGAAATGCACACTGGGCAAATCTTGAAGTGTGTCCAGCAGCGCAGTTTTCATCGAACCACTTGGCGCAATTGCCATGACCCAAGCGGGCGGGTATTGCACGATTCGGTGAGCTGCCACAGAGGCAAAGAGGAGCTTCGCGGCCTCAATATCGGGCTTCTCGAAATTCCTTTGCAACTTGTCCTCTATGGCCATCCATAGCGCAGAGGGACTTTCAGTCCTTAGCATTGAGTCGGCTTCTCTGCGCTCGATTGTGCGGCAAGCCATTGATCCAAGGCATCACGGTCGAAACGTAGCGCCGTTCCGATTCGGGTGTGGGGCACTCTTTGCAGCCGGACAGCTTTTCTCAGAAATGCCGCGCTCATGCCGATGTAGGTAGCTGCTTCGCGAATCGTCAACCATCTCTTCTCTGTTTCCACTTGAGCACCTCTCATTCAATTTCGTCTCAGCTTCAGGGACAAGATACCTTCAGCTCTCTCTAGGTGGAATGAGGTTGGCAGACAGATTTTCAGCGATTCGCCTGACGTTTAGCGTCAGGTAATTAGGCGGATTCTGGATGGTTTGTCTGACGTAGCTCTGCCCGACGATCACGAACTAAATCTTCGATTTCGTGCCGCCATTGCCGGTGGGCATCGGCGTCATACGACGGCTTGTCCATCACCGCCGCAATCAGCGCCGAGACCTCCTCATCGTGCCAGTTGTCGCTCGTTTCCTTGACATAAGCCACTAGCCAAGCCTTCACCTCAGCCTGGAAAGGATGTTTTTGCGGCCCAGTTACACCTATGACCTGAGTCCAGGTATCCGCATAGGACTGGAAGGACTTGCCAACCAGGGAAGGAAGTTGGAGAGAATCCGGCGGGGAATACTGGGCAACGCACAGAAAGCATCAGCGCCCATAGC
>CAWBKE010000007.1:0-201113 GCA_963789245.1 uncultured Acidobacteriaceae bacterium | reverse complement strand
ATATTGCAGGAATATCTGCTCCTAGAATGCGTCAAGATCACCGACCCCGCAGCCACTGGCAACCACGAAAACTTCACGGTCGCCTACCTTGTTGAAAACATCTGCTGGACAAAAAAACAACTGACCTCATTGCCTGATGATGATAAGGACATTCTGAAGGAATTGAAGTCATTGCAGGCCATTACAGAGGACTTTAGGAGCTATATAAAGCGCGCGAGGAACAAGCTTATTGCCCACTCGGACATGACAGCCTTTTTGTCCAGCGAGCCCCTTGGCGCATTCCCCGAGGGCAAGGGCGAGACATTTTTTGACGCATTACAGAGGATTTGCAATATTACCCACGAAGCGTGTTTCGGTACGATCTATGGCGACATGTCAACGGTCACGTTAGGGGGCGGAGATGTAATCAATTTGAGAAAAACACTTGCATGCGCAGTCGCATTCGAGGAGGCGTTATCAGAGAGTTCGGGCCAAAACAAGACATGGCTATTGCACCTGTGGCAGAAGGCAGGGCATGAACCGAAGTCTTAGAGGGGCGCATATGAGGACTGATGATCCCCTGTTCTCAAGAAATAGGCGGATTGCCGTAAACGCGGCCAGTAAACCGGCCGACAGAACAGCCCCTTCCATCATTGTGATTTCGCCTGATGCGCCTTCAACCACTGCCGCACCTTCGCCTGAACTCGGGCAAGATCGGCAGGCGTCAGGTGCGACGCGGCTTCGTCTCGATGCTTCGCAGCGTCTTTCGCCTTTGAAGTGTCCTGCTCGCCAGCGGCCGCTAGATCGCACCAAAAATAGACTTCCGCGTAGTCATGGGGCACACCCAGACCCTCGTGGTACAAAACCCCGAGGACGCCTTGGGCAGCAGCGTTGCCCTGCTGAGCCGCCTTCCGAAACAAGAGAGCGGCTTGAGCGTAGTCCTGGGGCACACCCTGGCCATCGAGGTACCCGAAGCCGAGCCTCGACTGCGCATCAGCGCCACCCTGTTCAGCCGCCTTGCTAAACCAGAGAGCGGCTTGAGCGTAGTCCTGGGGCACGCCTTTGCCGTGGTAGTACAAATTGCCGAGGCTGTATTGTGCCGGGGCGAAGCCCTGCGCGGCCGCCTTGCGCCACCAGAAGGCCGCTTGCGTGTCGTCCCGGGGCACGCCCACGCCGTCGTGGTACAAATCCCCGAGGACGAATTGCGCCTTCGCGTAGCCTTGCTCAGCCACCTCGCGAGCACAGGCTGCCGCTTGTGCATAGTCCTGCGGAGTGCCTTCGCCGTTTATGTGCAGCCTCCCAGGATTGAACTGCGCATCGGCTTGGCCTTGATCCGCCGCGAGGTTCATCGTCTCCATTGCGATGCCTCTGCGCTTCAGGTCCGCAAATAGCTGTTCGAGGGCCTCTGCTAAAGTGCAACCTTCCTCTCCAAACGCGTCAAGCGTTTTGGCAATGACATCGTGAAACTGGAAACGGTCACTTTTTCGGGAGGTAGGCGAGTAGATTACCTTGCCGCAAGCACGTAATCCTGCGGCTCCTAGCCCGACGGTATTTCCACTCTTAGGTTCCAAGATTATGGTTGACTGTTTCTGAAACCAACCCTCCTTTGCCGTACTGACGCAGCACTGGAACGATTTGTTACGAATTCTCGCTACCTTACTTCCGAACAAATAGGTCCGAACGAAACTGTTTGAGGTGATCATTGCAGAACCTCCAAAAAGAACAGCCGGGTGCCCCCACTCAACCGATTTTGGAATGAGTGGGACGCGCCTAAAGGGTGTCACTGCACACCTGCCGTTGCCGGCTCGCCTACACGTTTCGCAACCTTGAAGGTCAGCTTGTGCTGCTTCTTGTCGGCGTCGACGGTAACGTGATCGCCGTGCAGCACCTCGCCATCGAGGATTTTCATCGCCAGCGGGTCCTGCACCAGCCGCTGGATCGCCCGCTTCAGCGGACGCGCGCCGTAGTTCGGATCGTAGCCTTCGGTGAAGACCAACTCCTTCGCCGCCGGTGTCAGCTCCAGCGAGATCTTGCGATCGGCCAGCAGTCTTGCGCAAGTCCTCCAGCCGCAGATCGACAATCTTCGTCAACTGCTCCTTGCCCAGCGGATTGAAGATGACGATGTCATCCACGCGGTTGAGGAACTCGGGCTTGAAGTGCGCGCGCAGCGCCTCCATCACCTGCTTGTGCGCCTCGGCTAATCTGCTCGGGATCGTGATGCATTCCCAGGTCCTGCAAATACGCGGAGCCGATGTTCGAGGTCATGATGATGATCGTGTTCTTGAAATCGACCACGCGGCCCTTGCCGTCGGTCAGGCGGCCGTCGTCCATGATCTGGAGGAAGACGTTGAACACGTCGGGATGCGCTTTCTCGATTTCGTCGAACAAGACGACCGAGTAGGGCCGGCGTCGCACCGCTTCGGTCAACTGGCCGCCCTCGTCGTAGCCGACGTATCCCGGCGGCGCACCGATCAGACGCGACACCGCGTGCTTCTCCATGTACTCCGACATGTCGATGCGAATCATCGCGTGCTCGTCGTCGAAGAGAAATTCCGCCAGGGCGCGCGCCAATTCAGTTTTGCCAACCCCTGTCGGGCCAAGGAAGATGAACGAGCCAATGGGCCGCCGCGGATCGCTCAATCCCGCGCGCGAACGCCGGATGGCATTGGCCACGCTCGCGATCGCTTCGTCCTGGCCAACCACGCGCTCCTTCAAGCGCTCTTCCATCGTGACCAGCTTCTTCACTTCGCCTTCCAGCATCTTCGACACCGGAATGCCGGTCCACTTGCTGACAATCTTGGCGACATCTTCCTCGTCAACTTCTTCCTTCAACATGCGCGACTGTTTGGTGTCCATGGCCGCGCTTAGCTTCGCAACTTGCTGCTCAAGCTGCGGAATCTCGCCATACTTGATTTTGCCGGCGCGCTCGAAGTCGCCTTTGCGCGTGACTTCCACCTCTTCGGTCTTCAGACGCTCGATGCGCTCCTTCAGCTCGCGTACTTTCGCGATGGCTTCCTTCTCCTGCTTCCAGCGCGCCTTCAGCGCGTTGGCTTTTTCTTTGATTTGCGCCAGTTCTTTTTCAACGATGGCCAGCCGCTCGCGCGAGTTGGCATCTTCTTCGCGCTTCAACGCCTGCCGCTCGATTTCCAGTTGCGTGGCGCGGCGTTCGAGCTGATCGATCTCGGTTGGCATAGAGTCGATCTGAATGCGCAGCGATGCCGCCGCTTCGTCGATCAGATCGATGGCCTTGTCGGGCAGGAAGCGATCGCTAATGTAGCGATGCGACAACGTCGCCGCCGCCACAATCGCCGAATCCTTGATGCGCACGCCGTGATGCACTTCGTACTTCTCGCGCAGGCCGCGCAGGATGGCGATGGTGTCTTCCACGTTGGGCTCGCCCACGAACACGATCTGAAAGCGGCGCTCCAGCGCGGCATCCTTCTCGATGTACTTGCGATATTCGTTCAGCGTGGTTGCGCCGATGGCGCGCAACTCACCACGGGCCAGAGCCGGCTTCAGCATGTTGGAGGCGTCGATGGCGCCCTCGGCCGCACCTGCTCCAACCAGCGTGTGCAATTCGTCGATGAAGAGAACGATCTTTCCTTGCGACTGCTCGATCTCTTTCAACACGGCCTTCAAGCGGTCTTCGAACTCGCCGCGATACTTCGCGCCCGCCAGCATCGCGCCCAGATCGAGCGAGACTACGCGTTTGTTCTTCAATTGCTCGGGAACATCGCCGGAGATAATGCGCTGCGCCAGGCCTTCCACGATGGCGGTCTTGCCCACGCCGGGCTCGCCAATCAGGACTGGATTATTCTTGGTGCGGCGCGATAGCACCTGCACCACGCGACGCACTTCCTCGTCGCGCCCGATCACCGGATCGAGCTTGCCCTGACGCGCCAGTTCGGTCAGGTCTTTGGCGTAGCGTTCCAGCGCCTGATATTTCGCTTCGGGATTCTGGTCGGTGACCTTCTGATTGCCGCGGACTGCGGTGAGCGCGCGCAGAACGTTGTCGTAAGTCGCGCCGCCGCGCGCCAGGATCTGCTCCGCCGGATCGCGCTTCATCTTGGTCATGCCGAGGAGCAGGTGCTCGGTGGAAACGTACTCGTCTTTGAAATTCGACGCCTCTTTGAAGGCGTTCTCCAACATCTTCGAAGCAGCGTCGGAGAGATGCGCCTGAGCGGCGCCGCCGCCGGAAACCTTCGGCAGCTTCTCGATCTCGCGCAGCGCGTCCGCCTGGACCGCGTTGGCATGAAGGCCCACGCGTTCCAGCAACGGCGCAACAATGCCTTCGTGGTCTTCGACCAAAGCTGCCAGAATGTGCACTGGCTGCAGCTCGGGATTGCCGTGCTCGCTGGCGAGATCGTTCGCCCGCTGCATTGCCTCCTGCGCCTTAACGGTTAATTTGTCCCAACGGATTGCCATGTCTTAGCTCCAGCAATTAGCAATTAGCAATTAGCAATTAGCAAGAAAATACAAATCACGTAACGTGTCATCCTGAGCGGAGCCTCGCGCTTTCTGCAAGCCGGAGTCGAAGGACCCCTATAACCGGAAGACTTGGCGAGGAGCGCGTCATCCTACGTCCATGACGACAACATCGAACCATTATTGATTATTATGCGACAGCGAATCGTGGTCAGTTTAGCCCAGGACTTCGTCCTGGGCTAAACTGACGCCGCGCCTGCCGGCGCTTGAGCTTTCGAACTCGAGGTCTTTTGCCGAAAGCAGCGTTCGGTCAAACTCAGACAAGAGGCACACCCGACGGTCGGAGATCAGCACTCCCACCACTAGCGGGACGATCTACGGCAACTCTCACCTACCACTAAAAACGTGGTTCATGGCCATTGCCTTCATCATAGATGCCAAGAAAGGTATGTCAGCAAAGCAGCTAGAGCGTCATCTCGGAGTGACATACAAGACTGCATGGTACTTGTGCCATCGTATTCGCAAAGCAATGGAACAGGGCTGTGAGCCACTCAAGGGAACAGTTGAGATTGATGAAACCTATGTTGGCGGTAAAGTCCGAGGCAAGGGCCAGATTGCAGCAATGCGTAACAAAAAGGTAGTAATGGGAGCTATTGAACGTGGTGGCAAGTTGCGCTTTAAGCATGTGTCCAATGATGAGGCACACACATTCCGAGACTTCATCAAGACTTATGTTAGTCCGAGTGTCGAGCGTATCCACACAGATCAGCACAAGAGCTATCCACCAGCACTAAAGGCATTGAAACCTGTCTACATGGTCACACATGAGACAGTTAACCACATAATGAAAGAGTATGTACGTGGTGATGTGACCACCAATCGCATCGAATCTGCGTTTTCGCTATTCAAGCGCGGTATCGTCGGCAGCTTCCACAAAGTCTCAATAAAGCACTTGCATAGGTATCTAAGTGAGTTTGAGACTCGATTCAATGAGCGGGAGAACCCAGAGAAGTTTGAGTTAGTGGTAAGTAGTGCAGCTAAGAAACCCACTATGCCTTATCGTCAGCTTGTAGATGAAGATAACCCGGTCACTGAGGAGGAATCACGGTATGAGCCTTTTTAGTCCCGGTCTTTATAGTGGCTCGCTTAGTAGGTGGTTGATGCAGTAGGTTAGTAACTACCTTATTGAACTGGCCACGATCTACCTTTGGTACCTTCGCCATAGTATTTCCCGCTGCGATTTTCTGAGAGCTGCGCGAAAACTCCCATTGATTTCTGGCTGGGGAGCGCGTCATAATACCAACGTTGCACGCGATTCCATCTCGCGGCGCAATCGCAGGAAGGCTGGCAGGAAAACTCAGGTTGCGGTGTCCAAGACCACGATCTGAATTCCCGCCAGCCCTCTATCTTTGGCGAGTGTGGGGATGGGTTCCCCTGAGCGGATTTATACCCGCAAAAATCCTTGACCGGGACAGCGGTTCGATTCCGCCACTCGCCGCCAGGTCTTAAGAGTTACCCATTACGCCGAAAACTGTCAATGCGTCATTTCACGCACACTTTTCCCTGCCAATTTCGTTAAATACCATTGAAATGTATAGGTTTAGCGTGGTATTATGTGTGAAAGGGATAATAGTCGAGAAACGCAACAATAAGCCGTAATAGCATGATTCTACGGCAGATATATAGTTTGCAAACATGAGACAAATCCCCCTTCAGTGTGATATAATGAAATTAGAATTGAAGTTGAGCGATGCTCAGCTGCCCAGCCGCAACCGGCTGGGTTTTGTGTTTGTAGCGAAGTGCCGCACAGGCTGATGGCCGCCTGCTTGGGGTAAGATAGCTCTTGGTCTGTTTGAACCAAAGGAGAAAACATGCTCCAGGCTATCGAAGTCATCGTCAAGGATCCCGATATCCTCGGCGGCACGCCCGTGTTCCGCGGAACGCGGGTTCCCTTCCAGGCCCTCCTGGATTACTTGGAGGGAGGTCAGACGTTGGCCGAGTTTCTGGACGACTTTCCTACGGTAACTCGGGAAGTTGCAATCGCAGCGCTGGAAGCAGCCAAGTCGACTTCTCGTCGGCCAGTTGCAATGAGAATTCTGCTGGACGAGTGTATTCCCAGAGCGTTCAAGCGATAGCTTTGCGGGGCACGATTGTTCGACCGTACCAGAGGCTGGGCTGGCGGGCTATAAGAACGGCGAACTCCTCGCTCTAGCCGAACGCAAGGGGTTTCAAATATTCCTGACTTTGGACAAGGGAATTCGATATCAGCAAAATCTTGCCGGTCACGGCATGGCGATTATCCTCATCCGTGCAAAGTCAAATCGTCTGGTGGATTTGTTGCCTCACGCCGGCGCCTGTAACGCGAGACTGGACGTGCCTCCTGGGCAGGTTGCCGTGGTTGGTGGCGCTTGAGAGTTTCGAATGAAAGTCTATGCCCGGCGTGCCTTACAGAACCATTTCGCAGATCACGCACTTCAGATAAGCCGTCTCAGGGACATTCAGCAGGACGGGATGGTCCTGGGCCGCACCCCGCTTCTCCAGAATGCGGACGCGCCGTCCGGCGTCGGCCGCGGCTGAGCCCAGCATCTCCAGAAATTCAGCCTCGCTGACGTGGAACGAACAGGAGCAAGTAATCAGAATGCCTCCCGGCCGCAGCATTTTCAGCGCGCGCAGGTTCAGCTCTTTATAGCCGCGCAGCGCGGTCGGCACGGCGCGCTTCGTCTTGGCAAACGCGGGAGGGTCGAGGACGATGGTGTCGTACTGGCGTCCCGCGGTGGCATAGTCCTTGAGCAGATCGAAGGCGTTGGCCTCCGATCCATTCGATCTCGCCGCAACGATGATGGGCGCGATTGAGCTGCTCGTTCTGCTCAGCGACTTCCAGCGCCGGCCGCGAAGAGTCGACAGCCGTCACGCTGTCGCACACCCGCGCCAAGTGCAGCGCAAAGCCTCCTTGATAGGTGAAGACGTCGAGCGCCGCGCCGTGAGCGTAACGCGCCGCGGCGGCGTAGTTCTCCCGCTGGTCGAGGAAAGCCCCGGTCTTCTGCCCGCTGAGCGCGTCGTAATGAAAGCGAACGCCGTTCAGCGTAAGATCGGTGCTCGACCGTTCGCCGCGCAGAATTTGCGATTCGCGCGCCGGCAACTCCTCCAGCTTGCGAATGTGCGCATCCACTCGCTCCAGCACGCTGGCCTCGGGAAAATGTTCGAGACAGCGAGCCCAGCACCACCTGGCGAAGATCTTCGCGATCGAAGGCCTGCGTCAGCGCCTGCATTGCCAGGACATCGTTGTACTTGTCGACGATCAGGCCAGGCAGCAGGTCGGCCTCGCTGAAAATGACACGGTAGGAATCGGTGTCGCGTGCAGTTCGTCGGCGAAATTCGACGGCGCTGGCGATCCGCGCGCGTAGGAGGCCAGGCAGCGCGCCTTCCGCGATATCATCGCTGCTCAACAGCCGGATCGCGATTTGCGACGCGCCGCTATAGAGCGCCGACCCTAGCCGTTTGCCGCGCTCATCCCGCACCTGCACCAGCGCGCCGGGCGCTGCCTCGGTCGGCAGTACGAGGTCGGACCGGTACACCCACACATGTCCACCGCGCAGCCGAGCTGCGCCGCGCTGGTTGACCGTCACCCGACGCGAATCATCCAAGACATCCTCCGTGAAATCAAAGACTTATCTTACGCGGAAGTCGGCAGGGGATCGCTTCGGCATAGCGCAATCCGTTCCGCAAGCGGTACGAGGCAAAATTACTCGCGTCATAAGTAAAATAAATTTGACATTTAGTCAGTTATATTTTACTTTATGTCCGCTGCAGCTTACATTGCATAGAAGCCGCAGCAAAGGAGAGCACCATGAATTACCGAGATATGTCTAATTTAGGAAAGAGAAGTCTTTGGATGTTGATCGCCATAGGGATGATCTGTGGCACCTACTTCGCCCGCGTGCTGCGTAACATCGGCCAATCCCAGTTCGCCGGCGGCGCCCTGTATCGCCTGAGCGTGGCAGTGGTGGCGATCGTCGGCATCGAAGTCCTTTATCACGTCGCGGCTCCCCCCGTTGGAGTCCAACCCCAACCGAAGGACGAGCGCGACATCCTCATCGAATCGAAGGCCTATCGCAATGGATACTTCGCGTATGGCACCGGCGCGTTCCTGGTAATCAGCGCCTTTATCGCCGCTGGTCTCGCGCACATTTCGGCTACGCCGTTTCTGCTGGTTAACCTGGTGCTGCTGTTCATGGTGCTGGCCGAAGTCGTGAAGTTCGTGACGCAGTTGCTGTACTACACCCGGGGGCTGAAATGAGCCGCTCCGGCATACGCAACAACATTCGCCGGCTGCGCTTCGACCGTTCGGAGATGACGCAGCAGGAACTGGCGGAAAAAGTTGGCGTCACGCGGCAGACGGTCATCGCCATCGAGCAGGACAAATATTCTCCGTCGCTCGAGGTCGCTTTTCGAATCGCCCACGCCTTCGGGGTGCCGCTGGAGGAGGTTTTCCACTACGAACCGAGCGATGCGTAGAGATTTCAACCGACAGCTATCTCCCATGCTGCCGCTTGTAGATCCGCTCTACCGCTTCCACCGTGTCGATGTCTTTCGGCAGCTTGTCTTGCCGGACGCGCACAATGCGGGGAAATCGCAACGCAAAGCCGCTGTCGTGCCGGTCGGAGCGCATGATGGCATTGAACGCCACCTCCAGCACAATCTTCGGCTCCACTTCGCGCAGATGACCGTGATCGGCGGTGGTGTGCGCCAGAAACCATTCCGTGAGATCGGCAATCTCCTTATCCGTCAGCCCTGAATACGCCTTGCCGATGTTAACCAGCTCCTCGCCCTTGCGCACCGCGAAGCTGTAGTCGCTGAGCACGTGGATTCGCTTGCCATGTCCAAACACCGCGGCGGTGACCACGACGTCCAGCGTTGCCAGCTCGCGCTTCAGCTTGAGCCACCAGCGGCCACGGCGGCCTGGCATGTAGGGTGACTCGAGGTCCTTGATCATCAGCCCTTCGTTGCCGCGCGCCATCGCCTGCTCGAAATATTGCTCTAGTTGTTCAGCCGAATCGGCTCGCACCGACGGCGCGCGCAACACCCATCCCGACGCGGCAGCTTCTTCAACCTGCGCCTCGAATAGCAGCTTGCCTTGCGCATTCACGACGGGACGCGGCGCAAGTCGATTCGCGCCTGCAAACACGCGGTCCAGCACCCGCTCGCGTTCCGAGAGCGGCTGGTCGAGCGTGAGTTCGCCCTCGGCATAAAGCACGTCGAAGACAACGTAGGCTATGGGTACTTCGGCAATGAGTTTCGCACTGACCTGCTTGCGGCCGTGGCGCTTCTGGATTTCGCCGAAGGGCATCGCGTGTCCGCCGTCCTGGTTGTCACGCCAGGCGACGATTTCGCCGTCGAGGATCACCTCTCCGGCAAACTCGCTTAACGGACCTACCAGCTCGGGGAACGATGGCGTCAGATCGTCGAGAGTGCGCGAGAACAGCCGCACCTGCCCGCCGCCGCAATGCGCCTGCGCACGAATGCCGTCGTACTTGTCCTCGACCAGCGCGTGCTCGAAGTATTGGAACGCCTCTTCCGCATCGGCCGCGGGACTGGCCAGCATAAAGCCAATGGGATGAAACAACCTCATGCGCGCTTCATCCAGACGATGCTCAGCGGCAAATTGCAGCGTAGCGCCAATGTCGCCCAGCAGCATGTTGGCGCGTTGCACGCGGCCTGGCGGCTGGTCATAGGCCTTGGCAATCGCTTCTTCCACCAGGCTTTCTTTCAGGCCGATGCGCAGCTCGCCGGTAATGATCTTCAGGATGTACTTGGCTTCGAGGGCGGTCGCGCGCTCCAGCAGCGCCTTGAGTACCGCAGCTTTAGCTGTCGCCGTCCGCGTCTCGGCGATCTGATCGAAAGTAGCGCGGACTTCTCGCAGCGTGGTGGTCGCGGATGCCGGCGCTTTCGCCAGCAGGACATCGTAGGCCGCCGCGCCCAGATCGCCGCGTTGGCGATAAGCGGCTGCCAGAGCAAATGCCTCGCTGGAGTTTTGCAAGGGTGCCACTCCAACCGTGCCGTCAGCCAGGCCAGAGTTTTGAAAGGGCACGCCTGGGTCTTGAACGCGTACGCCTGGGCTTTGAAAGGGCACGCCTTCAGGCGTGCCGCCAGCGCCCATTATATTTTTGTTGTCTCGAGCGGGCTTCAGCCCGCGAGGGATTTGCTGTTCCGATTTCGCACCTGCGGCGAGCTCCACGACCAGCTTCCACAACAACGATCCGCCGATCTGCAACGTGCGCTCGTCGAATGCGGGAAAGGCGCGTCCGGAAAGAAAGACCGCAGAAATCGCGGCGTCCGGCAACTCGCGCGAGCGGAAATATTCGGCCAGAAACGCGATCTTCTCGGTCTTCCTGGTGGTTGCGGCGATGCGCTCGCACAGCTCGGCCAATCGTTGCATAAGTTGACCGCTTTGGATGCGGCGACGCTCGATCGGGACGCAAACCGAAGTGGTAGAGCGGGCCCTGCGGCTGCGCTCAGGGCAAGCTTTCAGCGCTGCGTTCGCCATGGACTGCAAGTTATAGGGGCTGAGGTGGTCATTGAAAACGACCACCGCAGCCCCAGATTCACGAAACCGTGCTGACGTCGGCCTGAAGAGACTGTGTCACCACCGGAAATCATAATTCGCGGTGGAACAAACACTAAGAAATCCGGCTCATTCAGCCGCGAAGCGGCGGCATTTGTGTTAGGCGTGGGCGTAAGCCCGCGCTCCAAGTGGGACAACAAGTGAGCCGCGGAGCGGCGACACCAGGTCGTGACACAGTCCCCGAAGGCCGGCTCTACGCATCAAATGCGCGCTACTGCCCGCTGGCCTGGGTTGAGGCGTGCTGCTGGCCGGCATAGTATCCGCTGCGCGTGCGCACCTGAAGCTTCTTGTAGCCCTTGGCTTGGGCCTCAACCTTCACTGTGCGATAGCCGCCCGCGCTCTGCGGCGTCGATGGTTTGTATCCGATGGTGTACTGGTTGCGGATGTCGTGCGCAATCTGTTGGGTGATCGCTTCTACTTCATTCAGGTCCTTGGGAAAGAACGCGACGCCGCCGGTGTCCTCGGCCATCTCGCGCAGCGCGCGCCGGGCCCGCTTACCGTGCTCTTCGCTTAAAAGGCCAATCGTGTAAATCGTCGGGCTATTCTGTTCCTGCAATCGGCGGAGCGCTTGTTCCAGCGACTCGCGGCTGGCGTTGTCTTCGCCGTCGGTCACCACCAGCAGAACTTTTTTCTCCAGCGTGCCGCTCTTCTTCAGGTGATCGGCAGAAGCGACAACAGCGTCATACAGTGCCGTACCGCCCCGCGACTCAATCCGCTCCAGTGCGTCCTTGAGCTTGGGAATGCTGCCCGTGTAGTCCTGATCGAGAAAATATTCTTCGTTGAAGTTCACCACAAAAACTTTGTCTTGCGGATTGCTGGAGCGCACCAAGTTGACTGCCGCGGCATTGACCTGCGGGCGCTTCTCGCGCATGGAGCCGGAATTGTCGATAACGATGCCCATCGCTACCGGGATATCTTCGTTGTGAAACGAGGTTATTTTCTGCAGCTTGCCGTCTTCCAGAACGTTGAAGTCGCCCTGGGTGAGATTGGTAATCAGACGATTGCGATCGTCGACCACGGTAGCGTGCAAAGTGACTTCGTCCACTTCCTTCTTGAAGATGTAGACGTCACCATGCTGCGCCGCAGGCCCCTGCCCTTCGGTCGCCGGCGCCTGCACGTTATCGCCGGACTGGTTGGGAGCTTTGGAAGCTGCGGGTTGCTGCGCCTGACCCTGAGTTCCCGCCTGAGCGGGAGGAGCAGTGGAATTCTGGGCCGCCAGCCACGTGCCCGCCATCAAAACCAAAGTAATCAGGAAAAGGGTGTATTTATTCCGTTGGTGCATAGTATCCAGTTTTGGCGTAGACATGCAGCGGTGGCAAGCCTCGGGGAGGATTCAGCTTCACCTTGATCTTGCGCCACTTGCCATCGCGTCCCGGATGAGTTGGACGATATCCGAGGACATATTGGTTGCGCAGTTCAATGCCGATCTTGGTAGCTACGTCCGCCAGTTCGTTGGGCGAATCGATGACAAAGGTCCTGCCGCCGGTTACTTCCGTAACATCACTCAGCAAAGCAGGGCCTTCCCGTTCCTCGGGGGTCTTGAAGTCGCGATCAAAGAGCCCGATGCCGTAGATCTGAACATCCGCTTCCCGCACCATCGACTTGATCTCGCCCTCGGTGTAGCGGCTGTGGTTGTCGCCGCCATCGGAGATGATCAACAGCGCCTTGCGCTCATAGTGCGCTTTTTGCATCCGGTTCATGCCCAGATAAATGGCATCCAGCAGAGCCGTCCGCCCCTTGGGAATGGCATACACCAGCTTGTTTTGGATGTCCTCGACGGAAGAAGTGAAGTCCACCAGCACTTCCGGTTTCTCCGAAAAAGTGATCAGGAAAAACTCGTCCTGCGGATTGGCGGTGCGGAAGAACTCAACTACCGCCTGGCGCGATTTGTCGATCTTGTCGGCCATGGAGCCGCTGACGTCGAAGATGACGCCCAGCGAGATGGGAGCATCTTCACTGGAAAAGTGCCGGATCGTTTGCGGCTGGCCGTTGTCGGTGAGGGCGAAGTTCTCTTTTTCCAGGCCGGTTACCAGCCGGTTCATCGGATCGGTAATGGTCACCGGTACCAACACCAGATCGACATCCTTCTGCAGCGGCTTGGTGTGGGTGCGCAGCGAGAGATCGCCGGGAATGTCCGGTACGGCTGCGGCGTCGGCCTTGTTGGTCTCGCGCGGAGTGATGTGGACATCGTCGTCCTGCGCAAATGCAGGCGTCGCGCAGCAGACGGCAATGCACAAGCCGAGAAGCAGGAGCAAAGTCTGGGAAACGCGCACGGTGGATTGGACGGGCTGGCCGGAAAAAAGTCCCGTCGCACTAATAAGATACCGAGGCTGGATGGTCGAGCCGCTTGACCCGAATGCCGTACTGCTTCCGCGGGCCATAGGATCCTCTACAACGTGAGTTGAATGTTATCACAGCTCGCGGCAACCGGATCAGCCAGTCGCCGCCAACTCCAACGCTGTTACGCCCGGTTGGCTGAACCTTTGGATGTGATTCACGTCATTCTGGTTTCCCAATTGTTGTTGCTACAATCACCCTTCCCGAGGCTTTGTCAGCTCACCACGGAGACACGGAGAGCACGGAGAGTCCTTAGGAAAACTCTGATTAAGTCGGCTTTTTGAAGGGGACGGCCTTCAGGCCGTCCGTAAAAATGCAGCAAAATGCTTGCGGCTTTAGCCGCTGAGGGACTTCGTAATGACTCGATCAGAGTGTCCTTAGATCATGCCGGTCACTTCGAGTCCTCGGTGCCTCCGTGGTGAACTCAACACTGACAAACTCTGCGCTTCGGGAACAGGAACTCTTATGGCAGACATCCTTCCTTTTCGTGCTCTTCGTTATGATCCTTCGAAAGTGACCGCGGGCGAGGTAATGACTCAGCCCTACGACAAAATCACCCCGGCGATGCAGAGCCAGTACTATGCGGCCAGTCCTTACAACCTGGTGCGAATCATCCTGGGCAAATCCCAACCCGACGACAATGATCAGCAGAACGTGTACACCCGAGCGGCCGCCAGCTTGCGACAATGGCAGGCCGAGGGCGTCCTGCTGCGCGACTCCGAGTCCAGCATTTACGTTTATGTCCAGAGGTTCAAGATTCCCGGCGATGCAACCGGAGCCGAGGCGGAGCGGCGCGGCTTCATCGCCCTGGGCCGCGTGGAAGATTACGACCGCAAGGTGGTCTTTCGTCATGAGCAGACGCTGAGCAAGCCCAAGGCCGATCGCCTGAACCTCCTGCAGGCGACACTGGCGCATTGCGAGCAGATCTTCATGCTCTACAGCGACCCGGCCGACGAAGTTGGCAAGCTGCTGAAGCCTGACGGGCCGCCGACGGTCGAACTGCGCGACGAATACGGTGTGCTGCACCAGATGTGGAAGGTTTCTGATCCGGCGACCTTGGCCGCGGCGAAGGCCAAGATGGCGGACAAGAAGCTGATCATTGCTGACGGCCACCATCGCTACGAAACCGCTCTCAACTATCGCAATCAGATGCGGCAGCAGTCGAAGGGCGACCTCGATGCCCCCTATGAACGCGTGGTCATCACCTTCGTCAACATGGATGCGCCCGGCCTGGTGATCCTGCCTACCCATCGCGTGGTCTTTGGCCTGGACGACTTCAGCATCTTCGAGACGGTTGCCGAGTTGCGGCACTACTTCGAGGTCGAAGACATCGGGCCGGTGGCGGACGTGCAAGACGCAGTCCGCCGCTTGCGCGAAGCCGGCAAAGACCGGACAGCACTGCTGGCGGTGACGGCGCACAGCGGCTTCCTGCTGCGTGCCCGCAAGGATGTGCAGCCCGCGCGGCTGAAAGACCTGTCCCCGCAGCAGCGCGGACTCGACGTGGTGCAATTGCACAAGCTGGTGTTGGAAGAGATCCTCGGCATGTCCGAGGAGGACATCCGGGCGCAGAAGCACCTGAAGTATATTCGCGACGATAATGAAGCTTTGGATGAAGTGCGCAGCGGCGCCGCACAAGTAGCGTTCCTCATGAATCCGGTGCGTATGGAGCAGATGCGCGATATCGCCTTTGCCGGCGGCGTGATGCCGCAGAAGTCCACCGACTTCTATCCCAAGATGCTGAGCGGGCTCACCATCTATTCAGTGCAAGAGGCGATCTAGGGATGGGGCGCTTTTTCTTTTGTCATCACAACCGGGCCTTGAGGCCCGCGAGGGATCTGCTTTTTTCGAGCTGATTAATATCCGCTCTCGCGCTTCCTAAGCGTGATTTCAGGCCATGGCTTTGCATCGTCGCTCATTGCATATATCGTTGAGGGAACCCTGTACATCGCTCACGGATCGATTGGATGACTTCAAGGTTCCCGCTGGCAGATAATCGTTCTCGCCTCTGGCTCGCTGTAGTTCTGCCGGCGATAGGGCTGGCCGCCCTGGTCGCGCATCTCGCGACGGTCCACGCGCAGCCGGCAGACCAGCTCACGGTCTATTCTCCGCAGACCTCGTACTCCGTTCCACTGTTGGATGTGAAGGGTCTGCCCTACGCTGGGCTGGTCGATTTGCTCGAGCCACTGGGCTCCATCGACGCCCGTCCCGACGGCAAGAAATATAAAGTGAAGTTCACCCCTCCCGGCGGAGGCGCGGTCGAGGCGCAGTTCAACGAGGACAAGAACAAAGCGAAGCTTCTGGGACAAAACTACAAGCTGCCGGCGAATTTTGTTCTGCAGAATAGCCGCGGCTACGTTCCCCTGAGTTCTGTTGCAGAGATCCTGAACAAGCTGCTGGCGAAGCCCGTCCAACTGCACGCTGCGGCACGGCGTCTGTTCGTTGGTGACGTTCCCATTCGCTACAGCCTGGAGCTGGACAAGAGCAACCCGCCGAAGCTGGTGGTAAGTTTTCCCAGTCCGGTCAATCCCACGATTGCTACCGAACCGGGACGGGTGCGCTTCACCTTCCACCGCGAGCCCGTTGTCTCCAATGGACAAGATAGCGCCACCTTCGACAATGCAGTGATCACTGGCGCGGTCTTTGCCGAGCATGACGGGCTGGCCGAGCTCGACGTGATGGGCACGGCTCCGTTGATGGCCAACTTCGCCGACGGCGGCAAGACCATCATTGTGACCCCCGTGCCACCTCCGCCGCCTGCGCCGCCGCCGCCAACGCCGCAGCCACCAGCTCCAGCGCCAGCCCAGGCGCCACAGCCGAAGCCGCCTGCCGGCCCGCGCTTCCTGGTGATCATCGATCCGGCCCACGGTGGCGCCGACAGTGGAGCGTCGATCACTTCGTCGTTGGTGGAGAAGGACGTCGTGCTGGCGCTCGCTCGCCGGGTTCAGCGCGAGCTTGCCAATCGTGGCATTGCTGCTGGAATGCTGCGCAACTCCGACATCGCCATCTCGCTGGACCAGCGCGCCATATCGGTCAACGCCGCGCGTCCGGCGCTTTATATCACGCTGCACGCTGCCAATACCGGACGAGGTGTGCATGTCTTTACCTCGATGCTGCCGGCGGCGAACTTGTCGCGTGATGGATTCTTGCCTTGGGAAACCGCGCAGGCCGCGTTCCTCGACTTGAGCGGCGTGGCTGCGGGATCGGTGGCCGCGGAGTTGGATTCGCGCAAGCTGCCCAACACCACGCTGGTCGCGCCCTTGCGCCCGATGAACAACATTGCCGCGCCCGCGATCGCGGTTGAGATTGCGCCTCCCGACGACAACGTGGACAACATCGCCAGCGCGGAGTATCAGGAGCAGGTGGCCCAATCGATCGCCGCCGGCATTGCCGCCGTGCGCTCCAAGCTGCCGGAGGTGCGGCCATGACGCTGCCCCAATCCGATCCGCCTCAAACCAGGACCGCTTGGGCGCCGCGGTACATCCTGGTCATGTTCGCCATACTCGGGATCGTCGCCATCGGCCTGGGCTTTTACGCTTTGCATCTGAAGCGCAAGGTCGCGCGGGACGCGCAGGCGGCTGGCGAGCAGCAATTGATGGTCACGCCTCCAGCGAATGGGCCTCCCGAGCCGGTGATTTTGTATGTTGCCAACGATAGCGACGGCACCCTGCGCAAGACGCAGGTCAACGTCGCCTTGCCGGCCGAACGCAGCGAACGCGCCCGCGCCGTGCTGCGGACACTGCTGGCACAATATCTGGCGTCGCCGTCGCCGCATCCCATCGGCCCGGCCTCCGACGTCCGCTCGGTTTACTTGTTGAGCGAGGACACAGCCGTGGTGGATACGAACTCGGCGTTCGCCGACGCCCATCCTTCCGGCGTTCTCGCCGAAGAGCTGACCGTCGCGTCGCTGGTGTTGACGCTGAATGCGAACGACAGCAAGATCGCGCGCGTGAAAATCCTGGTGAACGGGCAGGAGCGCGAAACCCTCGCCGGACATGCCGATCTGAAGCGCTTCTACCAGGCCAGCAACATCGGCCAGGTGGTAAAGGACATGCAGTGACATTACCTCGCATAGGAGTGTTCGACTCGGGCGTCGGCGGCCTCACCGTGCTGAAGGCCATGGCCGAGCAGTTACCCGCGCACTATCTCTACTTCGGCGACACCGCGCGCCTGCCCTATGGAACCAAGTCAGCCGAAACAGTTGCGCGCTACGCCATCGGTGCGACGCGCTTTCTGGAAAAGCAAAATATCGATCTGCTGGTCATCGCGTGCAACACCGCGACCGCGCTGGCCCTGCCGCAAATCAAAGCCGCGGCGCACGTGCCCGTGGTCGGGGTGGTTGAGCCGGGTGCGGCCATGGCCGCCGAGGTCAGCAAAAAGCGCGCGGCCATTGTGATCGCGACAGAAGCCACCGTCAGCAGCCATGCCTATCGCGATGCGCTGCAACGCCACGGTCTGGATGCGCTGGAGAAAGCGTGCCCGCTGTTCGTGCCGTTGGTCGAAGAGGGATGGATTGAGCATCCCGTAACCGAGCAGGTGGCACGAATTTATCTGGACGAGGCGACCGCGCAGGCTCCCGACGGAGCGGATGTGCTGGTGCTGGCCTGCACTCACTATCCCCTGATCGCGCCTCTGCTGCGACGCATCGTCCCGGAGGGAATGCAGATCGTAGATTCCGCAGAATCAACCGCGCGGGCGGTGAGAGGGATGATCGGTGAAAATTCGATGTGTCATCCTGAGCGAAGTGAGCCGGCAGGCGAACGCAGTCGAAGGACCCCTATAGTGGCAGGATCATCAGCGCAGGCGCATCGCACCTTCCGCTTCTACGTAACCGATTCGACGGACAAGTTCAAACGCCTGGCGACACGCTTTTTGGGGCGGCAAGTAGATAATGTCGAACATGTAGACTTGGGCGACTAATGCGGGGAACAGTCGGGGCGGAAAGAGCCGAACCGCAAACCTTTTTTTACTGTATCATAATCTTGAAGAGAGGCTACATGGCGAAGAAAGAGCAAACACCTGGCGAGACAGTGATCGACACAGGGTCAGTATCCCGCCACGATCCCAAGCGCTGCATGACCAACGACCAACAAGTGGAACTTAGAGCCATGGCAAAACTGAATGAGCAAACCCAAGAGCTGAGAAAATCAATTAATGTTTTCACGACCACTACGACGGTGAAGAACCCGTTCTTGCAGGCAAATCAGGCGGCACAAAGTCAAAGGCAAGGTAATCAGAGCGGCCCGGCTGCACCTTCGCCAAGCAACGGAACTAAATCCGAAAGATGATAGATGCAGTTTGATCTCACTGGGTTCCTGATCTTCATCGCCTTTATTCTGCCTGGTTTTGTGGCACAAAAGGCAAGGGATTCAATAACCCCCCGCACACTGAAGCCCCAGTCGGTCGTATCTGAAGTTGGCGAATTTGTCCTAGCCGGTATTTTGTCTCACATTTCTCTGATCGTTGTTATTCGCGCTTATTTCGTCTTTTTTCAAACCGCGTTTTTCGCGCACGCCGAAAGTATCCTGCATTCTAATGGCTTGTCGGATTTTCTTGCGAGCTACAGGCCATTACTCCTCGTCTACTTCATATTATCCCTGTTAACCGGTTACATAGTAGGTGGCGTGCAAGGATGCCTAATCCTGCGGCAACCGGTAAGGAATTGGGTGCTGTCTAAGCCTATACTTTCTCACTGGCTCCGGAAACTCGGAATCTCCGGCTTCCTAAGAGAGCAGCCCGTTTGGTACTTTGTTTTTCAACAGAGAGTTCCCGACACTCACGTTTTCTTGGAAATAGAAATGAAGGATTCAGGGGGCTTCTACACTGGTGAGCTGACGACCTACGGGGTGGTGGATGATTCAGAGGAAAGTAAGGATTTTTACATTACAGGAGCTAGCTTTAAGCCTGATCGAGACGCTGCTTACGAGCCGTTGTCCTGTGATGGGCTACTTCTGAACTTCAAGAATGTGGCCAGCCTTCAAGTAGTCAAGATTCCCCCGGATCCTCACATCAGGAAGCAAGAGGAGGACAGCACAGAAATGGTTCGAGATTCTCAAGGGGACAGCGGGTTCTGAGTCGCGATAGCAAAACAACCGACAACTGACAACTGACTTATGATCTTTCGCTCCGACAATCGCTCGCCTGACCAGATGCGGCCGGTAAACATCATCCCCGACTTCATCTCCACCGCCGAAGGCTCGTGCCTCATCGAACTCGGCAACACGCGCGTCATCTGCACCGCAACCATCGAAGACTCGGTACCGCAATTTCTGCGCAACAGCGGCAAAGGCTGGGTGACGGCCGAGTACGGCATGTTGCCGCGCTCCACGCTGACGCGCACCCCGCGCGAGGCTACCAAGGGCCGCGCCGGTGGCCGCACCCATGAGATTCAGCGCCTGATTGGTCGCTCTCTGCGTGCCGTGACCGACATGCAGAAGCTGGGCGAGCGCACCATCTTCCTCGACTGCGACGTCATCCAGGCCGACGGCGGCACGCGCACCGCGTCCATTACCGGCGCGTTCGTCGCCATGGGACTGGCGATGCGCCGCATGGTCGAGACCGGCACGATGACGGTCGCACCCATTCGCGACTACGTTGCCGCTACCAGCATCGGCATCGTCGATGGCGAGATCATGCTCGATCTCTGCTATGAGGAAGACGCGCGCGCCGAAGTCGACATGAACGTGGTCGCCACCGGAAGCAAGAAGCTCATCGAGGTGCAGGCCACAGCCGAGCGCCGTCCGTTCGACGAAGCCCAGTTTGCTAAGATGCTCGCCTTGGCACGCCAGGGGATCGAATCGCTGATCGGGCGGCAGCAGGCGGTGCTGAGCGGGTTGCCGTTGCGGCAATAGCTGTTCAGCGCTCAGCAGCTTAGCGATGGCGCGCAGGTGATGGCGGAGTTACATTGGTATGAAGCGCATGGCATCGGCAAGAAAGAGTTCAAAATCAAACGGCTCCTCGCATAAGAGACCTAACCGCGAGGCCTTCGTACTTTGTGTGCGCAATGAAGGCTACGCGGCCTCACTGGAGCTGCGAAAGCTGTACTCCGCGGTGCGGGATGCGTCCGCGGCGGACCACAACTTGGTGCGCGTTATCGACGAGTCCGGCGAGGACTATCTCTACCCCGCAGACTACTTCATCGCCCTCCGACTGCCCGCCAACGTGAAGCTCGCCTTGTCGAAGGCATCCTGATCTGCGCTGACCGGAAGGGTAAAAGGCATTCACCTGCTCCTGGTCGTACACACAAGTCCGGATGCCGACAATGAAGACAATGAAGAAGAAGAGAATATCCGCATCATCTCAGCGCGGAAAGCCACACCGCAGGAGCGGCGAATCTATGCGGAGGGTGAATAAGCCGACAAACGGCGGTGCCGGAAACAGGCGGAAGTTCACCGCGAAGCAGAAGCGCGACTTGGCGGCCTTGGCTGCGCTGCCAGACGAGCAGATCGACACCTCCGACATTCCGGAACTACCTCTTCGCGCTTGGAAAGATGCGGTACGGGGCAGGTTCTATCGTCCGGTCAAGCAAGCCGTCTCGCTGCGTCTCGATACGGACGTGGTGGCTTGGCTAAAAAAACCCGGCAAGGGATATCAGACGAGAGCGAATCATTTACTTCGTCAGCAAATGCTGGCGGACATGCGAAAGCCCTGAGTTGGCCTGAATAACGCGCCTACACCCTCGCACGCATCTCCGGATTCATTTAGAATTTCCTGTCCCGCACTTCTCGGGCCCGTCCGCTCTCTGCGGGACTGCACTCAATCTTTTCCATCGAACCGGGCCGTGCGCCCGTGGAGGTCTCATCATGAAACTCACTCCTGGAAAACTCGCGGGCATGAAGAATGTTTCCAATGATCGCGGCGTCATTGCCGCCGCTGCCATGGACCAGCGCGGCTCGCTGAAGAAAGCCCTGGGCGCCAATGCCGGCGACAAAGAACTGGAAGAGTTCAAGATCTACGTCACCGAGGTCCTCACCAAACATGCCAGCGCCATCCTGCTCGATCCCGAGTGGGGACTGCCTGCGGCGAAGCGTCGCGCCAAAGGTTCCGGCCTGCTGCTGGCCTACGAGAAAACTGGTTACGACAAGCAGTTGCCCGGCCGCCTGCCCGACTTGCTCGATCTGTGGTCTGCCAAACGCCTGAAAGAAGCGGGCGCAGATTGCGTCAAGATTCTGCTCTACTACTCGCCGTACGACGATCCGAAGATCAACGAACTGAAGCACGCCTGGACGGAGCGCATCGGCGACGAGTGCCGTGCCAATGATATTCCGTTCTTCCTCGAGCTGGTCGGCTACAAGGAAGGCATGGACGAGAAAGGCGCGGAGTTTGCCAAGCTGAAGCCCGAGGTCGTCGCGAAGTCGATGCAGGAATTCTCGAAGGACCGTTACAACGTCGATGTGCTGAAGGTGGAAATTCCCATCAACATGCAGTTCGTCGAGGGCTCGCGCTCATTCAAGGGGACGAAGGTCTACAGCAAGAAAGAAGCTCTGGATCACTACCGCGCTGCGGCGGCAACGACCAGCAAGCCGTTCATCTACCTTTCGGCGGGCGTCAGCAATCCCGAGTTCATCGAGGACCTGGAGTTTGCCGCCGAGTCAGGCGTAAAGTTCAACGGCGTGCTCTGTGGCCGCGCCACGTGGAAGGATGGCATCCCAATCTACGCGCAGCAGGGCGGCAAGGCCTTCGAGGCATGGCTCCAGGACGAAGGCGTGAAGAACATCAACAACGTGAACAACGCGCTGAAAGCGGCCACATCGTGGTACAGCATCTACGAGGTGGGCGAGGCGGTAGCGACGCGATAAGAGTTTCTAGATCACGAATCTGTTCGGCGCGCAGAGTTTTCCTGCGCGCCTTTTGTTCTTGTAGGTGTCATTCTGAGCGGAGCGAGTGCGCGAAGCGCGCGAACGAAGTCGAAGAACCCCTATTCAACATCAGGGTAGGGGTTCCTTCGACTCCGGCGCACAACAGACGCGCGCCTCCGCTCAGGATGACACTCGACGTTGCTAAGAGCTAAAAGCTAACGGCTAAGAGCTTCATTCATACACCGAGCACCCGCATCCCGGCGACGGCACGTGCACCTTCAGGAAGTCCGACACTCGCTGATACGCATCGATCTGGTTCTCCACGCGCGCAAAGCCATGGCCTTCATCCGCATAGATCTTCAACTGCGCGACACCGCCGCGCTTCTTGACGGCATCGGCCACCTGCTGCGCTTCTGACGCCGGACAGCGCGGATCATTTGCGCCCGCCAGCAGCAGCAACGGCGCTTTAATCTGGTCGACAAAGTTGATTGGCGAGCGGTCTTCGTACAGCGCCTTGTTCTTCTCCGGATCGCCCATCGTCGCCAAATCATATTCGCGCAGGCTGGGATCTTCGTTGGCGATCTCCGTAAACCAGTTCACGAATGGCACAATCGGCACCGCCGCGGCCCACATGTTAGGAGCCTTGGTCACCGCCATCATGCTGAGATAGCCGCCGTAGCTGCCGCCCATCACGATCAGCTTCTTGGGATCGACGAAGCCGCTCTTCTTGATCCACTCGGCCGCGTCCAGCACGTCGTTCAGTTCCTGACCACCGGCATCGCCCATGTTCGCATCAGTGAACTGCTTTCCATATCCAGTTGAACCGCGATAGTTCGGCGCAATCACCAGGTAGCCCTGGTTCACGATGTACTGGATGAAGCGATTGAACGAGTCCACGGATTGCACTGCCGGCCCGCCATGAATGTAGACGATTGCCGGGAACTTTCCGTCGCGTTGAATGTTGTTTGGAACATAAGCGAATGCGGAGATCGTCCACTTGTCATCGCGGCTGGAATAGTGCACCAGGTACGGCTGGACCATGTCGGCGCTGCGCAGCCCGCCGACCAGCGAGTGCGTAATCTGCTGCGATTGCTTGGACGCGATGTCATACACCCAGAGGTCGCTGGGAGCGTTGGCGCCGTTGTGGTAGTACAACAGCCGCGATCCATCGCGCGTGTACGCGGTCGGATCACCGCCCAGCGAATTCACTCCAGGCCGGATGGGCAGCGCCTCGGCGTGGTGGCTGGCGATGTCGTAGGAATAAATGTTCGTCGTGCCATCGACGTTGGCAGTCCACGTTAGCGATTTGCCATCGGGCGAAAAGCCGCCCGCGCTGAGCTCCCACTTCTCGTCGGTAAGCCAGTCGATCTTTTTCGTCGCAATATCGACCAGGCCCACATTCTCGTAGCCATTGTGCGCGTCGGAGGTGATGAGCACCGTCTTGCCATCCGGCGATATATCGGCAGCGTGGTAGTTGTGCTGACCTTCGTGCGGCGTCAAGTTCGTACTCTGGTCGCTGGCCAAGTCGAGCACAAAAACGTTGGCATCTTTCCCGGTAGCGTGCGACTGCGTGTAGACAATGAACTTCCCATCACGCGAGAAGATGGGGTGGTGGTTGCTCAGCTCTTTGGGCGTGTTCTTGGTCAAGTGGCGAAGGTGCCGCGTGGTTACATCCATCAAGTCGATCTCGTAGCTCGACCCTGTCTTCGGTTTGGTGGTGTAGGCGAGCTGCCTGCCGTCGGGCGACCACGCGGGCTCAACCTCGGCTGAGTCCGGCGACATGGTCAGGTTCACCACGTCGCCGGTCTTGGGCGAAACCAGGAAGATGTCCCACTGCTCGTCGCCGTCGTGATCGGACGAGTAGGCGATCCAGGTACCGTCGGGCGACCACACCGGCTGCGCCTGCCGCTGGTCGCTGATGGTCAATTGCGTCGGCCAGCCGCCGGCCGCCGGCACCAGCCACAAATTATTTCGCCCGCTGATATTGGAGATGAACGCGACCTGTTTGCCGTCGGGCGACCACGTCGAGCCGCCCATCTGGCGGGTCATGTAGAGCTTCTCGATGGAGAACGTCTGCATGTCGGCTACGATCTTGCTCTCGAGCTTGGTGGGATCGGTGATGGCTTGGGGCGCGGCAAGTGGTTGTTGAGCGGGTGCGGTCATCGTCATAACGAGAATGATTGCCGGAATAAGAAGTTTCAAGTTTCGAGTTTCCAGTTTCGCTGAAGCTGGGATCACAGCTTTCTATTGTAAAGGTGACGGCGACTCTAGCGGCGAACGCAAACGGGCATCTGCCGCTACGTCATTGCCCGCCACCTGCTCCGGAGTTTATAGTCAAGGGTTTGGCTACCTGTCCGGAGCTCCCTGTGCCGGACACACTTGCAGCCAACTGGCGCGGATTCTCCGCTCCCCGGAGTCCTCATGCTGAAAAGAACTGCCCTTCTGCTCAGTCTCCTTGTGCTCTTTCTCGGCAACTCAATTTACGCCGATGAAGGCATGTGGCTGTTCAATGCATTTCCCAACGATAAAGTACAAGCGAAGTACGGATTCGCGCCTGACCAGGCGTGGCTCGACCATGTCCGGCTTTCTTCTGCCCGCGCGCCCAACGGCTCGTCGTCATTTGTCTCGCCGGACGGGTTGATCTTCACCAATCATCACATCGCGCAAGAGTGCATTCACGATCTCTCCACCAGCGGCAAGGACTACATGAAGATGGGTTACTACGCGCCCACGCATGCCGACGAAGCCAAGTGTCCGGGCATGGAGTTCGTGGTGCTGGAAGATATCTCCGACGTCACCGCGAAGGTAAACGCCGTGGTGAAGCCGGGAATGTCCGCGGCCGATGCCGGCAAGGCGCAGCGCCAGGAGATAGGGGCGCTGGAGAAGCAATGTTCCGGCGGCGATATTCGCTGCGACGTCGTCACCTTCTATTCCGGCGCGATGTACAACCTGTACAAGTATAAAAAGTACGATGACATCCGGCTGGTGTTTGCGCCGGAGTTCGATATCGCTTTCTTCGGCGGCGATCCCGATAACTTCGAGTATCCCCGCTACGACCTTGACATCTCGTTCTTCCGCGCCTACGAGAACGGCCAGCCCGCACAGATTCACGATTATCTGAAGTGGTCGCCCAACGGCGCCAGTGACGGCGAACTGGTTTTTGTCTCCGGACATCCTGGCCGCACCGGCCGCCTGCTCACTATGGACCAGCTCACCTTTCTGCGCGACTACCAGTTCCCGCTCCAGCTCCGCTCCTACACTCGCCGGGTCGATGTCCTGCAGAAGTTTGGAGCGCAATCGGCGGAGAACGAGCGCGAGGCGCAGAGCGATGTCTTCGGGCTGCAGAATTCCTTCAAGGCCGTCACCGGTTACGAAGATGGGTTGAAGGACAAAGATGTGATGGCGACCAAAGCCGCCGACGAGAAGAGCTTGCAGACGTTCGTCGACTCCAATCCCCAACGCAAGCAGCAGTTCGGCGACCCCTGGGCGCAAATTGGCAAGGCGGTCAATGTCCAGAAGCAGACTTACAAGCAACTGTTGTATATCGACAGTATGGGCGGGTTCCGCGGCGATCTGGCAGGTTATGCCCGCTTGATCGTACGCGCTGCGTATGAAAAGCAGATGCCCAGCGACCAACGCATGCACAATTATCAGGATTCGCAACTGCCAACCCTGGAGCAGCGGCTTTTCTCCGCAGCGCCCATTTACAAATCTCTGGACCAGGTCTTATTGACCGAAAGCCTGGGGGAAATGCGGGATGAGCTGGGCGCCGGGAATCCCGACGTTCAGAAAGCGCTGGCCGGCAAGTCGCCCGACGAGCGCGCCAAGGAGCTGATCCAGGGGACCAAGCTGGAGGACGTAGCCGTCCGTAAGCAACTCTACCAAGGCGGTGCCGCCGCGGTGGAAGCCAGCACCGATCCCTTGATCGTCCTGATGCGCCAGATCGAGCCCGACGCCGCGGCGATCCATAATCGCGATGAGGACCAGGTGCAAGCGGTATTGCGCCAGAGCGGCGGCGACATTGGCAAGGCGCTGTTCGCTCAAAAAGGCCTGAGCGTCCCGCCGGATGCGACCTTTACCCTTAGGCTCAGCTATGGCTCGGTCGAGGGCTATAAGCTCAACGGCAAGAATGTTCCCTGGTTTACCACCATGGGCGGCACTTACCAGCATGCCGCCGCGCACGGCAGCAAACCGCCCTATCAGCTTCCGGAGAGCTGGCTGAAATCCAAGTCGGCCATCAATCTGCAAACCGTCTACGATACGGTTTCCACGCCCGACATTATCGGTGGCAACTCCGGCAGTCCCGTCATCAACAAGGCGGGCGAAGTTGTCGGTATTATTTTCGACGGCAACATTGAATCGCTGGTCTGGAACTTCGCCTACACCGACACGGTTGCGCGCGCTGTGGAAGTGGACTCGCGGGCAATCACGGAAGCACTACGCAACATCTACCACGCGGACGGGCTGCTCAACGAGCTGATGCCCGCGGGATCGATGAAACCAAATCCCACTACCAAGATGAGGCGGCCGGTCGCCCGCCCGCAACAGCAATAGTTCCGCACTGCCGCGGCCATAATCGGCATAGGGGGGAGAGTCACCTCTCCTCCCCTGCCACACCACCGTACATGCGGGTCCGCATACGGCGGTTCGATAGGTTTAATCCACCGGTGAAACGAGTGGCCGGGGGTTGGCGGTTTGGGGACGCCGTGGGGGTTTCACTTCTCTGGTCAGCATCCTTTGCGGCTTCACCGCGCCGTGCCCCCCAAAGGCCCACCGAAGTGGGATGGCTAGTGCATTACCCTCATCGAGATCCAATCGCTACTGACCCTTCCTATCGTTCGGGCCTTCCTCACTCGCGTGAGTACTACGCCCTCGGCTGACTTCTGCTATGCGGTCAAGGCACCTCGCGATGTCCTCAGTCACGGTTCCGTGACACACAGCAGATCTCCCGTGATAAGCTCGACCGCTTTCCACGCACGACCGCCGGATTTACCACCAGTGCCCTTGATGGATATGGGCTTCGCGGTTTGTTGCCCGCTCGCCCAGCACCGTAGGCCTCATCATCCGGTTCTTGTTCATCGGCCCGCGTGTTTGCTTCACGCTTCCTTCAGACCCCATCTCGCGATGACGCCCTTGCGCTTCGCTAGACCTTCACCTCCATCAGGTTGGTCAGAGGACTTTCACCTCCAAGCTGTCGAACATGCACGGCGTACCACAAACCGGCGCGACCTGGGTCGCGCCGGTGTTATTCGTATGCGACGGGGATGGCCTCAGGCCGCCGTCGCTGACTTCTGCTCTTCGCGCTTTTGTTGCTCCGGCGATGGTACGGCAACCAGCGAACTCGCCTGGTGCATCTCCCGATAGCGTTTGGGGGTCGCGCCTACCAGGCGGCGAAACACGCTGGTGAAGTGACTTTGCGTTTCGAATCCGACCTGGGTGGCAATTTCGGCCAGCGCCATTCGGCTCTCGCGCAGGTGTTCCTGAGCACGCTCCACTCGTTGCCGCATTACATATTGATGGGGAGTTATACCAGTGCTCATCTTGAACAGCTTGGAAAAGTAATACTGACTCATGCCCACCACTTGCGCCAGGTCGCTCACCGATAGGCCGCGGGCTACGTTCTCCCGGATATGGGCAAACACTCGCTGCAAGCGACGAGGAGGTAAACCGCCTATTACTTCGATAGGGGCAAGCGTGGCATTCAGGTAGGCATCGACCACTTCTCGCGCGTGATCGTCCTGCAACGAATGCAGCGCCAGCACCAAAACGTTCATGCCCTCCACTTTGGCGCCCACGTGAGCGGAATGCGCGTCGCCGCAAAGCGCAGCCCGGACTCCGGGTACGCGGTTGGCGGCAACCGACGCGCCCACGGCTCGGCTGCTGATGATGATGCCGCGCTCGGTGTCGTGCCGCAGCACGGACAGCGCAACCTGCTCGGCGTAATCGGTGCGGCCCTGACCCTGCACTGGCGGCGCAGCATCCGTCACCTCGTGTCCCGCGCCAATCAGTTTCGCGGTGAGCCGCTGTTTAGCTTCATGCCCTGCTTCATCGGAAGCGATCGCGATCTGCACTTTGTTACCCTCCATTTCCTTTCTAAACGTGGTTCGCCCCAACAGCTCAAATGCCGTTGCATCCTCGGCGCACTTTGCTCAGAGATCTGAAGTATTGCGCCACATGCGTCGTAGGCCGCAGGCCCCGGAATCACCGCCGGGTGCTGGCAACGAGATGCATCGACTTCACTCGTCATGACGAATTGGCGCAAAGAGAAAAAAGCCCCACGAGCCGATGGCGGTTCGTGATGGGAGAGTATTACCCCGGGCCAATACCCACACAGGCAAGTTGGAAGCACTTTCTTGCCACATCCTGCTTGTGTTTCATGATACCAGAACCAGAAGTTCCCGATTTTTTTCGGCAGGCGCCTGAAATCGTATTCCGGTGTCCCGACCTGATTTCCTGCGTCCCTGTCGCTCGCGGTACACTTCCAACGCCCCTGCATCGGCTGCCGGGGCGGTCTGGTGAGCATATGTTTCCGGTTCCCCTGCATCAGCCGAGGGATTCGTAAACTTTCGGTGACTTCACTAGCCTGCCGAGGCTGACTCGGGTTAAGAATAGAGAGTGCGCTGGACGCGGATATTCAGCTTTGCCCTGAGCCACCTTTGGAAGCCCGCAGCCTCGCACGAGGAGAACATTCATCTTGACTGGCAAGAATCCAGCTCCGGGTGGGCCCGGCATCGAACCCCGTTGGACCGGCGGCGCCAAGGACGCTGTTGGCACCGCATACGCTGTTTCCAGCCGCCTCTGGTACACCCTGGCCAGGGGAGTCAACACGGAAATCTACTATCCGACCATTGATTCCCCTCAGGTTCGGGATTTGCAGTACATGGTCAGCGACGAAGAGACATTTTTCCACGACGAGCGCCGCAACACCGTCAGCACGGTCGAACTTATCGATCCTGGAGCGCTGGGCTTTAGGATCATCAACACCGACCCTGATGGCCGGTACACCATTGAGAAGCAAATCATCTCCGACCCCCACCTCAACTGCCTGCTCATTCATACCAAGTTCACCCCCGCGCCGGAGTGGCAGGGACGCCTGCACCTCTATGTGCTTTGCGCCCCCCACTTGAACATTGGCGGATGGCACAACAATGGAGAAGCATTGGCAGCCAAGGGCCGGCATTTCCTGATTGCCTATCGCGACAATGTACACATGGCGATTGGAACCAAGGTAGGGTTCAGCAAACTTTCGTGCGGCTACGTTGGTGTCAGTGACGGCTGGACCGACCTGGCGCACAACTTAAAGATGGATTGGCAATACGACTCCGCACTGGACGGAAACATCGCCCTTACCGGCGAGATCGATTTGGCGCGCGGCGCCGAATTCACCCTCGGCGTGGCCTTCGGCCGCACCCAACACGCAGCCGGCGCCACCCTCTTCCAATCCCTATGTGTTCCGTTTCAAGCCAATGTAAATAGCTTCATCGAGCAGTGGCACCGCACGCGAAAGCGGCTGGCGGTCATCGACATGAACCACGACAAGGTCTCCGGGTATGCCTCCAATTTATTCGCTCGCAGCATCAATCTGCTGCTGGCGCACGAGGACAAGCTCTATCCCGGCGCCATGATCGCCAGCCTGAGCATTCCCTGGGGCGAAGACAAAAGCGACGACGAACTCGGCGGCTACCACCTGGTGTGGACCCGCGACATGGTGCACTCAGTCTGACGCGCTTTTAGCTGCCGGCGACACGGCCACGCCTTTGCGCGCCATGATCTATCTGGACATAGCCCAGCGTGAAGACGGCGGCTTCTACCAGAACTTCTGGATCGATGGCGATCCCTATTGGACCGGCGTGCAACTGGACGAGGTTTCGTTTCCCATCCTCCTGGCCTGGCGCCTGTGGAAGGCCAACGCGCTGGCTGAATTCGATCCCTACATTACGGTGTGCCGGGCCTGCGCCTACCTTATCCGCGAAGGTCCGGCCACGCCCGAAGACCGTTGGGAAGAAGCGGGAGGCTACTCGCCCTCCACCCTCGCCGTCAATATCGCCGCCCTGATCTGCGCCGCCGAGATGCTCGAGTCCCGTGGTGACAAACATACGGCGGACTTCGTGCGCACCTACGCCGACTTCCTGGAGTCGCATGTTGAGAAGTGGACGGTCACCAACCATGGCACGCTATTGCCGGCAATCAAGCGGCATTACATCCGCATCAACCCCGCCCTCAGCCGCGAGGGCTCGGTGGGCGACGAGGATCCCGACAAGGGCGAACTGATTCTGGCGAATCAGAAGCCCGGCGACCAATACAGGTATCCCGCAAACCAGATTGTGGATCACGGCTTCCTGGAGCTGGTCCGCTTTGGTATCCGCAAACCGGGTGACCCTCTCATCGAAGACTCGTTAAAGGTCATCGACGCCGTCTTGAAGGTTGATTTTCCCACCGGCCCCTGCTGGAAGCGGTACAACCATGACGGCTATGGTCAGCGCGACGACGGCACCTCTTTCAAGAAGTGGGGAGTCGGCCATCCCTGGCCCCTGCTCACGCTGGAACGTGCAACCTACGAGTTGGCCGCCGGTCGTAATATCGACATCTATGTCCGTGCGGCCGAGGCCTTTGCTACCGGCGTGGGATTGTTCCCTGAGCAGATCTGGGACCTGCCGGACATCCCGCATGAGCACATGTTTTTCGGCAAGGCAACCGGAGCGGCTATTCCGCTGCTGTGGGCGCACGCCGAGTATGTGAAGCTGCTGCGCTCGATGCTGGACAATAGGACCTTTGATCGAATCGATCCGGTTGCGGCGCGTTACTGCAACGATAATCCGCGCCCGGTAATCGAAGTATGGAAGATGAATCGCCAGATTCGCAAAGTAACGGCGGGAGCTTTACTGAGGGTCCAGGCGTCCTCGCCCTTCGTGCTGCACTGGAGCGACGACGAGTGGCACACGCCGCGCGATACTGCGTCCACTCCCACGGCTTTAGGTGTCGAGTATGTCGACCTCCACGTCGATCAGGGACAAAAAGCGCCACTGCGATTCACCTTTAACTGGCCCGAGGACCAGCAATGGCAAGGCACAGATTACGCGGTCGAAGTTGAACACCCAGCGCAAACTGAGGCGGGAAAGCCTCTGGCGAAATCAACCTCTGGATAGTGCGGACCTTGGAGTCTACGTTTTCGTGGAAACTGGATTTGGAGTCTCGATTTACAAGAGTTGCAGTGGGAGGACGGACTCAAGCCTTGCTGCAGGTACAGCCCGAAGGGCGGAACAATTTTAGCCCAGCGCAGAAGCGCTGGGTATCACAATAAGAAATCCAAGTCCTGTAGGGACGGCACACATCGGTTTTTTTTATTCACAACCTGAGAAAGGCGGCAACGGGTGAGTAGTCAAGCAGACATTTCTGTTCAAGCCAAGGAGCAGGTTACCGCTCAGCAGCATCTCGAAACCCTCTGCATTAACACGATTCGTACGCTGGCGATGGACGCGGTGCAGAAAGCCAACAGCGGTCATCCCGGCACTCCCATGGCGCTGGCGCCGCTGGCCTTCGTGCTATGGGACCGTTTCCTCCGGCACAATCCTCACGACCCGCACTGGCCCGGACGCGATCGCTTCATTCTTTCCAATGGGCACGCCTGCATGCTGCTGTACGCCATGCTTCACCTGACCGGCTATGATCTTTCGCTTGATGACATCAAGCAATTCCGGCAGTGGGGATCGAAGACGCCTGGGCATCCCGAATACCGTCACGTGCCGGGCTTGGAAGTTACTACCGGTCCGCTCGGCCAGGGCGTGAGCAACTCGGTGGGAATGGCGATTGCCCAGCGGTGGCTGGCCTCGAAGTTCCACAAGGACGACTACACTCCCTTCGACTATCGCATCTACGCGTTCTGCGGTGATGGCGATCTGATGGAAGGCGTTAGCAACGAGGCTGCTTCGGTAGCTGGACATCTTGGGCTGTCGAACCTGATCTGGTTCTACGACAACAACCACATCACCATCGAAGGCCACACCTCGCTGGCATTCACCGACGATGTCGCCACCCGCTTCGAAGGCTGGCACTGGAATATCCTGCACGTCACCGATGTCAACGATCTCAATCTAGTCGACGTCGCCATCAGGGCTGCGCAGAGAGAGCCGGATCGGCCAACGCTCATCATCTGTGATACGCATATTGGCTGGGGCTCTCCCGACCGCCAGGACACCAAGGAAGCCCACGGCGAGGCGCTGGGCGTGGAAGAAGTCCGCAAGACGAAAATCGTCTACGGTTGGCCGCCCGATGCGCAGTTCCTCGTTCCCGACGAAGTGCAGAGCTACATGAGCAAGGCGGTGGAGCGCGGCGCCAAGTGGGAGCAGGAGTGGGACGGGAAATACCAGACATGGGCGGCCCAGAATCCTGATCTCGCCAAAATGTGGCAGCAGATGTCAAACCAGGAGCTACCCGCCGGCTGGGACAAAGATATTCCGACGTTTCCCGCCGATGCGAAGGGCATTGCCACGCGCGACTCGAGCGCAAAAGTCGAGAACGCCGTCGCCGCCAGAGTCCCCTGGCTTATCGGGGGCGCTGCCGATCTCTATCCCTCAACCAAGACGCTCATCAAGGACGGCGGCGACTTCGAGAAGGACAGCTACTCCGGCCGCAACTTCCACTTTGGCATCCGCGAGCATGCCATGGGCTCAATCCTCAGCGGCATGGCGCTCTCCTGTGTGCGGCCCTTCGGAGCGACGTTCTTTATCTTCTCGGACTACATGCGGCCAGCGATTCGTCTGGCCGCGATGATGGAGCTGCCGGTCATCTACATCTACACTCACGACTCCATCGGTCTGGGCGAAGACGGCCCCACGCATCAGCCCATCGAGCAGCTCATGTCTTTGCGTGCCATGCCCCGCATGATGACCTTCCGCCCGGCCGACGCCAACGAGGTCGCTGAAACCTGGCGCGTCATCATGCCGATGAAGGACCAGCCGGTGGCGCTGGTGCTCACTCGCCAGGGCGTGCCGACCTTCGATCGCACCAAGTACGCCTCGGCTGCCGGCGTGGCTAAAGGCGCTTACATTCTGGCCGACTCTGCCGGCACGCCGGACGTCATCCTGATGGGCACTGGCTCCGAAGTGCAGCTTTGTGTGGGAGCGTACGAGCAGCTCACTGCCGCAGGCGTTAAGGCGCGCGTCGTCTCCATGCCGTGTTGGTCGCTGTTCGAAAAGCAGCCCGCCGAATACCAGACACAAGTGTTTCCTCCTCAGGTCAAGGCGCGCGTCTCGGTGGAAGCCGGCGCCAGTCTTGGCTGGAGTAAGTACGTCGGCCCCAACGGCTACAGTGTTGCCCATGACGACTTCGGAGCGTCAGCCCCGTACAAGATAATCATGGAGCATTTTGGCTTCACCGTTGAAAACGTTGTCGCGAAGGCCCGTGAAGTGCTAAACAAAACCAAACAGTAACGATTCAGGCTTACAATTGAGGAGTTCCATGGCGCCGGCACTATGTGTCGGCGCTGTGTTATCTGTCGAGAGCGGCGCCAGGGTTGGTGTTTCCGGCATTGAAAGGGCATGGCTTTAGCCGTGCCGTCAGGGAGTGTGCAGGGACTGGCCTTTAGAGACTGTGTCACGACCGGAAATCATATTTCGCGGTGGAACAAACATTAAGAAATCCGGCTCATTCAGCCGCGAAGCGGCGGCATTTGTGTTAGGCGTGGGCGTAAGCCCGCGCTCCAAGTGGGACAACAAGTGAGCCGCGGAGCGGCGACACCAGGTCGTGACACAGTCTCTTTAGGCCCTGAGGGCAGGTTCCCTCCGCGGCTGAAGCCGAATTTTCTGCTTGGCTTTAGCGGCACGCCTGAAGGCGTGCCCCTTCAAAGCTGGAGCTGCACCGATTGTGGAGTCGCTCTGAAAAGTAGTGCCCATACGGAAGCGCGAGGAGGTCCTCATGAGCAGCATTTCCTTGTCAGACACCGAATCGAACCAAGCTGCAAACAGTATTGTTCAGCGCCATACGGCGTCACTCGGCAACTACGAGACTAACTTTCGCAGTGCGCTGGAGCGCCTGGAGCGGGACCAATCGGTGTCGCGATTGTGGAAGAAGGATTTCACGCTCTGGAAGAGCGAGCCTGAGCGAGAGGCAAGCATCGCCAATTCCCTCGGCTGGCTCACCGTTGTCGAAACTATGGAGCCCCACCTCGCGGAACTCGACACCTTTGTTCAGGAAGTGAAGAATGCCGGATTCGAATTCGCCGTAGTCCTGGGCATGGGCGGCCCCAGTTTGTGTCCGGAGGTACTGGCCCGCACCTTTGGCAAGCAGGACGGGTATCCGCAGCTCTTCGTTCTCGATTCCACCGTACCGACGGCGATTCGCCACCTTGAGCAGAAGATCAACATTGGCAACACGCTCTTTATCGTTTCATCGAAATCGAGCACAACCACCGAGCCGCAAATGTTTCACCGCTATTTTCGGGACCGCGTGAAGCGCGTCAAAGGTGACGCGGCCGGAGAAAACTTCATCGCCATCACGGATCCAGGAAGCCAGCTTGCCAAGGACGCCGCGCATGGCCACTTTCGCCGGATTTTTCTCGACCTGCCCAATATCGGCGGGCGCTATTCGGCGCTCTCGTACTTCGGCATCGTGCCTTTTGCGCTGATGGGCGGTGACGTGAAGGCGCTGCTTGATACTGCCAGCCAAGCGGCCCATGCCTGCGCTGATTCCGTCCCGCTAAACGAGAATCCCGGCGCGCGGCTGGGAGCATTGCTGGGCGCGCTCGCCGGCGCTGGACGCAACAAACTCACCCTCATCACGCCTCCGCCATTGGCCGCGCTCGGCCTTTGGATCGAGCACCTCATCGCCGAGAGTACCGGCAAAGAAGGCAAGGGCATCGTCCCAGTTGTCGGCGAGCCGCTGGGCGCGCCCGAGGTGTACGGCGACGATCGCATTTTTGTCTACATCCATACACTGTCGTCAGACAACGCGGACACGGAATCGAAGCTTGCCGCTCTCGAAGCCGCAGGATATCCCGTACTGCGCCACTCGCTTCGAAACCCGCTCGATCTCGGCGAAGAGTTTTTTCTGTGGGAGTTCGCGACCGCTATTGCCGGATCGCTGCTCGGCGTCGATGCTTTCGACCAGCCCGACGTTCAGCAGTCGAAGGACTACATCGTGCGTGTCCTGGCGGAGTATGCGCAGAGTGGCGCTCTGCCCCAGCAAAAGCTCATCGTCGCCGAAACCTCCCTGCGTGTCTTTGGCGATGCCGAAAACTGTGAGGTTTTGCGCCGTGGCGGCTCATCGCTGCAAGCAATGCTGATGACCCATCTGGCCCGATTGAACCCCGGCGATTATCTCGCCATCACGCAGTTCGTCGAGGACCTGAAAAACTACGACTCGCTTTTGCAGGAAATTCGCCTTGCCCTTCGCAACCAGAAAAAGGTCGCTACCACCACCGGATACGGCCCGCGGTTTTCGCATTCAACCGGACAACTGCACAAGGGCGGCCCCGACGGCGGCCTCTTTCTACAACTTACCTCGGACGACATCAACGACATCGAGGTGCCTGGCGAGAAATTCAGCTTCAGCGTCTTGAAGCAGGCGCAGGCGCTGGGCGATTTTGAGTCCTGGACCAACCATCATCGCCGCGCCATCCGGGTTGACCTGGGACGCGACATCGAGAAAGGCTTGCGGCGACTGCTGGCCTTGGTGAAGGAATCCGTCGCGCAACCGGCGGACGCCGCGGCCACGGCTAACAAGTGATCGGCATCGCGCCGCCCGCGAATCCTTTCACCGCGGGACGGCATCTGCCAATGAGCGAACCCGCCTTGGAGCCAATCGCATGACCACTCTCGTGCAGCCCACGCCCCATAAGATCGAAACTCCTCATTTGCCGCAAGGCGATTCCTGTCTGGTCGTAATCTTCGGAGGATCCGGCGATCTGACCCGGCGCAAATTGATTCCCGCTCTGTACGATCTGGCGTGTGTCGGCTGCACCAGCCGCAATTTCGAAGTGCTCGGCATCGGCCGCTCCAAGTTTGACGACGAAGGGTATCGCTCACGCCTGCGCGACGGCGCTGCGGACTCGAAAGATGCTCGCAATTTCACCGACCAGGGTTGGCAGGACTTTGCTCAGCGGCTGCATTACTTCGTCGGTGACGCCAACCATCCTGACTTCTATCCCCTCTTGAAGGCGGAGATCGAGGAGATGCAGAAGAACGGCGCCAGCAAAAACATACTGTTCTATGTTTCCACTCCCGCTTCGCTTGCGCCACCGATTGTCGAGGGACTTGGCGAAGCCGGACTGGCCCGTAACGGCGAAGGCTGGACTCGCATCATCCTGGAAAAGCCCTTTGGCCGCGACCTCAAGAGCGCGCAGGAGTTGAACGAAATTGTCTCGCACGTCTTCGACGAGCGCTCGGTTTATCGCATCGACCATTATCTCGGCAAAGAGACGGTGCAGAACATCATGATGTTCCGCTTTGGCAACTCTATGTTTGAGCCGGTGTGGAACCGCAATTACATCGAGTACATCGAGATCACCGCAGCGGAAACGCTCGGCGTGGAAGGCCGCGGCGCATTCTACGAAGAGACCGGCGCGCTGCGCGACATGGTCGCTAACCACATGCTCCAACTTCTGATGCTGACCGCGATGGAACCGCCGGTCAGCTTCGATGCCGACGCGGTGCGGGGTCACAAGGTGGAAGTGCTAAGCGCCATCGCTCCTATGTCCAAAGAAGAGGTCGCGAAACGCACGGCTCGCGGGCAGTACGGTCCGGGTGAGATCGACGGCAAACCGGTTCCGGGATATCGTCAGGAACCGGGCGTCAATCCCAACTCGCAGACTGAGACCTACGCCGCAGTGGAACTCCACATCGACAATTGGCGCTGGGCAGGAGTTCCCTTCTACATTCGCGCCGGCAAGCGACTGGCGCAGCCGCTGACCGAGATCGCGGTGCATTTCAAGCGCACGCCGCAGGCATTGTTTTCGCGCAATCCCGCCGATGTGCATCACAACGTCATCTCCATGCGTATTCAGCCCAACGAAGGTATCTCGCTCAGTTTCGGCGCCAAGCAGCCGGGCCAGCAAATGCGCGCCGTTCGCGTTGATATGGACTTCTCGTATCGTGAATTCTTTGGGACGGAAACGCCCGCTGCCTACGAGACGCTGCTGCTGGACGCGATGCGCGGCGACCCTACGCTGTTCACCCGCCGCGACGAAGTGGAAGCCGAGTGGCGCATCATCACGCCCATCGAGGAAGCCTGGGCCGAGCTTCCGCCGCCGCAGTTTCCCAACTACGCTGCCGGCAGCGAGGGACCGGAAGCCGCCAACAGCCTCATCAAGTACGATCACCTGCGCTGGCGCTCTTTGCAGAGCTCTGATGGAAATCATTCGTAGCCGGGTGCGGACACACGCCGCGCAGCGATAGCGCGTCACGCCGTTTCAGGAACTACGGTGCACTTTCGCCAACCTTTTGCGGTTTTTCACCGGCAGCAGTTTCAAGGCCGCACCGGCCAGCGCGAGATATACGGCCTTCGCCTCCGGCAACTTCTCAAGTTCGGCCAGATGCTTGCGTACGGTCGCCACGTCCCCACGGACGAGCGGTCCACTGAAAGCTGCACCTGCATCGTGCTTCAAGTAGTTGCGGAGCGTCTGCCACAGCAGCGGCGCCATCATCGGCTTGATGTCCATTTTGCGAATACCTGCGGCCAGCGCCACCTGCTCCAGCGAGGCCATCATTGCGATCACCAGCGGCGACGCGAAGCTTCCGAAGACGTGATACAAAACCTTGTTCTGTTTCTTGATGACGAAGGCGTCTCCGCCCAGGTCTTCGACGATAGGCCGGGCGGTCCGCACCGCTGCAGCGTCTCCTTCAACCGCGAACGGCACGCCTGCCATCTCCGGCACGGCGCCGCGAACGAAGGTCATCATGGGATGCACGGATGCAACGCGCGCGCCTTTGTCTCGCAGGGAAACAAGTTCGTCGCTGGTGAGCGCTCCGCTGGAATGAAATACAATCTTGCTCTTCCAATCCTGAGACTGCGCGAGCACGCGCGCCACGCCTGCGATTGCATCGTCGGGAACTGTAATCCAAACGATCTCGGTATCGAGCGGTTGCTTTCCTATCTCAACCACGCGCGCGTTAATTCGGCGTGCCAGCGCCCTGACGTTTGACGGTCGCGGACTTCTCTTTCCCCGCACCGCAAGGAACCGCACTTCGTACCCTGCCGGCGGCAGAGTCAGGGCCAGTGCGCTGCCGAGGTTTCCCGGGCCGACAATGCTGATAGCGGGACGGCGATTCGAAGACCGTGGTTTGGACACGGCGGGCAGAATAGCAGATTTTCGAGGCTTCGGCGGACGGTGCTCCGGTTCGGCTGCGGCGACTGCTGATTATCTCGCAGGCAATTTACAATGTTATCTAAGATGACGTTGAGGCGCCGCCCATCCTCTGCCCCGATTTTCCTACTGCTCCTGATCGCCGCGTTCAGCGCCGGTTGCAGCGAACAACCGCAATCGCCCTCGAAGGCCACGGCTACAGCCAAGCCAGCGCCCGCGGCCAACGGCCCGGCGGTGACTCAGCCCGCAAGCACGGGTCCCATTCCGGACATCAACGGCAATCATGTCATGCAGTACGTGAAGGAGGTGGTCGCATTCGGCCCGCGTCCGCCGGGGAGTCCGGGACACGCCAAACTGGAGCAGTACATCCTCTCCAAGCTGAAGGGAGTGGATGTGGAGCAGGACAAGTTCACGGCGCAGACGCCCGTGGGCGCGTTTCCCATCAACAACATCATCGCGAAATTTCCCGGCAAGAAGGACGGCATCATCGTTGTCGCGGGCCATTACGATACAAACTATCCACTGCCGAAGACCTACGTCGGCGCCAACGACGGCGGCTCCACAACCGCTCTGCTGCTGGCTTTGGCCGATCACTTCCGCGGCAAACCGCTTGATGGCTACAGCGTTTGGCTGGTGTGGACCGACGGTGAAGAAGCATTCGTGAAGTGGACCGACACGGACAGCCTCTACGGCACGCGACAACTCGCGCACAAGTGGCAGCAGGACGGCACGGCGAAGAAGGTGAAGGCTTTCATCCTGGTTGACATGATTGGCGACGCCGATCTCGACATTCAGCGCGATACAAACTCCACGCCCTGGTTGACCGACGTGGTATCCCAGGCGGCTACCGATCTTGGCTACCAGTCTCACTTTTTCCAGCAGACGATTGCCATCGAGGACGACCATATTCCGTTTGCCAAGATCGGCGTGCCCGTGGTGGACCTGATCGACTTTGACTACGGCTACAACAATGTCTTCCACCACACGCCCGAAGACACCATCGACAAGCTTAGTCCGCAATCGCTGGCAATCAGCGGCGACGTTGTGCTGCAGACGATACGGCTGCTGAACGCAAGGTAGATCCGCACATAAGGATGTTCCGCCGTTGCAGCATCCTCCAGCCTGCTCGCAATTTGGTCTGGGTGGAGCACCGCTTCAGCGGTGCATTTAGAGTCTTACACTCAGCCGGCTTGAGCCGCTGAGGTAACAAACCTTACCTCAGGCGCTAAAGCGCACCCGATCATCTCACTCGTCGATGCACGCCTGGAAGGCGTGCTCCACCCCGCCGCACTGAGAGCCATTCTTAATCCAAGACCCCCGCCCGACGGCCAGTGTTATGCTGGTAACAACTGGCTTGCAACAGCGAATGAGGGCTCCATTGGAGCGCTTGCCTATGCTCCAGAAACGAATCGACGATCAGCCGACGATCTCGCGCCAGATGGTGCGCGAGGCTGAGGCCGTGTTCCACAATCATCTGAAAAAAGTGGGTTTGAAGCGCACCGGACAGCGCGACACCATCCTGCGAACGTTTCTCGAAACTCGCGACCATCTTTCCACCGACGAACTTTACCGGCTGGTCAAGAAGAAGGAAGAGGGCATCGGGTTCACCACCGTCTATCGCACGCTGAAGCTGCTGGCGGAGTCCGGTCTTGCGAGCGAGGTGGCTTTCAACGACGGCGTCGCGCGCTTCGAGCACCAGTATCAACGGCGCAATCACCATCACATGGTGTGCACCGAATGCGGCAGTTCGGTGGAGTTCTTCTCGGCTGATATCGAACGCATTGAGCAGGCCGTGGGCCGCAAGAACAAGTATCTCCCCACGCGTCATACCTTCCAGATTTATGGCATCTGCGAGAAGTGCCAGAAGAAGCCGAAGCGAGCGTAGGTGGCAGAGCGGGCCTTCAGGCCCGCATTAACGCCGATTCTCAAGATCCGGGGCCGGTGCCCAGGTTCGCGTCCTTCTTTTGGACGCTAACCTGGGATGGCGCGAGTGCTACCATCGCTTCGAATGCTTACTCTGACCGAAGCGGCCGAACAGATTCGCAGCTGCCGCTTGTCGCCGGTTGAACTGACGCGCGAATGCCTGGCGCGCATCGAACGGCTCAATCCCAGCCTGAACGCTTTCATCACCGTGACTGCCGATCTCGCACTAGAGCAGGCTCGCCACGCTGAATCTGAAATAAGCGCGGGAAATTATCGCGGGCCGCTTCATGGCATTCCCATCGGACTGAAGGACCTGTTCGACACGGCGGGCGTGCGGACCACGGCGGCCAGCAACCAGTACCGCGACCGCATACCAACGGAAGACGCCGAGGTGGTTCGGCGATTGCGGCAAGCCGGGGCCGTCATCGTCGGCAAGCTTAACCTGCATGAGTTTGCTTTTGGGATCAGCGGCGTCGTAAGTGCCTTTGGCCCGACGAAAAATCCCTGGAACCTGGAGCGGATCTCCGGCGGCTCCTCTTCGGGATCGGCTGCAGCCGTGGCTGCGGGACTCTGCGTCGCCGCCCTGGGCACGGACACTACCGGCTCGATTCGTTGTCCCAGCGCGCTGTGCGGCATTGTGGGACATCGCCCCAGCGCCGGTCTTATCAGCCTTAACGGCGTGGTGCCACTCTCGACTTCGTTCGATACCGCCGGCCCGCTGGCGGCGACAGTGCGCGATGCGGCGATCTTGATTGATGTGCTCTCCCGGAAGTCCAGCTTTGCAGCATCGCTGGAGCAGAATGTTTCTGCACTGAAGGTTGGGATTCCCCGCAAGGCCCTGTTTGGCGATCTTGATCCGGATGTAGCGTCGTGCCTTGAAGCCGCGGTGCAGATCGTCGGGAAGCTGACGTCGCAGGTTCGCGAGGTGGAGATTGCGGTCGATGGCTTCCGCACCATCTTCGACGCGGAGATTTACGAGTATCACGAAGCGATGGTGAACGACAGTCCGCAACTCTACGACCCGCGAACGTTGTACCGTATCCAGCGATGCGCGGGAATCACAGCCACGCAATACATTCGCGAGCGGCGGCGACTGGCGGAGTTTTGCTCGATCGCTGAGCGAGTTTTCGAACAAGTCGATGCGGTCATCTCGCCGACGGTCCCGGTCCCGGCTCCGAAGCTCGTCGAGATGGAAGCGCTAGCTGTGGCAGATGTGCGTCCGTACGAGGTGAAGAACCTTCTGCGTACTACGTCGCCGTTTAGCGTGATGTTTTGGCCAACCACGTCGGTTCCCTGCGGCTTCACACCGGATGGGCTGCCGGTGGGTATGCAAATTTCGAGCCGCCCGGGTGGGGATGGGATTTGCTTGCGAGTGGCCCATGCGTACGAGCAGGCAACGGAATGGCACAAGAAGCCAGCAATTAGCAGTTAGCAATTAGCAAAAGCGCATTTCCCAAAGCTTGGCCTGTGCGGGGCCGACTAGCCAAGAGTAGCGACCACCATTTCATGCGATTATGGTCGGAGTGTCGACACGCAAGTCCCACGCAGTGGGACAAAAGATGATAGCCCAGCGCTTCAGTGCTGGGTGGTCCGCATTATGAAAATTGAGCCCCTTCGGGGGCGGCGGCAGCGGTTTTCAAAATCCCACGAACACCGGCTCGGGATCGAGCTTGATCCCGAAGGCGTCCATTACGCGCACTTGAATCTCATCTTTCAATGTAATGATCTCATCTGCACTCGCTCCGCCGCGGTTGACGATTGCCAGCGCGTGCTTTTGCGAGATGGCCACCCTGCCCTTGCGATAGCCCTTGGCGAAGCCGGCGTGTTCCACCAGCCATGCCGCCGATAATTTGCGACCGTCTGCCGAGGGATAACTCGGCAGTTGCAGACCACGAGACGCGAGCCTCGCCGACAGCTCCTCGAAGATTGTTTGCGGCACAATCGGGTTCTTGAAGAACGATCCCACACTGTGGGAGTCCTCATCGCCGGGGACAATCAGCATTGCCTTGCGCTGACGGATGCTGCGAACCGCTTCTCTCACTTCGCTCAGCGTTGGTTCCTTCGATCGGCCCGCAAAGAACTGTTCGAGATCGGCGTAACGAACGCTCGGTTGGGCGCCCTCTTGCAGAGCAAAGGAGACTCGCAGGATCACATACCGACGGCGCTCGGTTGTATTGAATATGCTGCTGCGATAGGCGAACCCGCACTTTTCGTTGGACAGAGTCTTCATCTGCCGTGATTCCAGATCATAGACCCGCACTTCCAGGATGGTCTGGGAAACTTCCTGGCCGTAGGCGCCGACATTCTGCACCGGCGTGCCGCCCACGGTACCGGGTATTCCGCTGAGGCACTCCAGCCCGGCACAACTGGCCTCGACAGACTCCTTCACCAGCGCATCCCAGTCGTACCCCGCGCCTGCGACAAACGTCACTTGACCATGTGATGAGGCAAAATGCGAGACGTCGTTGATGCCGACCTTCAGGACCAGTCCGGCAAATCCTGCGTCTGAGATGACGAGATTGCTTCCGCCTCCGAGCACAAACAACGGTAGGCGATGCGAGCGGGCAAACTCGACGGCTTCCACAACCTCGGCTTCCGTCCGAGCTTCGGCGAAATGACGCGCTGGCCCGCCGACGTTGAGGGTCGTCAAGGGAGCAAGAGGAACATTCTCGCGGATCACCATGGGATGAAGACACTATAAATGTTGTGCCAGACGAGTGCGCCTCTTCCGGTTTGTCTTCCCGTTTCCAACGCATGGCGGTGGTTTCCAATAGCCTGTGACGAGTGCTACAAATCATGCGACCCTGTGACGCACGTCACAGGCTGTCGGCCCGTCCAAAAGTTATTCTGAGTCTCGCTTATCCGCCGGAGCCGGCCCACCTCAGGCGATTCGTCAAGCGCGCGTTGATCGGCGGCGGGTTTCTTGACTTGCGCTCTTGGCGAAATCGATAATAAAGAGTTTGCTTATACGCTCCGCGTTCATAAGGAGTTCGCTTCGTGGCTTCCTCGGCCAGTTCTATTGAAACCAGTGTCACCCGGATTGGAAAGGGAGTAGCTCCGCTGCGTGCAGGTCAGGGCTATTCTTTCGTTTTGCGCCGGCTGCATTCGCTATCGGGCATCGTACCCATCGGCGCGTTTCTGATCGAACACTTCATCTCCAATTCCGAATCGGCCAACGGCGTTCAGGCCTACAACGATCAGGTAAAGTTCCTCACCAGCCTGCCTTTTGTGCACGTGCTGGAGTGGGTCTTCATCTTTATTCCGCTGCTCTATCACGCGCTCTACGGAATTTGGATCTGGTATCGCGGCGACTCGAACGTAAGCGAGTATCCCTGGAGCGGCAACTGGCTCTATACCTCGCAGCGCTGGACTGGAATCATCGCCTTCGCCTACATCCTGTATCACGTCATCGATATGCGATTCATGGGCGTGCACCTGATGGGCGGCGGCTATAACAACGCGTTCTCGAAGGTGTGGTTCGATTTCCAGAATCCGTGGACGGTAGCCATCTATGTAATCGGAATTGTGGCTGCCTCGTGGCACTTCTCCTACGGCGTTTGGCTGTTCGCTGCCAAATGGGGATTGACGGTGGGCGACAAGGCGCGCCGCAAGTTCGGTTTTGTATGCTTAGGGCTGGCGATTGCTCTTGTCGGCATTGGCATATGGAGCGTAACCGGTTTCGTGCGGACGCCGGCTGCTCAGGTTCCCTGGGTGGAGCACGATTAATTGCTAATGGCTAATTGCTAATGGCTGGTTTTTCTTATGGCACATCCTAATATCATCGTGGTTGGTGGCGGACTGGCAGGACTTGCCGCGACCATCAAGATTGCCGAGATGGGAGGTCACGTCGACCTCTTCTCCATCGTTCCGGTCAAGCGGTCTCACTCGGTATGCGCCCAGGGCGGCATCAACGCAGCCAAGAACCTGAAGGGCGAAGGCGACTCCACCTGGATCCACTTCGACGACACCGTCTATGGCGGTGACTTCCTGGCCAACCAGCCGCCGGTGAAGGCCATGTGCGATGCGGCGCCCGGCGTCATCGACCTTCTCGATCGCATGGGCGTTCCCTTCAATCGCACTCCGGAAGGGCTGCTGGACTTTCCGCCGTTTCGGCGGCACACTCTACAACCGCACTGCCTTTGCCGGCGCGACCACCGGCCAGCAACTGCTCTATGCTCTGGACGAGCAAGTGCGGCGCTACGAATCCGAAGGCAAGGTCACGAAGTACGAAGCGTGGGAATTTCTCTCCGCGGTGATCGACGAGAATCGCGTCTGCCACGGCATTTGCGCGCTGGACCTGCGCGGCATGGGAGTTCATACCTTCCCTGGCGAAGCTGTCATCATGGCGACCGGCGGCAATGGCGCGATCTTCGGCAAGTCCACCAACTCCGTCGTGTGCACCGGCTCGGCGCAATCGGCGCTCTACCAGCAGGGAGCGTTTTACGCCAACGGCGAATTCATCCAGGTACACCCGACGTGCATTCCGGGCGAAGACAAGCTGCGCCTGATGTCGGAGTCAGCGCGCGGTGAAGGCGGACGCGTGTGGGTGCCGAAGCAGCCGGGCGACAAGCGCGATCCCAAGAGCATTCCCGAGAGCGAGCGCTGGTACTTCCTGGAAGAGTGGTATCCCAAGTACGGCAATCTGGTGCCGCGCGACATCGCCACCCGCGCCATCCACAAGGTGGTTTACGAGCATAACCTCGGCATCGACGGCCAGCCGATGGTCTATCTGGACCTCACGCACATCGACCGCAAGATTCTCGACCGCAAGCTGGAAGGCATCCTGGAAATCTACGAGAAGTTTGTCGGCGACGATCCCCGCGACGTGCCGATGAAGATCTTCCCCGGCATGCACTACACCATGGGCGGCCTTTGGGTTGATTTCGATCAGCGGACCAACATCGAAGGGCTATACGCCGCCGGCGAATGCGACTACTCGATTCACGGCGCCAACCGGTTGGGCGCGAACTCGCTGCTGTCGTGCATCTATGGCGGATTCGTTGCCGGACCGCACTCGGTGAAGTACGCGCACGGCATGATCAAGAGCGGGAAACATCCCGGCCAGCACGTCTTCGACTCGGAGCGCAAGCGGCAGGAAGAAATCAACGCGCGCCTGATGAAGAACGAGGGCACCGAGAATCCGTTTTTGCTGTGGCGCGAGTTGGGCGACACCATGACCAAGAACGTCACGGTCATCCGCTACAACAAGAACATTCGGGAGACCGACGCGAAGCTGGTGGAGCTGCTGGAGCGCTATCACCACGTCAACCTGAGCGATAAGTCGATGTGGGCGAACACGTCTTTCGTCTTCGCGCGGCAGCTTTACAACATGCTGCAACTGGCGCGCGTGATTGCCCAGGGAGCGGCCATGCGCGACGAATCGCGGGGCGCGCACTACAAGCCGGACTTCCCCGAGCGTGACGACGCCAACTGGTTGAAGACGACGAAAGCGTACTTCGCCGCCGATGCCGACGAGCCGCGCTTCGAGTTTGAGCCGGTGGACACGTCGCTGATCAAGCCGCGTCCGAGAAGGTATGACGCGGCGACGTAGAAGAAGAGCAGTTGTCAGTTGCCAGTTGCCGGTTGTCAGTTGTCAGTGAGCAACTCGAACGGAGCACGAGCGCTGGGGTGGGCGTTATTACAGCCCGAGTCCCGCAGGGGCGGCAGAGGTTACTTGTACTATAGGGGTCCTTCGACTCCGGCGCGCACAAGAAGCGCGCCTGCGCTCAGGATGACACTTCGTATTGTTGTTCTGGCAGGATGACACTTCGTTGGTGGTTGGCGAAGAGCGAAGGGCGAAAAGCGAATTGCAATTTTGCTGACGGCTGATGGCTGAGAGCTGAAGGCTTTTGAAAAAATGGCAAACTCTAAAACCGTACTCATAAAGATCAAACGGCAAGACAATCCCGAGTCGAAGCCGTACTGGGAAGAATTCGAGCTACAGCATCGTCCGGGCATGAACGTCACCTCGGCGCTGATGGACATCGCGGCCAAGCCGGTGACGCGCCAGGGCAAGGCCACCACGCCGGTCACCTACGATTCCAATTGCCTGGAAGAGGTGTGCGGCTCGTGCGCCATGATCATCAACGGAAAAGCGAAGATGGCCTGCTCGGCGCTGATCGATCAACTGAAGCAGCCGATCACGCTGGAGCCGTTCTCCAAGTTCCCGATCGTTCGCGACCTGGCGGTCGACCGCAGCGTGCTCTTCGAGAACCTGAAGAAGGTGAAGGCGTGGGTGCCGATGGATGGCACCTACGATCTAGGCGCCGGACTGCGCCAGTCGGCGCAAGACCAGGAAGAGGCGTATCCGCTGTCGCGCTGCATCTCGTGCAGCTGCTGCATGGAAGCCTGCCCGCAGTTTAACGAGAAGACCGGCTTCGTGGGCGCGGCCACCATCTCGCAAGTGCGGCTCTTCAATTCCCATCCCACCGGCAAGGGATTGAAGATTGAGCGCCTGCAAGCGTTGATGGGCGACGGCGGCATCCAGGAATGCGGCTACGCGCAGAACTGCGTCGAAGTCTGCCCCAAGGACATTCCGCTGACCAAGTCTATCGCCGATGTTGGCGGCCAGGTGATGTGGCAGGCCATCAAAGATTTCTTCCGGACGTAAGAGTTGATGTCGCCGCTACGCGGCTCCGGGGTCTTTAAAATACCGGTACACCGGGGCTTGCGCCCCGGACTGTAACAACCTAGCCGGCGCTCCGCGCCTGGATTATCGTGAACGGCTGGATTATCGTGAAGCGCTGCCGGCTGGATTATCGTGAAGCGCTGGATTATCGTAAACTGCTGCCGGCCGCGCGGCTGGATTATCGTGAAGCGCTGCCGGCGCTCCGCGCCTGGATTTCCCGGCAACACGAGGACGGCCAGGAATTTGGCCGGGGTGCGAATTGAAAAAGACCGCCGAGAAGTTCTATCGCGCACGACTCGAGCTGCGGAGCAGCGGCTTCGCTGTGTGAGCCAGGGGCGCGAGCCCCTGGTCAAGCGGGAAATTATGCCGAGCCGCGTAGCGGCGGCCCATTCATGGCGCACACTTACACAATCAACCTGGCGCATTGCGTCTTCAGCACCAAGGGACGCTTGCCGCTCATCCGCGAGCCAGAGAAGGTGTGGAGCGTTCTTCGCGCCGTCGCCTGCAACTCGGAAATCAATGTTCATGCGATCGGCGGCACCACCAACCACGTGCATCTGTTATTGGAAATACCCAAGACACGAGCCATCGCAGACGTGATCCGCGAATTGAAGGCGAATTCGTCGCTGCGCCTGCGGAAGCAGTCCCCAGCGTTCGCATGGCAAGATGGATACGGAGCCATCAGCGTAAGCCCGTCGGCCGCAGGCGCGGTCACGCGATACATCGCGAATCAGCACCAGCATCACCGCAACGCGAGCTTCGAGGAAGAATACGTGTCGATCCTTGAGCGTGCGGGCGTGAAGTACGATCCACAATATGTTTTGGATTGATGTCGCCGCTACGCGGCTCCGGTCTTTGAGATACGGGTACCGGGGCTTGCGCCCCGGGCTGTAACAACATAGCCGGCGCTCAGCGCCTGGATTATCGTGAACTGCTGGATTATCGCGATCTGCTACCGGCTGCGCGGCCAGATTATCGTGAAGCGCTGCCGGCTGGATTATCGTGAAGCGCTGGATTATCGTAAACTGCCGCCGGCCGCGCGGCTGGATTATCGTGAACCGCGCCGCACCTTGATTCCTTGGTTGAATAGGCTGCGCAAGCCATCGAGACCGTCTTCCGTTCATTTACAATCCAATCGCACCTAATTCATTCGGGAGCCGCTCATCAACCTGATGCGACATTCACACCGACTCGGTCTTTTCCTGCTTCTTTCCGCCACAATTGCCCTTTCTCAAACTGCGCAGACGCCGACCGCGACGCCGCAGGCCACTGCAAAAGCGCTCGCTATCCACAACTCGGCCATCATCATCGACACTCACGCCGACACGCCGGGCCGTTTCGTCGACGAGAACTTCGATCTGGCGCAAGACGCGGGCACCGGCTATCTCGACTTCAACGAGATCAAGGCCGGCAATCTGGGCGCTGAGTTCTTCTCCATCTGGGTTGAGCCGAAGGGCAACCAGGGCCACGAAGCCAAGCGCGCGCTCGACATGATCGATTCAGTTTACGAGCAGGCGCGGCGTCATCCTGACAAAATGATGATGGCTTTCAGCACGCAGGACATTCTCACGGCGCATCGCGAGCACAAGTTCGCCGCGCTGCTGGGCGTTGAGGGCGGCCACGCGATCGAGGGCGACATTCGCATCCTGCGCGATTATTACCGCCTGGGCGTGCGCTACATGACGCTGACGTGGTCGAACACCAACGACATCGGCGACTCCAGCGGCGATATGAACGACAAGAGCGTTCAGCATCACGGCGGCCTGACGCCGTTTGGACGCGAGGTCGTCGCCGAGATGAACCGGATGGGCATGATGGTCGACATCTCACACGTGGCCGACTCGACCTTCTATCAGGCGCTGGAGTTGAGCAAGGCGCCGGTGATCGCGTCGCACTCCTCTTCCCGCGCGTTGACCAGTGCGGCGCGCAATATGACCGACGACATGCTGCGTGCGCTCGCCGCAAAGAATGGCGTCGCGCAGGTGAATTATTATTGCGCCTTCGTTTCGCAGAAGTATCTGGATACGGCCAAGCAGCTCGCCGCGCAACACGATCCCGATTACGAAACGGTGCAGGCGCTGTTCATCAAGCCGCAGACACCGGAGGTGGTGAAGGAGTTGGCCGCAGCGAAGGCGCGGCTTGCGCCCAAATTGCCGCGTCCGCCACTGAGCGACTTGATCGACCACATCGATCACATGGTGAAGGTCGCGGGCGTCGATCATGTCGGCCTGGGTTCCGACTTCGACGGCATCGATTGCTCGCCGCTAGGCTTGGACTCCGCCGCCGACTTGCCGAAAATTACGGAAGCGCTCTACCAGCGCGGATACAGAGCGGAAGATCTTGATAAGATTCTTGGTGGCAACCTGCTGCGCGTATTTGGCGATGTGGAGAAGGTTTCGCAGCAGATGCAGAAAGACAGTGACTAGTGGCTAGTGGCTGGCGAATCGTGGTTCGGGAGTCGTGGATGGCCAGGCTGCGACCGAAGCACCCGATCGGCCAGCCACGGTTCAGACAACACTATTGAGAATTCACCCCTCGCGATTCGCCATCCACTATCAACGATCCACGAATCACGAGCCACTTTTTAGGAGGAATTATGAATAAGCTATTGATCACGGTCCTATGTCTCGCCAGCTTCGGGCTTGCGCAGACAAACGGCTCTACAACCTCACAAAAAACCGCGCAGAAGACGTCTGAGCCAACGGCAGTCATCGAGACCAGCGACGGAAGCATTCACTGCACACTTTTTCCGGATAAGGCGCCAATTGGCGTCGCCAACTTTATTGGCCTGGCGACCGGCACCAAGGAGTGGAAAGATCCGAAGACCGGACAGATGATGAAAGGCGTGCCTCTGTACAACGGCACCATCTTCCATCGCGTGATTCCCAACTTCATGATTCAGGGTGGAGATCCGATCGGCACCGGCACCGGCGATCCCGGATATAAATTCAAGAACGAGGTCAGTCCGGGTCTCACCTTCGATCAGGCTGGGCGTCTGGCGTATGCGAACGCGGGACCTGACACCAACGGCTCACAATTCTTTATCACCGAAGTTCCCACGCAATATCTGGACGGCAAATACACCATCTTCGGGCAGTGCCAGGATATCGACGTGGTGAAGAAGATCGCGCGCCTGGCAGCCGACCCCCGCACGAACCGTCCGTACGATCCGCCGAAGATCATTCGCATCAAGATCACCGATCCGCATCATCCGGCGGCGACAGGAGCGGGTAAGAGCCAGTAGGTAATTTCTGCCCAGTGGAGATGGAATTTCTTACACTATGCTCGCAGCGGACGCGGATCACGCATGGAAGTGAGGTACGTCACAGCCGGAAGGTGCATCCTCGGACACAATGGCATCAAGGGATGGGCGCTGAAGGCGTACCTGCCGGGAGTCGATTATGTCTGAAGACAAGCGCGATGTGCTGGAAGTCTTGCGTTACGAGCTGAATTTCCTGGAACAAGGGGGCTACGGAAATTGGTACAGCACCCCATGGGGACCGGCTTCTGTCTTCCAGGACTCACTGACCTGCCCCAACCACGGCGATCCAACGCGTCCGCACGCCTGCCACGAATGCCTGCTCTACGATTTTGTGCCTGAGGAGTACCGCACCGACGACGTGCCGTGCCATCACATTCCGCTGAATCGCCACGGCGTTACCGTCGCCACTCCTGGCCAGACGGAAGAGGAACTGCGCGAAAACGTCAAACACTGGCTTAAGCGCACTATTGCCAGGATAGAAGCGGAGCGCGCCAAACAAGCCAAACAAGTCAAGCAACCAGCCTGAACATTCGAGTAGCTAGCCTGAACATTGAAAGCAGATCAGCGCCCGCTTTCTGTTCTGGCATCTTCCCATTTTGAAACCAGCCAGCAACTTCTGCGTCCGCCTGGAGTCGCCACGCCCCTCTTTGCAGGTAAAATTCCCCAGTACCCTGCATTCTGTGGAGAGTTCTGCATGAAACGAAGTTTTGCCTCCCTGTCCCCTCAACAGGCCTTGGACGTCGCCATTTCCATCGAGCAACGAAACGCCGAGATCTACCACCGCTTTGCGGAAATGTTCACCGAGTTTGGTGACGAGGTATCGCTGGAGATCGGCGCGATATTCTGGGAGATGGCGATTGAGGAGAGAGGTCACCACGTCCTGCTGCAACAAAAGTATGTGGAGCAGTACGGAAGGTCGAGCAGCTCTCTGACCGAGGACGACTTGGTTGAGCTGATAGAAGTGCCAAGGCTGGAACACGGTGACGTTTTCGGAGCCGGCAACGATGCTATTGCGGCGCGCGAGCGCGCCTTGCAGGTGGCGCTGTTCGCGGAGCTCAGCGCACAAGGCTTCTATACCAAGCTGGCGGAGCAAACTCCCACGGGACCGCTGCGGCAGATTTATTCCGACCTGGCCCAGATGGAAGATGGACACGTTGCCTATCTGGAGGCAAAACTCTCGCACGACGCCACCGGCAACGCGAGCCTGCAGTGAGGCCTCCGCCCGAATGGGATTCGGTTCTGGTTGGCAGCCATCGTGGTTCGGCTGTTTGTTAGCCCCCGCTCTAGTGGGAAATAGTGCGAGCCGCAGAGCGGCGACACGGGTTTCGTAACAGCCTGGTTACGCCCCGGGCTAACTGCAACTTCGCCGCTGCGCGGCTGGTCTGATTGGCTAGGCGTCGGCGGTTCCAATTTTGACAACAGGTGAAAGTCGTCTCTGAAACGCTAACCAACGTCCCAAATTGGGAAACTGATGCTAGTGGCCCTGGCTGCCCGCTAGACGATCTAGGCGATCAGGATGGCACCTGAGGTCGTCCGCAATCCGATCATCGTTCCTGGGGCATCCTGACGCGATTAAACACCACTTTACGATTACAAGCTATTAGCCTAATAGTGTAATTAAATCTCTGCTATTTTGTAGCACTAAAGTGTTGTACCATCGCGGCGACGTTCTCCGGGGGAGAAATCTGCTTCACGACCCCACATATCTCGCGTACAAGCTCCGCGCGATCGCGGTGTCGGTGGTGCCTTTGATGATGGCCCGGCCATCGGGAAAGAGCGTCAGCTCATACGGATCGCGCCAGAATTTCAGGATGAACTCGTTGTGCTTGACCGGGCCGTGCGGCGAGAGCCGGCGCGTGATCTCGGCGAAGTCAATAGGCCGCTGGCGCTCGTGAATCTGCACGGAGTTTCGCCCGCAGAGCGAGATATGCGGCCGTCCCTCGCCGGCGAGGTGCACAAAGTCGCGCTCCTGGCAGGCGCGGCAGCGGGAGCGAGGCTTGCCGGTGAGGATCGAGGCGTAATCGTTGGTCCACACGTCATACGACAGCAGCGAGCGACGAAGTTTGTCGCGCGCGCCCACCGCCAGCTTCAGCGCTTCGGTTGCGGCGATCGACGCCACGAAGTTTACCGCCGAGTTCAGAATGCCTGACGTGTCGCAGGTTTCGACGATGCCGCGCGGCGAATCGGGAAAGATGCAGGCCAGACAGGCGGTCTCGCCGGGAAGGATGGTCATGGTGACGGCGTAGCTGGCGACTCCGGCAGCGTAAATCCACGGCAGGTTTTTGCTGACGGCGTAGTCGTTGATCAGGTAACGCGTTTCGAAGTTGTCAGTGCCGTCGAGGATGATATCGATCTCGCTGAGCAGCTCCTCGATATTGTCGGGCGTCAGATCGGCGACGTGCGGCTCGACGGCGATCTCGGAGTTGAAGGCCGCGATCTTGCGCGCTGCAGCAATCGCCTTGGGCAGGGATTCGGCGGCATCGGCTTCGTCGAACAGCACCTGCCGTTGCAGGTTGCTGGGCTCAACGTAATCGCGATCGATGATGCGGAGGTATCCCACGCCGGCCCGCGCCAGCAGCGATGCCAGGGCCGAGCCGGTGGCACCGCAGCCGACGATTGCCATCCGCGCCGCGGCCAGTCGCTCCTGTCCCTGCTCGCCAATGGGCTGGAAAAGGATTTGTCGGGAATACCGCTCCGAGAATTTCAACGTCTTAACCTCAGCGCCGGGGTTTCTAATGGGCGTTACGAATCCTTGTGGCACTCCGAACGTCGTCCAACGGTTGCCACGATGTCTGGCTGGTTTTCACCGCCAGCTTGACCGCCGGCTGGTTCAGCGGAAGGCTTTCATTGGTTATTATAGGTACTCCACATCAATTGCGCCTTCCCAGGGCTGAAAACGGAGAGGTCTCCGCGGTTGCACGGCGCTTTGAACGCAAGTGCGCAAGCAATAAAGACTTGGCAGAGTCGCTACAATGACGTTCTGCGGGGTAGCGGGTGCGCTAAAGGGCAAAGTTTGAGGACGCCGATTACGCCATCGTTGTGCACGCTTGCTGTTTTCTGTGCTGTGGCTGCCCTGCCGGCGCGGACGCAGACCGGCCAGCCTTCGGCTCCTGCCGCCGCGCACTCCGACGTAAGCACTCAAAGTGGAGCTCTGGCCAAGTATGAGGGCAAGACAGTTAGCGCCATCGACTTCCGCGGGGCCACCGGCATCGACACCGCTTCCCTACGCTCCCTGATCGTACAGAAGACGGGCCAGCCGCTGGATCGCGACAAGCTGCGCGCCAGCATTGCAGCGCTGTATGCCACTGGACGCTTCGCCACGTTGCAGGTGGAGGCCGAAGCCGAGCCTGCCGCCAACAAAGCGATCAAGCTGGTTTTCGTCGTCACCCAGAACTACTTTAACGGGTCGGTCACCGTCGATGGCACGCCGCAGAAGACCAATCCCAAGGCCAACCAGTTGGTCGCGGCCAGCCAGCTGGATCTGGGCTCGGTGTTCAGCGAGGACAAGGCCGTCAGCTCAATCGGGCGGATGAAGAAGATATTCGCCGACAACGGCTACTACCAGGCCACCATCGCTTACACCCTGCAGCCCAACGACACGGATAGTCAGATGGCAGTTCATTTCCATGCCGTTCCCGGGCCGCTGGCGCGCGTCGGCGATGTCACCATCCAAGGTGATACAGGAATTCCTCCTGACCAGGTTCGCAGCCTCACCAAGCTGAAGGCGGGCAACAAGGTCAATTCGGAGCATGTGACCCGGGCGCTGGAGCGGTTGCGCAAGCATTATCAGAAGAACGAGCACTTGGAAGCGCAGGTGTCTCTGGTTGACCGGCAGTATCACGCGGGGACGAACCAGCTCGACTACGTTTTCCAAGTGGAGCAGGGTCCCACGGTAAACATCACCACCGAAGGCGGAGCCGTCAGCAAGGGACAGCTCAAGAAGCTGGTTCCGGTGTACCAGGAAAACTCGGTTGACGATGACCTGCTGAACGAGGGCCGTCGCAACCTGCGCGACTACCTGCAAACCAAGGGCTACTTTGACGCTGCGGTCGAAGTAGAACGGCATCCGGTGGCGGATGAGAACCATGTCAACATCGTTTATGTCATCGACCCCGGCATTCGTCACAAGCTGGTGTCGATAAAAGTGGAGGGAAACAAGTACTTCAAGACCGAAACCATTCGCGAGCGGATGGCGGTTGAAACCTCCAGTCTGCTCATGCCTAATGGCCGCTTCAGCCAGCGCCTGCTCACCGACGATGCGACGTCGATCAAGTATCTCTATGAGGCGAACGGATTTCTGGATGTCAAGGTGAACGGCGATCTGGAGGACAATTACGAGGGCAAGAAGAACGAGATGCAGATCATCGTCAAGATCGACGAAGGTCCGCAAACGCTGGTAAACAATCTGAAGGTGGAAGGGGCCAACGGCACCACGCTCCAGGAGTTGCTACCCCGGCTAAGCAATCTCAAGGGACAGCCGTTCAGCGAAGCCAGCGTGGTGAGCGATCGCGACGCCATCACCTACTACTATTACGACCGCGGCTATCCCAACGTACAGTTCGAATCCTCAGCTACGCCGGTCTCCGGCGAACCCCAGCGCATGGATGTAGTCTACAAAGTCACTGAGGGCCAGCGGGTTTTTGTGAACCGCGTTCTGGTCACCGGACTGAGATATACGCGGCCCTACATCGTCAATCGCCAGATGCGGATTCGTGACGGCGATGCCCTCAGCCAGAACCGCATGGTCGATTCCCAGCGCCGGCTGTACTCGCTCGGCCTGTTTAACGAAGTCAACATGGCGGTGCAGAACCCCGAAGGACTGGAGCCATCGAAGGATGTGCTGTTCAACCTCCAGGAAGCCAGGCGCTGGACCTTCCGTTACGGCGGCGGCATCGAGTTTGCCACCGGCAATATTCCCACCACCAGCAACCCGCAGGGCGCCACGGGAGTCAGCCCCAACGCCGTGCTGGAGATCACGCGTCTGAACTTGTTTGGGCGCGATCAGACATTCAGCATCCGCGGCCGCTATGGTCTGCTCACCCGCCGGGGGCTGGCAACCTACGAAGCGCCGCATCTCTTCAATCGCGAAAACTGGCGAATCATCGTCAGCGCGCTGTATGACAACACCGCCGACGTCAACACCTTCGCCTCGGAACGCGTGGAAGGCGCGGTGCAAGCCGAACAGCGCTTTAACCGCTTTACCACCCTTATCTACGGGCTCACGTTTCAGCGTGTGGCCATCGATCCCAACAGTCTGGTGATCGACCCCACGCTGATTGCGTTGTACTCGAAGCCGGTCTTCATCGCCATGCCAACCTTCACCTTTGTGCGCGACCGGCGCGACGATCCCATCAATCCCAAGAAAGGTTCTTACAACGCGGCTAACCTTGGCCTGGCAACCAGCGCGCTGGGCTCGCAAACCAATTTTGGAAGGATCTTGCTGGACAACTCGACCTACTATACGGTCAAGAAGAATTGGGTCATCGCCCGCCGGACGCAGATCGGAATCGAGAAGCCCTATGGCACCAACGACTTCATCAAGCTTCCGCCAGACTCTACCCTCCCCGTAGAAGCTACCCAGATTCCGCTGCCGGAGTTGTTCTTCGCGGGCGGCAGTAACTCGCTGCGCAGTTTTTCCATCAATCAGGCTGGTCCCCGCGATCCGGAGACCGGCTACCCTATCGGCGGGCAGGGGTTGTTCGTCAATAATATTGAGCTTCGCACCCCTCCGGTGCAGTTACCGTTTGTCGGCAACAATCTGGGATTCGTCTTCTTTCACGACATGGGCAACGTCTTCGATACCGCCAACCACATCATCAGCGGAATGTTGACATTCAATCAACCGCCTATCGCCGACTGCTCGGGACAAAACAGCAAGACATTTTGCAACTTTAACTATGACTCTCAAGCCGTAGGCATGGGCATTCGCTATAAGACGCCCGTGGGCCCGGTGCGCTTCGACCTGGGTTACGCCGTCAACGCGACGCGCTACCCGGTGCAGGACGACAACGAGGCGTTCTCGCTGCGCAGGATCAACGTTTATTTCAGTATTGGACAGACTTTCTAATGAAACGCATTTTGTATTTCGCGATTTGTTCCGTGCTGCTGTTCATCGCAGCAGTAGTGCCGGCATTTGCCGGTGAAGTGATCGATGGCGTAGTAGCCAGCGTCAATCGTCAACCCGTGCTGCGCAGCGATTGGGACGAGGCCGTCGCCTTCGAGGCGTTTATGCAACAGAAGCCCATCGCCCAGTTGACTGAAGCTGACCGGGTGCTGGCTTTGCAGCACCTCATCGACCGGCAACTGCTGAAAGCGCAGATGGGCGACGCGAGCTACATGCAGCCCTCGGACGAAGCCTTGCGGCAGGACGTGGCCAAGCTGCGGGCGCAGGTTCCCAACGGCACCGACGATATCGTCTGGCGTCGGGTGCTGGCCAATTACGGACTCAGCGAGGAGATCGTCAAAGAGCACCTGCGCACGGAAGTTCAGGTGATGAATTTCGTCGAGGTGCGGCTGCGCCCCGATGTGCACATCCAGCAAGACGACGTGGAGTCTTACTACCAGCACCAGTTGCTGCCCGATTTGCAGAAGAACGGCGGCAAGCCGATTCCTCTGGACCAAGTCGAGCCGAGAATTCGCGAGCTCCTGACCGAACAGCGCATCGATGAACTGCTTGAGGCCTGGCTGCACAATCTGCGGCAACAGGCGGACATTCACAGCAGCGTGCCGATTCCCGGAGTAAACGCGCCGGGTGAAGCCGCAGCGAGTTCCGCCGGCAACTGAGAATGACGGAAGAAGTCACAAAGCGGCATCCCCACAAGCGCCTTTGGATTGGCGCGGCTGTGGGAGTCGTGTTGCTGGCGGTGGTTGTGTCGCTGGCGTGGTACCTGCGCAGCCCCAGCTTCGAAGGCTTCGTCCGCAGGAAACTGATCGCCAATCTGGAAGAGGCTACGGGCGGCCGCGTGGAGATGGCTGCCTTCCGTTGGAACCTGTCGCAGCTTGCCTTTGAAGCCGATGGCCTCACCATCCACGGACTGGAGCCTCGCGGCGAATCGCCCTATGCCCACGTGGATCGCGCTCTGGTGCGGCTGCACATCATCTCCGTGTTCGAGAGACGATTCAGTCTGGAGCAGATCGAACTCTGGGCGCCGGCCATTCACATCATCGTCAACCCGGACGGCAGCACCAATGCGCCGGAGCCGAAAGTAAAGCCGGAACATCCCAAGACGCCGGTGCAGCAACTCTTCGATCTCGCCATCGGACGCGTCGATGTGCACGATGGCATGCTGCTGCTGAATCAGCACAAGCTGGCGCTGGACTTCAGCGTCAACCAGGTGATTGCGGCGATGACCTACGATCGCCTCGCCCACCGCTATGACGGCAGCGTGCAGGTGGGCAAGATGGACGCGAAGTATCAGGACCTTCGCGACGTTGCCGCGCAGGCGGATTTGCAGTTCAGCCTCTGGCGCAACCAAGCCGAGATCAAGGCCCTGAAGCTGGCGTCGGAAGCCACGTCCCTACAGCTGGCTGGGAAAGTTACGGACTTCGAAAACCCGCAGATACAACTTACCTATAGCAGCTCGATTGACGTCGCGCAGTTGGGAGCGGTGACGCGTGCCTATCAACTGCGGGGCGGAAGCATCGTCCTTGACGGATCGGGCACCTATTCCGAAGCCAGCGGTTACACGTCGACTGGGCGGATCGCGGTTCGCGATCTCGACTATCTGACCGACGCCATTAACCTGCGCAAGGCCACGCTGGACTCGAATTTTTCGCTCGCCAAAAACAATCTGTCGATGACGCGCATTGCGGCCCGCTTGCTTGGCGGAATGCTGACGGGCGACGCCGAAGTGAAGAACCTGTGGCCCGTTGTTCTGACGCCAGTTGCGCCTACTCCGGCAGAACCAATCGGACTCAACGGCAAGAGAGTGCCGCGGAACGCCAGCACCGTACACGGCACCGCGGCAGCCGTGAAGAGCGTCAGCGCTTATCCGGAAGAAGGGTTGGCACGGCTGCGCGTGAATGGATTCTCGCTGAACGAGCTGGCCCGCATGGCTTCCAGCAGATCGTTGCCGCTGGACAAGCTGAATACTGTCGGCAGCGTGACTGGATCGGTCAACCTCAAGTGGGAGCACGTCCTGGGCGATGCTTTTGCCGATCTCGCGCTCGATATCGCCGCTCCAACTCAGCTTTCGAATGCCAACAACCAATTGCCGCTGAGCGGTCATGTGAGTGGCCGGTACGGCGTGCGCGCTGAGAGCATGCAGCTCTCAGCGTTAAGCCTGACAACGCCGCACTCGCATCTGGATGCTACGGGCACGTTGGGAACGACCTCAGCCACGCTTAAGCTGAACGTCAACACCACCAGCCTGACAGAATTCCAGCCCATGCTGACGGCCATGGGCAATCCGCCTTTGCCGGTGGAACTGGCCGGAGCTGCAAGCTTCAGCGGCAGTCTCAACGGCAAGTTGCGGACTCCGCAGATTGCGGGTCACCTGCAAGCGACGAACTTTACCTACATCTACAATCCGGCTCCTGAAACTCCCGCGCCGCCCACGCCGTCCGCACCGGCGAAACACAAGTCGCTGTTCCATCTGGCAGCTAGTCCCGCACCTCCACCAACGCCGCAGCCGGTTCTTCATCCCAGACGGATCCACATCGACCAGTTTTCCGGCGACATGCAGTATTCGCAATCAGAAGTGGTGTTGCACCACGCGGTCTTGCAGGAAGCCGGCGCTCAGTTGACTCTCGACGGCTCTTCCGCGCTCGATCGCGGCGATTTCACCAGGACATCGCAGTTCCAGGTGCAGGCGGCAATGCACGATGCCGACATCGCCGAGTCGGAGCGCGCTCTGGGCATTGAGTATCCCGTTGTCGGCAAACTGAACTTTACGCTGCACGCCGCCGGAACCGAAGACGATCCGCATGGGCAGGGCGAGATTTCGGTGAAGGACGGGCAGGCGCACGGCCGTCCCATCCGGTCGCTCACCTCGAAGATTACTTTTGCCAACCATACCGCGGAGTTCGAGGACATTCACCTGCAGGCTGCGCATGGCACCGTGTCCGGCGACGCCGCCTACAATTTCCACAGTCGGGAAGTGAAGCTCGACCTCACCGGACACAGCATCGACCTGGCTGAGATTCCCGAAGTGCAGCATCCGCACTTGCAAGTCGCAGGCGTCACCAACTTCACCGTAAAGGGATCGGGCACGCTGGATGAGCCGGTCATCAACGCGCACGGGCAAATCGGCAAGTTGATGCTGAATGGCGACATCGTGGGCAACATCACGGCTGACGCCATCACTCGCGGACGGCAGCTTACGCTGACCGCGCGCTCCAACTTCCCCACTGCGACTCTCACCCTCGACGGCAGTGTGGAATTGCATGGCGATATGCCGGGCAGCGCCACCCTCCGCTTCGCCAATCTGGATGTCAATCCGTTCCTGCCGGAGGGAATGCGAAACCAGGTCACGCGCCAGGCCTCGCTTGACGGCGAGGCGCACTTGACCGGACCGCTGAAGCAGCCGCGGCTGTTGCATGCCAGCCTCAGCATCAAGCAGTTTTCCGTGGAAGTTGAGCACATTCCGATTAAGAGCGATGGTCCGGTCGAGCTCAGTCTCGCCAACGGAACTGTGACCATACAGCGTTGCGCCATGATCAGTCAGGACAATCGCCTGACGGTAACGGGTACGGCGAGTTTCGAGGGCAATCGCCCCTTGAATTTGAGCGCCGATGGCTCTCTCAACCTGAAACTGGCGGAAACCGTCAATCCCGATCTCACCTCCTATGGCTCCGCCAACGTCAACGTCAAAATCGGCGGGACGGTGTCGGCGCCGCTGATGTCGGGACGAATGGAAGTGCTGCACGCCGGTCTCTCGATGATCGATCTGCCGGCTGGACTGGGCGACGTCAATGGCACGCTGGTGTTCAATCAAGACCGCCTTCAGGTGGAGAATGTGACCGGCCGCATGGGCGGCGGCCATGTAAAGCTCGGTGGCTTCATCACCTTTGGACCTGCCGTCGGCTTTAATTTGACCGCTGAGGGAAATGACATTCGTTTCCGCTATTCAGGTATCAGCGTCACTTCCGATCAGTCGTTGCAACTCAACGGCACAATGCAAAACGCCTCGCTCACCGGCACCATCACGGTGACGAGGTTTGCACAGATTCCATCTGGGGACATGCAGTTCCTGCTGGCGCAGGCCACGGCGCCGCCGCGCATTCTCAATCCTAAGTCGCCGCTCAACAATCTCCACATGGAGGTGCGCATTCTTTCCTCTCCGGCGTTGACGGTGCAGACTTCGCTGGCAAAACTGTCGGGCGACATCGATCTTCATCTGCGCGGAACGGCGGCCCGGCCAGTGCTGTTGGGCCGCGTCAACATCGCGGAAGGCGATATCAAGATTGGCGGCACCAAGTTTCACCTGGAACGCGCCGACATCACCTTCCTCAATCCCCTGGTCATCGACCCGGTGCTGGATGTCGAGGCCACAACCCAGGTGCGCGATTACGACATCACCATCGGCCTGCATGGAACCATGGAGCGGCTCAACACCACCTATCGCTCCGATCCGCCGCTCTCCAGCGACGACATCATCTCGCTGCTGGCTTTCGGTTCCACCCAAAGCGAGAATGCCATGGGGGCCGCGCCCACAGCCGGATTCGCCCAAAGCGCTTCCGGCGCTCTGCTCAGTTCGGCCCTCAACCAGGCCGTCAGCAACCGCGTTTCGAAGCTCTTCGGGGCCAGTTCCATCCGCATCAACCCGTCGTTTGGCGGGCCGCAGAACGACCCCAATGCCCGCATTACCATCGAGCAGCAGGTCACGAACAATGTCACGCTGACGTATGTTACAGACCTGGCCCGCTCCGGTCAGGAAGTGATTCAGTTCGAATACAACATCAACAGCGAATACAGCGTGCAAGGGCTGCGCGACGAAAACGGCGTGGTCAGCTTCGACCTGCTGATCCGCAAGCGCAAGCAGTAAGGATTCTGGAGTCAAGAGCGGCGGCTGACGGCTGCGTCGAATCCGCCGACAAATGATTTTGCGCCGGGATGACCCTCCTCGGTACAATCGCCAGTCGGAATCAAAACGCTTATGCCAATGAACAAGGTAGTTGCGAACGCCGATGAAGCCGTCCACGACATTCAGGATGGCGCCACCATCATGGTCGGAGGCTTCGGCCTGTGCGGCATTCCGGAGAACCTCATCCGCGCGCTGGTCAAGAAGGGCGTCAAGAACCTGCACACCATCAGCAACAACGTCGGCATCGATGACTTCGGTCTCGGGCTGATGCTGGCCGCCGGACAGATCACCTCGCACAAAGGCAGCTACGTCGGCGAGAACAAGCTACTGGAAGACATGGTGCTCACGGGGCGCATCGATCTGGAGCTGGTTCCGCAGGGCACGCTGGCAGAACGCATTCGCGCCGGCGGCGCGGGGATTCCGGGATTCTACACGCCGACAGGATTCGGAACAGTGGTCGCTGAAGGCAAGGAGACGCGCGAGTTCGATGGGCGTCCGTATGTGCTGGAGCGCGGCATGACGGCCGATTTCGCGCTGATCAAAGCTTGGAAGGGCGATCGCTGGGGCAATCTGGTTTATCGCAAGACCGCGCAGAACTTCAATCCCATGATGGCGACGGCGGGAAAGATCACGATCGCCGAGGTTGAGCACCTGGTTGAGCCCGGCGAGATCGACCCCGACCGAGTGCACACGCCGAGTGTATATGTGCACCGCATCTTCCAGGGAACGGAGTACGAAAAGAGAATCGAGCGGCGGACGGTGAGGAAGGCCTAACGAATCGATTGAATCGGGCGTCTATGTTTCTGATTTGTCTTGGCGTCTTCGTCGGCTTGTTTGTGATCGCCAATGGCCTACTGTTGCTGTTCTGGCCGAAATATTTCCTGCGTTTTTATGACTTTTGGGCTCGCGGCGATTATGCCGGCCGAACTGGCCGCTGGCGCAACAACGTCGGGAGTTTCGGGTACAGATTTTTCGGGCTCGGTTGCGTCGCTGTCGGTCTGTATATGACCTGGAACTTTTTCCGAATCGGCTGGTTCTGATACTGCACGGATCGACCAAGAACGAGCCGCACAGCGGCGACATTTGTTTTAGGCGTGGGCGTAAGCCCGCGCTAGAGTGTGCACACGAGAGTGAGCCGCGGAGCGGCGGCACCACTCGGACATACTCGCTCGACGCAGGCGAACAGCAGGTCCCTCGTCGGCCTGAAGTCCTCCTCGTGATGACAATTTCGTTATACATACCGCGATGACAGTTTCGTTATCAATGCTGGGTAAGCGGCGTGCCTAAATGGCGCGCCCTTCAAGGCACGACAGGATAGAGACCCATGGCGACATCTCCAACCACGAAGCAGAAGGACACCGAGAAGCGCGACCGCATTGTGCGCCGCGTAGCGCGCGAACTGCGCGACGGATTTTACGTCAACCTGGGCATCGGCATGCCGACGCTGGTGGCGAACTGCGTGCCGCCCGGCATTGAGGTCGTGCTGCAAAGCGAGAACGGCATGATGGGCGTCGGGCCGTATCCCATCGCAGGCACGGAAGACGCCGACCTGATCAACGCCGGCAAAGAGACGGTGAGCCAACTGCCGGGTACGGCTTACTTCTCCAGCGCCGAATCGTTCGCCATGATTCGCGGCGGCCACATTGACCTGAGCGTTCTGGGCGCGATGGAAGTCGACGAAGAGGGCAATCTGGCCAACTGGATGATCCCGGGCAAGATGGTCAAAGGCATGGGGGGCGCGATGGACTTGGTGGCCAGCGCGAAGCGCGTCATTGTTGCCATGGAGCACACCACCCGCGACGGCGCAGCGAAAATCCTGAAGCGCTGCACGTTGCCCATCACCGGCTTGCGCGTGGTGAATACCATTGTGACCGAGATGGCATATCTCCGGGTTACGCAAAGCGGCCTGGTGCTGGAGGAGATCGCACCCGGACTGACGGTGGAAGATGTTCAGCGGGCGACGGAAGCGCCGCTCATCGTCAGCCCCGAGCTGACTACCATGCTGTTCTGACGCTGGTTTCGCAATCCGCGGCAATATGGCATCGGCTTCGAGCTTGTCGCGCCTCAGATCGCAATCGCCAACGTGGGCCGCGGCCTGCCTCGCCTCACGATGGTTTCGCGGAGAATGAGTTGAGAAAAGCAGTTGCCTGGCATACGATTCGCCAGCCTGCGGAAAGCCGTGGTCCAGCCTCGCTTTGGCCGGACGCGGCGGAGGTAATAGAAAAGTGAATATGTCGCACGTCTTTCGTGGTTTCTACGGATTCGCACTCTTACTGCTCGCCACAATCGTTGCTGCGCAACAGCCACCACCGAACCAGCCGCCGGTATGGAACGACAAACCTGACATCGTCGCATTCGAGAAGAAGGAAAACGGCCGGATCGCAGCCGCTCAGCAGGCGATCGACCAAATCGTTGCCGTCAAAGGTCCCAGGACGATCGACAATACTTTGGTTCCTTACGACGAAGCGATTCAGCAACTCGATGCGGCCTCCTACTTTGCCGATTTGGTGCAGAAGGTGAATCCGGACGCAGCGTTCCGCGACCGTGCTACGGCGATGTTCGTCAAGGTCAGCGGAGTTGCCACTTCTCTGTCGCTGAATCGCGACGTCTACCAGGCGCTATCGGCTCTGGACGTCTCCAAGTCCGACTCCGCAACCCGTTACTACGTCCAGCGGCAGCTTCTGGAGTTTCGTTTAGCTGGTGTGGACAAGGACGATGCCACGCGGGCAAAGCTCAAGAAGCTGCAGGACCAACTGACCGAAGATCAGTCGATGTTCGATCGCAACATCTCTGACGATCAGAAGACAGTGGAAGTCGCCAGCGCGGCCGAACTTGACGGCCTGCCCCAGGATTACATGGACAACCACAAGCCGGGCGCCGACGGCAAAATTAAGATCACGACCAACTATCCCGACCTTTTTCCTGCCCTGGAGTACGCCAAGAGTGACGCGCTTCGCCGCAGCATGTGGGAAGCCTGGAATACGCGCGCTTATCCGAAGAATCGCGCGGTCCTCATCGACATGATGCAGACGCGTTACCAGATCGCGACGCTGATCGGTTACTCGTCGTGGGCCGATTACAACGCCGCTGACAAGATGATGCAGAACGGAAACAACATCGCGAAGTTCATCGCCGACCTGAATACGGCGGCGCGTCCGGTGGCGGAACGCGAGTTTGCGATGTTGCTGGCCGCCAAGCGGCAGACGGATCCAAAAGCGACGGAAATCGCAAGCTATGAATCCTTCCGCCTGGCGGAACTGGTCCGGCGATCGCAGTACGACTTCAACTCGGAAAGCGTTCGTCCTTACCTGGCATATCCGCAAGTGAAAAAGGGCGTCCTGGATACGGCTGCGACCCTGTTCCACGTCACCTTCCGCCAGGAAATGAACGCGCCCGCGTGGGACCCTGCGGTGGAAACCTGGGATGTGATCGACCACGGCAAAATGATTGGCCGGTTCTATCTCGACATGCACCCCCGGCCGGGCAAGTACAGTCATGCGCAGATGGCGCCGATACTGGACGGGGTCCGCGGCAAGCAACTGCCGGAAGCAATTCTGATCTGCAATTTCGCGCAGCCGACGGCGACCGATCCCGGCCTGATGAACTACGGCGATGCGGTGACCTTCTTCCATGAATTCGGCCACCTGATGCATCACATTCTGGGCGGACAGCAACAATGGGCAGGAATTTCCGGCATCACCATGGAATCCGATTTCGTGGAAGCTCCGTCGCAGATGCTGGAGGAGTGGATGAAGAGCCCGCAGGTGCTGGCTACGTTCGCTCGTAACTACAAGACCGGCGAGCCGATTCCCGCTGAGCTGGTGGCGCGCATGAACCGGGCTTCTGCCTTTGGACGCGCCAACAGTGTGTCGTTGCAGAACGCGCTGTCGGCGATTTCCTACGATCTGTACAAAGACAATCCCGCCAAGATCGACGTGGACGCAGTTTGTCCGCACGATTTCCGGCAATACACGCTGTACAGCACTATACCTTCCGATGCGCACATGTACGCGTCGTTCGGTCACCTCGCAGGCTACTCGTCCGCCTACTACACCTATATGTGGGACAAGGTCATCGCGGAGGATTTCTTCCAGCAGTTTGACCATAACAACCTGCTGGCCGGCGAAGCTCCCATGCGCTACCGCCGCACCGTACTGGAGCCGGGCGGATCGATGTCCGCCAATGACCTGGTAAAGAACTTCCTGGGCCGTCCACAGAACACAGTGGCCTTCCAGAAATGGATGGAAGAGGAATTCCAGCCTGCACCGCAAAGCAACGGGACCAGCTCGGTTAAACAGTAGGTGTATAGCCATGGGCGGAGCACGCCTTTCAGAGGCCGCTGAAAAAGTCGCTTATAGAAGGCTCCGTGTCAGGGCACGACCTCGGTCGTGCCGATAAGCCTTGTATTTTTGTCATCACGTCTATAACGACGTTGGACTTGTCAAGGTAGACGGGGGCGCCGACGCACAAAAGAGATGCGCCAGTTCGCTCTCGAGGAAAAGGTTTTTTCTTCACCAGAGGCCCGTCTTCCAATCTAGCGGCGAGCTCAGCTTCGCCACCCATCTATTCGGCCACCTACGGCGACCATGATTGCTCTGCGAACTCCCGTGTTCACGGGAGGCAGGCTGCCCATTCAAGCGGTCGGCGCTCTACTTGGCGCCACGTGATGACTCGGGCTTGCCTGCCCCACTGCTGGATAGCTGCGCATAGTTCCAACCATTGCGCAGCATCCAGTACAACCTTGTCGCCAGCCGCACATAGACCCGTTTCAACTCCGGATCCCAGCGCGCCGCGCTCTGCGCCGCCTCCACTAGCAGAAAGCGCAGAAACGGCGAGCCCTGCTTGCTGATGTGCCCCAGCCGCTGCTTGCCGCCCGAGCTGTACTCACGCGGAATCAGCCCCAGGTAGCTGCTGACCTGCTTGGCCCGGGCAAAGCGCTGCACCTCGCCCAGGGTCAGCACGAAGGCCAGGGCCGTCTGCGGCCCTACCCCAGGATGGGTCATCAGCCGCACCGCCTCCGGCCGCTTCTGCGCTTCGGCCCGCACCCCCGGGTCCAGCCCTGCGATCTGCTCGTCCAGTTGGTCTAACTGCGTCAGCAGCTCGTCGCGCCGCCGCGCCGTGTAGGGCGGCAGCACCAGCTTTTCCAGTTGCTCGCGCCCCGCCTCCGTCCAGAGCTGGCGCTGCCGGCGCAAGCCCTGGTTCAGCGCGATGGCATGCAGCTGGTTCTTTACCTGCGTCCGCATCCGCACCCCCTGATGGCGATGCATGAGCAGTTGCCGTACATCGCGCTCCCCCGCACTCGGCACCCATAGCCGGGGAAAACGATTCTCCACCAGCAAGTGCACCATGTGCTCGGCATCGCGCTGGTCCGTCTTCTGCTGCCGCACCACCGAGGCCCGGATCTGCGCCGCGTCTCCTACCCACAGCTCGTGGCCGGTTTCCTCCACCAGCCGCTCGAACCATTGCGAGAAGCCGCAACTTTCCAGCCCCAGCAGCGCTTTTTCCTCCAGCCCACGGAAGAAGGCTCCCGCTTCTTCCGGCGTGCGCAGCCGTCGATAGCTGATTTTCTCCTGTTTGTTTGTCAAAGATCGCTAACTGCTGAAAGCCGGGGTGAAAATCACAACCTATAATCAACATAGCGTTGGCTCCTTCCCCGAGCCTCTGGTTTTTTTCCTACTTCAGAGTACTCGCTCGGATCGAGCCAACGTCGTTATGAAATCAAGCCGACTTTAGAGACTGTGTCGCGACCCGGTGTCGCCGCTCTGCGGCTCACGTTTTGTCCCACTTTGAGCGTGGGCTGACGCCCACGCCTAACCCCATCTCGCCGCTGCGCGGCTAGTTTGGTCGGTTGTTCGTGCCGTTTGTTCCACCAGAAAATTTGTTTTCCAGTCGCGACACAGTCTCTTTAGGCCGACGTAGGGATCTGTTTGGGACTTTTTCAGCGGCCTGTTTCAGGCGTGCGGGACGCCGCGCAACTCCTAACCTCGCGCTTTAGCGCCTGAAGGTAATGTGCTCCGTTACCGCAGCGGCTAAAGCCGGTTTATATCGTGAGGTAAACTGCACCGCTGAAGCGGTGCTCCACCCTATACAGCAACTGTAGAGTTGCTCTGGCTCACACTAAGAAGAAGCCGGGAAGCAAAAAGGGTGCCATCGCGGCGCCCTTTTCCGCTGTGCTCGAAATTTGAGTTACACGGTCACACTTACCGGCTGCTTCACTGGAACGGGGACCGGCGTCAGCCATCCGAAGCGGTCTTCGGCAACGCCGTTCACGATGCCGTAGAACTCCTTGCGAATGGACCTGGTAATGGGACCGGCAAGGCCGCGACCGACCGGGATCTTGTCGACCGAGCGAATGGGAGTGATCTCGGCAGCCGTACCACTGAAGAACAACTCATCGCAAATGTAGAGCATCTCGCGCGGAATGATCTGCTCGACCACCGGAATGCCCAACTCGTGCGCAAGGTGCATCACGGAGTTACGCGTGATTCCCGGCAGCACGCTGTTGCCCAGTGGCGGAGTGTAGATGCGCTCTTTGTGCACCACGAATACGTTCTCGCCTGAGCCCTCGCTGACGTAGCCATTAACGTCAAGCGCGATGCCTTCGCTGTAGCCGTTCACGACGGCTTCCATCTTGATGAGCTGCGAGTTCATGTAGTTGGCGCCGGCTTTCGCCATCGTCGGCATAGTGTTGGGCGCAAGACGCGTCCACGAGGAGACGCAGACATCGACGCCGTCATCGCAATCGGGGCTGCCGAGATACTTGCCCCATTCGTAATTGGCGATGTAGACCTCGGTAGGCGAATTAAACGGGTTGACGCCAACCTGCCCATAGCCGCGCAGCACGATGGGACGGATATAGCACGGCGCAACTTTGTTGGCAGCCACCACGTCAACCGTGCCCTGGACCAGATCGTCGAGCGTGTAGTCCAGTTCGATGCGATAAATCTTGCACGATTGCAGCAGGCGAAGGGCGTGGTCTCGCAGGCGGAAAATAGCAGGCCCTTTGGGCGTCTGATAGCACCGAATCCCCTCAAACACCGACGAGCCGTAGTTCACCACATGGGCCATCACATGGATCTTGGCGTCATCCCAGGGAATCAGGCGCCCATTGTGCCAAACGTGTTCACTTTCCTTAATGGCCATTTCGAGGCTCCTTCAAAGGCGGAGTGAGTACAAAATTGTTGTACTGCCGGGGCGAAGATTTCGCCGGCAGATGACACTGTTTCTTCAATGGTGCTCTGCGGTGATTGGACGAGGCGAAGCATTTCGGGATTCAGCTTAACCGGAGATTATATCTGACGCTCAGTCCTCCAACGCCAGCGATTTTTACCTTTTTCCGTGCGTCCGTCACGAATTCCACCCCAATGGATGCACGGCGCCCCGGAATGGGTTCCAATATCCCGGCGGAAGTTGCAGACGACCAGACCTGATCTGATTTCAGCAGCCAATCCCGCCCGGCGAGCTAACTGGCCCGGCAGCCAAACTTGGGGCAGTGCGGTCAGTTTGATATTCACCCGGTTGCCGGTGTCGGGCGGGGCACGCCTTGAGAGGCTGCTGAAGAAGTTGCAGTTTGTTAGTCATGTGCCGCCGGCTAAAGCCGGCTCGGGAAGAAAAAATAGGGGTCCCATCGGCACGGCTAAAGCCGTGCCCTGATACAAGGCCTTCGGAAGCGGAGTTTTTCAGCATCCTGCGAAGGCATGCTCCACCCAAGATCGCCCGACCGCAATTTTAAGACTGACCCATGACCAACCTTGCGGCTTACGTTCGCCCGCCTCTGCCGTCTGTCAGGCAGGCGGGAAAACTAACGGATTTCGCACCCTTTCTTTTCGGATCAGCATCCAAAAAGCGGCTGCATTGGGCGCTGGGGACGGCCGGACTGCATGGTATACTTCGGGTAAGTCTCACACCGGTGGCGCCAGTCCAAGATCGAAAGATGCATTCCCGGCCGAGTTGAGGCCCCCTACCGAGCGGTCTCGCGCTTGACGGGGTAGTAGTCGAAGGAAACGCACAATGGCACGTAGTTCGCGGCGCTCCGCTGTACTGGTTCTCTCCATCGTTCTAGCTTGCGGCTGTCTGGGTATGGTGTTTGGCCAGCGGCTGACCTCCACCGCCTCTTCCAACAACGGCGACAATGATGTTCGGGACAGCCTGAAGACCTTTAGCGACGTGTATAGCGTGGTGCAGGAAAACTACGCCGAGAAGGTCGAGCCCGACAAGGCCATCTACAACGGCGCCATCCCGGGAATGCTCCGCGTGCTCGATCCACACTCGAACTTTTTCGATCCCAAAGCCTACGCAGCCCTGCGCGAAGAGCAGCGCGGCAAGTACTACGGCGTGGGCATGCAGGTTGGCCCACGCAACAATAGGGTCATTGTGATTGCGCCTTTTGCCGGCGCACCTGCCTACCGGGCCGGCATCCGGCCGGGCGATATCATCATCGCCGTCGATGGCAAACAAACCGACAACATGAGCACCAGCGACGTAGCCGATCTGCTGAAAGGGCCCAAAGGCACCAGCGTGAAGATTACCGTGCTGCGTGAGGGTTCCGACAAGCCGCTTGATTTCACGGTCATTCGCGACGAGATTCCCCGCTACAGCGTCGACGTGCATTTCATGATTCGTCCCGGCATCGGCTACATCCACATCTCCGGCTTCCAGGAAACTACGGAAAAGGAAGTACGTGATGCGCTGGACGAATTCGGCGACATCCACGGCCTCATCCTCGACCTGCGGCAGAATCCCGGCGGATTGCTGAGCGAAGGGGTTGGCGTGGCTGACCAGTTCCTGAAGAAGGGACAGGTCATCGTCTCGCATCATGGCCGGGCGTCGGCCGAGAAGGTTTACAAGGCGACCCACGGCAACGGCGGCAAGGATTATCCCATCGTAGTGCTGGTGAATCGCGGTACCGCGTCGGCGGCGGAGATTGTGGCGGGCGCGATTCAGGACCATGATCGCGGCCTGATCGCCGGCGAAACTACCTTTGGCAAGGGACTGGTGCAGACAGTTTATCCGCTGTCGGAAAATACCGGACTGGCGCTGACCACCGCCAAGTATTACACCCCCAGCGGGCGCCTGATTCAACGCGATTACAACGGCGTCTCGCTCTACGACTATTACTACAACGACCGTGATAACGGCGACGCTGCGGTGGGCAATCACGAAGTGAAAATGACGGACAGCGGCCGGACGGTCTACGGCGGCGGCGGCATCACGCCCGACGTCAAGATCGCCAATCCTAAGACCAACAAGTTCCAGGACACTCTGCTGGAGAAGTACGCGTTCTTCAATTTCGCCAAGCATTACGTGATCAATCACAGTGTCAACCGCCAGTTCGAGGTTGACGATGCCGTGATGCAGGAGTTCCGCAAATTTCTGGACGAACAGAAGATCACCTTCACCGAAGCCGATCTGGCGGAGAACAACGACTGGATCCGCTCCAACATCAAGGCGGAGCTGTTCATCAACGAGTTTGGCCAGCAGGAAGGCATGAAGGTCCACGCTGAAACCGATCCTGAAGTGCAGAAGGCGCTGGATCTGCTGCCGCAGGCCAAACAGTTGGCCGACAATGCCAAGAAGACCATTGCGCAGCGCAATAGCGCGCGCCTGACCGCGCAACAGAGCGAAGCCGCAGCAAACGGCAGCCGGTAAGAAAAGCAGCAACTAGCAATTAGCAAAAAACACGCTCTGCAAAAACGGAAAGCCCGCTTAGGCGAGCTTTTTCTTTGCCTTTGAAAGATTCTCCACAGAAGATTTCCATCCCTTACTCCGACATCGCCGCCCTCGCCTTCACCGGACGCGATACCGCCGCCGGCAAAAGCTGGGAAGCCTGGGCCCGCAAGTATTGGGAGAAAAAAGCCGCCGGCGAGAAGCACATCGCGCTCGAGCCGGAAAACCTCGACGTCATCCCGAGCGGCCTTCAGGCCGCGAGGGATCTGCTGTTCGCGAAGGGGCGCGGCTTCAGCCGCGCCATTGCTCTCCCCTATCACTGTCATCCCGAGCGTAGCCCGCACTCTCTCTTGAATTGTCATCCCGACCGACGGCTTCAGCCGGAGTGGAGGGATCTGCGGTTCGGAGGGGCGCGGCTTCAGCCGCGCCGTCAACCATCCCCCATTGTTTTGTCATCCCGAGCGGGCTTCAGCCCGCGAGGGATCTGCTGTCCTGCGTATCGCATCGGCTCAGCTTTTCCGTCGCATCAACAGAACGAATCGCGACGAACCGAGCCCGCAGGGCGGAACTGAAGTTAGCCCAGGACGTAAGTCCTGGGTAAGGCGATTATTTAGATTCTTGAGCCGGCTTCAGCCGGCGACTCGCGCCGGCGAACGTCAGCGGCTTACAATCAACCAGGCGGAGCAACACGTCGCAGCAATCGAAACTCGGTTTCGTGTTACTGGTCGGCGCTGTGCTGTTGGGAATCTTTGTCGCGCACAACGTGCATCAGCCGGCGCCCGACTTCTCGCTGCCCGGAACCTATGGCGGCCGCGTCAACCTTGCCTCCTACCGCGGGCGGCCGGTGCTGCTGGTCTTCTGGACAACCTCGTGTCCCATCTGTCAGCGCGAACTTCCGATGCTGAGTAAGTTGGAGCCCGAGTTCCGCAACAAAGGTGTCTCCGTGCTGGCGATCAACGTTGGCGGCGGGGCTGGCGTGAGCGATTTTATGGGCGCGAACAATATCAACCTCACATCGCTTTCCGATGACGACGGCGCGGTGTCGAGAGCCTATCGCGTCGGCGGAGTGCCCAAGCTGGTCCTGGTCGGCGGCGATGGGAAAATCAGGCGCTCCACCTCCGGATGGACCGGCCAGCGCGTCTTGCTCGAATGGGCGGACTCCGCCGGCGGCTCGTGAGCTCTCCTTCCACGCAGGTGCCCCGTTCATGCGAAGCTTGAGCGGGTCTTTTGATGACGGATACAACGAAAATCCCCACTCAAGGCCAAAAGAAGGCCTTGTATGGGGCACCCTCACGATTCTTGTCCGAACTATCGCCTTCACCTCGGCCAAGCAAGGTCCCAGCCGGGCATACTTCTCTACATACCAGCTTCAGTTTCCTGGTGGAACGGCGACATCCATTTGCCCTTCTGCTTCTGCCAAATTGAAGCGGCAATAACTTTTCCCGCCTGCTTCTTACCGCTGCAGGTTGCGTCCTGGGTCGCGGTATAGGTCATGATGACCGTGTCTTTATCGAGCCACATATAGGAAAAATCGGACAGCGAGAAGCTGTTCACCGTGCATCCCGGGTCCACCATACTCTTCAGGACCTGCTGCTTTCCTCTGGACACCGCTCCGTCCGCGATGTCGATGACGTTGTCCGGGGTCATCCCTTCAACTGGCTTTGCGTCGTGGTCCTTCCATGCCTGCCAGCCAGATTGTTCCATGCTTTGCAAAGTCTTCTCTACGGCTGCATTCGTCTGGGAGTACAGTTGAACTCCTGACAACAGCAGAGCGAAACCAAGTGCAGTAAAAACGATTCGGCGCATCTTCATCCTCCAGTGTCGTTGTTTTGCGACCTGAACTATAGAGGTCGGGGAAAGTCGTGTCAATATATTGCGCGTAGGCGCCTCCCACATTCGCGCTTTTCGAATGTGTGGGATCTGCGCCACCAGGCGCATTTAAGCTAATTGCCAGCTGCTAACTGCTGCTTCCTACGGAAAGCTGACTTTCAGGATGGTTCCATTCGTTCCCACCATCCATCCATTCTGCGGATCGGCGAAAGCTACGGCCCAATATCCTATGGCGCCGGGTAACGCATACCACGTGGTCCCTTCGTCGGGGGTCCAGGCTGCGCCTCCGATGTCGGCAGTTATTACGGCGTAGGTTGTGTAATCCGTCGGGGCGCGTTTCGCCTGATCTCGACTGTCGTGTTGCCCGCCGCCGCCGACGCCAGTTGTGTTGCTCAGGTAAGAGATGCAGAAGATGGCGTACGCCACGGGCGGATTATTCGTTAGCTGCCACGTCTGACCACCGTCATGTGAGGTCGCGGCCTGCGCCTGGTCGACGGCCGTTCCCGTAGTAAGACTTCCGCCGCCCAGGATGCCGTTGCTCGCGTCGCGAAAGGCAACGCTAAATCCGCCGGCAATCGGTCCGCTGGCTAGCGGAGTGTCGTACGCGGCCCACGTGTTGCCGCCATCGGTAGTGGCCAGAATTCTGGCGATGCTGGAACCGCCGGTGGCAATCCACGCATTACCTGAGCCTTGCGTTGCCACGCAAGTTCCGCTCGAGGAAAACGAAGCCTCGCCCGGCAATGCGGGCGGCATATTGTTGGCGATGCTCTGCCACGTCATGCCATCGGTGGTGATCAGGTCGGGGAAGACGCCGTTCACGGAATCGCTATGCGCAATCCCGTTGGTGGGAGTCCAAAACGCAAAGCAATCATAGAAGGCGCCGACTAGCTGGTTCTGGAACTGTTGCGTCCAGGTCGCGCCGCCGTCTTCGGTCTTGTAGATGGCGAAATCAGTGGGAAGGTTCCCGATCGAGAGCACATACGCCACGTCAGCGCTCACACCCTGCACATCGCGAAGCTCGACGTCTCCGGCGTTGGGTGTCGGGACCACGCCCGTTCGCCAGGTGTTGCCACCGTCGGTGGTGACGACAAATACGCTGCCCGTTCCCACTGCCCACACCACGTTCTCGTCGACCGGACTGACCGCGATCAGGAGTTGAGTAGTGTTGCTGTTCTGGGGCGTGAGAACTGGCTGTTGACTGAAAGCCACTGCTGCGCTGAGCGCCATGAAAGCCAAGGCGGCTAAGAGGAAAACGGCTGGTTTGCGTTTCGACATGACCCATCCTCCGAAACGAGATTTGCAGCGGAGTATAGGTCGCGCCGGAAAAGCCTGTCAAATCCGCACATCCGCGTGACACAATGCGTGGACAAAGGCGGCTGTACAGGCCCTGAACAAGTCCGCTGCCCAAAGCTTTGTAACAGGGCACGACCTCACAGGTTGCCGAAAAAGTCGCTTCTGAAATGCTTTGTAACAGGGCACGACTTCAGTCGTGCCGATAGGCCCTTTATTTTTCTTTCCGAGCCGGCTTCACCGAGCCACGTTCGACCTGGCGCGGACATTCACTCTATCAGTGGGTAGCCGATCTTCTCAATCCGTTCCTTGGTTAGAGAGTCCAGACTACTAATAAAATCTCTAAACCGTGGGACTTTTTCTTTAACAGCTAAGTAGCCGTAAGGTTTGGCTCTAGGAAGTACTACTTGTAGGTTTCTTAGGTCGAGACTAACCGACATGACGTCGGCGATCTTAGAAAACTCCCTGAGCGAGTCGGTCACGAAGTCCTCAAGCCGCAAGGTTAGCGTGGCGACATGGACGAAAAGCTCAGTTTCTTCCACAAATTCAGGGAAGGATAGAAATCTCGGATCTGGCATGGCGGCAAAAAAATCGGGAGAGCCCTCGGCAAAGGCCTTGAATTCAGTAAAGTTCCGCTCCAAGTCCTCACATAGCTCCTCCGTGTTCTTATGAACCTGTGAGGCAATTGTACTTGTTCTGTTGTCGCGAATGTAACGCCGCCACCAAATCCAGTTGGTCAACAATGAATCCAGAGGATGGCGATAGACAAAAATCAGGTCCGCGGATCCCGCCCTCACCGCTTCCAATATTCGGCCGGTTACTGCGGGTGAATGCTGAAAGCAAGAAAGATGCTTTATGGTTGCATGGCCGCTATAAATCATCGATGTCGGACCAGGATGGAAAAGAATGTCATCCCTGAAGTAGTACGCCCTTTCTCCAAGGTACCGCAGCAATAGTTCATTGATATACCAACGTCCACTGCCGAAAAGCCCGATAACATATGTTGTTCGGTCGTTCCCCACATGAGGGATTCTCCAACCCAGGTTTAGCAGCAGGCGGCGAACCTTCATTCGAACCACCTGTGCCTGTTCGTGGCGGGATTTTCGGGCGAACCTGATGAGCGACATTTCGAAATGCTAATTTAGCTGGCAAAGGAAGGAAGTTTCAAACTGTCAGTCAACGGCGGGTCGCTCATCATTTCCCGAGGTGACCCGCGTGGTGGTGGGGGTTGTCGGCGACGTAAAGATGGATGCGCTGAAACAGACGCGCTCGGCAACCTCTCTGTACGTGCCGTTGGGCCAGCTTTCGCCGGCGCGAGACGAGGCATGGCAGTCCTACGGCATGTCGCTTGTCGTACGCACGAATACGGATCCGCTGTTGGTCCTTCCGTAGTCTCTGAGCGACCTGTTCTGGGTCGCCCCTCATTCCAGGAAATCGACCTTCCCATTCGAAACGTTGTACATGGCTCCCACAATCATGATCTGCTTGTCCTGCTCCATTTTCGCGAGTATGGGACTGATCTTGCGGACGTTCTCCACTGTGAGTTGCACGTTCTTGGTGGCAACCGCGGTCACATACTCCTTGTTGTGAGAGTTGTGCTCGCCGGGAAAACTCTTCATCGCCTCAACTGCCGGTTTCAATTTTTCCAGCAGCTGTGTCAGGTTTCCCAGCTCCACATTATCGATGGCGCCTTTCACCGCGCCGCAGTTGGTGTGGCCCATCACCAGCACGAGCTTGGAGCCTGCGACTTTGCAGGCATATTCCATGCTGCCTGCCAGGTCGGGGTCCACAATGTTGCCGGCCACGCGCGCATTGAATATGTTTCCGATGCCCGCGTCGAAGATGATCTCCGCCGGCGCCCGCGAATCGATGCAGCTCAGCACAATCGCCGCCGGATATTGGCCCTTCTTGGTGGCCTTCACATCCTGCTGGTAATTGCGCTCGACAGGTTGTCCACTGACAAAGCGCTGATTGCCGACCTTGGCCAGCGCGATGATCTGTTCAGGAGTCAGCGTGTCCTGCCACTCTCTGGTCATGGTGACGCCGCGTTGCGGCGAAGACGCCTGCTGCGCATTTGCGGCAATCGGAACGGCCAGCGAGGCCAACAAGGTTTGAGTGGCCGCGGCGGCAGCGCCACAAGCCCCCGTCTTAAGGAATGCCCGGCGTAAAAGCGTTTCTTTCATAATGGTCTCCTGCGAAAAATTGCGGTAGCAGCGGTGACACCCAACATTGATGCGTTGCCTTGACTGCAACAACATCATCGCACAGACCTCCCTGCCGCGAATCTTTCTTAGGATCGCGCAACTGCGGAATTGGCGAGGGTCCGCTCTTGCGCAGTGTATCCGCTCGCCCGATTGCGGACAACCTGATTCAGCAATATGCCATAATGACGGCGTTATGAAGGCCGGAATTTTTGCTTTTCCTGTGATGTCGGTCCTGCTGTTTGCAAGCCTGTGCCTGACCGCGCAATCTCAACCACCTTCTCAACCTGCCGTCGCGGCGACCGATCCCAAAACCGAAGCCATGGCGCTGGTGAAGCAAGGCCAGAAGCTCAACGCCGACGGCAAACTGGACGAGGCGGTTGCGATGTACCAGAAGGCGCTGCAACTCGATCCGCGCCTGTACGACGCAGAGCTTTACATGGGCGTATCTCTGGACTTGCAGGGCAAGTATGCGGAGGCGCGCCAGCATCTGGCGAAGGCGATCGAACTTGCCTCCGAGCGCCAGACCACTCAGTCCCTGCGCGTCATGGCCGTTTCCTATGCCTTCGAACACAACACCGCCGAGGCCTCGGAGTACGAACAGCGCGCCTTTGATCTGCAATCTAACTGGGGCAAGTACGACGATGCGGCCGGCACGGCGAACGAGCTAGCTCGCATTTATCTTGAATCCGGCGATCTGGACAACGCCACCCAGTGGTATCAGACGGGACTATCGACTGCACTGAAGAAACCCAACATCACTCAGGCCGAGAAAGACCTGTGGAACTTTCGCTGGGAGGCCGCGATGGCCCGCATCACCGCGCGGCGCGGGCAAGCCGCCCAGGCGCAGCAGCATCTGGCAGCCGCGAAGGCGATGCTCGACAAGATGAACAGCCCCGAACAGAGCCGTTTCCTCCCCTACCTCACCGGATATGTCGCGCTCTATGCAGGCGATTACAAGACCGCGATCACCGACCTGCAGAAGGCGAACGAGCAGTTTGAGGGTAAGGAGCCGTTCGTGTTCAGTCTGCTGGCGCAAGCCTACGAGAAGTCCGGCGACAAGGCGCAGGCGATTGATTATTACCAGAAGGTCCTGACCATCAACCTGCACAATCCGCCGAATGCCTTTGCCCGGCCGCTGGCGAAAGAGAAGCTGGCGGCGCTGGGCGCGGCGCAACCCCCACCAGCAATGCAGTAATCACCGGCCGCGTTTGAAGGAACGCAGCTTTTGCCATGCCTTGAGCTTGCGGAACGGGTGTGCCATCACATGTCCCTTTACCTGTTGTCATCACGTCTATAACGACGTTGGACTTGTCAAGGTAGACGGGGGCGCCGGCGCACAAAAGAGATGCGCCAGTTCGCTCTCGAGGAAAAGGTTTTTTCTTCACCAGAGGCCCGTCTTCCAATCTAGCGGCGAGCTCAGCTTCGCCACCCATCTATTCGGCCACCTACGGCGACCATGATTGCTCTGCGAACTCCCGTGTTCACGGGAGGCAGGCTGCCCATTCAAGCGGTCGGCGCTCTACTTGGCGCCACGTGATGACTCGGGCTTGCCTGCCCCACTGCTGGATAGCTGCGCATAGTTCCAACCATTGCGCAGCATCCAGTACAACCTTGTCGCCAGCCGCCGGGCGATGGCCACCTTGGCCTGCGCCCGACTGCGCCGCAGCGCCAGCCGCACATAGACCCGTTTCAACTCCGGATCCCAGCGCGCCGCGCTCTGCGCCGCCTCCACTAGCAGAAAGCGCAGAAACGGCGAGCCCTGCTTGCTGATGTGCCCCAGCCGCTGCTTGCCGCCCGAGCTGTACTCACGCGGAATCAGCCCCAGGTAGCTGCTGACCTGCTTGGCCCGGGCAAAGCGCTGCACCTCGCCCAGGGTCAGCACGAAGGCCAGGGCCGTCTGCGGCCCTACCCCAGGATGGGTCATCAGCCGCACCGCCTCCGGCCGCTTCTGCGCTTCGGCCCGCACCCCCGGGTCCAGCCCTGCGATCTGCTCGTCCAGTTGGTCTAACTGCGTCAGCAGCTCGTCGCGCCGCCGCGCCGTGTAGGGCGGCAGCACCAGCTTTTCCAGTTGCTCGCGCCCCGCCTCCGTCCAGAGCTGGCGCTGCCGGCGCAAGCCCTGGTTCAGCGCGATGGCATGCAGCTGGTTCTTTACCTGCGTCCGCATCCGCACCCCCTGATGGCGATGCATGAGCAGTTGCCGTACATCGCGCTCCCCCGCACTCGGCACCCATAGCCGGGGAAAACGATTCTCCACCAGCAAGTGCACCATGTGCTCGGCATCGCGCTGGTCCGTCTTCTGCTGCCGCACCACCGAGGCCCGGATCTGCGCCGCGTCTCCTACCCACAGCTCGTGGCCGGTTTCCTCCACCAGCCGCTCGAACCATTGCGAGAAGCCGCAACTTTCCAGCCCCAGCAGCGCTTTTTCCTCCAGCCCACGGAAGAAGGCTCCCGCTTCTTCCGGCGTGCGCAGCCGTCGATAGCTGATTTCTCCTGTTTGTTTGTCAAAGATCGCTAACTGCTGAAAGCCGGGGTGAAAATCACAACCTATAATCAACATAGCGTTGGCTCCTTCCCCGAGCCTCTGGTTTTTTTCCTACTTCAGAGTACTCGCTCGGATCGAGCCAACGTCGTTATGAAATCAAGGAGGCCTTCAGAGACTGTGTCGCGACCTGGTGTCGCCGCTCCGCGGCTCACTTGTTGTCCCACTTGGAGCGCGGGCTTACGCCCACGCCTAACACAAATGCCGCCGCTTCGCGGCTGAATGAGCCGGATTTCTTAGTGTTTGTTCCACCGCGAATTATGATTTCCGGTCGTGACACAGTCTCTTCAGGCCGACGAGGGATCTGCTTCTGATGCTATGACCCTTCATTCCGTCATCGTCATCTTCGCTCTGCTGATCTGTTCCGTCTATTGCACTATCCCTCTCTTCTGGCTGGTGGTGCATTTTTTTGTGGAACGGTGGCGCTCGCGAGGCCGCCGCGGTTTCGCCCTTCTGGTGCCCATCTGGGGCGGATTTGTCGCCGTGGCATTTTGTTCGATGTGGCCATTCCGATTCGCTCAGCTCTACGCAAACCGGCTGGTGTGGGCAGCGGCGGCGATTTTGTTTCTACTGGGCTTCTCGCTCTATGGAGCGGCGCTCAAGGGCTTCCATCATTCGCAGCTCTCCGGCCTCGACGAACTGGAACCAAACCGCCATCGCCAGCAACTGATCACTACCGGCATTCGCTCGCGCGTACGCCATCCTATCTACCTCGGCCATCTGTGCGAGGTCCTAGGCTGGTGCCTCGGCACGGGATTGATTCCCTTGTACGCTCTCGCGGCCTTTGCCATCGTCACCGGCGCGCTGATGATCAGGATTGAAGATCGCGAACTCGAAGCCCGCTTCGGCGAGCCATATCGCGCCTACCGCCGCGCTGTTCCTGCCGTCATTCCACGTCTCAGGCGCTAATCGCCAATGCGTTCGGTACAATGACTTTCGCTGGATTCATAAGGTCGTGACCCACGTAATGGGATGAAATTACCTCAGCGGCGCTCAGATCACAATAAGAACTAGCTCCGTGTTCTCTGTGTCTCCGTGGTGAAAAGCTTTTCCGCATGCAATTCGAACTCTTCATAGCCGCGCGTTATCTCCGGGCCAAACGCCGACAAGCTGTCATCGGCGTCATCACGGTCATCTCCATCATCGGAGTGGCTGCGGGCGTGGCTTCGCTCATCATCGCGCTGGCCATCAACAACGGCTTTCGCCAGGACCTGCAAGACCGCCTGCTGGGCTCGACCTCGCACATCAATCTGCTGCGCATCCAGAGCGACGGCATCCGCAATTGGGAGCAACTCCTCGCGCGCCTGGAAAAACAACCGCACGTCGTCGCCGGAGCTCCCGCCATCTACGAGCAGGTCCTGATCTCGCGCGGCGCTCGCGCCCAGGGCGGCATCTTGAAGGGCATCATTCCGCAGGACGAGCGCAAGGTCAGCACGATCCTCGACACCATAAAGCAAGGCTCAGCCGAAGCTCTGGACGAAAGCTCTCTCTTGCCGCCAGCCGCTGACGACCAGACGGCCGGGTCCGCAGCCTCTCAATCCACTTTGCCGCCCATTGTCCTCGGCAAGGATCTGGCTGATGAACTTGGCGCATCGGTAGGCTCAATCGTCACCGTCACCAGCCCGCAAGGCGAACTCACGCCCTTCGGCATCGTTCCCAAGTACAAGCGCTTCAAGGTCGCCGGCGTCTTCGCTTCCGGCTTCTTCGACTACGACAACACTTGGGCCTTCATTCGTCTTTCCGACGCGCAGCGTCTCTTCGATCTCAGCGACGTGGTCTCGGTGCTCGAGTTCAAGGTTGACGACATCTACAAGGCCGGCGAGATCGGCCGGCAACTCGAAGACGTCGCCGGCAAAGGCTTCATGTCAACCAACTGGATGGAGCAGAACCGGGCCATCTTCCACGCGCTGCGCCTGGAGCGCGTCGTCACCTTCATCACCATCGGCCTCATCGTCTTTGTGGCCGCGCTCAACATCCTCATCTCCCTCATCATGATGGTGATGGAGAAGACGCGCGACATCGCCGTGCTGGTCTCGATGGGCGCCAAGCGCCGGCAAATCCGTCGCATCTTCATGTATCAGGGAATCCTCATCGGCGTAATCGGGACGGCGCTGGGCCTGATTGCCGGCTTCGCGCTCTCCTGGACCGGCGGGCACTACCATCTGTTCTCACTCTCCGCCGAGGTCTACTCCATCGACTACGTTCCCTTCGCGCCGCGTCCGATGGACGGCCTGCTCGTGGCCCTCGTCGCCATCGGTGTCTCCTTCATTGCAACGCTGTATCCATCATGGTCCGCCGCCAGCGTGCTCCCCGCCGAGGCGCTAAGATACGAATAGCCGCTGCCAATTCGCAACGACGGCGGACGTAGGACTTGCCGTGGTAAGGAGCACTGGTGTAAAGTAAGGAATATGAAAAGCACAGTCCAGAAGCAAGCGAAGATCACCAGTAAGGGGCAGGTCACGCTCCCCTTAGAGGTCCGCCGCGCGCTGGGGGTCGAAGCTGGTGATCGGGTCCTTTTTGAGGGCGACGAAAAGAGCATGCGAGTGCGTCCGGTGCGAGCGCAAAGTCCGTTCGCTAAATATCGCGGAATTGGCACTCCCGGAATTCCTTCCGGCAGGGAAGGAGTTCTCAAATGGCTTCGAGAGATGCGCGGGCATGACGACAGCGATTGATACGAATGTGATCATCGCGCTCTGGCAAACCGACGGCGCCTTCAACACCCTGGCGGAGTCAATGCTGGAAAGGACTGCTGACAGGAGCCGGCTTGTCATTGCCGCCCCCGTGTTCGCAGAACTCATGGCGGCGCCGGAAAGAGACATGAACCGGCTGGAGGACTTCTTCCGCGAGACCGGTATCAGAATCGACTGGGTCCTGGACGAGAGGGTTTGGCGAATGGCAGGAGCGGCCTTTCAAGCCTACACCATGCGTCGTAGAAGGTCCGGTGAGCCGGCGCCACGACGCATACTAGCGGACTTCCTAATTGGCGCGCATGCCGTTCGTTTTGGGTATCGCCTGCTCACCTTTGATAGAAAGCTGTATCCCACCGCCTTCCCGGAGTTACTACTAGTTCCGGTGTAGCTTGCCTGCATTTCATCCCACCCCTCACTGCATCCCGTCCTTCGCCGTGTTACCCTTTTTCTTTGCTCGTTTCGTCCCATTATGCGCGCGCTTTGTACCTGCCTTTGGAGCCAATCATGACATTTCTATCTCAGTCCCTATATTCACTTCTGAAGTTTGCTGCCCTTGGTGCTTTCGCTCTCACGATGCTTCCAGCTCAAGCCCAGGACGCTCCTAAACAGGAAACTCACGGCATCAATGTTTCCAACATGGACCGCTCGCAGAAGCCCGGCGACAACTGGTATCTCTACTGCAATGGCGACTGGATCAAGCGCACCGAGCTTCCGCCCGACCGCTCCCGCTTTGGCGTCTTCAACAAGCTCGCCGACTTGAGCGACAAGCGCACCGCAGCGTTGATCGAAGGGACCTCCAAGAGCAACGCCGCCGCCGGCTCCAGCCAGCGCAAGATCGCCGATCTCTATAACTCCTATATGGACGAGGCGGCCATCGACGCCAAAGGCCTGTCGCCGCTCGAACCGCACCTCAAGGCCATTGCCGCCATCAGCAACAAGAAAGAGCTCGCCTTCGCGCTTGGCCAAACCTTGCGCGCCGATGTCGACGCCCTGAACAACACCAACTTCCACACTCCGCACTTGTTTGGATTGTGGGTCGCTCCCGGCTTCAACGATTCCGATCATTACGCTCCCTATCTGCTTCAGGGCGGAGTGCAGCTTCCCGACCGCGAATACTACCTCTCCGATAACGAGCACATGAAGGACGTTCGCACCAAGTATCAGGCCCACGTCTCGGCGATGCTCAAGCTCGCTGGATTTACTGACACTGACGCTCGTGCTGACCGCATCGTCGTTTTGGAACATGCCATCGCGGAAAAGCATCTCAGCCTGTCTGACAACGACGACATCCATAAGGCCAACAACACCTGGACGCAAGCCGATTTCAACAGCAAAGCTCCCGGTCTCGATTGGGCCGAGTACTTCCGCGGCGCGGGATTGAGCAAGGTATCAAGCTTCATCGTCTGGCAGCCGACCGCTTTCGCCGGCGAATCCGCGCTGGTGGAATCCACTCCGCTGGAAGCCTGGAAGGACTGGCTCGCGTACCACACCATCGAAGAGTCAGCGCCCTATCTATCCAAACCTCTGTCCGACGAGCGCTATGCTTTCTTTAGCGGAGTGCTCCAGGGAACGTCGCAACAGCGTCCGCGGTGGCAGCGCGGCGTGGTTGTCGTCAATCACTATCTCGGTGATGATGTCGGACAGCTCTACGCCCAGCGTTATTTCCCTCCGGAAGCCAAAGCCCAGGCGCAAGCCATGGTCGCCAATATCATCGCTGTCTATCACAAACGCATCGCGGCGCTTTCCTGGATGGACCCGAAGACCAAGGCCGAAGCTCAAACCAAGCTCGACGCGTTGTACGTCGGCATTGGTTACCCGGAAACGTGGATTGACTATTCGGCTTACGAAGTGAAAGCTGACGACATTTTTGGCAATGTCTGGCGCGGCGACTTGTTCCGATACGACCGTCAGGTAGCGCGACTGGGTAAGCCGGTCGATCGCCACGAATGGTCGATGACGCCGCAGACCGTCAACGCCGTGAATCTCCCGTTGCAGAATGCCCTCAACTTCCCTGCTGCGATTCTCCAGCCTCCATTCTTCGATCCCAAAGCACCGGCTGCGGCGAATTATGGCGCGATTGGCGCGGTCATCGGCCATGAGGTCAGCCACACCTTCGATACCGAAGGCAGCGCCTTCGACGCCAAAGGTCAGGTACGCAACTGGTGGACGCCCGCCGATCTCGCGCACTTTGAGGCAGCCACCGCGAAGCTTGCCGCTCAGTACGATACCTACATGCCGTTTCCCGATATGCATGTGAATGGCAAGCAGACGCTGGCGGAAAACATCGCCGACGTCTCCGGCTTGGCAGCCTCTCTTGACGGCTATCACGCCTCGCTCGCCGGCAAGACCGCTCCCATGCAGGACGGATTCTCCGGCGATCAGCAGTTCTTCATCGCCTTCGGCCAGGACTATGCCTTGAAGGCACGCGATGCCGCGCTGCGCCAGCAGGTGATGGTCGATCCGCACTCGCCGGCGCAGTTCCGTGCCGACACCGTTCGCAACATCGACGCCTGGTACGCGGCCTTTGATGTTCAACCGGGTCAGACGTTGTACCTCGCGCCCGCCGACCGCGTGCGCATCTGGTAGGAAAAAGCAGTCCCGCGCCAACATCGGGGACTGTTAAGGATGGGAAGTGTCATCCTGAGCGGAGTGTCGGCCTCCTATTTCCGGCCCGCGAATTTTGCGGGCCGGGCCGACGCGCAGTCGATGGACCCGCTGTTCGAACACTGGCATGGAACAGCGTTCAGAGGCTCCTGAGAACATTCCCGACCAAAGATCCCTCCTCGTCTGCCACTTCACGTCGCCGAGAATTGAACCCACCACATTTTTCCCTGTCCGTCCGTCGTAAAGTCGCTGACTTCCCGCTCCATACATGATCTAATTCTTAGTAGGTTGATCGTTGGGCCCTTAGTCCCAGAATGGGCATGGTTCCAACGGCTCGGCCGGAATTTGTGTCGCTACGGAGCGCCGCTGCATCAAACTGTTCAAGACGGGTTATTGCGTGCGGAGAATCTCAAGAAGGTTTTCCGCTCCGGCAATTCGGATTTAGTGCTCTTTGAGAACTTGTCGTTGCAGGTGCAAACCGGGGAGATGCTGGCCATCGTTGGCGAGTCGGGTACCGGGAAAAGTACCTTACTACACATCCTCGGAGCGCTTGATCGTGCTTCCGAAGGTGACGTATACTTCGCCCAAGTTCAGTTGGGGTCACTCTCCGAGGACGATGCAGCAGAATTCCGTGGGCGGGAGCTTGGATTCGTCTGGCAGTTTCATTACTTGCTGCCCGAATTTACCGCGCTGGAAAATGTGGCCATGCCCTTATTAATGCGGGGCACCAGCAAGCGCGAGGCGGAACAGCAAGCCCTGCAATGGTTGCAGGAGGTTAGTTTAGGGGACCGTGCCAGTCATCGGTCCGGCGAGTTGTCTGGTGGCGAGCAGCAGCGGGTAGCGCTGGCCCGCGCGCTGATCACCAGGCCCAGGGTCCTGATGGCGGACGAGCCTACAGGTGACCTCGACAACCGGACAGCGGAAACGGTTTTTAATTTGATCGCCAGGCTACATCGCGACTATCGTCTGACCTCGCTCATCGTTACTCACAATCTTGGGTTTGCGCGTCAGTGCGACCGCGTTCTGCGTTTGCAGCAGGGTCGCGTAGTCGAAGTGTCTCCGCAATCGTTGTCGGCGTGACGGCAACGTTGGGGAAGGATTTGGGTTTGTAGTAGTAGTGGTCTTAATCGTAGCTGTGTGAAAGGCACCGCGAATTGGTAGTCGGCAGGATGTTGAATCGCGGTAGATCCAGCCCGCAGGGCGGAACGATAGTAGCCCAGCGCGGAAGCGCTGGGTAAGCTGGATTATCGATTAGAGCCCCTTTAGGGGCGGCACGGTTTGTTTGAATTTCGGTCCCAGCAGCTTCATCCCGGGACCGGCGGCCACGACGAGTCAGGTAACGGAGCTCGGCAGGAGAAACAATTCCGGTCGCGCTCTTGGAGAGGGTTCCATGTTTGAACGGTACACGGAAAAGGCCCGGCGCGTAATCTTCTTCGCACGTTATGAAGCCAGTCAGTTTGGTTCTCCGTACATTGAAACGGAGCACCTGCTGCTTGGTCTTCTGCGCGAGGACAAAGCGCTAACCAATCGGTTCCTTCGGTCTCATGCTTCAGTTGAGTCGATCCGGAAACAGATCGAGGGCCACACTACCATTCGGGAAAAGGTCTCCACTTCCGTGGACCTGCCCCTCAGCAACGAGTGCAAGCGTGTGCTGGCCTACGCCGCGGAGGAAGCCGAGCGCCTGTCGCACAAGCACATCGGTACCGAGCACCTGCTGTTGGGACTCTTGCGCGAAGAGAAATGCTTTGCGGCTGAAATTCTGCACGAGCGCGGATTGCGGCTTTCTTCGATTCGCGAGGAGTTGGCCCGCACTTCGCAGGAGAAGGCGCAGCCCTCGCAGCGTTCGCGCGAGTCGTCGCTGCTGTCTGAGTTCTCTCGCGATCTAACCCAGGCCGCGATGGACGGCCAACTCGATCCCCTGGTCGGCCGCGACGGCGAGCTCGAGCGCGTCGTCCAGATCCTGTGCCGCCGCACCAAGAACAATCCGGTTTTGATCGGCGAGCCTGGCGTTGGTAAGACTGCCATCGTCGAAGGTCTGGCCCAACGCATCGCCGACGGTGAAGTCCCGTCATTCCTTGCTGACAAGCGCATCCTTGCGCTCGATCTTTCCCTCATCGTTGCCGGCACCAAGTATCGCGGCCAGTTCGAAGAGCGCCTGAAGACCATCATGAAAGAACTGATGGAATCGCAAAATTCCATCATCTTCATTGACGAGCTTCACACCCTGGTCGGTGCAGGATCGGCCGAGGGCTCGCTCGATGCCGCCAACATCCTGAAGCCGGCGCTATCGCGCGGCGAAATCCAGTGCATTGGCGCTACCACCCCGGGCGAATACCGCAAGTCGATTGAGAAAGACCGCTCGCTGGAGCGCCGCTTCCAGGCGGTGAAAGTTCCTCCACCCAACGAAGCCGATGCGGTCAAGATCCTGTTCGGCATCAAGGAGCGCTACGAGAAGTTTCATGCCGTCACCTACACCGACGACGCCATCACTTTCTCCGTTTCGCACTCGAATCGCTACTTGCCTGATCGCTTTCTGCCCGACAAAGCCATCGATCTGGTTGACGAAGCCGGCGCCCGCGTAAAGCTTCGCCAGACTTCCCTGCCCGAGGACATCACCGAGGTGCAGAAGCGGATCAAGTTCATCGTGCATCGCATGGAAAACGCCATCGCGAACCACGAGTTCGAAAAGGCCCGCTTCTACTCCGACGAGGAGCGCAAAGAGCGCGAGAACCTGCGCACTCTGCGTGAAAAGTATCATCTCGATGAGTCCTCGACTGGCGTCGTCGGCCGCGAAGACATCGAAGACGTGGTCTCGCGCTGGACCGGCGTTCCCATCGCGTCAATCAAGGAAGAAGAGAGCCAAAAGCTGCTGCGCATCGAAGAAGAGCTGCACCGCCGTGTGATCTCGCAGGAACGCGCCATCTCGGCCCTGGCGCGTGCGATTCGCCGCTCGCGTGCTGGCCTGAAGAGTCCCAACCGGCCAATCGGCTCGTTCCTTTTCCTCGGACCCACCGGCGTCGGCAAAACCGAAGTCGCGCGCACCCTGGCGCAGTTCATGTTCGGCAGCGAGAAATCGCTGGTCCGCTTCGACATGTCGGAGTTCATGGAGAAGCACTCGGTCTCGAAACTGATCGGCTCGCCTCCGGGATACGTTGGCTATGAAGAGGGTGGACAGCTCACCGAGCGCGTCAAGCGCGCGCCCTACTCCGTCGTATTGCTCGACGAAGTAGAGAAAGCCCACCCTGATCTGTTCAACATCCTGTTGCAGGTATTTGAGGACGGTCAGCTCACCGATGGCCTGGGAAACACGGTGGACTTCAAGAACGCCATCATCATCATGACCTCGAACATCGGCGCGCGGCACCTGCAAAAGCGCACCGGCCTGGGCTTCCAGTCCGAACTGGACGAGAATACCTCTACCAAGGTCGAGGACATGGTGCGCAACGAAGTGAAGCGCACCTTCAATCCCGAGTTCCTCAACCGCCTCGACGAGGTCATTATCTTCAACGCGCTGACTGAGGCCGACCTCATCCAGATCGTGGAATTGATGGTGCAACATCTGAATACCAATCTGGCGCAACGCTCCATCACGGTCACGGTGACCGAAGAAGCGCGCAAATGGATCCTCGACAAGACAGTCGTCGATCGCACCTATGGCGCTCGTCCGCTGCGGCGCGCGTTGCAGAAGTACATCGAGGACCCGCTGTCGGAGGCGCTCATCCAAGGCACCTTCCAGCAGCGTCCAGCCTTCATCGAGGTCTACCTCGACAAAGACCAGCTCTTCTATCGCCCTGTCGGCGAAGAGAAGACCGAAGGCGTGCTGCTCTATAGCAGCTAGACGGGGTTGTATCAGAGCACGACTTTACAGGCCGCTGCAAAAGACGCCTTTGGGATGCCTTGTATCAGGGTGCGACTTCACAGGCCGCTGCAAAAGACGCCTTTGGGGTGCTTTGTAACAGGGCACGACTTCAGTCGTGCCGCAAGGAACCATATAAAAACCACGGGGCTTCAGCCCCGGAAATAAAGCAGGGGAGCGGAAACGCTCCCTTTTCCTTTGCTCGTTCAGGAATTGGGTTTCATCTTTTTCATTGATATTTCGTAATTACATTGTAATATTGAATTATCATCAAGGCTGCGGAGGAATTGTATGGGCGCAGTGACATCCCCGGTGGATTTGAAGGTGGCTGACGAAGTCTGGATTATTGCTGCGCTGCTGCAAAAGGAGCATCCGGACAGGTCCGATTTCACCATCGAGGAGATCATGGAGCGTGCCCAACGCGAGAAGCTGACCGGCCCTTTGCGACCCGGCGTTTATGTTCACGTCATCCAGCACTGTGTTGCGAACCGGGCGCCAAATCCGGGCCGTTATCGAATGCTCTTCGAAACCTCCTCAGGGCGACGGCGCTTGTTCCGCCACGGCGACATTTATCATCCTGCAAGGGAAGGCGGAAAAATCACGCCCTCTCCGGAGAATATGCCGCTGCGGTTTTGCAAACTCCTGGATTGGTATCGAGAGTGGTCCACCAAGGCAGTCCGGGAATCCACCCACCAGGATCCATTGCTGCAATTGCGCGGCTCAGGCCGACGGCTCTGGGCCAGCGAGCACGCTGATGAATACGTGCGGCGTCTGCGCGAGGGATGGGAATGAGCCGCATCTTCTGGGACACGAACATCTACATTTATCTCTTTGAAGATTACGGCGAGTTCTCCAGAAGAGCCGCAGCCTTGCGCTCCAAAATGCTTGCAAGAGGCGATCAGTTGCTCACATCGACATTCACCGTCGGCGAGGTCCTGGTCAAACCAACCGAGCATGAAGATGCGCAACTCTGCACCCGATACGAGCAAGCAATTGCAGCGACGTCGCTTATATTGCCCTTCGATCTCAAGGCTGCAAGGATCTATGCATCTCTGCGGCAGGACAGAACATTGCGGCCGCCGGACGCGATTCAATTGGCCTGTGCCGGGGCTGGCAGTTCCGACCTTTTTGTTACGAACGACCATCGCTTGCAAGGAAAAACGGTGCATGGAATTCAGTTCATCGTGGCCCTGGAACAAGCGCCGCTGTGACCTCTTCCGACCGCGAAGACCTCCTTGCGTGAGTCTTCCTGCATCCAAACACTAGTGAGGTCCAACATGATTCGCAAACTACCGTCCGGAGAATACCGTCTCTACTCGCGCAAGAAGGATCCTAAGACCGGCAAGCGCCGCAACCTCGGCACCTTCGACACGCGCGACAAGGCCGAAGCCCACGAGCGGGCAGTACAGTATTTCAAACGGCATTGATTGGTGGCCCCGTCTGAATCTACGCCACGAAGTACTTCGCGGCGGGATGATGCGCGATGATGGCCGAGGTGCTCTGCTCCGGCTCCAGCAGGAAGCCCGTGGTCAGCTTCACCCCAATGGTCTCGTCAGGATGCAGCAGCGCGAACAGCTTGGTCTGGTCTTCCAGGTTGGGACACGCCGGATAGCCGAACGAATATCGCGAGCCGCGATACTTCTGATGGAATAAATCGCGGATGTGCGGCGAGTCCTCGCCGGCAATTCCGAGCTCTTGACGAATCATCTTGTGCGACAACTCAGCCAGCGCCTCGGCCGACTCCACACTCAGCCCGTGCAGGTAGAGATACTTGGTGTACTCGCCGCCTTCGAACAGCTTCTGCGTCTCGTGCGAAGCTTGGTCGCCAATGGTCACGCACGACATCCCAAGAACATCCATCTTCCCGCTGCTCTTCGGCAAAAAGAAATCGGAGAGGCACAGGCCACGGCCTTCGCGCTGTCGCGGAAAGGTGAAGCGCAACGCCTCAGCCGGAATCGCGTCACCCTGTTTCCACCCTTGGGGCAGCTCGTAGACGACCACGTCGTTACCGTCGCCCTGCGCTCCAAAATAACCGTAGACAACCTTCGGCTCGAACCATCCCGCCGCGATCACTTCCTCTTCCAGGTCCTTGAGGATTGGCCGATATTTCGTTTCCACCAGCCGCCCGTAATCTTCCTGCGACGCGGTCTTCAGCTGCCACTGGTTCTTGAACAGCGCCGTCTCGTTGATGTACTGGAAGATTTCTCGCAGATCGAAGTCCCCTGGCTTCAGCACGCGCACGCCCCAGAACGGCGGCTGCGGGATGTTCGGGGCCGGCGCGATCTCGATGTTGGGCGCGATTGCTCCTCCGCCATTTCCAGCGCCGGCGACCGCAGCCCTCGCGAACTCCTTCACCACTTTGCCTTCCTCGATGCGCTTCTCGCGAGCGCCATTCGGCGAAGACAGATCTTCCATCAGGTGCAATCCGGCGAAGGCGTCGTCCGCGTAGAAAATGCCGCCGTTATATTCGCGGCGCAGGTCGTCTTCCACGTACTTGCGCGTCAGCGCCGCCCCGCCGCAGATCACGGGAAATTCCAGCTTCTGATGATGCAGGTCCTGCACCACGTACTTCATCTCCAGCGTCGACTTCACTAGCAGGCCGCTGAGCCCGATGGCATCGGCCTTTTCCGCGAGCGCCGCGTTGATGATCACATCCGACGGCTGCTTGATCCCAAGGTTCACCACACGATAGCCGTTGTTGGTGAGGATGATGTCCACCAGGTTCTTGCCGATGTCGTGGACGTCGCCCTTGACCGTCGCCAGAACAATTGTCCCCTTCTGGCTGCCCTCTTTCTTCTCCATCTTGGGCTCAAGATAGGCGACAGCGGCCTTCATTACCCCAGCCGAGTCGAGCACCGAAGGCAACTGCATCTTGCGCGCGCCGAACAGGTCGCCGACCGTCCTCATGCCGTCGAGCAGGATATTGTTGATCAGGTCGAGCGGCGTGTAGTTGATCAGCGCTTCTTCCAGGATCTCGTGCAGTGACTTCTTGTTCGCGCCATCGCCAACGCTCTTTTCGCCGTTGATGATCGCCCATTTCAGCTTGTCTTCCACCGACAGCGTGTCGACATGCGCCGTCGTCTGCTCTTCTTTGCCTTTGGTCCCGGCGAAGTGCGCCATGTAAACCTGCAACGGATCGCCATTCGACTGATCGTAGAAAATCAGCTTGCGCGCCAGATCAACTTCCGCTTCCGGAATTTTGTACAGCGGATAAATCTTGCTGTAGTTCACGATGGCCATGTCGAGACCGTGATCGACCGCCTCGTGCATGAAGACGCTGTTCAGAATCCGCCGCGAGTAAACATTCAATCCAAACGAAATATTGCTGACGCCAAGGATCGTCTTCACCTCGGGCAGCTCAGTCTTGATCGCCTTCACCGCTTTCAGCGTCTCGATGCCGGCGGTACGGTAGTCCTCCTGGCCGGTGGAGATCGGTAGTGTGAGCGCGTCGAAGATCAGATCGCACGGCCGAATGCCGTACTTGTTCACCGCCAGATCGAAGATGCGCTTGGCGATAGCCAGCTTCTTCTGCCAGGTCAGCGCCATGCCGTCCTCGTCGATGGTCAGCGCGATCACCGCTGCGCCGTAGCGTTTCGCCATCGGCAACACCTTCGCGGTGCGCTTCTCGCCATCCTCCAAATTGATGGAGTTGATGATGGCCTTGCCGGGAATGCGCTTCAGCGCTTCTTCGATCACGTCGGCTTCGGTCGAGTCGACGGTGATGGGCGCAGGCACGCGCGTGGCAATCTTTTCCAGGATGTTGCTGATGTAGGCTTTCTCGTCCTCGCCCACGATGGCGCAGCACAAGTCGAGCATGTGCGAGCCTTCGTTCACCAGCTTCTTGGCGAGCGTGAGGATGCCGTCATAGTCCTGCGCGCGCACCATGTTCTTGAAGTGTTCGACGCGCGTGGTGGTATTCATCTCCTCGGCCACAACCAGCGGCTTGGGATCGAGATCGAGCGGCACCATGGAATACGCGCTGGCAGCGGCGGCGACGGGCTTCACATCGCGCTTCAGCGGCTCAAGGTTGGCGCAGGTATCAACGACGGCTTTCAGATGTTCGGGCCGCGTACCACAGCAACCTCCGACGACGCGCACACCATATTCGGTGATGAACTGCTTGTGATAGTCTGCGAGTTCCTGCGGTTCGAGCTTATAGACCGCATGACCGCCAACGTTTTGCGGCAGACCGGCGTTCGGCAATACCGATATAGGCTTCGGTGAATTCAGCCCCAGATAACGCACCGCATCGTTCATCTCCTTAGGGCCGGTAGCGCAGTTCATGCCAATAACCGCAGCGTCGAACATCTCCAGCGTGGTGAGCGCTGCTCCGATCTCCGTTCCCAAGAGCATGGTGCCGCCGACGTCAATCGTGACTTGTACCTGCACGGGAACGCTCTTGCCGGTCTTCTTCAACGCGTCGAAGATGCCGACCAGTCCGGCTTTCGCTTGCAGGATGTCCTGGCAGGTCTCGAGCAGCAGAACGTCGACGCCGCCCTCGATCAATCCGATGGCCTGCTCGGTATAGCCAGCAGCCATTTCGTCAAAACTGATGTGGCCGAGCGAAGGCAGCTTTCTCGTCGGGCCCATCGATCCAGCGACGAAGCGCTTGTGGCCCTTGCTGGAATAACTGCTCGCCACTTCACGGGCGAGTTTGGCCGCAGCCACGTTGATCTCGCGCACCAGGGCGAGCATGTCATACTCGGCCATGTCCATCGGGCTGGAGTTGAACGTATTCGTTTCAACTACGTCGCAACCGACATCGAAGAAAGCAGCGTGGATGTCCTTGATAATGTCGGGTCGGCTGAACACCAGGATGTCGTTGTACCCCTCCTTACCCCGAAAATCGTCCATGTTGGGGTTGCGGAGCTGGATGTTCGTTCCCATTGCGCCGTCAAAGATAACGACGCGTTCCTGCACGGCTTTTAAGTAGTCACTCATTGGCACCCAGCGCGAGCGTTCGAAACTCCCTGGTAAATGTGTCGTCCCGACCGACGGCTTCAGCCGGAGCGGAGGGACCTGCTTTTCGTCGCTAGCAACAGGAGAGGAGAAAACTCGCAGTTTAGTAATCCAGTATCGCAGTTCCCGCGGCTTTCGGAAAGTTGGCACCAGCTAACTGCAATCCTTGCAGGCGATTGGAGAGTTACGGCATTGAATCGATTGCTATGCACGGCGGCGACGGCACCAAGCTTCCTCCGCTTTGGTTTTGGCAAAAGCCCGTGCCCGCACTACAATTCCGTTGCTTCAGCAATGCGGAAGAAAACTGCTGAATACGAAAGGAGCTTATGCACAAAGCCGCTGGTCTGCAGTACCGCGTTCCAGGTGCGAGAATTGCGATCGCGCTCCTGGTAGTGGGCCTGGTTGTTCTTTCCCTTTCTTTCACGTGCGCCGGCCAAACCGCCGGCCAGGTCAAGTTTGTGAACTCCTGCAAGTACCCCCTGACCTTTGATTCCACCGGCCCGCAAATCGGCACGCTGGCGCCTGGCGGAAACAAATCGATTCCCATTTCCGCATTCAATCAGGGAGGCCAGAACCGCTTCATCCCCTACCCTAACCTGCCGGGCAACCAGTGTCCCAACTGCGATGGCTGGACGGATCTCGGCGGACCTCCGGGGACGACGCAGCGAGAAGGCTGGATGTGGGAAGGCAACGACGCGAAGTACGCCGCTTATTGCAATCCCAGCCTCAGCGGACGCGGTATCTGCGAGGCTCAGGGAACGTGTTGCGGCCCCAAAATGACTCAGGACGGGACCTTCGGCACCCACTTCGAGTTCACGCCCAACGCGGGAGGCAACGACTTCGTCAACCTGAGCACCAACTATGGCTCGGGTCCGCACTCGCCTCCGAATCTCTGTCCCAAGGGCGGACCCGACGATTGCGTGGACAAAGCGGCCGTCATTTTTTACAACGTTCCCATTGAATGGACAACCAATCAGAACTGTTCCTTTACGACGAAAGGCACGCAGGTGAAGGGCGGAAAGTGCTTCGCAGCCAGCTGTCCAGATGCCTATCAGCATCCCACTGACGACAAGCAGGTAGGTTGTCCGGTGAGTTCGGGCCGTTGGTACGTGGTGACCTACTGCCCGGGCGGGTCGAACATGCCCAATCCGAAGTAGTTGGTCGCGGCAGTCGATGCTGCGCTTGCTCCCATCCTGTCCGCGGAAGCAGCGGACAAGGATGGGATAGCGGGCGTTTGTCTTCACGCCGGCACCCGAATCCGTTTGGAATCCCTACCCGTTTCATGTCATTGACCCCGGCTCTCTGAAAATGTTATAAAAACTCGCCTTTGTGTTCCGCTTGGGGTGCGCTCCAAGTTGCGCATAAAACGGTGCAGTTGCTCCCGACGCGGCCAAGCCTCAACACTTCTGTCTTGAAGTGGAAGCGCGTTTCCGGGATTCCAGCAGGTCCATCAGCCCCAGCAAGTCCAAAAGTCGGGACTTGTCGGGGGCCCCGATTGCCCAGGAAGTCGAAGTGGGACTTGTGGACGATCGGTCTGTGTGCGCCCCGCCGGCTGGGTGGTCAACGATCTTAGGAAACGCTGTTCGCGAACCGTCGCGGCAGATTGAACCGTAACTTCATTTCATGGGCGCTGTCCGCCTGCAAGCGGCTGGCTCATCGGAGGAATCATATGCGTACCTGGCTCGCTGCATTGCGGCGGCTGTCGTCGGCAGCCCGCAGCAATCCGGCCAAATTCGTCATTCCCGCGTTCACAATTCTGATGTTGCACGCTTCCACCGCTTTCGCCCAGCCGAACGAGGCCGCCGGCGAAGCCAACCTTCAACTCCCCGATCTCTCCTCGGTCAGTTTTCTGGGCATGACGGGCCATAACCTGCTGCTGATCGGACTGCTCTTCTGTGCTTTCGGTCTGCTATTCGGGCTGGCGATTTACATACAACTGAAGAACCTGGCTGTTCACCGCTCCATGCGCGAAATCTCGGAGCTGATCTATGAGACCTGCAAGACCTACCTGGTCACGCAGGGCAAGTTTCTGGCGATCCTGTGGGCGTTCATCGCTATTGTCATCCTGCTGTATTTCGGTCTGCTGCTGCATTTTGAAGCTGTGCGCGTCATCATCATTCTGGCGTTCAGCGTCCTGGGAATCCTGGGCAGCTACGGTGTGGCGTGGTTCGGCATCCGGGTGAACACATTCGCCAATTCCCGTACTGCATTTGCCGGATTGGGCGGCAAGCCTTATCCGCTTTATTCCATTCCGCTGCGAGCCGGCATGAGCATCGGCATGATGCTGATCTCCGTCGAGCTGCTCATCATGCTTTGCATTCTGCTGTTCGTACCCGCTGATTACGCCGGGCAGTGCTTCATCGGCTTCGCCATTGGCGAGTCGCTGGGCGCGGCTGCGCTGCGTATTGCCGGCGGCATCTTCACCAAGATCGCTGACATCGGCTCCGACCTGATGAAGATCGTCTTCAAGATCAAGGAAGACGACGCGCGCAACCCCGGCGTCATTGCCGACTGCACCGGCGACAACGCCGGCGACTCGGTTGGCCCCAGCGCCGACGGATTCGAGACCTACGGCGTCACTGGAGTGGCGCTCATCGCCTTCATTCTGCTGGGCGTTCGCAATCCTACGGTACAGGTGCAATTGCTGGTGTGGATCTTCGTCATGCGCATCATGATGCTGGTCTCCAGCACGGTTGCGTACTTCCTGAACGAAGCGGTGGCCAAGGCGCGCTACGGCAATGCCACCGATATGAACTACGAAAGCCCGCTCACTTCGCTGGTGTGGCTCACCTCAATCATCTCCATCGTGCTGACGTATGTTGTCTCGGCTGTCATCATCCCCGTGCTCGGTGGCGACAGCACGCAGTGGTGGAAGCTGGCCACCATCATCTCCTGCGGAACCCTGGCGGGTGCCATCATCCCTGAGCTGGTCAAGGTATTCACCTCTACCAACTCCGGCCACGTGAAAGAGGTGGTGACCTCGGCGGAAGAAGGCGGCGCATCGCTCGACATCCTGTCAGGCCTGGTTGCAGGCAATTTCTCCTGCTACTACCTGGGATTCACCATGGTCCTGCTGATGAGTATCGGTTACTACGTCAGTACCTATGGGCTCGGCGAGATGATGCTGGCGCCGGCGGTCTTCGCCTTCGGTCTGGTGGCGTTTGGATTTCTGGGCATGGGCCCGGTCACCATCGCCGTCGACTCCTATGGCCCGGTGACCGACAATGCACAATCGGTGTATGAGCTGTCGCTGATTGAGCAGGTGCCGAATATCGAGAGCGAGTTGAAGCGCGATTACAACATCGACGTCAACTTCGAGCGCGCCAAGCACATGTTGGAAGAAAACGATGGCGCGGGCAACACCTTCAAAGCTACGGCTAAACCGGTGCTGATCGGCACGGCCGTCGTCGGTGCCACCACCATGATCTTCTCCATCATCATGGCGCTTACTCACGGACTGACGGAGAACGTCGGCAACCTGTCGTTGCTGCACGCTCCTTTCGTGCTCGGCTTGATCAGCGGCGGCGCCATCATCTACTGGTTTACCGGCGCTTCCATGCAGGCGGTCACAACTGGCGCTTACCGCGCGGTGGAGTTCATCAAGGCCAACATCAAGTTGGAAGGCGTGGAGAAAGCCTCGGTTGAGGACAGCAAGAAGGTCGTCGAAATCTGCACGAAGTATGCGCAGAAGGGCATGTTCAACATCTTCCTGGCGGTCTTCTTCGTTACCCTGGCATTCGCCTTCGTCGAGCCGTTCTTCTTCATCGGCTACCTGATCGCGATCGCCATCTCCGGCCTGTATCAGGCGATGTTCATGGCCAATGCAGGTGGCGCCTGGGACAATGCCAAGAAGATCGTCGAGGTCGAGTTGAAGCAGAAAGGCACCGCGCTGCACGATGCGACGGTTGTCGGCGACACCGTGGGCGATCCTTTCAAGGACACGTCCTCAGTCGCCATGAACCCGATCATCAAGTTCACCACGCTGTTTGGACTGCTGGCCGTAGAACTGGCTGTTAGTTTGACCGCGAGCAAGGGCGAGGCTTTCAGCCACGTGCTGGCACTGTTGTTCTTCGCAGTATCGTTTGTGTTCGTGTACCGGTCGTTCTACGGCATGCGGATCGTGAAAGCGAAAGCCTAGAGCAGATTTGTAGTTGGTGTGTCCTCGAGTGGAGCACGCCTTCACAGGCCGCTGAAAAAGTCGCGATTTCGGGACTTTCGGGTAGAGCCAGCCTTCAGGCTGGCGTCTAAGTTCTTTTTTTTCGACTGTGAGTCGGCTTCAGCCGACGGCACACCTGGCCGTTTGCGGACTTTTTCAGCCCCTGTTCAGGCGTGCATCAGGCGCCGATGAATGAATCCCGGCTTTAGTCCCTGAGGTAAGCCTGTACGGAATTTGCCTCAGCGGCTAAAGCCGAGTTCCTACCCCGTCGTCTTTATGCACGCCTGGAAGGCGTGCTCCACCCAATCAGGTGTGCAGCAACCTTGAAAATACCGTAGCGCTACCAACACTGGACATCGAAAACGTCATCCCGTTGGGGATGGCGTTTTCTTATTGCTCTTGCCGATCTTCAGGTCCTACCTGCGGCCGCGCTTCGCCTTGGGTTTTGGCTTATGTTTGTGCTTCGGCGTTGGAGCTGGCGTCGGAGTTGGGGTCGGAGTAGGCGTTGGAGTTGGAGTCGGGGTGGCTGCCGACAAGGACTTCAACAGCACGGCTCCATCGGGACTGCCCCATCCGCTACATGGATCCCATCCCGGACCGGCGCTGTAATCGCCATTGTTACCCGACGTGATGTCACGGAACGATCCATTCTCGCCATTCTGGTACAGAGTTGGATTCAGGTATCCCACCGGCTTGCCCAGCGATTGATTCAAGAGCGCGACCAGTCCCGCCCACAGTGGTGCAACGGCGCTGGTGCCGCCCACGGCAAAGCTGGAGCCATCCACTTGCACGTTGTAGCCTGTATTAGGGTCAGCATCGCCTGCGACATCGGGAACGCCGCGGCCCACGAAGTTGCCGGGATTGTCCGAGGGTGGCACCTTCGCATTCGCCTGATAGGACGGAAGTGGAAAGGTTGCGCTGATCCCGCCGCCGGTGGCGCCCTCATCGCTGGAAAGATCGTTCCACACTACCTCGCTCGAAATCGAGCTGCCGCTGAGCTCCAGCGTGGTTCCGCCGCATGCCAGCGCGTACGGACTCGACGCAGGGAAATCCACGTGGTCGAGCCCGTCGGTCACGCCGTCGGTCGAGCCGTTATCTCCACAGGCCACGCACACCGTTACGCCCACGGCTGCAGCGGCCTGCAGAGCGCTGTTGAACGATTGCAGCGACTGTGCCGTCCAGGTCGACTCAGGCCCACCCCAACTGATTGAGAGTACCGAGGGCTTATTCACTGCATCTGTAACCGCCTGATTGATGGCATCAAGAAATCCGGCATCGGTATTGGGCGCGAAGTAAACGGCAATGTTGGCGCCCGGTGCGATCGCGCCGGATACTTCAATATCCAGGCCAACTTCGGTGTCAGGGCCGTCGGTGTCGCCGGTGGGGGCATTCTGCGCGCCATCGACGGAAACTGCCACTACCGTCGGCGCAGGCGAGATGTTGAGACCGCTGAAGTACGTGTCCAGATCGGATTGGTTAAAGCCGCCTCCCAGTTCGATGATGCCGATGGTCTCGCCCTTCCCGTTCAGGTTTGTCGGGTAACTGTAGGCCTTGGCGACTTGCAAGGCTGTGAGGGAAGCCTCGGCCGCGGCCGGTTTGGCCGAACCTGATGGCTTGCTGGCGATGCGAAAATGGGTTTCCGCCTGCGGCCGGTTGTCGAGCCCGTGGACGCTGCGAATGATGCTACTCAGCTCCTGCGGCACTTTCACTGCGCCGGAGCGTCCGCGATACGAGCCGTCCTTATATTTATAGCTTGCCATCTGTACTTGAAAGGCCTGGGAGAATGCCGCGCATGTGCCGCTAAGAGCCACGGTCCTGGCGGGTATATTGACATTGGCGAGCGCCAGGCCGAATTGCGCGGCGAAGGCCAGCACCTTATGGACATCCGCCGGATCGGCGCCGTAGCGGGCCTCATACTCTTCACGCGACACTCGTTGCCCGCGGGCGACCAGGTCGGCCAGCGGCGTTTGTTTCCCGCCTGTAGTCCGCTGCCGCAACACCAGCGTCACCTGCATCACCTCGTTGGGATCCGAATGTCCTGTCCGTATCGCCCCTTGCGGCGGCTTGCGCTCGCTGCCTGCAACTTCTACGTACTTCTTGAAAGCCATAAATTGCTCCTTGCGGATCAGTTACCAGTTATCGGTTGTCAGTTGTCAGAAGACAGGTGCCAGTCGTCGGTCGTCAGTTGTCGCTCTGTCAGCCGTCGCTCGCCCGCAAGCATTATTGATACCCGGCCGCCGCTAAAGTGATTCCTCCGTACCGACAACGGGCAACTGACAACTGGCAACTGGCAACTGTTTACGGCCCTTTCATCTTATCCTTCACGCTCTTGGCCAGCTTTTCGATCTGGTCGGCCTTCTTGATCACGTCCAGGGACAGCGTGTTCTCGTCGGTCTTGTCCACCGACTGCTTCAGCTCCGTAGCTAACTCTAGCAGCTTTGCGGTGTCTTTTTTGAGTTCCTCCTGGCGCTGAAGATTGAGTTTTTTGGCCATCTCCGTCCTCTGCTGAGCCTCCGACGCCGTCTCATCGGAGGGTTGTGGTGGTTGGAGAATAGACGGCGGCGGCCCGGTCCGTTGGGCCATACAACAGATTCCGGAGCAGAGAAAAAGTGCTGCCATTGTGCTGAGACGTATCCATCGTGGGAGAGCGTGCGCTATGTGCGTCATAATCACCGTGATTATATTCTGCAGTGCCGCGGCCTGAGAGCCAACCGGTCGCCGGAGTGGTCTGGAACTCATCTTATAAATCATTCTCAGGGTGCCGGGGCTCGACCGTTACGGGCAGCGGAAAAAGTCTGCTGTACGCTGTTTTGCGGGGGCCCAGAGTGGCCGGACCGCCTGCTGCGGTCAAGTGGCCGTTGCGCGTCGAGGTCTAACTGTGCGCCCTCGTCAAAGTGGGCGAGAAGAAGAGCGCGGCCCAAGTGAATCTGCGGCTTCTGTTGCATCCCTATAGGTTGGTGGCTAACATGGACATGGAGGCGAAAATGGATTGGAGCGGTTGTGATCTGGTGGAGCGTGTTCCCGGTAAGGTCTCGGGACAGCCGGTGGTGAAGGGCACGCGAATTCTCGCCGATCAGATCGTCGAAGAGGACGCGCTCGGCAGCCCTCTCGAGGAGATTGCGGAGAACCACCCTTCCTTGCCGAATGAGAAAATCAGGAAGCTGCTCGCCTTCGCCCGCCTGCACCAGCCGCAGCCGCAGTGAGAGTACTTCTCGACGAAAACCTGCCGCACAAGCTTCGTGGGTCCCTAATGGACCATGACACGGCGACAGTTGCCTATCCCGGATGGGGTGGCCTGAAGAACGGCGATCTGCTGAAGACTGCGGAAAAGGCTGGATTCGAGGTATTCGTAACCGGGGACCGGGCCCTGGAACACTAACAGAACCTGGTGGGCCGCGCGCTTGCGATTGTCTCGCTGTCCGCGCATAACTGGCCTATCATCAAACATCATGTCGCGAAGATTGCCGCGGCGATAGACGGTGCGCAAGCGGGTTCGTTTAGCCGTGTGGAATGCGGCGCTTTTGCCCGGCAGAGAAACCCACTGGGGCCGGCGTTGGGTTGACTCCCGTCCTTGTCCCGCTTCGCATTTATGTCCCCCAATGTCGTAACATGATTCATTCCCCCGGAATCCTCACGATGCGGAGATCCTTACGGTATTACCTGCCATTGCTTCTGGTGATTGTCTTCTTCAGTCTGATTCGCTGGCATCTCCGCTACATTCCTCTAGAGCGGGATGAAGGCGAATATGCGTATGCCGGACAGCTCATGCTGCACGGCATACAGCCGTACACTTTCGTCTACAGCATGAAGCTTCCCGGAACCTTCGCGGCGTATGCCGCCATTCTTCTGGTGTTCGGGCAAACTGCACGGGGCGTCCATCTCGGGTTATTAGTAGTAAACGCCATAACCACCTTCCTCATCTTCCTGCTGGGCAAGCGGCTTTTTGAACCTCTGGCAGGACTGGTGGCCGGCTCCAGCTACGCCCTGCTTTCAACCAGTCCGTCAGTCATTGGCCTGGCGGGACACGCAACCCACTTTGTCGTATTGGCCGCCGTGAGCGGCGTTCTGCTCCTGTTGAAAGCGACCGAGAGCCGGCGATTATGGCTCTATTTCTGGAGCGGCTTGTTTCTTGGCTTGGCGTTTCTGATGAAGCAACCGGGAATTATGTTCGCAGTTTTCGGCGGCCTGTATCTGGTCAAAGCCGAGTGGCAAACATGGCTGCACCGGCGGCGGGAATTCTGGAGGAAAGCCTGCTTATACGCCTGCGGAGTTGTGTTGCCCTTCGCCGTCACTTGCCTGCTGCTGGCCATCACCGGCGGGTTCGGCAATTTCTGGTTTTGGACTTTCCTTTATGCCCGGCAATACGCCACCACCATCGGAATTCGCGAAGGCCTGGACACCCTGCGGCTGATTCTTCCCAAGGTGGTTCTGCCCGCATTCATGATCTGGCTGTTAGCCGGCGTTGGCCTCAGCGCAATGGCGTGGAACCGCATGGCCCGCAGTCAGAGCTTCTTTCTGGTGACGTTTTTCCTGTGCTCGGCTGCCGCTGTCTGTCCCGGACTGTACTTCCGGCAACACTATTTCATCCTGCTATTGCCTGCCATAGCACTGTTGGCGGGTGTAGCCGTGGGCTGTGCGACCGCCAGTCTGAAGCAACATCTGCGCTCGAGAGTCTGGGCAGCCTTGCCGCTGGTTGTCTTCATCGCCGCCTTTGCCGGCTCACTCTACCCGCAACGCAATTATCTGTTCAAGACGGGTCCCTTTATTGCCTCGCGCATGATCTACGGCACCAATCCCTTTCCGGAAGCGGACGAAGTCGCCTACTACATCAAGAATCACAGCGCGAAAGACGCTCGCGTGGCTGTATTGGGCTCGGAGCCAGAGATCTATTTCTACGCCGACCGGCGTTCGGCAACCGGATATATCTACACCTATGGGCTAATGGAAGAACAGCCCTATGCGGGCGAAATGCAAGAACAAATGATCCGGGAGATCGAGGCCGCCCAGCCGGAGTACATCGTATTCGTGAACGTTTCCGCGTCCTTCGGCAGACTGCCGAATTCGAACCAGCACATCTTTGACTGGATCGATAGCTACTTGCCCGCTCACTATGACTTGGTGGGGATTGTCGATATGATCGGCTACAGCAAGTACGTCTGGGGAGACGCCGCCAAAACGTATCATCCTCAGTCCAACCAGGTCGTCAAGGTTTTCAGGAAGAAGCCGGCTGTTTGAATAACTCCTGACTGGCGCTGGTCCCACTGGACCTCAATTTTCATACAATTTTCATCATCCGATGGCCTACAATCGGTGAACCCTTTTCAAGCGCCAGGACCCGCCGGAGATTTCATGAGCGCCGTCAGTACAGCCGTCAAATCGTTTGAGCAGCACCTCGATGACACTCCCTTTACCAAGACCCAGCGCAAGGTCTGGATATTGTCGGCGATGGGCGTGCTACTGGACGGCTTCGACTTCTTCATCATTGGAGTGGCGTTGCCGCTGATCGCACACGACTTCCACATGAACGCCGCGACCAAAGGGCTGGTCGCGGTGGCAGCGGTCGCAGGCGCGTTCTTCGGCGCGCTGGTCTTCGGGCAGGTCGCTGACAATATCGGCCGCAAGGGAATGTTCCTGGTCGACATCATCCTGTTTGTGGTGTTCTCGGCGGCCTCGGCGGTGGCGTGGAATCCGGCATCGCTCATCTGCTTCCGTTTTCTGCTTGGGGTTGGCATCGGCGCGGACTATCCCATCGGCGTGTGCTACATCGCCGAATGCGTTCCCACTCGCTTGCGCGGACGGCTGATTGTGGGCGCTTTCGCTTTTCAGGCGCTGGGATCGCTGCTTGGAGTACTGGTCGGACTGCTGATTCTGCAAGCGGATCCCACGTTGCAGGCGTGGCGTGTGATGCTGGCCTTCGGAGTGCTGCCCGCGGTGGTGATCGTGCTGATGCGCAAGGGAATGCCGGAGAGCGTCCGTTGGCACCTGGCGCGCGGCAACTACGAAAAGGCCTCGCATGCGGCGAGTACGCTTTTGGAGTTCCCGGTCACGCTGACGGCAAAGAACTCGCCTCGTCCCGTCGGGCATAGGTTGTCGTTCCGCTCCCTGTTCGAGAAGCGTTACCTCCGCCGCACCATCTTCGCTTCCGTGCCCTGGTTCCTACAGGACATTTCAACCTACGGCATCGGAATCTTCACGCCAACGATCATGGCTGCCATGGCGCTTGGCGGTAGCGCGACTTTCATCGCCAAAGACATGGGCGCAACCAAAGGAGCGGCGGCTGTCGATCTGCTGCTGGTGGTTGGCTTCATGCTGGCCATCATTTTGGTTCATCATATAAGCAGGGTCACGTTGCAGATTGCGGGCTTTCTGGGCATGGCGTTGGGACTGCTGATGGTGGGCGCCTCATCGCTGTTTGCGACTGGCTCGGATGCGCACATGGGTATGATCTTCGGCGGCTTCATGGTATTCAACGCTCTTATGAACATGGGACCCAACGCGACCACATACCTGCTGTCCGGCGAGACCTTCCCCACCTCGATCCGGGCTACCGGGGCTGGTTTCGCGGCAGCCATGGCCAAGCTGGGAGCGGTTTTGGGGACGTTCTTCTTCCCCGTCCTGAAAGAGGAGATTGGGATTACGCCTCTGCTGGTGTCACTGGCCGCGGCCAGCGCACTTGCCGCAGCGGTTACTTATGGATTCCGCGTGGATACGACGGCCTCGCTCGACGCCCAACACGCAGAACAGGTGGCGCCTGTGCAGTACGTGGAGGCCGCCGCGAGCTAGTTCTCCACCCCGTTTTTCAGCATCTTAAATAGACAAGTGCCAGGAATAATCGATGACTACTGATCTCAAAACGCAACCCGGATTGTCACCTCTCGCGGGCAAGCCCGCCCCGAAGGAAATGTTGGTAGACCTTGTTCGCCTGGAACGCGACTACTACCAGAATCGCCCCGACGTCAGCGATCCCAATCAATTGGTTATCTTTGGGACCAGCGGACACCGCGGCTCATCGCTGGATGGCACCTTCACGGAGGCGCACATCCTCGCGATCACCCAGGCCATCTGCGAATATCGCCGCGGCCAGCACACCGACGGGCCGCTCTATATGGGTAAGGATACGCATGGCCTGTCCGCTCCGGCGCAGCGCACGGCGCTGGAAGTCCTGGCTGCCAACAACGTCGAGACCATCATCCAGCGGAACGACAGCTTTACGCCCACACCTGTCATCTCGCGCACGATCCTGGCTCACAACCGCGGCCTCAAGGACCATCTTGCCGACGGCATTGTCATCACGCCGTCGCACAATCCGCCAGAGGACGGCGGCTTTAAGTACAACCCGACGAACGGCGGTCCCGCCGACACCGACGTCACCGGATGGATTGAAGATCGCGCCAATGCATTGCTAAGAGCCAACAACGCCGGAGTAAAGCGCGTTCCGTATGACACCGCAATCAAAGCGGCCAGCACCCATCAGCAAGACTTCCTGCTGCCATACGTCAACGACCTGAGGAATGTCGTTGACATGGACGTCATACGCTCCGCCGGCCTCAAACTGGGTGTCGATCCGCTGGGTGGCGCCTCGCAGCCCTACTGGGAGCCGATCAACTCCGTCTATGGACTCGACATCGCGATCGTTAATCCGGTCATCGATCCGACATTTTCCTTTATGACGGTCGACCATGACGGCAAGATTCGCATGGATTGTTCCAGCCCGTACGCCATGGCGCGATTGGTCGGCCTGAAAGATAAGTACCAGGTCGCGTTCGGCAACGACACCGACGCCGACCGTCACGGCATCGTGACGCCGTCCGCGGGACTGATGAATCCCAACCATTATCTTGCGGTCGCCATCCAGTATCTGCTGTCGCATCGTGAGCAGTGGCCGACGGGCGCGGTGGTGGGCAAGACGCTGGTCAGCAGCAGCATGATCGATCGCGTGGTCAACAAGCTGGGCCGCAAGCTTTGGGAAGTTCCCGTCGGCTTTAAGTGGTTCGCGCCCGGCCTGTTCGACGGTTCCTGCTGTTTCGGCGGCGAAGAGAGCGCGGGAGCGAGTTTCCTGCGGCGCGATGGCTCGGTTTGGACCACCGACAAGGACGGCATGATCATGGATCTGCTCGCCGCCGAGATTCTGGCCCGCACCGGCAAGGATCCAGGTGAACATTTCCAGGCGTTGGCGGACGAGTTTGGCACGCCGTATTACACCCGCATCGACGCGCCCGCAACTCCCGAGCAAAAAGCCAAGCTGGAGAAGCTTTCGCCGGAGTCCGTGAAAGAGTCATCGCTGGCTGGTGAGCCGATTACCGCGAAGCTTACCCGCGCGCCCGGCAATGGCGCCGCGATCGGCGGATTGAAGGTGGTCAGCGCCAGCGGATGGTTTGCCGCGCGTCCGTCGGGCACCGAAGAAATCTATAAGATCTACGCCGAGAGCTTCAAGAACGAATCTCATCTGGCAGCTATTGTGGAGGAAGCGCAGCAAATCGTGGACAATGCACTTCGGTGATCGCAGGTCGGCCTGCTACTCTTGGACTTTCACAAACATGCCGCCGCGTCCCGCACATCCCATACGCTCGCTCCTGAAGCAGCTGCCAATCTATGCCGGCTTCAAGCAGCTGGGCCACTATCCCGACTATTGGTGGTGGAAGCTGCGTGGCGAGCCTCGCCGGATTCCCCACGTTATCAAACAGCGGGCCGTCATGGAATACGCGCGGGCGTTCGGGCTGACCACCCTGGTTGAAACCGGGACGTATTACGGAGAGATGATTGCGGCGCTCGCACCCCGCTTCCACCAGATCTATTCCGTCGAACTCGACCCTCGCTTCGCGCGCCTCGCGCAAGAGCGCTTTCGAAAGCAGTCGCATGTGGAGATTATTAATAGCGATAGTCAGGCCGCGGTGCCCGTGCTGTTGCAACGGCTGCATGAGCGTTGTCTGTGGTGGCTGGATGCCGGCTACTATGGCTGGAGCGGAGGCCTCGGCAATCCCAACCGCCTGGGTTCCGAACTCGATGCAATTCTCGCCGATCGAATTCCGGACCACGTTATCCTGATGGACGACGCCGACGGCGTCAATGGCCAAGCCGGCGCCCCGACACTTGAAGAACTGATTACTTCGATTAAGTCCGCTTACCCCAACCGGCTGATCGAGGTCGCGCACAACATCCTGAGAATCACGCCGCGACAGCCGGCCAGGTAGTCGCCGAAGCTACGGTGCCGCAATCTGGAATCGCAAAACCGACTGCGCTATGCGGTACTGATATTTCGCAGCGGCAAACTGAATTTGCGCTTCCGTCTGTTGTAACTGCGCCTGGCTCAACTCGACGATCGAACTCAGTCCCAGGTTGTAGCGTTCCTGCGACAGTTTGAGCGCAAGATTGGCTTCGTCTACGAACTGCTGGCTGACCCCGATGCGGTTGTAAGCCGTGATCGTGTTCAGCCAACTGGTGCGGACATCGTTGGCAATTCTGTCCTTCAAGTCGCGGAGTTGCTGATTGGCGGCCTGTGCCCGTAGGCCGGCTTCCTTCGACTGCGCGGGATAAAGAAAGCCGTTGAAGATGGGTATGCTCACATTGACGCCGATGCCGCCATACCAGTTGTCGATAAACGCCGGTCCGCCGTTTAGAGTGCTGCCATACGGAACCTTGCCCCATACACCCAGAGCCTCGACGCTGGGAAGTAGTTGATCGCGCTCGGCCTTCTGGTAATGCTGAGCTGCCTGAAATTCATAGCTCTGGGCGGCGATTTCCGGCCGATTACTAAATGCTTCATCTTCCAGTTGACTGGCGGAATCGGGTGGCGGCTTCACTCCGGTCTCGGTCTCGACCAGATCAAACTGCTGTTGCGAGGGATAACCCAGCACCTGGGACAGCAAGGACAGCGCGGCCTGATAATTGTTTTGCGCATCCAGCAAAAGCAGCTGCGCCTGCGCCAGATTGGCGTCGGCAAAGCTGACGTCCACTTCCGAGCGCAGCCGATTCGTATATAACGTCGTAATTTGCTTGGAGACGACCTGCCGCTCATTCACCGTCTCCTCCGCCACCTTCACGAGAGCAAAGTCCTGCAGCGCGTTGTAGAAAGCCTGGTCGACAGCGAGCTTTATCTGATCAACGGTGGCCGCCGTATTCAAGTCGGCAGCTTTGGCGCGCAGTGCGGCCGTGGCGACCAGATTGTTGGTGCGCCCAAAATCGGTGATCAGTTGGGATAGAACAAGACCGCCTGCCGCACGTGTCAACAGCCTCGGGCTATTGAGACTTCCGGCGGCTATGCGCGTGCCTTCATTGGCATCCACCCCCGTCAAGTCCGCGGATAGCGTGGGATAGTAAGCCGCCTTCTGCTCGCGCGTGACCTGGTTGGACGCCAGGTACAACAGGCGATTAACAGAAATCTGCGGATTATTCTTGATGGCCAGCCCCTCGGCGTCCTGAATGGTCAGGTGATGCAAGACGCCGGTCGTAGGCAACTGCGTCTGGTTTACTGACAGCGTTATAGGTTGCGGCGCAGGAGGCTGCGTCTGCTGCTCGAAGCTTTCCGGTTGTGTCGCCTGCGTCTCGCCTGCCGGAGGCGCCTGCGGCATCTGTGCGGGAGCGCTTACGGGCGATGCCGGAGGCGCGTTCGATGCCGGAGGCGCGTTCGACGCCGGCGCTGCCCCGGCTCCGTTTGTGCTGAAAGGGAAACACTGGCTAATACGGCTGTAATCACAAGCCAGAGGACCTTGCGTCTCAAGCTTGCACCTCCCGCGCTTCTGGTTCTTCGTCGTTCCGGTGCATCAGGTAGTAAGCCGAAGGCACCAGGAAGAGCGTGACCAGGAAGGAGAACATCAGGCCTCCGATGATGGCGCGTGCCAGCGGAGCATACTGCTCGCTGCCCGCCTCCAGCGCCAGGGCCAGAGGAATCAAGCCCAGGAAGGTGGCAAATGTTGTCATCATGATGGGGCGTAAGCGGATGCGGCAGGCATTCATGATAGCGTCGTGCAATGGCTCGCCCCGCCGCCGCAGCTCACGCGTGAATTCCACAATCAGAATCGAATCCGAGACCACGATCCCGATCATCATCATCACTCCCATTAGAGACATGATGTTAATGGTGGTATGGGTCATCAGCAGGAACAGAATCACGCCGGTGAATCCCGGCGGCACGGCCAGCAGGATGAGGAATGGATCGCTGAACGACGCGAATTGCGCCATCAGGATCAGGTACACCAAAACGATCGAAAGCCCCAGGCCGACCGCAAAGCTCAAGAACGACTCGCGCATGGTGATGACCGATCCGCGCAGCTTGATGCGGACGTTTCCCGGCGTTTTGGTTTGGTCGATAAGCTTTTGAACGTCACTCGACAGCGCGCTCAGATCTTCGCCCTTGGGGCGAACGTACACATCGATCACGCGCAGCAACTGATAGTGATCCACTTCGGTGGGTGTGTTGATCAGCTTGATATCGGCCAGATTTTCCAACATCGTCGGGGTGGCGTTGTTCTTGGCGTGCAGCGGAATCTGCTTGAAGTCCTCCAAAGTCATGGAGCCGATTTGGTGCGGCGTGTATTGCACAGTCAGGAAGTAGTTGTTGCCGCTGTGGGGATCGATCCAGTAGTTGGGAGCAATCATGCTGTCGGAGGTTAGGGCGGTGATCACGCTATCGACGACATCCTTGGCGGTCATCCCCAAACGCGCGGTCATCTCACGACGAACGTTCAGTTCGATGCCCGGATAGTCGAGGTCCTGCGGGATCAGCACCTCGCCGACGTTCTTCATCCCGCGCAGCTTCTGCGCCATCTGCTCGGCAATATCGTAGGCCTCCTGCTGATTGTGTCCGGACACCTGGATATCGATGGGCGCCGGCATACCCTGGTTCACGGTGGAACTGACCAGCCCGCCGGTAAGGAAAAAAGTGGAAACCTGAGGCAGGTCCCGTGCGAGCTTCTGCTGCACTCGATTCATATAAACGAAGCTGCTGGTTTCGTGCTCTTTCTGAAGTTGCACTTGCACGAAGGCGGTGTGCATCGCCGAATTGGGAGTGTAGATGGACGACAGATCGGGAAACACTCCGATGTTGGAAACGATCATGCGCATATCTTTGGGCGCGACGATGCCGCGAATGTCGTCTTCCACCTGGGCGATGATCTGATTGGTCAACTCGATGCGAGTGCCGGTTGGAGCCTTCACGTAAATGACAAACTGTCCCGGATCGGTGCGTGGAAAGTACGCCACGCCGAGAAACGGCGTCAATCCCAGGCTAAGCACGAACACTGCCATGATGACCCCGACCGTCATTTTGGGACGATCAAGAGCCTCTCTGAGCCCGTGCTGGTATTTGGCTTGTACGTAATCGTATCCGCGGTTGAACGGTCCCAGCAGACGCTCCAGCAGCCCCCCTTGGCGCTCGCCCTCGGCTTCACTGCCGTGCACTGACTTGATAAACCGCGAGCAGAATAACGGCACCACCGACATCGCCACCAGATAGGAGGCAACCAGAGCGAATACCACTGCAGCAGCTAATCCTGTGAAGAGGTACTTGCTGACGCCGGTGAGGAAAACCACCGGAAAGAAGACGATGGCGGTGGTGAAGGTGGCTGCCAAAACCGCCAACTGCACCTCCTGACCTCCCTGCTCGGATGCAGTGCGAGGATCTTCACCCTCTTCCATGTGGCGGAAGATATTTTCCAGCACCACCACGGAGTTATCAATCAATCGCGACAGCACCAGGGCAAGGCCGCCCAGTGCCATCGTATTAATCGTGCCGCCGAAAGCATTGATCAGCAGGAAGGCCGCCATGCAGGAGATCGGAATCGAAAAGAGCACCGAAATCGTTCCTCGGATCGAGCCGAGGAAGATGAGGATCATCAGCGCGGTCAGCCCCAAACCCATACCGCCCTCGTGCAGTACGTTGGCAATGGCTGTCTTCACGTATTCCGACTGATCAAACACCACCGACGTGACCAGACTCTTGGGAATATCGACCAGGTGCTTAACGTGGTCTCTGATGCCATTGACGATCTGGATGGTGTTGCTGTTGCCGCCTTGCCGCAGGATGGGGAGGTAAACCGACTTCTGGCCATCGACACGAACGATGTTGTACTGAAGAGCGGAAGAATCTTCGGCCTTGCCGATGTCTCCAAAGCGAAGCACGTTGTTGCCGATGGCCTTAAGCGGAATATCATTCCAGTCTTTGGCATTTGGCAACTCGCTGTTGCTGTAAATGTTGTAGTCCAGGGGCCCGATACGCACGTCCCCGGCCGGCAGAATCGAGTTTGCCTCGTTGACGGTCTTCACCACGTCCATGGGGCTCAACTGCGCGGCTTCGAGTTTTACTGGATCGATGTAGAACTGGATTTGCCGGTACTTACCGCCGAAGGGCTGCGGAATCGAAGCTCCCGGCACATTGCCGATCTGGTCGCGAATGTTGAATTGCCCCTGATCGTGGAGCTCGGTTTCGGTTAGCCCCTTGCCTTGCAATGTCACCAGACAGACCGGAAGGCTGGATGCGTCGAACTTCAATACCACCGGAGGCAGAGTTCCTTGCGGCAATCGTCGCAGATCGGCCATGGCCAGATTAGCGATCTGGCTGACGGCTGCATTGGGATCGGTTCCGGGCTGGAAATAAACCTTAATCAAGCTCACACCGGTCAGCGAGCGCGACTCGATGTGATCGATGTTGCTGCCCAGGGTGAAGAAACGCTCGAAGGTGTCGGTGATGTCGCCTTCAATCTGCTGCGGCGGCATACCGCTGTAGAAGGTGGCGACGACCACTACCGGGATCTTGATTTCGGGAAACAGATCCACCGGCATGCGTACCACGGTGGTCACACCGACCACAATGATGCCGAAGCACAGCATCAGAATGAAGAACGGATATTTGATCGCGAACCCTGACATGATTACTCCGTGTCGCTCGGCTCCGTGGCGAACGTGCTGGCTCGGGTCAGCACGGTCTCACCGGGTTGATAGCTGCCGAGGTTGCCGACAATCACCTTTTCGCCCTCCGTGAGTCCCGCCACAATCTCAACCTTGTTGGAGCCTTGCACACCGGTTTGAACCTCACGACGCTGGACCCGGTTCTGGTCGTCCAAAACCAGGACGTCAGTCTTGTTTCCGGTGCGTTGGATCGCCTCCACCGGCACTGTCAGGGCGTCGGTTTTGCTGTTAGTCATCAGACTTACATTGGCATACATTCCGGGTTGAAGATGGTAGTCAGGATTGGGCACATCGATTTCCACCTGTTCGGTGCGGGTCGAGGGATCGAGAGCATCGGTAAATCGAGTCACTTTGCCTGTAAAGTGCTCGCCGGTAGCCTGCACCCGCACGTCGGCCGAATCGCCGATATGGACCTTGGCGGCGACTGATTCCGGGACGGGAATACGCAAACGTAATAGGTTGCTTTGCGCCACGGTGACGACGGGAAGCCCGCTGGTTTCCGAGGTGCCGGCCTGTACCAGGGCACCGGTATCGGAAAAGCGCCAGGTCACCACGCCGTCATAAGGAGCGACGATCTTGGCGTAGTTACTGAGGGCGGCATAGTGTTGCTGGTCCGCCTGCGCTACCGCAAGTTGCTGCTTTGCCGCCGCCAGCGAGGACTTGGCAGCGTCCACGCGGGCCTGCGAAGCACGATCTTTGGCGGTTGCGTCGTCGAGTTCCTGCTGGGCAATCAATCCCGGCTGCGCCTTATCAGTGTTGACCAAGCGCACGGCATTGGCGTGCAAGGCGACGTTATCGGCTTCGGCGCGCAATACCTCGCTTTGCGCTCGCTGGATCTCTTCTTCCGCATGATGCACCTCGGCCTTTGCCTCATCCACTTGCGCCACTAGTTCTGGAATTTCCAGCACCGCCAACACCTCGCCGGTGTGTACGCGGTCGCCGATATCAACGTAGATATTCTTGATATAGCCTGCCACCTTGGCGTGCAATTCGACATTCTGATAGGGCAGGAACTGGCCCGCGATGGAGAATGAATTGGAGATCGTCTCCCGCTTGACGGGAGCCACGGCTGCGTAAACCCGCGCATTCGCTTCCGCCGTCTCGTTTGCATTGGCGCGGGCTTCGCTACCCGCCCGCACTCGCTGAACGATGACGAAAACCACCAGCACACACACCGCCGCCACTCCCACAACAATCCATTTGCGGCGGCGGCGAGCCAGCCCAGTTTTGTTGGCTTCGTTCGTTTCGGTTAGACCTTGCATGAACTTCCTCGTTTCGACGGAAGTGATTTCGTACTGTCAATTCCGTACCGCGTGGGCCGTCTACTCGACAAGGACACGGACCCGGGAGCCGAGAATTACGAACAGCAGGTAAGAAGGCTACGCCAAGACAGGAGGCGGGCGAAGAAAACGATGCAGAAAACGGAGCGGAAGATTCCTTGGGGGAGGAGCCAGGAAGGCGCTGCGGACACGGGGGTCGCGAGGAAAATAGGGCTCGAAAAGGCAGAACACCGCCATCCAGAGCAGCACCTCACTGCCGGTGGCAAACAGCTGCGCTTCCATCTTTTGCCCGCTGAGCCACAGCTTGGAAGCAGTCGACGGCGTCAGCTTTGCCAGCGCGCCTCTATTGTAAGCCGCGGTCTTCGCATGGAGGGCAAAAAAGAACACCAAGGCGCAGAACGCGACGGACATCGCGCGCCACAGCTTCTTGTTTTGCATGATTCGAAGATTCAAAGCTTGCCTTGCCCGACGCGAAGATTTCACGGATTGTCTTGCACGGCGCGAAGACTTCGCATCCAGGACAAATCCCACTCCGCTCCCTATTATACGTGCGAAGCGGGGATTGGTGAGCGGTTGCGAAAATGCAGTAGTGTCCTAAAGTTTAGGACACTACCGAAAACGCGAGCCCCGAGCTCCGCCGAGATTGCTGTCCCCGCGGCGCCGGTGTGGCGCGAACTCGCTCGCGCCACACTTAGGAGCTTCGATCTGCAGTCAAGCAACTCATTGACTATCTCGCATCACGAGTAAGTCAGCGTGACCGCGATGGAATTCTTGTCTGCGCATCCCGGAGCGGGTCCTTTCACCTCGCTCGGCGGAGCACCGGCGGCGCAGAGTCGCGCCAGAGCCAGACTCGTGGGCGCGATGAAATACGGCGAGACATCATTCTCGATGATCGACTTCAACTCGTCCACCAGCTGGTTCCAGGAGTCGAGGTCGCCTTCGACGGCCTTGGCCTGCGCGAGGTTCTTCAAGTCCTCGCAGAAGTTCATGAAGTCGCTCCCCGCGTGCAGAGCATAGCCGATGGAGTCGGGCGAGACGCCGGGTTCCGGAGATTGAAGCTGCAGTTGAGCGACGCCATTGGGGATATCTCCAAGCTCCCTGCGATTCGGGACCGAGCCCGCTGGCGCCGGCCACTGATCGTTGCAGGCGATATTCCAGTTGCTCCAAACTCCATACGTGAGAGACGCGAAATTCGACGGCTGAGAAAAGTTCAGATCCGAACACGCGCTGGCAAAGGCAGCATAGTTGAATTGATCTTTCGTCTGATCGTCGGGCCGGCCCTTGGCGATGGTCGACGATTGCAGGCGCGCATACGTCGCCGGAGGCAGAATAATCTGAAGCACCTGCGTGGTCTTCGCCTGAGCAGCAAGCGCGTCAATCGCCTTCACCATCGCGGCGGCATCGGGACCGCTCGTCAATAGCTGGAGAAAGCCGGCAATGTACTTTCCGAATGCCCCGTTATCGGTTGCCGACAGCATGACGTGCAGGTCGATTGTACCGAGCTTCGTGGTGCCTGACTCGAGGTCGGCCTGAGCCGCAAAGTAAATGTCGATCTCGCGCTTGCTCTTGTTCAGTTGATAGAGAGAACTGCGGCCCACGTCGGCCATGAGATGGAAGACGTTGTTGCCGGCGTAAACCAAGCTCGAGTTGCTGATGATGGCATCAGTCCAGGCGGCGCTAAGTTTTCCGAACAGGTTGAGGGTGACAGAAGTCTTCTTCTCGTAGAATTTCTCCAGGCCGCTGCCGACGGCAATGCCGACCCCACCGTTCGGAGTCTGCAACGCGTCTATGTACTTGCCGGCGATCGCCGCTCCCCATGCGGTCGCGTACGCCGAAGCTGTGAGATCGAAGCTGTAATCCATCAGCAAGAAAGTTTGGTTAGTCTTTTCAATCGCGAAGTCGAGAGTGGCCTGGGCTTGTTGCACAGGTTTGAGCCAGCCTGCAATTTTGGAGTTTGCTTCGCTCACGCAGTCGCCGATTTCGGGTGCGGCCTTCGGCCAGACCTTGCTGTCGAAGGAGTTCCCTAGCCTACCGACAACCTGCTTGAAGCAGTCGTGCAGTTGGGACGAGATAGCCGTGACGCACGCTTTAGGATCCCCAACAAGAGTCACGCCGAGATTCAGTCCCAGGCTGGCGTCCTGGGTTTGCGATCGGTAGAGATGCAAACGTCCGGCGTTGGCGGCGTCCTTCCACAGCAAAGCTTCGAAGGTACCCGCATACTCAAGCTGGAATGCCAGCTTCGCACCCGCCTGGAATTCATCCTTCGTCGACATAGTCAATTTGAGAGCGCCCGCCGTATCAGGAATGTCGGCTTTGTACTGGCCGGCATAGAAGAGCTTGTCGTAGCCGATGCTGGCGCCCAAGCCGACTTGCAGATTGCCGTTGAAGTTGTGGTGAAGATAATCACCCACCTTGAGATTGCCGAGGGTTTCGGCATGCAGCGGCAAGACGAAGTCGGAGAACGCAGCGGCGATTCCATCCCTTAGCTTGTCCGCCGGATTGCACCGCTTGTAGAAGGCGATGGTAAAGGTGTCCTTGGAGTTCACGCTTCCGCAGACGCCATAGATGCCCTCGGTGATAGTGGCGGAGATGCCACCCTGAATCTGAAAATCCATTTCAAGACCGATGTAAGCCGCGCCCGGCGGCACCGGAATTGACTTAGCATCATCCTTCTTGGTCGTGGGCGCCGCACCAAAGACAGCTTCTGTTGGCAGGTCGTCGGTGTAGGACAACAGTTTGCCCGACGTGATCACGGACAGCTTCCCGGTTACTCCGCCCGAGAGTGTGAAGCTGAAGTCGCCAAGCTTCCAGCATTGGTTCCCGCTGCTGTACTGGATGGAAGTGCTAATTCCACCGGGTAGGGTTGAGATGCTCTGGTCGAGGTGACCGGCGAACTCGACTCCAAGGACAAGTTCGGTGGGACCCTTATCGACGGCCTTCTCCAGATCGGTGAGCTTGTCCACCGGAATGGGAGCCTCGGAAGCTATGCTGAGACGGACAGACATGATGGCGCTCCAATAGTCGGAAGTTATAGGTTCATGTACTCGGGATGGTAGTCCTTCCAGATGCCGGTGCCGGCAGAGATTTGGCGGACGGGCATGTCTTCGGCGTGTTTGGCGGTCCGCACCCACTCCCAAGCGTGCAGTATCTCGGACTCATCGAAGTAGCGCGTCTCAGCTTCCAGCACGGCCGCGCCCGCAGTGAGCAGGGCCATGGCTTCTTCCCACCTGTCAGCGCCGACAACGGCCATGCGCGCGATGTGGTCGGTGTGCTTCTGCAGGAAGCGCATCTCGTCCCAGCGCGCTTTGAGTTCCGCGCCGTGCATCTGCGAAAGATCGGCAAGAATGCCGATGGGCTTGTGCTTACGCTCGCGGAGAAGGAATTCGAGTTGAGGCTCGAAGCCCTTGATGTCTTCGTCGGTCAGCTTACCTGTAACTTTGAATCCCAGTACTCCACCTGAACTCTCTCTTAGTCGTTCGATCATCCTATGTGCTCTCCTGATTGACTAGGTTGAAGTATACGCGCGAAAGTCGTCAAGGCTCGTCTCGCGATTGCAATCCCTACGCCGGTCGAGACCAAGAGGGTCTATCACAGGTGCTTCAGCGCCAGCTTGGCTGCGTTGTAGCCGCACATGCCGTGCACTCCGCCGCCCGGAGGGGTAGAGGAAGAGCAAATGTAGATGTCCCGCGCGGAGGTGGCGTAGTACCTCATTGTGGGACGAAACAGGAACTGGGACAAATTCATCAACCCGCCGCCAATGTCGCCGCCGATCAGGTTGGCGTCCATGGCCTCCAGTCCCGCAGGCGAGAATACTCGCCGCTCCAAAACGCAGTCGCGGAATCCGGGAGCGAAGCGCTCGATCTGCGCCTCGATCCGCGGCAGCATATCGAAGTCAGAGCCATTCGGCACATGGCAGTACGCCCAGGCAATATGCCGGCCTTCCGGCGCGCGCGTCGGGTCGAAGAGTGTGGGCTGCGACAGCAGCACAAATGGCCGTTCGGCATGGCGCCCGTGGCGCATCGCATCTTCCGATACGACGAACTCCTCCAGCGTGCCGCCGATATGGACGGTCGCCGAGCGAAGGCACTCCGTTGCCTTCCACGGAATCGGCTGCGACAGCGCGTAGTCGACCTTGAAGACACCCGGCCCGTAGCGATAGCGCTGCAAGCGTCGTGTGTAGCTTGCGGACAATTGGCCGCCGGCAATTTGTAACAACTGCCGCGGCGTCACGTCGCAGAGTGCGACATCGTATTTCCCGACAGACTCAAGATTCTCGACGCGCGTCGAGACCTGCACCGTTCCTCCCACGCTGGCCAGATAACCGCACAGTGCGTTGGTGATCGACTGCGCGCCACCGCGTGGAATGGGCCATCCCACAGCGTGGGCCGTCGCGCCGAGCATGATGCCGAACGCCGAGCTAAGAGGCTCCTCCAGCGACAGAATGGAATGTGCCGCCAATCCAGCGAACAGTGCCTGGGTCCTCGGGTTGCGAAACCAGAAATGCGCGATCGCACTGGCTGAAGGAAATCCCAGCAATCCCAGGCGCGCCAGCAGAATCGGATGCCGCGGAAATAGCGACACAGGCTTGAGAACTTCCGGAGCCAGTTGCGTCCAATGCTCCGCGAATGGCCCAAACAGCCTGCGCCACTGCTTGCCATCCTCGCCCAGCGCGGCTTCAGCCTCACCCAGATCGCGCTCCAGCATCACCGCTGTGCCGTCATCCAAAGGGTGAGCGAGCGGCGCCGGCGGCTGAATCCATTGCAGCCCGTAGTCGCTCAACGGTAGCGTTGAAAAGAACGGCGAGGCCAGCGCCATGGGATGCACGGCCGAGCCGAAGTCATGGAGGAATCCCGGCAATGTCAGCGGAAGAGTGCGGGCGCCGCCGCCGGCTTGCGGCTCGGCTTCGAAGACGTCGACCTGCAATCCTGCCTGCGCCAGCACTATGGCTGCGGCCAGACCATTGGGACCGGCTCCGATGACAACGGCTCGTCGCTGGGTTGCAGGCATAGTGAGATGGGCCTGATTGGGTCCGAACAATCTACAAAGAGAAAACGAAAGTCAGCATACGGCCCACGCGGTGCTTTAGATATATAACGTTCCCTCGCGTGAGACAAGTATGTCGCACGCGGGACAGGCTCGCGAGAGTCCGTAGTCCGGATCTGGTTTCTGCGAAATCGAGGTCGGATTTGACTCTCTCCGGTGGGTCAACTAGCCTCAAATTTCGCTCGCGCGTTCCTATGCTTGAGCCGATGGGACACGGGCGTACCTCCATGGTTGCTATGAGATTAAGCCGTCAGTTGCTGGCCCTGGTGTTGGGAATCGTAGTTTGCGCGCAGGCGTTCGCCGGCGACATGGTAAGTCCCAGCCACGCGTCTCACGCCATGGTCGCGACGATTCAACCCGAAGCGTCTGGCGTGGGCGTCGCCATCATGCGACAGGGCGGCAATGCAGTGGACGCGGCAGTCGCTATCGGATTTGCGTTGGCTGTTGTCTATCCCGAAGCCGGCAACATCGGCGGAGGCGGCTTTCTGCTCTTTCGCCGGCCCAATGGCGAAGTGCATTTCCTCGACTATCGCGAGAAGGCGCCCGCGAAGGCCACGGCCAACATGTATCTTGACGCGCAGGGCAACGTCGTTCCCAAGCTTAGTACCATCGGCTATAAGTCCATCGGAGTGCCCGGCTCGGTCGCCGGACTGGTTTATGCGGAGCACCATTGGGGCAAGCTCGCGCTGAAGCAGGTGATGGAGCCTGCCATACGGCTGGCGCGCGAGGGTTTCGTCCTCGATTATGGGGAGGCGCAGTCTCTTCACGACTCCCAACTCGCGCAGTTTCCCGAGTCGCATCGCGTTTTTCAGCGCGACGGAAACTACTACCAGGCCGGAGACGTCTTCAAGCAGCCTGATCTGGCTAAGACTCTGGAGCGAATTGCCGACAAGCCCGACGACTTCTACCATGGCTCGCTGGCGCGAGAACTGGCGGCTGCAATGCAAAAGGACGGCGGCCTGATCACGGCCGACGATCTTGCGCAATATGAGGTCAAAGAGCGGCAGCCGATTCACGGCACTTATCGTGGTTACGAGATTATTAGCGCTCCGCCGCCATCGTCAGGTGGAATTGCGCTGGTCGAGATTCTCAACATCCTGGAAGGCTACGATCTAACTAAAGAAGGCGACCGTTCGGCGCAGAGCATTCACCTGACGGCTGAGGCGTTCCAACGCGCTTTCTTCGATCGCGCCGAGTTTCTGGGCGATCCCGATTACTCCAAGATTCCGGTTGCGCAACTCATCGACAAGCGTTACGCCAATGCCTGGCGCGAGACGATCGCGCCACGGCGCGCCACTCCCAGTGCCGATCTCCAGAGGCCGTCGGTGTTCTCGCAACTCGACAGCTACGCGAGTTTGCATCCCCAGCCAACGTCCGTTGCTGAGCCCAACCATACTACGCACTACTCGGTCGTCGATTCGGAGGGCAATGCGGTCTCGGTGACGACAACGTTGAACGATGGCTTCGGATCGCGAGTTACCGCCAAAGGTCTCGGCTTCCTGCTGAACAACGAGATGGACGACTTCAGCTCCAAGCCCGGAGTGCCCAATATGTACGGATTGCTGCAGGGTCCAGCAAATGCCATTGGCCCCGGCAAGCGTCCGCTGTCGGCAATGTCGCCAACCATCGTGCTTAAGAACGGTAAGCTGTTTCTCGTGCTGGGCTCGCCGGGAGGGCCGACGATCATCACTACCGTGGCCAACACGCTGATGGGCGTCGTCGATTACGGCCTGAACATCCAGCAGGCGGTCAACGCACCCCGCTTCCACGATCAGTGGATGCCTGACCAGATCGAGGTGGAAGCAACCGGAATTTCTCCCGATACCCTCGGCATCCTGGAGCACATGGGGCACAAGATTAGAATGGCTCGTGGATATTGGGGCGATGCCGAGTGCATCGCCGTCGATGAGAAGACGGGCGAGCTTCTGGGCGCGAGCGACGGACGTAACGACGGAAAGGCGGTGGGCTACTAATGCGCAGGGCGATGTCCACTCTGGTGTATGCCAAGCGCGAGCGGTTGCATCCCGGCCTGCTTGATCAGTTCGTTTCCGGCGGCGCCGAGGCTATCGAGATCTTCGCCGCGCGTGGACACTTCAACTACACCGACCGCCAGCACATTCGCGAAATCGGCAACTGGTTTCGCAACACCGGCGTCGTCTTTCACTCCATGCACTCACCCATGTATAGCGATGAGGAGTGGGGACGCAGTGGCGTGACGCCCGTGAACATTGCCGCCGTGGAGAAGCGCGACCGCATCGCCGCCACGGACGAGATCAAGCGCGCGCTCGAAGTTGCCGAACAGGCGCCGTTCCAGTTTCTGGTGCAGCACGTTGGCGTGGGTAATGAGGACAGCAACGAGCACAAACTGGAAGCAGCCATGAGTTCCCTGGAACACCTGCATGCCTTTGCTAAGCCTTTGGGAGTGCAGTTGCTGGTGGAGAACATTACCAACGATCTCTCGACGCCGGAGAGCTTGATGGACTTGTTGCATGCCGGACGCTTCACCGATATCGGAGTGTGCTTCGATGTCGGTCACGCTCACATCATGTCAACGGTGAAGCAGGCCTTCGACGTGCTGAAGGACCGCATCCGCTCCACGCATGTGCACGACAACAACAAGGACCACGATTCGCATCTATGGCCGGGAGCCGGAACTATCGACTGGAGCGAAGCGATGCCGTTACTGCGCACTGCGCCCCATGTGCCGCCGTTGTTGCTGGAGATTGAGGAAGTTGAAGGTGAGAACATTTCCGAAAAGATGGCGGAGGCGTTCGGGAGGCTGGAGAAAACGGCATAAAGAAGGCTCATGGCCATTTTTGTGCGCCGTGCAAGATTCGGTTGATTTCAAGAATCTCACTGCGTATTCGGTAGATAACCAAAAAGGGCAGACCGGGCAAAGGTAATTCTCGTGTATTTGATTTACGGCCTACACGGCCCAGATGGGGAAACTGCGCTAGCGAGGCCGCGCTATCGTAGATCGTGAGTGCGACACGGCGCGCAGGGGCTGCGCCGTTGTGCTCGTCAATGTAATCGCAGATCCGCGTAAGATCACGGACCGCGGAACGTGTCCATCGGACGCGCATCAACCGGGATACCGGCGGTCGACCAACTTGCGGACATCTTCGTGTTCGATGAACTCGCCTCGGTCAGCTTCTGCCAGGCCTTCTTCCACCTCGCAGAGGAACCATTCGTCGTATTCCACGAAGCGTTCTACCGCTTCTTGCACCACCGCCTGCATAGCGCGGCCTTGCTCAGCAGCTAGACGAGTCAGTTTAGCTTGTAGCTCGGGGGTAAAATCTACTTCCATAAGCTCAAAGGTAGGACTTGCGTCCTTCTGTGTCAATGCTAACGGAGGAAGTCCGTGGCGGGACTTTTGCGCCTTCAACGTGCATACTTAATACTTAAATCCCATGAACTCATCCCCCAAACTCGAAACCGAAGCGCCCGTCACTACCATTCGCGAGATCGGCCAGCACGAAGGCCAGACGGTCACCATTCGCGGCTGGCTCTACAACCTGCGCGAGAGCGGCAAACTGCTGTTTCCCATTTTTCGGGATGGCAGCGGTGTCATTCAGGGCGTCGTCGCCAAGCAAGCCGTATCACCCGAATTGTTCGAGTCGATCAAGGGCCTGACGCAGGAATCCAGCGTGATCGTCACCGGCAAAGTTCGCGCCGACAAGCGTGCCCCCGGCGGATACGAGATGGACGTCACAGACGCGCAGGTCGTGCAGCGCGTCAATCCTGACGATCCCTACCCCATCACGCCCAAAGAGCACGGCGTCGACTTCCTGATGGAGCATCGCCATCTCTGGCTGCGTTCGCCGCGGCAGGCTGCCATCTTGCGCGTGCGCGCCGAGATCATCAAAGCGGCACGCGATTTCTTCGACGATCGCGGCTTCACTCTGACCGATCCGCCGATTTTGACGCCGGCCGCATGCGAAGGCACGACCACGCTGTTTCCGGTTGACTACTTCGAGGAGCAGGCGTTCCTCACGCAGTCGGGCCAGCTCTACATCGAAGCCACGGCCATGGCGCTGGGCAAGGTCTACAGCTTCGGCCCGACCTTTCGCGCGGAAAAATCGAAGACGCGCCGTCACCTTACCGAGTTCTGGATGGTTGAGCCGGAGGTAGCCTACGGTGATCTCGACGACCTGATGAAGCTGGCGGAGGAGTTCATCACGTTCATCGTGAAGCGCTGCCTGGAGCGCCGGCGTCCCGAGCTTGAAATCATCGGCCGCGATATTGCCAAGCTGGAGGCGGTCGAGACGCCTTTCCCGCGAATTACCTACGATGAAGCGGTAAAGATGTTGCAGGAAGCGCATGGCAAGGGACTGGTCGAAAACAAGTTTGAGTGGGGCGGCGACCTTGGCTCGCCCGACGAGACCTATCTTTCGTCGCAATTTGATCGCCCGGTGATGATCCATCGCTACCCTGCATCGGTGAAGGCCTTCTACATGGAGCCCGATCCGGAGCGCCCGGATCTGGCGCTGTGTGTAGACGTACTCGCGCCCGAAGGCTATGGCGAGATCATCGGCGGCTCGCAGCGTATGGCGTCGCACGAACTGCTGTTGCAGCGTATTCACGAACACGGACTCCCGGAAGAGGCGTTCAAGTGGTATCTCGATCTGCGTAAGTTCGGCGGCGTGCCGCACGCGGGCTTCGGCATGGGCATCGAGCGCGCCGTCGCATGGATCTGCGGTCTGGAGCACGTGCGCGAAACGATTCCTTTCCCCCGAATGTTGCACCGGCTGTATCCGTAATTGTTTGTACCCTGTTGTAGGATGTACCACGTTGTAAGATGCCGTTCGAGAAACTTCTATGGCTACCAGCCCTATCACCAAACCGCTGCAGAACATCGAGACCAAGCACATCCGCATCATCGGCGTGCCGCTCGACCTCGGCCAATCGCGCCGCGGGGTCGACATGGGGCCTTCCGCGATGCGCGTCGCCGGCCTCGAAGCCAAGCTGGAGGCGCTCGGCTACGACGTCGAAGACGGCGGCAACGTTCCGGTTGCCATGCTGGAGACCGAGGCGGAGGGCGATCCTCACGCGAAGTACCTCAACGAGATCACCGAAACCTGCTTGGCCCAGGCGGAGCTCGTGATCAAGACGCTCGAAGCCGGCAAGATCCCCCTGACGCTGGGCGGCGATCACTCCATCGCTGTCGGTACGGTGTCCGGGGCAGCCGAGTTCTATCGCCGCAAGAAGCAGCGCATCGGGCTGCTCTGGATTGACGCTCACAGCGACATCAACACACCTGACACCTCGCCCAGCGGCAACGTTCACGGCATGCCGCTCGGTGCCATCATGGGTCTGTTTCACTCGCCGCTCAGCGACATGTACGACTTCAGTCCAAAGGTGCGGCCGGAGAACTGCGCCTTGGTCGGCATTCGCGATGTGGACGAGCACGAGCGCGAGAACATTCGCCGTTCCGGTGTCCATGTGTTCACCATGCGCGATATTGATGAGCGCGGCATGCGCTCAGTGATGGAGGAAGCGCTTCGCCTCGCCGGTCGCGGCACAATTGGCTATCACGTCTCCCTCGATCTCGACTGGATCGATCCCGAAGATGCGCCCGGCGTCGGCACACCGGTCTGGGGCGGCGCGACGTATCGCGAAGCCCATCTGGCGATGGAAATCATTGCCGACCACGGCCGCATGTTGAGCTTCGAGCTGGTGGAAGTGAACCCCGTGCTCGACGAGCGCAACCAGACCGCGGAGCTTGCGGTCGAGCTGGCGCTATCGGCCTTCGGCAAGAAGATCCTCTGATTTCATCATGAGCTCTGGCGCATCGCAGTCCGTAAGGTTTGTGCTGCCGACGCTGCCTGAATTGCGCAGCGCGACCGTCTTCGGCTGCAATATCCGCTATTACGATCTCGGTTCTGGACCTGCATTGCTCCTCATTCACGGCATTGGCGGCGATGCCGACGACTGGGCTTTTTGCCTCCAGGCGCTCAGCGCCTCGCATCGCGTCATCGCGCTTGACCTGCTCGGCTTTGGCCGCTCCGACAAGCCGCACATCGACTACTCCATCGCGGGCTTTGTCGAGGTGCTTGAGCAGCTTCTGCGGGCGCTTGCCATCGAGCGCACAGCTCTGCTCGGTGGTTCTCTCGGCGGCTGGATTGCCGCAGCGTTCGCGCTGCGCTTTCCCGACATAGTCGACAAGCTGGTCTTCGTGGACACCGCCGGCGTCTGGGAAAACATGACCGAGTTCCCCGTTGATCTGCATATTTCCACTCGAGCTCACATGCGCGAGGTGTTCGAGCAACTTTTCTACGACAAGACGCTGGCGACGGACGACCTTATCGACATGGCTTATCAGCAGCATCTCGAACGCGGCGATGGCTACACCATTCACAGCGTTCTGCGGAACCTGCGCGATGGCCGCGAGCGCCTGGACGAGAGCATCGCCAATCTGAGGATGCCTGTCCTCATTGTCTGGGGGGAGCAGGATGTGATGATCCCGCTTGATACAGGCCGTCGCCTTCACCAACTCATACCTGGCTCCAGCCTGCACGTGATTCCCGAGTGCGGTCATCTGCCTGCATTGGAGAAGCCGGCCGAATTCGTTCGTTGCGTATTGGAATTTCTCGCCCAATAGCTGGCCTGCTCTGTAAGGCCTACGCTGGCGGAGTGTGTTCAAACGGCAGCTTGGTGTAACGCTCCTTATCAACATCGATGACGAGAGCGACGCGGCCCTTTGGATCGCGAAACGGAAATGGCTTGCCCGTGTACTTCATCGAGATGGGATCCATCACCTTCAGATCGGGATCGGGACGACGCTCGATGACATGTCCGCGAATCTGCACTTCGGAGTAGGGATTGCGAAAATCGACGATCGAGATCGCTACCCGGGGATCTCGCGCTGTATTGCGGGCCTTCAAGGAATTTTCGCCGGTACAGATGACGATGCGATCGCCGTCGCGCCCGACCCACACCGGCACGCTTTGCGGCGAGCCATCGGGCATGAGCGTCGCCAGGTGAGCGAAGTTCGCGCCATCCAGCAATTGTTTGGTTTCATTCGAAAGTGTCATAGGCTAACTCCGCTTCCGATAATCAACTAACTCCCAGCCATTCGCCCAGCTCTTGCGCCGGACAGCGCAACCCGACAAAGAATTGCCCGAACAAGGCGTACTCCGCGCTCACCTGGTCAAAGCGCATCTCGTAAATCAGCTTCTTGAAGACCAGCGGTTCGGGAGCGAACAAGTCCACGCCCCACTCCCAATCGTCGAAACCGATTGACCCGGTGATGATCTGCTGCACCTTGCCGGCATAGCGCCGGCCCACCATGCCGTGCTCTTCCATCTGCCGCTGCCGTTCTTCGATGGGCAACGTGTACCAGTTCTTGTGCTCATCACGTTTGCGGTCCATGGGATAAAAGCACAGATAGTGGCTGTCGGGAATCTTGGGATACAGCCGCGGACGCATCGCCTGTCGCTGCCGCTCCATCGTGTCTTCGACTTCCTTGTTCCATTCCTCCGATTGCGGTGCGACCCCGCGTTCGGCAAGCTGGCGAAACAGCTTCACACTGGAGTCATACAGCCCCAGCTCGATTACCGACAGGTACGAATGCATGGGCTCCAGATACTCCTGCAGCGCGGTGCGATTCAACTGCAGCTCGGCGGCGTTCAACTCGTCAAACGAGTCGCGAAAGTGCACCAGCATCAGATCGCCCTTGTGCCCCAGCAGCGAGTAGACGGCGCTTCGCCCGGCTTCTTCCGGAGCCGATAGCACCGCAACGGCCTCGCGCGCAATCTCCTGCTGGCGCGAAGCGCTCAGCTTTCGCCACTCCGGCCAGCGAAAACGAAACATCTGATGCAGCACGCTCAGTCCCTCGAGCGTGAGTGGAACCGCGGACAGCTCCGCGGGTACAGAGTGCACAGCAGGATTTGAAGCCATCAAGGAAACTCCAGATCGCAAGGATATACGGCGTCTGCGTCATTGTAGTCTGCTAGGCATAGTCTGAAATTGCTCCACTACGTAGAGACCAGGTTTACGCCCGCCGAAACAGCGGCTTCTCGAAGCAGCTTATCGGTGCTGGCAAGCGGCAAACTGAATGTTATTGCCAGCCGAAGGTAGGCTGCATCGTAGTTAGTCAACCCGTACCTCAACGCCAGGGCAGGTAGCTCCAAAGTATCCGCCGGTGTCGGTTCCGTGGCATCGATAGGCAAGTCCTTCAGTCGGGTCACGAAGCCTTCTACTTGCTGTAGCGAGATTCTCTTGCGGCGATGGGCCATGACTAGACCGTTGCCCACTTCATAAAACCAGAGGATGGGAACCATCGCGCGCTTTTCGGAGAGACTTGCTAACACTTCTAAGCTATACTGCCGATCGGCTTCGTCCTCTAGGAATCACTGCAACGCAAGCGAGGCATCTAACACGAAATCACTCACAGACGGTGGCCTTCGTGGATCAGTTCCTTAACGGAGATGTCTCCTAATCGAACTGAGTTTTCGTGGACAAAATCCAACATCTCGCGCACCGCTTTCTGCTGCGCGGCCTTAGAGATGCTGGCTCCAACAGGTTCGCCTTTTCCACGCAGAGCTTCCAATGCCACACCAATCACCTGCTCGACAGAGTGATAATGCCCCGACTTAATCTCGCTTTCGATGAGGTTCTCCTGTTCGGGCGTTAGATTGACATGTATTCCCATAAGCTCTCCACTTTTATGATAGCAGCGCTTCCCCCCATCTCCCGGTATAATCTCCTCTCGTCACCTCTGGGAGTCGAACTATGCCCCGCGGCATCATGCCTCGCCGGCCATCGCGCAGCGGACGTCAGGACAAGGTTGCCCGCGCACCCATGCGCGCCAAGACCCGCATCCCCTCAGGCAAAACCAGCTTGAGTGGGACACCCGCGCCTGCTCCAAAGCAACCGGCTGCGAAATCGACCCGACCCGCAACGAAGTCTGCTCGCAAGACCGCAATCGCGACGCAACGCTACAACCCGCTCGCCCCCGAACGGATCAACGAAATCCTCAAGCGCCTGGACGATCGCTATCCCACGGCCACCTGCGCGTTGCATCACAACAGCGCCTGGGAGTTGCTGGTGGCCACGATTCTTTCTGCCCAATGCACCGACGTTCGCGTCAACATGGTCACGCCGGTTCTCTTCGAAAAGTATCCAACGCCCGAGGCCTTTGCTTCCCTGCAGCCGGAAGAGCTGGAAGACGACATTCGCTCCACAGGATTCTTCCGCAACAAGTCGAAATCGCTGGTGGGCGCGGCCCGCAAGCTGATCAGCGACTTCGGCGGCGAGGTCCCGCGCACCATGGACGAGTTGCTGCAACTGCCCGGCGTCGCGCGCAAAACCGCCAACGTTGTACTCGGCACCTGGTTCCGCATCGCCGACGGGGTGGTGGTCGATACGCATGTGCAACGCATCTCGCGCCGGCTCGAGCTCACCAGGAACGAAGACCCCCAGAAGATCGAGCAGGACCTGATGAAGATCATTCCCCGTGACAAGTGGATCGTCTTCGCTCACCAGATCATCCTGCATGGCCGCGCCCTGTGCATTGCGCGCAAGCCCAAGTGCGCCGACTGCCCCCTGGAGAATCTTTGCCATGCTGCCGACAAAACCTGGAGCACGGTGGACATTCACAAAGCCGCCAAAGCCTGAACGCCCCGGCTTTGCTTTCTCCATCGGCGTCGTCCTCGCAAAAAGTCTAGGGACGCAGTGGCTCTGTTGGCATTTCTGCCGGATGGCAGCCCTTGATTTCGCGCAAGCCGAGAGGCACGAATGCCGCGCGCCGATTGCATTTCCGCAAAAACAAAAAAAAAAATCGCGGTGCAAATAAAAGGACTTATATCATGATATTGATTCTAAAGTACTTAAGTGTGCAGCTAACTGTAGTTTTTTGAATTACTTACCGAGATACCGCCAAAGTATTGATTCCACGCGGTTTGTCGGAATCCGCTAAGTTGCTTATTTTTAGCGACTTACCGCTAGCTACTGCAAACTCCCATCCTCTACCAGTCAGATTTTCAAAGAACGCAGCCGGCAGGTCCAGAGGGTCCACCGCGGCATCGGACACGAAGCCCAACTTACAACCGTACCTAACTACAAAAACCTGTCAAGTTACGAAAGTACGTGTACTTTCGTAACCCTGCTCACTTCTCAAAAGTGCGTCAATTGTCATGGCGAGACTTGATTGCTCGATGTAGAATCCAAGATTGGTTCAGGTTATATGGTGAGCTTGTGAAGAAAATCACAGCCGGTACACTTTTTGTCCTTCTCGCTCTGCTGCTGTCGGGGCCGATGCCTGCCTATGCTCGCAAGACCACCGAGCACCCCAGGGCGGAGCACCCAAAGGGGCAACACCAGACGCAAAACTCTAAGGCGCAAGAAAAGGCGCAGAAGCAATGGAACAAGCAACGCAAGAAGCAGGCCAAAGCCCAGAAGAAGCAACTGAAGCAGCAAAAAAGGGAAGCGAAGAAGTACAACAATAATAAGAAGAATAAGACGACGGTCTCGGTGACCTAAAGATCCTGCCGGGAAGTCCCTGCTTAAAGCCGCACTCCGCTACCGTGAACTTAAGCGTTCGGCGCGATCTGCTCACAAGCCTCAGATCAGAACAGCTTGCGCCGCAACAGCGCAGCTGCACCAACCACTCCGGAAGCGAACAGGGCCAGACTGGTCGGCTCGGGAACTGAGCCGGTGGTCGTCGTGCTCGCCGTACCCAGGATGCTGAAGGCCTCCGATGGATCCGATCCTATGCCGTTTCCTGCTTCCGACGGGCAGCCCGGGCTATGGCAGCCGACCCCGCTGTTCTCGTCCCAATACACCGGATCTCCGTCCGTGTCGACTGCGTTAAGCAGATTCACCCAATAGGTCCCATTGTTTAGCGTCGGGCCATTGAAGATGCCGGTTTCCGTGCAAACATCATAGCTATAGTTGTTCAGAGCGCAGCCTGACTGCATCATACTTACGATCCCGTCAAAATAGCTCGTTCCGCCGTATGGCTCAGAGGTTAGGGAGATTTCGACGGAGTCCAGGACGTCTCCCGGGGTAAGCCACGCTCCAAACGACATCCCGGTGATGGTGCTGCTGCCGGTGGAGATGGTGAAGCTGTCGCTCATGACGAAACCGAAGTTAATGGTCCAGGCATCGGTGTTGCCGTTGATCGGACCATTTTCATAGAGGACCTGGCCCGCGGCCGGAAGAGAAGCAACGACTGCAAACATGATCAGGGCGAGCAGGGGAAGGAAAACGAAACGCGTTTTCACTGGCACTCTCCTTTTGCGCAGATTCACGTCAATTAAGCTCCCGAAAAACGCACTTACTCTACACCCGTTTCCTCCTGAAACGTAATAAAAATTCGCACGGCTGTTTACATCTCTGAGCATTCGCAGGGAGAGGTGGTAATTGCTGTGCAGCAAATGTTGACGGCAGAAGGCTGATAGCTGACGGCCGAAAGCTATCGCTTGATGATCGGGTTATAGCCTTCTGCCACCAGCTTGGCTTTTGCAGTCTCCGCGTCGGACAGGCTGGAGAACGGACCTACCTGCACGTGATAGAACTTGTCGTTGGTGATCGGATTGTTCACCACAAAGACGTTGTAGTTCTTCCTACGCAAGGCGCCGGCGAGTGCCACTGCATCGTCCTCGCGTGAAAGGGCCGCAATCTGTACCACGATTGTCCCCGGCCCGGTCACGGGAGACGTGTGCGAGATGACTTCGGGACTTCGCGCAGCGGCAACAGCAGGTGCGCTAGCCGCTGGGCTGGGTGCTGGCGCAGCGGCAGCTCTCGCCTTTTGCTCACGCGCGGGTGCAGGTTGCGATGTTGCGGTGGCCGGTTGTGCTTCGCTGTCGTTCTGCTGCACGGCTTTGTAGAAGGTCAGGTTGCTCTGCGGATTGGCAGCATCGGCTTCATCGGAAGCCGGAGACGACGCGTCAGATTTTGCGGCAACTGCGGCTGAGGGCTTGCTATCGACGTCTCCCGAACCGGCCTGCGCTGAATCGGACGAAGCGTTCACCTGCGCAGGCTGGTCGTTCAGCGCCTGCTCGCGGCCCGAACTCTTGCCCAGCGAATAGCCGATGGAAAAGAAGACTCCGCAGATCGCCGCCAGCAGAAAAAAAAGGCCCAGCAGCTTGCCTGCCCCCAAGGTTATTTCGGTGTCCTCAGATGCCATCGTGTGCACAGATAACCTCGCTCGCCTCGACGGTCGAGCTGGCCTTCAGGCCAGCATCGCTGCCCTTTGTTTCTCATCTTGAGCCGGCTTCAGCTGGCGGCGCCAAGCCGTCTCACAAGTCGTCAAACTCCGCCCTTGTCCGCCGGCGGCTGCAAGCCGGCAATCTTCGCCGCATCCAGCTTCACCAGGTTCTGCAGACCCGCCAGCAGGTCCACCGGGACCGGGAAGATAATGGTCGTATTTTTCTCCACACCGATCTCGGTCAGCGTCTGCAGGTACCGCAACTGAATGCTGACCGGCTCGCTGGCCAGCAAGTGGGCAGCGTCGATCAGCCGCTGCGCCGCGGCAAATTCGCCTTCGGCATGGATGATCTTCGAGCGCTTTTCGCGCTCCGCCTCGGCCTGCTTGGCCATGGCGCGCGTCATCGTCTCCGGCAAGTCAACCTGCTTCACCTCGACGTTACTCACCTTCACGCCCCAGGGATCGGTGTGCTGGTCCAGAATCGATTGCAGGCGCAGGTTGATCTTCTCGCGATGCGCCAGCAGCTCGTCCAGATCGACTTCGCCCAGCACCGAGCGCAGCGTGGTCTGCGCAAACTGCGACGTCTGGTACATGTAGTTCGAAACCGCAACTACAGCTTTGTTGGAATCGACCACACGCAGAAAGATGACCGCGTTCACCTTCAGCGTAACGTTGTCGCGCGTGATGATGTCTTGCGGCGGGACCTCCAGCGCTTCCTGCCGCAGCGAGACGCGCACCATGCGGTCGATCGGCGCAAAAACCAGGATGATGCCGGGGCCTTTCGGCGAGCCCAGCAAACGTCCCAGACGGAAAATAACGCCGCGCTCATACTCGGCCAGGATCTTGATCGAGTTGATGATGTAGAGAGCGACAATAATGACAACAACAACGGCAGCTATGTTCGGCACGATGTGCCTCCAGCTAAACAGAAGTGTAGAACGGGTACTACTGCCGATTGTAGGCTCAACTGGCGGGGAACCCAAGTTGGCAACACCAGTTGCCAGTTGCCGGCCACTGAGCATCTGGGCCTGCTCGCAAGAGAGGCAGACGCGGAGGTGTGAAGGATGGGCGAGGATTACGGTTGGGCGACCGACGGCCGCGGGAGCGAATACCAGGTGATTTTACTGACAACTGACAACTGACAACTGGCAACCGACAACTGTCTTCTACTTCTTCTCCACTTCCAGTTCCAGCCCCTCGACCTTCCGCACCACCACGTGGTCGCCAATAGCAACGCGCGATGGGGAGTGCGCGTTCCATAGCTCACCGAGAATAAAAACCTTCCCTTCCGGATCGATATCGGTGCGAGCTTCGCCAATTGCGCCAATCATGCCTTGACTTCCGGTCACAACTTTATTGCGGCGCGCGCGCAGCGCAATGGTCATCAGGAAAACCGTGATGGCGCCGATAGGCACGCTGACGCCCAGCGCCGTCCATATACTGACGCGCATCTCCGGAATCGGCCCATCCACCAGCAGCAATCCGCCCAGCGTCAGCAGAGCGACGCCGCCCAGCCCGAGTATGCCGTGCGTGCCAAACTTTGCTTCTAGCACAAACAAGACGAATGCCCCCATGATGAGCGTGAAGGACGCGTAGCGCGTGGGCAGCAGATTGAGCGCGAACAGCGCCAGCAGAATGAAGATGACTCCCACCACGCCGGGAACAATCGCGCCGGGATGATTGAACTCCGCGTACAGCGCCAGCGCGCCCACCGCCAGCACAATGAAGGCAATGTTGGGATCCAGCAGGAAGTCGAGGATCTGCTGCCGCAGTGTCATCGGCATCTCGTCGACCTTAGCTCCCACCAGGTCCAGCTTCACCTGCTTGCCGTCGAAGCGCTTGATGGTGCGACCGCTGATCTGCCTGAAGAGATCGTCCTGATCTTTGGCGACAATATCGATCAGGTGCTGTTGCAGCGCCTCCTGATCGGTCCACGATTTTGACTCGCGGACTGCGCTCTCCGCCAGTTGAACATTGCGTCCGCGCGGCCCCACGAACGAGCGCATGAAGGCGGCCGCGTCGTTCTCCACCTTGGTCTTCATCACGTCGTCCATCTTCTCGCCGCCCAGCGTGACCGGATGGGCCGCGCCGGTGTTGGTTCCGGGCGCCATCGCCGCAATGTCCGCCGACTCCAGAATGAAGAATCCCGCCGAAGCCGCATTGGCGCCGCTGGGCGCAACGTACACGATGACCGGCACAGGCGACGCGAGAATCTTCTGGATGATCTCGCGCGTCGAATCGACCAGACCGCCGGGAGTGTGCAACTCGATCAACACGGCGTCGGCGTTAGTCTGGCGCGCTTGCTCAATGGCGCGGTCAATGTACTCAGCGCTGATGGGCTGGATGGTATCGTCGACGCGGATCTTGACGACACTGCTGGCAAAGGCGCTGGCCGAGGCCAGCCACCCCAGAATGACACAACCGAGAACAATTCGAATTCGAGACATGCAGCCTCCTTCCGGAGGAATGTTCCACCTCTATTGTGAACCTGTTTGCCGGGCAGTGATATCCCGTTTCAGCGCCAGCGCGGTTGCGTTGCCTGGCTCCAGCGTCAGCGCGCGATTGACTTCGCCAGCCGCCACTTGCATCTGGTTTTGTTTCAGATCGAGCCGGGCGAGCACCAGCAGGCCGTCAACATTCGGTTTCAGACGTACCGAGGTTTGCGCTTCAGCCCGCGCGCCCGTCACGTCACCCTTCTTTTCCAGCACCACCGCCAACTGCGCGTGCGCCACTTCGTTGTTGTTGGCGACGCTGATAGCGGCGCGGAATTCAGCTTCCGCCTGGTCCGGCATGTTTTTCGCCAGCAATTCCTTGCCGCTTTCCACGTGATAGGCGGCCTGTTTCGTCCGGTCCATGGTCGCCAGGCGCGCTTCTTCGAAGTTGTGGATCTCCATTTCGATCTGGCGATAGGAGGCCTCATCGTAGTTTCGCTTGATCCGCTCCATGGGAAGGTGAAGCTGGTTGGGCGGCAACAGCGCATTGCCCGCGACCGCGGAGGGCGATGGCGGCGGAGGCTGTACGCCGCGATTGATCATGTCCAGCAACGTCTTGGCCTCACCGTCGCTCGGGCGCTGCTGTAGTTCGTCCTTCAACTGCCGGCTCGCTGCCGCGCTGTCCCCGTTCTTGAAGAGAGCGACCGCCAGGTTAAAACGGTAATCGGCATCGTTAGGGTCGGCATTAACAGCTTTTGAAAAATACTCCACCGCTTGCGCGCGACGGCCACGCCGTGCCTCCGCTACACCCATGTTGTTGTAGACCTCGGTCAGCGGCACCCGCGTCAACAGGTAGTTGAAGGCGGCAAAAGCCTTATCGAAGTTGCCGCGATAAAACTCCGACAGTCCCAGCAGGAAGCTGGCCTCGCCAACGGCCGGATCGGTCTTCGGCACCCGGGCAAACCACACTGAGGCCGACTCATATTCATGATTGTCGAAATACGTCTTACCCAACTGCAGCATAGCCAGGGTGTAGTTGGGATTAAGCTTCAGCGCATCGTGAAAGTAGTGGACCCGCTGCTGATAACTGGTAGCCAGAATTCCGCGAATGTAGTTCTCGAAGGCATCCAGTCGCACCGGCGGAACGGCCTTCAGAAACTGATCGCGCGTGATCGCAGAATGCACGGTCATTTGCTGCAACACTTCCCAGGCCAGCATGGTCTGCAGGTCGATCAGATTGGCGAGCGGGCCGCTGCTCTCCACCGGCGGATTCAAGTGCAGCTTCTTCATGTCGAGCAGTTGCGCGCGGGCGGTAAAGAGGTTGCCGTCGAGGGTATAGCTGCCCATCAAAACATAATCCGCGTCCATCTCTCCGGCGATGCGATAGATTGTCGCCCGCGAGGGCAGGAGGTTCTGCGGAATGCCCGAACGATCGAAGGCACGATCGCGGTCCTCGCGGCTGACGACATAAAGGTGCGAAGAAGCCAGGTGTCGAGACAGCACCTCAGGAAATGCTTCTCCAATCCACTCCAGTCCCGGAGCGCTCGACTGGTTTTCGAAGGGCATGACCATCAGGGTCTGTGTGCCGGCGAGCGACTGGCCGGCGGCATTCTGGCAGAACAGGCCGACGGCAGCAGCCAGAACCATGGCAAGATTACCAAAAATTCGGTAGTGCCCTGATTTCATCCGGTTTTGAAAGGGCACGGATTCATCCGTGCCGTAAGCGCCTTCCCCCCAGTGCGGCTTTAGCCGCTGAGGGAACGTCCCTATCGAAATTAGGACACCACCAAAAATTCGGCATGGAACGCAGGACAAAGCAACTTGATTATAGCTGTTGCAGAACGGTGAATGTGTCGACGGAGAGTTCCGCGAAAGCTGAAATGAGCTGCGTGAAGACACTTTCGTCTGGGACGATAGGTCCCGAATAGGGCCTGCCGATGAAGTAGAACGAAACCTTTTTCAGTTACGCCGAATCCTAATAAGTGCTAGCCGGGTTTCCGCTTGTGAAAGCGCATGGCCAGGCTTCGGGGTCAGCCTGGGCTCGTTGACCATCCATCGTCAACTGCCCGGCAGCGAGGAGATGGCTTATGAGCCTGTTTGATAGGGTCTTCGGTTGTTCTCACAAACGTTGTAGCTTCCCCATAACGGTGCGGGGCAAGCTGCGCCGCAGTGCAGCGGCTTCGGTTACAGGGACCTACGTAGTATGCCTGGATTGCGGCCACGAATTCCCTTACGACTGGAATACCATGAAGCTGGTTGAGCCGCGGCCTCCGGAGAGTTCCGAGGTCGCGCCTGCTTATTCCGGTCCGAAGGCCGCGTAACGGTTTTACTAGCGGCGCGTATGCGCTTCGGCCTCGGCTTCTTGCAGCGCTTCTTTGGAGACCTCGCGCAGACGCAGGCCGATTTCGAACTTCGGCGTGGTCGAGCCGCGCCCCCAGCGGGTGACCTCCCAATGCGCGCGTACAAGTTTTGCGCTCGGCGCCTGCGACAAATCCACCAGCAGCGGATACTCGCCCAGATAGAACTTCTGCGGCAGCGAGGCCACTGGCTTGGTCTCCCACGTTGTTCCATCGGCCGAGGTGAACAGGCTAACCTCGATGGCTTCCTGCTCCACGATGGAAGAGACGGAGAGCGTCATCAGAAAAACGCGACTGGCAGCTTCGCTGATGTCGAGGGGCGTGCTATCGCCCTTGGAGGTCACCGCGGTATCTGCAGGTACTAGAAAGGCATCAAGCATGACAGAATTATTCTACCGAAGTGAACATTGCCAGATAGTGATCTCGATCACAGCCGGGGGACTTATTGCCGTGGCAGGCCGTCAAGAAAGCTCCGCAGCAAGCGGGCGAATTCTTCCGGCTGCTCCAGCGCCGCGTAATGCCCCGCGCGCGGGATGACCTGCAACCGGCTGCCCGAAACGTGCTGCCGCATCAGCTCCGCCTCGGCCGTAGCCTCGTCTTCGCCGACGATGATCAGCGTGGGAACGGAAATTGTTTTCAGCGTCGGAATCGAGTCCGGGCGATCGGCCATGCCTTGCTGCACGCCGGCGATGTCCTGCGGCGACATCCTCTGCATCATGCGACGCGCCGCATCCACAATGTCCGGCCGGTTGCTCAGCGTCATTGGACTAAGCAGCTTGGGCAGCATCTCTTCGATGAATCCCGCGCTGCCTTCACGCAGGACCTTGTCCGCGAGGGCCAAACGATTCGCCCGGCTCTCCGGCGTTTCCGCAGATGCGCGCGTGTTTGCCAGGACTAGCGCGGCGACGTTCTCGCGATGTCGGCTCCAGAACTCGAACAGCGTGTATCCGCCGATGGAGACGCCGACGAAGAATCCCTTCGTGATTCGCTCTTCATGGCAAAGCGCGGCCAGATCGGCGGCCAGCTTCTCCATCGTGGCCGGCCCATTGCCCAACTCGGAATCGCCGTGCGCCCGCAGGTCGGGCATGATCAGCCGGTATCGCGTGCCAAGCTGTTCGGCAACAGGTCGCCAGAAGGTGTGGTTCAGCGGAAACGGGTGCAGCAGGACAACATCCGGACCATTGCCTGCGACTTCATAGAAGAGGTGGGCATCGGAGCTGCGGAGTGTAGGCATCGAGTCGCAACCACACGTAAGAAGGCGCGCCTTTTCTTACCACCCCTCGAGAATGCTTACGAACCCTGGTAAGGTTGCGGTGGTGTCGCCGGCGGCGCGACCGGGACGTACTCTGGCTCCTCCGGCATCACAATCCACGCAATGATGTAGGCCAGTATTCCTCCGCCGCCGAACAGGGCCACAATCAGCCATACCACACGAACGACGGTGACATCGAGGTCGAAGTACTCGGCGAAGCCGGCACAGACCCCGGCGATCTTGCGATCGGCGCGGGAGCGCATCAATTTGCGCCGGCCGGCGACCGAGCCCAGCCGCGTGCCGCAATACGCGCAGAGATTGGCATCGTCCTGAATCACCTTGCCGCAGTAGTTGCAGTACATACAGCCTCCTACAGGGATGATACGAACAGGATAAGAAAAGGTTCCCCAGGATGCAACGCGGCGCCGGTCCGCGGCAGGCACCCGGAATGCCCCTCTGGATCTTAGCGATGTATACTGTACATCGTGAGAAGAACACAACTGTATCTCGATGACGATCTGTGGCAGGCCTTGCACAACCGGGCGCACAGCGAGGGTACGACCATCTCCGAGATGGTGCGGCAAGCCGCTCGCGAGCGTTACTTGCCAAACTCCAACCAGCGCCAGGAAGCCATGCAGGACTTCATCGGGACGAGGAAAGGCCGTCCTGAATTGCGCAATCCGGTGGCCTACGTCCGCCGCCTGCGGCGCGGCACCCGGGCTGACAGGCTCGGCAAAGCGTGAGCGTACTGGTCGATTCCGACATCCTCATCGAGGTCTCTCGCGGCAGGGACCACGCGATTGTCTCAAGGTGGACGGAGTTGAGCGAATCCGACGATGCTATTTTGTATTCGCCAGTTACCGCAGCAGAACTTTGGGCTGGAGCAAGACCACGCGAGCACGAGGCGCTGATTAATCTTTTTCGAGTACTACTTTGTGCGCCGGTCGACGGTGAGACCGGACGCCGGGCTGGCGACTATCTACGACAATATCGCAAGAGCCACGGAGTAGAACTGGGCGACGCGTTGATCGCGGCTGCCGCCGTGCAAAGCAACGCCGCTCTGTGGACGCGCAATCGCAAACACTATCCCATGAAGGAGCTGCTGTTTTACTGACTGGTCAACGCGCGAAAGTGTCTTGGGCCGAAGGTGTGGACTGCGCTCCGCTCAGGTTCGCCCGGCCGTGCTGTTGTCTGGCTGCTCGTAGTAATCTCAATTGTTCATGATGGCTACCGCCGAAATCCTTACTCCCGCTAAATCCGCCGGCAAGAGTTATTCCTGGAGCACCCCCGTTGCGGTAGCTCTCATGAGCTTTGCCGCACTGCTTCTGGAGCTGGGCCTCACCCGCCTGTTTTCGGTGGTGCTGTTCTACCACTTCGCATTTCTGGCGATTTCGATTGCGCTGCTTGGCCTGGGAGCGGGAGCGGTGTTCGCCTGCCTGCGCCACCAGTGGCTGTCGCGCTGGTCCATCAATCAGCTCGGCAGCGTGTTGTGCGCGGCGAACGCGATCGTGATCTTTGCCGTGCTGGAACTGGTCGTCCACACTGCGGTATCGCTCCACCTGAACTGGCCAAACTTCTGGCGGCTCACAGCGCTCTATCTCGCGTCGGCGATACCATTCTTCATTACCGGCCTGCTGTTCTCCATCGTCTTTGCGCGACATCCGGCGCGGATCACGCAGCTCTACGGAGCCGACTTGCTGGGCGGCTCGATGGCATGTCTCGCCCTGGTGCCGCTGTTGAACTTCGTCGGCGGACCGAACACAATCTTACTTGCGGCGGTCGTGGTTGCTCTGGCCGCAGTCGCGTGGGCCGCTCCCGGCAGGCGACTCGCTCCTGCGTGTCTGGCCGTGGCCCTGCTCGTGCTGATTGCCATCAACTTTAACGGCCTGCTCATCGACATCGTTTACGCCAAGGGCATGAAGCGCGATGTGCCACTGTATGCGCGCTGGAATGCGATCTCGCGGGTGGAAGTCGACCAGCAGGGAACGGGAAGGGCGATCGTCATCGACGCCGACGCCCAGACTTCGCTCATGAATACCGACCCTCATCACTGGAGCGACGGCTACCGGCGCAACTTAATGTCGGCCGCGCCGTCAGTGGCCAACGTGCTGCGTCCCCACGGCGACTTCGCCATCATCGGGCCGGGCGGCGGTGTGGATGTGCTACGCGCCGTGGCCAACGGCAGCACCAACGTCACCGGCATCGAGATCAATCCCATCATCGCCAACCGCATCATGCGCGACCGTTTCGCCGACTACGCTTATCACCTCTACCAGATCCCCGAGGTGCACATGCATGTCAGCGATGGCCGCTCCTTTGTCCGCAACAGCCGCGATAAGTACGACGTGGTGGAGATGACGCTGGTGGACACCTGGGCCTCGACTGCCGCCGGAGCCTTCGCGCTCAGCGAAAACAATCTCTACACCGTCGAGGCCTTTCGCGAATATTTCGATCACCTGAAGCCCGATGGCATGATCGCCATTACGCGCTGGGAGTTTGCCAAGCCACGCGAGGCCTTGCGCGTTGTCTCGCAGGCCATGGAAGCGTTGCATGAGATGGGCGTCGAGAACACTACCGAGCATTTCATCGTGGTCGGCGACGGGCCTCTGGATACGGATGGCAGGCCGGTGGTGGTGCTGGCCAAAAAGTCTCCATTTACGTTGGAGGAGCAGCGCGCTGTGCTCGATCACATTCAGGGCACTGACGGCGGCGATGCCAACCTCAACCTGCATGTTCTATATCTGCCGGCAACCGCGGACCGGCTGGGAATGGCGCATCCGGCATTCGCGCAACTCATTCGCGGCCAGGACGCGCTCGCGTTCTCGAAGGCGTATCCATATAACGTCTCGCCGGTCACCGACAACGCGCCATTCTTCTTCTTCACCCTCAAGCCGGAGCAGGTATTCCGCGGCTCAGACCAGGGCGGCATCGACTGGAAAGTCAATCTCGGGATCGCGATCCTGGGCATCGTTCTCCTGGTCTCCGTCGCGGCCGTGTTCGCGTTTCTGGTGCTGCCGCTCGCGCTTTCGCCAGAAACCCGCTCGGGAAGCAGCCTTCGCGTGCTGTACTTCATCGCCATCGGCCTCGGCTACATCATGGTAGAGATCGCCTTCATCCAGCGCTTCGTGCTCTTTCTGGGATATCCCACCTATGCGCTCACCGTCGTGGTCTTCCTGATGCTGCTCTCCAGCGGAGCCGGCAGCCTGGTTTCGCGCCGCTGGTTCGGCGAGCCGACGCGGGTCGTTCTGGCGCTCGCCTTCATCGTGGTTGCGCTGCTGATTTACGTCTTCGTCCTGCCCCGCCTGCTGGAAAGCATGATCGGCCTTGCGTTCCCGGCCAAACTGCTGATCAGCGCGCTGCTGCTGCTTCCGTTGGGATTCACCATGGGCATGCCTTTCCCTAGCGGCTTGCGTGCTCTTGCCTTTGGGGACGGCGGTGAAATGCACACCCAGCACGGCGCAGTCGAATGGGCTTGGGCGATGAATGCCGCCTCCAGTGTGCTGGGATCGGTGCTGGCGATCGTCATTGCTATTCAGTTCGGATTGACCGCAACGCTCGCCTGCGGCGCAGCCGCTTACGTGCTCGCGATGCTGCTGCTGACCACATTTCGGAAGGCCGAAATTAGCAACCCTTCCTAGTATGGCGTCCCGGAAGTTCGTGGAATAAACCTGCATCGTTTTTGAAAGGGCACGGCTTCGGCCGTGCCGCAAGAATCCCTCCCGGGCGGCGGCTTTAGCCGCTGAGGGGAAGACCTTCCCACAACAAGTCCGTCCCGGCGGCTCGGACGTCTCCGCCCACCGGTGCGATTTCGTGTTATATTTGCGCCCAGATGCTGAATTCTGTGCAATATTGGCTGCATAACCACGCTCTTCCCCTGGAAGTCCTTGTGGTGCTCTCCAGCGGGCTGGTCGCGCTCTACGCCGATATCATGCGGCATTTTCTTTCCTTGCCGCCGCAACGGCTGGGCACTTGGATGCTGAAGGCGCGGCTGCTTTCGGTGAACTCGAAGCTCTTCAACTTGTGCGAGTGTCACAACAATGCATTTGCCACCATCGTTTATGTAGCTCGCTCCTTCGTCTTTATCCTGGTGCTGATGGGATTGTTCCTGGGAGGCATTTTCCTGGAGGTGGTGTCGATTCGCTCTGCCAACCGCGCCGGAGTTGAAGCGGCTTACACTCATTTCCACGCCAATCTCGACATCGCCCTGGCCTTGGTTTTTATCGTTGTAGTTTGTTGCCGGCTGTTACTGTTGGGTGAGTTTCTCTATCGCTTGCGCAACTTCAAAGGCTACGATCATTACCTGATGGAGCACGTTGCCGAACTGGAAGAGAAACTGGTCATGGCCGAAAATACTCCCTCTGGATCGGTGCCCGACTGACCTCTCTGGACTGCCGCTCGTCCCACTTGAGGTGACAACCACAGCCCTTCCGTAGCATCCTTGGAACAGCCCTATGACACCCCGGGCCATTTCGGCCGTTCGCCAATTTGCCCTTGCGCTCTGGCTGTTGCATTGTGCCGGCGCGCCGGCGCAACAACGCGCATCGTTGACGCCGCCTCCACCTCCTGGGCAGACCGCGGAGGGATCTGCTCTGTCGGGTCCTGTCTTGCCGCTTTATCACGCCTTGCGCAGCGTGGGGCTCGACCCGCAGCGTGTCTACCACGTCCGCGAAGCGGCCATCGACCGCGAGGACGTACACATCTGGCTCAACGACGGAACCATCGCCTTCACCCAGGCCGTCGATGGCCACGTCACCGGCGCCTACTTTGAAGGCGACGGAGAAGTACTGATACGCCCGCCCGATCGCATGGAGCGGGCCTCACTCGGCCTCTTCATCAACGCTGGAGTACTGGAAGAAAAGTTCTCTTCGGGCTACTTTCGCTTCAACGATGACACGGCAAGAGAGCTGGAGCCATTTCTGCGTCCGCCGGAGGATACCGCCGATTTTGTCACCCGCAACGATGACCGGGCGCGCACCCTTGCCGAAATCGATGCGATGCGGCTCTGTATTTCCTTTACCAGCACGCCGTCCGCCGCCGCTTCGGGCGAGGCTGCACCCGTTCCCGATCGCATGCTGCACGCTCGTATTGCCGGCGAACACTATGGCGTCTTCGATGTTTTTTTTGACACGCGCAGCCCGGAGCAGGTTGTGGTTGGCAACGCCTCCTCGCATGGCGACCAGGTCTATTACGACCTGTGGATGAGTTTTCCCATGCGCTCGCTGCGCAAGACCCAGCTCTCCGACACCCGCTTTGGCGGCCCGACCGGCCCACTCTGGACGCCCCACGTCCTGTCGATAAGCAAATACACCATCGCTGCCACTCTGGATCCTTCGCGCAACCTTTCGGCGGATGCGACCCTGGATGTAGATGTCAAAGAGGGGGGCACGCGCATTGTGCTCTTCGAGCTGTCGCGCTACCTGCAGGTGAAGCGGGTGGAATACGAAGGCCAGCCGCTGGAGTTCATCCAGAACGAGGCCCTCGAAGGCAGCGAACTTTCGCGGCGCGGCAACGATACCATCGCGGTGGTCTTTCCTGCGCCGTTACACCCGGGTTCGCATTTTCCCTTGCGATTCAGCTATGCGGGCTCGGTGCTCTCCGATGCTGGCGGCGGTTTGCTGTACGTTGGGGCGCGCGGCACATGGTATCCCAATCGCGGCATCGCCATGGCCAATTACGATCTCACTTTTCACTTTCCGCAGCCCTGGTCGCTGATTGCCACCGGCAAGCGCATTTCGCTGGAGCCTGAAGGCAACGGTTTTGTCGGTCACTGGGTGAGCGAGCAACCTATTCCCATTGCCGGATTCAATCTTGGCGAGTATGTGGAAAGTTCCGCCAAGGCAATGAACATCGAGGTTGATGCCTACGCGGCCCGCGGAACCGAGGATCAACGATCGTCTCCTAATGCGGCAAACAGCTCATCCCCATTGCTGTCGCCGCACACACCCGGAACGACAGATCCGATACCATGGCCCCCGCCGCCTTTGCAGAACCCGGCCGGTACCGGTGAATCGCTCGCCCAGCGCGCAGCGGAAACCCTGACCTCGCTGTCGCAGATGCTGGGGCCTTATCCCTTCAGCTCGCTCTCGCTCACCGAAAATCCCAGCGCTGAGAGTCAGGGCTGGCCAGGATTGATTTTCTTATCGAGTTACGCCTACCTCCAGCCCGAGCAGTTAAGAGCGATGAATGTCTCGCCGGCTGACGCGGTCATCTACAGCGAAGTCATGATGCCGCACGAGTTGTCGCACCAGTGGTACGGCGACCAGGTCTCGTGGGCCAGCTATCACGAGCAGTGGTTGCTGGAAGCCTTTGCGAACTACTGCTCTCTGTTGTTGCTGGAGCGCTCGCGGCCGGGCGATGTGCAGCTCACGCTGGAAAATTATCGCCGCATCCTGGCCAGCAGATCACGGGACGGCCGTCGCCTGGTGGAAGCCGGTCCGGTGACGCTGGGCAGCCGGCTGTCTTCCTCGCACTTTCCCAATGGGTACGAGATCATCGCCTACGGCCGCGGCACCTGGCTGATCCACATGCTGCGCTGGATGCTGCGCGACGCCTCGCGTACGCCGGCCAACCCCGACGGCGACGACACTGTCTTCCTTGGGCTGCTGCGCAGTCTGGTAAATCGCTTTCAGGGAAAAGAGATCACGAATGCCGACTTCGAGCAGGCTCTTGAGGAAGTCTTGCCGCGAGAGTTGTGGTTCGAGAATCGCAAGTCGCTGGACTGGTTCTTCGATGGATGGGTCAATGGAACGGCATTTCCGCAGCTTGAAGTATCGGGCGTAAAGTTCGCGCGCAACTCCACCCGGGGCACCGTCAGCGGAGTTATTCATCAGGACTCTGCGCCCTTCGACCTCGTCACCAGCGTTCCGGTATATGGCATCGCAGGGGAACGGCAAGTGTATCTTGGCCGCGTCTTCGCCGAGGGCGCCGATACCCGCTTCACCTTGCCCGCTCCCGCCGACGTCAAGCAATTAGTGCTCGATCCCTACCACACTGTGCTCACCCAGCCGTAAGCATGGGATTTCAGGCTTGAACGCCAACGCGACCAACCGCGGCGCACCGATCCGCGAGAGCAGGGAGCGAAGAGACATGAAGATTTCTTGTACTACAGTCGGCGGGGGACGGGGTTAGGGGCTACGGTCAATGGGCGCCGGCACCCATGTTTGGGGTTCGCTCGAGCGGAAGGGGTGTGCCGCCTTCCTTATTTGAATTTAATTGTATTCAGTCAGCTAGGGCCCTAAAATTGCGACTATCCAATGACAAGAAAGAACGGGACGCCAAACGAGCTGTCTCAGAGCGAAAGCCCGCCACTTCTGAAGTGGCCCGGCGGAAAGCGGCACGTACTCGACCGGCTCCTCCCCCTCATTCCAACTTGCTTTAACCGATATTTCGAGCCCTTCTTTGGCGGGGGGGCTCTATTTTTTGCACTGCAGCCGGAGAAAGCGCATCTCTCCGACAAGAATGCTGACCTGATTCACGCCTACTCGCAGGTTCGGGATCGACCTGAAGCCGTCATTCGAGAGCTTCGAAAGCTACGAAACAACGAGAAGGAATACTACAGAGTTCGCTCCACGGCGCCCAAAAGCGACGCGGCTCGCGCGGCTCGCCTGATTTATCTCATCACTCTGGCGTTCAACGGGATTTATCGTGTAAATCTCAAGGGCGAGTTCAACGTTCCTTACGGCTACAAAACACATCTCGACCCATGCGATGAGGAGGGGATTCGCAGAGCAAGCAAACTTCTGGGCAGGGCTGTTGTACGAGATCAAGACTTCGAGAAGGCCCTTAGTCGTGCGAACGGGGAAGATTTAGTGTACTTGGATCCGCCCTACACTGTAGCGCATGGGAACAACGGATTTGTCAAATACAACGCGAAAATTTTCTCCTGGGAGGATCAGGTTCGCCTTGCCCGAGTGGCCAAAGGACTAGTTGCCAAAGGCTGCACGGTGATTGTAAGTAATGCCGACCACTCTTCTATTCGAAGACTGTATAACGGTTTCAGGGAAATATTGCTCGAACGCAACTCGGTTATAGCTGCGTCTAGTGATTTTCGATCCCGTATCACAGAGAGCGTTTTCTATGCGGGAGGGCGGCATAAATGCTGAACAATATTGTCCCTATTGAAGAGCTCGGTGGTCTTGCAAGGGCCCGAGCACGCGACTACGAGACCAAGACTGTCAACCCTGCGCTGCTCGACCAATTCGTCGCCGAAGGTTGGACAGTAGATAAGCGCAACAGGAAGTCAGTCAGGCTTCGAAAGCCGAAGTCCCACGGAGTCCATCTTGAAGACCGTGTATGGATCCTGTTCTATCGGAACAGTTCCCGCTGCTCTCTGGTAGGGGTGGCGCGGAGCTTGTTTTGGGTTCCAAGGATTCGGAGGGCCCGACGTCGCAAATCGACGTATCCGCCCTGGATCACGAAATTGCGATTGCCATTGAATGCAAGTCTTCGGAGAAACTAACCAAGCGGCCTCAATTCCAAAATGACCTTGCGAAGCATGGCTTAATAAGAGAACGCTTTACAGCGTGCGCCAGAGCGCAGTTTTCCGCTATTCACAAGCGCCAAGTGGTCCTGGCGATGTTCTTGTCCAATATCCTGCTCAACGACAATGATCGCGCTCGCGCAAAGGACCAAAACATCGCCATTTTCGATGAACAAGATCTAGAATACTATGAAAACCTTGTCGGCCATATCGGCCCCGCTGCGAGATACCAATTCTTAGCGGACATGCTTCCCGGTAAGACCGTGCCTGGACTGGAACTCCGACTCCCAGCCATTAAGACCAAGATGGGAGGATTCAACTGCTACTCCTTCTCAATTACGCCTGACTATCTCTTGAAGATCTCGTACGTTTCACACAGGTCAAAGGGGAAAAGGTCAGACGTCAGCACCTATCAGTGCATGCTTAGCAAGGGCCGGTTGAATAAGATAAGGCAGTACATCACCGACGATGGAATTTTCCCCACTAACATAGTCGTGAACATCGATAAGAATCGCCTGCAATTTGAGCGTATTCACCAGGAGGGAGAATCGGAGGATAGCGGCGTGGCTGGCTGGCTGAATATACGGCCGACATACAAGTCTGCTTGGATAATCGATGGGCAACACAGATTATTCGCCTACTCCGGCCACGAAAGGGCCACAAAGAGCCGACTCTCGGTTTTGGCGTTTGATGGACTGGCTCCAAGTGAACAGGCGAAGCTCTTCATCGACATCAATGCAAAGCAGAAGAGCGTTAAGCAGTCTCTCCTTCAGGAGCTATATGCAGAGCTGCATTGGGACGCAGATGACGACTCGATCCGAACCAGGGCGATCATTTCGAAGGCGATTCAGGATATGGACAGGGATGCCGAATCTCCACTCTATCAACGAATCCAAACCGCAGATGTTGGCAAGGATGCCATCAGGTGTATCTCGTTGACGAGCCTCTACGGCGCTATCGAGAAGGCAGGATTCCACGTAGCGAAGGAGAAGAAAGGACACGTGCTCGAATACGGACCACTTTGGGCAGACGGCAATGATGCCACACTCAAGCGCACTGAGTATGTTCTAAACCATTGGCTGGATACGATTCGGGTCGCAACCAGCGAGTGGTGGGACAAAGGCGCGGGCGAAGGCGGTGGCCTTGCAATGAACGACGGGGTTATCACCTGCGTCAATGTTCTCCGCAGCGTGGTTCATCACCTAGACGACAAGAAGTTAGTTCGTCTTGACAATGAAGACCTTGCCGAGACCTTAAAAAAATACGCGATTGCACTTGGGGCGTACCTTGGGGGACTCTCGGAGCAGGACCGGAAAGGGTTCAGGGATCTGCGTGGGATTCAGGGTCAGACTAGAAGAACACGAAATTGCCAGCAGGCGATTCGACAGACGATTGCTGATTTCAGCCCGCCGGGGCTGGATCAGTTCATCCAGCAAGAGAAGGCCCAAACAAATATCAGGGGTAAAGAGATCATCGACCGTATCGAGCGGATGCTGCAAAAGGTCGTTCTGGAAGAACTCCGACGCGAATGCGGTGACGAGGAAACAGGTTGGTGGATGATCGGTGTGCCGAAGACGGTCCGGCTTAAGGTAAGCGAACGTTTCGAGGAAGACGAAGGGAGGCGCGGCGGCAAGGAAAACTATTTCGATCTGATCGACTACGCAAAAATCGGCCTGCAGAACTGGGAGTTATTTGAGCCCATCCTCGCCTATGAAAAGACCGGGAAGAAAGAGAACAGAATTCACTGGCTTAACATTGTAAATGAGAAACGGAATATCGTGTCGCACCCATCTGCTGCCATTACCCTTACCGGCGAGGACCTTGCCACATTGGAGGAATACGAGCGCTGGCTTGCTGCGAAGATTTCTCCGACCATGTCGGGGGAGCCCAGCGCAACTGCCTAGCGCGCAGTCGTCGCCAACAATAAGATATTTAACGGCGTGGGCGTTGAAGGACTTCAACAACTCTTTGAAATCGGAGATCATCCGCTGTTTTGCCCTTCAATCCATACAACGAAACAGTGAGCTCCGCGACCGCCTCCATGCGCTCGTGAACGGGACGCGATTGCCAATAACGATATTCGTCCGCTTTCATCTCCGCCGAGCTAGAGTAAGTGCGAATAATTGCTTTCACGCGCTCAATTATAAAGAACGGACCCTCCGCTATGTACCCTAGATATCCAAATTCTTCACGTCCAGCGCATTATCTTCGATGAACTTGCGCCGCGCCTCGACGTCCTCGCCCATCAGTGTGGTGAAGATCGTTTCGGTCTCGGTGATGTCCTCGAGTTTCACCGACAGCAGCGTCCGACGCTCGGGATCCATCGTCGTCTCCCAGAGCTGCTGCGAGCTCATCTCGCCCAGACCTTTGTAGCGCTGGATGGTGTAGTCTTTGCGGCCCTCGTTGAGCACGTAATCGAACAACTCGCGCGGCGAGCTCTTCTCCACCGTTGCCGCCTCGGTCTTGCGCTTCGAAGCCTTGGGATTCTTCTGCTCCGCTTTCTCCTGATCGGCGCGCTCGGCGTCGCTCAGCTCTTCCTTGCCGTTCCCGCCGGCTTCTTTCTTCACCGCTTCGATGAAATACGGCGGCTGCATGTACTGCTCAATGTGCTTGTACTTCGACATCATCTGGCGATACTCGGGCGTCGACGCCAGCTCCCAGTTGATAACGTGCTCCGCGCCCTGCGAGTTCACGAACTTCAGCTCCCACAGGCTGTGCTCCTCTTCAAAGCGCGGCGGTCCCACTTCCTTGATGCTGCGTTCTTTCGCGATCGCCTTCAGCGCCTTTTCCAGCGCGGCGATCTTCTGCGGCGGCTTCTTGCTGTCGCCTTCGAAGTCGGCGCGCTTCACCAAGTCAGCCTTAGGCAGCAGTTCGGTGATCGCCTCGTCGCGAATTCGCTTGTTGACCTTGTCGAAGAAGCCGATGTAGTCGTTCAGCGTGGTCATGAACTTGGTCAGCGGTGCGCCGTCCAGCGCCGCAGCGCCTTCGCCGTAACGCACTACGATGCCGTCGGCCGCGCGCTTCACCATCACCTTCACGAACTCGGCGTCGTTCTTGATGTACTGCTCAAACTTGCCCTTCTTGATGCGATAGAGCGGCGGCTGCGCGATGTATACGTTGCCGCGCTTGATCAACTCCTGCATGTGGCGGAAGAAGAACGTGAGCAGCAGGGTGCGAATGTGCGAGCCGTCCACGTCGGCGTCGGTCATCAGGATGATCTTGCCGTAGCGCAGCTTCGAAACATCGAAATCCTCTTTGCCGATGCCAGTGCCCAGCGCCGTGATCATGGCGCGAATTTCTTCGTGGCCCAGCATTTTGTCGTAGCGCGCTTTTTCCACGTTCAGGATTTTGCCCTTCAGCGGCAAGATGGCCTGGAAGCGGCGGTCACGTCCCTGCTTGGCGGTGCCGCCTGCGCTCTCGCCCTCGACCAGATAAACTTCGCAGCGTTCCGGCTGGCGCTCGGAGCAGTCGGCCAGCTTGCCCGGCAGTCCTCCACCATCGAGCGCGCCCTTACGACGAGTGAGATCGCGAGCCTTGCGCGCGGCTTCGCGAGCGCGCGCAGCTTCGATTGCCTTGTTGATGATCTTCCTTGCGACCGGCGGATTCTGCTCGAAGAACCCTCCCAGCCGCTCGTTGACGAATGCCTGCACGATTCCCGCGATGTCGGAGTTGAGCTTGCCTTTCGTCTGGCCTTCGAACTGCGGCTGCGACAACTTTACGCTGACCACCGCGACCAGTCCCTCGCGAACGTCATCCCCGGTTAGGTTCTCCTTCACATCTTTGAATAGACCAAGCTGCTGTCCGGCGTAGTTTACCGTGCGGGTCAGCGAGGTGCGGAAGCCGGAGAGATGCGAGCCGCCATCGACCGTGTTGATGTTGTTGGCAAAGCTGAACACCGTCTCGGAGTAACCGTCGTTATATTGCAGCGCGATCTCCATGGCTACGCCGTCGCGCTCGGCTTCCATGTAGATTGGCTTGTCGTGGAGCACGCTCTTGCCGCGATTCAGGTGCTTGATGAACTCGGCGATACCGCCGTTGTATTTGAACTCTGTCTTCTTGCCCTCGCCGGTCTTCGGGTCGGTCGTACGTTCGTCGGTAAGCGTGATCAGCAACCCTTTGTTGAGAAATGCCAGTTCGCGCAGCCGCTGGGCCAGGGTGTCAAAGTTATACTCGGTGACAGTAAAAATTTCCTTGTCAGGAACGAAGTGAACCTTGGTGCCGCGCTTCTTCGTCGTACCCGTTTTCTTCAGCTTGGAGGTCGGCTCGCCCTTGGAATATGTTTGTTCCCACACGGATCCGTCGCGCCAGATCTCCAGCTCCAGCAGATGACTGAGCGCGTTGACGCACGAGACGCCCACTCCGTGCAGTCCACCGGAAACTTTGTACGTCGAGCTATCGAACTTTCCTCCGGCGTGCAGCATGGTCATCACGACCTGCGCCGCGGGCAGACGCTCGCCATCAACATCCATGTCGTCAACCGGAATTCCGCGACCGTTATCGACAACCGTGATCGAGTCGTCGATATGGATGGTGACGTCAACCTTGTCGGCAAATCCGGCCAGGGCTTCGTCCACCGAATTGTCCACTACTTCGTAGACAAGGTGATGCAGTCCCATCTCGCCGGTCGAGCCGATATACATGGCCGGGCGCTTGCGCACCGCTTCCATTCCGCCGAGCACCTTGATGGAATCGGCAGTGTAATCTCCATCCGACTGGCCGTTGCCATTCCTGGTGGTCTTCGGTGAGACTTTCTCGTTGTCGATTTCCGGTGACTTGTTATTTTCAGAGGCCGTTGCGGCGGCTGCTTGGGAATCTTTCGCGGGCATCCTGCTCCATTTCGTTTGGCAATCTGATCGTTAGCAGATCGCTTTTTCTTGCAGGGTCGGAGCGCGGCCGTGGTTAACTCGGCAGATACCCTTATCTACTAGATATTTCAGTGACTTAAGCGCCCAGCAACCCTTTGTTATTGTATCATAGTTCACTTCCGATTTGAACGCTCTCATTGCGAGCTAAATCATTTATTATCATCTATTTGAAGGATGTGACGCGATATCCACAGGAGTCGCTGAGCAACTTCACTCCGGAGAGTTGCAATCCCTTGCTGCTTAGTAGCATTCTGGTAACGCTGAATTAGCTGGACTCAAGGCACACAATCGAAAATGCGACGAACAAGACGCGCATTCTGGTGCGCGAAATTTATTTTCTGACTTGCTTCAGAGTCCGGGGGTTCTTGCGGGACTCGAGCCCCCGGATAAGTCGCAATTCTTCTCACACTGGCTGAGTGCAGAAGGCGCATCGGTGTGCCTCGATGGGAATGTCGCTCTGGCATTCGGGACACTTTTTCTTGTCGGGCAGCGCCTGCTTCTCGAAGCGCTTCATCAGCGAGTTCACCGGCAGTACCACGAAGTAATACACTGCCGCAGCAATCAAGAGGAACGAGATTATGGCATTGATGAAGTCGCCATAGAGAAACTTTGCTCCGTTGAATTCAAAAGAGAAACCGGAAAAATCGGGTTTCTTTACGATGGCGGCGATGATTGGAGTTAACAGGTCTTTGACGAATGCCGTCACGACCGTGCCAAAGGCGGCGCCGATCACCACGCCGACAGCCAGGTCCACCACGTTGCCGCGCAGAACGAAATCGCGAAAGCCTTTAAACATGTCAGCCCTCCTTGGTTGAATAATGCGCCGAGTGGTCTTGTAGCCGTAATCGGAGTTGCGCGCGAAGGTAACTCACCTGCGGCTGAAGTTGCACGTAAGCAGTATCGTCGCTTCTGCGCTCGCGTCGCAACTTGAAACGTGATTTTCAGAAGCCTTCACGCTTCGTATTGCACCAGCGTCGCCATGCCCGCCTGCAGATGCCAAAGGACGTGGCAGTGCACAAACCACAGGCCCGGATTGTTTGCGTCGAAGGCCACGGTGACGCTGCTTTGTCCCGGCACCAGCACGGTGTCACGCAGGGCTCCGCTGATGGGACGATCGTTGATCGCGACCACCTGGAACGAATGACCGTGCAGGTGCATCGGGTGCGACATGGGCGTCTCGTTTACGAACTTCAGCGCCACTCTTTGTCCCTGCCTCACCCTCACCTGCGGTTGTTGTGTGCCGGGATTCGCCATGTCAAAGGCCTGCCCGTTGATCAGCCACTCGTAGCGGCTCATATCGCCCTGTAATCGCAAAGTGCTGACCTGCGCGGCCGGCTTTTCCGCAAGCGGTTGTACTGCCGAAAGCCTACTTTCCAGGTCCAGCGTGAGCAGCCCGGTGGAGCTGGAATTCTTCCCTGGTAGACGCTGAATCTGCGCTCCGGTTGTCGCCAGCACAATTCCGGTTTGTTCCGTCGCAAACTCGCGCAAAGCCAGGATGGGGAAGGCCCCTCCATCGCGCGGCAAGTCCACCCTCACATCGATTCGCTGGGCAATCGTGAGCGGAAAGCGCGTTCCACGAATGGGTTTGACTGGCATGCCGTCGGTTGCGATCAACTCGCCTGACAGAGCGCCGAGATCGACAAAGAAGTTTGTCCCGCTGCTGCCGTTAATAATACGCAGGCGCACCCGTCCGCCTTTCTCGACCTTGACGACCTCGGGATCGTTCAGCGTGCGATCATTGGCCAGATACGCATCGTAATCGACGTCATTGGCGTCGGCTTTGCTGCTCGCCATCTTCATCGCACTCGCGCTTTCGACTTTGGCAGAGCTGGGCATCGCCATTTCTGGCTTCATCGGAGACGCGCCTTTGCCGCCCTGGCGCAACTTGGCATAGATCTCTTTGGGCGGCGTGAAGCTGAAGTCCCCCAGCAGGATCACGATCTCCTGCTCATCGCGATGCTGATCGCCGGGCTCGTGCACAATTAGCGGAGCTGCCAGCAGAAAGGCTTCCTGCAATCCCTGATGCGAATGCATCCAGTGCGTGCCTGCCGGCTGAAGGGGAAAATCGTAAAACAGGCTGGCATTCGGCCGCACTGCAAGCTGGGTCACGCCGGGAACGCCATCACTGGTGTTTGGAGGATGGAGCCCGTGCCAGTGGATCGCCGTCGGCACAGGCAGTTTGTTCTCCAGCACAACTCGAAACGGCTGGTTCACCACCGAGGTCATCCCTTGCGTGCCGTTCGGTTGCAGCAGCCCCATAACGTTGGCGGTTTTGCCATTGATCTCCAGCGTCCGCGGTATGACTTGCAGCGTGGTCGACGTTGCCGCCGATTCGGCGGCCTGCTCCTGATCTGCAGGAATGGAGTTGAGAAGCTCCGCAAGGCTAACCTCGCCAAGCACCGCGCTTCCTGCTAAACCGTAGAGCGAAGAGACCAGAAACCGGCGTCTTGAGAAATCCTGATTCACCTTACACTTCCCTCTCGTCCGCGAACTGGAAACCGGGGGAATTCTACATCGAACAACGAGCTTTTACACCCCGCGGCTACTCCCTCGCGCCCGGCTTCAAGATCATGCCTTGGCTGGTCTTGCCATTCATCGCGACGATGAGCGGCGAGTCGAAGCGCAGGTGCCGCACGCAGCCGTGTTCTTCAACCGCAGGTTGCTCGGCGAGCCATTCCCAATCGATGAAGCCCTCACCTGCATCGGGGTTCACGGTGAAGTAGCCGATCTGGAAGGCGGTGAGGTTCTGGAAGAAATGGCTGCCTTGCGAGGGCGCCACGCGGAAGTCGCGGAACCCCGACTCCACGATGACGCGTGCGCCGGAGATCTGGTCCCAGGCCACCGGAATTCCCAGCCACGGATCGGTGGAACCCCATCGGCCCACGCCGATCAGCACATACGGAATGTTGGCCTCGCTCAAGCGCGCGTTGAAGTGGGCGACGCTCTGCGCCACATCGTGACTGCGCGCGCGCTCAAAGCGGTGCGAATCGACCACGATGACATCGCGGATATCCTGCAGCCGGCCATGTCCCAGCACCACCGAGCTCTGGCAGATCAGTCTCTCAGGACCGACATCGTCCATACGGATGTCTTCGCCCTCGCGCGAAAGCACCAGCGGCCTGAGCTGCAGAAAGCCAAAATCGGCGACATCGTTCTCGTTCCGCGGCAGACGCACCGCGAACTCAATCTCCACCGGCCTGCCTAGCGCGTCTTCGCCCAGCCCCATCAGCCGGTCCAGAATCTGCGGAAGCGGAAACGTTCCGTGCTTCAGAATCGAAGCGAAGCTGACAATGCGCGGTCCGGTGCGGCTGAGTCCGTCGTAGACTGCGTGATTGTCCGCGGAAAAAGTGGAGGCGAGCATCTGCAATGTGCCATCGCTCTCGGCAACGTCCAGACCGAAGGACACCTCTCGCAGCTCGCTGCCGGGATCGTCAGAGTGGAGCGGATGGTTAAGTTCCAGCGCCCAGAATTCCGTCTGCGAATTCGCCAGCATGTCCTCCACCGACGAAAACTGCACCAGATGCCGCGGATGGCGCGGGCTGAAGGTAAGACACTTGCCGCCGCTGACCACTCCGCGTCCTAGCCCCAAAGCGACGGCAGCAAAGCCGTCAGCAACCTTTATGGCACCGATGGGATAGAAATTTCGCGACCGCACCACGCCAGAAAAATCAGGGTAAAAGCGGTTGCCATGCGCTTCTCCAACCACCTGTTGCAGCAGCACCGCCATTTTTTCTTCTTCCAGGCGGTAAGGAGTCGCTCGCACGTAGGCCTTGGCATGCTGGCTGAACGTGGAGGCGTACACCAGCTTGATGGCCTCCAGCAATTGCTCCAGGCGTACCTGGATGTCGGGATGCTGATTGCCCAGCATGAACGTCTCGTACACTCCCGAGAAAGGCTGGTATTGCGAGTCCTCCAGCAGGCTGGAGGAACGGACGGCCAGCGGATAATGCACCGACCCCAGAAACGCGAGCAGGTTGTCCAGCACTGGAATAGGAAAAGACGCTTCCAGAAACCGCAGCGTCATTTCGGCGTCGTCGGTGCCGTGAATGGCAAGGTCGAGCAAATCGTTGTCGTAGAGAAAGCGATCGAAGATCTCGGTCGTTAGTACCAGCGTCGGCGGCACGGCAGTGCGAATACCGGGGAAACTACGACCCACTCCGCGCTGCCGCAGGATATGACGGATGAACGCCAATCCGCGCGCCTTCCCTCCCAACGAACCGCCGCCAATCTGAAGGAAAAAAGACTCGGCAGGCTGAAAAGTTGAGGCATTGAATTCGCCGATCAGCGCCTGGCTTTGCTCGCGGCGATACTCGGCAATCGATTCGATCAAGTCGTGCCGCAGGTTCTCCAGCGTACCGAAGTCACTCACCTTGCGCGGCCGCAGCTTCTGCGCCAGGGCGAATTCGGTGCGCGCCATCAGCCAATGGGAGAAGTGGTTGCGCTCGGCATGGTAGGCGAGACTCTCCTGCGGCACCGTCTCCAGCAAGGTCTCCAAGGCATTCAAATCGGCGGCGCGCGCCACTTCTGTCGTCCCATCGGGCAAGTGAAAGACGAAATCTCCAAAGCCCATTTCTTCCGTCAGAATGTGGCGCAGATCTCCCAGCAACGTCGGCGAGCGCTTCTGCAGAAATGAAAACCCTTTTTCATACGCGCGCTCCATGAACTCGGTGCGGCTGGACTGGAGGACGATCGGAACATCAGGTACGGTCTCGCGTACCATGCGCGCCAGCTCGAAACCCGCCTCCGGCGTCAGCTCGCCGGCACGCGGAAATTCCACATCGGAGATGACCCCCAGCAGGTACTCGCGATACTTCATCACCTCCCGCTCCGCCTCCTCGTAGTTGGAGCAGAGCAGGATCTTGGGGCGTGCCCGCATGCGCACCAGCTTATGCGCCAGGTTGAGCGCTTCGCCCAGCAGCCGCCGCGACTGGCTGATGATCTCGGTGTAAATCACCGGCAGAAAGAGCGAGTAATACGTGATGTCGTCTTCCACCATGAGCAGCACCGGCACGCTCATGGCCTTGGTATCGTGCAGGACGTTGCGCTTGTCTTCGATGTAGTTGACCATGGAGAGCAGGATGCGGGCGTTGCCCTGCCAGAGGAAGATGCGATCGATGTCGGTGCGAGGATTGCGCGCGAGGAAGTTCTGGATCTCGCGGTAGTCGTAGGCCAGAACGATTACCGGAACGTCGAGGCCGGCATCTTTGATTTTGCGCGCCAGTTGCGCGGCATCCATGTCGCCCAGCTGCAGGTTCGTGACAATCAGGTTGAAGCGGCGCTGCGACTGCGCCAACTCTAACGCCTCCGCTCCGGTGGAGACATGCGTGATGCCGGGGACTTGATGGAGATTCAGCTCCAGCGATTCGCCGATGAGCAACTCGTTGAGACGGCCGTCCTCGCGCAGGATAAACGAATCGTACAGGCTGGAGACCAGCAGGATGTCGTTCACGCGAAACGGCATCAAGTTCTCGAAGCCCTCGAAGAGGCGCTCGGAGGACGGGGCAGGATCGGGAGTGGAATGTGCGACGGTCAACAATCACCTGTAAGAGAAACGGGGCGGATCGCTCCACCCCGCATGATACTCAAGCCTGAGGCCGGATACTACACAAGTCCCTGGTCTGTTCAAAGCTTTGAGCTTCGAAGCAGGCGACTCGGTTTGTATCAGGGCATGGCTTCAGCCATGCCGCAAAATTCGCGAAGCTAACGGGCTTTAGCCCCTGCCGCTTTTCGCTTCGCCAAGTACGCAAAACAATACGGAAATTCGTTGGGGGAATCTGACAGAGCAGCTTTCATTGGATTCTCGGCAATGTATTCCTGGTGTTTTAGAAAGCTCTCCCGATCGTTCACACGCACTTCCGAAAATCCGTGTTGCCAGACCTCGCCCGAATACCCGAACTCCTTCTTCAGGCGATAAGAAAATCCGCCTTTAATGAACTGCATTGCCTTCTCAATTGTCACGTCCCCATGGACCGTTACTAATAGATGTACATGGTCCGGCATGACTACAAAATCATGTACTTTGAATTTTCGCGCCGCCACATACGAACGCAGGGTCTCGATGAACAGCATCGCATTGCGCTCCGATTGCAGCAAGGCTCGGCCCATGCTGGTTTTTGTGGTGACAAAGAATGTGCGAGAGGGACTCACGATCTGACTGGGACTCGCATTGCGAAGAGGTACTGACATAAGCAGGGGCTAAAGCCCAGTTCCTTCTTATGGCTGTTCGGCACGGCTAAAGCCGCGCCCTGATACAAAGCTAGGCAAGAGCCGGGTAAGGTCCGGCGCTTCCGCCCACGGCTGATGCCGCGCCCTGATACGAAGCTTGCGGACGCCAATACCGTCTCCTATTACAAATCACTTCCGATCCTCGTCCGCTTATGAATAAACACGGGGGTGGGCTTGCGCCCACCCCGCATGATACTTCAACCAGACTTCGGGACGCGTGTGGGTCGCCGGGCTAAAGCTCGGCGCTTCCACCGAACTGCTTACACCAGTCCCTGGTCCAGCATGGCATTGGCGACCTTCAGGAAGCCGCCGATGTTGGCGCCGTTCACCAGATTGCCAGGAGTGCCGTAGGTTTCGGCGGTCTCGAAGCAAGTCTTGTGAATGGCCTTCATGATGTTGTGCAGCTTGTGGTCGACTTCCTCGCGTGTCCAGCTCAGCCGTGCGCTGTTCTGCGACATCTCGAGGCCCGACGTTGCCACGCCGCCCGCGTTCGCCGCTTTGGCCGGACCATAGAGGATTTTCGCCTCCAGGAACAGCTTGGTGGCTTCCAGAGTGCTCGGCATGTTGGCGCCTTCGGCAACGACCTTGACCCCGTTGTTGATGAGGTTGGTCGCGTCCTTGGCGTTGATTTCGTTCTGCGTGGCGCTCGGGAAAGCGCAGTCGGCCTTGATGTTCCAAAGCGGGTTGTAGCCCAGCTTCAGATCGGTCGGCATGAAGATCGCTTTCTTGAACTGGTCCGCATACTCGCGAATGCGGCCACGCTTGGTGTTCTTCAGCTCCATGACCCAGGCCAGCTTCTCGGCATTGATGCCATCGGGATCGTAGATCGCGCCGTCGGAGTCGGAGACGGTGACGGGCTTCGCGCCCAACTGAAGCAGCTTCTCGACGGTGTACTGCGAGACGTTGCCGCTGCCGGAGACCAGGCACAGCTTGCCTTCCAGCGTTTCCTTGCGCGTCTTCAGCATTTCTTCCGCGAAATACACGCAGCCGTAGCCGGTGGCTTCCGGACGAATCAGGGAGCCGCCCCAGTGCAGGCCCTTGCCGGTCAGCACGCCGGTGAATTCGTTCACGATGCGCTTGTATTGGCCGAACATGTAGCCAATCTCGCGCCCGCCCACGCCGATGTCGCCGGCGGGAACGTCCGTGTCCGGTCCGATGTGCCGGCACAGCTCGGTCATGAAGCTCTGGCAGAAGCGCATGACTTCGTTGTCGCTCTTGCCCTTGGGATCGAAGTCCGAGCCGCCCTTGCCGCCGCCCATGGGCAGCGTGGTCAGCGAGTTCTTGAAGACCTGCTCGAAGGCCAGGAACTTCAGGATGCCGAGATTGACGGACGGATGGAAGCGCAGGCCGCCCTTGTAGGGGCCGATGGCGCTGTTCATCTCAATACGGAAGCCGCGATTGACCTGAACATTGTTATTGTCGTCAAACCACGGCACGCGGAACATGATGAGGCGCTCAGGTTCGGTGATGCGCTCAAGAATTTTCGCGGAGATGTATTCCGGATGTCTCTCCAGCACCGGGCGTAGAGACTCAAATACTTCTTGCACGGCCTGATGAAATTCAGGCTCGGCGGGGTTCTTGGCCTTTACCAGCGCCATAATTTCGGTGATGTAATTCGCCGGCGTCTTGATTCCGGCGGTGGTGGTAGTTCCAGCACTCATAGAGGTCCTCCTCGAACCTTTTCACTATCATTGTCCTGTAGGGCCGATACAGAGATAAAACCCTCCGCCAAACAAGCAGGCGGATTTGTAATTGAGGCCAACATCATTTGAGTCCTCAACGGGCAATCTGGCAGTGACTGCTTGGCAGTGCGGCAGTGACTGCTATCACCCGAGAGGGTGACTAGCCCGAGATATGGTAACGCGAGCAGAGGCCTGGCGGAGAGGGAAAATTACGCTGGGGTACGGTGCGCTACCCGCGGAGCGGGAGCCCCAATCCGTCATGGAATAGAGGAATTCCACCAAGATCTGCAGATGCTTCACCGACTGGGCAGGCGGTGATTGTCGTCTCCGACACTTCCTTCTCTTACTCCTGCGAGACACGTCACCTGGATCTGCTGGCTTCACTGTATGCCCAGGCGAGCTTCCGCCGCAGTGGTTTGTATCAGGGCATGGCTTCAGCCATGCCGCCGACACACTAAAATCAATGGGCTTTAGCCCCCGCCCGCTTTTCGCTTCGCCAAATACGTGAAGCAAAAGGCTGGACTGTGACTAATAGATGTACATGGTCCGGTATGACTACAAAGTCAGGCATTTGAAATTTTCGCGCTGCCACATAAGAACGCAACGTCTCGATGAACAGCGTCGCATTGCGCTCCGATTGCAACAAGGCTCGGCCCATGCTCGTTTTCGTGGTGACAAAGAATGTGCGCGACGGGCTCACGATCTGACTCGGCCTAGCATTACGAAGAGGTACCGACATAAAGCAGGGGGCTAAAGCCCAATCTTTACCTTATGGCTTTACGGCACGGCTGAAGCCGCGCCCTGATACAAATCTCGCAGTCTAGCTAGTTCTAAGTCAAATTCCCCTACTCCCGATAGTGCGCTCCACCGTGCCTTACGTCGGCCCCACGCACCCAGAAGATCACATCCTCGGCGATGTTGGTGGCGTGATCCGCGATGCGCTCCAGGTTGCGGGCGATGAGCAGAACGTCGAGCGCCTGACGCGTGCACGAAGGCTCATCGTGCATTCTCTGCACCAGGACCACGAAGGCCTCGTCCTTCATGCGGTCCACGATGCCGTCCATCTGAAGGACTGCCTCGGCCACTTCCGCTTTGCCGTCGAGAAACGCCTCCAGCGCGCGCTGCACCATGGTGCTGACGCCGTCGGCCATGCGCGGGATGTCGACCGGCAAGTCGATCTCCGGTTCGCTGATCAGGTCGAGCACACGCTGCGCGATGTTGACAGCCTGGTCGCCCACGCGCTCCAGGTCGGCGTTGATCTTGAGCACTGCCAGAATGAAGCGCAGATCGATCGCCATCGGCTGCTGCATGGCGAGCAGATCGAGCGCCATTTCGTCGATCTCGCGCTCGGCATCGTTGATGGCACTCTCGCCACTCAACACCATCTGGCAAAACTTGCTGTCGCGAGTGCGGTACGCCTCGGTGGCGCGGTCGATGGCCTGCTCGGCAAGCCCTCCCATCCGCAAGAGTTTCTCTTTTAGATCGTCTAGTCCCTGCTGAAAGCGGCTGCGCATTATCCAAACCTGCCTGTCACGTAATCTTCCGTCCGCTTGTCGGCGGGGGTGGTGAAGATTTTCTCGGTCTTGTCGTACTCGATGAGGCTTCCCATGAGGAAAAATCCGGTCAGCTCGGCGACCCGGGCCGCCTGTTGCATGTTATGCGTCACGATAACCACGGTGTAGTGCTGCTTCAACTGAAATATGAGTTCTTCGATCTTGCTGGTGGAGATGGGATCCAGGGCCGACGCCGGCTCGTCCATCAGCAAGACTTCGGGCTCGACCGCCAGCGCCCGGGCGATGCAAAGCCGTTGCTGCTGACCTCCGGAGAGACTTGCTCCCGATTTCTTATGAAGGTTGTCCTTCACTTCGTCCCACAGCGCAGCCAGCTTCAGCGAGCGCTCCACCAGTTCGTTCAATTGCTTGCGATTGCGGAAGCCGTTCAGCTTCAGGCCCGCAGCCACGTTATCGAATATGGACATGGTCGGAAACGGATTCGGCTTCTGGAACACCATACCGATGCGGCGACGCACGTCGACCGGATCCGATCCATCGCCGTACACATCCATCTCGCCGACCTTGACCGAACCTTCGGCGCGGGCGTCGGGAATGGTCTCGTGCATGCGATTCAAGCAACGCACGAACGTACTCTTCCCGCAACCTGAGGGACCAATCACGGCGGTCACATGGTTGGCCGGCACGCTCATGTCGATGGAGTTCAGCGACTGGTTCTTGCCATACCACGCGTTCAGTCCGCGTACTTCGATTCCCACGCCCATACGAGCTCTCTAGCTTCCCTTCATCATTCCGCGACTGGTGGTGATGCGCACCGCCGCCACTGCACCTACGATCAGCAGGATCAGAATCAGCGATCCCGCCCAAGCCTGCTTGTGCCAATCGTCATAAGGGGAGATGGCATAAGTGTAAACCTGCAACGACAGCGCGGCAGTCGGCTGGTTCAGCTTCAGATTCCAAAACTGGTTTCCAAACGCCGTGAACAGCAGCGGCGCAGTCTCTCCGGCCACGCGGGCAAAAGCCAGCATGCAGCCGGTAATGACCCCCGCTGAAGCGGTACGCAGCGTAATCGAAAGCGTCGTTCGCCAGCGCGGGATGCCCAGCCCATAGGCCGCTTCGCGGATCACGTTCGGCACCATCAGCAGCATCTCTTCGGTGGCCCGCGCCACCGTGGGAATCATCATGATGCCCAGCGCTACGCCGCCGGAAAAGGCCGAGAAATGTTTCTGCCGGATCACGACCAGCGAATAGACGGTTATGCCGATGACGATCGACGGCACTCCGTTCAACACATCGGCAGTGAAGCGGATCACGTCACCGAAGCGATTCCGTCCGTACTCTGCCAGGTAGATGCCTGAGCCGATACCCAAAGGAATGCCGATCAAACTGGCTACCGCGAGAATCAGTCCCGTACCCACAATGCCATTCGCCATGCCTCCGCCGACTTCCCCTGGAGGCTTTGGCGTCTGCGTGAGAAAGGCCCAGTTGACGGAGCCGACGCCCTTGATGACCAGGTAAGCGAAGATGGCAAGCAGCGGCAACAGCACCAGAATAGCCGCGAGGATGGCGAATCCCGTCGCTCCCCAATCCGTGAGCCGGCGCCAGAGACTCACCGCTTGCGAGGTAGATGCGGGCACGGAGTTAGGCACGTGGCCTCGCAGTTCCGCCGGTAATGCTCCATACCAGCAACCGCGCCAGAGCGTTCACAATCAAAGTCACGATGAACAACGCCAGTCCGATCTCCACCAGCGCGCTGAGATATAGGTCCCCCGTGGCTTCGGTGAACTCGTTGGCGATTACGCTGGCCATGGTGTAACCCGGCGCAAACAGCGATTTCGCAATCTGAGGTGTGTTGCCGATAACCATGGTCACGGCCATGGTTTCTCCTAAAGCGCGTCCGAGTCCCAGAATAACTCCGCCCACAATACCGATTCGCGCGTTCCGCAGAACGCCCATGCGAATCATCTCCCAGCGCGTCGCGCCGAGAGCAAGCACCGCCTCGCGTTGGTTCTGCGGGACCGCCGTCATTACCTCGCGCGTGATGGAAGCGATCACCGGTACCACCATGATGGCCATGATGATGCCCGCCGCCAGCATGCCCAGACCGTACATCGGGCCGGTGAACAATCCTGTCCAGCCCAGCGTCTTAGCCAAAAAGGGCTCGACATAATCGCGCAGTAGCGGCGCCAGAACGAAGATTCCCCACAATCCATAGATTACGCTGGGGATGGCCGCCAATAACTCCACCAGGAAGGAAATGATCGCCCGCAGACGCTGTGGGCACATCTCGGTTATGTAAACCGCTACGCCGATGGAAAGCGGCACCGCTATCAGCAGCGCGAGAAACGACGAGACCAGGGTGCCGTAGATGAAGGACATCGCCCCAAAACTATTGTTGACGGGGTCCCAGTCATGTCCATAAAAAAACTTGATGCCAAACTGGTGCAGCGACAGTTTTGACTTGTCCACCAGCTCCCAGACCACCAGCAGCACAATGACAAACACCGAGACCGCACTCAGCACGATGATCCAACGGAAGACCTCGTCCGGAATCCGGCTGCTGGCGGGATAGGAACTCCTGATCTTCTCCAGAGCAGCGCCAGGCTTCCCGCCGTGCCGACCGGCGTCTATCTTGGCCAACGTGGGCATTGCCGTCACAGGCTTGGGAAGCCCCTCTAGAGGCCCGGGCGAGTTCATGGGATCGACGTTATCAGACATTTGTTAGAGCGGTGTTAAGAAGCAACTAGCAATTAGCAACTAGCAATTAGCTCTGAAAAATGTCGCGCTTCAGATCAGTCAAGCAGTTCACGTTATGCGAACGCCTCAAGGTCACTGATGTAAATTCAGTTAAACGCTCGAGAGCTAGTTGCTAGTTGCTAATTGCTGGCTGCTAATTGCTAGTTGCTAATTGCTAATTGCTGTTTCTTACGGCTTCACCTGCGAGGCAATCGCCGCTTTCTCCTTGACCACAACTTCTTTCGGCAGCGGTGCATAAGAAAGCGCTTCCGTCATGGTCTGGCCTTTGTCCAGCATCCAGAACAAAAAGTCTTTCAAGATCTTGCCCTTGTTCGCATCCGCCGGATTGGTCGGAATCAGCAACCAGGTAAAGCTGGCGATGGGATAGGCATCCTTGCCGGGAGGATTGGTGATCGATACCCGGAAGTCAGCCGGCATCTTCACCCCCGCCGCCGCCGCAGTGATGCTTGCGAGGTCCGCCTTGATGAACTGGCCGGACGAGTTTTTCACGCTGCCGTAGGCGATCTTGTTCTGCACCGCGTAAACCAGCTCAATGTAGCCTATCGATCCCGGCAACTGACGGATGCTGCCCGCAACCCCTTCGTTGCCCTTGCCTCCGATGCCCACCGGCCACTTCACGGAAGTGCCCTTGCCCACCTTCGATTGCCATTCCGAGCTGATTTTGGAGAGATAGTCGGTCCAGACGTAGGTTGTTCCACTGCCATCCGAGCGGTGAACCACAGTAATGTTTTGGTTCGGGAAATTGATTCCTGGATTCACCGAAGTGATCGCCTTGTCATTCCACTTGCTGATTTGGCCAAGGAAGATTCCAGCCAGGATCTCGGGAGTAAACTTGATCTCCGCGTTCACGCCGGGAATATTATAGGCGGGCACGTCTGCGCCGAGAACGGTTGGAACGTGGAGTATTTTGACCTTCGATTCCGCCATCTGTTGATCGGTCATCGGTCCGTCGCTGGCCCCAAAATCCACCGTCCCAGCGATCACCTGGCGAATACCGCCGCCGCTGCCGATCGACTGATAATTAATCTGAATGTTCGGGTAGAGATTGTGATACTCGTTAAACCACTTGGAATACATGGGGTAAGGGAAGGTGGCGCCGGCGCCATTCAATGTTGTCTGCGCCGATGCGCAGCTCGCAAGCACAGCGATGCAAAGCAGCACCCTGAGAGAGCGAATCACGTAGTTTCCTCCTATATTTTGGCGAAATAAGCCCAATCGTGGTTCTACGCCCGCTTTGTTACAACTCTGTTACATCGTGGTGAATTTCACGTGAAGACGAGCACTTACGTGGGCGCACGTCACTTAGATTGTGAGACTTGCGACCGGAGAATCATTGCCGCGAAATCCCCAACGCCAGCTAGGTCAGGTTCTTCTGCCGCCGTTTGAGGTCTTCAATAAACATTTGTTCCATGGGCTTGTCATAGGTGCGCAGCACGTGGCGAACACTGTGTCCGCTGACCAGGTGACAAACCTCCTCAGCCAGGTTCTTGGCGTGATCGCCGGCGCGCTCCAGCGCTTGCGTCATGAACAATACGTGGAAGCTCTCCTGCCGTGGCATGCCATCATGATTTTCCAGGTGGCGCAGAAATATCAAATTGCGCAAGCGGTCCAGTTCGGCATCGGAGCGCAAGACTGCGAGCGCTCGATTCAGGTCGCGCTGGCTGAATGCGTCGTGCACATCGGCCAGCATCTTCTCCAGCCGCGAGGCCATCACGGTGAGGTCGCGAATGTCCTGCAACTCGATGCGGCTGCCTACTGCGGCTGCCCGGTTGCTGCAATTCAGCAGCAGGTCGCCAATGCGCTCCAGGTCGATGATGAACTTCAGGCAGGCCAGTAGCTCTCGCGCATGTTCGGGCCCCACTTCGGTGATGACCGAAGTCACTCCTTGATCGATGACCCGGTCGAGGGTGTCGAGCTCTTTCTCGCGCTCCCGCACACCGTCGAGAACGGAGGACACTCCTGTCGCAATTCCTTCGGCAACAATTCCGGCTGCAATTCTCGCCACTCGGCAAGCCTGCAACGTCTGTTCCTGCAATTGCGCACAGATTGCGTCTGGGCTGGGGGTTACCGTTTCGGCTGAACTCATTCTGCTCTCTTAACTTGTTAGACGTAGTGCCACGTTTTGGTGAGCCGGCACTCGTAAGCCAGCACAGAGGTCGAGCGGGCAGACTATTAAATGCACAATAGCCTGCGCCTGTGAATTCTCCGTGAAATTCGGATTAAGTTCGCTTTAATTCACAGGCAGGACGCGTTGAATTGCTACGTTGGCGCTTATCAGGAGCGAGGTTAAGCTTGCAGCGGGTCGAAGGAGTATCGAAGCCTCTATGCTGTCACAGGCACGCTCTGCCGGGGCAAAGTGAAGTAGAAAGTAGAGCCGTGGTTCAACTCGCTTTCGACGTGAATTGTGCCCGAGTGCGCCCGCACCACATGCTTGGCAATCGCCAAGCCTAGGCCAGTCCCGCCGGATTCTAGCGAGCGCGCCTTGTCCACGCGGTAGAAGCGTTCGAACAGGCGGCTCAAGTGCTCGCTGGAAATACCGGAGCCGAAGTCGCGAACATAAAACTGCACGCCTTCCTCCGATTCGCAAGCGCCCACCAGCACCTTGCCACCCTGATTGCCATACTTCAGTGCGTTGTCGATCAGATTGGTAAACACCTGATGGATGGCATCGCGGTCCACCAGCACTGCGGAGGAAGCCGTATTCATCACCGAGAGTTCGAGGCCGCGAGTGGACGCCAGCTCACGAAACGTCTGTACAGCGTCGTCCAGCAACTGGTTCGGCATCGCGGTCTGAAAGTTCAGCTTCTGCTCGCCTGACTCTACTCGCGCCAGCACCAGCAGGTCCTCGGTGAGACGCGCCATGCGCATGGCATTCTTGCGGATGATCTCCACAAACTCGCGCAGGTCGGTAGGCAGGCCGCGGCTCTCCATCAAGGTTTCGGCGTAGCCTTGAATGGAAGTGAGCGGAGTCCGCAGCTCATGCGAAACGTTGGCGATGAAATCGCGCCGCGTCTTCTCCACGCGCTCAATCTCGGTCTGGTCATGCAACACTGCTACCGCGCCTCCGCCTGGCATGGGAGCCGCGGTCACATCGAAGACGCGGCCGGAAAAAATCTTCGCGGCACGAGCCATGGTCACGTCGCGGGTGGTCAGGGCGCTTTGTACGGATGTCAGGATCTCCGGGTCACGCACCGATTGCACCAGCGGAGCACCCAGCCGCACGCCGCTGGACAGCAGGCGCTCCATGCGCTGGTTGGCCCACAATACTCGCTCGTCCTCGGCCACCGCGATCACCGCTTCCTGCATGGAGTTCAGCAGCGTCTCCAAAGTCTGCCGGCTGTTCTCCAACGCGCTGAAGCCTTCCTCCAGCTTGCGCGCGGTTTTGTCGAGCGCCGACGCCACGTGCGCAATCTCATCCCCTGCTCCTTCCTGGATCCGCGCTGACAGATCGCCGGCGGCCACGCGCTCGGCAAAATCGGTGATCCGAAGCAGCCTCCTGCCAATCGATTGGGTTGCGACAAAAGCTAACAGAAGCGCCAGCAGAGCGGCGACCGCCGAGCCTTCGATCAGGTCACGGCGAATTTCACTGTTGGCCGTGCGAATCGAGCTGAGCGGATACGCCATGCGCACCGCCCCGCCGGGAATGGGCACCGCAACGTAAAGCAGGTCCACGCCGATCGTCTTGCTGAGGCGCGTGGCGATTCCAATCTTCCCCTGCAACGCCGTCACAAATTCCGGACGGCCCGCATGGTTCTCCATCGTGTCAGGGTTGCCGTCCGAGTCGGCCAGTACCTTGCCCGTCGCGTCGATGACAGTGACCCGGGCACCCGCAGCCAGGGCAGCCTGCTGGGTCATTTGCTTCAGAGAACCGGGCGAAGTGTCGGCGACGCGTGAAGCGAACATCTGCGTCTTTTGTCGCAAGGAAGTTTCAATCTCGCGACGCAGCATGTTCTGCCACGTACGGCCGATGAGCAGATCGAGGGAGACAGTACAAGCCGCAATCACCACCAGGGCCGCGAGAAACAACTTGACGAAGATGCGACTCTTCACGGTTTGCAGCTCTTACGACTTAGGGATTTCGAAGCGGTAGCCCGCTCCGCGAACCGTCTTAAGATAACGCGGCTCGTCAGGATTCTCCTCGATTTTCTCACGAATACGCCGCACATAGACGTCCACCGATCGCGGCGTGACGTAGTGGGTGTCGCGCCATACGGCATCGAGCAGTTGATCGCGCGTGAAGACCCGGCCAGGATGCCGGGCCAGATATTCCAGCAGGCGGAATTCCGTAGCCGTGGTTTGCGTCAGCTGACCACGAACCATTAAAGTCATGCCGCCGCTATCGATTTCGATATCGCCCGCCTTCACGATGGCAGGCGCCAGCGGACGTTCAAACCGCCGCAGGACGGCCCGTACGCGGGCCACCAGTTCGCGCGGGCTGAACGGTTTGGGAATGTAATCGTCGGCACCCATCTCCAGCCCGATGACGCGGTCCGACTCACTGGTTTTGGCGGTCAGGAAAATAACCGGCGCCATGCTAAGCGACGAGGTCTGGCGGATACGGCGGCAGAGTTCCAGTCCGTCGCCTCCCGGCACCATGATGTCAAGGAGGAATAGCGATGGAGATTGCTTTTCGGCCTCGCCGATAACCCCAGCGGTAGCGGTGAACGTGCGCACGCCGTAGCCGGCAGACTCCAGATGGTGCCGCACCAGGCGCAAAATATCGGCGTCATCTTCTACAACAAAGATTGTTTGCTTCACGGCTGTATTGTAGCCGACCGTAGGCGTGGAACTATCGTAGGAGGGAATCACGTAGGTAGGTTACATGTATCTTTGTTACAGGATGATGAAAGTGGAGAAAGTAATTTCAGGGGGTATCCAGGAGTAGACCATTTCGTAATATCCCACAATGTGGCAGATCGCAGCCGACTGCTCCTTGTTATACCACAGCGTAGGACGCGCCAATGTTGCAAAATTTACGCTCGCAAGGCGCGTTGCGAGTGCGAAGTGCCTCAGTGAATGCTGGTTGACCAGGCTCGCGTCAGGTAATCGGTCATGCTGAGCGAAAACATGATCATCAGAAAGAAGAGTGCGGCCACCACGGTGACCATCGTCAGCTTGGTACTGTAGCGCAGATGCATGAAAAACAGGACCACCAGAGTGCCCTTGATGGTCGCAATCAGTAACGCCACCACGATGTTAAAGATTCCCAGGTCCACCGAGGCGGCAAACACCGTCAGGCCGGTACAGAACATCAACGAGGCCCAGATGGCCACGTACAGGCTGATGGGCACAACGTGGGACATGGGGTCAAAATGTTCTTGTGCCCCGCCGGGATGGAAACGGTCTTGTACGTTATTCATGCTCAGCCGCCGTGTTTCTTGCTGATCAAATAGAGCAGCGGAAATAAGTAGATCCACACCAAGTCGACGAAGTGCCAATACAAGCCGACGTTTTCTACCGGAGTGAAGTAGGAACGGCTGAAGGCGCCGCCCAGGCCGGCAATGATAATCCAGGTGACTAATCCAACCCCGATCACCATGTGCAAAGCGTGTAGCCCGGTCATCGCCCAGTACAGCGAAAAGTAAATCTCGGTATGCTGTGCGTCGACGGGCGGGCTCTTGTCGATGGTTTCAAAGTGGAAGTTTGGTCCCGGAAATTCGTGATGCTCCCAGTGCTCGTGATACTCGATGCCCTTAATGCCGAGGAAGCCCAATCCGAAGATGATGGTGATCACCAACAGAAACGCCATCAGCTTCGGCTTGCCCATCTGCGCGGCGCGGACCCCCAGCGCCATCGTCAGCGAACTGCAGATCAGCACCGCCGTATTGGTTGCACCCAGCCAGATGTTCATTTTCTGGCTGCCTTCCACGAACGCCTGGTAGTACGAAGCGCGGTACACCAGGTACGAGCAGAAGAGCCCGCCGAAGAACATGATTTCGGTCAGCAGGAACATCCACATGCCGAAGGTGGAGGTTTCCTGCTGCTGCTCCATGTCGGCAAAGTGATGTTGCAGCGCGTGCTCAGCGACCTGGATATCGCTAGTGGCCAACGGTGACCTCCTCTTGCGGCTGATGCTCGTAGTCGTAAGCTTCCCAAGTCACAATCGGCGTCTCATCGAAATTGTGGGTGGGCGGCGGAGACGGCGTCATCCACTCCAAACCGACGGCATTCCACGGATTCGGCGGCGCCGGTTCGCCATAGCGCAGCGACCACAGGAAATAAATCATCGGCAAAACATAGCCCACGGCGAGGATCGACGCGCCTGCGGTGGAAAGCACGTTCAGCACCTGGAACTCCGGCGGATACGCATGGTAGCGGCGCGGCAACCCCATGTAGCCGAGAATGAACAGCGGGAAGAACGTGGTATTGAAGCCGACGAACACCAGCAGCGCCGACAGCTTGGCCCAGGCTTCGGGATACATGCGGCCGGTGATCTTAGGCCACCAGAAGTGCAGACCCGCCATGTAGGCCATCACCATGCCGCCCACCATCACGTAGTGGAAGTGGGCTACCACAAAGTAGGTGTCGTGGACGTGTACGTCGACGCCCAGCGAAGCCAGAAAAACGCCGGTGAGGCCGCCGACGGTAAACAGGCCGATGAAGCCGAAGGCGTAGAGCATCGGCGTCTCGTAGCGTATCGACCCTTTGTAAAGTGTTGCCGTCCAGTTAAAGACCTTCACCGCCGAAGGAATCGCCACCAGGTAGCTGAGCAGCGAGAATACCAACGCCGCATAAACCGAGATGCCGGCGACAAACATGTGGTGCGCCCAGACGAGGAAGCCGAGGACCGCGATTGCGATCGACGCCAGGGCCACAAATTCGTAGCCGAAAACGCGCTTGCGCGAGAAGCAGGTGATGATCTCAGTGATCACGCCCATACCCGGCAAAATCATGATGTAAACCGCCGGGTGGGAATAGAACCAGAACAGGTGTTGGAACAGCAGCGGGTCGCCGCCGAGTTGAGGATTGAAGATGCCGATATTGAAAGCGCGCTCCAGAGCAACCAGCAGGAGCGTAATCGCGATTACCGGTGTGCCCAGCACCATAATCAGGGCTGCGGCATAATTCGCCCAGCAGAACAAGGGCAAGCGCCGCCACGTCATACCCGGCGCGCGCATGCGATGGATAGTGACGATGAAGTTCAATCCGGTAAGGATGGACGAAAATCCGGTAATGAATATCCCGATCGCCGCGCCGATAACATGGGTGTTGGAATAGGTTGTGCTGAACGGAGTGTAGAACGTCCAACCGGTATCGACCCCACCCGTGACCATCGCGGTCAGCGCGGTAATAGCGCCGGCCATGTAGATATACCAGCTCAGCAGGTTCACTCGCGGAAAGGCCAGGTCCTTGGCGCCCACCATCAGGGGAATCAGGAAATTACCCAGCGTCGCCGGCACCGACGGGATCAGGAAGAAAAAGACCATGATGATCCCGTGCATGGTAAACAGCTTGTTGTAGGTATCGGACGAAACCAGATCGCCGGCCGGAGTCAGCAACTCCAGGCGGATCAGCATGGCGAAGAAGCCGCCGATCCAGAACATGGCGGTGATTGAGACCAGATAAAGCAGCGCGATACGCTTGTGGTCTGTCGTCAGCAGCCACGACTTGATGCCGTAGTTCGAATTCAGGTAGTTCTCGCGTTCGACAGTTTGTACGGCGGTTGCCATTTCACACACCTTCGGGTTCTGGGACCTTACTGCACATTCGATGTCTCGGGAGCTGGCGCACGATTGCTCCCGGGCTCATTCTGTTGGGGTTGTCCTAGCGACTTAATATAGGCCACCAGTGCCCCTAAGCTTTCCTCGGAAACCTGTCCCTGGAAGCTGGGCATGATGGGTTTGAAACCGGCCACGATCTTGGCGCCGGGATTCAAAATCGATTCACGAACATAGTTTTCGTCAGCGGTTACGGTGCGGCCATCGTCCAGCAGCACTGGCCTGCCGAAGAGTCCCGCCAGGTTCGGGCCGCGGCCCTGGGTATCGAAGCGATGGCATGTGGCGCAACCTAATTGCTGAAAGAGTTGCTGACCATTGGCCGCCATCGAGCCCGTCCCGCCGCCCCCGTTGAGCCATGCCTGGTATGCCGTCGGCTCCATCACGATCACCTGGCCGATCATCCCGGAGTGATCGGTTCCGCAGTATTGCGAGCAGAACAGATGATACGTACCGGTCTTCGTGGTATGGAACCAGGTTTCCGTGAAGCGGCCAGGCAGCACATCCGCCTTCACCCGAAATGCCGGCACAAAAAAGTCGTGAATCACGTCCTGAGAACTCATGACCATCTTGACGTCGCGATCGACGGGGATGTGCAACTGATTGATCTCGCGCTGCCCGGTTTCGTGTTCAAACTTCCACATCCACTGCTTGCCGACCACGTAAACTTCCATCGCTCCCTTGGGCGGACGCGCCTCCTGAAAATAGATCAGAGAGCCCCAGGCAAAGAAGATCATGCAGATGCCCAGCGGGATCAGCGTCCAAGCTAGTTCCAGCGGCAGGGAGCCTTCAATTTGCACCGGATGGGGATGGGCCGAGCGGCGATACTTCACCGCAAACACGAAGATCACCGCGAAGATGAGCAGGCTGAAAAACGCCGACACCGCGACCAGCAAGAAATAAAGTCCGTCCACCTGCCATGCCAGTGCCGAGGCACGCTCAGGAAAAAGTGGGAGGTTCTTCCACATATCGATCAGGCCCGTCCTGTTTTCTTCTCGCTGCCGTGCGAATCGCGGCGGAACATCACGATGAGAAATCCGCCGAGAATCAGCAGGGTGGCAGCTCCCGCCAAACGAATAATGTTGGTGACCACAGCGCCGTACCGTCCGGTCTTCGGGTCATAGTGATAGCAGTACAGCAGCACCTCATCAACCACGTTACCGATGTTGCCGCGGGAGGCCTCGATCAAACCGAGGCGAATGTCCTTGGGCGAAAACTCCACCCCGTAGTAGTACTGGGCAATCTTGCCCGCCGGTGTCACGATCATGATGCCGGTGGCGTGAATGAATTGTCCGCTGGCCGGATCGCGACGATAATGAAAGCCCACCGCATCGGCCAGTTGTTTGATCTCGGGCTGCCGGCCAGTGAGAAAGTGCCAGCCGGAGCCATCGGTCTTGTGGTCCAGATGCTCGTTGATGCGAGCGATGTAAGTCTGCTTGGCGCTGGTCGCGTCCTTCGGCGTTTCGTCCGGATTGAAGCTTACCGACACAACCTCGTATTCATTGCCCGGCGTGAACTTCAACACGCTCAGCGCACTGGCCTCGCCGGCCAGCTCTTCGCCGCAAAGCATGGGGCAGGTGTAATACACCAGGTTCAGGATCACCGGTCGTCCGGAGTGGAAATAGTCTCCCAGCTTCACCGTCTTGCCGGTCTCGTCCTTGAATTCCAGATCGAGCGGTACCTGTTGATTGAGCCGCTGATCGATGCCCACATTTGCCAAGTCAGCCGGACTCACCTGGGAAGCGGGCTGCGAAGAGCTCTTGTCCTGGAACGACGAAGGCGGCTGCGCAAAAGCGGAAGTCGCCAGCAGCAAGATCGCGAATTGTACAAAAGTTTTCACAGCATTACATCCAATTCTTGCCCACAGCCAATTCAAATAACAGTCTCGATGGTCGCCCTTCGAATCAGGGCTGCTTGGGTTCTCTACCCATCGGCTTCTCCGAACCGCTTCCACCCGCCGTCGCTCCCAGCGGCCCCGCCTGCATGTCCAGCATCTTCGTATTGCCGGCAGCGGTCTGCGTATTGATCTCCGGCGGCGGCGAATTCGGACGCACCGGCAATCCCCGCGCCACAATCAATTGCATCGCCAGCGAAATCGGGATATGTATCGCTCCACTGGAATCGGCAAACGGCTGCTTCGTATTCAACAACTCTTGCTCCGAGTCAACGAATCGGCCCATCTCGCCCGCATCGTACGTCTGCAACTGCGGCTCGGGAAAAACATCCAGGTTCACGGCCGGCGTATTCTGCAGCACCGAGCGCGAGCCACTGGCGGCCGGCGGCGCCTGCTGCGCCTGCCTCATCGGATTCATTGCCGGCTGCGGAAATAGTGCCTGGCTGCGCGCCATGAAATGGAACATTCCCCACAGCGCCAGTTCAATGAAAACGCCGGTGATGAAGAGTCCGACAAGGAACCACAGAATGCCGCGCGCGCTTAGATCGGCGCGTTCGTAATCCACCTGCGGATTGCGCAAAGGATCGTAATTGGTGTGGTTAGTGGCCATGTCCCGATCCTTGTTGCAGGAAATTCGGTATCTGCGGGTCATACAGCGGCAACAGCGGCCGCTGCCGGAAGTTGTAGAAGAAGTACGTCATCCAGATCCCGCCGAGCGAGAGAGGAATCAGCACGTACCAGATGCTCAAATAGAAATGGCCGCGTTCGTGGGCAAAATTGGGCACCACGTACCAGTAGATATCGACCACCCGCATGAACAACAGAAATAGGGCGATCCCGATCAGCCGGCGGCCGGCACGCTTGCGTTCGCGCGAGAGCAGTAGCGCAAAGGGCAACGCGAAGTGGAAGAGAATGATGACCAGCGCCACGATGCCCCACCCTCCGCGGATGCGATTCAACCACCACCCAATCTCCTCCGGCAGGTTGCCCGACCAGATGATGAGCCACTGCGAGAAAGAGAAGTAGGCAAACAGCATCACGAAAGCCAGCATCAACTTGCCGAGATCGTGGAACTGCGTGGGCTTGATGATCTCGCGATAAGGGCTGTAGCGCGTCAGCACCGTCAGCATAATCACGCCGAAGGCGAGCGCCGAAAGTCCCTGTCCCGCAAGGAAGATGAGACCGTAGATGGTCGAACCCCAATGCGGGTCGAGTGACATCACCCAGTCCACCGAGGCAAACGAGAGCGACAGCGTATACAGCACCAGTCCCAAGCCGCTGAGACCCTGGAAGTGCGGCAGCGCTCCCCGATCGGGAGGTCTGTCCAGTGCGTCGCCACGTTTATTAAGCACAAAGGCAAGCCCGATCCAGATGACGAAGTAGATGATCCAGCGCGCATACCAGCCGCCAAAACCGCCGGTGTGCAGATACCAACTGTTGTGCTCGGTCAGCGCAGGATCGTTCATCCACGCATAGAGATGATTCCGCCCAAACAGGATCGGCAAGAACAACACAAACATCAGGGGCAGGCATTTGCTGGCAGCTTCCAGCACTCGCCGGATACATAAGCCCCAGAATCCTCCGGAGAGAAACTGCACCATCAGTAGTGCCAGGCAACCCAGGCTGAGTCCCAGCCAGAACATGTAGGCGATGAGATAGCCACGCAGGAATTGGTCGAGCGACATTACCGCGCCGACGATGCAGACGACGATTCCGATGATCCCGGCCACCATGGCACGGCTCTGCCACTGCGCAGCTTCGGCGGGCACAGCGTAATCGGCTTGGCGAACGTTTATGGCTTCGTTGCTCATGGCTTCTGTGCGCCTCCCTTAGCCGGAACCGCTTGCGGCGGAGGGGGAGTCGAGGCGGCCGTGGTCGCACCTTGCGTGTCATAAGCGGGCATGATGAACACCCCCGCCGGCGGCGTGCTGGCAACCTGCTCGCCGGAAGGGACATCAGCCTCGGTTGCGTGCTGGCTTAATTGCAACGCCCGAATGTAGGCAGCAATCGCCCAGCGATCAGATGCTGGAATTTGCTCGGAATAGTCAGGCATAGCGCCGAAGCCGTTGGTCATCACGTCAAAGAAATATCCGATGGGCGCCCGTCGCAGCCGCTCAATGTGATACGACGGCGGATGCTTGTAGCCGCGCTGCACGATCATCCCGTTGCCGTCGCCGACCTCGGAATGGCAGGGAGCGCAATAGATGTTGAAGCGCTGCTGTCCGCGCGCCATCACTTCGGCAGTCGCTGGAAACGGCAGGTAATCGCCATCGCTGTCGCCTACTTTGCCGGTGTAGAAATAAGTATCGGCGTCCAGATGTCCGCGGGCCACGGTGCCCGAAACAATGGGCCGCGCAGAGCGATGGTCGGCATAGAAATCGCTCTCCACCAGCGGACGCTGATAGGGCTGGACCTGCATATCTTCACGGCAGCCCGCCAGCAGCATTGCGAATAGGGCGGCGAGCAGCGCAGCTGCGCTACGGGTCGAGCACTTCTTGAGGCATGCACTTACAGCTGACCCACCTTCTCGCTTTGTAACAGGGCACGACTTCAGTCGTGCCGACAAGGTGGCCTTCTTATCATCCCGAGCGGGCTTTAGCCCGCGATATACATCGCCCCGAAGAAACAAAGTGCCGCGGGCTAAAGCCCGCCCCTCCTTATTGAGCGCCTCTTCGGCGCGACTGAAGTCGTGCCCTGTTACGAAGCGCCCGAAGAAATATCGTGAATAGACCGTGCGCAACGCGCGCTCCAACGTTAGCAAGCCGCGCGAAGCCTGTGCTTCCGCCATCCGAACGGTGCTTTCAACCCTGCCGCCGAACCTCTGGAATTGTGCTCGCTTCTTAATGCGGCACCTCCGAGATCGACACCGGCTGCAGGCTCCGCATGAAGCGCTCCGTGTCCTCCAGATCAAAGTTGGGGTCAGCGGCCTCCACGCACAGGAAGAACTTGTCGCGAGTCACCAGCGAGAAGCGGTCGACATTGAAAAGCGGGTGGTGCGGCATTGGCAAGCCATTCAACGCGAACATTCCGAAGACCCCGCACAGTCCGGCGAACAAGATCGTCAGTTCAAAGGTCGGCACAATAAACGCCGGCCAGGACTGATACGGCTTGCCGCCAATATTCAGCGGATAAGAGATGCAATTGATCCAGTACTGCAAACCATAGCCAGAAGCGCCGCCAAGAATGCCGCCGAGCAACACAATCAAGGGCACGCGGCTCTTGTGGAAGCCGACGGCCTCGCTGGCCTCTTCAATGGGAAACGGGCTGTAAGCGTCCATCTTGCGATAGCCCGCGGCATAGGCCGCCTGGGTGGCGTGTACCAGATCGGTCGCGGTATCGAACTCCGCGAGCAGGCCGTAGATGGGAGATGCGAGCTGTGCGTGACTCACTTGGCCTCCACCTCCGCCTCAGGCAGCAACTGCCGAATTTCGAACATGGAGACGCCTGGCATGATGCGAATGAAGATAAACATCGCCGCCGAGAAGAAGCCGACGGTGCCCGCCAGTACCGCGTAGTCCCAGCGGGTCGGGGTGTAGTGTCCCCAGGACGACGGCAGGTAGTCGCGGCTGAGGCTCGTGATGATGATGACGAATCGCTCCAGCCACATGCCCACCAGGATGACCAGCGAGATGCAGAACAGCCAGCCTGTCTTGGCTCGGACCTTGGGGAACCACAGAATTTGCGGTATCAGGATGTTGCACAAGATCAGCATCCAGTAGAAGAAGGAGTACTGTCCGAACCAGCGGTTCTCCATCATGAAGCGTTCGTAGGTCGAGCCGCTGTAGAAAGCGATGAAAGCCTCGAAGGCGTAACCGTAGGCCACGATCAAACCCGTCGCCAGCATGATCTTGGCCGAGTTCTGCAGGTGGCGCATCGTGATCATGCTCTCGAGGTGGTAATACTTGCGAATCGGGATGGCCAACACCAGCACCATGGCAAAGCCGGAGTAAATTGCGCCGGCAACGAAATAGGGCGGGAAAATCGTGGTGTGCCAGCCCGGCATGATGGCCACAGCAAAATCGAAGCTGACGACGGTGTGAACCGAGAGCACTAGCGGCGTCGCAATCCCGGCCAGCAGAATGTACAGCGCTTCGTAATTCTTCCAATGACGCGCCGAACCACGCCACCCCATGCCGAGAATCCCGTAGATCTTGCGGGTGAGCGGATGCTTGGCCTTCTCCCGCATGGTAGCTAGATCAGGCACCAGTCCGACATACCAGAACACCGCAGAGATGGTCGCATAAGTCGAAACGGCAAAGACGTCCCACACCAGCGGGCTGCGGAATTGCGGCCACACGCCCATGCTGCTGGGATACGGGAACATCCAGTACGCCAGCCAGGGACGGCCCATGTGCAGCAGCGGGAACATGCCGGCACAGGCCACCGCGAAGAGCGTCATGGCCTCAGCAAAGCGATTGATGGAGTTGCGCCAGGTCTGCTTCAGCAGCAGCAAGATGGCTGAAATCAGTGTGCCGGCGTGGCCGATACCGATCCACCAGACGAAGTTGATGATGGCGAAGCCCCACGCTACCGGGATCTCAATGCCCCAGATGCCTACGCCCACCAGGAACAGGTAGGTAACCGCCATTCCCAGCAGAGCGACAAGGCTCATGGCGATGAACAGACCAAACACCCAGCCCAGGCCAATGGGCCGCTTGAGCACCGCATCGGCAATGGTGTCAGTTACGCTGCCGAACGTCTGCCCCGGCAGCATTACCGGTGGTTCGTCCGGCCAGGGTACATCTTGCAGAATCGTTTTTTCTTCTGGTCCCTGCTGCATCGCTAACTGGGCTCCGACGTTTCAAGTTCAGGATTCGGGTTCTGCACGATCGCCATATACGACGTCCGTGGACGAGTGTTCAAATCTTCCAGCAAGTTGTAATTGCGCTGCTGCGCCTTGATCTTCGAGACCCGGCTGTTGGGATCGTTGAGATCGCCAAAAACAATGGCCCCGGCCGGGCAAGCCTGCTGGCACGCAGTAATCACTTCGCCGTCGCGTAGCTTCCGGTTTTCCTTCTCGGCGGTAATACGGCCATGGGTGATGCGCTGGACGCAATACGTGCACTTCTCCATGACGCCGCGGCTGCGGACGCTGACCTCGGGATTGCGCATCATCTTGAATTGCGGCGTAGTGAAATCCTGGAAGAGCAGGAAGTTGAAGCGGCGCACCTTATAAGGACAGTTATTAGAGCAGTAGCGCGTGCCGACGCAGCGGTTATAGACCATGTCGTTCAGGCCTTCGGTACTGTGCACGGTGGCGCCGACCGGGCAAACCACTTCGCAGGGCGCGTTCTCGCACTGCTGGCACGGCACCGGCTGGTAGAACATGTTCGGATTCTCTGTGCCGCCCTCGTAGTACACGTCGACGCGCAACCATTGCATCTGGCGGCCACGCATCGTCTCCACCTTGCCGACGACTGGAATGTTGTTCTCTGCCTGGCACGCAACAATGCAGGTCTTGCAGCCGACGCAGGAGTTCATGTCGATGGTCATGCCCCACTTCAGTTCGGTGTACTGATAGTTGGGATAAAGCGTCATCTCCGGCGGCGGCGACTCAATGCCTTCATGCGCAAAATCGGGATTGCTGATGAAGTCTGCCAGCGTCGCCTTGCGGATGATGTGCCGGTTCTTCAGCGGCTCGGTGCCCTTGGGCAGATCGGAGTAGTCGATGTACTGGAAGCCTTGTGGATGGGCAAAGCCGAATCCTTCGCCGACCTTCTTAATACTGGTTTCGGCATACCACGGAGCATCGCTGCTGCGAATCTTGTAGGCGCTGAAGCCCACGTCCGTACCTATGCGTCCAGCCTTGGTGCGCCCATAACCGAGAAAAACGGTGATGGAGTTATCGGGATGTCCGGGCTGCGGCCAGATTGGCCCTTTTACCTTGCGGCCATTGACGTCAATCTCAATGATGTCGCCGGTAACCAGCCCTGACTTCTGCGCCTGGTTCGGGCTGACGAGGACACCATTGTCCCAGCAGAAATTCGTGACCGGCTTAGGCGTCTCCTGCAACCAGCCGTTATTGGCCTTGCTGCCGTCGTAGATCAGCGGATCGCGGCGGAATATCACTTCCATTACGTCCGGCCTGAGGCTGTTGGTCGCGGGAACATTGCCGCCCTTGAAGGAGACCGTCTTCATCGGAAACGCAGTATTGGCGATGTAGCCGTCGTTCAGGACCTTGCGCCACGCGGTTTCGAAATCACCCTTGACCTGGTCCTGCCAGTATTTGCGGACGATGTCGTAGCCCGTTGTCTCCGGCGAACCGACCAGCGCGAAGATGAACTCGTACGCGCTCTTGCCGTTGTACAGAGGAGCGATGAGCGGCTGAACGATGGAAGCCGTGCCGTCAAAGGCGCGCGTGTCGCCCCATTGCTCCAGATAGTGAGTGCCATTGATGTGCCAATGAACGTGATCGTAGGTTTCGTCGTGATAAAGGCCGTACTGCACGCGGAGCGGGACTTTGTCCATCGCATCAGCGAAGGCGACGTCGGCAGGCGCGTCATAGACCGGATTGGCGCCCACGATAAGCAACAGATCGACTTTGCCGGCTTTCATCTCGCCGACCAGATCTTTCAGCGCGGCGGTCTGGTCCTGCGGCTTGACTTGCACCGATTCGGTGTAGATGACCGTGTTGCCGTTGGCGCCCAGCGCGGAATTCATCGCGTGCGCCAGAGCATGAACCGCAGGCGGCTGATTGTCGCCGGGGATCACAACGGCTGCGCCTTTGTGAGCCTGAAGGTCTTTTACGACCGCAGCAACAAACTTCTGATACTGCGGCGGAACGCTTCCACCACCGCCAGCGCCCAGTCCGGCTGCGATGGCTCGCGCCAATTGCTCTACTTCTGAAGCGCGCACTGGAAGGCGATGGTCAGCCTTGCCGCCGGTGTTGGTCGGCGTGCTTTGGATAGAGTAGAAGCGCGACATCTTTTCCCTGAGATCAGGATTGCGCCGCGCCGCGAATTGACGTGCGTAATAAAGGAATCCCGGATAGCCGCTGGAGAGAAAATCGCCATCGAGCGCAAGAATGATGTCGGCCTTTTCCAGGTTGTAGCGCGTTTCCACGTATTGCCCGAAGGCCAATTGCGATCCCGCGCGCACGTTGTCGCGGTTCACCGGCTCCCACTGCACCCACTTCGATTGTGGAAATGCCGTCTGCACCTGGTCCATCAGCGAGGCCATGGTGGGTGAGCTGGTAGGACAACTGAGAATGCGCAGGCCGGCTCCCTGCACCGCTTTCTGCGAATTCAACGCGCCCTTCAGCGCGACACTGTAGTCGCTCCAGGTCCTCAACTCACCGACATAAGTGATGATCTGCGAGCGGTCGGGATCGTACATATCGAGGATGGAAGCTTGCGAGAAGACATCGCTTCCGCCCAATCCCGCGGGATGTTCGGGATTGCCCTCGATCTTGGTGGGACGGCCTTCGTGGCTCTCCACCAGCACCGGCGATCCGTAAGCTCCGAACGGCATGGCGCTGGCAAAAAATAGGGGATTGCCTAATACGACTTCGTTCGGCTGCCGCACGTAAGGGACGATAGGCTGCACCGGTATCTTGACGCAGGCGGACAAGCCGGCCAGCGCCATGGAAGCGCTCATCAGCTTCAGGAAGTCGCGGCGCGAAGCGCTCTCTGGCCAAACCGAAGCCTGCCGCGGAAATTCGCGGTGCAGCATCTCGAAAAAGCCATCGCTTTGCGCCAGTTCTTCCAGGCTCCGCCAATACTGCGGGCCGCTCTTGGCGCGCGAAAGCTTCGCCTGCACGTCAGCGAGTTCCATCTTGCTGGGACAAACCGCCTCGGTTTTCTTCAGAGTCTCGTTTTCCATTCCTCTTCAGTTTCCAGTTTCGAGTTTCCAGTTTCGGGTTGTTGCGAGCCGTATTCCTTGAAACTTGAAACTCGAAACCCGCAACTTAAGCCACGCTTTAGCGATGGCAAGTACTGCAACTGGTAATGCCCTCAACCGTACGAATGTTGTAGCGGTGCTTCAACTCATTGCCCAGAGCAATCTGGTCGTCATATTCGGTGCCTTCGAATTTCACCTTATTGTCGGAGCTGGGTTGCCGATAGGCCATGTTGAACACCTGATCGCGCGGCCGCAGGAACTTTTCCGGGGCGCGATGGCAGTTCAAACACCACTCCATCTGCAACGAATTGGCCTCATAGGTCAGCGGCATCTTGTCTACCGGCCCATGGCAGCTGGCGCAGCCTACGCCCTTATTCACGTGGATACTGTGGTCGAAATAAACGAAGTCGGGCAGATAGTCCACGCGCGTCCACATCAGCGATTTGCCGCTGCGATAGCTCTCGCGGACCGGCTCCAGCATGGGAGCGTTGGTCCAGATCTGGGCATGACAGTTCATGCAGGTCTTAGTGGGAGGAATGCCTGCGAAACCGGAGGTTTCCACCGAAGTATGACAATAACGGCAGTCGATGCCATCGCCGCCAACGTGATGCTGATGGCTGAAAGGGACCGGCTGCGCCTGGGCGACGTCCTGATAGGTGGCATAGGGCGAGCGCTGCACCTCCAAGGCCGCCCACAGCAACACCGACACGATCACCACCACGCCAATGATCGAGAGCCGCGCAAGTGTGTTCGCACTTCGATGGAAGATCTGAGCCATTATGTGAAGCTTTCCACTCTATGTGAAGCTTTCCACTCTGCAGGTTCGGGTTCCGAACTCCCCCATCGGGACCCAGTTTTGTGCGGGTAAGGCGACAGCTGCCACAGCCCGGTGTGACGTGCATCACCCAAGCGAGTGATTATAACAAGTGAAGTTGCCTGTAATGCAAGTGAGGACCCCGAGTCGCTGAAGAAAGTTCCGCTGGCGGGGGATTTCGATACTGCTTGGAAGGTCAGGAGCTGGCGCCATGACCAGCTCCTGCGTAGTCCTGCTCTTACTGCAACAAGCCAAACACTGCGACTCCGGTTTGTGTTCCCACAAAAACCTTGCCGTTGGCGATCATCGGCGTGATGAACTTGTTACCGGGACCGAACTGGTCGCGCGTTCCGGCCTGATTGCTGTTGTACAACTGGTTCGCCAAGTTGGTGGCGTCGAAGGCGTACAAGACAGCAGGATCGCTGTTAGCGATGGCCCAAACGATGCCGTTGGAGTTTTGATTAGCCGAGACCGTAGGAGTCGCTCCCGGATAAATAAACGTGTTCCCCGTCTGCGAACTCGGGGTGGTGGCGAGCAGCGCATTGGAGATGGGAAAGGCCTTCAAGGTCTCGCCCGTGTCACAGTAAAACATCGTATTGTTGAAGTACGCTCCGCTCGCCCACACGCCACCCGGCAGCGCGCCGTCGATTTCCTGGTAAATAGCGTTGTCGTTGTTGGGATTGAACTTTCCCATGTTGTTGCGGTTGACGACGTAAATGTTGCTATCTTTGCCGGCGCCCACAGCGAGATAGTGCACCCCGCCGTTGTTATCCATCAGCTCGGGCAACACGATCGCACCACCGGAACCGAGGTCCTCGTCATTATCCGATTCTTGCACGGTGTCGTACATGTTGAAGTAATCCGCCACGGCGAGCGTGCCTCCCGAGGTGGAGAGTTTCATGAACGCATTGCCATAGTCGCCGAGACTGGGAAAACCTTGCGAGTTCAGGGTCGTATCGAAGACGCCGTTACCGTCGAGGAAGTAAATGTTCCCCGAACCGTCGGCGGCCAGTCCCTCGCCGGTCATCCAGATGGCGCCTTTATAGCCGTTGGGCGTGACATCGATCACCGAGGTTTGCGCCAGGCTGCGCGAGTTGTAAGCCATGATCCATCCGGTGTAAGGACGGGAGTCGCAATGCGAGGTGAAGGAAATGTAGAGTGTGGTGGCGTACTCCAGAATCGCGGCACGCTCAGCGAACTGTCCGGGAGCGAAGATGACTTCTCCGTTTTGGCTGCCATCACCCGTGCCTGGATACATAGCGCTTATCGTCACCGGGCCGCCGAACAATTCAGCGCCGGTCGTCAAGTCCAACGCATGCAGCCGCTGGTAGTAGTTGCCGGAAGAATCCTTGCTCATGGCCACGAAGTAGATCGCTCCGTTGGGCCCGTTTCCTTTGTCGATCACGGGAGTGTCGGTGATCCCGATTTGCGGTGAAATCTGGCTGCAGCCATGATCGTCGCTGGGCGTTTCTCCCGAGCCGAGCGCGGAGACGTGCCAGAATTGCCTGCCGGAGTTGGCACCGAAGGCGTAAACGCTGTCATTCTCGGTAACGACATACACCGTGTCGTTCAAGCTTCCCCCAATGAATTGTTTGTTTACGAACAGCGGTTGGGCATCCACTTTGCCATCTACGGTGAGGAAATCGACTAAGCCGAAGGTGTTGACGTTGACATTGCTGGTCGTCAGCGTGGTTTCCTGGTTGGTGTATCCCTGACGGTAGAAGTTGTAGTGATATGTCAGGACGTCGGTGAGATACGGAATCGACAGATCTGGTTTCGCCGACGGAGCCGGGGCTGGTGCTGCGGAATTGGCTGGTGTTGCGGAACTGGAAGCGCTAGCGGTGGCTGCTGCACAGCACAGCATTCCAAATCCAATGAACAGCAGGACGGTCAATTTGACTTGATCTCTCACAGTTCACCCCACGGGGAAAAGATTCACCCGAATTATGACAGTATATGCCCGATGGTGGGCTGGAATTGTAAAACTTTCGTAGCTGCAAAGCTGGACTGAATGGGCCTTTTAGTGCTGGCGGCCACTGCGGGGAAGATCGCCGGACGGCAGCGCTGCCATCAACTTAATCTACATTCCTAATGATCGCGCTCCAGTGTTACTCTTGACTGTAGGGGCCGACCGCTAGTGTGCGGCTCAGTATTCCAGCACGACCAGGCGCGCAGACGGAGGTCCTGTCCGGCGTTTCCTTCGCAACACAACCCTCGAATCTGCCCGAGTAAGGCATTCGATTGAGTGCGATTGTGCGTTTTGTGGAATAAACTGTAAGCATCGCTTCAAATTAGAAAGAACCAGTACGGAATGTCATCCAACGGCTTTTATAGCAGTAATTCGTCGCGCTTCGGAAACATGCGCTCGTTGTTCAGCGTGTTCTCCAGCGATCTCGCCATCGACCTGGGAACCGCGAACACGCTGGTCTATGCACGCGGCAAGGGCATCGTGGTCAACGAGCCCTCCATCGTCGCCATCAACAAAAACAACGGTGAAGTTGAAGCCGTGGGCAAAGAGGCCAAGGAGATGCTTGGCCGCACCCCCGGCAACATCGTCGCCATCAAGCCGATGAAAGACGGCGTCATCGCCGACTTCAAAGTCACCGAAAAGATGCTGAACTATTTCATCCAGAAGGCGCACAACCGCAAGATGCTGGTGCATCCCCGCATTGTCATCGGCGTGCCTTCGGAGATCACGCAGGTGGAAAAGCGCGCGGTCATGGACTCGGCGTATCGCGCCAAGGCCAGCGAAGTACACCTCGTCGAGCAGGCGATGGTGGCCGCAATCGGCGCGGGTCTGCCCATCACCGAACCCAGCGGCAACATGGTGGTCGATATCGGCGGCGGCACCACAGACATCGCGGTCATCTCTTTGAGCGGCATTGTCTATTCGCGCTCGGTACGAATGGCGGGCAATCAGATGGACGAAGCCATCATGAATTACCTGAAGCGCAAGTACAACCTGCTGATCGGCGAGCGCACCGCGGAGCAAATCAAGATCGAAATTGGCTCGGGCTATCCGCTGGAGCGGCCGCTGACCATGGAGATCAAGGGACGCAATTTGATCGAAGGCGTGCCCAAGACGATCACGATCGACGATAGCGAGATTCGCGAATCGTTAACGGAGTGCGTGTCGACCATTATGAATGCGATCCGCGTGGCGCTGGAGCGCACGCCCCCTGAGTTGTCGGCCGACATTAGCGACCGCGGCATCGTCCTGACCGGCGGTGGCGCGCTGCTGAAGAACCTGGACAAACGCATCCGCGAGGAAACCGGGCTGCCGGTATCGATTGCCGACGACCCGTTGTGCAGCGTGGTTCTGGGCACGGGAAAAATGTTGAGCGATTTCAAGCTGCTGCGCAAGATATCGATTGACTAGTGGCGGCGGTTGATTTGGATTGGGTGCGGGCGCACCCGGTTGTTGCTTTGAATTGTCATCACGAGCGCAGCGAGGGATCTGCTTTCGTTCGCACCGCGTTGCCGCAAGAGGAATGGGCATGACCCGTGAGTGGCAGTTCTGGGCATACCTCGTGGCTAGCAAGTCACGCCGCATTTACACCGGCGTCACAAATGACATTGAGCGGAGAGTGCGAGAGCATAAGGCGGGGCAGATAGAGGGTTTCACACAGCGCTACAGAATCGACCGTCTCGTGTACTGCGAGAGATTCCGGTATATCGGTAACGCTATTGAACGAGAGAAGCAAATCAAGAGTTTTGACCGCGCGAAGCGGGTGGCGTTGATTGAGAGCATGAACCCGACTTGGGATGACCTGTCAGATGAGTGGGGAAAGCCAATCGCACAGCTGAGGGTTTCGAGCGGGGAAAGGAAACCAGATCCCTCGCTGCGCTCGTGATGACAACTCATAACAAGACGCCGGCAATAGTATGGATACATTCCTTGGCCGCTATAGAAACCTGATTGTACTGGCGGCCATTCTGTTCGCTCAGATCATCGGTCTCGCGCTGCAGGTGCGCCGCCCATCCGACCAGGGCGAAACCCGCCTCATCCGTCTGTGGGCTGTCTCCGCTGTCACCCCTCTGGAAAGCGCGGTCATCCATAGCCAGGAGTGGGTCGGAAATCTTTGGACAACCTACATTTATCTTCACGGCGTACGACGGGAGAACCGTGAGCTACGCGCCGAAATCGGACAGATGAAGATCGAAGAGGCGCGGCTGAGCGAAGATGCCCGCATGGCGCGGCGCATCCAATCGCTGCTCGCGTTCAAAGAGCAATACATTGATTCGACCATCGCGGCGCAGGTGATCGGCACCAGCGGCAGCGACCAGTCGCGCGTGCTCTACATCGACAAGGGCTCCAACGATGGCATCACGGTTGATATGGCAGTCATCACCCCCAGCGGCATCGTGGGCAAGATCGCACAGGTCTTTCCTGACTCGTCGCAGGTGTTGCCTATCAACGATCAGTTCAGCGGCGTCGGCGCCGCGCTGAAGGATTCGCGGCTGCAAGGGATCTTGAAAGGCGCTCCCGCCGGCGCGACCACACTGCAGTACATCATGAGCGACGAAAAGGTCGTTCCCGGCGAAGAGGTCATCACCAGCGGCGGCGATCGCATCTTCCCCAAAGGCCTGCCGATCGGCAAAGTTGTATCCAGCGAGCCCGGCAAAGATCTCTTCCTCAACATTCGGGTGCTTCCTTCGGCGCAGCTCGATCAGTTGGAAGAGGTGCTGGTGGTCACCAAGATCACCGAGAAGATGCCCGACGCCAAAGACCTTGGACCGCTGCGCGCCTCCGACATTCTGGCCGAGCGCTTGCCTACGGTTCCCACCAAGACTGAAGTTGACGCTGCAGGCAATGCCAAGCCAGGTGTCGCGGCCGCTTCCGGAACCACACCGGCGGTAACAGGACCTGGAAGCGCGGCCGGCACTGCTGCTCGTGCTGCAACTACAGGAACTGGAGCGAACAAGCCCGCCAGAGCGACGGCCGCTCCTCGCCCAACGCAGCCAGGTGCAGCCGCTGAAACCAACGGGATGGTGAAGCCGAAGGCGACAATTCCGGCGAATGGTCGCGCTGCGGGAACAGTCGCCAAGCCGTCGAATAATGTTGCGCCCGCCGCGACTACGCAGCCGGGTGAATCCGGAGCGCAAGATAACGGCGAAGCTTCCCCGCCTGCGAAAAAGCAAGTCAAGCCCGCTCCGGAGTCGACACCCAACGCGTCTCCAGTGCAACCCTCGACTCCTCCGGCAGGAGCGCCACCGCAATGAGCACTCGTGTGATGCCGTTTCGCGGAAGCCTGACATCCCGGGAGCAGGTCTCGGTTTACGAGTTCAGTTGGGCCGCAATCATCTTGATCCCGCTGGTCGCGGTGCTGATCCAGATCTTCATTCCCGTGAAGGTCCGCTTCATGCCGATCATCGACCTGCCCTTCATGGTAACGATCTTCTTCGCGACGGCGCGGCGCAACCCCATCACAGGATGCCTCACCGGCTGCGTAATCGGGCTGATGCAGGATCTGTTTGCGGGACCAGGCCATCCCCTGGGGATGTATGGGATTGCCTTGACCATCATCGGGTACCTGGCATCGTCGCTGGGCGTGAAAATCGACGTCGACAATCCGGGCTCGCGCTTTCTGATTACATTTTTCTTCTTCGCCATCCATCAGGGGGTGTACTACGGTGTGGCGCATGGCCTGCTGCGCCAGGGACTGCAATGGAGCTGGAGCCACATCGCGATCTCTGCGCTGGCCAACGCGGTGATCGGGATCTTCGTCTACAAGTTGTTGGACAGGTTCAAACAGAGGTAAGAAAAGCAGTCACAACGAGAAGAACACAGCCGGAGAGACGCTGAATCTGGCGCTCAGCCGGCGAATATGTTCTTTGGTGAGTTCGCGTTTTCCGTGGAGAACCTCGGAAACGATGCTTTCCGTGCCAAAGACATCTGTAAGGTCCCTCTGGCGCAGGCCGTGGGCCTCCATCAAGTGGCGCAATATGTCAATGGGACTGGCATCAGGAACCGGGTCACTGTTTCGCTCGAAATCTTCGATCAGAAGCAGCAGCAAACGCATCAGCTTCTCTTCGGCTGAGGTCAGATGCTTCTTACTGCTGAGAGCTTCCAGCCGGCCAATATAAGCCCGGTTCTGCTTTTCGTCGCGAATGACCTCGGGCTTGATTTCCGAAAGCAAAGCTGCGTAGTTGCTAGTGAGCGCACTCATTTCTTCCAATTACCTCGCGTGTATTCATCATGCGTTAGTAAATGTTTGACGAAAATGATCTGCCATCGGTATTCGATCTTGACGATGAGACGGTAGTTATTCCCCTTGATATTGAATATGGTGTAGGGGTCGACAAAGTCCGCATGGGGATAGACTTTCCTCACATCTACCAGGCTGTACCATCTTGCCAGCGAAGCGACCTTGTACCATTGGGAAATCGATCCGCCGAGCAACGGATCAGCCGCAACTGCAGCGCGCCAGGCACTCTTGCTGACCACCCTCATTCTGGGCGCACCGGCTGAACGTCTCCTACCCTGATTGTACTTCGCAATACGCGAAGATCCAAGCGACAATCACAATGCGCTCGAAGAAAGGTGCGATGGCTGATGCGCCTTGTTCTTTTCTCCCTGCTACCCGGCCTGGAAAAACGCTACAATAAAAGGGAATTCGGCCGTCACCCGGTCACGCAATCGGCTGACGGAAGAGGACTGCCGCGTGCAAGCTGCTCCGGCGGCAATATGACGCTATCGATGTCAGCACCGCTTCATGGCAAGACCTGGGAAAGATGTAATTCCTGATGTTAGGTCGCGAGGAAAAAGTCTCTCAGCTCCGCCTCACCGCAGTGCAATACGTCCTGCTGGGAGTTTTTCTGGTGCTTGCCTTCGGGCTGTGGCGCCTGCAAGTGGCGCGCAGCGATTACTACAACAATCTGGCTGAGCAGAACCGCATCAAGCAGGTCCCCATCCTGGCGCCGCGCGGCAAAATTCTCGACCGCGAAGGCCGCATCATCGTCGATAACTATCCGTCGTTTTCTGTGCTCCTGCTGCGCGATCAGAAGCGGAATCTGGACGCCGACGCCGACAAGATCGCGGCCGGGCTGCACATGCCGCCCGATGAGCTGCGCGCCCGCTTGAAGCGCATGGCTGCGGTTCCCGGCTATCAGCCGCTGTTCCTGAAGGACGACATCACGCCGGACGAACTGGCCTTCATCGAATCGCATCGCGCCGAACTGCCCGAGCTCGACACCATCACCGTGCATCGCCGCTTGTATCCCAAGAACGGATTCATGGCGCACGTCATCGGCTACGTTGGCCAGGTCAGCGAAGACATGCTGACCCAGCCGCAATGGGAGTTGTACAACCCGGGCGACATTGTCGGCATGTCGGGCGTCGAGCAGTACTACAACGACATTCTGATGGGCAAGAACGGCTCGCGCCAGGTGCTGGTCAACAGCCGCGGCAAGGAAGTTGGCACGCTCAGCGATGTGCCCGCGGTCCCCGGCAAGCAACTGAAGCTGACCATCGATCTGGACTTGCAGATTGCTGCGGAAGAGGCACTGGAGGGAAAGCCCGGCGCGATTGTTGCCATGGATCCGCGTAACGGAGAAATCCTGGCGATGGTCAGCCGCCCGGCATTCGATCCCAACGAGTTCGCGGTGCGCATTTCGCGTGACGAATGGAACGCGCTGGTGACCGATCCGGGCAAGCCGCTGCTCAACAAAGCCATCCAAGCACAGCTGGCGCCAGGTTCGGTCTTCAAGATCATCATGGCGACTGCCGGCCTGCAAGAAAACATTGCACAGAGCCTCATCGTCAATTGCGGCGGCGGCAAAACCTTCTATGGGCGGTTCTTCAAATGCTGGATCGCTGCTATCCATGGCTCGCATGGCAGCGTCGGCATCAGCAAGGCAATCTACCAGTCCTGCGATTCGTACTTCTACACGCTGGCAGAGAAGCTGGGCATCGAGCGCATCGCAAGATACGCGACGATGGTGGGACTGGGACAGAAGACCGGCATCGATCTGCCGCAGGAAGCTTCCGGCGTGATGCCATCGGAAGAATGGAAGATCAGGAACTTCAAGCAGAAATGGTATGCGGGCGAAACGATTTCCGTTGGCATCGGGCAAGGCGCGGTGGCGACGACTCCGATCCAGCTCGCGCGGGCCATCGGCGCCATTACCAGCGGCGGCGTGCTGGTGCATCCGCACGTGGCCTTCCCCGATCAGTTTCCGCCAGGATTCAAGCAGGTTTCCACTTACAACGACAGGGTTAAGTTCACGCTCGACGAGGACAACTGGATGACCATCACCGATGCCATGGCGAATGTGGTCTCGCCGATCGGAACGGCGGGCAGCGCACGCCTTCCGGGCATCGACTTCGCCGGGAAGACCGGCAGCGCGCAGACCATTTCCAATGATCTGAAGAAGAAGCTAGGCGCCGAAGGCAAGAAGGACTACAAAGACAACGGATGGTTCGTAGGCGTCACACCGCGGCGCAATCCGGAGATTGTCGTTGCCTGCCTGTTCGAAGGCGGCGAGCACGGATCGCTGGCCGCCCGCGTCGCGGCCAAAGTTATTGCGGCCTATGTTGCGAAGCAACGCAGGGTTCAGACCAATGTCGCCAAAGCCAATCAGGCCGCGCCGGGGAACAAACAAGCCGAGGTTGCCGCTGTCTGGCACGACGGCGATGCGACAAATCCTGACAAGCTGCAAGCTGGACGCTTCACGGTCCCGACCGACAGTGCTGCGAAACCAGTGAGCGCAGCTCCGGGTGTTGAAGCTGATGAGAAGCCAATTCCCGCAGCCGACCTGGAAGCCACTGAGTCGCACGCCGAGATGGCACACCCGGAAGCTGCTGTGGAACCGGTTCCCGCTGAGCCGAAGCCTGATGATTTAAGACCAGCGGTGCGGCCCGCCCAACAGACTCCCACGAAGAAGAACAGCGGCGCTCCAGTCGCACCTCCGGCCGTAGCTCTACCCCGGAGACAGCCCTGAGCCGCTACGTCTCATTCCGCGATTTCGACTGGGTGCTGCTGGTGTTGGTGCTGCTCATCTGCGCCCTGGGAGTTGTCGAGATCTACAGTGCGACCCTGAACACGAAGTTCGTTGGCGTTCACCTGAAGCAAATTTACTGGATACTGGGCGGCGTAGCGCTCATGTTCATCGTCAGCGTCCTCAACTACCAGGCGCTGCTGGAGCGGGTGCCGCTGCTATATCTGATCTCTATCGGCTCGCTCCTGGCCGTCGAGGTATTCGGTAAGAAGTATCTCGGCGCTCGCCGCTGGGTGCAGATTGGCTCTTTCCACTTCCAACCGTCGGAGTGGGTGAAGCTGGTCCTCATCCTTGCGATGGCGAAATACTTCGCTGACACGAAGTCGGAATGCAGTGCTCAGGACATCGTCAAGGCGGGCGCGCTGGTCGGCGTTCCCATGCTGATGGTCCTGGCGCAGCCCGACCTCGGCACCGCGCTCACCTACCTGCCGATCGCGATCATGGGCTTGTTCCTCGGCGGAATGAAGGCCAGGCACGCCGTGGTCATTCTGGTGATAGGCGCGTTGCTGGCGCCAGTGGCATGGCATGTGCTCAAGCCCTACCAGCGTGACCGGCTAACCAGCTTTATGCAGCCCGAGGCGGATTCGCAAGGGCATGGATATCAGGTTATTCAGTCGGAGGTGGCGGTAGGATCGGGCGGCATCTTCGGTAAAGGAACAGGGCACGGCAGCCAGACCCAGGGCCAGTTTCTGCCGGTGCCGCACACCGACTTCATCTTTGCGGCCTTCGCCGAGGAGCACGGATTCATAGGCGCGATGGGCGTACTCCTGCTATACTTTATCGTGCTGATGCGTCTGATTCAGAACGCTCAGACGGCCCCTGACCGGGCTGGAGCTTTTGTGGTCATGGGAGTGGTTGCGGTTCTCGCATTCCACCTCGTGGTCAATGTTGGAATGGTGGTTGGATTCATGCCGGTCACGGGTATCCCTTTGCCGTTAATGAGTTACGGGGGATCGTCAGTACTGTTCATGTTCCTGGCGCTAGGTATTGTGATGAACATTCGTATGCGCCGGTTTGTGAACTAACGGTCAACAAGATTTGTTATCGAGGCGTCATCGGGACGCGAGCAGAAAACAGCCGGCCGCATCCGCCGGGAGACCGTAGCAGTGACGACTCTGGTCTCCAAAGGATGACAAAAGATTACGACGGCCCTCACGTACGGGGGCATAGCTGGCCGCAAGTATGTAAAGGCCGGACAGGATTGCAGGGCGCTTGGTTCGGGGCGGGAAACGGCCCCTCGGCGTGACGAAAACGCCGGGTGTGACGCCACAAACCCAGGACGACGCGCTTTATACGGTGCTTAAGATTCCTCAAATTATTGGGTTACGAATCAGGTCAGGTTCGCATCCGGACGAATGTCCCAGTGTGTTCCTAGCCTAGCCTCCGTACAGTATTCCTGTCCCTCCGCCTGCGTCCGGTCACCGGAGCATCCATGAACAAAGAACTTTACGTGTCCTCCACGCCACACGAAACCAAAGTGGCGTTGATGGAGGACGATCAGCTCGCCGAAGTTTTCTTCGAGCGGGAAAACGAATACACCCTAGCGGGCTCCATTTACAAAGGCCGGGTGACACGCGTGCTTCCCGGCATGCAGTCGGCATTTGTCGATATCGGTCTGGAGCGCGATGCGTTCCTTTACGTCTCCGACTTCCTCGAGCTTTCGGGCGACGAAGAGGAGGACGAGGAGTTCGGCGAGATTCCGGCGCCGCGCGGCGCAATTGATGTGGGCAAGGCGCAGGCGATGCAGGAAGCCGAGCCGGCGGAAACCCGCGGCGAAATCATTGCAGCTGAAGCCGACGACGAAGCGGAGACCTTCGTCGAAGATTTTTCCGCTCCCGCGGAAGAGCAATCTGGGGACGGCGAATCTGCTGCAGCCGGAGAAGAAGACGGCGACGGTGCGCGCCGTTGGCGTGGACGACGTCGCCGTCGCGGCGGTCGTCGAGGCCGCGGAGCTGAGCAAGAGCGCGTCGAGTCCAAGCCGGAGGCGGCGACACCAGCGCCAGTAGAGCCGGTGGAACAGCCGGCGCCTCGCGCCGAATCGCGTCCCCGTCCCAGCTACGGACCACCCGCCGGATACACGCCCATCATCCTGCCGGGAGAGTCGATTTCCAAATACCGTAACTTGCCTCAAGCTGCGGTCGAGCCGCAGCAGAATGCAGAAGACTTTGTTGCCACCGTGTCCGAGGAGATTGCGCCTGCCGTCACGGCTGAGACCGAAGTTCAAGTTGCCGAGGAGATTCAGGAAGAGTCAACCCACCTGGACCAGGGCTATTCCGTCGCCGCGCCGGAGCAGACGGAGACGCCCGTTGCTGTCGAGTCCGACCAGGTGGAAAGTGCAGCTGTCAGCGCGGAAGAACAGCCGGCTCGATCGAAACGGCGGTGGGGCTGGCGCCGCAAATCGGCGAATGCGGAAGCTGCTGTTCCTGTTGAGCAGGAACAGACGCAAACGATTCCGCACGTAGATGAGCATCCGATCAGTGAGCCGCAACCCTCCGGGTCTTCCGAAGTTGCACTTGATGAAGACACGCAATCAGGTCACACGAGCGAAGCTGCATCGGCTGAGAGCCGTCTGCATCAGGACGCGGATCAATCGGTCGTTACTCATGCGAACCGTAGTGACTCGGCAGTAGAGCCTGAGACTGAGCAGCCGGCCGAGCACGAGGTTGACACGCCTGCCGGCAACTACGAGTTGCTAAACCCTGAGCACAGCGCCGCACCGTCCGTCGCTCCCGAAGGCCATACCCTGGAACACGAAGTCCTGGAAGACGAAGAGATGGAATTCCAGGCCGTCCCCGACGACGTGACCGCAATGCGCGAAATCGCGGGCGATGAAGAGCTGGTGCTGGAAGAAGAAACTCTGGATGCCGCTAACGGCTACTCCGAGCGCTGGGTCCCCAAGATCGAAGACGTCGACGAGGATGAGATTGTCGCCGCGGAGGAGCGCGGGGAAAAGATTTATCCAGCTGAAGAGGAAGAAGAGGCAGACGAGAACGGCGAGGAAGAGCAGGTCAACGATCACGCCGAACTGCGTGCCGCCGCTCCCACTGCCGGATATCAGCAGCGAAATGCGCAGCGTCCCGGCTATGGGCGTCGCGACTTTCGCGATCGTGGCCGCCACGGCGGCGGATCGCGCCGCAACATGCGCAGCCGTCCCAACACCAATCGCAACCAGCCGCTCATCACCGACCTGCTGAAAGAAGGGCAGGAAGTTCTGATCCAGATTGCCAAGGAGCCCATCGGCAAGAAGGGCGCGCGCATCACCAGCCACATCGCGCTGCCGGGACGCTTCCTGGTGTACATGCCGACCGTCAATCACGTCGGCGTATCGCGCAAGATCTCGTCCGACGAAGAGCGCCAACGCCTGAAGCGCATTGTAACCAGCGAGCGAGAGAACGGACTGGGAGGATTCATCGTTCGCACCGCCGCCGTCAATATCAAGGAAGAAGATCTGCGCGCTGACATTCGCTTCCTGAAACATCTGTGGGCCGAGATCAAGACCCGCACCGAGAACAGCAAGTCGCCGGCGCTGATTTATCACGACCTGAACCTGGTAGAGCGCGTGCTGCGCGATCAGGTCAACGCCGACTTCTCGCAGATCTGGGTCGACACGGAAGACGAGTACGAGCGCGTGGTGCGCTTCGCCAATCGCTTCCAGCCGTCGCTGGTGCGCCGCATCAAGCTCTACACCAAGGACACGCCGCTGTTCGAGCAGTTCGGCATTCAGGAGGAGATCAATCGCTCGCTGAAGTCGAAGGTCTGGCTGAAGAGCGGCGGCCACATCGTCATCAACCAGACCGAAGCGCTGGTGGCCATCGACGTCAACACCGGCAAGTTTGTCGGCAAGACGCAGCGGCTGGAAGACACCATCGTGAAGGTGAACGTTGACGCCATCAAGGAAATCGTGCGGCAAGTCCGGCTGCGCGATCTGGGCGGCATCATCGTGATCGACTTCATCGACATGGACGAGCGCAAGAACCGGCAGAAGGTGATGATGGCGCTGGAAGAGGCGCTACGCAACGACCGCGCGCCGTCGAAGGTTCTTCAGTTCAACGATTTCGGATTGGTGGCCATCACCCGCAAACGGGTGAAGCAATCGCTGGAGCGCACGCTGGGCGAGCCTTGTCCATATTGCACGGGCGCGGGCTTCGTGAAGTCGGTACCGACCGTGTGCAACGAGCTCTACATTGAGATGCGCAAGATGGCCAAGGTCCATGACATGGACGACATCACCATTCGGGTGCATCCGGAAGTCGCCAAGGCCCTGAAGGCCAACAACGGCAAGCTCATCACCGAACTGGAAGACCTGACTGGTAAGACGGTGCTGGTAAAGAGCGATCCCGCGCTGCACCAGGAGATGTTCGATATTCACTAACTTTGAAAGGGCACGGCTTCAGCCGTGCCGCAACAGCGGGAACACCGTATCTCCCAGTGGCTAGTGGTCAGTGACTAGAAAGCCGGGCGCAAGCCCGGCTTTTGCCGTGCCGCCCGTCGGCCTTCCCTGGTCTTGTCATCCCGACCGGAGCGTCCGCTTTGAATTTCCGACTCGCTTCTTCTTGCGAGTCGAGCGGACGCGGAGTGGAGAGCCTGCCCTGAGCGAAGCCGAAGGGGACCTGCTCCTCCGCCGCGAATAACCGAATCGTCGCCCTCCCTTGTTTTGTCATCCCGACCGGAGCGTCCGCCTTGTCTTTCCGAATCGCTTGTTGCGAGTCGGGCGGACGCGGAGTGGAGAGCCTGCCCTGAGCGAAGCCGAAGGGGACCTGCTCCTCCGCCGCGAATAACCGGATCGTCACCCCTTCTTGTTTTGTCATCCCGGCCGGAGCGTCCGCTTTGTCTTTCCGGCTCGCTTCTTTTGCGAGTCGGGCGGGCGCGGAGTGGAGAGCCTGCCCTGAGCGAAGCCGAAGGGGACCTGCTTCTTCCGCCGCGAATAACCGAATCGTCACCCACCCCCTCCCCCCTTTGCGCCTCGTAAATTCTTGATTCCATTGGAAACCGTCCGCAAAATATTGAGCCCCAGAGACTTACACGTAAAATATTGAGCCCCAAGGACTTAGCATCGGAAAATCCGGCAAGCGTCCCTCGACCGCAACGGGCTGCGACCGTGCCGCTATATCGTGACTGACGCGGGAGTTCTCGTCGCCGGGTCGGAGGTGGGATTGGCCGATGTCAGTCCGGATTCCATTGTGCGCAGCGGAAGGCTCGGACCGGGACAGATGATGCTGCTCGACCTTGAGAAGAGCGAGTTGCTTGAGGGCGAAGCTCCCGACCTGTACTTCGATACGTTGTCCACCTACATAGCCCTCATCGACGACATTCCGCTTCCAGGAGCTGACTGCCGGCCCACGGGGATGCCGCTGCTGAATATGGGAACGGCTCGATCTTTAGGTCTTTACCACGGCCGCGACGGACCTACAGATCGGAATACGGGTCGTAGCCTGTCAAGTTAGCGGTCATCCCATAAATCGTTCCGGGGTTGTATCAGGGCACGACTTTGAGTCGTGCCGAAGACGGCACAAAAAAAACTCGGGCTTTAGAGACTGTGTCACGACCTGGTGTCGCCGCTCCGCGGCTCACTTGTTGTCCCACTTGGAGCGCGGGCTTACGCCCACGCCTAACACAAATGCCGCCGCTTCGCGGCTGAATGAGCCGGATTTCTTAGTGTTTGTTCCACCGCGGAATATGATTTCCGGTCGTGACACAGTCTCTTTAGGGTGATTATTTACTTGACTCGACCACGATTTTAGGCTAATATTTTACTTGTAAGTGAGGCACTTATGAGCGAACCGAAGAGCCTGCAAGAAGCGATCGTTTACTTCTCCAATCCCGACAACTGCATCGACTATCTGGCTATCCGGCGCTGGCCTGCTGGCGTCATCTGCCCCACTTGCGGGTCGGATAAAGCTAAGTTCAGCGAGAAGCGCCGTCTTTGGACTTGTAATAAGCATCACGCAAAGCGCGAGTTCTCTATCAAGGTCGGAAGTGTTTGCGAGGATTCCGGCATCGGTCTTGATAAGTGGATGACCGCCCTTTGGCTGCTGTCGAATTGCAAGAATGGAATCAGCAGTTGCGAACTCGCCCGCGATCTGGACGTTACCCAGAAGACCGCGTGGTTTATGCTCCATCGCATTCGTTTGGCTTTGCAGGATGAAACCTTCGGGAGCAAGCTGAACGGTGAAATCGAAGTAGACGAAACTTTCATCGGTGGCAAGGCTCGCAACATGCACTTGGATGTCAAGGAGCGCCGCATCAAAGGTACTGGCGGACGCGACAAAACCGCCGTAATGGGGATCCTTGAGCGTGGCGGATACGTTCGGGCGCAAGTAGTTCCTAGTCGCAAGCGAGGCGTTCTGCAATCCGAAGTTAGGAAGCATGTCGAAGCTGGCGCGGCGCTCTACTCCGATGCGCTGGCATCCTATGATGGGCTGGCTTCCGAGTACGCCCACAAAGTTGTTGACCATGCCGAGAAGTACGTGGACGGGCAAGTTCACACGAACGGATTGGAAAATTTCTGGAGCTTGTTGAAGCGCGGCATCTCTGGAAGCTACGTTAGTGTCGAACCATTCCATCTGTTTCGTTACCTTGACGAGCAGGTATTCCGCTACAACAACCGTGCGACCAAGAAGCATAACGTCACCGATGCAGACCGCTTCGATATGGCCGTCCGCAAAATCTTTGGCAAGCGGTTGACCTTCGCCTCGCTCACCGGAAAGCTGTGCGAAACGGCCTTCTAATCCTTGCCGCTTGAAACGCGGGAAGCGGGCGAAGTCTTAGCCCGCTTTTGTTTTGCTCGTTTGCGCCTCCGTTGATAGTCCTTCTCGCGCTTCACGATTTCATCATGCGATACCGAGAATACTTTTCGCACGACCGCATCAAACTTAGAAAATTCTTCCGATGTCATGGTTCCACCTTGGTATCTACGATACAGTCCTTGATGATGTTGTAAAAACCTTCTATCAACGGGTCTTCATCTAAGTGTTTGCGGATAACATATGCGCAGAGATCGGCGATCTGAATTCCAATCGAATCCTTGGAATTCCCAAAATACATCTCGTCGTGGAGATGCCAGACGTCTTCCGGCAAGAAGATGAATGTCCTGATTCTGGTTCTTAAGCGCCGAAATGATTCTCTCATCTTGCGCTTAACCAGTTTATCGCAGTCATCTGTTATGACTAACGCTAACTCGCTGTGGCAATTTCTATTCATCCATTGGTCGGCGGCCCGACTGCAAAATTGAAAGCATATGTCAACTGCATCGGCCGGGCTATACAAGCTTTTAGATAACTTCTGTTTATCAACAGCTCCATAGATAATTGAAAGATGTTCGTCGCGAACGCGAGATAGAATGATTTCAATTGCCTTGAAGCGCTCAGTCTGCTCCACGCCATCCCAGATACCACATCCCTGATATAACTCCCACGCCTTAAACTCCTGAAATTCGTTTCGCTTCTTGGGGGGCAACGCCGCTTCCACCAGCGTTCCCAGAACCGCTTCGAGTAGCCGGAACTTTTTGTCCTCCACAAGAACCGTGGCCAATACCTTGAACTTTGCGTGCTTGTCGCCAGTGCCGGAATCGTCTACGTAGGCTAGATACATAAAAACCTTAATTGGTAACAGGGATAGGGGCGTCACTGCTCACCCCCCATAAAACACGACTCCGACTCCTCCTCGCCCCCGTCATCTTCGCCCTCCTCTGCGGTCGAGTCAAGTAAATAATCGCCCTCTTTAGCCCCTGCAGAATACGCCCGACAGGGGCTAAAGCCCACGTCCCTTTTCGCGACGGGCGGCACGGCTGAAGCCGTGCCCTGATACAAAGCATTTGCGAGCTGGCTTCTAGCCCTTCATTGCTTCTGAGCTGCCCCGATCGCGTCGCCTGCCGGAACCTTCACGTCCTTCCCGTACATTGAGCCGTAGTAGAGGAACTGATGGACCGCGCTTCGCGGGTAGGTCATGTCGACGCTCTGCACCTTCCCGTTGGCCGTCTTCGCATTGAGCTGCGCATTCACGCCGACCCAGTAGGTCGGGATGTCCAGGGCCTTGTAGCGCTCGACGACCTGATCGCGCAGCTTGGGATCGAAGTGCACGCCGTACTTATCGACCAGGGCCTTGATAGCTGCGTAATCGCCTTCAGCCTTGATGCGCATCAATTCCGTCAGCAGCATCCCCACGCCTTGTTTCATCTTCTGGTAATCGGCAACTTCGACGTACTCTTTGCCATCGCGCTCGAACATGCGAATGCCGCCGGTCTTGTCCATGATGTAGTTGGCGATGAGCGCGCGGTCACGCTGGTGGTCTTCTTCGATGGTGTCGCCGCGAGGAATCCGGCGCAACTGCAACAGCACCGTCAGCGCCGCCGAGTCGTACATCGCCTTCGCAACTTCGTCCTGGTCGCCTTCGATCAGTCCCAGTTGCTTCAGCTTCGGGTCCCAGACGTTCCATAGCGCCGAAAGATCGGCGCGGCCCTCTTCCATGGTCGAGTAATACTCCTTCAAATACGGCTCGGAACCGCCCTTCATTTTCTCGCTCAGCTTGCCGGAACCATGACCAATGACTTCGTGCAATGCGGTCATCAGCTCGTTGGCCTGCTGGCCGTACTTGATGTCACGATCAATCACCGTCTGGTTCGCGCCGAATTCCTTGATCGATTTGTGGCCGGCCGCGCCGGTCAAAGCGCGGCTGCTTCCCGTGAACAAAAAGTTCTTGGTGCCGTACTTTTCGTGAATTTCGTTTTCGTTGGGCAGATTGTCGCCGATGGTGGTCACGCTGAAGTCGCCGGTCTCGACGATGGTCTCAATCGCCTTCACCGTCGGAGGCGTGAAGGCCGTCTTCTTGTACTTCGGGTCCCACGGCGCCTGCCGTTCGAAGTAATCGGCGTTCTGCGCCAGCTTCTCCATCTTGACGGTGAGCGGCTTGTCGGTAACACTGACGAACGCCTGCGAACTGGCCTTCATGCCGTTGGCGTCACGATATATCTCGATGAAGCTGTTGGCGAAGTCGACCTTGGCGTTGTTCTGCACCCAGAGCGTATCGAACTTGATCAAGTCGTCGTACTCGCCGGTTTGGTAAAAGCGAATCAGCGCCGCGATTACCGCGGCCTGCTGCGGATCGGCCACCGCCTGCGCCTTCGCCAGATACCCGTTTGCACGTCCCAGGAAATTCGCATAGAGTCCCGGAGGCACGGAGCCATCCGGCGTGCCGGCGCGATAAACTTCTTCCTTCAGTGTGCCATCGGGTCCCTTCACCACCCGTGAGTTCAGCGGGTATTTCGCCTTGAAGTCCTTCAGGTCGGCCAGCGTAACGCCGGGTCCGTAAAAGGTGTTCGCGCTCGACTGCACAATGTCCTTCCCGCCCTGCGGGCTCTTGGCCGTGGTCATGGGCTCAAAATTCGGATCGAAGAAAGCTGCCTTCAGGTCGGCGAGTTCCCTGCTGACGGCGTCGGGAGTCAACAGTGCCGGAAGATCGGCGTAGGGCGCTCGGAAGGCGCCATTCTTCTGGGCCTGTAACGCGGCCTTCTGCAGTTCGTCAAACGTAAACTCAGGCAGGAACTTCTGCGCGGTCAGCTCATTGTGATTGCCGCGATTGCCCCAGAACAGCTTGGCGTAATCGGTGATCTTCGTCATCGTTGCCGGATCGATTCCTTGCGGATGCGAGACGATCTCTTCCATCTGGCGCTTCTGGCGGAGTCCGAACCAGGAGAGCTGGTCGTAGATGATGGGATCGATGGCAATGGCCGCTTGCGTAAGCCAGTACGCCAGTTGCTGCTCCTGCGGAGTCAACGCGCGAAAGCTTTCGGCGTGAATCTGCACGAACCCAGTGTTGCCCACGCGATCGACAAGTTCGCCAGGAGAAGTGTTTGCGGGAGCCGGCTTGGCCGCTTTGGTCTGGGCCGCCACGGGAATGAGCAAGGAAAGAAACATAAGGACAAATGCGCTGCTGCGCAATTTCATACTAACCTCCGCATAAGTTTCGCAATGCCGAAAGATGAACGAATGATGAACGAATCATGGTAAATGAAAGGGACGGGAAACGCTGCTATCGGTTCCGGGCGGGTTAGCGGGAGCGGTGAATTCCCAAACCTCGCACAGATAGCGCCGAGGTTGGTTTCCGTCGTGGTGACGCAGCAGCGCCAGCACCCGCAGGACGGCCAGGTGGGCCGGCGAAACGTAAGAGCAGCAACGACCGCGAAAGCTGCGAACCGGGCATCTCGCCAAGAAAGCGAAAGAATCGGACGCCCGGCTGACTTTGTAGTTTCGCCATTATCGCTGCCCAAAATGGGAAGGAACTGTAGATTTCTGCATCCAACGCAACATTGCTCTTGCTTTCAGGCCGAGGAAGATCCAATCTCTGCCTATATCGAGTGACAGGATTGTTGTGGTCACTCCCGGGCTCTGATTTCACAATGCCCCTGGCTGCTTACCTTTACAGCATTCGCCAGGCACGAAATCTGCGAGCGGCTCTCGAAGTTATTCTCCTCTCGAGCCGCCACGGCAATTCGCCACTACCCAATGGCAGACTCAGTGCTTTGGTGAGGCACGCATGAAGCCATCACGCTACCTCTAGTCCAATTAATTCGTGCGGTCAGCGTCTGGGGAAAAGATACCCAGCCTTCATCTCACTTCGTTCCACGCGAGACATAAGACTTGAGCTTCCTTCTCCCGGGCGTCTAGCAGCGCAGGTTCCTTCGGACAAGTTCGTTTCGCCCCGATGGCCGGGAGGTGAAGCCCATGGATTTCAAGCAGCAGTTTTACAGCTCAATTTCTCGCACCGGATGCCACGTCGCGACGCGCTGCGCTGACGATTGCGATGGCGTTCGCGCTAATCGGCGGGTTGACGCAATCCGCGCTGTGCCAACGCTTAGATACCGGCGGCCCATCGTCGTCATTGCCTGCTCGCCGTGCCATGCAATCTGCGCGCGCCTTTCCCCACCTAAATCTTGGCTCCGGGCGCGAGCTGGACTATCTCGGCACATTTCAGCCTGACGGAAAGTTTCGCGGGATGTCCAGGCACGTTCGTTTTCTCGACGCGATGAGCTCACTCCCGCCGGAAAGCCCGGCCCAGCAAGCTGCAAGACAGAGCGCTGCTCCTCCGTGGATGCTTTCTTCCGACGTGCGCGTGGTCGACGACATGGAACCACCGGCACACGCCATGGCTCTGCCGGACGTTCATTCCCGGCCAGCCATGGTCCGCAATGCGGTTGTCTCCTTCGTTTACGGCCGGCGACAAGTGTTGCAGACGCCACAGTATCTGACCACCGACTCGCGACGGCGCCTCATCATCAGCGATCCTGGTATTCCGGCCATACACGTACTCGACTCGCAGGGGAAAAATTCTTTCAGCATTCTGGGAGGAAAAGGTCGCCGGCTGCAGTCACCGGCCGGGGTCGCGGTCGATAAGGACGACAACATTTACGTGGCCGATTCCGAGCTTGGGATGGTTCTGGTATACGACCAATACGGAAGATTTCTGCGTTACATCGGAGACTTCAACGGCGAGAACATGTATCAGGGCCCCAGCGGAATTGCGATCGACCGCAACGCGGGCCATTTATATCTTCTCGACAGCCCGCGTCATCTGCTGTTCATGCTTGACCTCGAAGGCAACGTGCTGGAGCGTACAGGACAGACCTGGGGCGACAACCGCGCAATCGAGTTGACGCGGAGAAGCCCTACCGGTCCGCGAATGTTCAGCAATCCAACGGAAGTCGCGATCAACCATGACGAGGTTGTGGTTCTGGATAAGGTAGGAACGCGGGTTCAGATCATGGACTTGCAGTGCCATCTTCTTACAAGCTTCAGCGTTCAAAAAGCTTCCTACCTGGAGGCGAGTAGAGAAAATGGGCTGGCCTTAGACGAGCACGGCGATGTCTATATCTCGTACGCCGGCACTTCCGAGGTCAGAGTCTACAGCAGCGCAGGAGGACTCATAGCTGCTTTCGGCCAAGGCGGTTCACGCATGGGCGAGTTCAGCGCGCCCAGCGGATTGTGGGTGGATGCGAATAACCGGCTCTACGTCGCCGATACGGCGAACGTGCGTGTCCAGCTCTTCCAATTGACCAGCGCAGCCGAAACCGGCACGATACTGGCGTCAGGCAAATAGCGCCGCTGCGTTTGATTGCCGCAGTCGCCGTCGCTCCGCATTCTGTGAATCGGTCCGCTGTGGCCCCTGCCAGCCAGTTCCGCTTCGTCACGTCACAAAACATTTTGCCAGCCGTTGCCGTATCTAAGGCTAAACTCTCACCAGCGAGGACACATGAGTTTCGCCAGGAATCCCGGCAGATTCGCAGGCCTGCTTTATCTACTCACCTCAATACTTGGCTTCTTCGCCATGGGCTATGTTCCCGGCAAGCTGATCGTGGACGGGAACGCGGCGGCGACGGCCAGCAACATCCTGGCCCACGAGACGCTGTTTCGCCTCGGCATTGCCGGCGGGCTCATCGGCCAAGCTGGTTTTATCTTTTGTGGCCTGGGCTTTGTACGAACTGTTCGGGGGGTGAACCAGCGGCAGGCCGCACTCGTGGTGATCTTGATTGTTGTCCAGGTCCCGATAGCGTTTCTGAATGAGCTGAACGCCATGGCTGCGCTCGTCCTGGTGCGCGGAGCTGATTTCCTATCCATATTCGACAAGCCTCAGCGCGAAGCTCTGGCGATGCTGTCCCTCAATCTGCATGACCACGGATTTACTGTTGCCGAGATATTTTGGGGCTTGTGGCTATTTCCTCTTGGGCTGCTGGTGTACCGGTAGCGATTTCTGCCGCGCTTCCTGGGCGTCTGGCTCGGCCTCGCCGGCTGCGGTTGGGTGATCTTGAGCCTGACGAGCCTGCTGTTGCCGCAATATC
>CAWBKE010000006.1:0-167666 GCA_963789245.1 uncultured Acidobacteriaceae bacterium | reverse complement strand
GCCGCACTCATTGGCCACGTAAATCTTGTTGGTCGTCGTGTTGACAGCCGCTAGATAGGGGTAAAATCTCCACATTGACCGAGGCAGTGCTGTTGTTCTCTGGCTCTGTTGATCACCGTCACCGTTCCCAGGCTGTTGCACGTGGCCTCGTCACCGTAGTACGTTGGCCGCGTACATCATGTTGGTCACGGAGTTCACTGCCACGCCGTAGGGCTCGACCCCGGTGGGTAGCGTCGCCGTAACCACTTGTGCCACGGCAGGCAGCGACACGGTTACGAAGCTAACAGCGAGAATCAACAAGCGGATGCGGCGCGAAGTCTGCATGGTATTCCTCCCACAGGTCACGGGTAATGAAATTTTGCCGGCACGGTCGCGTGGCGCTGCGCCATAACCGTGTCCTTTCGGAACTCAGCCCGACGGAAAGTTTATAGGCAAAAAGGCTTTTGCGCACCTAAATTGCTGACTGCTAATTGCTAATTGCTAGTCGCTAACTGCTTCTTCACTTCAACTTTATCTGCTTAGGCAGCCGCTTCGGGTCATAGACAAAATCCACCAGCCCGTCGCGATAATCAATCTTGGTCTGCAAAATTCGCAGCATGTTGAAACCGAGAATCCCGGATACTTCAGTGCCCGTCGATTTGCATATCGGGTTCAAGTCAAACGTCACCACGTCCTGATTGTCTTGCTCGTAGCGCCCGAACTGCAGCGTAGCTTTATCCGCGCGGTAAACCTTGCCGACGCTGCCGCTCATTCCACTTACCGACAAGCCTGGAGCGGACCTGATCTGCGTGATCTCGCTGGCCGCGCGCGTGGACAGAGTGTTGGCGAACGAGCCGGTGTCGAGCAGGAAAAGTAACGGGCCAGCGCCGTCCACCTTGGTTGGAACCAGCAGCAGGTCGTGGAAGCGCAGCACCTTGCTCCAGTTGGCCATCTCCGGAGCCACGTAGGCATCCTTCGGCAAATTGACCGGCGCGTACGCACCCGCTTTTGCCGGAGCATTGCCATTCTCTTCGCTCTCCAGCTCCTGACTGTCCTGCGGCAACGTGTGCAATGCGGACGGCTGCGCACTCTCGTCGGGACGCTTGGGCAGCGGCGACAACCGCAGCTTCCCTCCGGGTATGTCGATGTCCACTACGTACGCGCTGAATACATCCGGGCCGATCAGGCCATCCTCGCCGGTGACGGGAGTGGCGGCATCGGTCACGCGCACAATGCAGTCCTGAAATTCCAAATCGCCGACGCGAATGCGATCCACCGCCGCGGTATATCCGCCCTGCTGGCCCGCGTCACCTACGCCCATGATGGGCTGGAAGGCCAGCCGCTTCAGCCCGAGCTTCTCCGCCGTCGTCCGCCCCAGTAACACCCCGCTGGATCCGGTATCCAGCGCCATCCGTGTCTCCTGGTTGTTGATCTTCACCGCCAGCCCCGAAGCGCCCAGCGCGGTTCCGGGCCGGGGCAGCGCAAACAGTTTGGTATTGGTCTCCGAAACGTTGCTCACCAGCTTGCAGGCATGTGTCGGAGCGTCGGCATTCTTCTTCAGGAACGCCAGATACTGTTGCAATTCCCTGCCTACCTGCGGATTTACGCCGGGGCCGGCCAGATACGCCTCCAGCGCGGGGATTCGCTCCTGATGCGGCATCGCATTGAACCACAGGAGCTGCACCTGAATCTCGTTGGGCGCAACCTCATGCGCGCGCTTCAAGTTGTCGTACGCGCGGCGATTCAGCGAATAGACGCGATACACCTTCGCCAGGCCGATATAGGGCGCAGGCGCATCGGGCTTCAGGTTTTCCGCCTTGACGTACGCTCGTTCCGCCTCCGGAATCTTGCCCTCAGCGAATCGCAGATCGCCCAGCGTCAGTTGCAATATCCAGGAATTGGGTTGCAGCGCAATGGCCGCGTCGGCTGCCGCCTGCGCCGCGTCCAACTTTTGCACCATGATGTAGCAGCGGATCAGGCCCACCTGCGCCCCAACGGATTTGGGATCGGCGGCGACGATGGCCTGGTATCTGGCTCCGGCCTCGGCTATCCTTCCTGCCGCGAAAAGCTGGTCGGCCGCAGCCATCGGAGAGTTTGCCGCGCCCTGATTTCCGGTCTGCAGGTTAACCGTCGAGCCTTGCTGGGTGGTACCTTGCACGGTGATACCCGAGCTTTGCGCCTGCGCCGAAGCATCGCCCGCAATCCAGAGGATGAAACAGGAAAAAATGAGAGCCAACAGCCGTGGGGTCAGTCGAGTCATAGGTCGTCGAAATCCTGAAATGCAGGTTAGCACGAGCCGCGACTGCGATGCAGGGTGCTCCACTCATTCGCGGTTTTCGAATGAGTGGGATTCGCCGCGGCCTTAATCAAACTTCACTTTTCATAACCCTACTTTACCGTCGTAGTCGCCCTACCAGTGTTCCAACCAGTAGCCCGGTTGCCCCCGCCGGCTGGAAACGAGACTGAAATGAAAACCAATTCTGGAAAGATCGCAGTCGCGTTGCTGGCACTGGTGCTCCTTGGAGCGACGTTAGCGGCGCAGCAAACTACAACTCCCATGCAAACGCGGAGCAACGATGCAACCACAACCGTGGCGTCCGCGCCACTTGGCCATACCGGGCAGCCCACGGCTGTCGCATCGCTTCCGGCCGATAGCGCCAATCGCCAGGTCACGCTCGATGTAGCCGTCGCCGACGGGTCCGGACAGCCATTGCGTGGCCTGCAGCCGCAAGACTTCACCCTCTACGACAACAAACAACCGCAGAAGATCGTCGCCTTTCGCGCAGTGGGCAGCGCGACCGCTGAACCGCCGGTCGCAATCGTCCTGGTCGTCGATGAAGTCAACACTTCGTATCAGGACGTTGTAATCGAGCGCCAGCAGATCGAAAAGTTTCTCCGGCAAAGCGGTAGCCAGCTTCCCCAGCCGGTATCGATTGTCTTCTTCACCGATGCGGGAGCACTTGGAAGCGCGCCCTCGCGCGATCCCAAGACTCTGATCGCCGACCTCAATAAAACGAAAACGCCCCTGCGCAATGTCAATCGTTCCCAGGGATTTTACGGAGCCGTTGACCGCCTGCAGTTGTCGGTTCGCACTCTCGGGCAACTGGCCGACTATGAAGCGAAGCAGCCCGGACGAAAGCTAGTTGTCTGGATCGGTCCGGGTTGGCCCATTTTTTCCGGCCCGGATGTGCCCGTCACTGGAAAGGGTCAGCAGCAGCTATTCAACTCCGTGATTGCACTTTCGGACAGCCTGCGGCGAGCTCGCATCACTCTTTACAACGTCAATCCCACTGGGTCAGCCTTCGCCGCCGGATCTCGGGATTACTACAAGGCTTTCCTGAAGGGCGCGAGCGCGGCCACGCAAGTGCAGTTTGGCAACCTTGCATTGCAGGTGCTTGCCTACCAGAGTGGAGGCCTGGTGCTCAATTCAACCAACGATATAGCGGGCGAAATTGCGGCTTGCATTTCTGATGCGAACAGCTTTTACGTCCTGTCCTTCGACGCCGCTGCCGGGGACGGTCCCAACGAATATCACGCCCTCGACATCAAAGTCGACAAGCCCGGACTCGTAGCGCGGACCCGCACGGGTTATTACGCTCAGCCTGGGCAGTCCGGTACGCCTTAATCGGGTGCGGGTAAAGTTGTCGTCTCGTAGTTTTGCGGGTGCCCCACTCATTCGCGGTTTTCGAATGAGTGGGCTTCGGAGATCACACAGCCGGGTGCCCCATCCGAGCCGGGTGCCCCATCCGAGCTTCGTTTGCTCGAATGGGGCTTTTCGTCACAGACTATCTAAATGACAAGGTATATGCCGCCGCATGCCCCACTCATTCGCGGTTTTCGAATGAGTGGGCTTCGGAGAGCTTGCCGAAGTGACGGGGCACCGCAGGTTTGGAGGGTCGGCCGGGTGCGCAACGCATTCGCGGTTTTCGGCACCGATCTAACGGCTTGTCGCTGCTCAAGACGTCCCACGCTGAAGTCAGAAGAGCTTCCGCCGCAACATGCCGGCAAGACCGAGAATACCAGAACCGAACAGCATGATGCTGCTGGGCTCAGGAATCGTGTTGGTCCAGGTGGTGGTGCTGCTTTCGCTGCCCAGAACCGTGAAGGATTCCGAAGGAATCGTTCCTACGCCGGTGACGAAGCTGAAGACGGACCGGAGTTCTCATCCCAGTAAACTGGCTCGCCCTCGTCTGAAACGGCGTTCTGGATGTTCAGCCAATAGGTGCCGGTGCTGGCAAGGGTCGCGCCGCCGCCGCCCAAGGTGCCGTGCTCGTTGCAGATGTCGAATCCATACTGGTTGCCGACGCAGCCGCTCTGGGTGAAGTTGACCGTCTGGTCAAAGTAGCTGGTGCCGCCGTTTTCCTGCGAGGTAATGGACACTTCAGCCGAATCCAGCGTGTCGCCCGGGTACATCCAGGCGGCGAAGGTAATCCCAGTGATCGTGGTGTTAGGACTGTTGGTGTTGAAGGTGTCGCTAACGATAAACCCAAAGTTGACCTCCCACGCATCGGTGTTACCGTTAGTCGGACCGTTGCTATAGACCGTCTGCGCCATAGCGGGAACAGCCGCCAATGCCAGACACAGTGCGAGCAGTGACAGCGAAGCGGTACGCAGTTTCATGTTGAGCCATCCTCTCAGGCTAGACCTTGAGCGAGCATTCAACACCCAACCAAGTGCAAAGTCAATGCTGTTCTTTCGGCGGGTGATGTCAAGCCGTGTGTCCACGCATTCGCGGTTTTCGAATGTGTGGAAAGGTTGAGTGAAGTGCTCGCCCTGAAATGAGAGCGACTGCTTAGGCGACACTCTGATTAAGTCGGGGCTTTGAAGGGGACGGCCTTCAATGTCTGCGTGAGAACTCGTCTTGAAAGTTTAGGGTGGGAGAAGACTGCTGAGATCGGCGCCAATCCAGCCGCGCAGCGGCGGCATGAAGTTAGCCCGGCGCGTAAGCGCCGGGTCAAGCGGGAATTCGAACCTGAGCCGCGGAGCGGCGACACGGTTCTCACGCGGACACTTCAGGCCGGTCCGTATTCGCCCGATATTAAGCGGGGCTTTAGAGTCTGTGTGAGAACCAGGTTTTGTTTCTGGCGGTGGAGTAGGACGCACGAAGATAGAACCCCGCAGGGGTGGAATTGCAGTTAGCCCAGGACGGAGCGAAGCGGAGTCCTGGGTAAGTGGGAAGATTCTCCGAGCCGCGGCGCGGCGGCACGGTTCTCACACAGACTCTTTAGCCCCTGACGGAGACTCCGGCTACTTAATCAGACCCTACCTCAAAAGTCGCCCCCGGGCCGCGCGCCGAACTGCACTCTTTCCACAACTTCTCCCAGCTCCACATCCTGGACGTCACTCCGTTTGCCAACGGAAACCCAAGCTGATGCGCCAGCATACACACCTGCCCGCGATGGTGAGCTTCGTGAGAAAGCATGTAGCACAGCATTTCCACGCCAACCGGCCAAGGCTGACCCCAGCCGTCTCGGCGAAACTTCTGGACGCGGCTGCCATCGCCGAGCGCTTCCGCCAGCATCTCCGCGCAGCCGGCGGCGCTCTCGGCCAATCCCGCTCGCGCCTGCTGCGGCGTGCAGTGCGTGCGGTTGAGCTGTGGCGGAATCTTCAAGTGCGGCGCGGTAAGCCTGATCCACTTGCAGCGGACATTATTCATGTGCGTGAAGATCGCCGCAATGCTGCGAACGTTGCCGGGCACTTTGGCTCTCCAGACAGCAGGGTCAAGATGTTCGATGAGAATCTGGTTGATGCGATCGTTGGCGGCAAAGATCTGGACTGCGGCTCGGCCCAGTTGCGTGTGAACCTTGGGTTGACGCATGGTCACGGCTCCCTGCTCCTTGGCGTGACGGATGGACGTGGATTACTTCAGGATGGCCAACGGCCCGGAGGCATTATAGCCCCGCGATCGAGCCCCTTTATTTTCGGATACTGAGCGACTTTGATTGTTGGAACGAAAAGACGCGGGTCGGCATAATTTCCAAAGTCGCCCACTACCGATTATCGTCATAACCGATCGCGCTTCAGCCCGCGCCGTTAAGAAAGCCCTGATTGCAGCCGACTTGCCTCGAAGGGACGGCCCTCAGAATCTGCGTGAGAACTAACTTTTCTTTTGGGCCGTGGAGTAAGAAGCGCGAAATCCTGAGCGCCGAAGGCGCGGCATCATGACAGCCCAGGACGGAGCGAAACCGGGGCCCCCGATTCGCGATTCTTTTTCGCGAATTGGGGTGGGAAGCGGAGTCCTGGGTAGGGTAGAGAAGGTATGTAAGTCCCCCGGGGACGACACGGTTCTCACGCAAACGCTTCAGGCTCCGTACATGCCGTAACATCAATTGGACACTGACAGCTTCATCAATGCCATAGCAGGAAAGTACCGCGCTTCCCGAATTGGGAGAAATTATGAAAGTCGTACAACTACTGTCACACTCTGGACTGTATTTTTTACATGTCAATACTTAGAAACGCAACAATAAGCCCTAACGTGTTGATATCGAACCAAATAAAAAGTGCCGAAATGTGAGACAAAACCCCTCCCAATGTGCTATAGTGGAATTAGAGTTGAAATTGAGGAACGGTGCTCTAGCGGGATCGTTCCAACAACCCAGCCAAGCGCTGGGTTTTGTATTTGCGGCCTCGCCGGCCGTCACAACCTGCGGCCGCCCACCAATTCCAAAAGCAGTCTCCGGCAGCAAGCTCCCCTCTTGCTGACAACTGACAACCGGCAACTGACTTCTGGTTTCCTCACCCCACAGGCGCGCCACTGCACTGCCGATTAACCGTCTGGTTCGGCTTGCATCCCCGCGCGCCTCAGGGTCTGGGGAAAAACAACCGCAGCCTCTAACCCCTGACAACTGACAACCAACAACTGATTTCCTACAAGGAACAATCTCATGCCATTCATCAAGCATTCCGCTACGCCCGCCACCAAGCAAGCATCCCTGCCCGGACCGAACAGTCCTGCCTACAGAAAGCTTCTGGCCGCGCAGAAGGGCGCGGTTGCCAACTTCGCTTCCAGCCAGCCCGCCGCAAAAACCTCCACGCCGCAGTCCGGTGAGAAACCTCACAGGTTCTCCTCCGCATTCTCTTCCCTCAAGTCGCGGCAAAGGATCGTGGAGCGCGTCAAGCGTGCCATCTGGGCCAAAGTCCTCGACATCAACGAGGCCATCATCAAACTGGCGCTCCTGGGCAACTACAACGCTGCCAAGGCGCTGTTCGATTTCGCCGGCGTCTACTCGCTGCCCACCGGCGACGACCAGCACACCGCCGCTGCATCCGCCTCCGCGCTTACGGCTGCTTCCGCCGCGGATACAACTCAGCCCAATCCAATTGAGTCTTTCTTTCGCAGCATTGGCGTCCCGCGGCCCTGTGATGAGCCCGACCCCGACATGGCTCTCTCCAGTCTGTAAAATGACTCTTGGCTTCGCGGAGGGAGCTGCCATCGCATGGACATGACGTGGGTGACCGACCGCATCGCAGTTGGCGGCGGCATCTGGAACGATGACAAAATGATCGAGGTGGTTCGCGCCGGCGTCACCCACATCATCGACATGCAGATCGAGTTCGACGACACTCGCCTCGCCGAACCCTATGGCATCCAGGTGCTCTGGAACCCGACCGACGACGACTTCCGTCCCAAGCCGCCGGCGCTCTTCCAGCGCGGCGTGGATTTCGCTCTCGCCGCCCTCGACGATCCGGAGTCGCGCGTCTTCATTCACTGCGCCGCCGGCGTTCATCGCGCGCCCATGATGGCGCTGGCGCTGCTTCGCGCCCTGGGTTTCGATCCTCAAAGTGCCATGCAGATGATCGAGTCCCGCCGTGCGGTCGTCGATTTCGCCGCCGTCTACGTCGATAGTGTGGAAGACTTCATGCGCACCTACTCCCTGTCATCCTGAGCGCAGCGTTTGCGCTGTTACATAATTGTGTCATCCTGAGCGCAGCGCAGCGGAGTCGAAGGACCCCTATACTGGAAGGATCGCGTGCCCGCTTCTGCCATCCTGAGCGGAGCCGTTCGCATTTCGAAATTGTCATCACGTCGACTTTAGTCGGCGAGGGATCTGCTTTCCCGGCATGAAGGGGAAGGCTTCCGGATATACGTCATGTCGCAACCCTTAACATCCCACGCTGTGGGACACGCTTATCAGCCGGTTCCTCCGGCAACAGAGAGGCATTCGCCATGCCGAACACTCACCGCCTTGCAGGGCGGTTTTTTTCTGTCCTGATCTCGATCTCGTTCGCGGTCCTGCTTCCGCACGCCGCCTTCGCCTTCAGCTCCGGCCTCACCCTGTGCCAGATCTCAGACACCGTCTACCGCGCCGATGGTTCTCCAGCGCAAGGCGACGTCATCATTCTCTGGTCGGCGTTCACCACGGCCGCCGGTCAGCCGGTCGCGGCGGGTAACCTCACTGTCACGCTAGGGTCAGGCGGACAGTTCAACGCCAGTCTCGCGCCCAATAGCGGCGCCACCCCCGCCGGCACGTATTACCGGGTCACCTACAAACTCGACGACGGTTCTACCGCCTCCGAATATTGGACCGTCCCGAACCTCGCCAGCACCACAATCGGCGCAATTCGCAGCGTCCTGGTCCCCGCCAATCAAGCGGCGCAGTTTCTCACTCGCGAGTACGCCGACTCCCACTACATGGACCTCACCGACGCGCAAACCGTCGCCGGAGTAAAGACCTTCAACAGCTCTCCGTCGGTTCCCACTCCGCAGAATCCCACCGACGCCGCCAACAAGGCCTATGTCGACGCCAGTGGTAGCGGCGGCGGCGGAAATTTCTCTTCACCTCCGCCCATTGGTAACGTCACCCCCAACGCCGGCAACTTCACCGCTCTCACCGTGCAGACCACTAACGGCATTCCCAATCCCGCCAACTATCCGCAAACCGATCCTTGCGCCCAGATCAACGCCGCCGTCGGTTCGCTGCCCGCGGCCGGCGGAACGGTTGACGCGCGCGGCTTCAGCCCGGGTCAGACCTGCAATGCCACCATCGCCATCAACAAGCCCGTCGTCCTGCTCTTCGGCGCGGGCAACTGGACCTTCAACGGCAATCCCGGCATCAACGTCAGCGCGCCCAACGTCGTCATCGACTGTCCCGCGGCCACTTTCCTGCAAACTTCCCCGACCACGCTGTTGTCGGGCGCGGCCGCTCCGCTCATCGCCAACTTCGCCGATGCCGAGGTCAACAACGGCGACTACCACACCGCCGACGGCACTCAGGTCCTGAACTGCGCCCTGGACGGCAACAGCCTCGGCACCTTCGGCATCTTCGCTCCCGCCGTCTATTCAATGAAGATCCACGGTGTCCACGCTCGCGCCTTCACCGCCGCCAACATCCTGGCCATCGGCGCTCAGAACGATATGTACAACACCGTGTCAGACACCAGCGGTGGTGATGGCGTGGTGTGGGGCGGCGACAGTCACGTCTCCGGCATGTCGCAAGCCAACGGCAACGCCGGCGATGGCTGGCACATCGTCTCCGGCGGCAATGTTCTCGATGGTCCCACAGGGTACGAGAACAAGCTCTATGGCATGCACCTGGACGCTAACGAGGGCGGCGACTGGGTCGCCAGCCACACCTATCTCGAGCCCAAGATGATCCTGCCTACCTCCAACAATCCCGGCGCATATGCCTTCTACACTCAGTCGGTGGGAGCCACCGCGGCAACGCGGCCCGCGCAGTTCTGCCAGAGCGTCGGCTGTGTCACGCGCGATGGCGCGGTCATGTGGATCAATGTCGGCAACGCCAATCTCTACGGCATGGGGCTCGTCGAGTTCTACATCAATTCTGTGAACGTCAACTCGCCCAACATCTCCGAGTCGAATTTCGGCAACAACTCCGGCGACTGGGACGACATCTTCATCGAGGGTACTCCCACAATGTGGGCTACCAATGTCTCGCTGATTGGCGCCAAGCCCCACGAGTCCGCCATCCCCAGCTATCCCAATCACGGCGTGCACCTGAAGTATGTCAACAACAGTTCGGTTAAGGACGTGCAATGGTTGGGCGGAGCCTGGAATCCTCCTTTACAGCCGCAACCCGACCTTGGCGGCATGATGGTGGAAGACTCCTACATGCTCGAAATCGACGACCTCAATTGCAGTCAGTCCTATGGACCGTGCCTTTCGTTTGTCGGCGCTGCCGACGTGGTCGCCTCCAAAATCGTCTCTGCCAATGGCGGAATGTCAACCAGCCCCGCATCCCACATCGTTCAGATCGACTCTGGCTCTCGCATTATCCTGCTCGACGGCGTCGAAGCCGACGACAATCGCACTCCGCCATACCAGAACGGCATCACCAACAGCGGCTCCCACATTGTGGTAAAGAACGAAAAGTACGGCGCGGTCGCCGCCGGCGATACCGGCGTCTCCAATTACGAAGCCTTCGGCGCAATCGACAGCTTCTTCTACGGCGTTCCCGCCTCCGCGGGATTTATGTGGAGCGTCGGCGGCAACGCGGTCGCCGGCATCAACAATCTCGGCCTTCAGCTCTTCTCGCCAACAGCCGCGACCAATAACATCACTCTCTCGGCTCCCGCTGCCGGTTTTAGCGCATTCCAAATGACGTTGCCCACCACCGCGGGCACTGCCGGTCAATGTCTGACATCGTCGGGAAGTGGCACCGCTCCCATGACCTGGAACACTTGCAGCAACGTTTCGCTCAGCTCGCCGCCGCCCATCGGCAATGTCACGCCCAATACCGTCAACGCCACCGCGCTCACTTACCAGAATATTCCCGGCATCGATTTCCTCGTCAGCCACTACGCCAGTATTCAGGCCGCCATCAACGCCGCCTACAACAATGGCAGCGTGCTCGGCTCTGTCGTCGACGATCGCACCGCGCCCTACACCGGTCCCGGCTTCAATATTCCCGACTCCGTCATTGTCAGACTTGCGCCCACCACTTACACCATCAACGCAACCGTCACCTTTAACAACGGCAATAACAACGTCACCGCAGGCATCATCGTGCAGCCCGGCGCGCGCCTGCTGGGTGCAAGCACTTCCACTAACCACGGCACCATCCTTCAGCCTGCCAACGGTCTCGACGCCGACCTCATCGCCACTTCCACCGTCGGCACTGGCACTACCAATCCGCAATGGTGGCATTGGGGCGAGATCGGCTTCCTGCGCCTCGTCGGCAACGGCGCCAATCAGACTGCCGGCGATTGCCTCAAGGTCGAGAACATGGGTGAAGTCGCCAGCGTTCACGATGTAGAGCTCTCCGCCTGTTACAGCAATAACTTTGAGGACATCGGCTATGCTGCCACACCGTCAGACATTACCAACATCACCAGCAATCTAGCCGTGCATGGCTCCGGCGTCGCCTTCACCAATCTCTCCGGCATCGCCGTCCTCAACGGCATCAGCGGCGATTGCAATCAGACTTCGCTCATCGCCGCTAATTTCAACGCTGCCGGCACGCTCACCATTCACGGCCTCAAGGCCGAAGCCGAAAGCAGCATCTGCAATCCCCCAGCGCAGGATCCTGTCATCCTCGCCACCACCGCCAGCAGCACCGTTCTAGCCTCCATTAAGGTCGACGGTGGTTATGCCTTCGGCACCACGCAGCAGAACTTCGTCGAAAGCACCGGCCCGGGCTCCATCCAATATGAGCAGGAAAACTTATACCTCAACGGCTACGTCAACATCCTGAACGACACCGTTCGCGGCCAGGTCATCGCGAACGTCGCCACTGCTCTCAAGCAGCCGGTCTTCTACTTGAGCAACGGCATCGTCTTCGGCAACCAGGCGTTCACCTTCCAGCCCAACACCTTCATGCAAGCCAATCCCAACGGCACGCCCACGGAGATGTTCGGCGCAGGCAGCGACAGCTCCACCGACATCGCGGCCATCGGCAACGGTGACAACGCTAACTATTACGACGGCGGCCTCAAGTTCGGCACCTTCAATCGCGCCCAGTTCGGCCAGACGCCCGAATATCAGGCGCGCATGGGTTGGCGTTGGACCAATCCCGGCTACGACACCACCACCTGGACCTTCATTCCCGTCTGGGCGACGGGCGACACCAGCGTCCGCTGGATCGGCGATCCTAACGTTCGCTGGCCTGAGCTCTACGCCGCCGATGTCAACTCCACCACCGCGACCGTCGGCACCTTGAACGTCACCACCTGCAACGGCTGCTCTGGTGCAGTGTCCTCCGTTTTTGGACGCGCAGGAGCGGTCACCGCGCAAACCGGCGATTACAACTATTCGCAAATCGGCGGCGCCGTTCCGGCCACGCATTTAGTCTCGGGAACAACGCAAGGCCCGACCTCGCCCATCACCGGCACCGGCTCAACCATTGCTCTCTACAGCGCGACCTTGCCGGCCGGTACGTTCTCCGTCGGTACTGGAATCAAGTGCTTCGTTCGCGCGCGTCACACCACCGGAAGCGCCACCGTCACCGTTGGCTGGAAGTTGGGCAGCACCGCCTACACGTATCCGACCACGTTCACCACCGGCAACAACGGCGGCGACGCCTCCATCGAGATATTCACCTTCTCATCGCTCACTGCTCAGACGGTGAACGTCCCCTGGGCCGCGTTCGGCGGCACAACCATCGCGCCCTACACCGGCCTCGCTTGGACCGAGAACCTCGCCGGCGCCGACACGCTCTCCTTTACCTTCGACGTCGCTAGCACCGACAAGATGACCGGCGACAGCTTCTACTGCCAAACCATCCAGTAATCGTTTTGCAAGCGCCGGTCTTTAGGCCCGCCGCATCCCTGCTCAACAGACTAAGGATCTGGCCTTCATGCCAGCGTCACCACGAGATTCTTCTTGTTGTGTCATCCCGACCGGAGCGAAGCGGAGCGGAGGGACCTGCTGTTCGCTTGCACTGCGAATAACCAGGGTGCCCCGTTCTAGCCTGCTTTTGGCTAGGGCGGGGGGCAGGCACGAGACTTCTCCCGTTGTGTCATCCCGAGCGAGCAGAGCGAGTCGAGGGACCCCTATTCCTGCGAACCTGGTCGCCCCGTTCCGTCCTGGGCGGCGTCGAGTTTCTATAGCTTCCCACAATGTGGGACATCCAAAACTGGCTACTGACAACTGGCTACTAGCCACTGACCACTGATCCCCATGCCCACAAAACGCACAACCAATCCGCAGCCGCAACCTGCGTCGGCAGACCAGCCGGCCTCGAATCCTGAGCTTCCCAGGATTTCCGATGAGCTCACCGTCGAAGTCCTCAAGGCGTACAGCAACCACCTCAACGAAAAGCCCACGCCGGACTATGTTCTCGGCAAGTACAAGACCTCGCCCCAGGCCACCACCTGGCGCGAGTACCTCATGTGGGCCATGTTGAGAATCCGCGACAAGCACGGCCATCTGCGCCCGCTCATCCTCAATCGCGCCCAGCAGGACCTCGAGTGCCGTAGCACGAATCGCAACATCGTGCTAAAGGCGCGTCAGCTTGGCGTCACCACCTACGTCGCCGCGCGCTTCTTCATCAGCTGCATCACTCGCGAGGGCACGCTCAGCGTGCAGGTCGCGCACGATCAGCGTTCGGCCGAGGAAATCTTCCGCATCGTGCACCGCTTTCTGGACAACCTGCCGGAGCCGTTGCGCCGGGGCGCGCTCGTCACCTCGCGCGCCAATGTCCGCCAGATCGTGTTTCCCGTATTCGATAGCGAATACCGCGTGGAAACCGCGGCGGATCCCAACGCCGGCCGCGGGCTGACCATCCACAACCTCCATTGCTCGGAGGTCGCCCGCTGGCCGCGCGATGTTTCAGAGACGCTGGCCTCGCTGCGCGCCGCCGTTCCTCCCGAAGGCGAGATCTTTCTGGAGTCCACGCCCAACGGCGCCGGCGGCACCTTCTACAACGAGTGGCAATTCGTCTCGCAAACCGGCTACGAGCGCCACTTTTACCCGTGGTGGTGGGACCCCAGCTATCGGCGCCCGGTCAAGATCGTCCGCTTTTCTGAAGAGGAACTGGAACTCATGCAGAAGCATGGCCTCAACCCCGCGCAAATCGCCTTTCGTCGTGAGGCCCGCGCCAACTTCCGCAACCGCGCCCGCGAAGAATATGCCGAGGACCCCGAGAGCTGCTTCCTCGCCTCCGGCGATTGCGTCTTCGACATCGAGATCGTTGACCGACGCCTCCGCCAGGCTGCGCCCATCATCGAGAACGCCGAGCAGGGCAAGTTGCTCACCTTCTTTCCGCCCGTCGCCGGCGGCAAAGGTTATCTGCCCAAGCGGTACATCATCGGCGTCGATCCCGCGGGCGGCGGCACGGATGGTGATTATTCTTGCGCCCAGGTCATCGAGCGCACTCACGGCGTGCAGTGTGCCGAGCTGCACGGGCATTTTCCGCCGCAGGCACTCGCCGCGCGCGTCAAAATCCTCGCCCACAACTACAACGATGCGCTGGTCGCAGTCGAGCGCAACAATCACGGTTATGCCGTCCTCTCTCATCTCATGATGGGCCAGGGCTACACCAACGTTTACCAGTCCGGCGGCCAGCCCGGTTGGCTGACCAACGTCGCCACCCGTCCGCGCATGTTGGAGAATTTCGCCGCCCTGCTGTCAGCCGCGCCGTTCATGTTCCTCAGTCCGCGCCTGCTGGAGGAGTGCCGGACCTTCATCCGTCACCCCGACGGCAGTTGCTCAGCCGCCGCGGGCGCGCATGACGACACCGTGATGGCGATGGCCATCGCCCAAGCCGTTCGCGCCGAAGTTGTCGTCCAGCCCCCATGTTCAGCCCAGGAGCTGGCGATGAACATGTTCCAATCCGCTTCCTAACGCTGTCGTCCTACTGATTAACTTTGTCATCCCGACCGAGGGCTGACCGGGGCCCCCGACAAGCGCATCTTTTGACACAGACACCGTAGGGACGGCACACGTACCGAGTGGAGGCGAGAGCAATACCAACATTCTCGCGGGCCGGAGGTCGCGTAATGGCAAACCTTAATTCGGTTCCTTCCGAGCGTAGTCACGACATCTGGCAGGACTGGGCGCGCCAGTTAGACGCCGCCCAGCGCGACGGCTTGGAAGCTCCCGATCGCGCGTTGTTGTTTGACTCTCTGCTGACCGACGACGACCGCAAATTTCTGTGGGCCATGTGGATCGACTTCCGGCACAGCTCAACCGAGCCGCAGTCGTCCTGAGCCTACGCGGCGCGCCTCTTGCGCCACGGAGTCGAAGCACCTGCGGTTCGTCCCCGAGCCGCCTGAAACACAGACGCTTGCGATGTGATGGGTGGTGCTGACGTCGATCGACGGCTTTACGGTCAGCGTGCGTGCCGCGCAGCCCTGCTGCCTATCCCGTCCTGCACCTGAGACGCACGCGCTCGCGACCCTGCGCTTACAACGCCGCTCCCGTCCGTTAGGTGTCTGTGTCATAGCCGCAATTCGTGCCAAGCGGTGGAACCGAGTGTCGCATTTGGGATCGAACTAGCCGCGGGGCGGCGACATTTGTGTTAGCGGCGGGCGTGAGCCCGCGGTGAAGTGGGAAAAATAATTGAGCCGCGGAGCGGCGGCACACCTATGACCCAGACACCGTAGGGACGACGGACTCTTCGGCAATCGCCGAACGAAATCAACCCTGTAATCAACCTCAACTACCAAAGGAGAAATTGAAATGGCATTTAACCTGCAAACTTTTCAGAAGATCATGGGAGTCGTGCAAGCGGCTACTACGGAAGCCGCCACGGTCGCTGGCCAGTGGGGATCGGGCGACCACGTGGGCGCAGTCACCGCCGCCGTACAAACCGCGGGAGCCATCGCCCAGTCCGCTACCTCCAATCCACAACAGCAGCAGGAGGCTACCGCTGCAACCCAGCTGGCAACCAGCCTGATGCCGACCATATTCGCCTTCGCCAGCCTCTTCGCGAAGAAATCCTGAGTTCTGCGAACAGCGACGGTGTCCCACCGTTGTCGGCCGCTTCTGCCGGCAGGGTGGGATAACAGTTTCCCTCACACGCCACTGTGACGTGTGCCACCAATTCGCGGCGGCCTATGGAACTAACATTTAGTTTCCGGAAGCCGCCGCTATCGGCTCCCAAGCTTGCGACCCTCCCACAAGCTTGGGTGAAGCGACGCGGACGCGACGGCCGTGATGTACGGCCGCGATGGCCGTAGCGGGCGGTTTCCAGCAAGCGCTGTACTCCGCCCTGTCGCTTCGGACATTTCGGGATTACAGCTTTGGCTAATTGCTAGTTGCTGATTGCTTCTTCTCATGTTCATTCAAGCGGTCCAACACGTGCGCAGAATGCGGGGCGGCGCGCAGAGTCATCTCATGCGCTGCGCTGACGGCTTCTATTACGTTGTCAAGTTCCAGAACAACCCCCAGCACACGCGGGTTCTGGTCAATGACTGGCTGGGCACGCGCCTGGCCGAATTGATCGGCCTGCCCGTTCCCATCGCCGCCATCGTTGACGTCAACTCCTGGTTGCTGGAGCACACGCCCGATTTGCGCATCGAGCTTTGCGGCCGCCGCACCATGTTCACTCCGGGCCTGTCGTTTGGCTCGCGCTACGTAATCTCGCCGCTCGAGGGCCAGGTCTACGACTACCTGCCCGAGGGCATGATGTCGCGCGTGCGCAACCTGCCTGACTTCGCCGGTGTCCTGGCACTCGACAAGTGGACCTGCAACGCCAACGGACGCCAGGCGGCCTTTTGGAAGCGATCGCGCGAGCGCAAGCTGAGCGCCAGCTTCATCGATCAGGGTTACTGCTTCAATGCCGGCGAATGGAATTTTCCTGACGCGCCGCTGCGCGGCGTCTTCGGACGCAATGATGTTTATGAATGTGTCACATCGTGGGACAGCTTCGAGCCGTGGCTCAGCCGCATCGAAAACTTTTCCGACAGTTCGTTGTGGACGCTGTCCGAGGAAATTCCGCCGGAGTGGTACAGTAGCGCCGGCGACGACCTGGAACGGCTGTTGACGCGCCTGTTGGCGCGCCGCTCCCGCGTCCGCCAGCTGATTCTCGATTTTAAGAATTCATCCCGCAACCCCTTCCCAAACTGGAGCGAGGCGGTGAATTGAAGCACGCATTTGGCATTTAGCACTTAGCAATTAGTGCTAGCGTACCGTAGATGGGAGATTCAACGCTTGTCTAAAGCCGAGTGCAGAGCAGTGGTCGCGAAAGATGAAGTCCCGCCCCGGCGGGACGGCATAGCTTGGCCCAGCACGTAGCCGAAGGCGGAGTGCTGGGTACGCAGTGAAGAATGTTCGAGTCCCTTTAGGGACGGCACATGGGTGGAAGAGCGGGCCTTTAGGCGCGTCACAGTTTTTCCTATTTGTCATCCCGAGCAGAGCGAAGCGCAGCCGAGGGATCTGCGGTTCGTACGCAGCCTGAAAACTGCGGCCGTAGCGGCGCACTCGCCAGTAGGATACTCCCGTCCCGTTCTGCGGGACGACTCAGCTTAGCCCAGCACGCAGCGAAGCGGAGTGCTGGGTAGGCAGTGTAGAGAATCCGAGTCCCTTCAGGGACGGCACAACCTGAGCGCGGCTTCAGCCGCGCGAACCGACGCTTTGGCTAGATGCTAATTGCTAACTGCTAATGGCTGCCTTTAAACAATGCGAGTTCTTCCTCCTCCGCTACGTCCCTGACGTGGTCAAGGGCGAATTCGTCAATGTTGGCATCGCGCTGCTCGAACAAGGCGACGACGGCTTCACCGATGTCCGCTTCACTCGCGACTGGCGCCGGGTCCTCTGCCTCGATCCCGATGCCGACATCGAGCTTCTGGAATCTTACGAGGACGAGCTTCGCCGCTTGTTGCAATCGCGCCTGCCGGAGATCATCAATTATCGCGGTCCCATGTCCCGTCGCGCGTGGCTGCTGGCGCTGATGCAGGAATCGTTCGCCGGCACGCTGGAGATGGCGCCCATGAGTGCCGTTCTCGCCGAGTCGCCGCAAGCCGAAATCGGCAAACTCGCGCAGACGTACCTGGAGTCGGCGCCCCGCGCGCCTCGATCTGAATCCGCTGGCCGCGAGCAATCCGGCCGCCGCTCCATCTATAACTCCATGCGCGATGCCTTTGAGCAGGCTGGCGTCTGGCAATCGCCCAGAATGCGCAAAGGCATCGCCGTCGCGCAGTACACGCGTCCCGGCGATCCGCTCGAGATCGATTGCGGCTATCGTCCCAATGGTGTCATTCATCTTTTCCACGCGGTCTCTCTGGCGAAAGACGTGAATGCTGCCAAGGTGCTGGCCTATACCTATTCCGATATGCGCGAAAACCTGCACGCGGCCGAGCACGCCATGAGCGATCTCACCGCCATCACCGAAGACGAGCTGGATCTCCAGGATGAAGGCGTCGCCTTTGCCCTGGCCACGCTGCAAGCCAGTGATATCACCATCGCGAAAGTCGCCGACATGCCCGACATCGCCGAGCGCGCTCGCATCGAGCTGAAGCTCTAGCAGGTAGCAGAGCCGGCCTTTGGGCCAGCGCCCAGTGCGCTTTCTTATGATTTGGTCATCCCGACCGCAGTCGTGACCTGCTATTCAACCGGCCATCATCCCACAATGTGGCATCTCGCCACCGACAACTGACAACCGACAACGGAACTGGATCAATCCATGAACATGCCAAACACTCTGCGCGGCGCTTTGCGCCGCATCGCCGGATCGTCTTTTCCCAAGCTGCCATGGCCGCCTCGTCGGCCCCCGTCTGCGCTGCTCGCCACCAGCGCCGAATCCGCCCGCAGGACGGTGCCGCTACCCACCATATTCACTCCGGGGGCACCCACGCTCGCGCGTGCCGGGGTCATGCCGAAACCCACGCCGGCCAACCTGCGCCGCTTCGCAGAGATGCCCATCGCGCGCAAAGCCATCAATACCATCAAGGACCGCATTGCCGGGATGGCATGGCGCATTCAACCGCGCCGTGGCCGCTCGCTTGAAGAATCGCCTTCGCGCGCCGACTTCGCCCATGATGGCGTCAGCATGTTGCCCAGCGCTGCTCAGCGCATTGCGGCGCTCACCCTCAACTTCGAGCAGCCCAATCCTGAAGACTCTTTCCGCTCCTTCGTCGAGCAGGTTCTGGAAGACGTCCTGGTCGGCGGCTTCGGTGCCATCGAGCTCGATCTCACCGGCAATCCCGCACTGCCGCTCACCATGTGGCCGGTCGATGGCGCCAGCATTCGCATTCGCACCGACTGGGACGGCAATCCCGCATCGCCGCATTACGTCCAGTCCACCCTCGTCACCTTCGCGCCGGAAAAAGCGATCACCCTGGCTGACGAAGAACTCTCCTACATTCGCCTCAACCCGCGCACCTACACGCCCTTCGGCCTCGGCAAACTCGAAGTCGCCTTCGAAACCATTCATGAGTTCCTTTGCGCCCACCGCTTCGCCTCGCGCCTGGCCAGCAATAGCGTGGTGCAATACGCGCTCTGGTTGCAGAACCTCAACCCGGAGCACCACGAGCGCCTCATCCGCTGGTGGCAGGACGAAATCGAGGGCACCGGCAAGGTGCCCATCCTTACGGTCGAAAACAAGCCTGAAGTGCTGCGCTTCGCCGGCGGCACCGACGCCGACCTCCGCTTGCAATGGCAGGAATTCCTCATTCGCATCATTGCCGATGCTTTCGATCTGCCGCCTATGCTGCTCGGCCTGGAGCGTGACGTCAATCGCAACACCGCGGCCACGCAATCCGACGACGCCTTCCGCACCGCCGTTGTGCCGGTCGCGCGCCTCATTGCCGAGCACCTCACCCGCGACGCCATCAGCAAGCGCCTCGGCTGGGACGATCTGGAATTCGTCTTCACCGACGTTGACGCGCCCAATGAACTTGAGCAGGCGCAGATCCAGCAAATCCTCGTCGACTGCGGTGTCTTGACCATCAATGAAGTGCGCCGTATGAAAGGCCTGCCTCCGCTGCCCCAGCAGCAAGGCGGTCTCGCCGATACTCCACCCATGGAGTAAACCCAGATCCGCTGAACCAGTCCCGTCTCATCTCGCGCGGTGCTCTGTGAATGTCATCCCTTATTATGGCTGTCATCCTGAGCGGAGGTTCGCGCTGCATTTGCGCAAACCGGAGTCGAAGGACCCCTATTATCAGCAGGGCCCATGCCACGCGCTTTGGCTGACTGCTAACTGCTAATTGCTTCTTACGAGGACCCCATGAACCTCCAACTCGACGCCATGTCCGTCGCCATGCCCCACGTTGTGGGACATCCCAACCGGCTGCCTTTTCGCGGTGTACTCACTCTGGTCGGTACTGCATCGCAGCGCTCGCCCAGTGGCGCTCGCGGCCATCGCGTCATGCTCACCCGTGCCGCTACTGAAGCGGCGTTGCCATCCCTGTTAGGCATGGCTCTCGATTACGCTCCAGCGCTCGACGCCCACGACGCCCGCCGCAAGATTGGCATCATCACCCAGGCCGACATTGTGCCTATGCCACAGAGTAAGACATCACGTCTTACGGCTGCCCCACCCTTATCGCCGGGTGCCCCACCCTTATCGCCGTCTTTTGGCGATAGGGTGGGATCCCAAAACCCAATTGGCCAGATCGCCATCAGCGGTTATCTCTTTGCGCACGACTTCCCCGACGTGGTCGACGAAATTCGTGCTCAGGCCGGCAGCACCCTGGGCATGTCGTACGAAATCGCTGATGCCACCGTGCCCAATCAGGAAGCGGCCATCTGGACCGTAACCGCCTTCACCTTCACCGGCGCAGCTGTTCTTCACCGCGACAAGGCCGCCTACCCCCAAACCTGGATCGCGCTGGCGCGCGACGAGGCTATGGCAAACGGTGAAAGAGCGGCGCTTTAGCGCCGCGTCAATGTTGCTCTCTTACGCACGGCACCCCGCCCACTCTGGCTGCTCACAATTCTCTTCAACTGCGCTGTAGCTAATTGCTAATTGCTAACTGCTAATTGCTTTTTCAAAAGGACAAATTATGGATCAAGAAACCACCACCTCCGATGTCTCCACTCTGGCCCAGAGTTTGGCTCAGGCCACGCAATCTCTCGCCACCGCGCTGTCCAATCTGGACAGCCAGTTCGTCTCACTGCATGCCAAAATCGACCGCATCATTGCCGCAGTCGATGATGGCGAGCTGCAAGCCACTACTCAGCCCAGCTCGGCGTTGCACAACAAGCTCGCCGAACTGGAGAAAGCCAATCATGATCTCAAGGCTCAGAGTGCGGCCGCGCGCCGCAAGACGCTCTCGCCGATGATCACAGCCCTGCTCGCCAAGCAAGGCGTCGAAGGCGATGCCCTCATCGAAACTCCCATCGTCGAGAAAGCTCTCGCCGGTCTCAGCATCGAGCAGCGCATCGCCGTCAAGGCCGAGTTGGCCCGCGCCGGCATCCTCGCTTAATCGATTCGCCGGTCTTCTGGCCGAAGCTGATTTTTTAGCCACTAACCCCTATTCCCAAATCCCTGCCTCTCGAAAGGAAACCAATGAAAGCACAATTCCTCAACCTGCAAGCTGCCGCCGATTACCTCGGGCCGGGCGCCATCGAAGTTGATCTCTACCAGACGGAAATTCTGGACATCTGTCAACGGCGCAACCCGTTCGGCCAGCGCATCAAGCAAGTCCCTGCAACCGGCCATCCCTCGCGATTCTTCGAGGAGACGGCCATCCCCACGCCCACCGCGGCCAATGCCTTCGTCGATCCGCGCAACATCGTGCCCACCCTGGTCACGCCCACCCGCGTGGAACGTTGCGTCCCGCTGAAGTGCCTGGTCTCGCAAATCAACTACAACGTCTTCGACATGGAAGTCGGCGCTCAGCAAGCCCAGTTCGCCTACTTACAGGCGAAGGACTTGGCCGACTCGGTCGAAGGCCTGCTGCTCACCCACGACGTTGCCTTGTGGAATGGCACCGACACTTCGCTGACCGATCCCACCACGCCGCAATATTTCGGCGTGAGCGGACAAATCGTTGCTGGCGGCAACACCACCACCATCGCCACCACCGCCAGCATCGTCGACGGCCTCAAGGGCGTCATCGCCCAGATGTCTTCCAACACCGGCTTTCAGGTGCGGCCCACCGCCATCTATTCCAGCCCGGTGCTGCTTGATTTGATCGATCGCGAGATGAAGCAGGAATTCAATGTCGTGCTCTCGACCACACAGGTGGCGGGCGGCCTGACCGTCAAAACGCTCACCACTCAGGCTGGCGAATTGCCGTTGATTCCCGACTGGTCGATACCCTACACCGGCACGCCCGGCACCGGCAATGCACAGCTGCCGGTCTACATCGTCACCGAAGACCTCATCGAGTATCACTGGCTCACCAGCCCCACGCCGCGCGTCTTCCAGCTCGGCACTCCGAGCTCGTTGACCTCGCAGATGGTAGTGGTAAAGTTCGGCGCTCCCGTGGTCAAAGGCGCCAACTACGCACACTATCAGGTGATCGTCGACCGGTAATTGCGACCGCGCTGTTCTTCAACGTGCTGTCATCCTGAGCGAAGGCGGCCCGTATTTGGCCGCCGGAGTCGAAGGACCTCTTTGCGCTGGATGCCCCTTTCTAGCTTTCGTTTGGCTGGGGCGGGGCATTCTCCGCGAGAGTGGGTTTTTCATCTTGCGTTTTGTTTTGCAGAAATCTTCCACGACTGGAACTCATATGAACTACTTAGCTGATACTGAATACCAAACCTACGGACTCGAGCCCGATACGCCTGAATCCTGGGTCTCCGCCGCTTGTTCCATCGTCAATGCTCATTGCCATCGGCCAACGCTCTGGTTCGGGGAGTTTACCGAGCGCGTTCGCCTGGTTCCCGGCCGCAACGTTCTCCGCCTCACGTATCTTCCGCTGGCCATTCCGAGCTGGTGGCACAACGCCTCTGATCTCCGGCCGAGCTCGCTATGGCGTGCCGCGCCGTGGCGATGATCTGACAATGTGGGAGATGGCCACCGAATTCGCCATGACCTTCGGCCTTCCCGGTACTTGGATCGACCTCGACGTTACGAACTTCGATTTCTTTGCAGCCACTGGCGAAGTCTCCTGGCTCCCGAATCCGTTGGGCATGTACTTCGATGAGATGGAACTCAAGTACAACGCCGGCTTCAACACCATTCCCGACCCCATAAAGTTCGCCTGCGTGCAGCTTGTCCGCAACGCTCAGGCCATGCCGGCCCTCAACGTTCGCGAAGGCACCTTGAACGCGATGCACTTCGCTTACTTCGCCGACACTCTGCTCGATTCCACTGTGCAAACCATGCTCGCGCCGTTCGTTGCGCAGAAGGTAGCCTGATATGTCCGACGACCAGCTTGGAATGATTCCCGGCCACGCCTGCGCGGCCCGCCGCTTCGCCGATGCTCTCCTGCGCTCCGGCGGCGACACCCAGGTCACCGTACGCATCTCCAATCCTTCTACCGGTGACACCAACAGCCAACTTGGGCTAGAACCTCCCAGCGCCGCAGACCTCCAGATCGCACCCGCTCTGGTGAAAGCCTTGACGCCCACCGAAGACGGCAAGCGCCGCATCGAGGCCGTGATCAGCGCCACTTCGCTCAAGTCGATCGCCAAGAATTATGGCGTCGAGGACATCGCCGCCTGGCTCCTGGTCGCTCAAGGCGTCTTGTACTACGGTCATCTCATGCGCATCGACACCGTCACCGTCGATCGTTTCCTTGGCCTCGATTGCCTCTATCACCTTACTGCCACAGAGTAGGACATCATGCAAGCAACCAAAGACAGTTTCTACATTGCGCTTCGCACCCGCCTTGTCGTCGTCGATCCCAACCGTACGATGACTCTCGACGGCGCTACCCGGCCAGCCATTGCCGTCATCGAAAATGAGCCGCCCACCGGCGCTCCGCTCCTGTGCGACACCTTTTATCTTCGCTGGGGAAACGCTCGTCCGACGACGCTCTCTGTAGGCACGCTGATGGCGATGGATTGCACCATCGGGTATTGCACCAAGGGCTCCGTGCAGAACGCCAATCTCGATCGCGGCCGCGATCTGGCCAGCCTCGACACCGATCTGCTGGCCATCTGCTCGCCTCCGCAAACTCCGAAGTGCGATTACAGCTCGGGCTCGCCCGTGGGGCTCGGTTCCACCATCTTCTGGACGAAACCCGTGTTGAACGCAGCCAAGAGCACCCCCCCGTATGTGGGACGTGACGTGAATGTCACCGTGTTTTTCTATCCTGAGGTAACCCAGTCATGAGCTCGAACTCTTATGCCAAGCGCTCGCAGATGGCGCCGGCCGCTCGCGCCGTCCGCGCCTACGCGGCTCCCATCAACCGCATTACTGGAACCATTGCCGCTTTCGATCCCGCTTCGCAGGGCGGATTCGATCTCGACTTGCCGCCCGCTCCCTGGATCGATCTGGGCTGGGTGGAAAACTTTCAGCGCACCGCCGCGACCAAATATGACGCCTTGCGCACCGGCCCTGCCGCCAACATCACCATTCAGTACCGCATGCAGCCTGAGGCCCGCGTGGAATTCGATCTTCTTTCCTGGGGCAAGCTGCAGTTGGCACTCTCCGGTGGCACCCAGCAGATGAACGTGCTTGCCGAGCAGCCTGGACTTCCGCCTCAGCCATCTGGGGGCATGGCGCTGCCGGCCTCGCCGGTGCAAGCCGGCTCCACCTATACCCAGATCGTACTCACCGGCGACCAGCTCGCCGACTACAGCGTCGGCGACATCGTTGCCGTCGACATCGACTACAACGGCCAGACTGGCTATCTTGGCTCCGGCGCGCCCGGCGCCTATCTTGCGTCGCCCTTGAACGGCCAGACCTGCCTGGACTATGTCCGCCGCATCACCTTCAACGTCTCGCGCGTCTGCGCCATCACCTCGTCGTCTTTGCAACTGGCCGAGCCTCTCATCGCGCAGCCCGTCACCGGCATGGGCGTACAAAACGTCATTGCCTTCCTCGACCGCGAGGGCAGCAGCTTCTTTCAGGAATGGTCTGGCTTGTTCATCGTCGGGCCTGACAGCGGCGGTCGCGCCTGTTTCTACTATCCGCGCCTCCAGCCGGCGACCGGCGCTGCGGAAACACGGCAGGAGTTTGCGGCTCCGCTTTTCAGCCATCGCCTGCACGTGGGTCTGCGCGCTCTGCCCACCACCGATACCAACGACAACGAGACTGTTCTCTGCTATCGCAGCTACTTCCCGGCTCCCAACGCCGCCGTGTAGCCGGAGCCGCGGTAGTGCGGCGAGTCAGCGACTCCTTATATCAAAGTGCCATCCCGACCGGAGCGAAGCGGAGCGGGGAGACCTGCTGTTCGCGTTAGCGTTAGTTCGGCAACCCAGGGTCTGACTCGCCGCAATAGATCGCTGTCATCCTGAGCGCAGGTTCGCTTGCTTTTGCGCGAACCGGAGTCGAAGGACCCCTATATAACGGCAAAAAAAGACAATCTCTGACATTGTGGGAGTCCCATCTTATGGGACGCCACCAGAAAGTTCCTATGAACCTTCTAATCGACAACAACGACGGCCTCGGCCAGCAGGACTACACGTCCTACGTCGATACCGATCATCTGCCCAGGATCAGCCGCAAGCTCAACGCCCCGGCCACAATGATCGCGGCCCTCGTCTCCGCCGATCCCAACTTCCCCACGCCCGTCAGCGGCGCACGCATCATTCTTCAGCGCAGCGATGGCCTCACCCTGTTCACCGGCTATCTCACTGTGCCGCCCGTGCAGCAGTATCTCGGCTACGGACAAGTGCCGGCGTGGCAATACAACCTGACCGCGACTGACGACTCCTGCCTGCTCGATCACAACGAGCTTCCGGCGCGTACGGCGTTCGCTTCGCGCACTGCCGGCAATGCGTTGTCCGCTCTCGCCAATGATGTCCTCCCCGGCGGCCTTGACCAGTCGGGAGTCCAGGATGTCAGCCCAATCAACCAGTTTGTCGTCGTCCCGCAGAAGGGTTGGACATGGCACGCCCAGGAACTGTCGATGATGACGCGCGCCACCTACTGCGCTCTAGACGGTAAGCTCAACTTCCAGCCCATCGGCCAGCAGAGCTTCACCATCAGCGAGCAGGATCCCAACTTCGACCCGACCGGCTTGACATTGCTTCAACCCGACAAGCTGTTCAACGACATCACCATCATCGGTGAACTGGAGCCGCTGACCTACGTTTGCGACTACTTCCTGGGCGACGGCACTACGCTGGAGTTCTACCTTTCCGAAACGCCGTTCGGCAACACTGCCGTCAGCACGTCCGAATACGGCTACGCGGAAGGCTCATCCGCGCCGACGATGTTGAGCGTTACCGATCCGATTGGCAGGCTTTTCCCCGTCTTCGCCGACGACTACTCAGAAGCTCAATTATCGCCGGCGCTCTGGAGCGTGACCGATCCCGACGGCGCGGTCTCGCTCACCGGCGGGCAACTGCAGGTCAATGGCGGTCCTTCCACCATCGCCTTTGTCGAGCAGTTGGAACTCGCTGCCGGGCTGATGTTCCAGCACGGGCAGTTTGTATTCAGCGCCGCGTCCACCGGCACCATCGGCGGTATCTACAACGGATCTCCCGCGGATGCCAACTGCATTGCCGGCTTCACCATCTCGCCCAGCGGCAGCAACTCCAATATTCAGGCACTCGTCAACGGCACTGCTACCGGCACTGTCCTCACCACCGCGCCAGGACATGAATATTCCTTCGTCACGGAATTAATCTGCAGCGAGGCCCATCGCATTCATCAGACGTACCTGTCCTCGACGCATCCGGCGGGCGACGGTCGTGGCGGCGACTCCATCTCCGCGCCGCTGCGCGTCGTACTCACTGTGCACGACGTCGATCCCAACAATCCCGGGACGCTCGCCACGGTGGCGACGGTGCTCTACGATGACGTGCTAGCCGCCACTCCCGGCTTCGCCAGCTATGCGCTGATCAACGCACCCAGCTTCTACGCCGGCATTTCTTACACCTGCTTGCAGCACATCACCGATGCCGAAGTCAGCAGCATGATTCCGGGCGGTCAGTTCCGCACCCGTCTCGCCGGCGCCTTCGCCGATGGCGGCGAGTGTTACATCACCTCCTCGGGCGAGCTGTGCTTTTATGCCCCTTACCCGCCGCAACTCAACGAGCAAATTGTGGTGGCGTACCGCACCAGTTCTCGTGCCGCGGCGCGCGTGCAGGACCTTTACAGCATTGCGCAACACTCTGATGGCAGCGATAAGGGGCAGCGCAGCTATGTTCGCCGCCTCAGGCTTCCACTCGCGCCCACCTCCATCGATTGCGAGAATGCGGCTTGCGCTCTGCTCGACGACACTGTCCAACCCGCCTGGCTGGGCGAATATAAAGCTTTCAGCGACCTCCTGCCGGTCGAAGATGTCCTTCCCGGTAATGCCGTCCAGGTCTCAGCGCCGTTGCGCGGAGCCGCTTTCACTGCCATCGTCCGCGAGGTCGAGCTACAAGTGATCTCACTCGCCGATGATCGCTCGCAATACGAAATAAAATTCGCCACCGATGCGGATGAGCCCATCGCGTTCAAACTCGAAGCCATCACCTTGACGTCGCCTCTTGCGACGATCTATGACACAGGCACGTCTTCGTCTTCTCTCTACATCGATTCTCTTACCGCGGCCCAGGTAACCAATGTCATCGCGACAGAGATCAGTTTTGATGCCGGCGTTGCGCCTCCGTCCGGTGGCGGCATCGAAGCCCGCCGCTCCGACGGCGGCTGGGGCGCCAGCGACAGCGGTAATCTCGCCGGACGCTTCACCACCCAAACCTTCACCCTGCCGCGTCTCGAACGCGTACAAAATTACTATCTGCGGCAACATGACGCATCATCGCCAGCCAAATACTCGCGTTATTCCATCTTGCTGCACGTGGACTACCCCTTATGAGCACATGTCCCAGTATCGTCACGCTGACTGATTTCGAACAAAAAGTTCTCTCCGATCTCGCCGAACTCAAGGCCAACATGCGTTGGGTCATCGGCAATGGCAATCAAGGCAAGATCCAGGAGATCGAGGAGCGCGTGGGTCGCCATGAAGCCTACCTGCAGCGCTTCACCGGTGTCGCGACCGCCGTCGCCAGCATTCTCACCTTCTTCCACTTCGCCATCGATTACCTGCTCTACAGGCGTTGAGCATAAGCGTGTCTCTGTGCTCTCTGGTTCAATTGGCGCAACCTCCGGCTCGCCCGTCACGTCAAATTCTCAGATATCCTTGTTACGAGGGATTGTCTGAGTTCGCGCTTTGAAGGAACGGCCTTCAGCAACTGTCTCGCAACAATGACTGGAATTCTCTGGTGCGACAAAGCTAACGCGTAAGCACTCAAATCAGCCGCAACGCGGCGGAATGAAGTTAGACGGGGCGTCAGCCCCCGGTCAAGTGGGGGAAATTGAGTTGAGCCGCAGAGCGGCGACACCGGGCTGCGACACGGTCTCTCCGGACCGTCCGTCAAACGCAAAGAGAAGAGTAGGGATTTGGCCGCTGAGGGAATCGTCGAAAAACTGTCCATGAAACGGTCCATCTATCTCGCGGTTCTGGCGCTCGCGTGTGGCCTGCCAGTCCTGGCGCAGGACCCGGCCATCGCTCCGGTGCGTCCGCTCCCGGCAACGCCGCCACAGAAGCAAAACAATGCTGCCAGCGGCGATCAGATCACCCAGCCGGCCGGCGCAAAAGGCGCTACTTTGATTGGCTGTCTGGCGGGTCCTGACAAGGATGGCAAGTTCATGCTTCGCAGTATGGCGCACCGCTTTGGTGTGCAGGTCGTCGGCCCCGCCGATCTCAAGAATGATTCCGGCAGCAAGGTGAAGTTGACCGGCCAATGGCAGCCGCTCCCCCAATCGGAAATGCCGGTCGCTTCACCGCAACAGGTGGACAAGAAGACGGTCGAGACGCATCGCTTCCAGGCCACCGAGGTCGAAGTGCTGGCGCAGAAGTGCACGCCGCCGATCGAGACAACTCCCGTCAGCAAGAACAAGCCGCAGAAGCCGACGACCTACGACGCTCCCGCCTCCGACGATTCCAAGTAGAAATCCGTTCCTTCGAATTGGTTCGTCATCTGCGTGAAAATCGATGTGTCATCCTGAGCGCAGGTTCGCGCCCGCCTTGGCGCGAACCGGAGTCGAAGGACCCCTACTCTGGCGTAGCTCTCTTTGTCTTCGATTAAAACGTTTTCTTCGAATCCACTAGAATCGTCACTGGCCCGCTGTTGATCAGTTCCACTTCCATCATCTCCTGAAACCGCCCTGTCTCGCAGCGCAATCCCGCCTTCCGCACTTGTCCGACAAAATACACATACAACTCCCGCGCCCGCTCCGGACGTGCCGCCGCGTCAAACGACGGCCGCTTCCCCCGCCTCACATCGCCGAACAGCGTGAATTGCGATACCGCCAGCACCGCGCCTCCCACATCCATCACGCTCAGATTCATCTTCCCGGCCTCATCTTCAAAAATCCGCAGTCCCGCAATTTTCTTCGCCAGATAATCGGCATCGGCCTCAGTGTCTTCGCGCGCCACTCCCAGGAACACCAGCAGCCCTCGCCCGATCTCGCCCGTGATCTCGCTTTCCACCTTCACCGACGCCCGACTCACCCGTTGCACCACCGCTCGCATGTCAGGGTTGTATCACAACGGCCGCCCCTGGCTTTTCGCCTTTCGCTTTTTGTCTTTCGAGTCGTCCGTCCTGGAGGGGTGTCCTTACTGGTGTGAGGAAAGCCGAGCACAAACAGCCGAAGGGTGAAGGGGGCGCCAAGAGCCAAGGCCAAAAGCGAAAGGCCGTTTTCCCGCGTTGACCATTGCAAAGCCTTCCGTTTAGGATGAATCGGGACTCATATCACTGAGCGCTCTCCAGTCTTCCTCTGGGCATCTGCTTTGGGGAGGGCCCTCGGGCATTGTTTACAGGCCTTCCTGCCTGCAATTAGACTTACGGGTTTCCCGCCCACCGCCGCAAAGCGTGCGTTGGGTATTCCGGTACGTTGCGCTGCCGCGCGACAGGAGAAAGAATCGATGGCTTCCGTAGATGAACGGGTAAAACAGATCATCGTGGAGCAGTTGGGCGTGGACGAAGCGGAAGTAACGCCCAATGCTTCTTTTGTGGACGACCTTGGCGCCGACTCCCTCGATACGGTCGAGCTGGTCATGGCTTTCGAAGAAGCTTTCGAAATCGAAATCCCCGACGAGGACGCGGAGAAAATCCGCACCGTGCAGGACGCGATTACCTACATTAACCAGCACGCTAAGGCAAAGACATAGCTGGCGTCCGCTCCGGCTGCCGCTGCCGCGCCCATCACCATGCGGTAGTGGCCCCACTCAACCGGGAAACCGTGTTCGCCCGACCTTGCGGGTCAAAAGGAGATGAATGGTCTCATGGCATCCGTTGATGAACGTGTAAAACAAATCATTGTCGAGCAACTGGGCGTGGACGAAGCCGAGGTCACACCCAACGCCTCCTTTGTGGACGACCTCGGCGCTGACTCCCTCGACACCGTCGAGCTGGTCATGGCCTTCGAAGAAGCCTTCGAAATTGAGATCCCCGACGAGGACGCGGAAAAGATCCGCACCGTCAAGGACGCCATCGATTACATCACCTCGCACGCGAAAGGATCGAAGTAGGTTGAACCGTCGCGTCGTCGTTACCGGGATCGGCATCATTTGCGCCGTCGGCAACAATGTCGAAGAAACGTGGCCGGCATTGCTGGCTGGTAAGAGCGGCGTGGAGCGCATCACCAGCTTCGATGCCTCCGCCTTCGCCTGCCAGATCGCGGCCGAGGTCAAGAACTTCGACCCGCTCCAGTTCATCGAGAAAAAAGAAGCGCGCAAAATGGCGCGCTTTATCCATCTGGCCATCGCCGCCAGCGATGAAGCCCTGCGCATGGCTAACTACAAGGTCGAAAGCGAAGACATGGCCGAACGCACCGGGGTCAACATCGGCTCTGGCATTGGCGGGTTCGACATCATCGAGCGCGAACACTACAACCTGATCAGCGGTGGCCCGCGCAAAATCTCGCCCTTCTTTATTCCCGCGGCTATCGTCAATCTAGCGGCCGGTCAGGTCAGCATCCGCAACAATGCCAAAGGCCCCAATGAGGCCACCTGCACCGCCTGTACCACCAGCGCTCATTCCATTGGCGACGCCGCTCGTGTCATTAAGTACGGCGACGCTGAGGTCATGATCGCTGGCGGCGCCGAAGCGGCCATCACTCCCATGGGCGTCGGCGGCTTTGGCGCTATGCGCGCGCTCTCCACCCGCAATGACGATCCGCATCACGCCAGCCGGCCCTGGGACAAGGATCGCGACGGCTTCGTCATTGGCGAAGGCGCGGGGATTTTGATTCTCGAAGAATTGGAGTTCGCGAAGAAGCGTGGCGCTAACATCATCGCCGAGGTTGTGGGCTACGGCATGAGCGCCGACGCCAACCACATCACGCAGCCTGCTCCCGGAGGCGAAGGTGGTTATCGCGTGATGCGCAACGCTCTCCGCGATGCCGGCCTGTCGCCCGATCACATCGGCTACGTCAACGCGCACGGTACTTCCACTCCGCTGGGCGACGAACTGGAAGCCACCGCCATCAAGCGCGCTTTCGGCGATCACGCCTACAAGCTGCTGGTCAGCTCAACCAAGTCGATGACCGGCCATCTGCTGGGCGGCGCCGGCGGCCTGGAAGCTGCCATCACCGTGCTCGCATTGCGCGACCAGATCGTGCCTCCCACCATCAACCTCGACCATCCCGACGAGGGCTGCGACCTCGACTTCGTCGCCCACACTGCGCGCAAGGTCGCAATGGAATATGCCATCAGCAACTCCTTCGGCTTCGGCGGCACCAACGGCTGCCTGGTCTTCAAACGCTGGACGGAATAAAAGAGCTATGCCCGGGTGAACATCTCCAGCAGAACGGCGGAGACTACGTTCGCGGTCCTCACCGAGACTGTCCCAAGCTTCCGGATCAGCCGTTCTCGATCTACCGCCCGAAGTTGATCCAAAGCTACCTGCCCCGTCTTACCTTGAAACATTAGCCGTACGCGCGTGGGATAGCGACGCTCGGTCGTCGTCATAGGAGCAACGATGACCGTTCGCAGATTGGCATTGATCTCATCGGGCGATACGACCAGGCAGGGACGAGTCTTTTGTATTTCAGCACCTCGGCTAGGGTCGAGCGCCACAAGCCATACCTCATCGCGCAAAGGCCCGGTGCTTACCAACTCCATTCCTCATGGTCGAATTTGTTAGGCAAAGAGCCAAGTAGCAGCGGTTCCGCTTTGGCAGCACGTGCTGCCCGGAAGGCCTCGTCCCACCCTCGGCGCGGCCGCCGGTTAGCCGAGATGACCAACTCCCGATTCTTGACGCGTAAGTCGACGGAATCAGAAAGGCCGCATTGCTCGATGATGGGCTTGGGGATGCGAATGCCACGCGAATTCCCAATACGAACGAGCTCCGTTTTCATTGCGATTTGTCCTCGGGTAATTACATTGTAATCACGCAAGGGCCTACCGTCAATGCCGACAACGGCGCGACCTCGGCTTCGTCCCCCACACTGCGCGCAAGGTTGCAATGGAATATGCCATCGGCAACTCCTTCGGCTTCGGTGGCACCAACGGATATTTGGTCTTGAAGCGGTGGACGGAATAAAAGAAAGTTGCCAGTTGTGCTCGACAGTTGTCGGCTTCGTATCAGTTAACTGGCCACTGACGACTGGCTACTGGCTACTGGCTACTGGCTACTGGCTACTAGCCTTCGGCGGTTCCCACAATTCCACGCGATTCCCCTCCGGGTCCATGATCCAGCCAAAGTTGCCGTAGTCGGACGACCGTTCTACTTTGTCATCCACCTGCACACCTTCTTCGTGCAGCGCCTTCAGCAGGTCGTCCAGATTGTCCACGCGGAAGTTGATCATGAAGCTCGACTGACTGGGGGCGAAGTAGGTTGTGTCCTGCGGAAAGACCGACCACACGTTCACGGCTGGAAGCTTGTCGCGGAAGATCGCGCCCGTCCCCTCCGCTCCTTCAATCCCCAGATGCTTGCGATACCACTCATACAGCGCCTTCGGGTCTTTTGCCTTGAAAAAAATCCCGCCCAGCCCGATCACTCGTTTCATATCCAATCCCCCTCATGCCATATGCCACAGATGTCGAAGATTACAGCAATCTTCGAAGCCTGTCATCCCGAGCCCGGCGACCCCGCAGAGCAACTTTAGAACGCTGTCATCCTGAGCCCACTACCGGGTGTCATCCTGAGGTCTCCCGCAGGTGTCATCCTGAGCGGAGCATTCGCGTCGTTTGCGAATGCGGAGTCGAAGGACCCCTATACTGGCGGGAATCTGGTTCTCCAAAAACAAAAGGCACGGAGAACTTTTCATTCTCCGTGCCCTCAGTGTCTCTGTGGTGAAAAGCTCTTACGCCTTGGTTCCCTGCGTCTTCAGCACCTCGATCGCCTTGTTCAGCTGATCGTCGGGCTGATTGGCTTTCTGCTTCTCTTCCTGCGCCTCGTCCTCGGCGTTCTCGTCCTCATCAGGAGCGATGAAGTCATCATTATTGTCGGCAACCAGGATATTCGGCGTGATCGCCGTGTCCTCCAATGCCTTGCCGGACGGCGAATAATACTTCGCCACCGAAAGGATCAGCGCCGAACCATCCGGCATATCGATCACCTTCTGGATTGCCCCTGCGCCAAAAGTCTTGTCGCCGACTACATCGCCGCGCGCGTTCTCCATGATCGCAGCGGCTACCACCTCCGCCGGGCCAGCCGTGCCGCGATTCACCAGCACCACCAGCGGCACATTCGTCATCACTGCCTTCTGCGGGTCGGCATTGAATGTCTGCTTGGGATACTTCTGGCCTTGCAGATAAGTGATGGTGCCGTGATTGAGGAAAAGATTCGCGGTCGCGATACCTTCATCCTCTTCGCCATCGCCCGAATTGCGCAGGTCAAGAATGATCTTCTTCGCGCCATCCTTTTGCAGCGCCTTCAGTTTGTTGGCAATCTCCTGCGCGCGCCCTTTGGGAAAGTCATCCACCTTGATGTAGCCGATGCCATCCGCCATCATCTTGTCAGTGGGAGGCGGATCGGTAACCACCGCCAACGTAAGCGCCGACTTCACCGGCTGTGCCCGCCGCGGCCGCACCACGGAAACGTTGACCACCGATCCTGGCGGTCCCGTCAAGCGCCCGTCGATCTCCGCCAGCGACATATCGCGCGTGGACCTGCCTTCGATCGCCTCAATGATGTCTCCGCTCTCGATCTCCGCTTTGTCAGCCGGCCCGCCCGGAATCACCGATATCACGTCTGCGTAGCCGTAGCGCTTGGAAACCGCCGCGCCAATCCCCGCCTTGCCTTCCTTGCGCTGTTTGTACTCTTTGAACTCCGTGGGATCCAGATAGCTGGAGTTGGCATCCAGCGACTCCAGCAGTCCATGCAGCGCGCCGTTGGTTACCGCAGCAATGTTGGGCTCCTCGACGTACTCGTCGCGGATGCGCGACAGCACTTCGCTATACACGCCCAACTGGCGATAGGAGCCGTCGTCATTGGTGTCGGCCTTAACGCCCAGTTGACCAATCACGACAAACGAGGCAATCAGGAAAGAGAGTGCAAGGACAATAAACTTGGTGGTCTTCGACATGGACATGTGTAATTCGCTGTTCGGAGGGATACCGCCCGCTGGATCACTCCTATTCTACCTCAGTTCGATGCCGGGACTTCCGGGAATGTTCCGGAAAATCAGGCCGGAAATGACCTGCTTCGGCTGGAGGTTGGACGCAGCCGGAAGGGGATTGTAAGCCGGAACCGAGCCCCCCGCCAAGGTGCCTCGTTCCAGGTTCCTTGGGTAGGGCGGGAAGTTCCCGCGATTGTCAGCGCACCTTGTCCAGGCGAACTCTACGCGGCCGTAACCTTTGACGAGCGAAACCGGCTGATTCCGGCCAATTCTTTCCGCAAGCGCTTCCTGGCCTGATGAGCATCGAAGTCCGCCTGCATCCCCAGCCAAAAGCTCTCCGTCGTACCGAAAAATTTCGCCAGGCGCACGGCAGTGTCCGCGCTGATGGCTCTTTTTTTCAGAACAATGTCATTGATCCGCGGAATTGGTACATGGAGCTCGCGCGCCAGCCTATAAGCCGTCAGGCGCAGGGGCTTGAGATACTCTTCGCGCAAGATCTCGCCCGGATGCAGGGTCCACGATCTTTCCCTCTTCTTGTAATGGGTCTTGTCGTTCACTGGTCGTTCCTTTCGTTCTTGTCGTGCGCGGTCGTTCTGGTGCAGCTGATACACCCTTCAGTGATAGTCGACGATCTCGACGTTGTACGCGTCCCCGCCTCTAAACTCAAAGCACAGCCGATACCGGTTATTAATCCGAATACTGTACTGTCCGTCCCGCTCGCCCTTCAGAGCTTCCAGCTGGTTCCCGGGAGGCGACGCTAGGTCACTTAACTCCCTCGCATATTCCAGTTGAAACAACTTGCGCTGGGCAACGCGCCGCAGGCTGCCGGAAACATGCCTGCTCCTTCCTGTGAGATAGAACTGCTCCGTTTGCCGGTCAGCGAAGCTCTTGATCACAGCCGATAGCATACCGTTCAACGTTATTAACGTCAAGTGTTATGCATTGCACACTGAGCGAATTGGAACCCGCCTCCGAATCTTCGGGACTAGCGAATCACCATGGTTTACGATTCCGTCACACACATGCGTACCTGATAAACTCCTCTGTTCAGCCGCGAAAGCCAAAGGCGAAAAGCGACCCATGACCCGCCCCCTCGACAAGTCCCGCAGCCTGCAAAAACGTGCCGAGCATCTCATTCCCGGCGGCGTCAACTCGCCGGTTCGCGCCTTCGGCTCCGTCGGCGGCGACCCGCCGTTCCTCGTTCGCGGCTTGGGCGCGCATGTCTGGGACGCTGACGGCAACCGCTACATCGACTATGTGGGCTCCTGGGGTCCGCTCATCCTGGGTCACTCCAATCCCGAAGTGCTCGAGGCCATCATCCAGGCGGCGCGCAACGGCACCAGCTTTGGCGCTTCCACGCCAGCAGAGGCCGATCTCGCTGCGCTCGTCATCGAAGCCTTTCCGGCAATCGAGGAAGTTCGCTTCGTCAGCTCCGGCACCGAAGCGACGATGTCCGCGATCCGTCTGGCCCGCGCTGCCACCGGCCGCAAGATCATCGTGAAGTTCGAGGGTTGCTATCACGGCCATAGCGACGCGCTGCTGGTCAAGGCCGGCTCGGGCGTGGCGACTCTGGGCATTCCCGGCTCGGCCGGCGTGCCCCAGGAGTTCGTCGATTTCACCCTCGCCCTGCCCTACAACGATGTCCCGGCCGTCGCCGCCGCCTTCGACAAGTTCAAGGACCAGATCGCCTGTGTCATTGTCGAGCCGGTGGTCGGCAACATGGGTTGCGTGCTGCCCACGCCCGGCTATCTCGCAGCGTTGCGAATCATCACTGCCGATGCGGGATCGCTGCTCATCTTCGATGAAGTAATGACGGGTTTCCGCGTCGCCTTCGGCGGAGCTTCCGACTTGTACAACATCAAGCCCGACCTCACGACTCTGGGCAAGATCATCGGCGGCGGCTTGCCTGTCGGCGCTTACGGCGGACCGGCCAAGCTCATGAACATGATTGCACCCCTCGGCCCTGTCTATCAGGCTGGAACGCTGAGCGGCAATCCTCTGGCGATGGCCGCCGGCATCGCGACCTTGCGCGAGTTGAAGGCCAACCGGGAACAGTTCTACCGGCAACTCGATGAAATGGCGGGCAAGCTGGTCGCCGGCGTCATGCAAGCCGCGAAACGAGCCCGGATCGCGATGACCGCCAACCGCGTCGGTTCCATGTTTACTTTCTTCTTCACCGATCGCCAGGTCACCGACTGGACCAGCGCCGCCACCTGCGACACGGCAAAGTTCGGCCGCTTCCACGGGGCCCTGCTCGACGCGGGAGTGTGGCTCCCGCCATCGCAGTTCGAAGCCGCATTCCTCAGCCTCGCCCACACCCAGAGCGACATCGACGACACCATCGCCGCCGCCGGCGAAGCGTTGGCACTCGTATAGTCCTTAGCGCTGCTGTAGATCGCGCGCCGTTTGGAGGGGCGCAGCTTCAGCTGCGCCGATAGTGGCCTTTTTCTAATTTGTCATCACGAAGCCGCGGGAAGGAGCGCTGCGACCGAGCGCCGTAGGCGTGGCTCAGTCTAGCCCAGCACGGAGCGTAGCCGCCGCGGGTGAAGCCAACCCGGTCAGCGCCGCGCTGGACATGATGGCGCGCTCAGGCGGCGGCTCACGCGTCGCAGAAGGAAGCAGGTTGCCGGAAGAATGGAAGTGGCCGTCGCCATCGGCACGGAGCCGGCGGTAATGTTCTCGTCCATCGTTCCCGCGCCTCCGGATGTCGAGGAGTATCTGATCGCCGGCTTCCTTCGGCAGAAGCCGCTGGAACTGGTGAAGTGCGAGACTGTCGATCTGGAAGTTCCGGCCACGTCGGAGATCGTGCTCGAAGGATACGTCGAACTCGACGAGCTACGCATGGAAGGCCCATTCGGCGATCACACCGGCTTCTACACTCCCGAAGATCTCTATCCCGTCTTCCACGTCACCTGCGTCACGCATCGCAAGAACCCGATCTACTCGACGACCATCGTCGGCAAGCCGCCAATGGAAGATGCTTACATGGGCAAGGCGGTCGAGCGCATCTTCCTGCCGCTCATGCGGCTCACTATCCCGGAAATCGTTGACGTCAATCTGCCCATCGAAGGCATCTTCCACAACCTGATGATTGTCTCGATCAGGAAGTCGTATCCCGGCCACGCGCGCAAGGTGATGAACGGCATCTGGGCGCTCGGTCAGGCGATGTCGACGAAGTGCATTCTGGTCGTTGATGAAGATGTCGACGTGCAGGACATCGGCGATGTGACGCTGAAAGTGCTGAACAACATCGACCCTGAGCGCGACATCCAGTTCACACTCGGCCCAGTTGATTCGCTGGGTCACGCTTCGCGGCTGCCGGATTACGGATCGAAGATGGGCGTTGACGCCACGCGAAAATGGCCTAGCGAAGGATTTAACCGGCCATGGCCGGACGAAATTCGCATGGATGAAAAGACCAAGGCGCAGGTGGCGAAGCGGTGGAAAGAGTTTGGGCTGGAGTGAGGAAGCAGTTGTCGGTTGCCGGTTGTCAGTAGGGCGGTGCGGCGGATCGTCCCAAGCAGTTTAAACAAGTAAGCCAAAAGTTTTGAGAAAACGTCGTTGTATTTCGCACATTTTAGCGTTATTATTTGTGCGCAATAAAAATACAAAATTGTGGGCCGACGACTGTCAATCGTCGGCCCCTTTTCCATTTGAGCGCAATTATCGCGCGAACGGAGGGACGACGATGCCGAAGGACGAGTATCAAACCTTTCAAGATCATGTGTTTGACGTGATACGGGACATGGAAGACGCTGAGCTTAACGAGGCGCGACAGCAGGAGCGACACACGAAGTATTGGGCGAGGTTCATTGGCAGGATTTATGGGCTTACCGAGGATGAAGTGTTTGCGCTGCGCGCCGACGGTATGCCGCAAGGCAGTGGCGGGAGGCGGTCGTGGCGGCCAGAAAGCGAGACTGGCCGCCGGCCGGCTACTGCCTGCAACCCCGACGCAGGCACATCGTTTGTTGAATCGCTTGGTCATCTAGAAAACTGGGAGGAATCTTTGTTATGAGCAGGGGGCCCTGGACACATGCAACTCGGGAGTTGCGAAGCATGCGAGAGCGGATGCTTTATGAGGCCGCGATGGTTGAGCGGAAAAGGGAGGACCTGAAAAAGCGAGGCTACGTGCCGCGCGCTGTGGCGGCTGTATTTCTGCACAAGGAAGCTGTCCGGATCGGCGAAGGACCGGACGATGAGTTTGTGATGGTGGAGCTGAATGTGGAAACCGAGCGCATGAAGTAAAGGAGGGCGTCGCGTGGATCCGCCAGATTACAAGCTCTTAAGCTACCGCTGGATCGCAGGGTGACAGGCCAAAAAGGGTTGTGCCGCGGCGCATTCCATGAGAGCATTTGTTTGCGGCTCAGGCCCTAACGGGCTTGGGCCGTAATTTCTTTCGGAAAGGATGCAATCATGCTTAACCATCAGATCGGGACAGTTTTGTCACAACTCGCAAGCAAGTCTGCCATGGTCGATCTCACGGCAGAGGATCAAACCAAAGTCGCGCAACTTATAAACGAACTGCGGGCGATCTTCGACCCGTACCCCAAGAAGCAGTAATCAATTGCCGGACGCTCCGGGTCTCGCGCGCTTTGAGACCCGGAGTGCGCATCGCTTATCTATCCAGAGTCACTTCGGGGACGGCACAAAGCAGGTCCCTCCACTCCGCGTCCGCCCGACTCGCAAAAGATGCGAGTCGGAAAAGAGCGCGGACGCTCCGGTCGGGATGACACAGTGATTGGAGGGCAAGAAGTGCGGGTGGAAAAAAGCGGACACTCCGGTCGGGATGTCATATCATCTTGGGGCTACATCAATTTGTCGCCAATCAGCGTGTCATCCCGACCAAGGGCTTCAGCCCGCGTGGAGGGACCTGTTGTCCGTCATGTGACGCGGGTCACCGACGTGTAGAACGATCTTGCCCCAACATCAAGTCGTGGAGCACCGATACTACGTATACATTCTCGCGAGCAAGTCGCGAACGCTGTACATTGGCGTGACAAACAACCTCCGAGCACGAATCGTCGGAGTGCTGGGTTTGGTGGCAATTTTGACCCGGGTCCCGTAGGGACGGCAGGATTCTCGGCGATATCGCCTACGCCCGCGCCGACTGCTCATCCCCGCCCAGCGGCAGGAAGTATTGCGTTCCCCGAATGGGTTCACTGACGCGCCGCAGCAGCGCCTGCAAATCCTCGCTGCGCTCCACAAAATCAATCTCCGACGTGTTGACGATCAGCAGGTCCGACGAGGTGTAGTGAAAGAAAAAGTGCTCATAAGCCTTGATCACCTCTTCCAGATAATCGTCGCTTATCGCTTTCTCTCCCGGCGCGCCTTTTTTCTTCAGCCGCTTCTTCAGCACTTCGGGCGTGGCCTGCAGGTAGATCACGAGGTCCGGAGCAGGCACATTCTGGCGGAACAACTCGTAATAGCGGTTGTAAACCTCCAACTCGGCGTCGCCCAGATTGAGGCACGCGAACAGCTTGTCCTTCTCGAAGATGTAATCCGCTACATAGGTCTTGTTGGGATTGCCCTTGATGTTCAGCCCACCAAGTTGCTCGTAGCGCGCGATGAGGAAGGCGAACTGCGCCTGGAATGCGGCTCCCGGCTCTCCCTGGTAAAACGGGCGCAGAAACGGGTTTTGTTCCGGCTCGCTGATGCGCTGCGCGTGCAGGGTCTCGGCAATCACTCGGCTGAGCGTGCTTTTGCCGACTCGGATTGGGCCCTCGACTGCAATATACCGGGGTGGTTCGAAGAGGTTCGCCATGATCGGAGAAAGGCTACAATTCTCGCCCCAGAAGACGCATACCGCGCCGTCTGCTGGGGGTCCTTCGCAGAATAACTTGCGCGCGCCTCCGTGGCAATTACTTGCTTGTAAAACTGTCGGCAAGTTTTCCACTGGCAGGAGCAAGCCGTTAGCACTTAGCATTTGGAACTTGGCAAGTGCTAACGGCTAAGTGCTAAATGCCACTCCCGGAACAGCTACAATCACATAGTGTTTCCCATTCTCATGAGCGGGATAGGTCTTGCCGCACTGGCCACGTGGGCCGGCTTCCACACCATGTGGCCGACGTCGCAGGTGTACGGCCGGACTTTTGCCGGCCTGCAACCCGGCTCCCGCCTGCTCGCGCTCACCTACGACGACGGACCCAACGACCCTTACACCTGGCGGATGATGGAAGTCCTGGAACGCCACGGGGTGAAGGCGACGTTCTTCCTGCTTGGCCGATTCGTCCAAGAGAAACCTGACATCGCGCGCGCCCTCGTCGCAGCCGGACATGCCATCGGAAGCCACACCTGGGACCACCCCAACCTGATCTTCGCCTCCGCCGCCGAGGTGCGGCGCCAACTTCAGAAGACCCAGCAGGCGATCCTCGACGCCACGGGGGTCGACGCCAAGCTCTTTCGGCCGCCATTTGGTGGGCGCCGACCAGCGTCGTTGCGTGAAGCTCGCGCCTTAGGGTTGCAAACGGTGATGTGGAACGTCACCTGTCAGGATTGGAAGGCCAAGTCCGCCGGTGAAATTGTCGCGCGCGCCGAGCGGCAGATCCGCGGCGGCAATGTCATCCTGCTGCACGATGGCGAATATCATCGCATCGGGGTCGACCGCAGCCGCAGCGTCGAAGCCAGCAACCGCATCTTGTCGCGCTACCAGCCCGAGGGATACGAGTTCGTGACGATTCCGCAGATGATGGAGGAGCGGGAATTAGCAATTAGCAGCTAGCAGTTGGCAATTAGCAACTAGGGATACCAAGGTTCAAGCGCTGACTATAGCATTTGGTCAACTGAACTTTCCGCCCTCTGTGTTCTCCGCGCCTCTGTGGTGATTCGTTCTTTAAGCCAGCGGCCCCGTCTGCTTCACCCCATCGAGCTGAGAAAGCAGGTCATCGACGCGCGCCTCCAGGATGTTGCGGATCGAAAGGATTCCCAGCAGCTTGCCGTCCTCGCTCACAATGGGCATGTGGCGATAATGCCGTTCCAGCATCACTGCCAGCGCTTCACTGGGCGTAGTCTCTTCCGTCGCCATCTCGACGATGGGGCTCATCAGCTCGCGTACCGGAGTGGTATACGGATCGCGCCCGCTGAGCGCGAACTTGGCCAGGACATCGCGTTCGGTAAACATGCCGGCCACAACTGTTTGTTCGTCGACGACCGCGACCGCACCCACCGCTTTGTCAATCATGGTTCGTATGGCGATCTCCACCGTCGCCTCCAAAGACACCGTTGCCGGACCCTCGTCACACCATTGCAGAAGACTCATGACTCTGGAATTCCTTTCATCGCTGGAATGCGAGGTTATGTTCCCGAAGCCACAGCCGTCAAGTGCGGGTTGAGCAATTGAGCGCCGAAAGCGGATAATCCCGATATGCTTTCCCGACGTGTCTGCCTGCTCTTGACCCTCGGCGTAATCGTTGCACTTTCCTCACTGCCGCTATGGGCCTCGAAGGATTTTGTTCCCCCGCGCGCCGAGAACGCGAATACCTACACCTGCAAGGACGCTCACGCCAGCGAGAAGGTAACCGCGGCCATCGATCTCTACAACACTTCGCCCAAGGACAACATCTTCATCACGCCCTACAATCAGGAAGGAATCCTGCCCGTCTTCTTAGTGATCACCAATGATGGTGACCAGCCCATCACCATAAACAACATGCGAGCCGAGTTGGTGACCTCGCGCAACACCAAGCTGGAATCGCTGACCACCAACGACATCTTTCGCCGCGTCGCTCACATCAGCGGCAACACGAACCCTCCACCCCGCGTTGGCCCCATCCCGCTATCGGGCAACAAGAACAAGAAGGCGCAGAAGGAGTACGCAGAGATCATGAGCGCGAATTTCGCTGCTGAGGCGGTCGAGCCTCACACCACCAAATCAGGCTTCCTGTTTTTCGATGTGTCCGACGTCAAGCAGCCGGTGCAAGGCGCGCACATCTACCTGACCGGAGTGCGCGACGCCGGCGGAAGCGAGCTGATGTACTTCGAAATCCCGGTCACTCCGTCGAATACCGCCGGCGCCGGATCGCAGTAGAGCTTCCGAATTTGCCTACCGCGGGCTCGGCTTCACTGCCGGCCTCGCGGTTTGCGGTGGCGCTGCTCTCCGCTGTTCCTCGCGCTCGATCTGCTGCCGCATATCGCGAATCAGGATCGTCCACATCTGCGAGTTGGTCCGCAACAGGATCTGCAGATTCTGATCGCGCAGAAAAAGAATTTCGCTGGTCATGTTCATGTTCAGGCTTTCCAGCTTGTTCAGATCGTCTCGCATTCGCGCCAACTCGTCGCCTGTTCCGGCCGTCGGCTGCTGCGCAGAGGATTGCCCTGACCCACTGGCAGCGGGATTCAAAGCTTGACCGCCAGTTCCCTGTTGACTCGACGAATCCAGCGCCAGCAGCGCCGAACTCAATAACAATACGAAAACAATTAGCCGCATCTGACCACCTGCCTAAAGGATATCGCTCAGAGCGATTCCACAAGCGATATGACGCCTCTTTGAAAGGGCCCGCCTTCAGCCGCGCCGTCATACCAAATACAAAATCCGGCTTCAGCCGCTGAGAGAATATGTGTGTCCCTTCAAAACCGGGCACGCCAACATTGGCGCTGCTTGGCCGCTCGCCCGTCTGGGCTCGCGCCAATTCAGTATGATCGGAAACATCGCTTTTGAGGAGAGGATCTGTGCATCGAACGACGCTGGGCGATTTTGAGCTGACCATCCTTTCGGACGGTAACTATCACGCAGACGGCGGCGCCATGTTTGGCATCATCCCTAGAGTCATGTGGGAAAAACGCATCATGCCTGACGAGCGCAACACCATTCCGATGGGCACGAACTCGCTGCTGGTGCGCACCGGCAAACAGAACGTCCTCATCGAGACCGGCATCGGCAACAAGCTGGGTGAGAAGAGCCATGCCATCTATCGCAACCAGGCACTGCTGATGAAGAGCTTCGAGCAAGCCGGGATCTCGCCGGACGAGATCGACATCGTCATCAACACTCACCTGCACTTCGACCACTGCGGCTGGAACACCTACTACGAAGACGGCAAGCCGGTTGCGACCTTTCCTCGCGCCGCCTACTACGTCCAGGAAGGCGAACTGCAACATGCCCACGAGCAGCATGAGCGCGACCGCGTCAGCTACATGACCGACAATTACGATCCCCTGGTCCGCAGCGGGCAAATGAAGCTGCTCAAGGGCGACGCTGAGATCGTTCCTGGAATCTCCGTGAAGATCTATCCCGGACATACTCGCGACATGCAGGCAGTTATCGTGCACAGCGGCGGCAAAGTTGCCGCCTATCCCAGCGACCTTATTTGCGATGCCAAGCACCTGGATCCCACCTGGACCCTTGGCTTCGATCTCTATCCGCTGGAGAGCATCGCCAACAAGCACCGGTTTTACGATGTAGCCATTCCCCAAGAGTGGCTCGTGGTCTTTACCCATGATCACGAATTGCCTTGGGCATACCTTGAGATAGGCGAAAAGGGACGGCCGGTCGCACGGCCGATCCGGCAGAAGGTGGGCTGAAGGCGCGGCCCTAAAGCGCTATTTACGGCCCCGTTTCCTAAGTCCTACTATGTGGGATATCAAGGATGCTTCAGGAGGGTGATGATGGGCAAAAAGAACAAGAAGGATAAGAAGAAAAGTAAGCGTAAAGACGAATCGCAGGCTTCCGCTGCTTCAGAAAAGAGTGGCATCAAGCTCGATCTGCGCTCGGTCGAGATCCCGCCGCGGCCCAAACCCATGAAAGGCAGCGATATTCGCGCCCTGCGCGAGAGCCTGAACGCCAGCCAGGCGCTGTTCGCTCGTCTGCTGAATGTCAGTTCGAATGCGGTTGAGAGTTGGGAGCAGGGCGTCCGCCAACCGCGCCAGGCCACGCTCAAGCTGTTGTATGTCGCCCGCAAGAACCCCGACGTGCTGCTCAGCTAGCAGCCTCAGTTCAGTTCGCAGCCGCCATTCATCCTGCAGCAGTTCGTCTGTCCGCAGCCCGCCTCCAGCGACGCGGCACTGCTACCTTTGCTGACGGCGAAGGTCGAGAGCTGTTTCTCCAGCTTTTCGGTATGACAGTTGGGACATTCCGGCGTCTGCTGGCCAAAGAGGATAGCCTCGAACTTATGTCCGCAGGATTCGCAGCGGTATTCGAAAATAGGCATCAATTACTCCAATCCGTGTGATTCGCAGCCCATCGCTGGTTTATAGCGAATCGGCCGCGACCGTGAAAACATCATTATAGATGCAGGAGTTCGATCTATCCTTTCCAATAACAAATCTGGCCGCGGTGCGTCGGAGCTTCGCCTGCCTCCCACGGAAGCGGAGCCTCAGCACGACTTCTTTGGCGAGCCCTTTCGGCCACGCCGCCCGTTCGCCAGTGGCCACGCTCAGACGATTGCCGGAAATTTCCTGCCGCGGCGCAACCTCTTGCCGCCGCCTGAGGAGCGGTTGTTTCAAGTCGAGCCGGAAGTCCAGGTGCTGTGCCATTGCCATTGGCAGCCCGATCGCAAAACCGCGATGACGCTGGTTATCGTGCATGGACTCGAAGGCTCCAGCGAATCGCAGTATGTAGTCGGCACCGGCAGCAAAGCCTGGACAGCGGGGATGAACGTCGTCCGCATGAACATGAGAAACTGCGGCGACACGGAGCATCTCGGTCCCACCTTGTACAACTCCGGCATGTCGGGCGATGTCGGCGTGATTGCGCAAACCCTGATCAACGATGATGGCCTGCAAAAGCTGGCGTTCGTGGGATATTCCATGGGCGGCAATCTGGTGCTGAAGCTGCTTGGCGAATGGGGAACGGATGCGCCGCCGCAAGTCAAAGCCGCTATCGGCGTCTCTCCGGCGATGGACCTTGCGCCGTCCTCCGACGCCCTCCACGCTCGCGTCAATCGCGTCTACGAGTGGAGGTTTCTCTTAGGATTGCGCCGCCGAATCCTGCGCAAAGCTGCGCTTTATCCCGACCGTTACGATGTGCGCTACCTGCGTGGCATGCGCAGCATGCGCGACTTCGACGATCAGATTACCGCCCGCTACTCCGGATTTCGCGACGCCCAGGATTACTACACCCGCGCCGCCTCCAGCGGCGTCCTCGACCGCATCGCAGTTTCCACCCTCGTGCTTCATGCTCAGGACGATCCCTTCATTCGCGTGCTGCCGGAAACGCGCGCCAAGCTGCTGCACAATTCGCACATCACTTTCATGGAGACTGCGCAGGGCGGACATTGCGCATTCCTTGCCGCTCCCAATGGTTATGACGGCCGCTGGGCCGAGCGCCAGGCCATTGCCTTTATCCAGCGTGCCTGTCGCGAGGAACTGGCCAAGCTTGCCGCTGGTTAGCAGACGGGCGGCGAATCGCGGAGTGTCCCATCCCGTGGGCAGTGGGTGGTGGGTAAGTTTGAAATTCGCGCGCGTATCGGTGTCGGGTGGAGCACGCCTTCAGGCGTGCATATTGCGGGCCGTTTCGATACGCGCTTTGGCGCCTGAGGTAAGCCTGCCCCTTACCTCAGCGGCTGAAGCCGAGACATTCAGAAGGTTCTCAACTGCACGCCTGAAGGCGTGCTCCACCCACGATCACTCGACTACAATTTCGGACTGACCCATTACCACACTGTGGGCTGGTTTAATTATTAACGTACTTGGAGTAAAATTCACCGTCACTTCGTTCTGCGCGGGCATTCATACCGCTCAACGGCCTCAGCTGGACGGCAAGCGCGAAGATCCTGATTGTTATGCGGCCTTGAACCGGGGCCGCGAATCAAACTACGAGGTCCTGCAAAGACGCCGCAACGGGAGCACGTCAATGTCAAATGGAATGTCGGATGCCTTCGTGTTTTTCGGAGCCACGGGAGACCTGGCTTACAAGCAGATTTTTCCATCCCTGCAGGACCTGATTCGCTACGAGGGATTCAACCTTCCCATAATCGGCGTCGCCAAGGCCAACTGGACTCTCGAACAGCTCAAAACCCGGGCCAAGGACAGCCTGGAGAATAGCGGCGGCCTGGAGCAGTCAGCCTTCGAGAAACTCGTCAGCCTTTTACACTACGTTGACGGCGACTACGCTGATGCGGCAACTTTCACTGAACTGCGCAAGCAACTCGGCGACGCTAAAGCTCCGCTGCATTATCTCGCCGTTCCACCCAGCTTGTTTGGCACAGTAGCCGAGGGCCTGGCAAATTCGGGATGTGCGACCAATGCGCGAATCGTGGTCGAGAAACCCTTCGGCCACAATCTGCCGAGTGCGCAAGCCCTGAACCGCACTCTGCACCGCTTCTTTCCCGAGGAAAACATCTATCGCATCGACCACTACCTCGGTAAGGAACCCGTGCAGAACATTCTTTACACACGCTTTGCCAATCCCATCTTCGAGCCCATCTGGAACCGCGAATTTGTTCGCAGCATCCAGATCACGATGGCGGAAAGTTTCGGCGTGAGCGACCGCGGCAAGTTCTACGATGAGACCGGCGCCATCCGCGACGTCGTGCAGAACCACATGCTGCAGGTCCTGGGCAATCTGACGATGGGTCCGCCGACCGGCGAAGATCACGATGCCGCAATCGATCAAAAAGCCGCGCTGCTGAAGGCCATGGTTCCTCTCAAGCCTGAAGACGTCGTCCGCGGCCAATACAAAGGCTACAAGCAGGTCCCTGGCGTGGCTCCAGGGTCTACGGTCGAGACTTTCGTTGCCATCAAGCTCCACATCGATAGCTGGCGCTGGGCCGGCGTTCCTATTTACATTCGTGCCGGCAAAGTCATGCCGGTCACCTGCATGGAAGCGATCGTGGAATTCAAGCGTCCGCCGCGAGAAACCTTCCATGAACTGGTGCCGCGGCAGTCCGCGCACGTGCGCATGCAAGTCAGCCCCGACATCAGCATCGACCTGGGCGTTCGCGTGAAGGTTCCCGGCGAACGCATGGTGGGCCAGGACGTGGAATTGAAATTGAAGAGCCACGCGGTCGACGAAATGCCGCCTTACCAACGGCTGCTGGGCGATGCCATGCGGGGCAACGGAGAGCTCTTTGCCCGTCAGGACCTGGTGGAAGCGCAGTGGCGCGTGGTGCAGCCGATCCTCGACAACGTTACGCCGGTTTACGAATATGAGCCGGGCACATGGGGTCCGGATGAAGCCCTCCAACTCATCGCGCAGGACGGGCCGTGGATCGATCCCCAGCCATCGTCCGCCGAAAATCGTTCCCAAGCCGCTGCGAAATGAGCCCCCGTAAAGCTTCCAAGTCGAGAGTTCCGGTCCGGTCCTTTGCACCGCGCAAAATTAGGGACCTGGTATTTTTGTTCGATGTCGACAACACCCTCTTCGACAATGATCGTATGCAAAGCGATCTGTTCCGTCATATAGGTCGTGAGTTCGGCGACGAAGCCCGCGAGCGGTATCTGGCGATCTTTGAAGAGCTGCGCAGCGAGCTGGGCTATGCGGACTATCTCGGCGCACTGGAGCGTTACCGGCAGGAGAAGTTGCACGATCCGCGTTTTCTCCACATGGCGAATTGGCTGATTGAGTATCCTTTCCCTGCGCGCTTGTATCCGAACGCGCTGGAGGTCCTGAAACACGCGAAGCGCTGGGGGAAAGTGGCAATATTGTCCGACGGTGACGCGGTTTTCCAGCCGCGCAAGGTCGAGTGTTCAGGCTTATGGAAAGCCGTCGGTGGAAATGTGCTGATCTTCATCCACAAGGAGCAGGAGCTGGAGTGCGTGGAACAACTTTATCCCGCCCGGCACTACGTAATGGTCGACGACAAACTGCGGCTTCTGCAGGCCATCAAAGACTTCTGGAAGGATCGTGTTACAACCGTATTTGTGCGGCAGGGCCACTATGCGCGCGACAAGAAAGCGAATGCCGAGTATCGGCCCGCGGATATCAGCCTCCGGCGCATCGCCGACCTGCTGGACATCGAATTGCGCTCCTGGGTGCCTAAAGATACCGCGTAAAGAAGCTGCGTGAAAAAGAGGTAACAAGATGAAAGCTACACAACAACTGCATGACCTAGGACAGAGTCTATGGCTTGACAACATCACGCGTGAGTTGCTCGATAGCGGCACTTTGAAGCGCTACGTCGATGAGCTATCGGTCACCGGGCTGACATCAAACCCGACGATTTTCGACCACGCCATTACTCACAGTAAGTCCTATGACGGAGAAATTGCCAAGCTGATGTCCAGCGGGCTCTCCGCCGAAGACGCGTTCTTCGAGATGGCGATCGAAGACCTTCGCCGCGCTGCCGATCTGTTCGCTCCCATCCACCAGCGCACCGCGACGGTGGACGGCTGGGTATCACTCGAAGTTTCTCCGTTGCTGGCGTATGACGCGAAGACGACGGTTCAGGTGGCCAAGGCCCTGCACCAGAAAGCGGCACGTCCGAACCTTTTCATCAAAATTCCCGGCACACCCGAAGGTAGAGCGGCGATTGAAGAGGCAATCTTCTCCGGCGTGTCGGTAAACGTGACGCTGCTCTTCAGCCGCGAGCACTATCTCGGCGCTGCGGAAGCCTACATGCGCGGACTTGAGCGCCGCGTGGAAGCCGGCCTCAGTCCCGATGTTCGCTCGGTCGCATCGCTCTTCGTCAGTCGCTGGGACAAAGCGACGATGGACAAAGTACCTGCTGAGCTGCGCGACAAGCTCGGTCCAGCCATCGGCCAGCAGACCTACAAAGCCTATCGCGATGTGCTGGAGTCTGATCGCTGGCGGCGGCTGGCCAATCTGGGCGCGCGCGCGCAACGCCTGCTCTTCGCCAGCACCGGGACGAAAGATCCTAAAGCATCGGACGTGCTTTACATCGGCGCCCTGGCTGCACCCAACACGATCGATACCATGCCGGAAGAAACGCTGCTTGCCTTTGGCGAGCACGGCGGCGTTACAAAAGCTATTCCGCGCGATGGTGGAAACTGCGAGCAGACTTTGTCGGCCTTCACCAAAGCCGGCATCGATCTGACCAAGCTCGCTGCGGATTTGCAGTCGGAGGGCGCGAAGTCGTTCGACGATTCATGGAAAGATCTTCTGACCTCGATTGAAACCAAGAGCAAGGCTCTGAAGTAAGGAACACATATGCCGGATCCAAAATTGACCACCCAGCGACCCATCGATACTCCAGCCTGGAAATCTCTTCAGGCCCACTACGAAAAAATCAAGGATGTCCAGCTGCGGCAGTTGTTCGCCGATGACCCACAACGTGGGACACGGCTAATCGCGGAAGGCGCCGGCTTGTATCTGGATTATTCCAAGAACCGTGTCACTGACGAGACCATCAGCCTGCTGGTGCAACTTGCTCGTGAGCGCGGTGTGGAAGCGCGCCGCGATGCCATGTTCCGCGGCGACAAGATCAACGTTACGGAAAAACGCGCGGTGCTGCACGTTGCTTTACGCGCCCCACGAGGCGCCAAAATCGAAGTTGACGGCAAGGATGTCGTGGCCGATGTTCATGCTGTGCTCGACAAGATGGCGGCGTTTTCTAAGCGCGTGCGCAGCGGCGAATGGAAAGGCCACACCGGCAAGCCGATCAAGAACGTGATCAACATCGGCATCGGCGGTTCGTATCTTGGCCCGGAGATGGCCTACGACGCGCTGCGCAACTTCACCGATCCTTCAATGAGATTTCGCTTCGTCGCCAACGTCGATGGCGCGGCCTTCACCGATGCAACCCACGATCTCGACCCCGCTGAAACGCTTTTCATCTTGTCGTCCAAGACCTTCACCACGCTGGAGACCATGACCAACGCGGCCACTGCCCGCCAGTGGATCGTGGACTCGCTGAAGAGCGATGCTGCCGTCGCCAAACATTTTGTTGCAGTCTCGACCAATGCCGAAGGTGTGGCGAAATTCGGCATCGACACTGCCAACATGTTCGGCTTCTGGGATTGGGTCGGAGGCCGTTACTCGATGGACTCGGCCATAGGCTTGTCGACCATGATCGCCGTCGGTCCGGATGGTTTTGCCGATTTGCTGGCCGGCTTTCACGCGATGGACGAACATTTCCGCACCACCCCGATGGAGAAGAACCTGCCCGCGCTAATGGGGCTTCTGACAGTGTGGTACAACAACTTTTTCGGTGCCCAGACCGTCGGCATCATGCCTTACTCCGACAACATGAAGCGCTTCCCAGCCTACCTGCAGCAGTTGCAGATGGAGAGCAATGGCAAGCACGTCGATCTGCAGGGCAAGCACGTGGAGTGGCAGACCGGGCCGATCATCTGGGGCGAGCCGGGCACCGATGGACAGCACTCGTTCTACCAGTTGATCCATCAGGGGACGAAGCTGATCCCCTGCGACTTTATAGCTTTTTGCCAGCCGCTGAGCCCGCTCAAAGTACAGCACGACTACCTCATGGCGAACGTCTTCGCGCAGGCTGAGGCGCTGGCGTTTGGTAAGACCGCTGCAGAGCTGAAGGCCGAAGGCTCGCCCGATTTCCAGACGCCGTTCCGGGTTTGCGAAGGCAATCGTCCGACGAACACCATCCTGACCGATAAACTCACGCCGCACGCCTTGGGCACGCTGGTCGCGCTCTATGAGCACAATGTCTTCACCCAGGGCGCGGTCTGGAATATCGATTCCTTCGACCAGTGGGGCGTGGAGCTGGGCAAGGTGCTGGCCAAGCGTATTATTCCGGAACTGCAGAGCGAGGCCGCGCCGCAGTTGAAGCACGACAGCTCCACCAATACTCTGATCAGCCGCTATCGCAAGGCGCTCGGCCGGAAGAGTTGAGGTCGAATGGTTGAATTGTTGTACACCAGAGTGGGTGGAGCACGCCTTCAGGCGTGCATAGAGGCAAGCAGGAAGAGAATCGGCTTCAGCCGCTGAGGTAAATGCGGCGGGAATCACCTCAGCGGCTAAAGCCGGCTCTGATTCAGCGGGGCATTTATGCACGCCTTAAAGGCGTGCTCCACCTTCCAATACGCCTGCTGTAATCGTCATCGCGGGCTGCTTGTCGCTGAGGATCTTATTTTGAATGCCACTACTGCATCGCCGGACGCGCACGCCGCCTTGAAGAAGGCCGCGGCGGAATACGCCGTCCGCTACGTCGAGTCCGGAATGACCGTCGGGCTCGGCACCGGCTCAACCGCTATCTTTGCCATTCAGCGCATCGGCGGTCTGCTGCAGAGCGGGAACTTGAAGGACATTGTGGGCTTCGCGACCTCGCGGGCATCGCGGGCTGCAGCCGTTGACCTCAACATCCCAATGTTGCTGGATGACTTGCCCCAGGCTATCGACGTCACCATCGATGGCGCCGACGAAGTTGATCCTCAACTCAATCTGGTTAAGGGAGGCGGTGGCGCATTGCTGCGCGAGAAACTGGTTGCGCAGGCCACGGCGCGCGAGGTCATCGTCGTCGACGAGAGTAAGCTCTCGCCTCGGCTCGGCACGCTGCACGTTCTGCCGGTCGAAGTGCTTCATTTCGGCTGGCTTTCGCAGGCGCGATTTCTGGAATCCCTGGGCGCGAAGTATGTCGTTCGCCGGACTGCCGGCGGCGAGGAGTATCGCACGGATCAGGGAAACATGATTCTCGATTGCAACTTCGGCCCCATCGCCGATGCGGCAAAGCTCGCGCGCCAACTCGAAAGCCGAGCCGGAATTGTGGAGCACGGACTGTTTCTCGGACTGACCCACTTGGTTGTGGTTGGCAGCCCAAACGGAGTTCGCGAGATCACCAGCGACCCTCCGAAGACGTAGTCAACTGCCGGCGATTCTCTGAATGATTCCCGGCGGTGCGATTCGCATCAACCCGGTTTTAGCCTGTAAATTCAAGACCGAACTTTCTCACTCTTCCTTGAACAGCCCTGCCCACGAGTCGTCGAGGTTATCCCAGCGATCGCGCTCCAGCCAGTTTGCCTCCGAATCAGGAAGATACAAAACGCCGTGTCCCTCCGGACACATGAGCTCCGTTCCGGACCAATCGAGCAAAACGTGTCCCGGAGCTCCAATCTGAATTGGAGTTCCCAGGCGGCGCAGGCAAACGCGGCAGCGGCGCTGCTGGTCGTGGATCGCCCACGACAATGGAGCGACGGACAGAATCAGGAAAAGCCACAGCGCGATGCCATTGGCCATGGGATGTATTGAGCCTACAAGGTACACCGAAAGCCAGCGAACCGACGTCCACGCGAACAACCCTGTTACCAGCAGCAATAGCGCCGCCTTGGCGACAAAGAACGTCCACCATCGGCAACGGTCGCGCAAGCTGAGGGGCGCGCGTCCGACGCCGCCTCGGGAGCGCGCGTACACAATCAAAACCGCGCAGGCCATAGCCAAAAGCACGAACAGCAGATAGGTGGTGACATAGCGTCGCATCTCCGCGCGTCCCGAGCTGACAACCAGCAGCGAGGCCGGCAGAACATAACCGGCATTCTCTGTTCGATCGACGAGATCAGCTTCCACCTGTTGCGCTGTTACAGCCGGCTTCATGCGAGCCACGGCGCCAATGCGCTCGACAAAGTTGCTGAACGAAGGTGAAGCGGAGTCGAGCAACGCCCACACGGCTATCTCCGGCGATAGCAGATGGAAATTCCGCGGCAAGACTCCGATCACAACTCGCGGGGTGTCGTCCAACGTGACCTGCTGGCCGACAATCGCTGGATCGCCATGAAACTGCAGTTGCCAAATCTCATGGCTGAGGAGGACACAGTTGCTACAGCTTCGGTCGTCTCCGGTGCGGAAGGTTCGCCCATTCGCCACGTTGAGATTGAGCACCTGGAAGAACTCTGGAGCCACTCTCGCCGCAAGAATGGGTACCGTGCGTCTCGATCCCACCAATCTGCTCGGGCTCCAGGAGTACGGTGCGACCGCGTCCAGAAGCTTGCTGCCTTTCCAGGCGGAAGCCAGATCGAGCAGGGTCTCAGAACGGACACGGCGAAACTTGCCATTCAAACTGATCACGCAGATGCGATCGGGATTCGGTAGAGGCGAGGATAGAAACGACCACACGGCGGGGATGATTCCGCCCGCCAGTATCACTACTGCCAGCAACAGCGCGATTCCACCAAGGCAAGCCGCGGGAGAACGGCGCAGGCGATCTGAGCGAGTGAAAAACCGATCGCGATCGAATCGCATCCAGAACGCAGTTGGAAAAGCGCTCCAGCAAAAGCGGGCCAGTTCGAGCTTTTTGTCGCGATTGAGTTGGCCTGATTCCGCCAGGAAGTGGCACCAATGCCAGGCTTGGCTGGTCCAACTCTTTCGCCAGCCGGCACGCAGCCCGGCAGGCACAATCCAACTCGCCAGCCACAGCATTGACCGGCACATAAGAAGCGTTCTTTGTAGCGGACCAGGAAAGCGCATGGCTTCAAATAATGATGAGATGACGAAAACCGTGGGCCGTTGCAGCCAAAGTGGAGAAAACGACTCTGGCATTGTACTGGCGGCGATGAGTCATGGCGTGGTTCTTGCCGGATATCAGACCACTCGTTCCGATTCGCGGGCCGGGCAGGCAGTTGCCGCCGAATCAGCTATTGCAAATCTCTTCCGTTGAAGGTATAAAACGAAACATTCGCCCCGTGTATTCTGGCGCTGTCAAACAACCATAAGCGGTCAACTTCAGGCCTTGTTTCCGGTCCAGGTGCTATGCACTCGCGATCCACCAGTTGCGAAAGAGCCAACCTGCGGCGGCGGAATTACGCGGCCAGTGGGCTGTTCCGCCATGTTGCGCCGACTGCCTTCCTTTTTGTTTGCACCGTTGCCTGCGGTGGCTCGGCGTTCGCTTTCGCGTCGGAACCTTCCTCGACTCCGTCGATCCTCAATCCCACTTCCACGCCGGCGCACGATATTTACCATCTGTCGCTATTTGTGATGGCGGTTTGTCTGGGCATCTTTCTGGTGGTGTTCAGCCTGATCCTGTATGCGGCGGTGAAGTTCCGGAAACGGCCTGGCGACGATAATCACGAGCCGCCCCAGATTTACGGCAGCAACCAGGTGGAGCTGGCGTGGACGGTGATCCCGATTCTGATTGTTGTGGTGCTGTTTCTGGCGGCAGCGCGGGTGATCCATGCGGTCGAGGACGCGCAATTTCCTGCGAATACGATTGAAGTCACCGCCATCGGTCATCAGTTCTGGTGGGAGTTTCAGTATCCCGGCTACGGCTTTGTCACAGCGAACGAGCTGCACGTCCCGGTGAGCAATCCCGGCCATCCCACCCCGACGCACATCACGCTGCTTTCGGCCGATACCGACCATAGCTTCTGGGTGCCACAACTGGCGGGTAAGATTGACCTGATTCCTAATCGCAGGAACGAGATGTGGATCGACCCCCACGATGTGGGACATTACGTGGGACAGTGCGCGCAGTACTGCGGAACGCAGCATGCCAAGATGCTACTAAACGTGATGGTCGATTCGCCGGAGGATTTCGCAAAGTGGGCGCAGCAGCAGAAGGCGCCGGCAGTAGAGTCCGAGCAGGTCATCGCCGGGCGCAAGGTGTTCGAAGCCAACGCCTGCATGAACTGCCATACGATTACAGGCACGATTGCCAATGGCAAGTTCGGACCCGACCTGACGCACTTGATGAGCCGTACCACCATTGCCGCAGGCGCCGCGCCGAACACGGAAGAGAATCTGCTGCTGTGGGTGAAGGATCCGGATGCGATCAAGCCCGGCTGCCTGATGCCGGCGATGCAACTGGATGAGCAGGACCTGAAGCCGCTGGTGGCGTATCTGATGAGCCTGCAGTAAGAGCGCGGGAGAGATGAATGGCTGATGCCCAACCCATAGTGCCGCCCTTGATCCTTTCGCCGGAGCGCGAGAGTTCCCGCCCGCTGGTGCAAGTGCTGCACGACTGGATCGTCACGGTCGATCACAAGCGGCTGGGGCTGATGTACTTCAGCTACGGCATCGTGTTCCTGGTGATCGGCGGCGTGGAAGCTTCGATCATGCGCGCCCAACTGGCCGTCGCCAACAACCACCTGGTCTCGCCCGAAGTTTTCAACCGCCTGTTCACCATGCATGGCACCACCATGATTTTTTTCGCTGCCATGCCTATCGTGTTTGGCTTCGCCAATTATCTGGTGCCGCTGATGATCGGGGCGCGCGACATGGCGTTTCCCCGGCTGAATGCCTGGGGCTTCTGGATGAGCGCGCTGGGCGGCATCATTCTGTACTTCAGCTTCATCGGCGGCTTCGGATTGTACGGCGCGGGCAGCGCACCCGATGTCGGCTGGTTTGCTTACGCACCGTTGACTTCGCCGGCATTTTCCGTAGGTCACAGCACCGACTACTGGATCGTTGGTCTGCTGATCAGTGGCTTCGGCAGCATCGCAACCGCGCTGAATGTGATGACGACGATCCTTTGCATGCGTTGTCCCGGCATGAAGCTGAACCGCATGCCGCTGTTTGCGTGGATGAACACGGTGATGGCGTTTCTGGTATTGGTGGCCATTGGGCCGCTGACTGCCGCGCAACTCATGCTGTTGATCGACCGCTACCTCGGCGGGCATTTCTTCGACACCCAAGCAGGTGGCTCGGCGGTCATCTGGATGCACTTCTTCTGGATCTTCGGACATCCCGAGGTCTATATCCTGGTGCTGCCGGCGTTCGCGATCGTCTCCGAGGTGATTCCGGTGTTCTCGCGCAAGCCGATTTTTGGCTACAACATCATGGTGGCGGCCACGATCGCGATCGGCTTTATCAGCCTGAGCGTGTGGGCGCACCACATGTTCACCGTCGGCATGACGTCGTACGCGAACGCGTTTTTTGTGGCGTCTACTGCGGCGATCGCAGTCCCGACGGGAATAAAAATCTTCAACTGGATTGGAACGATGTGGGGCGGCAAGATCATTTACAAGGTCGCGATGCTCTTCTGCATCGCGTTCTTATGTCAGTTCCTGATCGCAGGGCTGACCGGCATCATGCTGGCCGCGGCGCCTTTCGATTGGCAATTGGGCAACTCCTACTTTGTGGTAGCCCACTTCCACTATGTGATCCTGGGCGGCATCGTGATGGCGGTGTTCGCGGGCACGTACTACTGGTATCCCAAGGTGGTGGGAAAAATGATGAACGAAACCTTGGGCAAGTGGCATTTCTGGCTGTTCGTAATCGGCTTTCATCTGACCTTCGACTTCATGCACATTCCCGGCATATTGGGTATGCCGCGACGCATTTATACCTATGAAGCCAGCCGAGGCTGGGAGATCTGGAACCTCATCGTCTCCATCGGAGTGATCTTCCAGGCCGCCGGCGTGCTGATCTGGGTGGTCAACGTCATCTGGTCGTACTACAAGGGAGAGGTTGCGGGCAACGACCCCTGGGACGCGTGGACGCTGGAGTGGCACACGACCTCGCCGCCCCCGGAGTACAACTACGCGGAGATTCCGGTGATCCGGAGCCGGCGTCCGTTGTGGGACTTGAAACATCCCGAAGATCCGGATTGGAAGTACGAGTAGAGCGGGTAGTGCAGGGCGTTGGAGTACGGGTGTCTCGTTGAAGGGGCGCGGCTTCAGCCGCGCCGAAAGGGAATTTTTCTTGTTTGTCATCACGAAGCCGCGCGAAGGAGCGAAGCGACCGAGCGGGGCTGAGGGATCTGCTTTTCGTAGGGAGAACTAGTGGCAGCAGCGACGATAACCGTGCCGCAAAGCGATATGCCGTTGTCCGCGAACCTCCGTGGCAAGGTCGGGATGTGGTGCCTGATCATCGCGGAGTCGGCGATCTTTAGCATCTTCGTCGTGGCCTACTTGTACTACGCGGGCAAGAGTCTCAGCGGTCCGACTCCGGCGCAGGTGCTTGACATTCCGTACTTCACCTCGATCTGCCTGTTCTCCAGCAGCCTGACGATTCTGCTGGCCGAAAAAGCGCTGCATCACGGCAAGATAAAACGCTTCGGCCTCTTCTGGTTTCTGACGATTGCGTTAGGCGTGATCTTTCTGGTTGGCACCGGGCGCGAATGGTATCGCCTGATCTATCACGACGGCCTGACGATCAGCACCAACCTCTTTGGCACGACGTTCTACTCGCTTGTGGGACTGCACGCGTTCCACGTGACCGTGGGTCTTATCGGCTTGACGATCATCTGGCTGCTGACCCTTTTCGGTGCGGTGAAACAGGAGCATTCCGAGCGCATCAGCGTGTTCGCCATGTACTGGCATTTTGTGGACGCCATCTGGGTTGTGGTGCTGTCGGTGGTGTATTTCATTACCCGATGAGAAGTATCGAGCAGCGCTTTGCGCGCCGCAGTTCTTAAGACTGATTCATGAGTGACGAGACACAAGTGAGCGGCGGTTCCGGCAGGCCGGCAGTGCTGATGCCCGCACCGACTGCATGGCCCTTCGCCATGGCGTTGGGGACGGCGCTGACCTTCGCGGGATTGCTCACGGATGTGTCGGTTAGTGTGCTGGGCGCGATTCTGACTATCTCCGGAGCGGTGGGATGGTTTCGCCAGGTGCTGCCGCATGAACAGCATGAAGCAGTTCCCGTGCAGCCTGAAGAGCCGGCCCGGGTGCTGCCGCCGCGCGAGGTCAAGCGGATACCGGCTGCACAAGAGATACAGCGCGCGTGGCTGCCGCTAAAGATCTATCCCGTTACGGCAGGCGTGAAGGGTGGATTGGCCGGCGGAGTGGCCATGGCGGTGCTGGCAGCGCTTTACGGTCTGATCTTCTACCACAGTGTGTGGTATCCCATAAATCTGCTGGCAGGAAGCTTATATGCACCATCGGCAACTCCCACAATCGAGGAGATGCTGCATTTCCGGCTGGGATGGTTTCTGTTTGCTCTAGCCATCCACATCACGATGTGCCTGCTTGTGGGACTTCTCTATGGAGCGATGCTGCCCTTGCTTCCGCGCCGGCCTATTGTGCTGGGAGGCATCATCGGCCCACTGCTGTGGACTGGCTTGCTCTACCACATAATCGGATACGTCAATCCGCTGTTGGATCAGCGTATTAACTGGTGGTGGTTCGCGGCATCGCAAGCCGCATTCGGAATCGTAGCCGGCCTGGTGGTGGCGCGGCAGAACAAGGTGTGGACGTCGGAGAACCTGCCTCTGGCCTTGCGAGCAGGCATTGAAGCGCCAGGACTGATGGAAGAGCGCGAGGACGATAAGCGATGACAACTCGCTGCGCGCTTCCCACATTGACGTTCGCTGCCTTGCTGGCGCTTGTTGCTTGCAATTTGCCGGGAAAGCCCACTCCCGCCGACATCGTGCAGCGTCCCACCGACATTCTCGATCCGGTCGTGCTCTACAATCAAAATTGCGCGGGCTGCCATGGCGCTGATGGCAAACTGGGGCCGGCGCCGCCCATCGGCGATCCCGTGTATCTGGCGATTGTTGACGACGATACCTTGCGGAGCACGATCTCGAAGGGCAGGCCAGGTACGGCAATGTCGGCCTTTGCGCAGAGTGAGGGCGGGATGCTGACCAGCAAGCAGGTCGACGCTATCGTGCAGGGGATGCGGCAGCGCTGGGCAAAACCCAATGTCCTACAAGGTGGGATAGCGCCGCCGTATGCAGCCAAGGCGCCCGGTGACTCGCAGCGCGGAGCAGCGGCGTTCGCAACATTCTGCGCTTCGTGCCACGGCACCGCCGGCAAAGGCACGGCTAAGGTCGGCTCCATTGTCAATCCCTACTATCTCAGCTTGATAACGGACCAGGGACTGAGGACGATCGTGCTTGTCGGGCGACCAGACTTTGACGCGCCGGACTGGCGGAGCAATATACCTGGACATCCGATGAGCGACCAGGAGATCACCGATGTGGTGGCGTGGCTGGTGGCACAGCGCCCGGCAAGCGCGGCGACCGCGCCAACCAGAAATTCCTCTTCCGTAGCAGCAACTACTTCTTCGCCCGGAGGGCCGCAGTGAGCGAGCAGGACGTTTCCCGACGGCAGTTCTTCGTCAAGCTGGGCATAGTTCTGAACGGACTGGCTGCCGTTGTTTTGGCGACACCGGTGGTTGGCTATTTGCTTGCGCCCATCATGCGCGGCGAAGGCGGACGCTATCGCAAGTGGATCGACCTGGGCGAGCTGGACGAATTTCCCGAGGGCCAGACGCGGCTGGCGAAGTACAAGAATCCGATCTCCAATGCCTGGGACGGCGAGACGGACAACATTCCCTGCTGGGTGCGCCGGGTGCAGGGCGAGACCTTCCAGGTCTTCGCCATTAACTGCGCGCATCTGGGCTGCCCGGTCCGCTGGTTCCCGCAATCGGGCCTGTTCATGTGTCCGTGTCACGGTGGCGTGTACTACCGCGACGGCTCACGCGCCTCCGGCCCGCCGCCGCGCGGCCTGTTCGAGTATCCCTACAAAGTAGAGAACGGCCGTTTGATGATTGAGGCCGGACAACTGCCGACGCTGTCTACCAGCGCGAGCCTGTATAAGAGGAGCAAGGGATGCCAAGGCTAGCCAGGCTAGCAAAGATCGGCGACTGGTTCGAGCAGCGGCTGAAGATCTGGCCGGCGGTCCAGGAGACAGCCGAGCATCGTGTCCCTGCCAAGTCTGCCAGTTGGTTCTACGTCTTCGGCAGTGCGGCGCTCACCGTCTTCATGCTACAGATCTTCACCGGCATCATGCTGGCGCTGATCTATGTGCCTTCCGCGGGCGAGGCCTGGAACAGCCTGCAGTACCTCAATCACGGCGTGACGCTGGGATGGTTTCTGCGCGCGGTGCACGGGTGGGGATCGAACTTCATGGTCGCCATTGTGCTCATTCACATGGTGCAGGTGGCGATGTTCGGGGCCTACAAGTTTCCCCGCGAGCTGACCTGGATCGTTGGCGTGTTCCTGCTGCTGATGACGCTGGGCATGGCGTTCACCGGCCAGGTGCTGCGCTTCGACCAGGATGCGTATTGGGGGTTAGGCATCGGCGCTTCGATCTGCGGCCGCGTTCCGTTCATTGGAGCATGGGTGGTGCATCTGCTGCTCGGCGGCCCGATCATCGCGGGTGACACGCTGTCGCGCTTTTTCGCATTCCATGTGTTCGTCATTCCCGGACTGCTGATCGCGTTCGTCTCCGTGCATCTGCTGATGGTGCTGAAGCTCGGCATCAACGACTGGCCCATGCCTGGCCGTCTGGTGCGGCGCTCCACCTACGCACAAGAGTACGAGGAGCTGACGCGCAAGGACGGTGTGCCGTTCGTGCCGGACGCGGTGTGGAAGGACATGATCTTCGCCTCCGTGGTGATCGCCAGCGTGCTGGCGTGCGCCGCGTTCTTCGGCCCCTATGGACCGAGCGGCCAGCCCGATCCGACGATCGTGCAGACCGTCCCCAAGCCCGACTACTTCTTCCAGTGGTTGTATGCGCTGCTGGCCCTGCTGCCGCCGCAGATGGAGACCGTGGCGCTGCTTGTCGGGCCGGTCGTGATTCTCGCGTGGTTGATCCTGCTGCCATTCTTTGCGGGTGAAGGTGAGAAGAGTTGGAAGCGGCGTCCAATCGCAGTGGTCACCATCGCGCTGAGCGCGGTGACGCTGGGCACCTTGACCCACTACGCTAGTTACACGCCGTGGAGCCCGATCATGGACGCCTGGAGCGGCGATCCCGTGCCGGTACAGTATCTGAATGGCCGATCGCCGCTGGAGCGTCAGGGAGCAGCGATCTTCCAGGAGAAGCAGTGCCGCAACTGCCATTCCATCGGCGGCTCCGGTGGTCTGCGCGGACCGAACCTGGATAGCGTTGCGGTGCGCATGACGCACGACCAGCTCGTCCGCCAGGTGGTGCAGGGCGGCGGCAACATGCCGGCGTACGGCAAGAACCTGAACCCGGCGGAGGTGGCGGCACTGGTCTCGTTCCTCGATACGCTGCATCCCGCTAATCAGCCTCCAGCCCGCGACGCCGCGCGGCGAATCTCGGAGCAAAGCGAACACTTGGCCACAGGGACGGGGAAACAGTAAGCGAGTGCCGCCGCACATTACAGTGGAAGGCGCGTCGTCCTACCTGCTGTTTTTGCTGAGTGGCAGTCGTTCAGCGCAGTCGAGCTTAGCCGTGCAACAGCTCACATCCTTTATCGTCAAGTTCGGGTAAGATGGCTGCTGCGACCGTTCGGTTTGGGCGCGCTCGGTATCCTACACGACCTTATAGAGGAGCAGAATATGTCGGAACCAAGTTATGACGAATTGAAAGCCAAAGTAGCGGAGTTGGAGAAGCAGGCGCAGGGACGGGGTCGAGGTGTATTACAGTACAAGGTCAGCGAAAAAGGCGGTGTCAGCGTCTATGGGTTGGGGCGCTTCCCAGTCACGCTCTATTACGAACAGTGGGTGCGGCTGCTGGATCAGGCTGACCAGATCCGCGAGTTTCTGGAAGAGAACAAGAGCCAGCTCAAGATGAAGAATGCCGAGGGGTGAGCTCCCAGCAGTTCTGAGTTTCGAGGACATTTTGACTCGGGTTTTGGACCCACTCCCCAACCTACCGCAGTGGTTCTGCAAAGGTTCAGCGTTTACAAAGCCAATCCGGCTTGGGCGGAAACACTCGAGCGCAAACCAGCGCCTTCGGTATCTCTCCAGCTACTGCGGGCTCGCCGGTTGGCTAGCGCTAGCTCTCTGCATCCTGGCAACGTCTCCGCGCACGTAATCCGCACGCGGTCCTTTGGGCTCTTCCTGTAAGAATAGCTGGAATTCGGCGAGCGCTTGCGGCAGCTGGTGTTTCTGTTGATAGGCGCGGGCGGCGATGTAGTGCACAAATGACGGATGGTCCTGCCCCGATGAGTGTGCCTGATCGGCGCTGGCAATAGCGGCATCGAAATGGCGATCCATGAATTCCGCATCAGCCAGCAACATCAGGGTCTCAGGGTTGTTGGGCTCTACCGTATCGGCTTTCCGCAGCAGTTCTTCCGCCTGCGGAAAATTTTTCTGCCGCATACACAGCTTGCCGTAGTTCAGCAGCGCGGGAGCGAAGTGTTCGTCCAGGGTGACCGCCTTTTTCAGCGCTTCCTCCTCGTTGGGAATGTCGTTGGTCTTGGCGTAAAGCACCCCCAGGTTGTTATAAGCGGTGGCGTATTGCGGGGCGAGAGCAATCGCCTTGTTCAGGTGCTCCAGGGCCTTTTTCCAATTCTGCATGGCCATCTCTTCGTTGGCCTTATCCAGTTCCTTGCGGGCTTTGCCGGGGACATTAAGATCGTTGGCGGAGACCATATTGGAGTGGGCTGAAACCGGCCTTGGTCCCGATTCTTCCAGCCGGTGAACGGTGATCCACTGTGCTTGCGAAGACTTGCGCTCATCAACCATGAAGGGTGGGGTGGTCGTGGTCTGAATTCCATCACCACTGACTTCGATGGAGTAACTGCCCACAGTAACGCCGTCGAACGAAGCTTCGCCGACGTCATTGGTATAGGTGATACCTATCGCGCTGGATCCTCCTCCTCCCAACAAGCGAACCTGAAGGTATGGGCCGGCATTGCGCCCGTTTTCTGTGATGACTCGCACGTGCACATTGCCGCTCGAGTTGGCGCTACTTCCTCCAATATGCAGCTGAGCGTGCGCAGTAGCGATAAGAAGAGAAGCGAGGAGAGGAGCAAACCAGCGTCCACACTGCATAATGGCCTCCGCGAGAGCGCAGGTTAGAAACTACGTTCTCGTGAGTGACGGGCGGGGGGTTGCCCAAGAAAGCTTCCGAACGCGCCCGGAGTTGAGTGGCAGACGGTAGATCGTGAGCGAATCAGCTAGAGAAGAACATGCCCCACGATCCGCAGTGGGCAAATTGTACACCTTTCCGGAGTTCGCGCCAGCAACAATTTTGTGAACCTTTACGGGGAAAATCAGCAGCCTGCGGCGGTCACTATGCCTGCAGACGCCGACGTTTGACCACCACGGGCAAAAATAGAGATACTGGTGCGCTGTCGGACATGGGCAACGCAGTTCATTCGCAGAGTGGAGACAGAATTAAGGTGAGACGATCAGTGCTGTTGCTGGTAACGATGTTGGCAGGTTGGACGCTGGTCAAGGCTGCTCCTCAAGCAGGATTGGCCAGTTCGCAAGCGACCATGCCGGCGGCTTCCGATGGCAAGATCAGCGCTTCGGCAATATGGCAGCCGTCGCAGGACTTCCTTAACAAAGCCCATTCGGTTTGCGAAAAAGGCGCAGGGCCGGCGAGCTTCGACCAATGCTTCATGAATCAGATTGCGGCGGCGGGAGCACCTGCCGACGCTGTGAGTTTTACCCGGATGCTATATCAGCAGAATGGCGGGCTGGTGGGCATCATGACTGCCTTCAAGAAGTACGGCCCGGTGGATGCGGCGCAGGTGCTCTATCCGCTGCGTGCCAACGACAACTATGCCCTGCTGCTGGTGAACGGCGATCCCAAGATTCTTGACGTCGACGATCTGCAAAAGCTGGATCGGGCGGCGCTGGAACAGGACCCAATGTTGCAGGGAGTGAAAAAGAAGTTTCCCCGGACCGATGTTTGGCCGGGCGACCGCAGCGGCAGCACCCCGTGGCCGCGGGTGCAGCCCTTGCCCGCGGGAGGCACCGGGTTCATCGTGAGTTATCCGCTGATCAATGGATGCCATGCCTGCCAGCACGTAGGAGTGGCCCGCTTCGCGTGGGACTTCGACGCCAGCGGAAAGTTCCTGCGAACCGTTTATATCCGTACGCCGCCGCCGCCGAAACTGAGCCGGCCAACGCGCCAGCCACAGGCTCCGCCAGCACCACCGACAACGCAGCCGGCGCCACCGCCGCAGCAATGAGCCCTCAAACGACTTGATTCTCGATTGAGTTACTGTGCCCTATCCTTCTTTGGCGGATCGAGGAACAGGGCGTGGTAGATCAAGTGGGTTGCTGCATCGATCCAGTCGTTCAATTCCATTCTTGTCAGGAACACGGCCTGCGCCAGCAGGCTCCAAAAGAAAGTATCGATGACCTGCGCCAGTGCGGGCACGTCGACGCCGGGCCGGGCGCCGGGCCAATGCTGCAACGAAGTGAGCAGTGCGGCAACACGCTTCGTCGTCCACTCGCGGATATTCATCTGACTGTTGGCCATTTGCGGGTCGGAGAGCACGGCTTCTTCCCAGGCGCGATAAGCGCCCAGATAACGCAGGTCGTTGGAGAAGCCGCGAGCCAACAGCTCCCGCAAACTCGCGCGGACATCGCCGCTGTAATTGGGACGAAGATTCAACCGGCCCATCGCCGCCAGCAGCTCGTCCATGAGGGCGAGCAACAGTTGCCGTTTGGAGCGATAGTGCTGATAAAAGCTGCCTGTGGCAAGATGGGCGCGCTTAGCAATCTGCTCGACCGAGGTGCGTTCGTAGCCACGCGAGCGGAAGATCTGAAGCGCCGCCTCCTTCAGCCGCCTGCGCTTCTCCTGGCTGCGCTTCTGACGCGGCTCCGGCGGCAATTGTTCGAACTTCAGGAGATTGGGACGATGGCTGGTCATCGGAGCGCGCCGCGGTGCAGCGTTCCTCCCAGCAACGCGCCGGCACAGCAGATCAGCATCCAGCCGCCGAAGACGCCAGCCAGCTCAGGCGCGAGGTTGGGAAACACCACCGGGAAGAAGGCGCTGGAGAAGGGATCGAGCAACAGGGTGGGTGTGGCCAGCGAGACCGCGCCGAGCGGCCACTGCTCGGGCGGCACTTGAAATCGTCGGCAGAGACGGCGCGCCAGCCACGCCATGAGGAGAAAGCTGACCGCGAAGAGGAGGACAGTTGCCGGCCAGGGGCGCGCACGGAGTATGAATTTTCCGGCGAAGCGCAAGGCGAGGGTGGCGGCGATCCAGATGGCGAGACCGACGAAGAACAGACCACGATGCATAATATGAACCTGAATTCATATTCATATCACAGAGGCAAAGAGAATGGCAAAGGATTTCTGGGAGGACGCCGCAAAGAAATTTTTCCAACGGTCACGGCTACTGGGCCGGGTTAGGCCGAACCTCGGGCTGCGCGGGCGAACGCGGCAAGCATCCCTCGCGGCGGCTGACAGCGTGAGGCTAGCTCGTGAGCTTCCGGCGCGTTCTGCTAAACTCCATTCGCGATTCCAAACAGGCCTTAGGGGGACGTATGCGGAGATTATTCGCGTTGCTTGCTGTCATCACACTCGCCACATTCGGCTTCGGACAAACGGCGTCGGTCAACATTGGCTCATCCGCCGTGTGGCAACCGGGCAGCGCCTTCCTGACCAGCGCCCATGCGGCGTGCGACAACGTATCGCCGTCGCTGAAGTTCGCCCAATGCGTTATCGACCAGATGCCCAAGGCCGGCGCCCCTGCCGGTGCGGTGAGCTTCACCCGCGAACTCTACAAGCAAATGGCCGGAGAAGTTGGCATCATGACCGGCTTCCAGGCCGTTGGACCGGTCGACGTCGCCTGGGTTACGTATCCCCTGCGCTCGACCCACGGATTGCTGCTGGTCAACGGCCAGCCGCGAATCATCAATGCTGAAAACCTGAAGCAGCTGGATCAGAAAGCAATGCAGCAAAGCTTTCAGTTTCAGAGTTTGCAGAATCAGTTCCCCAGGGTGAACCTGTGGCCGGGTGACCGCGACGGGAAGAGCTGGCCCAACTCGCAGACCGGCCCCAAGGGCGGCTTGCAATTCATCATCGGCTATCCGCTGCGGAACGGCTGCCAGACCTGCGCCCACGCGGGGTTCGCGCTGTTCACATGGAACTTCAATTCCAGTGGCAGGTTTATGGGCACTTCATTCCTGGGGATGACTCCGGCGCCCGTCACCCAGCATAGCCAAGGGACGGCACAGCAGTAGTCTGCCTCTAGCTCACAATTTGTGAGCCTCCTGTTGAATTCTCTTCCACGCCTGCTCGACGTGTCGTTCTGTCGTGTTGGTTTGGCCGACGCAGAAGCGCAAGGTAAACCGTCCGTCCAGACGGGTGTGGGTGAGGTAGAGATCGCCGCTACGGTTCAGACGACGCATCAACTCCTCATTCCTCTCGTCGCCGCCACGATGACGGAAGCAAACCAGATTCAGCGGCGCTGGAGCAGCTACTTCGAAGCGCTCGTCCTGCTTTACCCATTCCAGAAACTGCTGCGCCATTGCGATGTGGCGGCGGACATGAAACTGTAGCCCTTCGACGCCGTAATAGCGAATTACAAACCACAACTTCAGCGAGCGAAAACGCCGTCCCAGCGGGATGTGCCAGTCGCGATAGTCGAACACCTCGCCCGATTCTGTCGCCTGATTGCGCAAGTATTCAGGCAATATGCTTAGCGTATCGACCAGCGCCTTGCGATCGGCGACGTAGAAACAGTTGCAGTCAAAGTTGGTAAACATCCATTTATGCGGGTTGAAGGTATAGCTATCGGCGAACTCAAGCCCATCCTGTATATAGCGAAATTCCGGGCATAGGGCAGCTGTTCCAGACATGGCAGCGTCTACATGAAGCCAAAGATGGTTGTCGCGGCAAATGGCGCCAATCGCCGGCAGGGGGTCTAGAGCATTGGAAGAAGTTGTTCCTACAGTCGCCGACACGAAGAATGGGATCAGGCCGGCTTCGCGGTCGTGCGCGATCTGCATTGCCAATGCCTCGGGGCGCATCGCAAAGCTACGGTCGACTTCGACAAGACGCAGGTTCTCCGTGCCGATCCCAGCCACCATGCTGGCCTTTTCGATGGAGGAGTGGGCCTGATTCGAGGTATAGGCCACGAGTCGCCCGTCGCATCCGCGGCGATTACTGCGATAGTTTGTGGCGCGCTCGCGAGCCGCCAACATAGCACACAGCGAAGAACTGGAAGCGGTGTCCTGGATGACGCTGCCGCCCGAACTGCTGGACAGGAACTTCTGCGGAAGTCCCAACATCGGTACCAGCCAATCCAAAACGTGGGTCTCTAGTTCCGTACAAGCGGGACTGGTGGCCCAAAGCATTCCCTGGACTCCGAGAGCTGAAGAGAGCAGGTCTCCCAGAATCGCCGGCCCCGATGCGTTAGCAGGAAAGTAGGCAAAGAAGTTGGGGGATTGCCAGTGGGTTACTCCGGGAAGGATCACTTTATCTATGTCCCGCAGGATCGTGGCAAAATCCTCGGCTTCCTGAGGCGCGGAGCCGGGCAGTTTCTGCCGGGTCTCGCCCGGCTTTACCTGTGATAAGACGGGCAAAGTCTCGATGTCTTCATAATACTTCGCGATCCAGTCCACCATGTCACGTCCGTATTGCCGGAACTGCTCGGGGGTCATGTGGTAGCTTTTATCCGCCACTTAGGGTTCCTCTTTCTAGCAAGCCGCAGTGCGAGTCCAGGATGGGAGATTCGTATCAATCAAGACAACCGTCCCTGATCTCCCACTAACACCGCACATTTGAAGGATACTTCTACTCTTACTTAGGTGCCACCCCAGCTACCACCTCAAGATCGGCGTTCGCGAAGTAACGTCCGTCGATACTTGGAATTGTCGGCATTATTTTAATCATACTGTTACACTAGTTGGAGTTTGAAAGCAGGCCGAAAGGAGCAGCATGGATATTCAGAACATACTCAATGATCTCAAGAGAGAGCGTGACCGTCTTGGTCGGGCCATTACGGCTCTAGAAGGACCAGGAACTGGAGCGCGCCGCCGTGGCAGACCAGTTGGAAGCGTCAGCAGCACTACTAACCGTCCGCGCCGGCATATGAGCGCTGCAGCCCGTAAACGCATCTCTGAGATGATGAAGCAGCGTTGGGCAGAGCGAAAGCGGAAATCAAAGTAGGGCAGGTGCAGTCCGGGCCATCGCACCGCTAATCCCCTAGATGCCACTCATTGTTGAGTGGCATTTTTGTATAAGGGGCGTCAAGTAAGGCTTTCTAGCGATAGAGGCATACTCTCGGCATCCTTGTCGGGGGAGAAATACCATCAACGACGTTTCTTGTACTCTGTATAGTCCCTGTTATGACGGGAGGAACCTCGATAGATTCCTCCCGTCAGCAATCGTCTAGAAGTGGAATCCGATCTGCGCTGTTAACGTGCGCGGCGTGACGTAGTGCGTGCCGCTGAAGGTAGATAGAAAGTTGTAGAGCGCGTAATTGTTCGCCAGGTTAATGAGAGTGAGCTGCGCGCTCCATCTATACTTGTCCCCCTTGAAAAGATTGTCATCGCCAACCGCAAGATCGAAAAGATTGCGGCGCGCGATACGTGGAGGATTCTTATCGTCGTTCTCCGTTCCCGGCGCTGGGACTCGGGTGAGGGTGCCACTAAATTCCGATGCCGGACAGACGAAGGGCAGCGGGCTGGTCGGAGTCGCGTGCACTCCATTGCAAGTGAATCCAGCTTGAAATTCCTGATCCGCAGTCAGCGGGATCCCCAAGACATCGGTCATTTCGATGGCGGGCATCCCGTTAAGTATGGTCGATTGCGGGCAATCGTTGCCTGGGCCGATTCCGTAACAGGGTACGTTGCCGGCAACCAGTCCGCTGTCAAAACGCCAGTTGAAGCCAAACCATGGCGCTATGCGCTTCCAGGGAGTCTGATATTGCAAATGCGAGGTTTGGTTGAACGACTCGTCATGGTCGATACGGAAAACTCCCGAGGGCGCCAAAGGAGCGGCGCCGGCTCCCGCGACCTGTGGTTCAAAGAACCGGGCCGCGACGCTGGACATTACCACCAGCGCGCTGAAGCCGTGGTTGACCGGCATGCTGGCGCGAATGGCAAATCCCGGAATCTTCGAGTTATGCCACTCGATGGGGAAGGTGATCGGGGTGTCGCCCAGCACGCTGAAGTCGTAAGCGTTGTGCGTGTACTTCCAGATGTATTCCCCGTCGACGACCAGGTATTTGCCGAAGGCCTGCTGCAGGCCGGCGTGGAATTCATTGCGATAGCCGGGAACCAGTCGCGTCAACGAAGTCGATGAGCAGGCTAGTAGGGGATTAAGGACCGGATTGCCGCATCCCAGGCTGGAGAGCACCAGGTTCTCGTTGAAAGGAGTCTCCAGCGTGCGAGCATAGGAGATACGGAGGACGGTGTTGGTCTTCGCGATGTTGTAGGCGATTCCCACGCGCGGCTCCGCCTGGTTTGCGGTGGACAGACCGTTGTAGAAGTCGCCGCGAATCCCCAGGTTGAAGGTCCAGTTGCGAACACTAATGTTGTCTAGCACGTACATTGCGAGTTCTTTGATATCCGTATGACCGACGAATGGGTAAGAAGTCCCCCCACGTGTCAAGTCATAAGGCAGCAAGGTGGGGTTGAAATAGGGAATATATGCGTCCCCGGGAGCGAGAGGATTCGCCGGGATATTCGGCGAGAATCCTGCTCCGGCGCACTGCGAGGGATTGGTAAAACCATTGACCGGAAAGCCGGTGCCGTTCAAGCAGGGTGCATTGTAGGTAGGATCGACAATCCCGACCTGGTCATTCTCGTTCAGGAAGGTCTGCTCATACATAACGCCGGCCTTCCAGTTGTTTATGCCCTTGGTGTAGCTGACACTGGCAACCGCGCCGCTGTTGAGAAGCGTGCGCTGCTGGGCGACGGTTTGCCTCTGGATGTCAGGTGCGCCCAGGTCGTTGAACGGGTCATCGCTGGGGTAGTAGTTGTAGGCGTCGCGCCGCACGTAGGCAGTAAGATTGAAAATAGCGTTGTTGCTGATGGTATGGGTCCAGGTGGGCGCGATATTGTAGGTGAGGATTTGGGAGCGTTGATCGGTCGGACCCAACTGAACTCCCGTCAAAGGGTTCAAGACCGGAATGCCGTTGATATCGTGGAATTCCTGGTCATAGGAATTCGGGGTCTGAAACCAGGAGCGGGTGAACTGAAAGTTCAAGTGAAAGGCATCCGCATTCCCAATCTTAAAGTCCACTCGGTCGAACAAGTTTTCTTCGTTGCCGTGGTCATGGAAAACCTGGTATTCCGGCCCATCGAGGAAGCGACCTGTATCCAGGACATTGCCGGCAATGAAGTTCCCCCAATTCTTGCCACCATAGGAGAAGTCGGCGTCCTCATTCGACGAGCCGAAGGTGCCGTAAGAAGCGGTCACGTCTCCATGCGGCGTAGTTACGCCGAGCCCGGAACGTGTAGTCACGTCGACGACCAGACTCGTTTTGTCTCCGTATTCAGCCGATGGCGCCCCACCGATGACCGTCATCGATTGCACGGCGTCGAGCGGAATCTGGTTGGAGAACACTTTGCTCTGCTGGTCGGTGATGGGTTGGCCATCCAGAGAAAACGAGTTTTCCGCGTGATCGCCCAGTCCGTGCATGAGGCCATTAGAATCGGCAGCAACACCCGGCGATGACAACGTAACCAGCGAGCTAAGCTCCGATGATGTGCTTTCCAACGGCAGCTTCGAGAATAGTTGGCGATCGATGTCCGTATGGAAGGTCGGATCGTTCTCCAGCAGGTCGCCGGCTTCTGCTTGCACGGTAACATTCTGGGCTGTGGATGAAATCTGAAGCGTGACCTTCAGGCTCATGGGAACGGCAGAGCGAACGTCGATGTCCTGCACGTAGGGAGCAAAGCCGGTGATGTTCACCGTCATGTGATAGGGATTGATCGGCACGTTCGCGAAAGCAAACTTTCCGGCGCCGTCCGTAGTGGTCGACCGAGTGTATTGGCTGACTGGGTTGCGGATCACGACGGTTGCGCCTGGAACCACCGCTCCAGACGGATCTGCAACCGTTCCGTTAATTGACGACGAACCGGTTGTCTGGGCGCGAGAAGGCTCGGGCGAAAAGACCATGGCGAACGCCAGCATCAAGAAAGTGAGATAACGCAGGACTGGGACTGCTGCCGTTGAATCCTGCACTGCTAGTTGGGAGCACAGTTGCGAATTCCGGAACATCGGTCCTCCAATTTTTCGCTTGGCTCTACCGGGACGCACCGCCAGCAATCAATCGCGGACAGCGTGAGGATAGAGCGATGGGAACTGCCATTGGACCAGGGCGTGCTATCGAAGCACGCCGCTACAGTTTTCCAAGTGCGAAATTAATTAGAGAGTTGGAGGTGCTCGTGAAGGGAGTCTGCGATCAGCTTGCAGAGAGGCGTAGTTGACCGCCTGAAGGGTCGTACGAATCCATCGTGGATTGAGTACGGCGGTCTTGGGAAGCTGGGGAGTGACGGTGGCGTTGTGACCCACGCGGCATAGTTCGCATTGATCGCCACCGGTGAGGCCGCTTTCCGACGGACTCAAACTGCCGCTGGCTATTGCGGAAGCGCTCACAGGCTTCACTGTGCCCATCGTATGCACCCAAGGGTGCAGCACAACGTGCACGAACAGCAAAAGAAATAGCCAGCCCCGCAATTTCAAAATGATCCCCGATCGAGGCAGAAATTCTGCCGGAGCAGTATTGTGACTCAGACGAGTGAAGAATGTAAAGCCGAGCTCCGCGCGGGGTGACGTCAAGCTGCTTGTGTAAAAACACGGAGGGTGCGGGTTTTCCATTCCAGATTGAATCTCTGGAAGATGGAGTAGATGATGCGATCCACGCTTTTCACATTCACAAAGCACACCATGGGACGAGTTCGCCGGCGCACCTCGCACGAAACAGCGTTCGATGATATTGGTCGTCCGCAGTTTCTTCCACAGATGCCGGGGGAAGCTGAAGAACGACAGCAGCTGCGGCAGATCGCGCTCCAGTTGCCGCACCAGGGCGCCGTACAGCGACTGCCAGCGGCGGCGGAAAGCGCGAAAGGCGGCTTCGCCCTGACGGCGGCTGTCGGCGCGATAAATGGCCTGGGCATCCGCTTTGACCGCGTCGTGGTCGCGGCGACGAACTTTCTCCAGGATGTTCCGCATCTTGTGTACCCAGCAGCGCTGGTGCAGGGCGCGCGGATAGACCGTCTCAATCGCCGCCGCCAGTCCGGGACAGCCATCGGTGACGATCAGCAGCAGGTTCTCGCCTTGCAGCCCGCGCCGGTACAGATCCTGGAGCAGCCCTTCCCAAGCAGTCTGGCTTTCGCCCGAGCTGCGCATAAAGGCCAGCAGTTGCCGGGTGCCGTCCTGGCGCACCCCATAGGCCACCAGCATGTGCACCCGCTGCCGGCCGCTGGAGCGCCGCATGCGCAAGCTCACACCGTCCAGAAACAGGTAGGCCCATTCGTCCTGCAGGGGTGCCTGATGAAACGCCCGCACCGCCTCGTCCAGCTCGCGCGTCAGCCGCGACACCGTCTGCGGGCTCACCGCTTCGCCGGTCAGGATGGCCACCAGCCGCCCCACCTGCCGGGTCGAGATGCCACGCAGAAACGCCTCCCGGATCAGCAGCGACACCTCTTCCGCCCGGCGCTGAAACTTCTGCAGCACCGCGGGCAGAAAGCCGCGCTTGCGGGTGCGGGCGATGCGCAGCCGCAAGGTTCCGAAGCGGGTCACGAAATCACGCTGGTAATAACCGTTGCGATAATCCTGTCGCGGCTTCTGCCGGCTGTGCCGCGGGCTCACCATGTAGAGGTCGCGCTGCCGCTCCGACAGCAGCTCGAACAGCCGCCGCATACTCTGCTGCACCTCGCCCTGCAGGTCGCCCCAAAAACTCTCCTTCAGCTCGCTCACGAAATGTTGGAAGTGCTCGGTGATGGGTGTAACCTTCGCCATGGGTGTAAGTCTCCTTTCCAAAGGGGCTTTAGCTTCTGAGGCCAAAGCCAAACTTACACCCTCTCGCTTTTTACACAATCGAAGTTACGTCACCCGGTTGCGGCGTTGCGAGTTGTCGCCCGCGGCACTCCTCCCGTATAGTGTTCTCACTTACCGAATTCTTACGTGGGGTGAATGATGGAATTGCAAATTTTCTTGACGGCGCTGGAGCAGCGCATTGCCCGCTACGATCTGCTGTGCCATCCGTATTACAAGGCGTGGACCGCTGGCGAGCTGACGCGCGACGATCTGCGCGAGTATGCCGGCGATTACTATCACCATGTCGCGGCGTTTCCGGCGTATTTGAGCGCGTTGCATTCGCGCCTCGACGATGGCGAGCAGCGCCGCGCCGTGCTGCGCAACCTGTGCGGCGAGGAGATTGAAGGCCGTCCGCACAGCGAGTTGTGGCTGGACTTCGCCGAAGGCATGGGCGCCGATCGCGACGAGGTCCGCGCACGCGAGCCGTTGCCGGAGGTCCGCGAGCTGATTGCCGAGTTTCGTCGCGTCGCGCGCGAAGGCTCAACCGCCGAGGCGCTGGCTGCCTTCTACGCCTATGAGTCGCAGGTGCCGCGCGTCGCGAAAGCCAAGGCCGAAGGTCTTGCCGAGCGCTACGGCGCCGACGCGAAAACCTGCGGCTACTTCAAGCTGCATCGGTTCGCCGACGTCGAGCACTCCGAGGTTTGGCGCGAGATGCTGCGCGCGGAGATCGCGTTGAATCCCGACCAAGCAGAGGCTGCGCTTAACGCCGCCGAGACTGCGGCGCAGTCGCTGTGGCATGTGCTTGACGGCATGGAAGTGCGGAGAGCTGCGGCGGTCGTCGGGTAGGCCGGCCTTGAGGCCGGCGTCCTACGCCGTGATCGACATCCATAAGCCGCCACGATCATCGGACGATGATCGTGGCGGCTATTTCCTTTTGTATTTGCTGGACGCGGCCCTGAAGGGCCGCTCTACCACCTACGCCCGCTCGAAGGCATGCTTCAGATGCAACTCCTCCAGCGCGTGGTCCTTGGCTGCCACAAACTCTTCATGCTGAGCCAGCAGCCCGTCGCAAGCGCGCGCGTAATCGCCCGCCAACTCAATCATCCCCCGCGCAGCTATCTCCTTCGCGGCAGCCATCAGCCTGTCGATCATGTTGGGATCGGCAGCGCCCAGATACTGCGCATCGCAAGGGTCGGCGATCAGCACCGGAACGCGCTCGCCGCCGCTTCCCCAGAAAACTTTGCGCGCCACAAACTCTTCCACTTGCTGCGGCGTGGCAGTCGCAAACGTGAAGTGCTTGTGACGAATGCTGTAGCAGCGGCTCGACATTGCCACGGGCTGTCGCTTGCCTGACTTCAGCAACTCCAGTTGTTTATCGTCCAGCGCCTTGCGCGCGGTGTTGATCGCAACCCAGAACGCCAGCTCGCCATCGAGCGACGGCAACGCCTCCCGCACGGTCTGCGCCAGGTTGAGCGCAAGATCGGCGTGCAGCGGCCCACCATCGTTCAGGCGCAGCGTGCCGTGCACCACGTACCAGTCGCTGCCGCCCTCGGAAGGATGAAAGGGCCATTGCAGCTCAATGCGCACGGGCATGCCGTGCAGCGTAACGCCGGTGAAGAGTTTGTCCATAGCAGCAGTCAGCATTTAGCAACCAAGGAAACTCTGATTAAGTCCGATCTCTCGAAAGGGACGGCCTTCAGGTCGTCCGTAGAACGCCACAAAATCTTCGCGGCTTTTAGCCACCGAGGGGCCTCGTTGTGACTTAATCAGACTTTCCCTAAGAACTGCGTTCAGCCCGAGGTCGACTGCTCCTCGCAGTCGGTTTTTCCTTCGCTGGACGAAAATGTTCCACGTGGAACATTTGCAAAATATCACAAAGTAACCTGCTAAGTCCCTGAAAACAAAAAGGCATTAGCACTTTAATGCTACTGTAGCGAACGTTCGTTCGGAGCGCGGCCCGGATCAAAACTCCCCTATTAGGCCGTAAGTAAATGCCCGCTACAAGAACTCCGAGGGACCAGCTACCTCAATCTAACCCAACCCAGAACCATCGTTCGACGCCAAGTGCTAAACGCCAAGGGCTAATTACTAATCGCCACTCTCACCATCTTCTTTCCCGCCCGCAGCGTGAACTCCGTGCCCAGCTTCACGGCAACCACGACTTCAGTTTTGAGGTCGCCGTCCACCTTCACTGCGTTCTGCTTCACTTTGCGCAGGCCGTCAGTGACTGACGTCGCCAGTCCCGTCCGCGCCAGAAGCTTGTCCAGCTTCACCTGAACATTGCTATCGACGCTCGCTGCATTGGGCGCTGCAACTTCGGCAAAGGGAACCGCGATCACTGGCAAATCTTCCGGCACCTCATCTTTTTGGAACATCCGCGACCAGTCCTGTGCCGCCTGCTCCGCCGCCTCGCACGAATGGAAGTCGCCGACGATCCGCTTGCCCAGTTCCTGCTTCAGCTTCATCGGATGCGCCGTACCGCTCGCGACCTCGCGCTTCATGCGCTCGATCTCGTCCATGCTGACGTCGGTTACCAGCTCGTAATAACGCCACATCAGTTCGTCGGAAATCGACATCACCTTGCCGAACATCTCCTGCGGCGCTTCGGTGATCCCGATGTAATTGCCGTACGACTTCGACATCTTCTGCACGCCGTCGGTGCCTTCCAGCAGCGGCGTGGTCAGCACAATCTGTGGCGGCTGGCCGTAATGGCGTTGCAGCTCACGGCCCATCAGCAGATTAAATTTCTGGTCCGTGCCGCCGAGTTCGACATCGGCTTCGAGCGCGACCGAGTCGTAGCCCTGCGCGATGGGATACAGCAGCTCGTGCATTGCTATGGGCTTTTCTTCCATAAAGCGCTTGTGGAAGTCCTCGCGCTCCAGCATCTGCGAGACGGTAAATTTTGCGGCCAGACGAATAAAACCCTCGTAGCCCAGCTTGTCGAGCCACTCGCTGTTGAAGCGCACCTCGGTCTTGTCGCGATCGAGAATCTTGAAGACTTGCGCCTTGTAGGTCTCGGCGTTCTCATCGATCTGTTGGCGCGAGAGCGGCGGCCGCGTGACCGAACGGCCCGAAGGATCGCCGATCAGCCCGGTAAAGTCGCCGATCAGGAAGATGACCGTGTGGCCCATGTCCTGGAAGTGTTTCAGCTTGCGCATGAGCACGGTGTGGCCCAGGTGAAGATCGGGCGCGGTCGGGTCGAATCCGGCCTTTACCCGTATGGGCTTGCCGGACGCGCGCGACTTCTCGAGACGCTCGCCGAGGTCGCTCTCGCGAATAATCTCCGCCGCGCCCTTGCGCAGGTAGGCCAGTTGCTCATCGACCTTAGGAAATGAGGGCATAAGATTCGATTATAGGGGGTTGATCGAAAGTAGCCAGTAGTCAGTATCCAGTTGCCAGTTTCATCCGACAATAGTGATAATCATTACCTAGCTCCCAAAATACGGCGCTCGGCGGATTGGGGCCATCCCGCGCGAACCGAAAACTGACAACTGACAACTGAGCAATGCAGACTCGCCTGTCCTTTATCGCCGTCGCGCTAGCCCTGATCATCGTCGGAATCTGGGCTTACCTTCATGATGACAACCTGCGTAAGAATTCTGCCCAAGTGAATCTCGGCGACTCCCATCAGGTAGTGCGCCAGTTGCTCGGCGACCCCACCATCGAAGGGCCATGCGGCTCGTTGACCCCGGTTCCTACAGGCTGCACCAGCGAGTACGTGTATCGCTACTGGTACTCCATCTTTCAGCCGCACTATCTGGTGGTCTGGTTCGACAAGTCGGGCAACGTCCTGGGCGAGCAGCACGTGAAGTCGTCGTTTTAGCCGTGCCGACTGCGGCGCGTTACTCCGCCGGCATGGGATCTCAGCGTGCGACAGCGTGAAAAGCCTCGTCCACCACGGCTTTCAGCTGATCGAGTGTTTCTTCGACTGTCAGCGCGTACATCTCGCGGCCGTTGTCCTCGCCCGATTCAATCGCCCACTTCAAGTAATGACCGGCAATCTGCACGGCCATGGGATCGGTGATGCTTTTTCCCGTCTGCCGGTTGTATTCCACCCATGCGACATGAGGGAGCGCAATCCACACCGGGCGTTCGTCCACCAGGAACTTGATATCAATCGCATCGGCATGACGGGTGGCAATGGCGACAATCAGCGCCTGATAGCGGCAGTGCACTCGCTTACCCGTCCAGCGGTCGACGGCATGGAATTCGTCATACATAGTCAAGAATGATATCCGACAGCCGAGTACACCGGCAATTGGCGGAGGCCGCTGATGGCGAAGAATGCGGCGCGAGCATCCCAAAAACGCCGTCTCATAAAGGGATTTGTGTCAGGGCACCCTTCGGCTGCACTCAGGGCAGGCTCTTTCAGACGTGCCGTAATTTAGTCCTTGCGCCGGGTTTTTGCAGGGGCTAAAGCCTGACCCCAGAATGCCTGTTAACGGCACGAGTAAAGCAGGCCGCTGAAAAAGTCGGAAAGCAGATCCCTCGTCGGGTTAAGGCCTCCTTGATTTCATAACGACGTTGGCTCGATTCGAGCGAGTACTCTGAGGTAGGAAAAACACCAGAGGCTCGGGGAAGGAGCCAACGCTATGTTGATTAATAGGTTGTGATTTTCACCCCGGCTTTCAGCAGTTAGCGATCTTTGACAAACCGACAGGAGAAATCAACTATCGACGGCTGCGCACGCCGGAAGAAGCGGGAGCCTTCTTCCGTGGGCTGGAGGAAAAAGCGCTGCTGGGGCTGGAAAGTTGCGGCTTCTCGCAATGGTTCGAGCGGCTGGTGGAGGAAACCGGCCACGAGCTGTGGGTAGGGGACGCGGCGCGGATCCGGAGTTGAAGCGGGTCTATGTGCGGCTGGCGACAAGGTTGTACTGGATGCTGCGCAACCGGATGAACTATGCGCAGCTGAGCAGCCGTGGTGCAGGCAAGCCCGAGCCATCCCGTGGCGCCAAGTAAAGCGCCGACTCCTTGAATGGGCAGCCTGCCTCCCGTGAACACGGGAGTTCTCAGAGCAATCATGGTCGCCGTAGGTGGCCGAATAGATGGGTGGCGAAGCTGAACTCGCCGCTAGATTGGACGACGGGCCTCTGGTGAAGAAAAAACCTTTTCCTCGAGAGCGAACTGGCGCATCTCTTTTGTGCGTCGGCGCCCCCGTCTGCCTTGACAAGTCCAACGTCGTTATAGACGTGATGACAAAAATAAGGGGCTTATCGGCACGACCGAGGTCGTGCCCTGACGCGAAGCTTCGCTTACGCAACCGAATTCTCGGTACGCTACCGGTTGACGGCTTTGAGCGGCGGCACGGCTTCGCTGCTGAGCGCCGGAAGCATGATCTCCAGTATCTTGCGGATATCGTCGAAGCTATAGTCGGCGCGGCATTCCGAGCGTTTCGCCACGACTTGGTCACGCAGCAGCCCCTCGGTCATACCCAGGATAGCGGCGCGGACCGCGTCCAGATTGATATCTGCACGAATATGGCTCTGATCGCGCATTTCGCTCAGTAGACCATGGACCAGCTCGGCGAACTGCTGGTAGCCGCGGCTCAACAGCACGTCGCGATTGTCTTTGCGGACGCGGCGGGCCTCCAGCGCCATCAACTCCTTAAGGTCAGCGTCGTGGTCCACCTCGATGATCATGGCCTGGAGCATGCTCATGAGCCGGGCAGCGGGCGAGGCCGTACGATGCGACGCCTGTACGCGTTCCATGATGCTGGCCCAGCCGTGATCGAAAATGGCCAGCAGCAGCCCTTGTTTGCTGCCAAAGTGCTTCATCAGTTGCGATTCGCTGGTGCCTGCCTCGCGAGCAATGGCCACGGTGCTGGTGTTTTCGTATCCGTTGCGGGCGAACAAACGCTTGGCGGACCGCAGAATGCGATCGTGCGAGGACACGGAGGGCATGGATTCCACGACGGTAGTCTCAGGTGTAGTATCCGGCATAATCCTATCCCGGTGATAGCAACCCAACGACTAAGGTGAAGTTGCGTAACATCGTGGAACAGCGCCCGGAAGTGGACAAGCTGCCGACGGACTTTGACGTTACCTTAGTGGGGGCTACCGGTCTTGCGGGCTTGCGTACTGGCACCCGCCTCTTTCATCACCTCGTCCAGCTTGGTGTAGAGCTGGGTGAGGTCCGGGACTTCCGTGACGGTGACGCCATGTCCTGACTCACTGACGATATAGATGGTCGGCGTGTGGTCGAGAGGAATGCGCCTGCCAAGATCACGGTCGGCCGTGACCTTGGCCGTCAAACTGCCTGAGGGATCGACCACGAAGGGCAACACAACCTTGTGGTCCTCCGCCCATTTTTCCGTGACTCCGCGCAGGTTTTGCTTGGTGATGTAGTTCTGATTTTGAAAGATGTAGAGGCGATACTCGTCACCCAGCTTCGCCGACAGGGTATCGAAATAGCAGGCGTTCACCGCCGCATCGAAGGACCAGGGATGCTGCGGCAGCGGAAAATCGTGCTGTATCAGCGGGATGTTGTACTTCTTAGCCGCTTCGTGTAACAGCGGCGCGGCCTTGGCGCACTGCGGACACTCGAGGTCTTCAAAGACAATAAGGGCAACCTTCGATCCCCTTGGAGGACGCAGCATGGAGGTGTCGGCAGACCAGGCCAAAACGCCGGCCAGCAGTAGAACCACGGCCGAGGCAAAATGCACGAGAGACGATCTTTTCATTCCAGAACTTTCCTTTTGCGCCGGAAGCGGGCCGGCTGAGATCAGCAGGGAAACAGCGTAGATATAGTAACGGATTCCGGGCGCGCGAGTCTTGCCAGGTATAGGCACTGTTCCCGATTGCTAAACCCATGCAAGGCAGCCCGCCATCGTTGCCCAGCTTCGCCACAGATGGAGTACGCTGGTCGAGCTATGCTGCCCAAGATCCTGCAGGCTGGCCGACGAACTTCGGTTGTTCTCCTGTGCTTTTGTTGCCTGGCGCTCCCGCTGGACGCGCAGACGCTGCCAACCCACCTGGCGACCCCGAAAGAAATTCGCGACATGCTGGTGCAGTTCGTCGACGTGCAGCACAAGGCCAATGCCATCGTCGTCGGCGTCATCACCAAGCACGGCCAGGAGGTGATCGGCTACGGCAAGTTCGACAGCGACGATCCTCGCGTGCCGGACGGCGAAACTATCTTCGAGATCGGCTCCGTCACCAAGGTATTCACCGCGCTGCTGTTGTCTGACATGGCGCTGCGTGGAGAGGTGAAACTCACCGACCCGGTCTCGAAGTATCTACCCGCTTCAGTGCACGTGCCCGAGCGCAATAGCAAACAGATCACGCTGCTGGACCTGGCGACGCATTACTCCGGGCTGCCCCGTATGCCAAATAATTACAATGCGGAATATAGCGTCGAGCAGATGTACGATTTCCTCTCGCATTACACACTAACGCGCGATCCCGGCGCGAAGTATGAATACTCCAATTTTGGCGCCGGCCTGCTCGGTCAGGTGTTGGCCCTGCGAGCGGGCACCAACTACGAAACGCTCCTGCACGACCGGATTACGCAGCCGCTGGGAATGAACCATACGGCCATGCGATTGACCCCGGAGATGGAGGCCAATCTCATCGCCGGCTACGCGGGAGGAACTAAGGCTCGTAGCATCGAGGTTTCGGCGCTAAAGGGTGCGGGCGCGATTCGCTCCGATGTTGATGACATGTTGATCTTTCTGGCCGCAAACATGGGACTGATCCAAACTCCGCTGCGGCCGGCGATGAAGAAAATGTTAAGCGTTCACCGGGGGGTGTCGCCCGGCGTCCGGATTGCCATGGGCTGGCACATTGCCAATGGGGTTGTGTGTCACAACGGCGGCACCAATGGCTACCATGCATATGTCGGATTCGAACCGCACCGCAAGGCTGGCGTGGTCGTGCTCTCTAATTCGACAGCTTTCACAGACGATATCGGCCAGCGGGTGCTGGACTATCCGATGACGGCGCCCGTAGAGCTGCAGGTGCGTCCGCCGGAGATTATTCCCTGAGGGCGTCACGCGACCCTATATACTGCGTGAAGTTTCAACCGTTCCATGTCATTCCTATCGCCAACTTCCTGTGCACGCCCTGGTGAATCATGCTCCGCTTAGGGCTCACCGGCGGAATCGCGTGTGGCAAATCGACGGTCGGCGAGATGCTGGTCAGACGCGGCGCGCAACTCCTCCAGGCGGACCTGCTGGCGCACCAGTTGTATGCGCCGGGAGCCGCAGTGTATGACGAAGTGGTGCGTCATTTTCGCCGGGAAATTCTCAACGAAGATGGCACGATCAATCGCGCTAAATTGGCCAAAGTCGCTTTCCCCGCACGCATTGGGGAGCTGAATGCCATTGTGCATCCCGCCGTGATCAAGGCCCAGAATCGCTGGATGGCTGAGGTCGCGCGCAAGAATCCGCACGGGATCGCCGTGGTGGAAGCCGCGCTGATTATCGAGGCGGGAGTCGCACGGGATTTCGACAAGATCATCGTCGTGACCTGCGACTTCGAGCACAGGGTCGAGCGCTATGCGCAGCGGGCCGGGATTTCGCTGGCCGCCGCGCTCTCCGAAGTTGAGCGGCGCAGCACAGCGCAGTTGGCGGATGAGGAAAAAGCGCGGCACGCGGACTACGTGGTCGAAAATTCCGGCGCGGTAGAGGATACGGAGCGCCAGGTGGAAGCGATCTGGAATAAACTGCAAGCTTTGGCCGGGGATTGAAGTTGAACGCCCGCGGCGAGATGCGCGAAGCTCTTCTGTTTCGTTACACTTCAATTGGGAAGACGTCTATTTCCCGCCGAGAAGACTCGGCCTGTTTACACCGCGTTTGTGTTCGCGATGGGTGGAGCACGCCTTCCAGGCGTGCCTGGATCTGGAGTGGATGGGAGCCGGCTTTAGGCGCTGAGGTAAACTGAGTACAGCAATGCCCTCAGCGGCTAAAGCCGGACAGCTTCAGGAGTTCACCTGCGCCGCTAAAGCGGTGCTCCACCCGTGGTATTGCGAAAATTGAGCCGAGGTATCCGAAGCCGCAGCCATACAAGTGATCCAACACAGTCATTGTAAAAAGATATGAGAGTCGTAAGACCGTTCATCCTAGGTGCGCTTTTCGCCGGCGCGTTTTACTGGTTCACCACCCACCATCAGGGCACGAACCCTGTCGCCGAGGTGATTTCGCGGCCCACCCACATTGAGATCAGCGAAGCCGCCGGCCCGGAAAAGCTTGATGCGGAAGAGCAGAACAACATCGAGGTCTATCGCCGGGTGATTCCTTCGGTGGTCAACATCACCACCCGGACGGTTGCTTACGACCTCTTTTTCGGACCCGTGCCGGAGGAGGGTCAAGGCTCAGGGTTCATCATCGATAAAGATGGTCACATCCTCACCAACTACCACGTTGTGGGAGACGCAACCCAGGTCGATGTCACCCTGCACAACAAGAAAAGTTATAAGGCGACGGTCATTGGGCGCGATCGTGGACACGATCTAGCCGTAGTCCAAATCAAGGCGCCGGACCTGGTGCCCGTGGTGCTCGGAGACTCCAAGAACCTGCAGGTTGGCCAGAAGGTGTTTGCGATCGGCAATCCATTTGGACTGGCAGGGACGATGACGCGCGGGATCATCAGTTCAGTTCGGCCCATCCGCAGTCCTCAGGGTGGGCTCATCGAAGAAGCCATCCAGACCGATGCGGCGATCAACCCCGGCAATTCCGGCGGACCGCTTCTGAACTCCCACGGCGAGGTAATCGGGATCAACAGCATGATCGCGACGGGCGGCTCCAACCAGAGTGCGGGCATCGGATTCGCGATCCCCATTAACACGGCCAAGGCGGTGCTGAGCGATCTGATCACACTGGGCACGGTGCGGCGTCCTTCGCTGGGCATCGTATCTTTGCCCATTGGCCCGGAGATGGCGCAGGAGATGGGCCTGCCGGCGGATTACGGCGTGCTGATCGTGCGCGTGGTTCCGGGTGGCGCTGCCGATCGCGCCGGTTTGCGCGGCGGCAACGAGCGCGCCTACCTGGGCGCGACGGCCATCATGATCGGCGGCGACCTCATTGTGGCGATCAACGGCGATTCGATTGGCGACCAGCAGGACCTGGCAAATGTGATGAACAAGCATCGCTCCGGCGACACCGTGACCGTGACTTTTTATCGTGGACGAAAAAAGATGAATGTGCAGGTCGTGCTGGGCGAAGCTCACGAACGGGCTTAGCGGCCTACTGGACTGATTGCAGAGGTCATCAGGTTTGTGTCAGGGCACGACCTCGGTCGTGCCGATAAGCTCTTTATTTTTGTCATCCCGAGAAGGGCTTCAAGGCCGACGAGGGATCGGCTTTGGACTTTTTCAGCGGCCTCTCAAGGCGTGCTCCACCCAACACGGAGCAGGCGTGTGAATTTCAAACTGCTCCATTACCGCGGCGGCCCTCAGCTTTACTTAATGCCGAGCGGCGGCGAAAATAAAAGATTGCCCGGTTTTGCGGGCGGAATCTCGTACACTCTCGGCAAGCTAACGCACTCCTACCAGGATTTAGCGCGAAAGGAATTTTATGGTTGCTACTGGTGAACTAATCCGCATGATGAACTATGTCGACGATATTGCGGCAACACTGCGCCGCATCAACGCCAGCCTTTATCTGATTGATCCCAACGAGAAGCGGCGTCTCGCCGAGTACATGCGCAAGTCCGACCCGAACTTCATCGGCGTGGTCGAGCAGTTGGAAAAGGGGAGCGTCGCCTGATGGCCGAGGTGCGCACCATCACCGTTATCGGCGCTGGAATTATGGGCCGCGGCATCGCCCATGCTGCAGCTCTGGGCGGCTATCGCACCATCCTGGAAGATATTTTGCCGACGGCGCTGCGCAAGGCGGAGACCGAAATCCGCTCCAATCTCGATAAGGCCGTCGAGCTGGGAAAGGTCACGAAGACCGATGCCGATCAGGCTTTTGAGCGGCTGGAGTATGCTTCTTCCGTCGAGCAGGCCGCGCGCGAAGCCGACGTGGTGATCGAAGCCGTTCCCGAGGAGATGGAGTCGAAGATCGAGATCTTCACGCTGCTCGACAAGGTTTGCCGGCCTACGACGATTCTGGCTTCCAATACTTCGTCACTCAGCGTGACGGAAATCGCTTCCGTGACCTATCGCGCTCCGAAATGCGTTGGCATGCACTTCTTCAATCCCGTGCACAAGATGAAGCTGCTGGAAGTTGTCCGCGCGCTGGAGACCGACGACGAAACCCTGGCTGCGGCGGTCGATATCGGCAAGCGCATGGGCAAAGAGGTTGTGGTCATCAAGGAGTCGCCGGGATTCATCACCAGCCGCATCAACGCCATGATTGGCAATGAAGCGTTCTACATGCTTCAGGAAGGTGTAGCTTCCGCGCAGGACATCGACAAAGCTTTGAAGCTGGGATTGAATCATCCCATGGGGCCGTTCGAGATGATCGACCTCGTCGGACTCGATACTCGGCTGCATATTCTGGAATATCTGCATAAGACGCTGGGCGAGAAGTTTCGTCCCGCGCCGCTGCTGGTGCAGTATGTGAAGGCCGGTCGCATCGGGCGTAAGTCCGGACGCGGCGTCTACGAATATCCGGGACACGAGCCCGGAAGGCCCGAAACCGCGGCTCAACCGGGCAAAACGGCCGCGGTGGACAAGAAGTAGCAGCTCGCATTGATTACCCCATAAGGCAGGCTGTGTTCGTTATCTTGCATTGGAAGGCAGTCCCTTCTTCACGCTCAATGACAAAAGGGTAGTGTCCTAATTTGGATTTTCGGCCTACTTCTCTGCCTTTCCAGCTTATCAACTGACGGGCTGGCCTACCGTGACGTCATCGGTTCCCCAGTACGAATGAGGCCCCATATCGCTGACCCACTGAATAGCCTGGCCAGTGCCCGTATCTTCGAAAACATTCAGTGCTGTTTCGCAGAACTTGAATCGTCTCAACGGGTTCCCGAAGATGTCTCCGTAGCACACATACCCGTAAGCAATCAAAAAGGCCCGTTGACCCATAAGCGCTTCAATATCTTTCTCCGGCAACATGTAGCGATGGAGAAAGTTTGGTTCTGGGAGATCATAGGAACCACCTGGCTCAATCACCGCTTTTTCGAGGGAGATGCCGCAACCAGGTTGGCCGATATAGACGGGCGTATCCGGCAATTCTTCACAAGTGAAGAGAATCGTCCACCATTTCAGAAAAGCTGGCGTCTGGCCGTAGTTTCTGAGCGTGAGAGCGACCCTTGGGTATTGGAGCATGGCCGCCAAGTTTGCCGCTCCGCTTTGGCCGGATTTAAATTCGCTGAGCATGAGGGTTGGGACAGATACCCGCGCGGTGATCTCAGTCGATCGCTTAGCGGCGGCGGATTCCTTGGTCGCTATTGCAGCGCGGCGAGTTTCCACCGATTGCAAACTAATTACAAAGGCCGTGGCGAACCCGACCAGAACCAACAACCCTGTGTACAGAGCGAGCCTGCGCTGTATCCGCATATTCTCATTGAAGTCTTCTGTCTTGGGTTGGGGACTTGGGGAGGACGGCGCATTGTTGACTGTTACGGATACCGAAGGGGTCTGGGGATTGCCGCCGTCACTCTTGGCGCTCTCGGGTTGCTCTGCACTTTGAGCAGCTTTGCTTTGGGAAGCCCTCTTAGCATCTTCCGGCTTCGCTGGTTGCATGGCGAGGATGACTGCGAGAATCAGCCATATTTTCATAGCGGAAAAATTGTACCACGAAAATACTTGACACCCTCGGGTTATTGGGGTACAGTAATAGGTATGGCAAACGTACTCAATACCGACAAACAGATTGGCGTGATTAGCGCATTGACTGAGGGTTCCAGCATCCGTTCAATCGAGCGCATGACGGGCGTTCACCGCGACACGATCATGCGGTTGGGCGTTCGCGTCGGAGAGGGTTGCGCTCGCCTTATGGATAGCAAGATGCGTGACCTTCCCTGTACCCGTCTGGAAATGGATGAGATTTGGGGCTTCGTCGGGAAGAAAGAGCGGAATGTCCGCTTAGACGAACCCGCTCCGGTGGGCAATGTATGGACGTTCTGCGCCATAGATGCCGAAACCAAACTCGTGCCAGCGTTCAAGGTTGGCGACCGAGGCATTGCGACCGCAACGAGCGTTTGTAAGCGACGTAGCAAGCCGGATGCGCACGCGGGTGCAAATCTCTACCGATGGTCTGAGAGCCTATGTGGAAGCGGTAGAGAATGCCTTTGGTGCGGAAGTAGATTATGCGCAGATCATTAAGACCTACGGGCATGAAGAAGTGAGCGACAATCGCCGCTACAGCGCCCCTGAGTTCGTCTCTTCCGAGAAGAAAGTCATTACCGGAAATCCAGACCAGCGGCTAATCTCTACTAGCTACGTTGAGCGGCTGAACGCTACCACGCGGCTGCACATGCGCCGCTTGACTCGCCTAACGCTGGCATTCAGCAAGAAGCGGGAGAATTTCGAGGCAGCGGTTGCGCTGCACTTCGCCTACTACAACTTCGTGAAGCGGCATAACACGCTGCGCTGCACTCCCGCGATGGCTGCTGGCGTTGAGCGGGACTTCTGGACTGTCGGCGATCTGGTAGAGGCAGCGGCGTGAGCGCATACCTTGACGAGTTGCGCGGTGTTATCCAGCGACTGCATGGCGCTGAATCGGAGCACGTTGAGAGCGTGCCAGTCAAAGAGACCTTTCAGGGTAAAACGGTCTGGGAGGGCGTCGTGGAGGTATTCAGCCTAAAAGGTCATCCGACAGCTCACAGAGTATATGCGTGGGCGCACGATACAGGCGATCCTAGCAATCCGCGCCATCACGTCACGGTATTGCACCTCCATCCCATCAAATCGGCTCAGGATGCGGTAAGAGCAGCAATCGTGCAGGAGTTCAGAAGCCTTGAAACGGCAGAGTAAAGTCAAGAAAGCGGGACGCCCCCCACTCCCCAAGGGTGACGCCAAGGTCGCAACCTTGCGCATCCGGGTGACGCCCGAAGAGTTGCGCGCAGTCGAATCGTCGGCCAAGGCCAGCAAGCAGTCAGTTTCGGAATGGATTCGTAGCACTCTGAGGGCCAACAGCCATGCGTGAGGATTTCAAATTCAGGACACTACCGACAAAAGACAGTAGTGCACAATATTGATTCCGCCTGTTATTCTCAATCGTTTGACGCTGAAAGCTGCGAGGAACAACTTTGTCGAATAGTTTGCAAGGACGAACGGCGGTTGTGTTTGGCGTGGCCAACAAGCGCAGCATTGCGTGGGCCATTGCGCAGCAGATGCAACAGGCCGGCGCGCAACTCGCCATCACCTATCAGAACGAGCGCCTGAAGCAGGAGGCCGCCGACCTGATCGCGGAACTGCCCAACGCGCAAGCTTTCCAGTGCGACGTCTCGCGCGACGAAGAGATCGCGCAACTCTTCGAGCAGTTGAAAGAGCGCTATGGCAAGCTCGACGCTCTGGTGCACAGCATCGCCTACGCTCCCGCCGAGGACCTGAAAGGCGACTTCGCCGACACCAGCCGCGACGGTTTTCGCATCGCGCTCGATACTAGCGCTTACTCGCTGGTGGCGCTCGCCCGCGCCGCTCGTCCGCTGATGACCGAGGGCGGCAGCATCATGACGATGACCTACTACGGCTCGTTGCGAGTCATCCCGCGCTATAACATCATGGGAGTTGCCAAAGCTGCGCTCGAGGCCAGCGTTCGGTATCTTGCCTACGATCTGGGCAAGAACAATATTCGCGTCAATGCCATCTCCGCTGGTCCCATCAAGACGCTGGCCTCGCGCGGAATTTCGGGATTCGGCGACATGCTGAAAGAGCAGGCGGAACGAGCGCCGCTGAAGCGCAATGTCGATGTGAACGAAGTCGCAACCACCGCGGTCTTCCTGGCCAGCGATGCCGGCAGCGGCATCACCGGCGAAACCCTCTACGTGGACGGCGGCTACAACATCATGGGAGTTTGAAAGATTTGTCATCACGAGGAGGCCTTTAAGGCCGACGAGGGATCTGCTTTTGAGTTTTTTCAGCGGCCTGTTCAGGCGTGCGGTTGAGACCCTCTACAGCGCGTGAATTTCAGGCTAACCCACTAGCCAGAGTGACGGACGCTACCGATACAATAATCCAATGCGTATTCTTTCTTCTATCGCCCTATTCCTACTTGCCGTGGCCGCGGCTTCGGCGCAGACATCACCATCGTTGCCGCCGCCCGTTCCTGCCGATGTTGCCGCACCGCCGGCTGATGCCCAGAAAACAGCCTCTGGCCTCGCGACAAAAGTTGTAAAGCCCGGCACCGGCACCACTCACCCCGCCAAAGATGATGCGGTCACCATCGACTACACGATCTGGACGCCCGCCGGGAAGATGTTAGACAGCTCGATCGAGCGCGGCAAGCCGGCGACCTTGCTGGTCAAACGAATGCTCCCCGGCATGAGCGAGGGCGTTCAGCAGATGGTGCCGGGCGAAACCCGCATGATGTGGATTCCCCAATCGCTCACCTACAAAGGCCAGCAAGGCAAGCCCGTGGGCACGCTCGTCTTCCAGGTGACACTCGTCGACATACCAACTCGCGCGCCCGCGGATGTGAAAACCCCTCCTGCCGACGCTCAGCGGACCAAGAGCGGTCTGGTCTATCAGGTGTTGACCCCGGGCGAAGGCAAGCGCCATCCCAGAAGCGTTGACGAGGTCACGGTGCACTACACCGGATGGACGACCGACGGCAAGGTTTTCGATAGCTCGGTCATGCGCGGTCAACCGTCCAGCTTCAAACTTGACCGCGTCATTCCCGGATGGACCGAAGGCCTGCAGCTGATGGTCGAAGGCGAGAAGGCGCGTTTCTGGATTCCTGAGAACCTGGCATACCGGGGCAAACAGCCGCCCTTCGGAACGCTCGTCTTCGACATCGAGCTGATCAGAATTCAGTAGCCGACGACGCGACATTTCGATTCAGGGCGAAAGTTCCCGGGAGGTCGTCCACTCCCAGACCGTGCCATAGCCGTACGTTCCACAACTGCCCGACGTTCCATAGATGTACCCCTGGTCATCCGACACCATCGGACCATCTGGCACGAAGTCAGCGCCCAGGGACAATTCATGGTAACGGGGGTCAAACAGGTTATTGAAGAGTTCTACAGGGCATGTACCAAGGCAGTCATAAACCCATGCATTCGCGGCGGCAAAGACATCCGTATGGTCTGCTGATAAATCGTATACGTTTACGCCAGCATCCCATGTGCCGGGAGCAATATAAAGCGCCTGTGTGATATTCCACTGGCCGTTAAGAAAAAACAGTTTGTAAATGATGCCATCCACGTACCACCCATTTTGGTCGGTGCGATAGTCTCCGCGAACGAAATAGAAATCACCGGCACCGTCCTGAACCAGGTCCGGAAAGAAATAAAAGAAGTTGTCATTGGCCGTTTGAAAGGCAACAATGGTGTTCTCCGTCCAACCGCTCTGCGACCTTAGCAACTGAAAGACAACTCCATCGCCATAGGCGCCGCCCAATGCTCTGCCATAAAGATTTCCATCCCTGCCTATCAGCACCGCGCCCGGGCTATAGCCGTCATCCCCGCCGGTGAAACTGTAGAGAACGGTCTTAGTCCAATAACCAATGGACGGCGTCAGTTCAAAGATTGCCCCCTGGCCTTGAGCGCCGCCTGATTGGTCGGTGCCATATAGATTTCCGTCCGCATCAATGGCGGTCACCGCGACAATTTCGTTGAATTGGTACAGCACATTTTCCTGCCAGCCTGCAACTGCCCGTGAGGCACGCGCTGGGCTGCGGCGCCAGGTTATAGGCAACGCTGCAACGCTGCTGGCCGCAGGCCACCTGCGTGGAGCTATAAAGGCTCCCATTCGGGCCAATCAGCGGCGTACTCAGGTAGTTACCCCCACTCGACCCCGTAAAGTTGTAGAGAGTGCTCAACGTCCAGCTCGAATCCGTCTGACTCAGTTGAAACGCGGTACCGTTTCCTCCGTCGGCGACCCCGTAGAATTTTGCCGACGGGTCGCCTGACACACCATTGGGGGAGCTTCCGTCTGTTCCGCCCGTGAAGTCATATAGAATATGCAAGTTCTCTGGCGTGGTACAGTCGACGCTGGTAGTGGTCGTGGCACTGCCGAGAATGGTGAAGGATTCGGAAGGAATTGTCCCAACGTCGTTCTGCGAGGCCTGAGAAGGCCCGCTGTTCTCGTCCCAATAGACCGGATCGCCGTTGGGCACGCTGGCGTTTTGCAGGTTCACCCAGTAGGTGCCGTTATTCAGAGTCGGGCCTGTGAAGCTGGCCGTCTCGGTGCAGACGTTGTAACCATACTCATTGCCGGTGCAGCCACTCTGATTGAAGTTCACGATCTGGTCGAAGTAACTGGTGCCACCGTTTTCGCTGGAGGTGATGGAGACTTCGACCGAGCCGAGGGTGTCGCCGGGATCCATCCACGCTGCGAAACTCATTCCGGTGACGCTAGCGTTGTTGCTCGTCACGTTGAAGCTGTCGCTGGTAATGTATCCGAAATTAATGGTCCAGGCGTCGGTGTTGCCGTTGGTTGGGCCGTTGTCATAAATGTCATTGCTGTCGAGCGGCCCGCGATGCATCTTGGCACGCGCCAGCGTCGGAGATGTGGGTGGGCTCGGGCGCTTGACGGGATGGGCCAGCCGCGACGCAAACTGCGGCATCTTCGCCGCCTGCACCGCCGTCGGTGGAACCGAATTCTGTGCCCAGGCGGGAACCGTCGCCAGCATCATCACCAGCGCGGCAATCATCGCGAAAGAAATTGTGCGGAACGGTGAACTGAGAGATCGCGATTGGCTGTGCATCGGGTTGTCCTCCTTGCCATTGAGTCGCATCGAAATAGATCTAAGGAAGCTCTGATTAACCAGGTTCTCGAAGGGGACGGCCTTCAGGCCGTCCGTAAATGCCGCAACAGCAATGCGGCTTTTTAGCCGCTCGAAGGGTTCGCCCTGACTTGATCAGGATTTCCCTCAGGAACAGGCGCACTCAAACGCCTGAGAGAAGGTAGGTCGAAGGTCTTGTTCCTCGCCGTGTGGGCGCGATCGGAGTCGGGTGGGGAAAAAGGCCAGGAAATCCTTTTCCACTCGCATTTAGCGCTTTCGGCGCGACTTTGTCAGTGACCGCTGCCGCACAGCGAAGTGACTAGTGCAGTGACCGCATAGATAGGTAATCAAGATATACACTTGGCGTGCCATGGTGTCAGGCTTTATAGCTATGGCATGGGTAGAGGCAAAGCACTCCGGGTTCAACTTTCCAGGCGGGATCGGCAGCACTTGGATCGGTTGTTGAGCGGCGGGCTGCAGCCGGTCCGGACGGTGCTGCGAGCCTTGGCCCTGCGACAGATGGATACCGGGCAGGCAACCCCTGCGGTGGCTGTCAGTCTGGGGCTTTCGGCCAAAGCGGTGTGGCAGATCGGCAAGCGCTATCAGCAGGGCGGGCTGGAGCGTGCGTTATATGACGCCTCCCGGCCGGGGGCAGCTCCGGCGCTGGATGGGAAGCAGCGACAGCGCATCATCGCGGTGGCCTGCAGTCAGCCGCCGTCGGGACGGGCACGCTGGACGGTGCGCCTGCTGACCGAAGAGGTGATCCAACGCAAGTTGGTACCACGGGTAGGGCGAGAAACCATCCGGGTCCTGCTGGAAAGCCACGACCTGAAGCCGTGGCGGGAAAAAAATGTGGTGCGTGGGGCAGTTGGACGAGGAGTACATCGCCCGCATGGAGGAGGTGCTGGGGCTGTATGAAAAGCCTTTTTGCGAGCGGACACCGGTGCTCTGCATCGACGAGAAGCCGGTGGTGCTGCATGCCGACATCCGTTCCCCGATCGCGATGAAGCCGGGACGAGTTGCCAGGCGTGACTATGAATACCAGCGTTGCGGAACCGCCAACGTGTTTTGCGGGATCGAGCCCAAGGCGGGACGGCACTTCACCAAGGTGACTCCGACTCGCTGCTCGGCCCAGTTTGCCGATTACCTGCTGGATATCGCCGCTCGCTATCGGGAGGCCGATACCATCCATCTGGTCATGGACAACCTGAGTACCCACACCCGCAAAGCTCTGGTGGACCGATTCGGAGAAAAAGCTGGCGGTTGGTTGTGGAAGCGTTTTACGGCGCACTACACTCCCAAGCATGGAAGCTGGCTAAACCAGGCGGAAATGCAGGTTAGTTTGTTTTCCCGGCAATGCTTAGGCAAACGCCGAATCGGAGACATCGCTGGCTTGCGCCAGCAAACTCGGGCCTGGACCCGTCGCATGAATCGCGACCGGGTCACTATCCAATGGAAGTTCACACGCAAGCAGGCCCGACACAAGTTTCGTTACATAATCAAGCGGTCGAAGCACTAGAAGGTATCTCGTAAATGCGTGTGACAGGGCACGACTTTGCAGGCTGCTGAAAAAGCCTGCTTCCGAAAGCTGTGTGACGGGGCACGACTTCATAGGCCTCTGAAAAAGCCTGTTTTCGAGATCTTTGGCATTCTTCGGCCAGTCCTGCCGCAAGCGTCGCGGAAACCGGCTGGTTGCGGCGGGAGGATACTCGCTAGAGCGACCGCAGGAAGTCGATGATTTCCTGCTGCTCCTGAGTGCTCAGCCTGTCGAAATGTTCGATGACCTTATTGGCCTCGCTGCCATGGCTCTTGTGATCTCTGATGGCCTCCACCAGATTGCTGGTGCGTCCGTCATGAAGAAAGAAGACGCGCTGGCCGACGCCCCACAAGGGAGCGGTTCGGAACTCGTCGGGACCGGCGCCGCCTTGGGTGATGCCGTCGGCGAGGTCTTTGCCCATGTGATGGACGAGAAGGTCAGAGTAGAGGTTCGCCGTCTGATTGGAAAGCGCAGCGCTCGGACTGGTCGAGGAGCCGCTGGCAATCATCGTTCCGGTAGTGAACGAGGGGTTGTGACAATGCACGCACCCTATCCTGGCGAACGTCTCGCGTCCCTTCTCGCTGGACGGCGTGGGCGGCGCGGGAGCGGGCGGCGCCAGAATCCGCATGAAGTTGGCAAACGCTTCGATGTCGGAGATCACTGCCGGGTTTGAGGCGCTGGTCGTCGGAGTAGTCGTGAAGTTGAGCGTGTCGTTTGGATTGGGAACAAAAACACAGCTCGGCGTTTCGTCGCGCTCTTGCGGGAACATCTGGTTCGAGATGCCCATCTCGACGTTATAGGCCTCGCCCGCGAACACCAGCAGCGACTTGTTCTGCGCCTTCCATCCGAAACGCGTGATGGTCCCATCGTTCGCGCTGAGGTTCACGTTGCCGCTGAGGTGTGCGTTGGCGTGCCCGGAAATACCCAGGGCGCGCTTCTCGGATGCGTTGGCCTGCATGTTCGCCAGGATCGCCGAGTCGGGAATCGCTTCGATGAGTCCGGCGCCAAAGACCGGAGTCGGGATGCGGAAAATGATGTTCTCATTGCCACCGCGGCCGCTCAGCGGATTTCCCGCCGGCAGAAAATCGAATTGCGCGATGTTGCAACCGGGAGCGTCACTTCGCCCGGTGATCACGAACAGGTTGTGCACTTCGCCGTCAGCGGAGCCATTGCTCTTCTTAAAGCGCGCTTCGCGGACGGGACCGTTTTGCACGATGAACCAGGGAACCGTGTTCGTCGCCCCGCTCAGGTGGGCAACTGCCAGCAGAGGATTCTGCGCCGGACTGGTGCCGCCGCCCGCCGGCTGCGAGTGGCAAGACAAACACTGGTTGGAATTAAAGCGGGGACCGAGGCCGTTGTTCGCGCCCTTCTGCACGACTTCAACTTCAGCAAACCGCGCCTGTCCATCCTGGAAGAACGCCATTTCGTCGGCGGTAAGACCTTTCAGCGGACCGCCGGCTCCAGCCGCTCCGCCGCGCACGCCCGGGTCTACCGGGGCCGATTTGCTTTGAGCCAAAGTGCAGACGCCTGTGGTCAAGACCACCGCCAGGATTCCGCCACAGAGATTGCGCGCAACTCTCGCCAGTGTCATCACGGTTTCCCTCGCTGTCCCGGAAATGCCGGTATTGTACAACGGGTCGGCGTCAATCTCGGCAAGAAAGTCGCTACCATCCTGGCGACATCACCAGTCCAGGCAAGTGCTGCGCGGCAGCTCGCTCGCGCCCAATCGAGGATTCGGACGTCTGCGGGTCAGGCTTTATCCAACGGCTCTTACATCTCGCGATAATTTAGCAGCCCTGTGCCGATCAGCACCAGGCAAATCGGCCATATCCACGACGGAATCCTGCGGTTTTCAGGAGGCAGGCGCAGCTCCAGCCAGCGCGCCCATCCGGCAAACACCGCCAGCAGTCCCATCGGTACGTGGGTCAACTCCACCAGCAGAGCTTCCTTCACATTGGTGATGGCATGGGAGTGGGTCAGCAATACTGCTCCACCGGCAGCGCACATCAGAGGAAAGATGAGTGCCATGCGATCGTTCTCCCGGCGGCGCTTGCGGACTCTTAATTCGAATACGGCAAAGGCAATGCATACCAGTGCGGCCAGCCGGTGTTGAAACGCCTCGGGATTTTCCCAGCACTCCCAGAAGCCCTTCCAGCCTACCGGCCAGCACTCGGTATCAGCCTGGACGAAGATGAAAATGGCAATGCCGATCAGCAGCAACGGCCAGTATTCCGCCCAGGGTGCCTTGCCGGTGCGCGCCAGCAGCGCCAGCAATCCCATGGCGAGCACGACTAATCCCATCCAATGATGATTCGACTCCGATTCCATCGACCAGGCGATCGTCTGTGCGGTGAGCGGTTCGCCGTCGACGTTGTAGGCCACCGGAACCTTATTGCTAGGGTCGCTGTCTTGCCGGTAAGTGAAGCGCGGCCAGGCCGGCTTCATCCGCTGAACGATCTGGTGAAACGTGACGGTGTCGTTGGGTTGGTCAACCGCGGGGGGTTGCGAGGTGAGCGAGGCTGCCGCCAAAATCACCGTGATTCCGATCCCAACTTCCGCTTCGATGAGCCGGCGCAAGCGCGGCATCACCCGATCTTTGCTGGTGTTGCGCAGCAGCATGAAGTTGATGCAGCCGAGCAGCATCAGCACTGCGAGCATCGACGCCTTCGCCGTTATCATCACGCCGTAGGCCGTCCCCAGTACAGCGCGCCACGACGCGACGTAGACAATGCTCATGCCCACGCCGCTGAAGACAATCGCGCCGACACTGACCAGCGCCAGCCGTGAGAAGCGCTCGGTTATGTACCATCGCGCCTCCTGTTCTCGATCGCGGAATAACGCAAGCACCAGGAATGGCAGCCCACCGATCCAAAACGCCGTAGCCGCTTCGTGGATCGTGGTCAGGGTAATCAGCAGCGGACGCCCCTCAAGGCGCGAGGCGGCATGGTTCGTCATCACCGACGCGCCCAGCACCGTCATCGCCAGCACCGGTAGCAACCAGGGTGCGACCTTCCATCCCGGGTGCGCCACCAACCAGGTCGCCACTGCCGCCGCCAGCACAATAGTTCCCGAGATGAAGAAGTTCGCGCCGATCACGTCGCGGAAGCCGATCTCCGCCGTGGTCATCAGCACCGCTGAGTTCACATACAGGTACAGCACCTGCATGACGATCAGCCCGATGGTGCTGACGCGCAGCAGCGTCCACAAACTGGATCGCATCTTCTGGGCAGAATCGGGATTTCCCGGCACGGCGCGCACGATCCACAGAAGGAACACGACGCCGCCCAGCACCAACGATTGGAATACGAGCGTCCCGGCTCGGAGGACAACTGACAGGAATCCGAAGAGATCAACTAGTTGTTGCATGCCATTGGACTGGTTCGCCGTGAAACGAAGCTTCGCAACTGCTTATGTGGCATACGATTCAGAAGACTTAGATACATCAAAGAGAATACGCGCTGGTGAGCGCCGGCTCAAGGCGGAGCCCGGCCTCCCGTCCAAGATATAATTTTTCAAAATGCCTGATCAGTTGAGCTATGCGATTCTCGGACGAGGACGATGGTCGGGAAAAATCCAAGAAGTGCTCGCAGGCCATGGGCGTCGAAGCGTCAGCATCGGAGCTACGCGCGCGGCGTTAGACGAAGACCAGGCTGCCTACCGCGCGCGCCTGACCTCCGCGATGATCGCAACCGACGCCCAAATAGCGTGGCTATGCCTGCCTCCCGGACCTCATATTCCGTTGATCGTGGAGGCCGCCATCTTTGCGGGCCTGCACGTGGTAGTGGAAAAACCGTGGCTGATTCCTGCTGCTGAGACCGCGCGGCTGTTCGCGATGGCGCAGAATGCGGGTCGCCTCGTGGCAGTTCACTACGAGTATTGTTTTTGCCGCGAAGTTGAAACCTGGCGAAGTCAACTTCAGGGTGGGGCCGGTCTGCAATTCTGCGGTCGCTTTACCGTGGACCGTCCCGATCGTCTCGGAATTTCTGCCGCCGAAAACCTGGGCTCGCATCTCCTTGCAATTTGGCAATATGCCGTGCCGCAGGCTCAGGTGGCTGAGATTCATTGCGGTTATGAGCTGCCAAACGAGCGGCGGGTGTGGTTGGAACGGGAGGGAAACGTGACCGGCGCGATCGACTTCCTGTCAGACGAGCCGGTGATCCAGCGATTCGTCGATCGATTCGAGGCGGCCTTGCACGGACCAGACTTCCCGCTAGATCTGAAGTTTGCTGCTCGCGTAGCCGCAGCGCTGTCCGAATTGAGAGCACCGCAAAACGCAAAAGCACAAAGCTAGAACAGTTCCGGCTCTGTTGACATCCTGGTGTCACGTTTGACGACGTGGTGTGCGATCAGGTTCGCTATACCCGCAATCGAGTCCCGCAAAGCGGGACGGCGACAGGATAGCCCAGCACGCAGCGGGGCCCCCGGTTCGCCGCTTTGCGGCGAACTGCGGAGGCGGAGTGCTGGGTAGGCTCTATCTTCAAATTTGGGCCCCTTTAAGGGGCGGCATAAGCTGGAATGTCAACAGAAGCCGCACGCCATACGCCAAGCGCAAGCAGGATCGTTGGGGCCGGTGCGAAAGCGCGTCCGGCAGAAGCAAAAGCGGCCGCAGTCTCTTACTGTGCGCGAACGTGCATTGCGGAGTGAAGGTGTAAGTGCTTGAAGGCTTTGGAGCGGGAGACGGGATTTGAACCCGCGACTTCGACCTTGGCAAGGTCGCACTCTACCACTGAGTTACTCCCGCTCGTTGGAACATAGATTATAGCGAATGCATTAAGAGGCGGGCAAATCACGCTGGCGGACAAACTCCATCAGTGTCATCCTGAGCGCAGCGTCCGCCTGCCTTTCCGACCCGCGTATTGCGCGGGTCGGGCGGACGCGAAGTCGAAGGATCTGCGTTTACAGGCGCGCACAATGTCAACCAACTAAAGGGGTCCTTCGACTGCGTTCGATCGCTTTGCGATCTCACTTCGCTCAGGATGACACTCAAGAAGGATTCCTCGCGTGCCCGTCCGCGTGCGGCTATTGCGAAGAGCCAAAGGCGAAGAGCGACAAGCGTCCCTAGTACACCCCACCGTGCCCGGTCGCATTTTCTGCATTAACGTGTGACGTGATCTCATTGCGCACGTCCCACAGCGCTCGATACAGCGGAAATTCCATGCGTTGTTTTAGCACTTCCACTGGCGTTCCCATCGTCCCAACCACGCCGCCGCCAATGATTCGCTGCGCCAGTTTCAAATGCGCATAGCGGAAGAGCTGGATCTGCTCGTCGTAGTCGAGCAACTCCTCGGCAACTTCGTGCAGCTCGAAAAACTCCTGGTGCCGCCGATAGAGGTCCTCTAACGTCAGACCGGCCTTCTTCACCTGCTCGAAGAACGCCTCGCCCAGGCGCGGCGCAATGTGCAGCAGCGCAAGAAATCCCGGCGAATCCAGCCCGCTGCCATGTCCCAACCCTGCGCGGATAACGTGATACTCGTACGGCGTGATCGTTTCCAGCAGCGCCAGCATGCGCAGCGGATGCACCAGCATCTTGTTGGCGCGCCGCAGCAGCCGCGCGGCATTTTTGTAATCGCCGTCCAGGATGTAGTGCCGCGCCCGGTCCAGCTCCCACGCCGCGCCCTTCATCAGCAGCTCCGAAGCCTGATGCGTTACCTGGAAGGTCAGCTCGTCGGGATGCAGCATCTCCTCCGCCGGCTTCTGCAGCGCCAGCAGCTCGTCGGTGCGCAGGTAGCGCTCGTAGTCGGACGCGCCTTTACCCGGCAGGATCGGCGTGCGCATGTCTTCAGTCATGGGCGTGACTCCATTGCGGATCTTTTTCCGGCGGCACAATCGAGCCGTCGCGCATGTGAATGATTCGGTCGCCGTAAGTTGCGGCCTCGGGATTGTGCGTGATCATCAACACGGTCTGTCCCAACTCCTGGTTTGACCGGCGCAGCATCTTCAACACAATCTCCGAATTCTCGGAGTCCAGGTTGCCGGTGGGCTCGTCGGCGAGCACGATGGCCGGCTGGTTCACCAGAGCGCGAGCCAGCGCCACGCGTTGCTGCTCGCCGCCGCTCATCTCCGAAGGCCGATGCTCCAGTCGCTGATCGATCCCCAGCAGTCCGGTGATGCGCTCGATGTGCTCGCGGCCGCCGGCGGCGTGGTGGCCCGAGATATCGCGCGCGATTTCGATGTTGCCTTCCGCCGTCAGCGTAGGCAGCAGATTGAACTTCTGGAAGACGAAACCGATCTTCGACCGCCGCAAGCGGGTGCGGCCGGAATCCGACATCGCCGTGAAATCGACACCATCGATCAGCACCCGGCCGGAGTCCGCATGGGTCAGCCCGCCGAGAATGTAAAACAGGGTCGATTTGCCGCTGCCCGAGGGGCCGACAATGGTAACGAACTCACCTTTTTCGATTTGCAACGAAATGCCGCGCAAAGCCTGCACGTCCACTTTGCCGATGCGGTAAGTCTTGCGAACGTTCTCAGCTTCAATCATCCAAGCCATGCGAATCTTCGATATTACACGAAATTCGATTGGGGCCGACTGGTAGAGCCAGCCTTCAGGCGGCCGCCATGGGTGGAGCACGCCTTCAAGGCGTGCAGAAAGAGAAGGAAGCCACGAAACCGGCTTCAGCCGCTGAGGTTAGATCACTCAGAAGTTACCTCAGCGGCTAAAGCCGAACACATTTCGCCGCTCAGGCATGCACGCCCGAAGGCGTGCTCCACCCTTGGTTCAGCTCTACCCGATTCTAAGAAGCGCCCGCGGCACTGGCTTAACACTCCTCAACCTGCGCATTTCGCGCTACAACATACTCGTGCCCAAAACATCCTCGGAGACGAAACACGCGCAACTGGTCGCCCGCGCAGCCGACTGGCTGCGTTGCCGCTATGGATGCGGCATCGTCCTCTCCGAGCAGTATTGCTCGACCGGCGAAGTCCCCGACGTAATCGGATGGAAGGCGTCCTGCCAATCCGTGCTGGTCGAGTGCAAAGCCTCGCGCGCCGATTTCCTGGCCGACGCCATCAAACCGTTTCGCTTGCAGCCAGAAGATGCCTTGGGGAGCAGGCGTTTGTACTGCGCGCCCACGGGCATGATCGCGCGCGAAGAGTTGCCGAAGCACTGGGGATTGTTGGAATGCAAAGGCCGCGAAGTGGAACTTGTTGTGAAGCCCGGCAAGGTCGATCTCCGAAGTCCGATCGGAATGATGAAAGAGATGAACCTGCTGCTGGCCAGCCTGCGCCGCGTCGAAGTGCGCATCGAGCCGCAAACCATCACCGAGTTCCTGAAGTGGAAGAACCGCATGGCCGACTACAACGGCGGACGATTGCCAGAAGGTATCGCAGCACAGGAAGACGAGCGAAATACGTATCTCGTGTCGTGATAGTGCGATGCAGAGTTGCCGACCTCTTTCAGAACGTGTCATCCCGACTCAGAACGTGTCATCCCGACCAAGGGCCCGCGTGGAGGGAGCTGCTGTTTCGCCTTGAAGTAAAGGAATACGGCAATCGGCGCAGGAGGCAGCGCCGGAGGCGCGACACGGGTTAGCCCAGCCGTTCACGGCTGGGAAAGCAGGTCCCTCCTCGCGGGCTGAAGAGACTGTGTCACGACCGGAAAACAAATTTTCTGGTGGAACAAACGGCACGAACAACCGACCAAACTAGCCGCGCAGCGGCGAGATGGGGTTAGGCGTGGGCGTCAGCCCACGCTCAAAGTGGGACAAAACGTGAGCCGCGGAGCGGCGACACCGGTCGCGACACAGTCTCTGAAGCCCTTGGTCGGGATGACACATGGATGAAGGCGCGCAACGAATTACACCTAGCTTTTCACCAGCTCTTCCATCTCTTTTTCCCCGATCACCGCAACGCCTAGCTCCCGCGCTTTGTCGAGCTTCGAGCCGGCCTCGTCGCCGGCGACCACGTAATCCGTCTTCTTGCTCACCGAGCCCACTACTTTGCCGCCGGCGTCTTCGATCAGCTTCTTGGCTTCCTCGCGCGAATAGCGCAGCAGCGTTCCGGTGAGAACGAATGTCTTGCCGGCGAGCGTCGTGCCCCGCTGCTTCTTCTGGCCGGTAAACTTGAGGCCAGCCTTCTCTAGCCGTTCGACTAACGCAACGTTCTTCGGCTCGTCGAAGAATTCACGAATCGCGGCCGATACGCGTGGCCCGATTTCATTCACCTCTTGCAATTCTTCTTCGCTGGCGCTCATCAGCGCATCCATCGAACCAAAATGTTCCGCAAGAAATTGCGCCGTGCGTTCGCCGACAAAACGGATCCCCAGCCCGTAGATCACGCGCTCCAGCGGGGCTTCTTTTGACTTCTTGATTTCGCTAAGAATGTTTTCTGCCGACTTCTTGCCCATGCGTTCTAGCTTCAGCAGATTCTCTTCGGTGAGGTTGTAGATGTCGGCAACATTTTTCACCATGCCGGTCTCGACCAGTTGATTGACCAGCGCGTCGCCCATGCCCTCGATGTTCATCACGCCGCGCGAAGCGAAGTGGCGAATGGTCTCGCGTAGTTTGGCCGGACAGTTCGCATTCACGCAGCGGTGGTCGGCTTCGCCCTCGGCGCGGACGACGTGCCCGCCGCACACGGGACAACGCTTAGGCATGTGAAACTCGCGCGCGTCTTTCGGACTCTTGACTACTTTGACGACTTTGGGAATCACGTCGCCGCCGCGCTCCACCAGCACCCAATCGCCAATGCGAACGCCCAGGCGGTCGATCTCATCCATGTTGTGCAGGGTGGCGCGGGTGACGGTGGTGCCGCCGATCACAACGGGCTTCAGCCACGCGACCGGCGTCAGTTTTCCGGTGCGTCCGACCTGGGGAACGATGTCTTCGATTTGCGTCTCCGCGGAGTGCGCCGCGTACTTGAAGGCGATGGCCCAGCGCGGCGCCTTGCCGGTGAAGCCGAGTTCCTGCTGCAGCGCGATGCGATCGACCTTGACCACGATGCCGTCGGTCTCGTACGGGAGCGAGTCGCGCTCGGCTTCCCACTCGGTGATGAACTTCCACACTTCATCAATGCTATGCACCAGGCGATGATTAGGATTCACCTTGAAGCCCGCGGTTTCAAGCGCCTTCAACGCTGCGGAATGGCGGTCGAAGATGGTGTGGCCGTCGACCAGCAGACCGTAGGCGAAGAAGTCCAGGCGGCGCGAGGCCGTGATCCGCGGGTCAAGCTGGCGGACGGTGCCGCCGGTGGCGTTGCGCGGATTGGCGAACTTGGGAAGGCCCTTCTGCTCCTGCTCTTCGTTCATGCGGGTGAAAGACGCGGTGGGTATTAGCAGTTCGCCGCGCACTTCGAACGCGGGCGGCAGGCCTGCTTCCTTCAGATGCTTGGGCGAGATGTTGAGGGGAATGCTGCGGATGGTGCGAACGTTGGCAGTGACATCCTCGCCTTCCGTGCCGTTGCCGCGTGTGATGCCCAGCGCGAGTTGGCCGGACTGGAAGCGCAAGGCCATCGACATGCCGTCAAGCTTCAACTCGCAAACGTAATCGACCTTGGTCACTCCGGTGAGGTCGTAGATGCGGCGCTCCCAGTCGCGCAGCTCGGACTCGCTGGTGGTTTTGGCGAGCGAGAGCATGGGAGTGGAATGCCGCACGCTGGCAAACTGACCGCTGACCTGGCCGCCGACGCGCTGCGTGGGAGAGTCAGGCGTAATCAGCTCGGGGTGCTTGGATTCCAGATCGATCAGCTCGTCCATCAGGCGATCGAATTCAGCGTCACTGATCTCGGGCGAGTCGAGCACGTAATAGCGATGCTCGTGGTAGCGAATCTGGTCGCGCAGGGCGTCGATCCGGCGCTGCAGGTCTTTGGCGGCGGGCATGGAGCAATTATGCAGTGGCTAGTGGCCAGTGGCTAGTGGTCAGTAAAATCACGAGGTGATACTGGTCGTTCTGGCGAGGGGCAAGCCGCTGTCGCGTAGAATTGAGGAGCCATCTCGAATAAGACTTAAGCTGACGGCTGAGAGCTGAAAACTAGCCACTGACCACTAGCCACTGACCACTGCCTTGAAACATCTCCTCAACAAATGGACGCTGCTGATTCTGGCGCTGCTGAAGCCGCTGGGCATCTGGGGCGTCGCCGGCTTCGCCGCCGTGGACGCGGCCCTATGGGGCATGCCGCTGGATGCCATCGTGGCCGGCTACGCCTACGCCGATCCCAAGCGCTTCCTGCTGTACGCGGCGATGGCGGCGGCCGGCTCGGCGCTGGGCAGCATCGTGATCTACCTGATTGGCTACAAAGGCGGCGAAGTGCTGCTGGTCAAGCGCATCGGCGAAAAGCGCTTCAACAAGATCAAAGCGTCATTCGAGCGCCACGAGTTCTGGGCGGTCATGTTTCCGGCCATGCTGCCGCCGCCGACGCCATTCAAATTGTTTGTCCTGTCCGCGGGCGTTGCCGAGATGAGATTTACCCATTTTCTGGCCGCAATTTTCTTCGGCAGGCTGCTGCGCTTCTCGCTGATTTCGCTGATCGTGATCCGCTACGGCCCGCAAATCCTCGGCTTTGTGGGCAGCGCAGTGCACAACCATTTGCGATACGTGATTGCCGCCGTCGCGGCGGGAGCGCTGATTGGCTGGTGGACGTGGCGGCTGCGCAAACAGCGCTCGCGGCGGACAAAGGCGGGCAGGTCCGAGTAAGTCACGGCGCGATGAAAATTCAGGTAGAGCTGGCCTTCAGGCCAGCGTCTAAGCCCTTTCTTTCTTGTCCTGAGCCGGCTTCAGCCGGCGGCATTGGGTTCTGCCTCGACTTTTTCCGCAACGCGTTCAGGCGTGCCGAACGTGTCTGCGTCATAACCGTGTGTCGCCGCTACGCGGCTCAAGACGAGAGAAAAAGGCTCAGACGCCGGCCTGAAGGCCAGCTCTACCCTGGCTATTGCCGCCTGGCTGGCGACTCCTGGCTCACTCCGGACGGCGATTTGCTGGAATTCATGCCCTGCTGCAGCACACGGAGATCTAGGCTGAGCAAGACAAAGCCGCCGAGCGGCGCCCGACGCGTGATTGTCATGGAAGGATAGGTGTAGCGCAGGTCCTGAAATTCCACCAGATATCCGCCCTGATCGTCCTCAAGCTTTCCCTGCCGCACAAAAGGGAATACCGCCCAGTCAAGATAGACTCGCCCGAGGTACGACTCCTTGGCTGCGAGAGTGACATCCGTCTCCGGCGGCTTGTAATACACGATTCCCGCCTCCGAATCGACTTCGGGCGCCAGCGAATTTACGGGAGTGGTTTCGAAGAAGTCCGCGGTCTCCACCACGCCGTGCCAGCGAAACGGATCGATCATGTAAGGATAAGCAGCCAGCCGCTTGGGCTCGGCGCCGTGATAGAGGAACGAGTTCATCGCAGTGAGCGCGCGGCGGTGCTGGTAATCGCGAACGCCCCAGATCAGAACTACGCAGACCAAAGCGGCAATTGCTCCAACGCGGCCACGCGGACCTTTGCTACGGGCGCCCACCTCCTGGCTGATAAGCCCAAGAAACGCGGGTAATACCAAACCTGCGACCAATGCCAGCAGCATCAGCGGCTCGACGATGTAAACGATGTCCCAGGAATACCAGCGGTAGTTGAACGGCTCGAAGAGCCGGATGCCGTACGCCGTGGTGTAGTCGAGCAGCAGATGGCTGAGCGCGGCCAGCACCGCGCAGAAATACAGATAGCCCCAGCGCAGGGGCGGCTTCGATCGCGGAGCGGATGGGTTCGTCTCTGCCAGCCTTCCGCGACTCCTGATGCGGTGTCCCAGATACACCAAGCCCAGCACCGCAGCCGCAATAAATGGCACGCCAACGAAGCTGTGGGTGATGCCGCGATGGTGCTGTAGTCCGGCGATGGAGCCTTTGAACTCCCAGAGCACATCAATGTCAGCGGCCTCAGCCGCCAGGACCATGGTTACGGTGGCCAGCCTTGTCTTGCGATTGAAGCCCGAGCGCCCCATACATGCGCCGGTCAGAAGATGAGTAACAGGATCCAAGAGTCCTCGAGTGAAGTTCGAACGCCTATTGTACGCAGGCGGGAGGTGGATTAGTCGCGCGACGGTCCCTCCGGAGCTTAAAGACGCAGCGCAGGAAGGAGAAAAGCAGATCCCTCGCGGCCTGAAGAGTCTGCGTGAGAACTCGACCTATCAGATTGCGGTGGAACGCGAAGCATCGGAAGTGGCTGTAGTCTAGCCGCGCAGCGACGAAATGATGTTAGCCCGGCGCGTAAGCGCCAAGTGAAGTCGGAAAAGAGTCCGAGCCGCGGGGCGGCGACACGGTCCACACGCGCTCACGGGACCGGCAAAATCATTGCGGCTTTAGCGGCTGAGGGACTTCGAAATGACTTGATCGGAGTTTCCCTAATGAAAATCGTGCGAGCGCACTGCGGCATCGGTGACGTCGATCGTATCGGCTGCGTAGGCTTCGCGCATGGGCGCGACCCGCTCCACACGCACCGAGACCACGCCCTCCTGATTTTGCAATTCGCCCTCCAGCAACAAAAATTTCTCCGACAAAATCACCAGGCGGTTTCGCTCAAGAATGTCGGGCGCGATGATCGCGTTGCCGATGCCGGTTTCATCTTCCAGACTGAGAAAGACAAATCCCTTCGCTGTACCCGGCCGCTGCCGCGCGATGATGCATCCCGCCGTTCGCACATACCGGCCGTGAGGAACCTGCGCCAACTCCTGCGCTGAGAGCACGCCGGCCCGCCGCAAATCCGCCCGCCGATAAGCCATGGGATGCGGGCCAACCGTAAGCCCCGTGCCGTGGAAATCGGCCACCAGTCGCTCCTCGGGCGTCATCTGCGCCAGCGGTGATGCTTCATCGTTTTCCGGAATGCTCTCCAGCAGCGGGCCGGCGAATCGTGCGGCGCGCTCCACCTGCCACAGCGCATCGCGACGATGCAGCCGCTGCTTGCTGGCTGCTTTGCCAGAGCCCTGTTCTGAAAAGCCCTGTTCTGAAAAGCCTTGTTTTGAAAGGCCCTGCTTTGAAAGGGCACGGCCTTTAGCCGTGCCGAAATCCGTCGTCTTGATTCCGGGCCTTAGCCCCTGCGGCGCCTCGGTTCCGTAAGGACTTATTTTATGTTTGTCATCACGAGCGGGCTTCAGCTCGCGAGGGATCTGCTTTTCCTCGTCCTGCACTCCAATCGAATTCAGCGCTCCAATCGAAGCCAGCAACACCAGCTCATTGCGGCGCAACTCGGGAACGCGGTAGGCCAGATCGGCAATCGACTCGAACGGCCGCCTATCGCGCTCGCGAAGGATCGCTCGCGCTGTCTCTTCGCGCAATCCCCTGGCATAACGAAAGCCCATACGAAGCGCGAAACAGGTAGAGCGGGCCTTCAGGCCCGCGTCGAGATCTTGTATAAGATCTTGGGCCTTAGCCCCGGTTGAAAATGTTTGGCGATCCCACATTGTGGTATTTTCTTCTGGTTCTAAAGTGCACAGCCAATCCGAACAGGTGATGTCCACTGGCTTTACCCGCAGCCCATGACGCTGTGCATCTTTTACAATGGTTGCAGGACTATAGAACCCCATCGGCTGATTGTTGAGCAGGGCGGCCGTGAATGCGGCCAGATAATGGCACTTAAGATAAGCGCTGGCATAGGCAATCAGCGCAAAGCTGGCGGCATGCGACTCGGGAAATCCATACAGCGCGAAGGAAGTGATGGAAGAAATGATCTGCTCCTGCGCCTCAGGCGATATGCCGTTGCGCTGCATGCCTTCGCGCAGTTTCACTTCGATATCGCCCATGCGCCGCTCGCTGCGTTTAAAGCCGAAAGCCCGTCGCAGTTCTTCCGCTTCGCCGCCGCTGAATCCGGCAGTAATCATTGCCATGCGCAGCAATTGCTCCTGAAAAAGCGGCACGCCTAATGTGCGCGCCAGCACCGGCTCCAGCGAAGGATGCGGATAAACAACGGCTTGCCGTCCCTGCCGCCGCATCAGAAAAGGATTGACCATCTGTCCCACAATCGGCCCGGGCCGGATGATGGCGACTTGTACCACAATGTCGTAGAAGTGCGTCGGATGCAGCCGGGGAAGACACGACATCTGCGCCCGGCTCTCAATCTGGAACATGCCGACCGTGTCGGCCTTCTGCAATGCGTCATACACTGTGGGATCATCCGCCGGCAGCTTTGCCAGATCGACCTCTTCCCGATAATGATTGCGGATGAGCGTGATGGACTCTTCCAGCGCGGCCATCATCCCCAATCCCAGCAAGTCAACTTTGACGATGCCCAGGTCGGCGCAATCTTCCTTGTCCCACTGCACCACCACGCGGCCCGGCATGGTGGCCGGTTCCAGTGGGACGATGGAATCCAGTTGTCCCTGGCAAATAACCATGCCGCCGGAGTGCTGTCCCAGGTGGCGCGGCAAATCCTGCACGGCCACACACAGCTCGAAAAACTTGCGAATGCGCGGATGCCGCAGATCGAATCCCGCATCGCGAAACTGGCGCTCCAAAGTGTCGCCCGGATCTTTGTACTCCCACGAACTCACCAGAGCCGCGAGGCGATCGAGGGTCTCGCCATCGAAGCTGAGCGCCTTGCCGACCTCACGCGCCGCCGAACGCCCGCGATAGGTAATAACGTTGGCCGTCATCGCCGCGCCCAGCTTGCCATAACGCTGATAGACATACTGGATAGCGCGCTCGCGCTGCTCGCCACTGGGCAGATCGAGATCGATGTCCGGCCACTCCCCGCGCTCTTCCGACAAAAAACGTTCGAACAACAAATCCATGCCGACGGGATCGACCGCGGTGATGCCGAGCGAGTAGCAGACCGCGCTGTTGGCGGCCGAGCCGCGCCCCTGCACCAGAATCCCTTGTTCGCGACAGTGGCGAACGATGTCCCACACAATAAGGAAGTAGCCCGCCAGCTTGAGCTTTTCGATCAGCGCGAGTTCGCGTTCGATCTGGCGTTGCGCCCGCTGCCACAACTCGCTCTGGCCAGGACGCACATAGCGACCACGAGCGCCTTCCATGGTGCGCGCCCGCAGGAACGTGTCCATGGTCTCGCCTTCGGAGACGGGATATCGTGGAAATGCATAGCCAAGTTCATTCAGCGTGAAGTCGAGACGTGATGACAGCTCGACCGTATTCGCCGTGGCCTCGGGCAAGTCGGCGAACAGTCGCACCATCTCCGCTGGCGATTTGATATAGCGCTCGGCGTTGCGCGCCAGCAAACGTCCAGCCGTATCAAGTGTGTGGTGATTGCGAATGCAGGTGAAAACATCCAGGATCTGGCGCTCGTCAGGCTTGGCATATTGCGCGCCATGGGTTGCCAGCAACGGCAAATGCAAACTGCGCGCCAACTCAATTGCCGCCTGATTGCGCGCCTCCTGCGCGCGATTGTAGTGACGCTGCAATTCTACGTAGACATTTCCGCTGCCGTAGATCGCGATGAGTTGTTCGAGTAGCTTGCGGCCCGCTTCCATGCCACCGCGTCCGAGCGCGTGAGCCAGCGGGCCTTCATCGCCTCCGGTCAGGCAAATCAGCCCAGTGGCATACTCGGCAAGATCGGCAACTGAGGCCGCCGCCTGGGATTGCAAAACAGACGCTTCCTCGTTGTCTGTGGGAGTCTTACTACGTGGCACATTGACTGGATATTTTGGAGCACGCAGCTTGGTGCGAGTAATCAGCCGGCAAAGATTTTGGTAGCCTTCGCGCGAGGCGCAGAGCAGAGGAAGACGCGGGATGGTCAGTTTGCTTGGCTCCGGGCAAGCTAGCAGCGAAGTGATCTCCGCGCCGATATGGGCCTTGAGCTTCAGCTTCTTCGCTGCCAGATAAAAACGCGGCGCGCCGTAAACGCCATCGCGGTCAAGCAAGGCCATCGCCGGCATCTGCTGTTGGGCGCATACGCCCGCCAGTTCCTCGGGAACCGAAGCGCCTTCGAGAAAGCTGAAGGCAGAGCGGGCGTGAAGCTCGATATACATCGGTTGTCAGTCGTAGCCAGTTGTCGGAACAAACCGATCGCACCAGTCGCGCAGCGGCGGCAGTGCAGTTAGCCCGGCGCGTGAGCGCCGGGTAAAGTGGAAAATTGAACTGAGCCGCGGAGCGGCGACACAATCTCCTCAGCCCCCGAAAGGGTACTTCCGTGTCTCCGGTGGTGCATCTCAGTCGTAGCTGGCATCAGCAAACCACCTGTTCGTCGCCAGATCGCGATAAATGCGATAGAGTGCAATGTTGCCGCCCGCTTCATTCCCGTCGTTATCGACAAGCGCTATGTCCCATTCTTCGCGGTCCCACGGACCGGCCTGCAGAGAATTCGCGTTGTCTTCCATACATTGTTTTGCGTTTTCCGTCCACCAGTCGCCGGAGGATCGCCAGGGTCCAGCCGACCACACCACTTGTCCTTGCAGCTCTTCCCGACCTTTCTGTTTGGATTCCATGACAAGGCGGTTAGGCCGTCCATCCGTTAAACAGACACGAAGCCGGCACGCCGGACGGAGAAGCCGCATAGCCAAAGGCATACGAGCATTGGTGTCCCACGATGTAGGACAAATGGTGTGTTTTATATTGTCTGTCGCGATCGTGAAACGGTCCATACGGAAACTGTCTGGTCGATGACTATCGAGCAACCGCGCAATGCCTGCCCGGCGTCCGCCGACCACAGCGTTGATCCGGGCCAGCGTGATTTCCAGCTTCTCGGCTTCAGGGGTAATCGGCAGAAATAGCCCGCGCTGTGCCGAACGAGGCGGCGCGGGCACGGCTGTTATCCATATTTTATTGACGGGAGCGCCGGGCAAATGCTCCGCCAGTTCCAGTTGCAGCAGCTTTAAAAATATTTTGGAATCGCGCATGGCCACGGGCAGACGCAGGGCGCGTTCGAAGATTGCTTTGGATACCACATTGTGGGAGCCAGCAGGGGCGATGAGTTCCTGGACTGTTGTGGCCTCTTCGTCGCCAATCCGGTGCTCCAATTGCAAACGCAGATGCAGTTCATGGACAGCAAGAGCTCTGGCCTCCAGCCGCGCACACAATTGTTCCAACAGCCGGTTCAGTACAAACGACAAAGACTCAATGGTTTCAACCGAAGATTCCAGCTCCATCGCCTCCTCAAATTGTGACGGGGACTCACACAATACGAGGGTGCGCGTACCCTCGCCGCGGGCCAGTCGCCGCAACTGCGCTCCTGATTCACCCAATCGCGAGGACAAGGCATGCTCCGGCAACAGCGCCAAGGTACGAAAATCGCGGACTCCCCAACGTTCCAATGTCCCCAGCATCTGCTCCCGCAGCTTTTCCCGTCCGCGCTCGGACGCTTTTCCGCCTGCCTTGTTCTGCGAAGAAATTTCGAACGCATCCAGCAGCACCTGCAATGGCAGCACGCCCAAGCGCTGCGCTTCCTTGCCGCGCGGAATAACCGTCATCCCGTTGAACCCTCGCGCCGCATGCATTGCGGCATCCGGATTAGCGGCCACCGCGACGTTGGCTTCCATTCCGACGGCCAGCACACGCGCCGCCAAATCGCCGGCCATCCTTGAAGGCGCACCGTACAGGCGATCCAGGCCCTCGAGATCAAGCAACAGCGTGTCCGGAGCGGTGTCTTCCACGCGTGGAGTAAAAGCGTGGGCAACATCGAGCAGCGCGGCGTGGGCCGAAATCTCCTGCTGGGGCGAGTGTTGGCGCAAGATCGCCAGATTGGGATGCGACGAGGTATCCGCACGCTTACTACCACGCTGTGGGACTGCCTTTGTCGCAGTCTCCGACGGCAAAACCTCCGCGAAAACAGCCGCCTGCAATTTGGTCATGCCGATTTCCATTCCCAGCAGGCGAGCTTCGTCATTCAGCGCAATTACGCGCACCAGAGGAGGTTTGCCTTCCAGAACAGCCACCGCGCGATCGCGCAGCCATGGCTCAGCGCGAACCATGGCTTCCACCGGAAAATCGGGGATGTAGATGCAGGCAAACATATCCAACTGACGTGGCAAACCGTGACGCAGATTGTTACAACGCAGTGCGCAGTTCAAAACTGACCCCATCCGATTGCGGCGGTTTGCGCTGCGCCCAGGAGCGCACTACCTCGGCGCGAAAACGCATTCCACGAAATAGTGCCGCATGGCCTACAACATTATTTTCCGGAATATGCGGGCCAGCATCTTCGAATCCCACATTGTGGGATGACGATGTTAGTCCGAGCCGATCTGGGTCCAGGAAAGTAGTCGAATTGGACGCGAAGATTGCTTCTGGCTGCAATCGCAGCACCAGCGACGCACAGGTCCTGGCGCACGGCTCCTGTTCAATCAGCAGCAGCACAGTCGTGGTGGGCTCGACCGCGCGGCGAAAGCGAAACCACGACGTAAGCGGCACGCGGCGCGCACTGTCCACGGGAATGTCGCCCAGGTCGAGCACGACCACACCGAAGCCACCGCCCTGCAGAAGCAGATCGGTCACCTTCAACACCTGTTCCAGCGTCGCGCTGAAGGCAAAACCAGCGTGGGTGGGAGATTGGGGCCTCACGCTGGCGCCTTGGCGCGTGAGGCTTTCATGGCAGCGCACCCACAACAGCCGCTCCAGATCGACACCGGCTGCTGCCGCCGAAGCAGGATCGAAGCTGTCGCTGGCATCCACCAGCGCGCACACCTCTTGCCGGCGAGTGGCAGCGGCGAGCGTCGCCAGCATTACGCTCGTGCGTCCGGAAGAAGCCGGCCCGGCAATCTCGCTGAGGGCCCCGCGCGGCAAGCCTCCGATAAGAGCGTCGAGAGTGGTGATTCCGGTCGAGACAGTCAAAGGAGCAGCGCGTTCGCGAAGCAGCAGGGTGGAAGAGAGTTGCTCGCCGAGCGACGACTCGATACGGGAACGCAGGGTGGAACGTGGGCCGGCGACAAATATATTCGGCGGAGTGACGGCGACCGACGACATGAGGGACCTCAGGCGGGCGAAGCGGACGGGGGAATTACTTTCGCTTTTTATTCGCCTACAAATGAGATTGTGCTACGGGGAATCCAGGTTGTCAACCCCTGCAGAAAGCGGCTTTTTGATCGTCCAAAAAAATGTTCCACGTGGAACATTTTCCCGTAAGCTCAATAGAAACTGCTACTTGCAAGGGCACTAATTACCTTGACACACAAAGCAATTTGATCTAATATTCTTCTTGTGAGGTCAGTTCGATGAATCCTCCCGTAACCCTCCAAGAAGCAATAGTTTACTTCTCCGACCCAGAGCGAGCCTTCGTTTATACCGTCAATATGCGCTGGCTGGACGGCAACGTTACCTGCCCGCGCTGCGACGGGACGGAGCACTCGTTTATCAAGACGCGGCTGCTGTGGTTCTGCAAGGGCTGCAAGAAACAGTTCACCGTCAAAGTCGGGACGATCTTCGAGGATTCGCCGATCACTCTGGACAAGTGGATGACCGCAGTATGGATGCTCTGTAGCTGTAAGAACGGCATCAGTAGCTACGAGATCGCCAGCACCTTGAAGGTATCCCAGAAGTGCGCGTGGTTCATGATGCACCGTATACGTGAAGCCATGAAGAACAACTCCATTATGAAGTTTGGCGGCAGCGACAGCGGGCCGGTAGAGAGCGATGAAACCTTTGTCGGGCCGAATCCGTACAAGATGCACCGCAACCGGCGAAACGCTTTGAAACAACGTCGCGGGCAGGAAATGCGCGGCGATGCCTATCTTGGCAAGACGGTTGTTTTTGGCGTGCTTGACCGCAATCTGCGGCAGGTTCGCACGAAGGTTATTCCGAACGTGAAGCGTGAGACGTTGCAGAATGAGATTCTGAACACTGTCCATCGCGGCAGTCAGGTCTACACCGATTCCGCCGTGGGCTATGACCATCTGAGCAAGGAGTTTGTTCACGAAGTCGTGAACCACGCACAAGAGTACGTGCGCGAACAGGTTCACACGCAGGGACTCGATAACTTCTGGTCGCTGTTGAAGCGTACCCTTCGCGGAACCTACGTTGCTGTTGAACCGTTCCATCTTGACCGTTACCTCGATGAGCAAGTGTTCCGCTATAACAACCGTGCGACGAAAGACAACAAGATCACGAACGCTGACCGCTTCCAGTTAGTCATGTCCCAAGTGGGCGGTCGCCGCCTCACCTACGCCCAACTGACAGGCAAGGACGCGGACGCGCTCCACAATCCGGCGGCAGGGACGGGGCAAGAGGAACCGTTTTAGCTCCCGTTCTTGCCGTGTGCTTTGCGGGCGGTAGCCCTCTTCTTGGGCTGCCGCTTCCGGTTGCTGCTTTCGGTCTTTGGAGCGCGAAATAGCGCCTTCATTGTGCGCTCGAAGTTTTCTCTTGCTTCCGGGCCTTCTTTGTATTCTGCTTTAGGTTTCATCGTCTGCAATTATGCGCCTCCCATATCCATTACAGAAAATCCTCGCCTCCGTAGAGGCTTTGCGCGATGAGATTACGAGATGTGCGGTATCACGGCGCGATGATTCTGTGCGCCTCAGCCACAGTATTGATGATCTCAAAGACTCCATAACAGCACATCGGGAAGCCAACCAGGAACGCCATGAGGCTAATCCTCCAATCACCACGACAACCACACTTCGCACTGATGTACCCATAACCGTAGAGACAAAACCCAAGCGCGGCGTAATAGAAAAACTGTGGTTTGCAATCAAAAGCCCCCTTGAGGTCGTCGGCATCCTCGCAGTCATTGCTTACACTCTCGTCTCGTGGAATCTTTGGCAAGATCAGGCTGACGCCACTAACGCTGCGGCAAGGCAAGCTGAATCTTCCAGAAGAACCCTTAACGAAACCGTTAAGCAGTTTAGATTTGACCAACGTGCGTGGTTGGTGGCTCTCGGAAGCGGAAAAACCAATCCAGAAGTCATGAAGATGGGAGAACCGTTCGAGCTTACTCTGGATTTCAAAAACACTGGCAAGACACCGGCACTCAATACAAGAACCGTGTCGCAAGGCGGTGAGGGAAAGATCAACGAACCGTGCCCCATAAAGTACCAAGAGCCAGCTAAACACGTCCCGGTTATCGGCCCAAATGAAACTTTCGCTAATGGGGGAGCGGCCCTGATTAGCCAGCGATTTTTCCAAGCCTTCATAGCCGAGAAGGAACTCCTTTGCTGGTATGGCAGGATGGACTATGAAGACGTTTACCATCGAAAACACTGGCTTAGGTTCTGCTTCCAATACAGGCATCTGATTACTGGCAAAGGCGGCCTGTTCCCCTGTCCAAACTACAATGACGTAGATCGCGATGAACAATAGCCGCCGTCCTGTCACGGCAAGGGCGATCATAGCCCGTCGCGCTTTGTGTGTCAAGGTAGTTAAAGCCCTTGCAAGGCCGGTAATAGGCAGGACGAAAGCCCTTCTGCTGAGCTTCGGATTGTTTCATGTACTCTCCCGATTTGGTGGCCCCGTACCAATGTGTGCCGGGACAGTGATAAATCCCTGACTTCGTGTTGACCCAGACTTTAGCATCGGGATTGCCCCGGGTTGCAGAGGACCCTTGCGGCGCAGCCGGTTTGGCTGGCGCGGCTTGCGGATTCGGCGCGGGAGCGGATTGTACCTGCTGAGCGGGAGTTGCTTGCGGCACCAGCAGGGCGCACAACAGGACCGCGATCGCAATCCATCGTCTCATCGCTGAATCTTGCACGGACCTCATTCCCGGAATATCAGGGATTGTCGTGTCATACCCTGACTCAATGTCGAACGACACTAGCACTTCGGAAAGTTGCGCGCAACAGTTTGCCGCACGTAACCCTGTGCGCTGAGCCCAAATTCAAGCATTGGGCCGATTCCATTGCGCTTCAATCGCACCATCACGGGCACGTGAGTAGTGTGCAACTTCGAGTTTTCACTGGTGAGCGATCGGCAGGGACGCTGTGCCGGTCAAAGGCAGCGCACTGACGGCACGTGGAACCCCGATCAATGCTGGAGATTTGTTGTTATAATGCAGTGTCCTTCCAGAGTGGCGCTATCGTCTAGGGGTTAGGACGGAAGATTCTCAATCTTCAAACCCGGGTTCGATTCCCGGTAGCGCTACCAGCTAACATCCGCTGCCGAACAAGTTGGACGCTAAGGCTCATAGCCACAGAGATATTCTGAAGCAAGGCTCGCGGAGTCTCATCGACAGTTATATTGAAAATGAATTGGGGATTGAAGTGAACGTGATCCGTTCCCAATCGGGAGCGGACAGGATAAACCAGCTAAGGCATCTTACAAAGCCGTCCTGCGGCGGGTGACGTCAAGCTGCTTGTGTAAAAACACGGAGGGTGCGGGTTTTCCATTCCAGATTGAATCTCTGGAAGATGGAGTAGATGATGCGATCCACGCTTTTCACATTCACAAAGCACACCATGGGACGAGTTCGCCGGCGCACCTCCACGAAACAGCGTTCGATGATATTGGTCGTCCGCAGTTTCTTCCACAGATGCCGGGGGAAGCTGAAGAACGACAGCAGCTGCGGCAGATCGCGCTCCAGTTGCCGCACCAGGGCGCCGTACAGCGACTGCCAGCGGCGGCGGAAAGCGCGAAAGGCGGCTTCGGCCTGACGGCGGCTGTCGGCGCGATAAATGGCCTGGGCATCCGCTTTGATCGCGTCGTGGTCGCGGCGACGAACTTTCTCCAGGATGTTCCGCATCTTGTGTACCCAGCAGCGCTGGTGCAGGGCGCGCGGATAGACCGTCTCAATCGCCGCCGCCAGTCCGGGACAGCCATCGGTGACGATCAGCAGCAGGTTCTCGCCTTGCAGCCCGCGCCGGTACAGATCCTGGAGCAGCCCTTCCCAGGCAGTCTGGCTTTCGCCCGAGCTGCGCATAAAGGCCAGCAGTTGCCGGGTGCCGTCCTGGCGCACCCCATAGGCCACCAGCATGTGCACCCGCTGCCGGCCGCTGGAGCGCCGCATGCGCAAGCTCACACCGTCCAGAAACAGGTAGGCCCATTCGTCCTGCAGGGGTGCCTGATGAAACGCCCGCACCGCCTCGTCCAGCTCGCGCGTCAGCCGCGACACCGTCTGCGGGCTCACCGCTTCGCCGGTCAGGATGGCCACCAGCCGCCCCACCTGCCGGGTCGAGATGCCACGCAGAAACGCCTCCCGGATCAGCAGCGACACCTCTTCCGCCCGGCGCTGAAACTTCTGCAGCACCGCGGGCAGAAAGCCGCGCTTGCGGGTGCGGGCGATGCGCAGCCGTAAGGTTCCGAAGCGGGTCACGAAATCACGCTGGTAATAACCGTTGCGATAATCCTGCCGCGGCTTCTGCCGGCTGTGCCGCGGGCTCACCATGTAGAGGTCGCGCTGCCGCTCCGACAGCAGCTCGAACAGCCGCCGCATACTCTGCTGCACCTCGCCCTGCAGGTCGCCCCAAAAACTCTCCTTCAGCTCGCTCACGAAATGTTGGAAGTGCTCGGTGATGGGTGTAACCTTCGCCATGGGTGTAAGTCTCCTTTCCAAAGGGGCTTTAGCTTCTGAGGCCAAAGCCAACTTACACCCTCTCGCTTTTTACACAATCGAAGTTACGTCACCCGCGGCGGTACCGCGGGACAGGTATCCAGCCGTGGACGGCTGGGCTAACCTTTGTCGCGCCAGCGGCGCTCGGCTCAGAGCATTTAGTTGAGCAAACCAAAACCCAGCCGTCACTCCACCCGGTCGTATAATCAAGAGATGCCTACTCGATGAAATTCCTTTCTGTGAGGGCTCGCGACCAGTTCGCGAACCCTTCGTGCGGGCACAACTATCATGGAATTCCGGCTAGTAAGTTCTTACAAACCGCAGGGCGATCAGGGGCCCGCGATCCAGTCAATGACGCGTGGCGTCTTTGACGGCGACAAGCATCAGGTCCTGCTGGGCGTCACCGGATCGGGCAAAACGTTCTCGATGGCCAAGGTCATTGAGGAGGTCAACCGCCCGGCGCTGATTCTAGCGCACAACAAGACGCTGGCGGCCCAGCTCTATCATGAGTTCAAATCCTTTTTTCCGCATAATGCCGTCGAGTATTTTGTCTCCTACTACGACTATTACCAGCCGGAAGCTTACATTCCCGCGGGCGATGTTTACATCGAGAAGGAAGCGACGGTCAATGACGAGCTCGACAAGCTCCGCCTGTCGGCAACCAAGTCGCTGTTCGAGCGACGCGACTGCATCATCGTCGCCTCGGTGAGCTGCATTTACGGACTCGGCTCGCCGGAAGCTTACTACGGCATGTTGCTGTTCCTGGAGAAGGGACAGAAGATCAAGCGCGAAGAGATCGTTCGCAAGCTGGTCGAAATTCTCTACGAGCGCACGGACGGCGAGTTTCGCCGTGGAACATTTCGCGTACGCGGCGACATCATCGAAGTTTTTCCTACCTATGACGACGCCGCCTATCGCATCGAGCTCTGGGGCGACGAAGTTGAGTCACTGGCGCAAATCGATCCGTTGTTCGGAACGGTAAAGCAGAAGCACTCGCGCCTTCCCATTTATCCCAAAACGCACTATGTGATGAAGCCGGAGCGTAAGAATGCCGCCGTCACTTCAATTCTGGAGGAGCTGGCGTGGTGGGAGGCTGAACTGGAGAAGCAGGGACGCATCGTGGAGGCGCAGCGGGTCCACCAGCGCACGCGTTTCGATCTTGAGATGATCAAGGAGATGGGCTACTGTCACGGCATCGAGAACTATTCGCGCCACTTCACCGGCCGACTGCCCGGCGAGCCGCCGCCGACGCTGCTGGATTATGTGCCGCGCGACTACCTGCTGTTCATCGACGAGTCGCATCAGACGGTTCCGCAGCTCCACGGAATGTGGCATGGCGACCGCTCACGCAAACAGAACCTGATTGAGTACGGCTTCCGATTGCCCAGCGCCCTGGATAATCGACCGCTGACCTTCGAAGAGTTCGAGCATCGCGTCAACCAGGTGATTTATGTCTCTGCAACTCCCGGCCCTTACGAGCTGACGAAATCGGCCGGCGTGGTCGTCGAGCAGATCATCCGGCCAACTGGCCTGATCGATCCTGAAGTAGAGGTGCGGCCGGTCAAAGGCCAGATCGACGACCTGCTGCACGAAATCCGCAGCCGCGCCGAGAAGAACGAGCGCGTGCTGGTTACGACGCTGACCAAGCGCATGTCGGAAGACCTGGCCGAATACTACAGCGAGGTCGGAGTGCGTTGCCGCTACATGCATTCGGAAATCGAGACGCTGGAGCGCATCAAGATCTTGCGCGATTTGCGCAAGGGCGAGTTCGATGTGCTGATCGGCATCAATCTGTTGCGGGAAGGCCTCGACCTGCCGGAGGTCTCGCTGGTGGCAATCCTCGATGCCGACAAGGAAGGCTTTCTGCGTTCGGCGGGATCGCTGATTCAGACCATGGGCCGCTGCGCCCGCAACTTGAACGGCCGCGCCATTCTGTACGCCGACAACATGACTGACTCAATGAAGAAGGCGATCGATGAAACCTACCGGCGCCGGGCCATTCAAAGCGCCTACAACGAGGAACATGGCATCACGCCGGAGAGCATCATCCGGCCGCTCGACATGACGCTGGTGGCCGTGGCCAACGCCGACTATGCCGACCTTACCAATGAAGCCGAAGGCATGCCGGAGTTCCACTCGCAAGAGGAGTTGGATACTTACATTGGGAAGCTGGAGAGTGACATGCGGGAAGCGGCCAAGCGCTTCGAATTCGAACAGGCCGCCAAGTTGCGCGACACCATTCGCGAGCTGCGCACCAAGGAGTTCATGTTTACTTAGCTTCAGATTGAATGGATTAGCAGACGACGGATTGCCCGGCTTGGGACCGGGGCTATGCGAGCGATTATCAGGACGGCACGGATCCCGTCCTCTTGCGCGCTCATCATTGCGTGATGATCATGACCGGCTGCTGCAGCGCGCAGACATTGCAGTTTATGATTTGCGACGGCGCCGGCATGTTCTGTGTGATGGTGTTGTTGGCGGTCTGGATGATCGTGGTCTCTGTGGTCCCTTTATCCGCAACGTAGATCTTGCTGGACGTTGGCTCGGAGGCTATCCACACCGGATTGGCGCCGGTTGGGAGAGCCACCGTGGTCAACACGCTGAAGCTGTGGGCGCTAACAACGGTAACGCTGTCGGAGCCGGCATTGGCTACGTAGAAGACGTTTCCATCCGGCAAAGCGGCCACGCCAATTGGGGTTGTTCCAACCGGAACCGTCGCCAGCAGCGGAATCGTCGCCGGCGGACCGGAGGCTACGCTGGCTGCGTCAAAGACGCTGACGGTGTTATCGCCGGTGTTGGCCACATACAGGCGATTGAAATTGGGGTCGACCATGGAGAATGTCGGCTGCACTCCCAAAGACGCCGTGCCCGCGATGGTTGTGGAGCCGGAGGAAATGATGTCGAGCGTGGGGGAGTGTTTGGCATCTCCTTGGGTAACAACGAAAATCCAATTGCCATCCGCACTCACCGTAACAGATATGGGATTTGGACCTACGTTCACCGTACCGGTGACGCTCGGACCGGCAGGGTTAAACACCGTAACAGTGCTGTCGCCTTGATTTACTACATAGATGAACCCATTGCTCGGTGATTGCACCAGGGCAACTGGATTGAGACCGACGCAAGTGGTATTGGTCACGGTAAGGTTCGAGGTGTGGATGGTGCTGAGCGAGCCGGTAGTGGGACATGCCGAATTTGCGCCCGAGTTGACGACGTACATGGCAGTATTCTGGGCGGAGCCGAGGGCTACCGGATGCGATCCCGGCAACAGATTGATCGTGGTAACGGCGCCCGCCAGTATCGGCAAGTACTCGCTAACGCTGTCGTTGCTTTTGTTGGCCACATACAAGGCCAGAGAATCAGCCGGAAACGCTTCCGCAATGGAGCCGGCGCCCATGGTATTTACGGCGAGATTGCTATCGCCTGAGACATCGATTTCTGTTGTGCTTCCCTGACCAGAGGGATTGAAGTTCAGTACCCAGGCGTAATGGCCACTCGGCTGCGGCTGTCCACCCGGGCTGACGATGGGGTTGGCCACCGGACGGTAGTAATCGCCGCAACCCGGCAACGCCAGTAACATGAAAACGGACAATGTCAGAAAGCCGGTTTTGCGCAAAAACTTCATCCACACTCCCCGAAGTGGGTTTGCCAAGCCGCAATAGAATGCCAAGCGGAACCTACATTGTACAAGGTGCCTCCGCATTGGCATAGGTGCGAACCAGCACCCGGTTCTTGAAACCCAGCCAGAAGCAATTCGTTGTTGCGGACAGGCCAAACGCTTCGCGAGGGAATGAACCAGCCGAACGCTCCGCCGGAGGCCTCAAAATGACGCAACCCCGTTCTTGGCGGAACGGGGCTGGCAAACAGGCAGGCGCGCAAAAATCATCTTCGGCTGCCTGTTACATTGTCACGTTGAGTAAGATTCGCGTACCGCTATCGAGTTTTACGTCTTTGCCGCTGGAAGTGATCACGCCTTGTGGCCCGAGCTGCATGCCCTTCATCCCTAACACACCTTGCGACTGGTCATTCAGAATCGGCGTTGACTCACCGCGCGTATCGGGCGCCGCCGGGGCAGCCGTTGCTTGCTTCAGATCCGTGTAACCTACGCCGCCGCCGCTGGTCGTGACGTCCGCATCCGGATTCGGTGCTACAGCCTGGACGACGCCGTTGATCGGCGTGTCTTCGCCGCCAGAGCGGGCAATCTTATCGAAGACGATTCCCAAGGTCGAGTCCGACCCGCCCTTGGAGCGGGCTGTGGCTGCGGTGACATGGCCGACTACGCTCGTCCCGCGGTTAACGGGCGTGCCGTTGGGCAGAGTGATCCCACCGGTCAGTTTGGCCTCGACCGGGTCGCCCACCTTAAGCTTCTTTGCATCCAGGGATTTGGTCAGCTCCACAGTAAAGGTGCCGTGTGTTTTCCCGGCGCTGGTCGCGCTCTGCGCCATCGACGACTGCGGGGCAGCTTGCGCCGCAGGGGATGCTGCTACAGCGAGCGACAGCATGAGTCCAGCGAACAGCGTACTGGCAAACCATCGTTTCATAAAACCCTCACTCTTTGACGAAAGTTAACAGCGTGATTGACGGAATGGCCTCGCGTCAGTGAGCGATACGATGCAAATCTTCGTTTGCTTATACGTTGAACGAGGAGCCGCAGCCGCAGGTGCTCTTTACATTCGGATTGTCGAACTTGAAGCCGGCGGCTTCCAGCGTTTCAATGTAGTCGACGCTCACGCCCTTCAGGTACATGATGGAGGTCGCGTCGACGAAGACCTTCAGGCCGTCGAAGTCGAATGTCTTGTCCATCATTCCCGCGCCATTCTCGAATGACATCGAATACGAGAACCCGGAGCAGCCTCCGCCGACCACGCCGACGCGCAGCCCCGCTGGTACAGGATTCTGTTGCGCCATGATTTCTTTCACCTTGGCGATCGCCGCGCCGGTGAAGTTGAGTGGTTTCACATCCGTGGTTGGTGTGACCGTGGTGGCCGGTGTAGTGGTCGTGGTTGCCATGCCTCTCTCCTCCAAAATGCTAGCGGGATTATAGCAAAACCAGGCTGCGTCTACGGGCCAGACCTGGATTTCCTCGCTTGTTCGTTATAGATGCGAGCCCGGTGGGTCCGGTCGCAGATCCGTCACCAGGCTTTGGACGGCCAGGCTCCGACGCGATGCAGCCAATCCCAAATCCTGGCATTTCCGAAGCGGAAAATTGTTGCCCCGCCCCACATCGGCGAGGCTATAATAGGGGCGCGCGAGGCCCCAACCTGGCGGGTACCACGGAATCGATCAGGTGCGGGACCGGTCTGGACCGAGGTGGCGAATGTCGACTCTGACGATGTTGCTGATTGTCTGGGGAGTACTGACCGTCGTGCTGATTCTTTTGCTCATCTATCGCAGCACGCTCAGCATGCACCAGGACGAGCAATTATTTCTCGACGACTCCAGTAAGAATCTCCGCGAAGAACAAGAGCAGGTTCAGGCCCGGATGAAGAAAGTGACGCCATGGGTGCGCGTCCTGGGTGCGGCCTCTGCGGTGTTGATTCTCGTCATTGCGGGCATGGCTGTGTGGCAACGGATTAATCAGGGATATTAAGACCACTCGAGGTGATTGAGAGACGCGCAGCCCGTCTGCGCGCTTTGGTTTGGCCGCCGGAGCCAAGAATCCTTCGCCTCCTCGGTTTACCTTTACCGTCCGCACCTTCTCGTCTGCTAAAATTGAATCACTGTTGGTGAGGTTGGCAACGCAACCGTTTACCCTCCCTGCTGTGGCCTGGCGTCGCTCTCTACGGGTTTGAAGCTGCGTGATGTCGATCGGCCGGGGCAAACAGTCGCTCTGGCTTCGACAACTGCGCGGGTCTCAAGGCTTGACCTGTCCGGTGCAACCGAGAAAGAAGAGGCGGTCCGCCATTGCTGTGCATCTTTACTATTGTGGGACGTTAACAACGGAATAGCCCTGCGAGGCGCCGATAGCGCTGCCGCGGTTAGGCGTCGAACTTCACATGCTAGCGTTTATTACCGATAGAGGTAACAGTGGCTACAGCAGAAATCCAGAATCGAATACTCGAATTTCCGGCGAGTCCGGAAATTGATACCGAAGAGGAAGTTGCCGAATGGCTTGAAGCGTTCGACCAGGTGGTCGAAGCCGAAGGAAGCCAACGCGGGCGCCAATTACTTTCGGCCCTGGTGGACCGTGCGCGAGAGTCGGGCGTCAATGTGCCCGTCCAACTGAACACGCCCTACGTCAATACCATTCCCGTCGAAGACGAAGTTCCTTACCCCGGCGATCGCCACCTGGAACGCCGCATCAAGAGCCTGATCCGCTGGAATGCGATGGCGATGGTGCATCGCCAGAACAAGAAAGATCCCGGCATCGGCGGTCACATCTCGACCTATTCGTCCTTGGCTACGCTGCTTGAAGTTGGCTTCAATCATTTCTTTCATGCACGCTACGGCGACCAGCCAGGCGATTTTATTTACTTCCAGGGACACTCTTCTCCGGGAGTTTATGCGCGCGCGTATCTGGAAGGGCGCCTGAGCGAAGAACAGGTGCTGAACTTCCGCCACGAACTGCGCGGCGCCCCAGGATTGCCCTCCTATCCGCACCCTTGGCTGCTGCCTGACTTCTGGCGTTTCCCCACGGTGTCGATGGGCATTGGGCCGCTGAACGCTATTTATCAGGCGCGTTTCATGCGGTATCTGGAAAACCGTGGCATTATCCCGGCGACGCCGCGCAAGGTGTGGGCGTTCGTGGGCGACGGGGAAACGGACGAGCCGGAGTCCATGGGTTCGCTGACCCTCGCCTCTCGCGAGAAGCTCGACAACTTGATCTTCGTCATCAATTGCAACCTTCAGCGTCTCGACGGACCCGTGCGCGGCAACGGAAAGATCATCAACGAACTGGAAGCGGCCTTCCGCGGCGCCGGCTGGAACGTAATCAAGCTGGTTTGGGGCTCGGATTGGGACAAACTCTTTGCCCGCGACAAGTCCGGCATCCTGCTGAAGCGGATGGAAGAGGCGGTCGACGGCGAGTACCAGAGCTATAAAGCCAAAGGTGGCGAATACATTCGTCGCGAGTTCTTTGGCAAATACCCCGAGCTGCTGGCCATGGTCGCTGACATGAGCGACGATGAATTGCACCGCCTGAGCCGCGGCGGTCACGATCCGCAGAAGGTTTATAACGCCTACAAGCGCGCCGTGGAAAACAAGAATGGCCCAACGGTCATTCTGGCCCACACAGTGAAGGGTTACGGACTCGGTTCGGCGGAAGCCCGCAACGCTACTCATCAAGAGAAAAAGCTCGCCGATCAGGCGCTCATCGCATTTCGCTCGCGCTTTGCGATTCCCATTCCTCAGCAGGCTGCTCGCGATGGCTCGCTGTATCGGCCGCCAGACGACAGTCCCGAGATAACTTACATGCGGCAGCGCCGCAAGGAACTTGGCGGCTTTATGCCGTACCGCGAAGTTCCAGCCATCAAGTTCGAAGCCCCTACGCTCGATCACTTTGCTGAGTCGATCGCCGGATCGAAAGGCCGCGCTGTTTCCACGACGATGGGCTTCGTCAGCATGCTGCGGCAACTGCTGAAGGACCCTAAGATCGGGAAGCTGATCGTTCCCATCATTCCTGACGAAGGCCGCACCTTCGGTATGGAATCGATCATCCGGCAGGTGGGAATTTACGCCAGCCAGGGACAGCTCTACAAGCCACACGATCAGGACATGCTGCTCTATTACCGCGAGGAGAAGAACGGGCAGATATTGGAAGAAGGCATCACCGAAGCCGGATCGATGGCATCGTTCACCGCGGCGGGAACGGCTTATGCCAACTACAAAGTGCCGATGATTCCCTTCTTCACCTACTACTCGATGTTCGGCTTTCAGCGCATCGGGGACATGGTGTGGGCGTTTGCCGATTCGCGCGGCAAAGGCTTTCTGATGGGCGGCACAGCCGGACGCACAACCCTCGCCGGTGAAGGCTTGCAGCACCAGGACGGTCACAGTCTGGTGCTCTCCAGCACCGTTCCGACGTGCCATAGCTACGATCCCGCGTATGTCTACGAAATTGCCGTGATCGTGCAGGACGGCATACGGCGAATGTATCAGGTAGGCGAAGACCGCTTTTACTACATCACGCTATACAACGAAGACTACGCGATGCCGGCAATGCCGCTGGGCGTTGAGAATGGGATTCTGCGCGGTATTTACAAGTATCGGCCCGCCGAGGGCGAGGCAGTAGTGCAACTGTTCGGCAGCGGTTCGATTCTGAACGAGGCGCTGCGGGCGCAGGGGATCCTTGCTGACAAATATGGCGTTCCCGCCAATGTCTGGAGCGTCACCAGCTACAACGAACTGCGCCGCGACGCGCTCGCGGTCGAGCGCTGGAATCGGCTCCATCCAGCCGAAACGGAAAAGTGGCCATACATTCTCACCGCGCTCGAGGGCGCCGATGGACCCGTCATCGCTGCCACCGATTTCATGAAAGCCGTGCCCGACCAGTTATCGCCATGGCTGCTCAACCGGCTCATCAGCCTGGGCACCGATGGCTTTGGACGCAGCGACAATCGCCAGCACCTGCGGCAGCACTTCGAGATCAATGCAGAGTCAATCGCGGCGGCGGCGCTATCGAGGCTGGCGCGTGACGGCAAGGTCGACGGGCAACGTGCGCAGAGTGCCTTGATGGAGCTCGGCGTCGACGCGGACAAGATCGACCCCGCCATTGCGTAATGGCATAGCCTATCCCACTCTGTGGGACGGCTAACGAGTTCACCATCTAGCTTAGAAGTTTGAGGCCCTGGCACGACACGCTCCGAACGCCGAGAACCAACGCTCCAGTTGCCCACTAACCCAGAAAAGGTCCAAAGTGCGCTGCCTGCACTGCGCCCCCAGCGGCCTTACCGATCTTGAACAAGGTCGGTATGTTTTCGACGGCATCCATCTTCTGGATGTTGCTCGGCTCCACGTTCGGGAATCCCAAATTGCGCAGGCCGGTCTCGCTAAGATCGGCGTTATAGCGCGCGTACAAAAAACGCCGCCCCAAGTCTGTCGAAAGTGGAATCATGGGAGCCTGGTATTGCTCGGCCGTGGTCATCCCTTCGTGTATCTGTCGTGTCACCAGATCGAGGATTTCGCTGTCAAGCGGAGCTCCATACGTGCAGCGGCCCACCGTACGGCAGTTGATGTCCTGGTCGATCAACATTCCGTACATGAGTTCACCGGGAAGGTCGGCAACGGTGGACACGATGTACTTGTTGGGCGCGGCAGCCGTAGCTCCCTTCGACTCGGCAGCTCCCGTGCCCACGGATATCAGCAGCAGGTTCTTCTCTCCCGTCTTCCAGTTCAACCGGTACGCGGGCTCGGTCGCCATTCGGTAGAGCAGGAATGCCGGATTGTTGTAGGGGGTCACGCCCCCATCGGCAAAAACGAATGTCTCCGAAGTATCGTTCGGGTTCCACTGCAGAATCTCGGGAGGGAAGTAAACCGGAGCGGCAGTGCTGGCCCGAACCAACTGCCAGAGAGGAATCTTCAAGTTGTTGTTGTCTTTGGCCGGATCGTTGTATTTGGCGTCCGGGTTGCTGCTGATCGGCCACGGGGAATCCGTCGTAACGTTCTTGGTGACCACCAGAAGCAGGCACTTCAGGCCTTGGTGGCCGGCACTCAGAGGCGCCGCCAGGGTTGTGTTCTCGCCAAACACATCCTTGAGTTTTGCGCGCAGCGGATCCGCGGTGTAGAGACACTTGAGCCTCCGCATCAGGCTCGACGGCGAAAACATTTCTTCTCCGGAAGACCTATAAAAATCGACCAGTTCTGCTGTGGTCTTCCCCAGCGACAGGCCTGCGGCGATGATCGCCCCCGTACTGGTCCCGGCGATGTAGTCGAAATACTCGCAGAGCTTCTGCCCGGTCCTTTGGTATATCAATTCCTCGATCTGGCTCAAGATGCCGAGGGTGATCAGACCGCGTATCCCGCCTCCGTCAAGCGCCAGCATTCTATGAGGCCTGTCTCCTTCATAACGGCTACGCAGCGATTTCCATTCGTTGGGACGCAGAAGCATGGAATCTCCTTTTCATTCACGACAGTGCATAATACGGTTCAGTGTGAGACTCGGCTTGAGGAGGCCAAAGGATGATAACTCTCTTCCGCCCCGCAGTCGATGCGATTGATGGGTTGCGGGAACAGCCGCGCCTTTACATAGCACGGCACTTCAAGTGGGGACCTCGAATCAGGAGATGCATGGGTTCGTGAATCGCAGAGAGTTCCTCGTCGGATTGGGGGTATTAGTAGTGACCAGCGAAACGTCGGTCTTGCAAGCCTCGGGGAAATCTGCTGGACGCCCGGTCATCATCGAAGCCGGACGGCGTGTCGATGCACCGGACGCGCAGGTTCCGCGCTTTCCGTCGTCCAATGTCTCCGAGGTAAGCCGGCGTATAAGGAGATTGCTAGGTGAGGAAAACGCGCAGGCGGTAGTTTGTTCCGCTGCTTGCGGAGGCGATCTCCTCCTGCTGCAAGCTGCTGGCGAAATGCACATCGAGCAGGTCGTGCTCTTGCCCTCGGGACCGGAAACCTTCCGAAAGTCCTCCGTGACGGACCGTCCCGGAAACTGGAGCGAACTCTATGACCAAGTGTTGAAGACAGCCCAAGTCGAGATCCTGAAACTTCCCGAAGGTCAGGAAGGGTATTTGGAAACCAATCTCAAGCTACTCGATCGCGGTCAGCAACTGGCGCGCGAGAAGGGAGTGCCCGCCGAAGCCCTGGTGATATGGGACGGAATCTCGCGCGGCCCCGATGATGTTACGGCTCACTTCCTGCATGAGGCCAAGTCACGCAAGATGACGATGCTGGAAATCTCCACTGTGTGAGCACGGCTGTAAGGGGGGAAGAGTAGAATCTTTTGCCGAGGTTACCATGCCACCCATCTGCTTCATGGTTATGCCGTACAGCACCAAACCCACGGGTGCTCCAGCGGGAAGTGGAGCTCCCGACAAGGTCAACTTCGATCGTCTCTGGGAAGCGGCGCTGCGTCCCGCTATCCAGAATGCGGGCTATGAGGCCGTCCGTGCCAACGAAGATATCGGCGCACTTATCATCAACGAGATGATCGAACGCCTTGCGATCTCGGATCTCGTGCTCGCCGACGTTTCCATCCCCAACGGCAATGTCTACTACGAAGTGGGCATACGGCACGCAGCCCAAAAGCAAGGATGCATTATGACCGCGGCTGCATGGTCGAAGGCGCTTTTTGATATCGACCAGATGCGGCAGATTCGCTACCCATTGCCGGCCGAATCGATTTCCGAGGAAACCGCCGCCGAGATCATCAAGATCGTTCAAACTGCTATTCCCATCATGGCAGCGGGCGACTCACCCTTTTACCAGGTGTTCCCCAAGTTTCCCGAATTCGATCCGGCTCGCGCCACAGCCTTCAAGAAGAGCGTTGAGGAACTCTCCAACTTCCAGGCGGAAATCATCGCAGCGCGCTCTGCCACTGGCGATCAACGCCGCACCCGGGCTCTCGAGCTTCGCGACCGCTACTACACCGGGGGCCCGATCCAGAAAGCTGTAGCCATCGAATTGCTTTACACGCTCCGTGACTGCACCGATTGGAACACCACCCTGGAGTTCGCCGACAAACTGCCCGCGGATCTAAGAAACTCGCCCCTTGTCAAAGAACAGCGTGCGCTCGCGCTTTCCAAATCCGGCAATCATGACGACGCTATCGGCGCTCTCAAAGAGCTCATCCAGAACAGCGGTGACACATCCGAACGTCGCGGTTTGCTGGGTGGACGCTACAAGAAGAAGTGGACTATCACCAAAGATCCTGCGGACCTTAGCCGTGCGATAACCGAGTACGAGAACGGAATGAGACTGGATCTCAACGATTACTATCCGTCGTCGAATCTGGCTCGTCTCTATCGCACGCGTAATCGCAAGGGTGATGAGGATAAGGCGCGCATCTCTGCGTCTATTACGCTCGTCGCCTGCGAGCGCGCTCGCGCACGGAACTCAAACGATGAATGGCTGAATCCCACGCTCCTCGGCGCTGCGTTTGACGCTGGAGATGTCGAAAAAGCCCAGGAGCTTGCCGATCGGGTCAGAGAAGACGGACCCGCAGCCTGGAAACTCGATACCACGCTCGATGATTGCCGAACCGCCGCTCAACTATGCGAGGAACCTCGCCGCACTGAGCTTCTGAACATTGTTGTTCAATTGGAAAAGGTCTCGGCGGCAACGCCGAACTCTTAGAAGAGGCGGAAAGCTTTTGGGCCGCGAGGTCTCGGATCACGGACCTACGCAATGGTGGGCCATTACAGCTATGTGTCGGACCAGCGGCCATTCCGGGTAATTTGTGAGTTGCAAGCCGCTGCCAAAAGACAGTCAACACGCGCTGGTCATCAATCATGCCTTAAGGATGTAACGAGCGGCCTGGGCGCCACAATCAGCCCCAGGGTTCCCATCGGCGCTCGTGTCACGCTCGCAGAGATATTAGCTTCCGCTGGTCTTTTTTAGAAGGCTCTCCCGGTCGGCCACAATCTGCCGGGCAAACGGCGGGACATACTTCTGCCGCTCGCCACCTTCTTGCTCCTCGGTGAACGGCTTTCGAACATCAACGGAATCTGCGAAGAATGGGGGCCTTAATTCTGGGGTGCCCGCGATCCGCACAACATACACGCTACCGCCGATCACGGATTCCCCTACCACCTGCTGCACGTGAAATTGGAATTCGCTGCCCGCTTTTAGTTCTCCGGTGTTCCGCACATTGATCGCGGCGGTGATCGTTCCGTACGCTGGAATGCGCACGCGCTTTATCTCTACTCGCGCGGAAGGCGCAGCTTCATAAACGATTGGCTCGAACGGAGGCAGCGTGTGGTGCTCGTCGCCCTTGCAGAAGATTCGCATCAGGCCCGCGAGTAACCTTTGCAGGTTCTCAAAGCATCGGCACTCCTTTTCGTCGCCCTCCTGGACGAATTCGTCAGGATTTTCCCCGCGGATCCGGGCCACACCCGCAATCGACTGCGAAGGACCTGCGATTTCCAGATGAGTGGTCTGAAAGGCAACCGACAATTGCGGCGGCAATCCGCGTAGGTCGATGACCAAGCTTGCTTCTCGCACGGCAGCGGTCGGATTGTTGAATTCAACGAATTCCAACTGGCCCAGATGCGCGGGCACGCCGCCGCCCTGTGGGCCGCCATCCCCGGGTCTCCCGCTGGGCGGTAAGGGCGGCCCGATATGGAGATTTTTTTGTCCCACTTGGCGGTTACTCGGAGTAATAACGTCCACATCCATGCCGGTTTCATTCACGGGGCTGGTGGCGCTATGAAGAAATACCGCGATGCAGTAGTGTCCCGGATCCCCGGAGGCCAGCGTTGGAACAATCCAATTCCACGATACCACCTTCGGCATTGCCGCGGTGATTCCTGAGATTACTTGTGGCGTGCCCACGGAGTGCCACGGACTGTCTCCTGGCAGATTCGGAATAATTTGCCCGGCGACCGTGAACTGGCTCCAGAACTTGAAGGCATTTCCGTGTGAAGGGCTGACATTCAGGCCCTGCAAGCCGGCGCCCGCATTGCTGAAAATCGCCCAGACCGAAACTCCGCTGGCTGCCGTGTTGCTGCGGTTGTGTACTTGTACGTGAACCATTGCCTGGTCAGCGCCGGGAAGATTCTGGCTGTTGTCGACCAGTTCATCGAAGATCACTCCGGTGATTGGGGGTGGGGTTTCTGGGTCGGTCTGGAAATAAGGCGCCACGGATGCGGTTCCAGGCTGCTGCGCATCGACCTTGATATCCATGCACATGTAATGATAGAGCGTCGAGCCGGGGTCGCCGGGATTGTAAGGATCCGGAACGCCATCGGGAGATCGCGGGAGCCAGCCCTGATCCAGCAGGTTGTCCCTCACGTAGAGAGCGATTGCGGGGGTGCTGGCGCCGGCCGTGACATCCCGCTCCCAGATCCCGCGCGTGGGGATTCCGGCGCGCAGCAGTACCTTCGGCGCGGTGCCGCTGCCGATGTTGCCCACCCAGAGATCGTAAATCCACTGCCCGGGAAGATTGTCGCTGATATCCCGCCAGTTCCAGACTCCTGCGCTCAGCGTGAGCTGATACACGCGCGCTCCGTTGCTCGCATAAAGCGTGTTGGGCTGCACCGGATCGGAGCGCAAACGCCCATAGTTGAACCCGCCGGCCGGCAGATTGGAACAGCTTTGCGCCACCCAGTTGCCGGACGATATTAGAAACAATGGTGTCGTTGTAGGCACGGCCTGCTTGGAGCTCGCAACGGTCACCGCGAACTGCAACAGCACATAGACGTCTCCGGAATTGTCAATGTCAATCGAGCTCATCTGGATTCCGGGCGGCTTATTCCCGGTCGCCTCGCTCCAGACCGTCGAGGCATTCGCCGTAGAACCGCTATTCGTGGAAAAAACGCGCTGATCGGTCGTACCACAACATAAAATGTTCGCATCCGTGGGATGGGCGGAGATGATATTCACCGAGGCCTCGTTTAATCCCATCTCCTGGCTGATTTGCGAGGCAATGCCGCTCTGGTCGATACGCCCGACAAACGCCCGGACCAACTGAATCGTCGCCCCGGCCGCGTGGGTCCTTGAGAAGTCAGCCGTGAACGTGGTCGCCGTGGTTGAAATGACCACCACCGTCTCGGCATTGGGGCCGCTGTCGATGGCCAGCACCGTACCGGCCACGATGTTTGCCATCGAGGATGGTGTTGCGGCCTGCACGCCTGTCGCAGTGATGGCAATGCTCAAGGTACGATTGGAATCTTGCACGACTAGTCCCGCCAGACATTTCCCATCCAACCCCGTGACATAGTTGCTGGGACCGGAAACCAACGGCCCTCCGGAGCCCAGCGTGGCGAGGCCGTAAGCGGGTGTGTACTGGCCTTGATCATTGAAGACCGTGATTCGAAACGCGGGCCCGGGCGAGTATTCCCCAAGGTTGCCCCAGACCACGACGCCGCTCGATCCTTGAGCGATGGCAATGGAGCCGGCATCCGCGTCCGCGATGCCTCGCCAGCCGAGAGCGCCGGCTCCCGCGCCGATGCCCGTATCCTGGCACCCGATATAGCCGAGCGCGCTGATGCTTGCGTGGCTGTTGTATTGGTACAGTGCGCTACTCTGCTTCCCATGATTCAGGGTTTGATAGACGCCCAAGTCCGAATAATCATCCAACTCGTCGAAATACGTGGCTGCTGTACCAAAGGCGAAGGTGGGGTCGCAAAACTGATCGCTCATGGCGATGCCGCCATCGCATCCTATATAAATTGCCGGAATCACTCCCGCAGGCGGATTTGCCGGAAAGAAGGCAAACGCATGCTGATCGGCGTGGAAGCCGGTTTGATCCTTTGTCCAGGTTTGTGCTCCATCTATCGATCGGAACAACGGGATCGCACCGAAGAACAGAATGTCATTCAGGCCGTCCCCCGGCGAGTTCGGCGCTACCGCCATTAGGTAGGAATAGAAGCCATAACTTGGACTCGGGGGCGACGCCGCCGCTACTTGCGCCCACGAAGTTAACGGCGCGGAAGTGGAATAGATTCCAGTTGTTTGGTTTGGATTGGCAAACCAGGCGTACACGCGGTTTGGATTAAGCGGGCAGTAGTCCACTAGCACGTTGGTGAAATTCGGTGGCGACCCGGGAGCGAAGGCCGGCAATCCGATGCCCTGGTTGTTCAGGTTGGTCCACGTACCGCTTGGGCTGGTCGCATGGAACACGCCCGCCTGTGACACGCCTGCGTAGTATTGGTCGCTGCCACTGCTCGGCATGTAGGCCGCCAGCGAGTTTATGTCTCCCGGCAGCACATTGGTCCAGGTGCTGCCGCCGTCCGCCGAGCGCCACACGCCGTAGCTACTCGCTGCCAGTATCACAGTCGTCGCCAGATCGCCTGCTGTTCGCGGATCGACAATCAGCTTGAACACACCGCCAGGTACGCTCGCTGAAGCCGGCCATGTGTTTCCTTGATCGGGCGAGACGTACACGTTCCCGGAGTAATCGCCCATGTAAATGGTCGTTGGGTTCGCGGGATTCACCGCGAAACAGGATGGTGTGACGTTGGGATTCGTTTGGTGCAGCAAATCTGAGATGGATACCCAGGAGCTTCCATTGTCTTGAGTACGAAACGCGGAGGCGCCCCCTGAAGTGGGCAGCTCGGCGACGTAAATTGTTCCGGGGTCCGTGGGGTCGATCGCGATGTTCGCGACGAGTCCCTGCCTTCCCCACTCATTCCTGCGCGAGAGCCGCTTGAAATTGCCATCACGCGGGGCAAACACGGCGTTGGGGCCGATTGGAAACCAGCTCATACATCTCTCCTAGTCCTGCCGGTTAAAGCCTGTACCGGCAGCAGTGGTGACCAGATTAGTCGTTCACCGGTGCGAGTACCGCGTCACTCGGCGGACAATCGCAGACACTGTTGCCTTGAATAACTGCCAGCCCTCGACGGTCACAATGACCAAGACGATTAGACCCCACGGATGCTGTTCAAAGAACGGTTCCATCTTTCGCCTCCGCAAACGCAGAACTTGATTCAACGGCGCGACAGCACCGCCTGGCGAACCAAAATTTCCTTCTTGGCCTCGAAAACGTCAGCGTTCCCGGTAATCCATTGCTAATGGCTGTCGCGGGTACGAGCGGACGTGTAGACCAACGCACAAGCCGAATAAACTGTGCTGCCCCGAACTCCTGTTGGCTCAGGCTGGCAGATGATGGGGCGACGCAACTTGGGTAAGCAATCCCGCTTCCAGGAAACGGCAGTGTGACCATAAAAGCAGGCCGCTCGCGTAAATGCCCAGGAATGCGCTATAGAAGGCCTCACATCTTTCAAATTGCGAAAACGAAGACTTGCAGATCTGCGCCAATAACTATCGTCATGGATAGAGTGGCTATCCTCCCGGATAGAATAGCGATGTGGTCATGGATGAAATGGCGCAGGCGCATTTCAAGGTGGTGCGGCTGGCGATTGCCACCAGCAACTGATTTCGAGTGATTTCAGAATGCTGGAAGTTGTTGAAGCTGGCGGAAGCGTGTGCGAGTCGAACGCACCATTGACATCGAAGATGCCAATCGCCGGTTTTGAAGACCGGGAGAGTCACCGGACCCCCTTCGCTTCCGCAATTCATCAGCGCCCGAGTGGAAACCGTGCAGCGCGGGTTGCGACTCGGGATCGCGCAACCGCGATTGTATCAGCGCTGGTCACGCCTGCCTGAGGCTGGTCACAGGAGCCGACACGTCGACACTCTCCGAACGCTGACTCCTGCTACATTATTTTTCGGAGCCATCGTCATGACCAGCCGCAAATTTTCCTTCGTGCAGCTTGACGTTTTCACCTCGCGCCCGCTGGAGGGTAACCAGCTTGCCGTTTTCACCGACGCGCGCGGCCTGAGCGATGACGAGATGCGGAAGCTGGCGCGCGAAACCAATCTCTGCGAGACCACTTTTATTTTGCCGCGTGATGAAGCCGTTGAACGCGCTGAAGGCCACAAGGTGCGCATCTTCACGATCAATGAAGAGTTGCCATTCGCTGGACATCCCACTCTGGGTACCGCGTGGTATTTGCGCCAGCAGGCGAGCGCCGACGAGGTTGTGCTTGATCTGAAGGTTGGCAAGATTCCGGTGCGCTTTGAGCAGCGCGACGGGCTGCTTTTCGGCGAGATGCGCCAAGCCGAGCCGCAATTCGGAGCCATGCACCCGCATGACGTTGTCGCCGGCGTGCTCGGTGTACCGGTGGCTGAATTGGACGAGCGCCTGCCGATCCAAACTGTCTCGACCGGCATTTCGTTCACCGTGGTCCCGTTTCGTTCGCTGGCAACACTGCAAAAGCTCAGCATTGGTTGGAACCAGATGGCGCCATATCTGCTGACCATCGGTAATCCCGCGTTCTTCTATTTTGTCTGCCGGGAGACGGTCAATCCCCGAGCCACGTTGCACGCACGCATGATCTTCTACAACGGCGAAGATCCCGCGACTGGCTCCGCAGCGGGATGCTGCACAGCCTGGGCGGTGAAGCATGGCGTGCTGGCGCCGGAGGCACAAGGATTGATCGAGCAAGGCATGGAAACGCGGCGCCCGAGTTTTCTTTACGTTCGCGCGACGAAGACGCAGGATTCGGTGACGAATGTGCGGGTGGGAGGTAACGTGGTGCATGTGATTAACGGAGAAGTTACGATGTGACTTTTCTGAGGATATTCTGTGCACGCTGAAAAGTCGCATCCAGTAAGGCTTTCACGCGAGCTGCCTAGAAGAAGATCACCATACGCAGTGCGATTTGTTTTGCTCGTCCGCTCGAAAAAAAAATTCCATAATTGACCTCGTCAATACTTGTGCAACCCTCGCGCTGGTCGTACTATCCGGATCACGCTATTGCTCTGGCGTAATTAACAAACTACTCGGTCACTGTTGCACACGTCCGGCTTTCCAGGTTTGCCCGGACACGGCTGCGCAGCGCTCCTGAGCAGGCTTCGGTGGGGGTAAATGAAACCGAAACGTACGATTCTCTGCGTCGACGATGATGAACGCTCTCTCTCCGTTCGCAAAGTCCTACTTCAGACGCGCGGCTATCGCGTGCTCACGTGCTCCGATCCTGAACGCGCCATCGAAACCATGAAGGGCGGCGGCATCGATCTGGTGCTCTCCGACCTGATGATGCCCAAGCTCGATGGAGCAAAGCTGATTGAGCAGTTGAAATCCATTTCGCCCGAAACCCCGGCGCTGCTGTTTTCCGGATGCGTAAGTTGCTGCCCCGAGGAACATCTGGCGGACGCCTGGCTGGCAAAAGGCGAACTCGCTCCCATGGAACTGCTGGAACGCATTCGCGTGCTACTGATTCGCAAGCGCGGTCCCAAGCGCACAATAAGCCTGCCGCAACAGCTTGCCTCGTGAAGTGGGGTCCAAGGCTAACAGAATCGGACGCGGACCGACACCCAAACCGGGGGCGTCTCCCGCGTTTCCTGGGCAGCGTTGAGACTTCGCATCAACGCTGCTCCCGTCGTTCCTTATTTTGCTACGGCTACAGAATCATCCGTTCGTCGCCGACCCTCCGGGTCACACGTTCGCGGTCAAGATACTCGAGAAGCGGGATCGCGTATTTCCTGGTTATGCCGAACAGGTCCTTGAAGCTGCCGACGTTGAGCTTCGGTGTTTTTGCTTTTTGCGCAACGATCTGGCGGCGGAGCGCGTCAAGCGCATCGCGATGAAACACCAATTCGTCCGCGAGCTTCACCAGCACACGATCGCGCAGCAGCAGGGTCACAATTTTGTGCGCGCGCACCTGGTCCACGGGCAACGAAGCTAACACTTCTTTCAGCAATGGCACCTTCAAGCCTGCCTGAGCAAAAGCCTGCTCGATTTGCACTTTTGATTCGGCTTCCTCGTCGCGCAGGACAACGCCCTTGCCGGCAGTGTGCACAACTTCGCCGTTGACCTGGAGCTTCTTGTCGCGAACCAGCGAATCCAGAACGCCGCGAAAAACTTCCTCGCGCAAGCTGAGCGTCTCGCGCAGCTCTTCCCTGCCAATTCCCGGCACCAAAGGATTCGCTTTGTGAAACCGTTCAACCTGGGTCGAGATCGTTTCGCGCAGCGATTCCACTATCAGCGGCGAAAGCAAGAGTTCATCGAAGCGAACCAGCTTACCGGACTTAGCAAGATCAGGAGCGAGTTGCTCCACTCGCGACCTCAGCCATCCTGTCTCGGCCACAGCTTCGGGAACTGCAAGACCGTCCTCGCGACGGCGGGAAACCCGCGCCAGTAAAGCTTCTTCAGGACTTGCCTTTGCGAGCGTTCGCAGGAATGCAAGCCGCTCCTCAGCTCTTATGCGCCGCGGCTGTTCTGCGGCATCGAGCACTCTTCCTCCACCGATGGTGATGACCGGAGAAAATTGCCGAATGATGAAGCGATCTCCAGGAAGCAGCAAGAGGGGATCGTCCAGCTTGAGGAACGCTGATCCGGACTCGCCCGGTTGCAACTGCCTTGCACCAAGCAAGTTGACCTCGGCGATGGTCTCAGCCGTGAAAACATGGAAATGCACGCGGGCGCGATCGCGCAGCGGCTTGGCTGAGCGAAGAATATCGAGCGTGACGCTGACGCGCTGCGCCGGTTGAAACATCTGCGGAGGCGTCAACATCATGCCGCGCGCCAGTTCTGTGGTTTCGACGCCGGCAAGGTTCAGCGCCGTACGTTGGCCGGCGACGGCATGATCGGCTGCGGCTCCGTGCACCTGCACGCCCCGCACTCGCAGCCTCTTGCCACCGGGATGCAACTGCAGCTCCTGATCTTTGTGGACCGTTCCGGAAATCAGCGTGCCAGTCACGACCGTGCCAAAGCCTTTCATAGTGAAGACGCGATCGATGGGCAGGCGGAAGACGGCAGATGAATCCTTCGCCGGAATCTCAGCCGCCAGGCGCGCCAATTCGCTCTTAAGTTGATCGAGTCCCGCGCCGGTCCTGGAACTCACCGGGATGATGGGAGAAGTTGCAGGATCGAGGAACGAGCCTTTGAGGAAGTCGGCCACTTCCATCCTCACGACTTCAAGGGTTTCGGGATCGACCAGGTCAGACTTCGTCAGCACGGTGATTCCACGCTGTACGGCCAGCAGGCGGCAGATGTCGAAATGCTCGCGGGTCTGCGGCTTGACGGACTCGTCGGCGGCGATAACCAGCAAAACCAGATCGATGCCGCCGACGCCGGCCAGCATATTGCGCACGAAGCGCTCGTGTCCGGGAACATCGACGAAGCCGATGCGAATGGGCTCGCCCGCTGGGGCGGGCAATTCCAGGTTGGCAAAGCCGAGATCAATGGTGATGCCGCGACGCTTCTCCTCGGCGAGGCGATCAGGATCGATCCCAGTCAAAGCCCGCACTAAGGCGCTCTTGCCATGATCGATATGACCTGCGGTGCCGACGATGACGGCCTTCATAAAGACAGTTTACCGGAGAGTTTCTGGAACTCCGGCAGCGCAGAGGTGGAATGACTTTAGGGAGCCTCTTATGCGAAAATAGGAGCAGAAACTAGCTAGAAGCTCTCGGGTTTACTACGGTTGCGCCATCCTCAAGAAGCTTTTGCCTTCAACGGTCGAGGGGCGTCTAATGTAATTGAACTCTCGGCATATTTGATCCAGACGGATGGCATCAATCCTGACACCGCCAGACAGACCAACACCTCTTCCTCCACGCGAAGACGGAGAGCTTGCGCTTTGGGATGGCGGCACGGAGCTCGACGCCGAACTCACGCCGCACCTACTGATCCAGTTGGAGGACGACCTGGAGCGCTCGCGTATGCGCGAGGCGTTCTGGATTTCGGTAGTCGTCCACCTGATGGTGGTCCTTTTTTTGATACTTACTCCCAAGTTGTTTCCGGGGATTAAAGGCGTGGTGCTGATCTCGCCTGAGGACCTGATGCGTAATCAGCAGATGACCTACCTCGACCTTCCGCCGGACTTGCAGAAGGAACCGAAGCGGGCGCCGAAGACTGACGTATTGTCGGACAAGAACCGAATCGCGGAGAGCCGGCATCCCACGCTGGACAAGAAGACGCTGGAGGAACTGAGGCGCGCGGGTCCGCCGAAGATCCCGTCGCCTCCGGCAGAAGCGGCGCAGAGTACACCGCCGGCGCAGCAGGCGCAACCGAACCAGCAACAGCCGAACCAGGCGCAGGGCCAGCAGATGGCGCAGCTCCAGCCGGCCATCCCGCAGGACAACCCCAGGCTGCCGGCGCAACAGCAGGGCACACCGAAATTTCCCGGCAACCTGGCGGGCATGATGTCGCCGGGCTCGTCGATTGAGCAAGCGGCCCGCGCGGTTGCAGCGCGTCGCGGCGGTGGCAGCTATGGAGGCGGCGGCGACTACGGCGCTGGCCCGGGCGGAACCGCTGCGCGCGCGCAGGGCAATCTCGAAGTTTTGACCGACACCCAAGGTGTGGACTTTGGCCCGTATCTGTCGCGCGTTCTCGACGCGGTGCGGAGAAACTGGTATAACCTGATCCCCGAAGAAGCGCGCCCGCCGCTGCTAAAGAAGGGTAAAGTCTCGATCGAATTCGTCATCAAGAAGGACGGCACGATTGCCGGCATGACGCTGCGCGGCCCTTCGGGCGACGTCGCCCTGGATCGCGCGGCGTGGGGCGGCATCACGGCTTCCAATCCGTTTGCGCCTCTGCCCACCGAATTCCATGGACCTTACCTCGCGTTGCGCTTCCACTTCTATTACAACCCGGCCAAAGGCGAAATCGAATAGCTCCACGCGTAGAATTGTGCTGTGGATGACCAGCAGCATGGCGCGAATTCGCTCCGTCCTCAGGAGCGCGAGCTTCAGTTGCAACAGCGCCAACGCGTGCGCGAACGCCGCAAGTTGATTGGCTTGCTCGCCATCGCGCTCTTCATTCTGGCGCTGGCATTCATTCGATTCGGCAAGAACATTCCTTGGGGCGCACGATGACAGCCCAACTGACGCGATGACCTCATCTTCGCAGTCTGAGCCGCTGCTCGCCGTCATTCTGGGGCCGACGGCGTCGGGAAAGTCGGCGCTGGCGCTCGACTTGGCGCAGCGCTTCGCAGGCGAGATCATCAGCTGCGATTCGGTAGCGGTCTATCGCGGCTTCGAGATCGGCACGGCCAAGCCCACGCGCGACGAACGAACGCTAGTTCCGCATCATCTGCTCGACGTCGCCGAACCGGATGAGCCATTCACTGCGGGCGAGTATGCTCGACAAGCGAGAGCCGTGATCGATGCGATCGTCCAGCGCGGCAAGCTGCCCATCGTGGTCGGCGGCACCGGGCTGTATCTTCGTGCGCTGCTGGAAGGCTTGTTTCCAGGGCCGCAGCGCTCGGACGAGTTGCGTGAGCGCCTGCGGAGGCGCGTCACAAGGTTTGGCTCGTCTTATCTGCACCGAGTGCTGACCCGGCTCGATCCTGCGGCGGCTGCGAGGATCCACGCGAACGATGCCCCCAAGCTGATCCGCGCGGTCGAGGTTTGCCTGGCTTCGCGCTCGCGGATGAGCGAACTGTGGCGACAACGCGGGCGCGATCCTCTGCGCGGCTTCCGCATTCTGCGAATCGGGCTGAATCCGCCTCGCGACAAACTGTACGACCGCATCAACCTTCGTGCGCGAGAGATGTTCGACCATGGTCTGGTGGAAGAAACAGGAGCGCTGCTGAGCCGTTACGGGCAGCGAAAGGAAGTGACGGCACTCGACTCGCTGGGATATCGCCAGGCCACACAGTTGTTGCGAGGCGAGTTCACGCTGGAGCAGGCGATTGCCGCGGCGCAACAGGGCCATCGCAACTATGCCAAGCGGCAGATGACGTGGTTCCGTCGCGAGCCGGAGGTTGCGTGGCTGGAAGGCTTTGGAGACGATCCGGCCGCAGCGCAACAGGCTGCCGATCTGGTTGCCGCGCGTTTGTCGATAGAACGGTCTTGATGTCAGGGAGCGGTCGAGGCTAAACCGGGAACCATCGCATCCTTTTGGAAGCATTTCGAGGGAACCGATGTCCCATGAAATTCGTATCAACCGACAGCGAAGAACCGTAATCCGATCGTTGTGTTAATTTTCACGGAGAGCATTCCGATCCGAGGCGCGATGGTTTCGAGAGGCAGTTTTCGAGCCGGATTCCGAAGGAGGCTCTGATTAAGTGGCGCCGAAGTCCCTCAGCGGCTGAAGCCGCAATAATTTTGCGGGACTTACGGACGGCCTGAAGGCCGTCCCCTTCAAAGCCGGGCTTAATCAGAGTTTCCCGAACGCGAAGCATTCAGTTCCAGCGGAGGACCACAATGAAGAACGGAGCCATGAAAGCATTGTTGGCGACCGCGGTTGCAAGCCTGACGCTGCTGCTGGGCGCATGCAGCATCAGCGTCGATGATAATGACAAGAAGAACGAGAAGGTGGACATCAAAACTCCCTTTGCCGATCTGAAGGTGGACAGCAGCGAGAAGGCTGCCGACAACGGCATCCCGGTGTACCCAGGCGCGCACCTTCGCCCCGCAGATAACGGCGACAATCATTCGGCGAACATCAGCATCGGCGCGGCCGGCTTCGGGCTGAAGGTCATCGCCGCCGAATACGAGACCAACGATTCGCCGGACAAAGTGAAAGCATTTTACGAAGACAAGATGAAGTCGTTCGGGACCATCCTGGAGTGTAACGGGCACAACGGAGGGTCGGATGTGCGCATCACGCATAACGGCGACGACAAGAAGCTGAGCTGCTCCGATACCAGCGGCGACGGCTGGGAGATCAAAGTCGGCAGCAGCGACAACCAGCATCTGGTGTCGATCGAGCCCACCGGCTCCGGCACGCGCTTCGGCACAGTCTTGATCCAGACGCGGGGCAAGCAGGACACGCTTTAGGAAGCAATTGGCAATCATCGACGGCCGAACCTTGGTCGTTTTTCGGAATGTTCCACGTGGAACATTTTTCCCGATTTGGGACCGCTCCGCAAACATTTGGGGCTTGTCCTTGACAAACCGGCGGCCCTCGCCAAGACTGCCGCCGACCTCCGAGCCACTGGCTACTGGCCACTGGCTGCTGGCGACTGACTACTGGCGACTGCCTCCTTCAGCCAGTTGCTAATTGCTCGCCGCTTCCTGTAACGTTCGGCAAGTGGAACATCCCTGCTATCGCTGCCAAGCCGAGATTCCGGAGGGAACTGCCTTTTGCCCGCACTGCGGTGCGCCGCAGATTCGCGTCATCCCCCCGGAAGGCGAGCCGCAGTGGACACCGGCTCCAACCCCCGATGTCGCGCAACCGCTTCCGCCGGCTCTGCCCACGGCGCAGCCATCTTCCATGTGGTCACCCGGCTCGCCATATCCGCCACTCCCCACCGCCATTCGCTGGGACCTGGCATGGAAAGGCGCGTTGTTGTGCGGGGTGGGCGCGGCACTGCTCACCGCCATTCCCATCATCTCGGTTGGTTGCTGCCTCTGGATGCTCGGCGCCGGCGCACTTTGCGTCTCGCTCTATCAGAAGCGCGTGCCGGAGACGCTGATCACGCCGGGCATGGGAATGAAGCTGGGCGCGCTCGCCGGACTCTTCGGCTTCATGGTGAATTCGGTGGTGTCGACGGTCTCGTTCCTGACGCTGCGCTCCCACGGCGACTTCCGCCACGCCATGGAACAGCAGATGCAAAAACAAATGGCCGCCAACCCCGATCCCAAGGTGCAGGAAATGATGCAGCGCATGGTCGGCTGGATGACCACTCCGCAGGGTGCGGCCACCATGATCGTGTTCTTCCTGCTCATCATGGGAGTGGTGTTCGTCTTGTTCACTGCGGCGGGCGGCGCTCTAGGCGCTTCCATGTTTCGTCGACGCCGCGAGTTCCGCTAGGCATTACCCGCCGCTGCGCGCTGGGCAAGGTGGATCCCTATTGTTTCGTGAATGTCAAAATGACCTCACGTCGCATCCTAGCGTCCATGGTCCCGCTGTCGGCAGCAGGGGGCGGCATATAACGGCGATTTGCGGGGAGGGTTCGGGTGAGACGGCTTTCCAAAGTGAGTCCGGCCATCTTGGCCAGCTCACAAACAACCGTTGAGTTTCGTATGTACGTTCCACGCACAGTATTCTCGCCCACGACATAGACCGCTTTTCCCTTATCGGTGAGGACACGTCCTACCTCACTGATCGCGTCTCGCATATCGTCGATGTAGCGACCGAGTATCCGCCCTTGTCGGGGTGCGAGTTTTGGTTTTAGCTTCATCGCCTTTATAACGCTCGCGACTTCTGGTGCGTCCGTCGTCGAATTGTTCGCAGCTTCTGCGCCGACGCTGTCGGAGCGGACTTGCCGCAAGCCTGAGACGCTTTCGCCGATCCATACGAGCGAAAACTTGCTGCATCGCAGGTAGTCGATGGCGTTCAGATACGGCGGTGATGTAAGGACCAAGTCAATAGAACCGGATTTGACCGGGAGTTTACGCGCATCACCCAAATGAATCGTTGGGGCCGGTCCGCGGTCGGTTGATTTGGTGCTGATCGTGTTCGCTAGCACCCGTTCCACCGACGCAGAAAACTTCTCGAATGGCTTGAGCGGGGCCTCAGCATAAAATCGGTGCGGCCGGCTGTGTGCCAGGTCGCGGGCCAGAGACGCTCCAGCCTGTTTGGTGATGATGAGTCGGGAGTACGCGCACCATAGAACATTGCGGGTGATGTCCTGTCGGACGCACTTGATACAGGCGGCGAGCGCCGTCAACTGTCGCCGGGCCTGCGGATCAAACCAGTACGTCACAAAATTCCGCGTCTCTTCATCAGCACCAAGGGGGTAAGCGTCTTCTTCCGAAATGTCACTGAAGAGATCCTTGGCGCTCGTCAGAACTTCTTTGGACGCTTCGCGCACCGTCTCCGAATCGTTGGCTGTGGTCCAGACCTTCGAGATCAGCACGGCAAGCGGGTCGAGATCGAAGCCGAATCCGCGGTGACCTCTCGCGCGCGCCATAGCCAACACGGTCCCAGAGCCCATCATCGGATCGAGTACGCGGAGCTGGCCTGAATCCGCCGGCATTGCCGCCAATGCGATACCCGGCGCCATACGCGCTGGGAAAGGGTGGACCGGCTCGCGTCCCAAAGCTTCGTAGGTCGTCTTTTTGTGGAATTTAAGCATTTTCTTCGAGTTCACGCGTCGCGGCTTCGATCTCCGCTAGGACGTTGGCCGGGCTTTGGTCGAGCTCAACGGTTTCTGAAGTAACCGACATCGTTCCGTTAGACATCTGCGCCATTGCCTTGCAGAGATCGGCGAGTTCCTCGTCGGTGTCGTAGTGGATTGTGGGAGTGAGGGTTGAAAGCGCGACTCTCAAACCGGCGAACTTTACCGCGTTCTTGCGGAACAGTTTCTGCTGTTCGAAGACGGTGTCGATGATCTTCTTGTAAGGAGGTTTCTTGACGTTCTTCGCCCGGATCTTCTCGATCCAGTCGTGGGACTCTTGCCGGGTACGGCACTGGAATAATTCTCGCAGAGTCAGCAAGCCAATTTGTTTCAGGGGCCGAAGGCAGATCAGGTCGGCAAGGTCGTCGATCGTGATGAGCGTAATCGTTTTCGGTTCACCCTGCGCAAGCGTCTTCTCGCGATCATCGTTGATGTGCTCGAAAAGAGCGGAGGTCTCCGTTGCCGGGAAGTCTCGGCCCACTACGATGGCGTGCTGGCAGTCCTCCTGCTTCCGGTGACGAATGATCGCGGCGATGTCAACTGTTGATGCGGCGACCTTTCCGGTGTCTTTCTTCTTGCTCTTGGCTTCAAGCGTAACGCTGGACTGGCGCAAATTGCCCTTGCTGTCTGCCGACAATGGAGCGACCGCGATGCCGTCGGCTCTACCCTTGCCGCCGATAGGCCTGCAATCGCAGCCGAGACTAGTGAAGGCGGCGCAAAGTTTCTGTTCGAGGAGATCCGGATTGTTGCGGGCTTCCTGCAGCGCGCGAGCGACCGCCATCGGACTTTGGCGACCCGACTGGTTAGCAAGGGTGCGAAGGAGTTGGTCGCGGGCGGTAAGGAAATCATTGATCTGACCTTGGCGCACTCCGATGCTGTAGAGGTGGGCTTCCAAAAGAATCTCGGCCATGGCGAGCAGCTCCAGCGGCTGCCGCATGTTTTTGTTTGTGAAGTCTTCGTAAAACGTGATGATGAACGGATGCCAGCCGTTGAGCTGAATGATGCCGGTGCCGGTGTCGAATTTGGCCAAGCCAGATTCCGGCGATTCATTGTTGTCGATCGCCAGTCCGGTAACAAACTGCGCGCCATCCTTCGCGCGTTCTTCGAGGGCTTCGAGAAATGCTTCGGCATCTCCTTGAGATGGCGGTATGGGAACGATTAGGTAGCGAGCGCGACTTTTGCCTTGAACGACAGCCCGCGCCAATTCGACTATGGGAGTGCGGGAAAGGCTGGCAGGGCTGCCCGCGAGTTTGCGCGCGAGCTTCTCGCCTGGCGCTTCATCTTGATCATGTTTGTCGATGGTCGGGCGAACATAGTTGAAGATAGCCCGCAGCACGTTTTTCGCTGTTTCGTAAGGCGTACCTTCGCGGATCGCTTCGCGGTTTGCGCGAAGCTCTGCGTCAAGGCCATCAATGTTGATGACAAGGCGGAAGCGGCCAAAGGTGCCGTGGCGAAGCTCGTTGGGATCAATCCCGAAATGCCCGTCATCGACGTTGATGAGTCGTCCGAAGATGTACACAAAGAACCCATAGCTGCGACCGATCTCGTCCGATTTGCCGGAGAGCAAGTCCTTATAGGCTTCGGCGTACCCAGTCACTCTGCCCAGTTCAGGGATGTCCAGCCCGTAGTGGTTCGGGTCAGACTTCGGCAGGTCCTCATTTATTGAAACCGTCGCACTAATGGCCGGCCGAGCCAGCTCGGTGATGTCCTTCCCCAGAATCCACTTTTCGATTCGCCCCTTTTCTTGTTTACTTGGCGCGAGCTTCTTGCCCTGATACCAGATGGAAAAGTCGTCCCGCAATGGAAGTGCAGTGCGGAGTACCCACCCCAAAGTCCCGGTTTTGATTTCCAAAACTTTCGGCTTTAGGCTCGACATGATAGCCACAGTCCACGTCTTCGGCGCCCCGCTGCTGAAGAGCGCCAGTCCGCTTGCGTTAAACGCTGCGGTCTCGGTCCATGTGGAAACGGCTTGTTTGGCTTGCGCTTCTGTCAACTCCTTCAACGCGATGGTGATTGGAACCTTGGGTTCGATCTCCCGCCCCACGCGACGGTCGATGGCGTTGTAGTCCATTGAAGTGGAGTAGTACTTTCCGCCGTGCTTTGTGATGTGGGTTAACCGCTCAGCCAAGACGTAGGTCGCGAGCTTGCCTATTCCGAACTGGCCGATTTGCTGCCGTCCCATTGGCAGCTTGTCCCCTAGACGACGTTTGTTGCTGACGCCGATGAGCCAATGCTGTTTGAGGCCGTCAACTCCCATTCCCTCGCCGTCGTCGATGACGACAATGGTGGCATCCTGCTCATGGAGATTGGGGGAGAGGATTACCTGAACATTCTTGGCACCTGCGTCGAAGGCGTTGGCAACCAGTTCCTCCACTGCCTTATTCGGGCTGGCGTAGAGACCTTCAGAAAATAGCTCGATGATTCGATAGCTCAACCGGACGTTGATTTTGTCCGTTGGGCTGCCAATCGCCACGAATGTGGGTTCTGTCGCCATTCTTCTCCTAGAGGAGGTCAATCGTCGTACTCAGCGATTACACAAGCAATCCTACTACGAGTTGCCGGCGATCAATCCGCTACGTTTCTTCACTTGCGACATGGACGCTGCGGCTCCTAGTTGCCCCACGCCTGCCGCTTTGCGTATGATTCGAGCGGCATGACGAAGGCCTCCACTGACTCCTCGAAACTCCGCGAAAAATCGCAAATCCTTTCCGCGTCAGAAATTGAGCGCACGCTCGTCCGCCTGGCGCACGAGATTGTCGAGAAGAACAACGGCACCGCCAACCTCGGACTGGTTGGAATCATGCGGCGTGGCGTCCCGCTGGCGCACCGTCTGGCGAAGATCCTGGGGCGCATCGAGAAGACGCCGGTGCCGGTGGGCACGCTCGACATCACCCTCTATCGCGATGATCTCTCCACCGTAGGTCACGGTCCGGAAGTGAAAAAGAGCACCATGGAATTCGACATCCGCGACAAAGACATCGTGCTGGTGGACGACGTTCTCTATACCGGTCGCACCGCTCGCGCCGCTCTCGATGCCCTGTTCGATCATGGCCGCCCGCGACGTATTCAACTCTGCGTGCTCATCGACCGCGGACATCGCGAGTTGCCCATCGAGGCCAGCTTTGTCGGCCGCAAGATCCAGACCACGCCCAACGAGTTCATCGAAGTCAAGCTGCAAGAGAGCGACGACGCCGACAAGGTGCTGCTGATGGAGCAGGTGCCGCAAGGGAAATGACGCCATCTCTGGGTTCACTGCTGAGCATCGATCAGCTTACGACCGAACAGATTGAAGCCATTCTGGCGTTGGCTCGGCGCATGGACCCGAATCGTCCCACACGCTTACTGCACGGTAAGCGCGTGGTGCTGCTGTTCTACGAAGCTTCAACCCGCACTCGCGCCTCATTCGATTTCGCCGCCAAAGCCCTGGGCGCGATGACAACGCTGGTCACCACCACTTCCTCCAGCATCGAGAAGGGCGAGTCGCTCATCGACACCGGCTGGACCGTGCAGTCCATTGGGGCTGACGTGATCGTGATGCGGCATCCTAACAGCGGCTCCGCCCACTTGCTCGCGCGCTATATGTCGGTGCCCATCGTGAACGCCGGTGACGGCATGCACCAGCATCCCTCGCAGGCCTTGCTGGACGCGCTCACGATTCTGAATCACAAGAAGCAACTGCGAGGATTGCACGTGGTGATCGTGGGCGACGTGTATCACAGCCGCGTGGCTCGCTCCAATGCGGAATTGCTTTCGCGCTTCGGCGCTGAGGTCATCTTCTGCGGCCCCCGCGACTTTGTGCCGGAGATCGCGGCGTCGCTGGCGCCCGGAGTGTCGGTGAACCACGATCTGAACGCGGCTTTGCAAGGCGCCGATGTGGTGATGGCTCTGCGCGTCCAAAAGGAGCGGCTAGCCGGTCGGCATCACAGCGTTGAGGATTACGTCGCACACTACCAGGTGACGCCGCAGCGCATGATGCTGGCCAAGCCGGACGCTATCTTGATGCATCCTGGTCCGGTCATTCGCGGCATGGAGTTGGCCAGCGAGGTCGCCGATGGCCCGCAGTCGTGCATTCACGAGCAGGTCCGCAATGGAGTGAAGACCCGGATGGCCATTTTGGCGATGGTCCTGGGGGCGAAACACTGAAATGGAATCTTTGCTGATACAACGCGGGCGGGTCGTCGATCCGGCCAGCGGCATCGATCACGAGATGGATGTGCTGCTGCGCGATGGCCGCGTCGCAGCGGTCGCCGCTCCCGGCAAGTTGCGCGGTCAGGCCAGGCAAACCCTGAATGTGCGCGGCGCCATCGTTACACCAGGACTTATCGATATGCACGTGCACCTGCGCGAGCCCGGACACTCCCACAAGGAGACGAAGGTAACCGGGACAGCCGCAGCCGCAGCCGGCGGATTCACCTCTGTCTGCGTGATGCCCAACACCATGCCAGTGAATGACTCGGTCGAGGTCACGCGCTGGATGCTGTCGCCTCAGCGCGGTGCACTGGTGAACGTGTTCCCGATTGCCGCCACCACCGTCGGCAGTGGGGGAGAAAAGCTCACCAACTTTGCCGCTCTGAAAAAAGCCGGGGCGGTAGCCGTGAGCGACGACGGCAAGCCGATTCTCGATGACAAAGTGATGCGCGATGCGCTGCGGCGCGCCGCCCGCCTCAACATGACGGTGGTGCAGCACGCGGAAGACACGCGCGTGACCGTTGGCTGTTCCATGAACTATAGCGCAACCTCGTTCCGGCTGGGCGTGCATGGCATGCCAAACTCCGCGGAGTACAGCGTGGTGGAGCGTGACATCGCCTTGGCACGCGAGACTAAGGGCCGCGTGCATGTCGCTCATCTCTCAACCCGCGAAGCGCTGGAAGCCGTGCGCCGTGCCAAAAAGGCGAAGCTGCGCGTAACCGCGGAAGTTACGCCCCACCACTTCACCCTAATCGACGAGAACGTCGGTGAATTCGACACCCACTACAAGATGAATCCGCCGCTGCGTTCGGCTGCCGACCGCGACGCTCTGATCGAAGGCATCCTCGACGGGACCATCGACGCCATCGCCACCGACCACGCGCCCCATGCCTTCCACGAAAAACAGGTCGAGTTCGAACGCGCCGCGTTCGGCATCACCGGCCTGGAGACCGCGCTACCCATCGCCCTTACGGTGCTGCATCGTCACTTCAAGCTGCCGCTGTGGCGCATCGTTGAACTGCTCGCGTCCAATCCCGCGAAAATCTTCGGCCTCAGCGGACGTGGTACGCTCGCCAAAGGCGCACACGCCGACGTCACTATCTTCGATCCCAAGAGGAAATGGACCTTCGATGCTTCGCAGTCGTTCTCGAAGTCCAGGAACACGCCGTTCGATGGCTGGAACTTCACGGGACGGGCAGTGGTAACAATCGTCGGCGGCAAAGTGGTTTACGAAGGATAGACGGTAGAACCGCCCTTCAGGGCCACATGTCGAGCGGGTAGAGCTGGCGTTCAGAGTCTGCGTGAGAACCAACTTTTCTTTTGGGCAGTGGGGTAAGAAGCTCGAGAAACGAGCGCCAGCAGGCGCGGCGTCGTGATAGCCCAGCACGTAGCGGAGCGGAGTGCTGGGTTGGGTAGGAAAGGTACCTGAGTCCCCAGGGGACGACACGGTTCTCACGCACGCACTTCAGGCCAGCGTCTCGACAGAGCCTTTGCTGTTCGAGCCGGCTTCAGCCGGCAGCACTTCCGGTATCGACGAAGAAATCAACAGCGCCCCCGCTGCTCCTAACATCAATCCCAGCGCAAATCGAACTCCCATCCAGTTGCCGTGCAGCCCTACGAGTTCCGTCACCGCATCGAGCCCATTGATCATTGTCGCGGCGATCAACAAGCGCATCGCGATTGAACGCTTCGTTCCGATCAGCAACCCAATCGCCGCTCCCAGATAAATTCCCAGACATCTCGCGCACACCGCAACCGGCGCGCCGAAGATCCGGAAGCTGCGCTCCGGCCGCTGGTGGCAGACGAGCGCGAAGCCGTGCTGCAGGGCGACTCCAACCGGCCCAAAACCATGTGTCAGAAAATACGGAACACCCAGCACTGCGCCACTCAGAGTGACCGGAACCAACATCCACCAGCTCCAGCGGAAAAGAAGATTGGCCCCACTCTCGCTTTGAAGGGGCGCAGCTTCAGCTGCGCCGAATGAATCGGCCCTACGGTTGGGCTTCAGCCCCTGAGGGGACTGGGCTCCAAGAACGACCTTTGAGGCGGCGTGTGACAGGAGATATCTCTCAGCGGCTGACGCCGAATGCTGCGGACTTCTACGGCGCACCTGAAGGTGCGCCCTTTCAAATCCTACCCCAATATTCCCATCCTTTTGCCGACCCGTTTCAGCGTCTCCAGCGCCTGATCGAGTTCGTCTTTGGTGTGCGTCGCAGTCACGATCGTCCGGATGCGCGCCTTGCCTTCGGGCACCGTCGGAAACGCGATGCCCGTACCCATCACGCCTTCCTTGAACAGCTCGCGCGAGAAGTCCATCGTGAGCTTGCCATCGCCGATGATGATGGGCGTGATCGGGGTCTCGCTGGCCGGAGTGTTCACGCCGCCGATGTTGAACCCCAGTGCTCCCAACTCCTGCTTCCAGTAGCGCGTGTTCTCCCACAGCTTCTCGATGCGCTCCGGCTCCTGCTCCAGGACATCGAACGCCGCGATACACGTGGCCGCGACGGACGGCGGATGCGAAGTCGAGAAGAGGAACGGACGCCCGCGATGGTAGAGGAACTCGATGAGATCGCGCGTGCCGCAGACGTATCCGCCGAGCGCGCCAATCGCCTTCGACAAAGTACCGACCTGAATATCGACGCGACCGTGAAGCTTGAAATGATCGACCGTGCCGCGCCCGTTACGGCCCAGCACACCGGACGCGTGCGCGTCATCGACCATCATGATGGCGCCGTATTTCTCCGCCAGCGCGGTCAGTTGCGGCAGCGCGCCGATGTCCCCGTCCATGGAAAAGACGCCGTCGGTGATGACCACCTTGTGGCCCGGCTCGTTCTTGATTTCGTTCAGCAGCTCTTCGGCGTGCGCCGCGTCCTTGTGGCGGAAGACCTTGATCTTGGCGCGCGACAGCCGTGCGCCGTCGATGATGCTGGCGTGGTTCAGCTCGTCGGAAACGATGAAGTCTTCCTTGCCGAGAATCGCCGAAACTGTTCCCGCGTTAGCCGTGAAGCCCGACTGAAAGACCACGCAGGCCTCGACATTCTTGAAGCGCGCAATCTTTTCCTCCAGCTCCATGTGGATCTTCATGGTGCCGGCGATGGTGCGCACCGCGCCCGAACCGACGCCGTATTTCTTCGTCGCCTCCAGCGCCGCCTCGCGCAGCTTGGGATGGGTCGTCAGCCCGAGATAATTGTTGGAGGCAAGGTTAATGACCTTCTTGCCGTCGAAGGTGCAGACCGGCGCCTGTTCGTCGTCGAGCACGCGCAGCTTGAAGTACGTGCCCTTCTGTTTCAGTTCGTCCAGTTGATCGGTAAGGAATGAGAGCGGGTTGGTACGGGTGCTAGTTGTAGCCATGAACCTCTCCGGGTGCGACTCAACATTTTAGCGCGTGCCTTGGCTCGGCGAACATTCCGAGGATTTGTGAGACTGCTCATCTGCCTTATTCATGGGAATCCATTCCCGGCTGCTTTGTAACTGGAGTATCATCAGCGCGCCGGCGCGAACCATCCCAGCTTTCCATTGCAGAACGCAACGCCGAGGCGGAGAATTCCTTGATGAAGAGACGAGGTTTCCTTAAGCACCTGGTGGCGTTGCCACTTTGGGCCCTCCGGGGGCGGGATGAACCGGGTTTCATGCTGGCCGCGCCCTCACCGCGTCTGACGGCTCGCCGGGTGCGGCCTTCCGATCCGTCATGGCCGAGTGCCGCAAGCTGGGAGAAGTTGAAGCAAAAGGTCGGCGGGCGACTTGTCCCGGTTGAGTTTCCATTAGCTGCCTGCCAGTCTGCACCAGCCGGCGCGTCGTGTCAGGACATCCTGAAGATCTTCATAACCCGTACTACATCGGCGACCAGCCGGGCCTGACCCAAACTTTGGGTTGGGTTAATGCCTGGACCACGCAGCCGAGTGTCGTACGCGGTTGCAGCCAGAAATGCCGCGGATATTGCCGCAGCCGTCAATTTTGCCCGCGAAAACCATTTGCGCCTGGTCGTCAAAGGTGGAGGCCACAGCTATCAGGGCACGTCGAACGCGCCCGACTCGCTGCTGATTTGGACCCGGCACATGGACTGACATCACGATGCATGCGGCATTTCGTTCCGCAGGGCTGCGCGCGCGCATGCGCCCCAGCCGGCGGTGACGCTCGGTGCGGGAGCGATCTGGATGCAGGCCTACGAAGCTGTGACTACCAAAGCCGGTCAATATGTTCAAGGCGGCGGCTGCACCACGGTCGGCGTGGCCGGCCTCATTCAAAGCGGCGGCTTCGGAAGTTTCTCCAAGCACTACGGCATGGCAGCAGCAGGTTTGCTGGAGGCCGAAGTAGTCACCGCCGACGGCAAGATTCGCATCGCCAACGCATGCACGAATCCCGACCTGTTCTGGGCACTGAAAGGTGGCGGAGGCGGGAGCTTTGGCGCGGTGAGCAAAGTCACTCTGCGCCTGCGCGAACTGCCGGACGTTTCTCGGTGGCGCCATCATTACGATCAAAGCTACGTCGGATAGGCCTACCGTCGCCTGATCCGCCAGTTTGTGAGCTTCTATCACGAACAGCTCTTCAACGATCATTGGGGCGAGCAAGTCCATTTCAGGCATGACAATTCGCTGGAAATCAGAATGGTTTCTCACGGACTGGACACGCGAGCAATCCAAGAGCGATCTGGCAGCCATTCCTGGATTGGGTAGCTGGTTCGCCAGACGACTATTCGTTGGCTCAAACGCCGATCGTCGGGCAGCCTACCGGCACGAGGTTGGTGGGATCCCGCGTGGCGGGAGGAGCATCATCAACGCGTCTTTGTCAGCGATCCACGTCCCGGCGCCTCCGCCATAAACGTGTGGTGGACGGGAGACGGGGGGCAGGTCAGGACAGGTTCGTTTACGGCTTCGAATCGCAGTGGCTTCCCGCCTCGCTACTCAGGAGCCGAACTCGCAAGAGCGCCTTGCCGATGCCTTGTTTGCGGGCTTCCCGTCATTGGCAAGTCGGACTGCATTTCAACAAAGGGTTGGCCGGTGCTCCCGCGGATGCCATTGCCGCCGCGCGCGACACCGCGACGAATCCTGCGGTGCTGGACGCCTTTGCGCTGGCAATCATTGCCGGCAGGAGGCGCCGCCCGCCTATCCGGGAATTGACGGGCATGAGCCCGACGTGGCAGGCAGCGCGCAAAGAGCCGCGCGGTCGATCGAGAGTCCATGGACGAATTGCGCAAGGTGTGCGCCGCGGCCCGTGCGGCGTATGTCTCCGAGAGCAACTTCTTCGAGCAGTTCTGGGCAGCAATCTTTCTGGGGCTCGAACTATCCGAGACTGCAGGCTGTGAAGGCGAAATACGATCCCGAAGGTCTGTTCTTCGTGCATCACGGAGTCGGCAGCGAAGACTGGAGTGACGATGGCTTTAAGCGGTTTACCGGGGGATCCGCCGTCGTTACTTGGCCGCGTAGAGTGCGGGCCTCAGGGCAATCACATCCATCAGCGTGTCCCGTTCGGATACACCAGAATCTTGCTGGCCTCGCCGGTCTTCAGCAGTTCCATCCCCGACGCGAAATCCTTCATGGCGATGCGATTGGTGATGACCGGATGCAGATCCAGCTTGCCCGCCTTGAGCAGCGCGGTCATCTGATACCACGTCTGATACATGCGGCGGCCATTGATGCCCTGCACCGTGGCGCCCTTGAAGATGACCTCTTCGGCAAGATTGAGTTCGACTGGTCTGGAAGGGATTCCGAGCAGCGACATGCGGCCGCCGAGGCGCAGGATCTTGAAGCCTGTTCGGATGGCTTCGGTTCGTCCCGCCATCTCCAGCACCACATCGACGCCGGTACCGCCGGTGTTGTCCATCACGATCTGATACACGTCATCCTTCGTCGGATCGAGCACGAAGTCCGGGCCCATTTGCTTCGCGATCTTGCGGCGATGCTCGTTGACTTCCAGCGCGAAGATCTGCGTGGCTCCGCAAGCGCGTGCCACGGCGATCGAGAACAATCCAATCGGCCCGCAGCCGGTGATGGCCACACTCTTGGCGGCGATATCTCCGGCTAGCACCGTGTGCACGGCATTGCCCAGCGGGTCGAGGATGGACGCGTACTCCCGCGGAATGGAGGCATCGAGCTTCCAGATATTCGACTCAGGGATGACGACGTATTCGGCGAAAGCGCCGTTGGCGTCGACGCCGATGATCTTCACGTGCTGGCAGATGTGCGCTTCACCGATGCGGCACTGCAGGCACTTTCCGCAGGCCACATGCATTTCCGCAGAGACGAAGTCGCCTTCCTTCACGCTGGTGACTTCGTTGCCTGCGGCTTCCACGGTGCCGCAGAATTCGTGGCCGGGAATGAGCGGTGGATGAATGCGGCGCTGCGCCCACTGGTCCCACTGGTAAATGTGCAGGTCGGTACCGCAGATGGAAGCCACTTCGACCTTGACCAGAACGTCGGTAGGTCCAAACTGCGGCCTGGGAACTTCGCGGATCTCCGTGCCCGGCGCGGGCTCCGGCTTTACAACGGCAAGCATAGTATTCGACATGAAGATGGCTCTTTCGCGCCGAGCGGCAGTTCCTTCTTCAGCAAGTACCCGACGCATGTCGCCCAATAGGAACAAGGAACGATGGGCAAACGGACAAGTTTAACACCTTCGGCTCTGGGGATAAGCGCCGCCCTCAGCGATCTTTGGAAGATCTATGCCACCGCAATCACGTCAATCTCCACCAGCACATCTTTGGGAAGGCGCGCCACTTCCACAGTCGCACGAGCCGGCGGGCTCTGCGTGAAGTAACGGCCATACACTTCGTTCATCGCGGCAAAGTCCGACATGTTCTTCAGGAAGACGCCAGCCTTGACCACGCGATCCAAAGAGCTACCCGCAGCCTTCAGAATGCCACTCAAGTTCTGCAGCACGCGTTCGGTTTGCGCGGCTACGTCGCCGTCCACAAGTTGCTGGGTCGCAGGATCCAGTGGAATCTGCCCTGAAACGAATACGAATCCGTTGGCCTTGATGGCCTGTGAGTAAGGCCCAATGGCCTTTGGGGCCCCATCGGTTGCGATCACTTCGCGCATGGCGTCCTCCCGGATGAAAGCTAAGTGCTGATTGTCGCACAGGAATGAAGCCAAGGCGCTGATCTGCCGAGCACCATGACGGTTTCGCGCCACAGATCCAACGTCACCGCAGCCGGTTCGGCAGTCGCCTGCACAGCGTCGCCTGCTTTATACTGGAAGCATGCGGCGAACGGCCCTAAGCCGTTCGCTCCTTCAATTATGGGGATGGCAACAACTGCAAATCCGCAACCGGCGGACTCGCCGGAGGTACGCCGCTATAACCGTGTCCAGCGCTGGCTGAGCATGGCTGACGCGGTTATTGGTTTTGCGCTGCTGGTCGTGTTGCTGGTGACCGGCTGGACCGGTACGCTGCGCGACTGGTCGTACACCGGCTCGAAGCAACACTACTTTCTCGCCGTCTTTCTCTACGTGCTGATGTTTTCGGTGATCGCCAAGGTGCTGAACTCACCATTCGACTTCGTCGGCTTCCGGCTCGAGCATCAGTATCACCTTTCCAACCAAAAGCTTCGCGGCTGGCTTTGGGACGAGTGCAAAGGCTGGCTGGTCTCGCTGGTTCTGGGCACCATCATGGTCGAACTGGTGTATGCCATCATTCGCGTCGCGCCGCAGCGCTGGTGGATCATCGCCTGGGCCGTCTTTGTGGGATTATTTCTGCTAATGGCGCAACTGGCTCCGGTCATACTGATGCCGATCTTCTACAAGTTTGAGCCGCTGGCGAATGACAGCCTGCGCGAGCGGCTTACCAGACTGGGCGAACGCGCCGGCACTCGCGTCCGCGGCGTCTACGAGTGGAAGCTGTCGGAGAAGTCGAACAAGGCGAACGCCGCGCTCACCGGCATGGGATCGACCCGCCGCATTATCCTTTCCGATACCTTGCTGCAAAATTACAGCGACGACGAAATCGAGGCCATCCTGGCCCACGAACTCGGCCACCATGTGCACAAGCACATCCTGAAGGCCATCCTGACCCAGGTCGCGATCACCTTCTTCGGTTTTTGGCTGATCAACCTAGTGCTGCGCTTTGTGATTGCCAAGAACTGGTTCCCGGTGCTGAATCCTCGCCTCTATGACTTCGCCAATCTGCCGCTGATTGTCCTGGTGGCGACCATCCTGGGCTTCGTTCTGATGCCAGCCTTGAATGCGATCTCGCGCCACCATGAGCGCCAGGCGGACCGCTACGCGTGGGAAAATACGGCTGCCATTGAGCCGTTCATTACCTCCATGCAGAAGCTCGCCGATCAGAACCTTGCCGAGCGCGAGCCCAACAAGTTCATCGAGTGGCTCTTCCATTCGCACCCGTCGATTGGAAAGCGGGTTGCGGCGGCCGAGGCTTGGGCGAGTAAACAGCCGCAGGTGGAAGTTCAGCCCCTGGCCTGACGTTCGCGCTGGCGCAGGATGGCTTCTACCCTCCGCAGATCTTCTTCCGTATCTACTCCCACTGTGTCGTAGGGCGTTTCGGCCACATAGATCGCGATACCATTGTCGAGAAAACGCAGTTGCTCCAGCCTTTCAGTGCGCTCCAATTCTGATTCGGGCCACTTGTAGAAGGAATCGAGTGCCGCCTTGCGATAGGCATAGAAGCCCAGATGCTTGTAGTAGCGCGCTGTTCCGGCGCCGTCCCGGTCGAAGGGAATGGTCGCCCGCGAGAAGTAGAGCGCCTTGCCATCAAGTGCAGTGACAACTTTGACGGCATTGGGATTGTTCACGTCTTCCGGCGGACACGGCGTCTTCAGCGTGCCGACCTCGCTCGCGTCACACTCCATCAGGTCGAACAGCACATCCAGATGTTCGCGTCGCGCCAGCGGCTCGTCGCCCTGAACGTTCACGTACACGTCAGCTTCGAGCGTCTGCGCGACTTCGTACACCCGATCGGTTCCGCTGCGATGATCTGGTGAGGTCATGCGATAGGCCCAGTTATTCTGCCGGCAGACGGCGGCAATCTCATCGGAGTCGGTAGCGACGATGACCTCTTGCAACCGGGAGCAGGCGCGCGCCGCTTCATAGACATAGGCGAGCATGGGACGACCGGCAATCTCGCGCAGCACTTTGCGCGGCAGGCGAGTTGACGCGAGCCGTGCCGGAATAATGGCGATAGCTTTCACAGAAGTAGTGTCAACCGAAAGAGCGCCGCTGGCAAGAACGACCTGACTTGTCATTCCGACCGAGGACTTCATTCCGAGTGGAGGAACCTGCTGCTATTCTTAGTTGGCAAGACCTTCCGCATTCTCTCAGGAACTCGAACAGCAGGTCCCTCCGCTCACCCGCTAAAGCGGGACCGGTCGGGATGACACTCTTATTCAAAGGGCACAGGAACACTATTCCGCGAAAAGCGAAGAGCGAACAGCACAGAGCGAGCCGCGAAGCTGACGGCTGAGAGCTGACGGCTGAAGGCTTCTCGTTTGACCGCAACCAATTGCGGAAAATAGAATCAATAACTTAGAACGAATCGTGGGGTGCTCGCGTTGCCTCTTTACGAATATCAGTGCAGGAAGTGCCATAGCCTAATGGAGCGCATCCAGAAGTTTTCGGATCCGCCGTTGACGACCTGTCCCCATTGCGGAGGCGAATTGGAGCAACTGATCTCGGCGCCGGCCGTCCAGTTCAAGGGTTCGGGATGGTACGTCACCGATTACGCCAAGGGCTCGTCAAAGGACGGCGGCAAGAGCGGCAACGGTTCGGCTGCGGCTTCGTCGGAGGGCAAAGCGAGTGATTCCAAGGGGTCGGACGATGCCAAGAGCAAATCGGCTTCCAGCACGGAAAAAGGCAGCTCCACTTCCGATCAACCCGCCGGCAAGAAATAACGTCGGCAGCCAACCGTTAAGCTTCCCGGAACCATGTTCAGACGTCACAGATGCATGTGATCTTCGTCGCTCTTCCTCCGTTAATGCTAGGTTGCCGGAGCTCGAAGGGTTAAAATTGATCTCGTTCGAACACTCGTTCGGACAGCGGCCCTATTTGAATTCATACGATCATTTTCCAAGGAGGTACCGGTCATGTCGAAGGATACTTTGACCATCACCGACCAACGCACCGATAAAACTTATGAGACTCCGGTCGAGCTCGGCACCATCCGGGCCATGGATCTGCGAAAGATCAAGACTGGTCCTGAAGACTTCGGTCTGATGACCTACGATCCCGCATTCACCAATACGGTTTCTTGCAAAAGCAGCATCACCTTCATTGACGGCGACAAAGGTATCCTTCGCTACCGCGGCTACGATATCGAGACGCTGGCCGAGCACTGCACCTATCTCCAGGTTGCCTACCTGCTGCTCTTTGGCGAATTGCCGAACCCGCAACAGGACAAGGATTGGACCTGGGAGATCACCCATCACACCATGTTGCACGAGACCACCAAGCACTTCATCGACGGTTTCCGCTACGATGCCCATCCCATGGGCATCCTGGTGAGTACGTTGGCGGGCCTCTCTACGGTCTATCCGGAAGCCAAGAACATCCACGATCCAGTAAATCGGGAAAAGCAGATCATTCGTCTGATCGCGAAGATGGCAACCCTGGCGGCGTATTCGTATCGTCACCGCCGCGGACATCCGTACGTGTACCCCGACAACGACCTCAGCTACCCCGAAAACTTCATGAATATGCTGTGGAGGATGACCGAGCCGAAGTACGTTGCGAGCCCGGTAATCGCCCGTGCGCTGGACGTGCTGTTCATTCTGCACGCCGATCACGAGCAGAATTGCAGCTCCACCACCATGCGTGTTATCGGCAGCGCGCAGACCGATCCTTATCTTTCCATGGCGGGAGCAGCCGCGGCACTGGCCGGACCCTTACATGGAGGCGCGAATGAAGAAGTCTTGCGCATGCTCGACGAAATCGGTTCGGTGAAGAACATTCCCGCCTACATCAAGCGCGTCAAAGAAGGCGAAATCAAGCTGATGGGCTTCGGGCACCGGGTCTACAAGAATTACGATCCGCGCGCACGCATTATCAAGCAGGTCGCCGAAGAAGTGTTCGAGGTTACCGGCCGCAACGACCGGCTCGACACGGCCTTGGAACTGGAGCGCATCGCGCTGCAGGACGACTACTTCGTCACCCGCAAGCTGTATCCCAACGTCGATTTCTACTCGGGAATCATTTACCAGGCCATGGGCTTTCAGCCGGAGATGTTCACCGTGCTGTTTGCCATTCCCCGCGCGGCCGGCTGGCTGGCGCAGTGGAACGAAATGGTACAGGATCCGGAGCAGAAGATCGCGCGTCCACGCCAGATCTACACTGGAATCGATCATCGCAAGTTTCCGACGACACAGGAAGAGAAGACAGCAGTAAAAGTCGGATAAACCTCAGATCGCAAGCCTATCCTTCGACATCGGGCGGAAGAAGCGGACCTTCGGGTCCGCTTTTCTTTATGTTTTGCGCATGACTGTGCCTGGCCGGCTACCAGGCTTGCCGCGGGCCACGAAGGATGCGTGCCGGCAGAAAGATGATGGCCTTCAGTAGCTCCAGCACGCCTTCAACCGCAATCCCCAGGATCCGGAATGGGAGCAGGACCAGCCAAACAATTGGATAGAGAACCAGGACAACCAGCGCCACTGGCCAGCAGAAGATCAGCAGGATGCACCAAAGCAGAAAAGTGAGCATGACGGTCACCTGAGTGGTAGTACGAGAATCGGAGCGGCGAAGTTCCGGGTATGCGGCGCGTTCGCCATCGTTCGCGACAGGTCGCTCCCTACCCTCAAACTACGATCTCCCGATAATTTGTTTTCTTTCTTGACACAACGCCGGGCGGCAAGTAGAACTTCGGTTCATATCTCACGGTACTTGGCGAGGAGTGACTATGAACAAGGCGGACCTGGTGGAGAAAATCGCAGCCGCTCACGGTGTCAGCAAGACTGCCGCTGGAGGCGCAATCGACACTATCATTGAGTCAGTCACGAGTGTGTTGAAAAAGGGCGGTCGCGTAACCCTGGTTGGATTCGGAAGCTTTTCGGTTTCGCAGCGCAAGGCGCGCAACGGACGCAATCCGCAAACGGGAGGCGTCATCAAGATTCCAGCTCGCCGTGTGGCAAAGTTTACTCCCGGCATCGAGCTTAAGAAGGCAGTTAACAGAAAATAGACTTCGATTCCAGAATCGTACGATTCGCGCGTTGCGACGGAGACACCAGGCAGTGACCGCAAGACAGTTGCTGCTCGCCAGGATTGCGGGACCGAAGACTGCGCTGCAGGGAATGCCCTCCACTCGTGGCGTCGGAATCGTCCGTTGCAATTTCACGGTGAATCTTTCTCACCATCCGTCTCGTCTAACAACAGGTTCGAGCAAGCGGACCAGGTTGCCGCAACACTGCGGTATCCGGTAAAATCAAGGTTCGCGGTCAATAAGCTTAGGAGTTTTAATGAAGGCAGCCATTCATCCCGTTTACGACGAAGTGCGCGTCCATTGCGCATGCGGCAATACGTTTCTCACCCGTTCCACGCACAAGGGCGACATCAACGTGGAAATTTGCTCCGCGTGTCATCCGTTCTTTACCGGCAAGCAGAAGCTGGTCGACACCGCCGGCCGCGTTGAGCGTTTCCGCCGCAAGTACGCCAAGAGCGACGCCGCCAAGACCGAAGCCGCAAAGACTGAAGCTGCAAAGACTGAAGCTGCAAAGACTGAAGCTGCAAAGAACTAGCTTCGTCTTCGAAGGTCCCAAGCCTCCGCCGCAGCGGAGGCTTTTTACTGTTCGCTTCCACCACTCAGCGCATGATCAACTGACAGTGCTCCCGCACCTTTGATCAGAATCACCAGCCCCATCGCAATTGCCAGCAAGTGATATTCGTAGCCCTCGCCCTTTTGCTGGCCGTACCAGTTCATAAAGAACCCGTTGTGCACGTGCACTGTGGCAATCGCAACCAGCATGTTGACGGTGATGCCAAACGCCGCAATGCGGCTCAGCAGTCCGACAATGAGGCCCAAGCTACCGAAGAATTCGGCGCAAATGGCGAGAAACGCCAGTGGTGCCGGAATGCCCATTTGCTGTGTGAAGAAGCCCATAGTGCCATGGAAACCAAAACCTCCGAACCAGCCCAGCATCTTCTGCGCGCCGTGCGCAAAAAACACGATGCCCAAAACCAGGCGAACCAGAGTGAGGGTGAAATCATTTGGGGTAGAAAGCAGCTTACGCAATGTCGTCCTCCCGGCCGGACGGAGCGGTCCAGCCTTTTCAGCATTTCTGCCAGAGAAGATGCTTGTTGCAACACACAAGTTGCGAAAATATTTCCCCGGACTTCCCCGACAGCGCCTACTGCTTATCGCTGGCCTTGAACTCGGCCCAGGGATTGCCCTTCATGTCGATTAGGACCGGCCGTTGCCAGTCGAACTCCGGGTGTTCCTTCAAGAACTTATCGGCGATAAAATCTTCGCCGCAGGGATGTCCTGCACGCGCTTCGAGCGTCATGTTCTTCGCCATTGTGCTGTCTGCCGCCTGCGCCGTGACCGCGCCCATTGGGCTGTATGCCGGCTCCGCCCACGCCGGCTCGCCGGTTGGAGCCGTGTCGCCGTGTCCGCACAGTCCACGGAAGTTGCGGTCCTCCTTGCCTTCGTAGGTGTCCCAATGATCGGCAAGAAACTTCTTGCCCAGTGCGACGTCGATTTGTCCCTTGCTGGCAGGCAGCACTTGCTGCCAGCGCACCCGCCGAGCGTTGGGCGAACTGGCCATGTTGTTGGGATCGAAGGTGGTCTCGAGTTTGGTGAGTTGCGGATCGCTGGGAAAGTTAGCGCCTTCGAAGTAGCCGTCTTTGGTGCGCCAGACGCGGTGCAGCTTCAGCCCGATCTCGAAGCGCGCAACCTCGCCGGTCTTGTTGTCGGCCAGCAGCCAGTCGTTGGCATAGCCGCCGTTGTTGCCGTCAAGCATGATCTGCACGTACTCATCAATCGAGTTGGCGTATTGCAGTGCCTTGCGGGCCCGCATGAACTCCGGCTTGCCGGTGGGGTCGAACAAGCTGAAGCCGGCGATGGTAGTTTCCGTCACCATCAGCCCCGCGGAGTTGATGCCAAAATCGTCGTCGCTGACGATGATTCCCGGGAATCCGTCGGTCAGCATGTGATAGCCATGCGTCGGCACAATGTCGAAGATGATGGTCCAGCGCTTACCGGTAGCAATGTCGGTCCAATTGCTGTGAGCGATGACAGGCTTATGGTCCTTGGTCCACGAACCGGTGGCGACGAAAGCACTGCAATTGCCTGGCGCTTTCAGGTCGGGAGCATTGGCGACCTTCTGCTGCCGGTCAAGCGTGGGGACGTAATAGTCGGGGACCTCTTCCATCGCATTAAGCGCGACTACATCCCATATATCCATGTTAGCGCCGCGCGCCTTGAGCCCGTCAGCGATCCCTTGCAATTCCTGCTGGTATTCCTCGTCTATGTGCGGCCACAAGATATTCTGCGCCGTGGCTCGATAGAAGTTCCAGTCACGCTTGGTGCGGTAAACATCCTTGAACTGTACGACCCTGAAGCCGTCTTCAATTTCAGGCGCCAGCAAGTATCCATGCTGGTAGCCAATGTCGGCTGGCGCGCCTTCCAGATGGACATAGACCCAGCCGCTGCGCTCAAAACGATAAGCCCCCTTCAGGCGAGCTTCGTCACCTTTGGCTGCGTCTTGTTTGGCAACCACCGCGCCGGCCAAACCACATAGCACAACCAAAGTGATCAGGCACCGGGAAACAGTCCGAGCAGCAGCGAGCATCATTTCCTCCGCCTTCCCCAATAACTCGCAAGACGGCAGCAGCTTATCCATTTCTCCCGGGAATAGCAATTGCCCGAGTCTCTCCGGTATCATCATGCGCTTGGGGAACACATGCTCATGAACCGCAAGCCGGTAGCGCGGTTGCTCCGCGTCGCGACCTTTGTCAGCTTCGCGATTTGTCTGGCGGCAACTCTAGCCGCGCAGGCAAATCAAAGCTCCAGCGGCGTCTGGACGTTTGCCGTCTCGGGCGATTCCCGCAACTGCGGCGACATCGTGATGCCGGCAATTGCCGCCGGCGTCCTCTCTGACGGTGCGACATTTTATTGGCACCTCGGCGACTTCCGCGCAATGTCCAAGATCGACGAGGATTACCGTCGGACTCATCCCCAAGCCACTATGCCGCAATATCTCGTCGACGCATGGCCCGACTTCATCCAGCACCAGCTCGTGCCTTTCGGCGACCTACCTGTGTTTCTGGCGATCGGAAATCACGAACTGGTGGCGCCCATGACGCGGATGCAATACACCGCACAATTTGCTGACTGGCTGGATCAGCCGGTGCTGCGGCAACAGAGGTTGGAAGACACCCCCAACAATCACCAGGTGACAACGTACTATCACTGGATCGATCGCGGGGTTGACTTCATCGCCATGGACAACGCTTCCGTCGAGATGTTCGATGCGGCAGAGATGACGTGGTTCAAGATGGTGCTGGCGAACGATGCAAAGAGTACCGCCATTCGCACGGTGGTACTCGGCATGCACGCCGCGTTGCCCGACAGCTCTTCGGCCGGGCACAGCATGAATAGCTCGGTGCGAGGACAATCGAGTGGGCGGGAAGTTTACGCCGAGCTGTCTGCATTCCGGAAGACTACCAGGAAGAATGTGTACGTGCTGGCCAGCCACTCGCACTTCGTCATGAACGACGCTTACAATACCGCCTGCCACAAAGGCGACGTGTTGCCGGGATGGATCACGGGAAGCGCGGGCGCAGTGCGTTACCGCTTGCCGGCCGACCGCGCGCTGTCCACCATCGACAAGACCGATGTCTATGGCTATCTGCTGGCGACGGTCGCGCCGGACAGGTCCATTACCTTCCAGTTCAAGGAAGTCAAGGAATCTGACATCCCGGCCAGCGTGGTCAACGAGTTCTCACGCGATCAGGTGAATTGGTGCTTCGAGCAAAACAAGTCCGACTACACGCCGGACGGCCCAACCTGCGATGCCGGCTCGTCCAATGGCCGGTAGCCGTCCGGAGCTACCTAAGTGCTGAAACTCCACGCTTCCGATTACGACACCATCCGGAGTCACGGCGAAGAGACTTACCCTGACGAGTGCTGCGGCATCCTGGTAGGCACGTCGGACGGCGATGTTCGTACCGTACGATCCGCCATCCGCTGCGACAACGTCCGCGCCGATTCCCCGCAGACGCGTTACAACATCGATCCGCGCGAACTGATACGCGCTCAGCGCGAAGCCCATGAGCGCGGCCTCGACATTGTCGGCTTCTACCACTCCCATCCCGATCATCCCGCGCAGCGGTCGCAAACCGATTTTGAGGAAGCGCACTGGATAGGATGCTCCTATGTGATCACGGCCGTTGAAAACGGCAAGGCAACGCAGACCAAGTCATTTGCGCTTATCGGAAGCCGCGAGGAAGGTAAAGCCCTGGTCGAAGAAGAGGTTGTGCTAACTGCTGATTGCTAATTGCTACTTCCATCCATTCCCAGCTGCCAAAACAAGAATGAATAGATATCCGTCCAATCCTCAACGACCTTTGAAATCGGTTTCCCTGCGCCGTGTCCGGCCTTGGTCTCGATGCGCAGCAGAATCGGATTCGGACCGCCGTTGTCGGTTTGCAACTCTGCGGTCATCTTTTTCGCGTGCATGGGATCGACGCGAGTATCAGTGTCGGCTGTCATAAATAGCACCGCAGGATAGACCGTTCCTTCTTTCACATGCTGGTAGGGCGAGTAGGCGTAGAGCCACTGGAACTGCTTCTCATCTTGCGACGAGCCATACTCGGGAATCCACAGTTTGGCGATCTGGAAATTCTGGTAGCGCAGCATGTCGAGCAGCGGCACCTGGCAGATGACCGCACGAAACAGATCGGGCCGTTGCGTGATCGCAACTCCCATCAACAGGCCGCCATTGCTGCCGCCGCGGATGGCGAGATGCTCTTTGTCGGTGTAACCCTCTTTCTGCAGATACTCGGCCGCGGCGATGAAATCGTCGAAGACATTCTGCTTTTTGTCGAGCATGCCGGCGCGATGCCAATCCTCGCCGAACTCGCTGCCGCCGCGCAGGTTCGCGACCGCGAAGATGCCGTCATGATCGAGCCAGGGGAACAGCGCCTTGTTGAACTCTGGCGTCAGGCTGATGTTGAAGCCGCCGTAGCCCGTTAGCAGCACCGGGCTGTGGCCCGTCAGCTTCAGCCCTTTGCGCATGACCAGGAACATCGGAATGCGCGTGCCATCCTTTGATGTGTACCAGACTTGCTTCGTCTCATACCGAGCCGCATCGATGCCGCTCTTCACCGAGTCCCACAGTGTGCTCTTGCTGCTCGGGATGTCGAAGCGATAGATGGTTGTCGGCGTGGTGAAGGACGAGAAAAGATAGAACGCGCTGCTGCTGTCGTACTCGCCGCCGATGGAGGAGATAGTGCCGAGCGTGGGCAGTTCGATTTCACCGAGCGATTTGCCCTCAGTGGTGAAGCGCTTCAGCAGCGAGTGCGCGTTGAATTCGTAGCGCGCGAAGAGTTGTCCGCCGATGACGTACAGGGAGGTGAGAACAGCGTCCGACTGCGGAATGATCTCACGCCAGTGCTCGCGCGTCGGCGTAGCTAGCGGCGTCTTGAAGACGTGATAGCGCGGGCCGTCTTCGTTAGTAAGGATATAGAGATCGCCGTTGTAGGGTTGGCCGATGTAGAGAAATTCTTTGCCGCTACTGATGCGCACGGGGGCCGAGCCGGTCTGCATATCCTGCAGATAGAGTTCATTCTTCGACCAGCCCTGCTCGACCATGATGCTAAGCCATCGCCCGTCGTTCGACAGTGAGACGTTGGGCCAGTCCTGTGGATCGCGGCCCTCGCCGAAGATGAGCGGATCTTTCGCGGGATTGCCTCCCAGCGGATGGTAGAAGACGTGCCGGTTATACATCTCCTGCCCGGCAGCGACGTCGCCGGCCTGGGGATACCGCGTGTAATAGAAGCCGCTGTCGTCGGGCTTCCACGCCAGGCTGCAGGCTCGCGTGCGCGCAATTGTGTCGGGTAGCAGCTTGCGTGTCGCAGTCTCGATCACGTGCAGCGTGCTCATCTCTGAGCCGCTCTCGGAGGTACCATATGCGACGTATTTTCCATCGTGCGATGCATTCCACCAGTCGAGGGCGACGGTGCCGTCCTTGGAGAGTAGGTTCACGTCAACCAGCACTTCGTCACGTCCATCAACGCCCTTGCGGACATAGAGCACGGACTGGTTCTGCGCGCCTTCGCGACGAGTATGGAAGTAGTAATCGGCGCCCACCTGCGTGTCACCAAGGTTGCCGATCTGGATCAGCTGCTCCAAGCGCTGATGTAACTGAGTGCGTCCCGGCAGTGCGTCCAGAATGCTCCGCGTGTACGCCAACTGCTCGGCGACCCATTGCTGCGTTTCGGGACTGCTGCCATCTTCGAGCCAGCGATAAGGATCGACAACCTTGTGACCGAAGTAGTCGTCGGTTACCGGTTGCTGCTTAGTTGCGGGGGGCTTGGGGATGTTCATTGTGGCGGAAGTATCGGACTGGTGATTCCGAGCCGTTGCGGCGGCGAACGGCAACATGCATAGCGTGACCGCAAAGGCGCGCGTCAAGGTGTCGAATCGAATCATAGCGCGGCGAGTCTTCATCATACAGCCGCGATGCTCGTACCGTTACGCCGTAGGGTCGCGCGGCGAACATTGACCCAGTCCGGGACCGGAATCCAAAGCGAAACCTCTTTGGGAACCAGGCCGCGAAAGAAGAAGTGGTGACGTAACTTCGATTGTGTAAAAAGCGAGAGGGTGTAAGTTGGCTTTGGCCTCAGAAGCTAAAGCCCCTTTGGAAAGGAGACTTACACCCATGGCGAAGGTTACACCCATCACCGAGCACTTCCAACATTTCGTGAGCGAGCTGAAGGAGAGTTTTTGGGGCGACCTGCAGGGCGAGGTGCAGCAGAGTATGCGGCGGCTGTTCGAGCTGCTGTCGGAGCGGCAGCGCGACCTCTACATGGTGAGCCCGCGGCACAGCCGGCAGAAGCCGCGACAGGATTATCGCAACGGTTATTACCAGCGTGATTTCGTGACCCGCTTCGGAACCTTGCGGCTGCGCATCGCCCGCACCCGCAAGCGCGGCTTTCTGCCCGCGGTGCTGCAGAAGTTTCAGCGCCGGGCGGAAGAGGTGTCGCTGCTGATCCGGGAGGCGTTTCTGCGTGGCATCTCGACCCGGCAGGTGGGGCGGCTGGTGGCCATCCTGACCGGCGAAGCGGTGAGCCCGCAGACGGTGTCGCGGCTGACGCGCGAGCTGGACGAGGCGGTGCGGGCGTTTCATCAGGCACCCCTGCAGGACGAATGGGCCTACCTGTTTCTGGACGGTGTGAGCTTGCGCATGCGGCGCTCCAGCGGCCGGCAGCGGGTGCACATGCTGGTGGCCTATGGGGTGCGCCAGGACGGCACCCGGCAACTGCTGGCCTTTATGCGCAGCTCGGGCGAAAGCCAGACTGCTTGGGAAGGGCTACTCCAGGATCTGTACCGGCGCGGGCTGCAAGGCGAGAACCTGCTGCTGATCGTCACCGATGGCTGTCCCGGACTGGCGGCGGCCATCGAGACCGTCTTCCCGCGCGCCCTGCACCAGCGCTGCTGGGTACACAAGATGCGGAACATCCTGGAGAAAGTTCGTCGCCGCGACCACGACGCGATCAAAGCGGATGCCCAGGCCATTTATCGCGCCGACAGCCGCCGTCAGGCCGAAGCCGCCTTTCGCGCTTTCCGCCGCCGCTGGCAGTCGCTGTACGGCGCCCTGGTGCGGCAACTGGAGCGCGATCTGCCGCAGCTGCTGTCGTTCTTCAGCTTCCCCCGGCATCTGTGGAAGAAACTGCGGACGACCAATATCATCGAACGCTGTTTCGTGCGAGGTGCGCCGGCGAACTCGTCCCATGGTGTGCTTTGTGAATGTGAAAAGCGTGGATCGCATCATCTACTCCATCTTCCAGAGATTCAATCTGGAATGGAAAACCCGCACCCTCCGTGTTTTTACACAAGCAGCTTGACGTCACCAGAAGTGCGGCCTTTGACGCAGCGCTCACGCGACCGCTACAATACGACTACAATTTGACGCGCCGCTTGGGCGCAAGACACTCCTCAGTAGCTCAATGGCAGAGCATCCGGCTGTTAACCGGAGGGTTGTAGGTTCGAGTCCTACCTGAGGAGCCATTTCTTTCTATCAGTTAGCGCGATAGGTCGGAGCGACAGTTTCCAGTACCGGGGGAGATACCGGGGACCCTTCCTGAATTTCCGTCCTGCTGATGCTCTCAACCGCACTTCGCAATTCTTCCAAATTGAAGTGACCATACCGGGCCGCCATGCGTACCATCGTGGCCGGAGACCAACCGACAATCTTGGCGACCTTGGCAATTGGCACGCCAGCGTCCAGCATTCGAGATACGGCAGTATGCCGTAGATCGTGAAAGCGACATGCCAACGGTTGGACTTTCTTCTGCGTGGCCCTCGTATCGCCTTCCTGGGGCTCCTGGGGCCGTTCTTCGTCCGGGACGCCCTTGAGGAGCTTGGCTGCCCGGAGCTTGGCTGCTTCCCAAGCCTCTTTGATATCCCCAAGGGGTTTGGTTGGGTCCGTCTGGTATGCCTTGGGTTCGAATTTGTTGCCTGCCGCTCCGTACTTCTCAGCCGGAAATACGTAATGCTCTGGTTCGCGGTTGGGGAAATTGCTGGCCCAAAACGTCAGGGTTGCCACAGCGCGGGGATTCAGGGGAATGATTCGGCCCGTTCCCGATGGGGTCTTGTCCTTCCCGAATTGCACGCAACGATCAGCAAAATTGATGTTGGCCCATTGCAGCGTGCGGATGACGTTGAACCGGGCTCCGGTCTCAATCGCCAGGGTGACAAAGGGCACGAGCGAACGAGAGCGGGATTCCCCGCACGCGTCTAGCAGTGCGCGTTCCTCCTCCGCGGTGATGGCCCGCCCTACGTCATCCCGCGTCGGCAACATGCGCACATCCGGTTGGAGCCGTGCCCATTGCCCGTGCCGCTTTAGGATGGCGCGCAACGTGCCAATCTCAAGGTTCACTGTCTTCGGGGACGCTTCGTCGTTAACCCGCTTCGTCTGGTACCTGCTAATGTCGCGGGCGTCGATGTCCACCACCAGCTTGCGGCCCAAGTCGGGGAGCAGGTGCGCCAAGTTGGTTTTCTCGATTACAAGCATCTTGGGCGACCATGCCGGTTTCTTCATGTCCAGCCAATCGTCCGCCGCAACCGAGAGCAACCGGGGCTGCTGGGGTTTGCGGATGCCCGCCGTACCCTCTTCCAACCCCCGCCGCCGCTTGCCCTCGACCTTCAAGGCGAGCGTCTTGCTCCGGGTCCCCGTGGACTCACGGATGCGCTGCGCGTGAAACATGAAATCCATGGTCCACACTTTTGAGCCCTTATAACGATAGATGCTCATGGCTTTTTTCCTTTCGTGGGCGCTTTCAATTCGCCCTTGT
>CAWBKE010000005.1:0-109351 GCA_963789245.1 uncultured Acidobacteriaceae bacterium | reverse complement strand
CGCGCTCGCACTCAGGCAGGCGATATGGAGGAAAGAACAGCAGGGCGTGGCAGATCTGCGGCATCCCACAGGTTCTCTATACTGACCACGGCAGCGACTTTCACGTCGCGACACGTGGAGCACCTCTATACCGGATCTGAAAATGCAGCTAATCTTCTCTGCAGTCGGAAAGCCACGTGGACGGGGGAAGATCGAGCGCTTTTTCTCGAAAATCAACCAGATGCTGCTTTCGGGATTGCCGGGATATGCGCCGGAAGGAGCCAAGGTGAAGCCCGTGTTGACCCTGGCCCATCTCGGCCAGGCCTTGGCGGATTTTGTGCTCGCGAGTACAACGTCACCCCCAAGTGCGACCGGCGAAGCTCCCTTGGCACGCTGGAGGGCGGGGGGCTTCCTGCCGCAGATGCCCGATTCCCTTGAGCAATTGGATTTGCTCCTTTCACCGTGCCTCGCACACGCCGCGTACATCGGGACGGTATCCGGTTCATGGGCCTCAGATACATGACCACGACGCTCGCCGCTTACGTGGGGGAGGACGTTCTTCTCCGGTACGATCCGCGCGATATGGCAGAGATCCGGGTGTTTTACAGGGACAGCTTTCTCTGCCGCGCTATTTGCCAGAAGATTGCAGGTGCGACGTTGAGCTTGCGCGAGATCGTTCGGACGCGGGATCAACGCCGAAGGCAATTGCGCCAGACGCTGCAGGAGCGCCAGAAGACGGTCGAATCGCTTATGGAAGCGAGACGTTGGAACGCCCCAGTCGAGGTTCCGCCATCGAACACCGGAAACAAGCCGCCGAATTCGGCTCCGAAGCTCAAGCGGTACTTCAATGAATGACGACCGCGACATAGGGTTTTTCGAAACCATGGAACATCGCCGCTTCGGCGAATTCTGCGACGCCTGCGAGCGTGACCGCTATATCGGGCTGTGCTACGGCCCTCCAGGCGTGGGAAAGATGCTTTCCGCGCGCCGCTACCCCCGTTGGGACAAAATCCAAGCCTATGGCGTGAACCGGTCGAGCGCGCTCCTTAAGGAGGTACGCAAAAGCAAGGCCGTCTTTTACACCACACCCGTCGTCAACTCGCCGGGTAAGCTGGAAAGCGAGATCAGTAAACGGCGTGATCTCCTGCGCAATGTGGCTATCGTCCCTGTTCGGAGGCGGGCGGAGGCGCGAATGAAGCGGTTGCTTGATCGCGCGAATGAACTGCGCGACCCGAAAAGAATTCCGGACGGCTATCGCAGCGCGGCGGCTGTCAAGGCGGAAGACGATTTCTTAGAGCTACGGAATCGGGTCTTGCGCTTGGTGTGCCTGATCCGACGACGCTGCTGGTGGTGGATGAGGCCGATCGGCTGAAAATGGCTTCCCTGGAACAAATCCGCGATATTTTCGATCGCGGTGGCATGGGACTGGTTCTCATTGGCATGCCTGGCATTGAAAAACAATTGGCGCGCTATCCGCAGCTCTACTCCCGCGTCGGCTTCGTCCATGAATTTCACACTCTCGACAAGGCGGAGACCCGCCGTCTGCTGGTGGAGCACTGGCGGCCACAACAGTTTCCACTGTCAGCCGATGCCCTGAGCGACGAGGAAGGTATTGCCGCGATTCTTCAGGTAACTGGTGGCAACTTCCAACTTATACCGGCTCTTAACCCAAATCGTGCGCGTGCTTCAGATCAACAAGTTGCGAAGGGTCACAGCGCCGGTCGTGGAAGCGGCGCGGGAGAATCTTGTCATCGGCGCGGCGGCATAGAGATTGGCGTTTTTGCCTGACTTCGTGCACAATTCAAGAATCTTGCACAACCCTCGACCGTTCCAAAAAGGGTAAGTTTCGCCTTTCCCGCTATACAAATTGCCATTATTGTGCCGAGCTATGAAACGAGTATTTGTAATCCTCTTAGCGACCGCCCTAACACTGGTCATTGGCTGGCAGTTCTACATCCTCCGAACCACGACGAGATGGTTTGCGTTGTCGCAGCGTTACAAAGCCGAGGTTCTAGCGCAACCCACCGCAGCAGCAGGAGAATTGAAGCATATCGAGTGGGATGGTTGGGGGTGGGCTGGACAAGATACGATTGTCTATCTTGTATCCGACCCCACCGACTCGCTTTCATTGGCGGTGAAGGACGACCACCAACTCAGCAAGTTCCATGGTCTTCCGTGCCAAGTCGCTTTCATACATCAACTAGAAAGGCACTGGTATACCGTTCAGTTCTACACGAACGAGGCTTGGGGCCGACACAATGCGCTCGATTGCACCACTGTCAACAATTGACTGCTAAATTCTCGCAAAGGGTAAGCGCGTTGTTTGCGCGTGTGCGCAAATCACGAATTATGCACAAAAACGGCGGGCCCGGTTTCATTGGACTTGTACTGTGCATAATATATGTGCATAATGCGAGCCATGAAATACGGTTACGCACGGGTATCCACGGATGGCCAGAGCGTTGCGGCGCAGGTGGAGGAGATTTCTCAGGCCGGAGCCGACAAGATTTTCAGGGAGAAGGCCAGCGGAGCCAAGACCGACCGGGCACAGCTGCACCGGGTTCTCAATGACCTCGACGAAGGCGACGTGCTGCTGGTGACGCGGCTTGACCGCCTGGCGCGCGGCACCCGCGATCTGCTCAACACCCTTGCGCTTATTGCAGACAAAAAAGCTGCGCTTCGTTCCCTTGGCGACAAGTGGGCCGATACCACGACCGCGCACGGACGGTTGATGCTTACCGTACTAGCTGGGCTGGCGGAGTTCGAACGTGAGCTGATACGCGCTCGGACCGGTGAAGGCCGCGCTCGCGCGAAAGCCAGGGGCGTAAAGCTCGGGCGGAAGTTCAAGTTGACGCTGCATCAGCAGAAGGAAGCGCGGGCGAGGAGGGAAAGAGGCGACACCCTCATGGACATTGCCCGGAGTTACAACGTCAGCCACAGTACCATATCGAGGCTTTCCACATGAGCGCCGCTGTCCTCTAAACCCCAGAATGGCATGAGGACAATTAGCGTTGCCGAAGAGTGACAGTTATTGATGCAGACTCACAGTCGGGGCCTTTAGTCCAAACGGGGCTGCTCGCTCAAAACCGAAAACCGGGCCCATTCGGAGGGACCCGGTTCCTGGTAGCCTTTCTGCGCTTTCGGTGGCTAATCCGAAGAGGGTGACAGCTTCCGCATCACGTCGTCGAGATTGAAGCTCGCCGGCTTCTGCCGAATCGGATAATCCTTGAAGCTTTCGAGCCATTGGGCAACTAGCGCTTGCGCTCCGTAAGTGAGGAAGATCCGATGCACCATCCAGTCGTCATACATGAACGACGAGTCGGCTCGCTCAAATGGGTCGGCTCGAAGATCGAAGATCTTGGGCACGCGAAGCGTCTCGTAGTTCTTCATCCAGATATCCAGCCCCTCATGGTTCTGCTCGATGAATACGATCTTCCAGCGATCGTAGCGCAAGGCGAACAAATCGCCGTCGTCACTCCAGTAGAGAAACTCCTTGCGCGGCGATTCCTTTACTTCACCCTTGAAGAACGGGATCAGGTTGTAGCCATCCAGGTGAACGTGATAGGAGTCCTTTCCCAGTTGGCAGCTCTTCATACATTGATCGACGATGTTCGGGTTACCGGCCGCCGCCGCAAACGTGGGCAAGAAATCTTCATGGGCGAAGAACTGGTTGTAGATGGTGCCGGGCTTGATCACGCCAGGCCAGCGGATGAGAGTCGGCACACGATAGCCGCCTTCCCAGTTCGTGGCCTTTTCGCCACGATAGGGCGTGCTGCCGCCATCGGGCCAAGTCATCACCTCCGCCCCGTTGTCGGAGGTGTAGACGACGATGGTATTGTCGGCAATTCCGAGATCGTCAATTTTTTTGAGCAACTGACCCACATGAGCGTCGTGCTCCGTCATTCCGTCAGCTTCCAGGCCGAGACCAGTCTTGCCCTCCACCTGCGGACTTAAGTGCGTGTTGACGTGCATACGAGTGGAGTTGTAGTAACAGAAGAACGGTTTGCCAGCCTTGGCCTGCTTGTCCATCCAGGCGACAGCTGCGTCAGTAAATTCGTTATCGATGGTCTCCATACGCTTCGTGGTGAGCGGTCCGGTGTTCTCAATCTTCTGGTAGCCCACCCTGCCGAAGCTGGGATCTACGGTGGCATCGTCCGTCGTCGTCGCCCAGCAGTGCAGTACACCTCGCGGCGCAAAGTGCTGTTTAAATACCGGGCTCTTTGGATAGTCCGGATTTTCCGGCTCCTCTTCTGCATTCAGGTGATACAGATTGCCGAAAAATTCATCAAAGCCATGGACGCAGGGCAAGAATTCGTTGCGGTCGCCCAAGTGGTTCTTGCCAAACTGGCCAGTCATATATCCCTGCGCCTTCAGCACCTGAGCAATCGTCGGATCCTTATAACTCAATCCGATATTTGCTCCTGGCAAACCCACTTTCGTCAGGCCGGTCCGAATAGGAGACTGTCCGGTGATGAAGGCGGCGCGTCCGGCGGTACAACTCTGCTGCGCATACCAACTGAGAAACAGCCCGCCTTCCTTGCCGATGCGGTCGATGTTCGGCGTTTGATAGCCCATGTCGCCGCGATTGTAGATGCTGGTGTTGTACCAGCCAATATCGTCACCCATGATGACGATGATATTGGGTTGCTTGGTTTGGGCCTTCCCCGCCACCGCTAGCGAAAGCAGCGTGAGGGCAACGATTCCGCTCATCAACAGTCGTGTTTTATTCAGGGCGTTCATGTTGAGTCTCCTGTTGCCAAAATTCGGTGCTTCACTTGCAACGTGCCAAAGTCGTTCGTCCAAGGTTGCGCAGCCAAAACTTCCCGCCCTACGGTTGCGGCGGGAAGATTGTTTTCCAGTCGGTCTTCATGTCCACCACGGTCCAGCCCTTGGCGTTGGCTTCGTCCAGCGCCTTGTCCAGCTTTCCCACCTTCGAGTCGCGGTCGTAGGCGTACTCGCGCACGGCATCGGTGTGATGCACCAGCAGCATCAATCGGGCTCCGGGTCCTGCAGCCGTCCACTCCAGCATCTGCCGGTCGCCATCGGAATTTCCAAAGGCGGCGATTGGGCGCCGCCCGATGAACCAATTGATGCCCACGGGTTTTCCGGGCCCGTCATCCACGAAACTGACCTGTGGCAGCCGCATCAGCACAGGCTGTCCGGCCTGCATTTCAAACTCCGTCCTGGCCGTCGAACCGATGACCTGTTCCGGAGGAATGCCATAGACTTTCTGTGCCCACGGCCGCATGAATTCAAGGCCCCCGCCCGACACGATGTAGGTTTTGAAGCCATTCGCCCTCAAATACGCCATTACCTCCAGCATTGGCTGATATACGCATTGCGTATAAAGCCGCTTGAACCGCTGGTTCTGGGCGGTAGCGAGCCATTGGTCGACGATCTTGGTAAACTCCTCACTGGTCATGCCCGTATGGCTGACTGCCATCACCTTCATTATTCCAGGCTCGCCGCCAGAAAGAAGAGCCTTCATATCTCCGTCCAATACTGCTTTAAATGGTTGCTCGGACCTCCATTCCGGATGTTGGGGCGCTAGCGCCTTGATCCGGTCAATTGCGAAAACAAATTGTGTATAAATCGGCTGTTCAGGAGTCGTACCCTCGCCGCGTCTCTAGATGTCTGAAAGTCCAATGTTACCCGCGTGATGAGTTGCTGCCCGTGTTCTGAACTGACGGACAAGTTCGCATACGGAAGGTTATTCTCTGCTCGGAACCGCTTGACAGTCTCGACCAAAGCGCCGGAAGGCATAAGGATGGCTCCACAGGCGTACCCCGCTTGCCACTCCATCCAATCACTCTCGGAAGCTCCGATTATCTTATCGCGATGGCACTTATTGATATGTCCGGTGTCGTCTCGTGGAAATAAAGAGGGCGCTTGGGTCTGGTCTTCGAACATAAACTGATGGAAGTGGACGTGACCGAATTCATGGGTAAGCGTGGTTCGCAGCCGGTTTTCCATGTTCGGCGCGCTGAGCGCATTCGAAATTCGGACTACGGGCCGTTTACCCGGCTGGAATTCGGTGAGCCCCTCGACAGTGCCAGGCTCATTATTGAGGTCAGCGTAGGAGTCGAGATCGGCCTTCTCTTCGATCAAGACCGTCAGATCGTCGGTCTTTAGCGGAAACTCGACCCTCCCGTATTTCTTGTTGAGGAAGGCCAAAACAAGCCGTTCGCACTCGTCATCAATCTCCTTCGGGAGATAATGCGGACGTTGAAAAAAGCGACCCGTCCTGTCCTTAACCCATTTCACTTGCTGTCCTTAACGGTCCTCCGAAACGCCTTAAAACCTTGCTCAAACTTTTCGGGCTGAGCGGCAGCCATCTTTTGAAGGTCATGGGGAATCGTGCCAGCAGCAGCGCACAGAACATCGTTTGATACTGTGAGCACCTCCGCTATCTGTGCAATGAAAAACTCCGATGGGGGGTTACGCCTATCATGTTCGATGTCGTTTAAGTATTGAGCAGAAATGGCCTGACCGTCCTCCTTCTTAACTTTCGAGGCGAGATCTTTCTGGCTCATTCCTTTTGCCCGTCTTGCTTCAGAAATTAGGGTGCCGAATGTTTTCATGATTGATCCATTGTGAGGTGCGACGAGCTATTATAATCCGCTGATCAGCGAATCAAGTGGTTTTTCATGCGATAGCCGCTCCTGAAGTGCTCAGATAGAGATACCTCTTGAGAGGGAATCTCCGACTTTTCGAGGGCGTGAAATAGGATAGATTCGAGCAGGCGCCCACTTTGCATCCGGACTGAGGTGAGGTGAGATTCCAGCCGGTCGCACAGAGCCATCAATTCATCGATCTTCGCGACAATGCGGTGTTGTTCGGGGAGCGGAGGAAAGGGCACTAAAAGATTAGTGACATCGGTTAAGCGAAAGCTGTTCTTTAAGCCGCGCTGTGGTTCATCAAACTGATCCTGAGCAAACGGTGAGCAAAAAAGCTCAGGAAGAAAACGGCCTCTCAATCTCTCAATCGGTCTTACTAGGCAGGTGTGCTGATTGATGTAGGCTTCCCCGAAATTATTAGGAATCAAGCCAAGTAGCCCGACCTCTCCTGTTATTGAAATAAGTATGTCGCCCTGTTCGAGTTTTGTCCTGGCACCTTCACTATCGGCTGGAGGAGTAACGTGTTGTATGCTGCTTAGCAGGCCGTGGTGGAAGGAGCCGATTTTCTGCGCAGCGGACAGCGCATTCGGACACGCGATCTTGCGACGTGCTTGGTAGCCGGTGCGAAGATACGGCTGCAGCGACATTGTTGCTGACCATCCCCATACCAGAGCAGCAAAAATAGGCTCAGTACAAGCTGGCCGGAGCGGTTGCTCAGCTCTCGCGGCGTACCCGCACCGAGCAGGTGGCGCAGAATGAGACTCAGGTTGAACGCTCCGACATGAACCAACTGTCGCTTTAGAATGTTGTCCCGTCCGCGCAGATGGCAGCGCCGCATACCGCCGGTCTCGTAGCAGTGTGCGAAGCTGCGTTCCACCAACTCGCCACGTCGCCGCAGCAAGCTCTTGCCGTACTCGCTTCGTACCCGCCGCCGGTTCTCGTAGACTGCCTGCTGTTCCGCCGCCTTGCCTTGCCAGTTACGCCGCCCCTTCTGCTGCTTCTCCGGAATGTAGCTGCTGACCTGGTAACTCTTCACCCGCTGGAGGACGGCGCCGCTGTGATAGCCCTTATCGGCAACTAACTCTTCGATCCCGTTGACGTTCACCTGGGGCTCATGGTCGGGCCGCACCTCCGCTTCGCGCCCGGCCAATTCCGCCAGCGTCATGCCGGCCTCGCAGAGGGTTGCGTCCAAGGTTGTCGTGTCGCCCTTATCCGCACCTGGCAAGGTGACGGCCACCACCGCGCCCGTGTCCAGATCGACCGCGTGCTCCGCTTTGTACGCCAAGTGGGTACGCCCATCCTTCATCTTCGCGATCCGCGCGTCCTCGTCCGCTGGACTCTTCCACTCCTGGTTCGACGTGCGCTTCTTGCGCTTGCGGTCCAGTCTCACCAGGTCTTCGCGGGTTGGCGTTGCGATGCCCGAGGCCTTCGCTAATCCGCCCAGAAACTCCTCGTAACTCTCCCCCGTGTCGCGCCGTACGATCGAGCGCATCGCTGCGTTGGCCTCCAGCGTCGTGGCATCGATGGCAATCCGCTGCCCCTTCAGCAGTCCACGATCCGCCAGAACCCCCAGCACCCAACCGAATACTTCGCGATGCGTGTCCACATCGATCAACCGCCGGGTGCGCGATATCGTCGAGTGATCCGGCGTGTTCTCGTCCAACCCAATGCCCACAAAACGCCGCAACCCCAGTGAGTCTGCCAGCCGCCAAGCAATGCCGCGCTCCGCCCCGATGCCTTCGAAATATCCGATCAGCAGCGAACGAAAGTAGATCCCCGGCGTCAGGGAGGGCCGTCCATACTTGGCCGCATAGAACTTCGCACACCGACCCTCCACGAACTCGTCGAAGTGCTCGGCCTCCAGCAACTCATTCAGCTTCTGGTAGAAGGGATGTCCCGGCGCTGCGGCCAACTCCGTGTGCGCGATCCATATCCCCTCTTGCTTCTCCCGCTGCTTGCGCGTGCCCATCGCCATACCGTGATTCTACGAAGAGATTGTGTGGATACTTCAGATGTTTTTTGCTTACGAATCTAGACTTGCACCACGGGCTGTTAGGCTCGGTCCAACCCCTCGCGGATGGCGAGGAACTTTGGCGTGTTGCGGGACCTTCCGATGTTACGTTGGCCTCGTTCCAGACCTTCGGCAAAGGTATACTGCTCACGATGCCTACATCGATAATGAAAGATCCCCTCACCTGGCTGTATCCTCCGATCGAGCCGTACAACACCGGTCGTCTCCAGGTTTCACCCGTTCATGAGATCTACTTCGAGGAAAGCGGCAACCCTTCCGGCAAGCCCGTGATATTTCTCCATGGCGGTCCTGGCGGAGGCTCTGAGCCCAAACAGCGCCGCTTCTTTCATCCGGAGAAGTACCGTATCGTCAACTTCGACCAGCGTGGTTGCGGCAAGAGCACGCCCTATGCGTCGCTTGAGGACAATACCACTTGGGAGCTCGTGGCCGACATCGAGAAGATCCGCGAGCACCTCGGCATCGAACGCTGGCAGGTGTTCGGCGGATCCTGGGGCTCGACGCTGGCCCTGGCTTACGCCGAGACCCATCCGGATCGCGTTACCGAACTCGTCCTGCGCGGCATCTTCCTTCTCCGCAAGCAGGAGATCGATTGGTTTTACCAGCGCGGCGCATCGGTCCTTTATCCGGACGCCTGGGAGCCATACCTGGCGCACATTCCCGCAGACGAGCGCGGCGATCTGCTCGCGGCCTACCACCGTCGCCTGACCAGCGATGATCCGGCCGTGCGCCTCGCTGCCGCGAAGATTTGGAGCGGATGGGAGGGTGCAACTTCGAAGCTCTTGCCCGACCCCGACTTCACTAGTCACTACGAGGAGGATGAGTTCGCGCTCGCCTTCGCCCGCATTGAGGTCCACTACTTCGTCAATCGGGGGTTTCTGGAGACCGACGACCAGTTGCTGCGCAATGCCTCGCGCATACGCCACATTCCCGGAGTGATCGTGCAGGGCCGTTACGATGTCGTCTGCCCCATGGAAAGCGCATGGGCACTGCATCGCGCATGGCCCGAAGCCGACCTCATCATCACTCCCGATAGCGGCCATAGCGCCTTCGAGTGGCCGAACAGCCGGGGTCTGGTGGCGGCGACCGACAAATTCGGGCACTGATATTCGAGTGCCGCATCGAACTTTCTGCGCTTCCGGAAGAGCTCCTGCCGCTTTCCTCCGCGCTCGATACCTTCCGGAAGCTCAGAGCAAATTGACTGCTACCAGCAAGCGCCCTATCATCAAGCATTCATTTCTGCGCAGTAAGCCATGAACGAGACGACGATCTCGCATTACCGCATCGTCAGCAAGCTCGGCGGCGGTGGGATGGGCGTGGTCTACAAGGCCGAGGACACCCGCCTGCACCGCTTTGTCGCGCTGAAGTTCCTGCCTGACGCCGTAGCTCGCGACCCGCAGGCCTTGTCTCGTTTCCAGCGCGAAGCCCAGGCAGCGTCCGCCTTGAACCATCCCAACATCTGCACCATTTACGACTTCGGCGAAGAAGACGGTCGCGCCTTCATGGTGATGGAATTTCTGGAGGGAGTGACCGTCAAGCACCAGATCGCCGGTCGCCCGCTGGAGCCGGAACTGCTGCTGGGACTGGGCATCGAGATTGCCGATGGGCTGGATGCGGCGCATGGCCAGGGCATAGTCCATCGCGACATTAAGCCGGCCAACCTCTTCGTGACCCGTCGCGGGCACGCCAAGATTCTCGACTTCGGCCTGGCCAAGCTGACTGACAAGTACGCCGCCGCCGGCGGCGACACCGAAACCGTTTTACCCGCGTCCGACGCCGAGCACCTCACCAGTCCGGGGACCATGGTAGGCACCGTGGCCTATATGTCGCCGGAGCAGATTCGGGCCAGGGATGTGGACTCGCGCACCGATCTGTTTTCCTTCGGCGCAGTGCTGTATGAGATGGCCACCGGCCAGATGCCCTTCGACGGCAACAGCCCGGGCGAGATTTGCGGCGACATTCTGCACCTGGAACCTCCGCCGCCCTCGCAGCTAAATCCGCAAGTGTCGGTTGCCCTTCAGGCGATCATCCAGAAAGCGCTGGAGAAAGACCGCAATCTGCGCTATCAGTACGCCTCCGAACTGCGCAGCGATCTGCAGCGGCTGAAGCGCGATACGGAGACCGGTCGTTATTCGACGTCGAGCTTAAGCGCCTCGAAGATCGCGCCGACTGCGTCTGCAATTCAGAAGAAAAAAACCTGGGGCGTGATCGCGGCTGTCGCGGTCGTGCTCATCGCAGCGCTGATTGGCGCAGGACTTTACTATCGCTCGCATCGTGCTCCCCGCCTCAGCGACACGGACACCATCGTCATCGCCGACTTCTCCAACAGCACCGGCGATCCCGTCTTCGACGACACCCTGAAGACGGCGCTCGCCGTCTCGCTCCACCAATCCTCATTTCTTAACGTGCTCTCCGACAACAAAGTCGCGGCCACGTTACGCCTGATGACCAAGCCTCCGGGCACCAAGCTGACGCCGGAGGTGGCCCGTGAAGTCTGTCAGCGCGCCGGCAGCAAGGCCTACATCGCCGGCTCCATCGCCAGGCTGGACAACCAGTACGTGATCGGGCTGAAGGTGCTGAACTGCCAGACCGGCGACACGCTGGCGCAGCAGCAGGTGCAGGCCGATGGCAAGAAGAACGTGTTGAATGCGATGGACTCGGCTGCCGCAACCTTGCGCAGCCAGTTGGGCGAGTCGCTGGCGACGGTGCAGAAATTCGATGTTCCGCTGCAGCAGGCGACCACCTCCTCGCTGGAGGCCCTGCAAGCCTACACTCTCGGCGTGAAGGCCGCGCGCGAGAAGAACAACCGGGAGTCGCTGCCCTTCCTGGAGCACGCGATCGAGCTCGATCCCAACTTCGCCATGGGCTATCGCGAGATGGGTAATGTCTACAGCGGGCTGGGCGAGGTTGGCCGCGCCAGCGAGTATTTCACCAAGGCATTCCAGTTGCGCGATCGCGCCAGCGAGCGCGAGAAGCTGATCATCAGCGCCAACTACTATCAGAATGTCACCGGGCAGCTCGACAAAGCCGCCGAAACCTATCAGGAGATGATCGACAACTATCCCCGCGATCCTGTCGGCTACTTCAACCTGAGCGAGGTCTGCACGCCACAGGGTCTGTATGAGAAAGCGCTGGAGCTGACGCGCCAAACCCAGCAGCTGGTGCCCGACCGCGTGCAGCCCTACGAAAACCTGGGCAACATCCTGCTCGCCTTGCAGCACCTTGACGACGCCAGAAAGGCGATTGGCGAGGCCGAAGCGCGCAAGCTCGACGACTACCTGTTGCACTCGCAGCTCTACGCACTGGGCTTCATCGCGCAGAACGCGTCGGCGCTGGCGCAGCAGATGCAGTGGTTCGCCGCTCATCAAGGTGTGGAGAACTTCGGCCTGTCGCTCGCCTCTGCCACCGAAGCCTATGCCGGTCACCTGAACCAAGCACGCGCCTTGACCACGCGAGCTGCGGATTCTGCCGTGCACGCCGACAGCAAAGAGAATGGCGCCATTTGGTGGGAGGACGCGGCAGTACGTGAGGCTGCCTTCGGCAACGCCGCCGAAGCTCAGCAGGCCGCCGCGGCTGGAACGAAGCTGGATGCCGGCAGCCAGGGCGTCGCCATCGAGGCCGCGATCGCCTACGCTCTGGCCGGCGACTCGACCCGCGCGCAAGCCGCCGCGCAGCAGCTCAACCAGCGCTATCCGCTCGACACCCAGATGCAGTCGCTGTGGCTGCCGGCGATTCAAGCCCAGCTTGCGCTCAATCGCAAAGACCCGTCGGCCGCGCTGCGCGCTTTGCAGACTGCGGCGCCGCCCATCGAGTTCGGCCTGACCCTGTTTGCCGCCAACATCTCTTGCCTCTATCCCACCTACATTCGCGGACAGGCGTATCTCATGGCGGGACAAGGCAAGGAAGCTGCCGCCGAGTTCCAGAAGATTCTGGACCACAGCGGCATGGTTTGGAACTGCTGGACGGGAGCGTTGGCGCACCTCGGCGTGGCGCGTGCGAATGTGTTGCAGGCGAAGAGCTCAACCGGTGCCGAGGCCGACCTCGCGCACACTCGCGCCCTCGCCGCCTACAAAGACTTTCTCACCCTGTGGAAGGATGCCGATCCCAACATTCCTGTCTACAAAGAAGCCAAAGCCGAGTACGCCAGGATGCAGTAGGTCGCGCTGCTCATTAAGATCGAGCCGACGCACAAGGCAGAAGGAAAGATTGTGAACAAGCTATGACTACATGGGAGCGCGAATGAATCTTTGGTCCGATTTTTTGACTAACGACGGCAGACTGATCCATAAATGGAAACATTACTTTCCCATCTATGAACGCCATTTCGAAGCCTTTGTCTACAAGCCTGTGACGTTTGTTGAAATTGGTTGCGGGCTGGGCGGATCTTTGCAAATGTGGAAGCGATATTTTGGCCCGCACGCCACCATAGTCGGCATCGACATCTTGCCCGAGTGTAAGAAGTATGAAGAGGACCAGATCGAGATCAGGATCGGGCCGCAGCAAGATACGCGGTTCTTACAGACCGTTATCGACGAGTTTGGCCAACCCGACGTCGTCCTCGACGACGGAAGCCACATGATGAGTCACGTCGTCAAGACTTTCGAGTTCCTCTATCCTCGCGTCGCGAAGAACGGCATTTACATGGTAGAGGACCTGCACACCTCCTATTGGGAAGAATACGAGGGCGGTTTTCGCAGACTAGGTACCTTCATCGAACTCTGCAAGGGCATGCTGGATGAACTGAATGCCGACCACACTCGCGATGCTTTTCCTCCAACGGAATTCACCAGAACAACCCTCGCAATGCACTTCTATGACAGCGTAGCGGTTTTCGAGCGCGGAACGCACACGAAGAAATGGGCGCCGAGAATCGGCAGGGAGTAAGCGTAGTGGGCCACTCGCGGTCAAAAAGGTTCAGTGGCCAGTGCCGCCTGCGGACGCGACGGCCCCGCCCTAGCCCCAAGGAGGCTAGAACGGGGCGCCCCATGTGATTGCGCTATGGATGCGAGTCCATGCGCTCGGCTGGGCTACTCACCTGTTCCCTTAGGGTGCCATTCTTGCCTTGCCGCAGGAACGAAGACCCCAGGAAAATCTAGCGCAGGTCAGTCACCGCCGTAGCCTGCTTCGTAGCCCTTCACAAAGCTGTCGCGATAGATCTGCCTGTAATCGTACTGGGCGCCCAGTGCGGCGTCCCAGCCGTGAGTGGCGCTCTTATACATATCGTGGTTAGGCGGATTGAACTGGTTGCCTCTGTTCCGGTCCTGCTGACCGGCCGCCAATCCGTCGTCATAGCCAAACTGCCGGGCCTGCTCAGCCTTGGGGTATCCCATGTGGTCTGGCGCGGGGCCGGCGGCGCGGACCTCGTCATATCCTGCGTTGTACCCGCTTCGGTAGGCTGCGCGGTTAACGTCCGTTGTCCATTCCGCAGTGGGATAGTCATTGCGGTCCACATCGGCGCGGGCATCGCCTTGGCCGTGCGCGTACCCGTCGCTGTAGGCCTGGTGACGCTCAGTTTCCTGGTATTGCGGAACCGCAGGATTGGGTCGCGCCAGCGCGGGAGCGGCGCAACCAACTGCCAACGCTGCTCCCAGAACTATCATCATCGGCATCGAGATCTTCATGTTGCACTCCTTTTTTGTTGAGATAGGCCAACGCTAGATGCTGTCCTCCGGACTCTCCTGTCATCCCGCCCACCGTTACAGGTGGGCGGGGTTCTGCCGGCGAATCGCATCCGCCTGGGTTAACTTGCCTTCCGTCGAGGCGCGGCTTCGGCCTCGTGTGTATCGGCGTCACGCGTGTGTGTACCGGAGTCACGCGTGTGGGTATCGGCATCACGCGTGGAAGCCATCCATTCGCGGACTTGTTTTGCGGCTTCCTCCTTCGTGATCCCGTACCTCTCTTGTATCTTGCCTTCCAACTGCTGCTGCTTGCCGGCGATAACGTTAAGGTCGTCATCGGTCAATTTGCCCCACTTTTCTTTCGCAGAGCCCTTCACCTGCTTCCACTTGCCTTCGATCTGGTCCGAATTCATTCGAGTCTCCTTTTATGTACTGCATAGTGGTATTACTGGTTACAACGCCCTCAGTCTCTAGATCCTTCCTTGGGCTACATCTTCATCATCTTGATATAGCGCCGCAGGTCCGGAATCGAGCTGACAACTACATACCCCGCGAGAAGCGCTGCCGCTACTCCCAAAGCATTCCTTAAGGCAAATTGCACTCTCTTCACGTTACCTCCCTTGGTAGAAATAGAAATAATGAAACCGAAGACGTTGTTTCATGAAAAGTCAGTTCAGCGATTCATGTTCTGCACTCTATGCCTCCGCACGGCGGCTCGTACATCCGGTGGTATCTGTACCTTCCCCGGGAATATCCCTTAGGCGCAGAGCTCAGCGCCCGGACCCCAGGAAACCACAAAGCACGCCCGAGCTCCGGCAGAACATTGAGAGCGGGTGTGCCTTTGTTGTATGGGGGAAATATCGGCCAGGAATACGGACAATACCTTATTGTGACGGTCCAACCTGCACGCTATGGTGGGACGGAACAGTGACAGCGAAGCGGTCGTTCGAAATGGGCTCTGAGCAGAGCTAAGGCGGAAAAAGTTGGACTCAAATATATCGGTTAGGCATCATTTTTCACGTCCGCTACACATACCGCCCGATTGCAAGCCCATCAGATGGGGGAGTCGTTGTCGCCGACGTGACTCCGGCATCTGCTCTTTCTGTGTCCCGCCACCCGGGCAGGCGCCGGTAGTAGGATAACCGGCGTCTGCTCCTGCCTTTTCATTATCCCGCTGAGATCCTCTCGCAATTGAAGACTGACCATGCAGGCATTGCCTTCTTCCAGTAAGGCAAATTGTCTTACCTGATACGGAATACGCCCTATGTACGCCTCATTATTCTCAATCTATAGTCCAAGAGCACTGACGGAAGTATTGGCCCAAGTCATCTGGAGGAACGTCATGAGAGCACAGATATTATGCGTTGACGATAACGGTTCACGTTCGATCGACCGTCGTAGGAGCCTCGAGGATATTGGATTTGCGGTCATGTACGCGTGCGATGAAACCCAGGCGGCTGAAATGTTGAAATCACATCCTGTGGATATTGTGTGCGTCGATTCCCACTCCTTGAATAGGGTTGGGAGCGCGTTGGGCGCAAGCATTAAGAGCGTGAAGCCTCACGTCCCGCTCGTCCTCATCTGTGACAAAAACGTAACGCCTGACACGTTGGGGGAGCATGTTGACATCGTCATTGATGAGCCGGATTTTGACACCAAAGGGCAATGGCTGCTGGAAGAACTGTCTGACGCTTACGCTCCGTTCTTCCTGCGGTGGCTCGATGAGTGGCTGGATCGCGAATTGGCCTAAAAAAAGAACGAGCCGTCTGGTGTCTGCTGAGGTAGAGAGAACACACTACCAACTAAACAAAAGGAGAAGCACATATGGTGACTATTCTGATCGTGATTCTTGTGCTGGCATTGATTGGAGCAATTCCCGCCTGGCCCTACAGCAGAGGTTGGGGTTACTACCCCAGCAGCGGATTAGGGTTGGTTGTAGTGGTGCTCCTTATCCTGGTCTTGCTCGGGCGTTTGTGAAGGTTTGTGCCAACAAGCAAATAGGTCATTCAACCATTCAACCTAACCTGAGGAGGAACTTACCATGGCAGGAAAGAACACAGCAGTATTTGGGATCTATCCGGCTTATTCGAGCGTCGAAGGCGGTGTGGAGGCCTTGAAAGTAGCCGGCTTCCGAAACACGGATATATCCGTCTTATTTCCAGAGAACGTGGGCTCAAAGGACTTTGCCCATAAGAAAAGCACGAAAGCGCCAGAAGGCGCTACGGCCGGGGCTGGGACCGGTGTCGTGATCGGCGGCGCGCTGGGATGGCTGGTCGGTATTGGAGCCTTGGCGATTCCAGGGCTGGGACCTTTCATTGCGGCTGGCCCCATCATGGCGGCGTTGGCCGGTGCAGGGGTTGGAGGTACGGTTGGAGGTCTGACTGGCGCCCTGATCGGCATGGGAATACCGGAATACGAGGCTAAGCGTTATGAAGGCCGGGTCAAAGATGGAGGGATTTTATTGTCCGTCCATTCTGACAGTTCCGAGTGGACAAAACGAGCGAAGAAGATCCTGGAAAGCACTGGTGCTCAGGATATCTCCTCCACCGGTGAAGCGAGCGCAGACTTTGCCAAGAGCGACCGGCCGCTGCCCCGCACCGGAACAGGCGGATAGCCCGAGGGATTAGTCGCCCTCAAGCGGTAAGAGGAGTACGGCGTACTTATGGGGCTCGTTTCAGAAATGCAGTTGGCAACGGCATTTCAAGCCATTGCCAAATACGTTGGTCTACCAGCCTTCGGAGCTTCTGAAAACGAGCCTCGGCTTTCGTCCTACGTGAGTCGTTCTTTATACGAGTTACGCTCTGGGGAGTCGGTAAAAATTGCACACTGATTTCAGTTGCAGGAACTGAAAATTCAACCACTTAGATGTGGTATGCTTCGTGCTCCTCCCACAGGGTTACTCAGCGCCATGTGGACTCTTCCCGCCAGATCGTATAAGACGGCCTTCTCGGTCGTTCTTTCCTTGCTGGTCAGTATTGCAATTGCTTCCTACGTGGTGTCGGATCGCTTCGCTAGCAGCGAGGAATCGGTCATCCATACCCAGGAAGTTATTTCCCTGGTGAAGAGCCTGTCCACGGAAGTCAGCAAGGTGGAGAGCGCACAACGAGGCTACGTGCTGACCGGTGACAGGAGCATGCTAATACCGTACGACGTTGGATTGGAAACAATCCCTCACCGTTTGCAGGAGCTGCGACTTCTGACCGCGGACAACCCCCGGCAACAGCAACGACTGTCGGAGATCCAGCCTGTGGTGGAAGCGACGCTGGCCCTGCTGACCCAATCTGTCCAATTGCGAGAGCGCGATCCCTTAGCCCAGGAACAGCAGATAGACCTCGCTCGCCAAGACGGTGTTCTAAACGACAAATTGGTTGCACTGATTAGCGCCATGGAAAATACGGAAAACCGGCTCCTTAGGGAAAGGGCCCGAATATCTGCCGGCATGCAGCGTCGGGTCACAGCAATTCTTGTGCTCGTCTTCCTATTCACTTCCATGATTCTGGTCTCGTTGTTTCTACTCATCAATGCCGAGGTGAGACGAAGGACCCAAGCCGAGCGCCTTGCTAAAGAAAACGAAGAGAGGTTCCGGCTGCTGGTCAGCGGCATTCGGGACCACGCGATCATATGGCTGGATCCAGAGGGCCGGATCATGACCTGGAACCTTGGGGCCGAGCGCTTATTCGGGTATCGCCCTTTGGAGATTTTGGGTAAACCGCTGTCTCATCTTTTCCAATCGTGCGATCGGGACACTCCGGAAGCACACTTGCGCACGGCTCTTCGGGAGGGGTACGTTCATGATGAGTGTCAGCAGTTACGGCAGGATGGCACAACTTTCTGGGCGACCGCCGCGGTCACGCTGCTGAGAGATGACGACGGTCAACCGCGTGGTTACGCGCTTATCACCCGCGACATTACCGAACGCAGGCAACAGCAAGAGGAGATCAGGCGCCGTGGGGCCCAGCTCAACGCCTTTTTCTCAAACGCGCCGCTGGGATTGGCGATCATCGGCGCAGATCTCCGTTTCCAGCGGCTCAATGGCCCCTTTTGTGAGCTCAATGGCCTGATCCCCGAAGAAAATATTGGCAAAGAGGTTCGCGACGTTGTGACTCACCTTGCCTCTCAGATTGAGCCGCTGGTTCGAAAGGTCTTGAGTACGGGTGAGCCCGTGCTGAATTATGAAATCATCGGGCCCACGCCTGCCAACCCGGAGGTGAAAGGATGGTGGCTGAAATCGTTCTTCCCCATCACCAGGGAGCGCTCGGAAACCACACAAGTCGGAGTCGTCGTACAAGATATATCGGCGCTGAAGCGCGCAGAGAACACGGTGCGCTGGTTAGGCGGACGCCTTCTTCAATTGCGTGACGACGAACGCCGCCGCCTCGCCCGCGACCTCCACGATTCTGTCGGCCAGACCCTTACCGCGCTAAAGATGAACCTGTCCTATTTGCGAAGAGACACCTCGCGCCTGGATGAGAAAGGCCGCAATGCAGTGACGGAGAGCATGGAACTCGTCGACAGTTGCCTGAAGGAAGTGCGCACGATTTCCCACCTATTGCATCCTCCCATGCTGGATGAGGTGGGCTTGGTGCCGGCCATTCGCTGGTACACAACCGGGTTCGCCGAGAGAAGCGGCATCGCAGTCGAGCTGGATCTGCCGGCAAACCTTCACAGACTTCCGACGGAACTTGAGACCGCGGTTTTCCGCGTTGTCCAGGAAAGTCTTACCAATATCCACCGCCATTCCGGAAGTCCCACCGCAACCATTCGTCTGGTGGCGTCGCCTGATCGTATTCATCTTCAGGTAATTGACCAGGGCCGCGGCATTCCCCCGCAAGAGCTTTCGTTCCGCCAGGAAAGCGCGACCATCGGGGTCGGGCTCCTGGGAATGCGCGAGCGGCTGCGGCAGTTCCGCGGCGAACTGGAGATTTCGTCCAACGGTCAGGGAACAACCGTGAACGCGATAATTCCCCTAACGGAGGCTATATGAGCGCTTTGAGAATTCTGATTGCCGACGATCATGACATTGTTCGAAAAGGCTTGAGAATGCTCCTGGAAGAACATCCTGCCTGGGAGGTGTGCGGCGAAGCGCGCTCCGGACGGGAAGCGGTCGATAAGGCCGTTCAGTTCAGCCCTGACGTCATTGTCATCGACGTCAGCATGCCGGACCTCAACGGTCTGGAAGCCACCCGGCAGATTCGGAAAACGTGTCCAAAGGCTGAAGTCCTGGTCATCACCCATCATGATTCCGATGAGGTGGCGGCAGCGGTTCTGGACGCGGGAGCCCGTGGATATGTTTTGAAGTCGGACTCCGACAAGGACCTTGTCAATGCCGTGGAGGCGTTGAGCCACCACAAACCATTCTTCACCGCCAGGGTCACGGAGATATTCCTTGCCAATCGAGGCAGCAGGGTAACGGACCCCGCGGAAGCGGTGCGAAACCGGCTTACCGTGCGTGAGCGCGAGATCCTCCAGCTTCTGGCCGAGGGTAAGACCGCGAAAGAAGCGGCCTCGGTCCTGGGAATTGCCATTAAGACATCAGACACTCACCGCAGCAATATCATGCGGAAGCTTAATGTGCACTCGGTAGCCGAATTAGTGCGCTACGCAGTCCGCAACAACGTTGTAGAGCCGTAGCTCTTAAGGTAAGGCCTTTACCGTATTTACAAAACGGATCGGGAGGGTTGCAATAGCGTGTAATGGCTTCAAGGCTCCCGATCCGGATCATGCTGTCAGATGACCATCCATTTGTGCGACGGGGTTTGCGCACAATACTCGAAGCTACCAATGGATATGAAGTGTGCGGCGAAGCTGGTGACGGCGAGCAGACCCTGGAGCTCGCAAGACATCTAAACCCCGACATTCTGATTGCGGATATTTCTATGTCCGCACCCAATGGTTTAGAGGTGACTGCCCGGCTCCGCCAGTCACTTCCGCATACCAAGGTATTAATCGTCACCATGCATGACTCGGAGGAAATGCTGCGTGCAGCGGCAGCCGTGGGCGCGTCAGGTTATCTGCTGAAGTCCGACGCTGAAGAGCTGTTAATGATCGCACTGCAATCTATAGAAGAGGGACAATGGTTCGTTAGCCCGGCTTTCAATCCAGATTTTGCCGAGCGGCTTTTCGGACAAAGACCGTCGGGACTTTCTTGAAGCTACGTTCCCTCCCGCCAATGCTCCTCGCATGAATTTGCCTAACAGCCCGTGGTGCAAGTCTAGATTCGTAAGCAAAAAACATCTGAAGTATCCACACAATCTCTTCGTAGAATCACGGTATGGCGATGGGCACGCGCAAGCAGCGGGAGAAGCAAGAGGGGATATGGATCGCGCACACGGAGTTGGCCGCAGCGCCGGGACATCCCTTCTACCAGAAGCTGAATGAGTTGCTGGAGGCCGAGCACTTCGACGAGTTCGTGGAGGGTCGGTGTGCGAAGTTCTATGCGGCCAAGTATGGACGGCCCTCCCTGACGCCGGGGATCTACTTTCGTTCGCTGCTGATCGGATATTTCGAAGGCATCGGGGCGGAGCGCGGCATTGCTTGGCGGCTGGCAGACTCACTGGGGTTGCGGCGTTTTGTGGGCATTGGGTTGGACGAGAACACGCCGGATCACTCGACGATATCGCGCACCCGGCGGTTGATCGATGTGGACACGCATCGCGAAGTATTCGGTTGGGTGCTGGGGGTTCTGGCGGATCGTGGACTGCTGAAGGGGCAGCGGATTGCCATCGATGCCACGACGCTGGAGGCCAACGCAGCGATGCGCTCGATCGTACGGCGCGACACGGGGGAGAGTTACGAGGAGTTTCTGGGCGGATTAGCGAAGGCCTCGGGCATCGCAACGCCAACCCGCGAAGACCTGGTGAGACTGGACCGCAAGCGCAAGAAGCGCACGTCGAACCAGGAGTGGAAGAGTCCAGCGGACGAGGACGCGCGGATCGCGAAGATGAAGGATGGGCGTACCCACTTGGCGTACAAAGCGGAGCACGCGGTCGATCTGGACACGGGCGCGGTGGTGGCCGTCACCTTGCCAGGTGCGGATAAGGGCGACACGACAACCTTGGACGCAACCCTCTGCGAGGCCGGCATGACGCTGGCGGAATTGGCCGGGCGCGAAGCGGAGGTGCGGCCCGACCATGAGCCCCAGGTGAACGTCAACGGGATCGAAGAGTTAGTTGCCGATAAGGGCTATCACAGCGGCGCCGTCCTCCAGCGGGTGAAGAGTTACCAGGTCAGCAGCTACATTCCGGAGAAGCAGCAGAAGGGGCGGCGTAACTGGCAAGGCAAGGCGGCGGAACAGCAGGCAGTCTACGAGAACCGGCGGCGGGTACGAAGCGAGTACGGCAAGAGCTTGCTGCGGCGACGTGGCGAGTTGGTGGAACGCAGCTTCGCACACTGCTACGAGACCGGCGGTATGCGGCGCTGCCATCTGCGCGGACGGGACAACATTCTAAAGCGACAGTTGGTTCATGTCGGAGCGTTCAACCTGAGTCTCATTCTGCGCCACCTGCTCGGTGCGGGTACGCCGCGAGAGCTGAGCAACCGCTCCGGCCAGCTTGTACTGAGCCTATTTTTGCTGCTCTGGTATGGGGATGGTCAGCAACAATGTCGCTGCAGCCGTATCTTCGCACCGCCACCAAGCACGTCGCAAGATCGCGTGTCCGAATGCGCTGTCCGCTGCGCAGAAAATCGGCTCCTTCCACCACGGCCTGCTAAGGGAGTTTCCTCTCCAAGCTACGGCTTCCACCCGATGGTCAGCAGCCTCAAGTTTCTCTAACCTTGTCTGTGTGAGTTGAATTGCCGGCTCGGCCGGAGACGGAGCCGATGAGGTTCAAGTTTCATAATTTACAGGTGCCTGGAGAACATATGACAACGAAAAGTTCGATCTTAAAACCCGCCCTCTGCGTCGTAGTGCTATTCGCTTTTCTAAACCTGGCATGGGCGGATGACCACAACGATGAGATAAAACGCGTCCGGGCTTCAGCCAATGTTCTAGAGGAGATCATGGCAGCCCCGGATAAGGGTATTCCGCAAGACATCATGGAATCCGCGCTTTGCGTTGGCATTGTTCCGGCGCTAAAGAAGGGTGGCTTTATTTTTGGCGCAGAGTATGGCAAAGGGATAGCTACGTGCCGCACGGCCTATGGGTGGAGCGCGCCCGCGCCGTTCGAAGTAGTCGGCGGAAGCTGGGGCCTGCAGATCGGTGGAGAAGACGTTGACCTCGTCATGCTGGTGATGAACCACGACGGTATGGAAAAGCTACTCTCGAGCAAATTCAAGTTGGGCGCCGACGCTTCCGTAGCCGCAGGCCCAGTTGGCCGTCAGGCCGAGGGAGAAACCGACTGGAAGCTGAGAGCCGAAGTCTTAACTTACTCGCGCGCGCGCGGAGTCTTTGCGGGGGTGACCCTTAACGGAGCTGTAATCCAGCAAGATGGCGATGCCACTCGTGCCCTCTATGGCAGCGGGCCGTCCTTCAGGTCCATTTTGCAAGGCCGGGTTGCAGCTCCAAGAGGTTCGGAGGTTTTTCTTGCAGATATGAGGCACTTTGCAGCCAAGTCAGACAAAAATAGAACGGACTAGCAGCAATGACGGCCCGTTCTAAGGTCTATTTTTTATTGCGCAAGGTATGCGCGGAACAACATTGTAAGTCAGCGTGGGATGAGGCGCACTAACATGCTTTGGACAATCTTTGTAATACTGCTGCTGCTGTGGCTGCTTGGAGTCGTCACCTCTTACACACTGGGTGGGTTTATCCATGTTCTGTTGGTGCTGGCGCTGGTCGTCATGTTGATCCGTATTATTCAAGGACGCAATCCGATCACCTAGTATGGCGTCCCGGAAGTTGGTGGAATAAATCTGCATTGTCTTTGAAAGGGCACGGCTTCAGCCGTGCCGCAAGAATCCCCGCCAGACGGCGGCTTTAGCCGCTGAGGGGAAGAGTCTTCCCGCAACATTGTGCCTTAGAGATTGTGGCACGAAATTGCGGGGACACTACACTAGTGTGGTGTCCCCGCAATTCTGGACAAGAGTCCAGGTCCGATGAGCGGTTGCCCTCAGGGGCTAAAGAGACTGTGTCACGACCTGGTGTCGCCGCTCCGCGGCTTACTTGTTGTCCCACTTGGAGCGCGGGCTTACGCCCACGCCTAACACAAATGCCGCCGCTTCGCGGCTGAATGAGCCGGATTTCTTAGTGTTTGTTCCACCGCGGAATATGATTTCCGGTCGTGACACAGTCTCTAAAGCCCGCATGTTTATGAGTCGCTTTGCGGCACGGCTGAAGCCGTGCCCTTTCAAAGACAATGCAGATTTTTCCCGTTCGCAACGGCGGCAATGGCACGAGTCTTTCAGTCGTGAAACCCCAGCTGCAGTGGAATAACCTAACACAAGCTGTCCCGCTAGATATTGATGAGCATCTCGCAAGAGCCGCGGCGATAGCTGAAATGGGCCCGCCGTCTCTTCGATTCCGAAATAGCCCATAGCTGGCGCTATGCATCCAGCCTCGAGCACGGCGGAGAGGTTGACCAGCTACTACTGCTTCATTGGGGATGGATTGTTATTCTGTGACGTATCCGTTCCAGCCGGATAAACCAGGATATCCACGCGGCCGCCATGACCTACGTCCTGCGACTTTCCGAGTCCGGCAGTCTTGATTCGGGTGTCGTCCAATTTATAGTGCTGCACCAGGTAATCGCGTACTACCATCGCCCGCGCCTCGGTAAGCACGCGATCTTTGTCGGTGTCACCCTTCATGCCCGTGTAGGCGGCCACCACGACCATGCCGAATGAACTGCCTTGCAGATAGCTTCCCGCGTCGTCCAGCACCTTGCCTTCTTTAAGCTTTGCAGTGTCGGACTTGTCGAAAAGCTTATTGGCGTCATAGGAAAATTCCTTCCCGACAGGGCCCTCAGGCAATTGCGAGATCGCGTATTTCTTCAATTCGGTCGCGTCTTCATAACCTCGCCTATTGAAGTAGCCTTTCAGAAAGAAGTTATGCTTGAGGGCTTCCATATCCTCCTGAAACGCAGTTGCTCCGGCGTTAATGGTTTGATAAGCCTTCTTGTCATTAATCAAGGCGCCGACGGTTCCCGTGCCCTCATTAATTTTAGTGGTAATGGATTTGAGGTTACCGACCGTGGCATCGGCATTCGTAACCGCTCCCCGGGCCGAGTCCAGTACTTCGCGGGTCTTTTCCATCAGGTCAGACAACTGAAGCGGTGGTTTCCCTTGAATGGTATCGGCATTATTTACCTTTGGCGCCTGGTCCGATCCAAATGAAATTTCAACAAATTTGTCCCCAACAAGTCCATCGGAACTAATCGTCGCTACGGAGTCCTTCTTGACAACGTCACGGGTGGCACGCGCCAACGCCATTACTACACGTACTTTTCCGTTGGGGTTCAGGGGCAATTGAATCTGTTCGACCGTGCCTTCATGGATTCCTCCCACACGGACCTCGGCGCCACCATTCAAACCGGCAACATTCGGAAACTCGGCATTGAGACGATAGGTTGAGCTGAATAGATATTGTTTGCTGCCGATCCAGTAAATTCCCGCGGCAAAGATCAGCAGCATGGCAACGATAAAGACCCCCAGTCGAAAAGCCTTAGACATAAGTCACCACCTCGAGCCATATCCCAGAAATTGGGCTACAAACGGGTCCTTGTTCTTTTGCAGATCGGCAAAGCTTCCTTCGGCCAATATCTTTCCCTCCCGCAGCAGAACCAAACGGTCCGAGAAGGCCCTGGCGCCAGGCACATCATGCGTGACCACGACGGCGCTGATCTTGTGCTTCTTGTTCAACTCCCGAATCAGTTCTCCGATCTCAGTTGCAGTGATTGGATCCAGCCCCGAAGTAGGCTCGTCAAAGAGCAAGATCTCGGGCCCAAGCGCCAGGGCACGTGCCAGTCCAACCCGCTTTTGCATGCCACCGGAGATCTCGGATGGCATTTTCTGGAAGTCCTGCTCCATCCCGACGTTGGCCAGAAGGTCGCGCACCCGCTCCTTGCGTTCGTCTTCAGACATCCTGGTATGCCGGCTTAAAGGGAAGGCCACGTTTTCCTCAACTGTGAGCGAGTCATACAAGGCGGCTTGCTGAAACAAGAAACCTACCTTCTTTCTGACCTCGTTCAACTCGTTTACATCAAGGTCCGTGACCTCCTGGCCGGCAACGCAGATGGAGCCGGAATCGGGAGTCAGTAATCGCATAATAAGTTTCAACAGGACACTTTTACCGCCGCCACTCCTCCCCAGGACGGCAACTGTTTCCCCACTTCCGACCTGGAGATTGATCCCGTCCAAGACCGTCTGCTCGCCAAAAGCTTTGTGCAGGTCTTTAATCACGATAGGATTGCTCTCCGTTTTGTCGGCCATAGCTCACCTTACCCATAGATCATCTGAATCAGCCGCACCAATACAACATCAGCCACTCCAACAAACAGTGAAGAAAGCACTACCGAACTTGTAGCCGATCTTCCTACGCCTTCCGTACCTCCCGTCGTCCGCATGCCCTGAAAGCAGGAAATGATTCCGACAATGAAGCCGAAGACGGCGGTCTTTAACGTTGGCGGAATGAAGTCGCTGAATTGCGTGTTCTTGAAGCCGTTTTCAAAAAATAGTTTGAGAGATATAGGTTCAGCCAGAGTATTCGTAAGCCATCCCATGAAAATGCCGCAAAAATCGGAGGCCAAAGTCAGCAAAGGAAACATCAAGATACAAGCCAGGACTCGGGTCGCAACCAGATACTTATAAGGATCGACTCCAGAGGCTTCCATGGCGTCGATCTGCTCAGTGACTTTCATGGAGCCGAGTTCTGCGCCAATGCCGGCTCCAACACGGCCGCTCAGCACCAATGCGGTGATTATGGGGCCACTCTCTTTCATGATCGAGAAGACGATGACTGCGGGCAGGAAGGACTTTACCCCGAAGCGGATCAGACTATCGCGAGTCTGGAGCGAGAGGACCACACCGATTGCCGCTCCAGCGAGGGCCACCAGTGGCAGCGACTTCGATCCTATGTCATCACATTGCCGTACCAGTTCGCCAAACTCATAGGGAGGAAGCACGGCGGCGCGAACCAGCCGCACACAAAACATGCCCATTTCGCCAAACCACTCAAATCCATTGATCAGAAGCTTCTTGACTGTGGCGAGATAAGGCTGCAGGCGTTCGCCGGCAAGCGCTCCGGGCACGGTCAAGGATTGCTCAGTATGCATCTCTCAGTCCACCTCTAATCCAAGATTCGCCGCCGCATGTCGCACTCATTGCCCTGGCGAAAAAGCGGGAAAGCAGCGATTGAAATACTTGCGCGGGACAAATTCCTCGAAGAGAGCGAATCCCAGGCTCGCACCCAGGGCGGTTGAGCCGCGTCGCAGAGCCCAGCCAGCGGTGGCTTGGGATTCCGGATACCAGGCGTTGGAGATGAACGCTGCCCCGTAGGTGCCGGCAAAACGGGAAAAAGCCGGGATCCGGGCGCCGCTTTCCGTTCGCGAGGTGAACGTCTCGGCGACGGCGTGCCGGACGCGGTTCCAAACGCCTTTCTCCGTGGAGCGCTGAAAGCGAGGGTCCTCGCCATCGGCGGCGGCAAAGCCAAACCGGATAGTTTCAGAGATTACCTGCCGCCCCATGCCCGAGGCGAGACGGCGAGCGTAGCCTTCGCCACCCTGTCCCCACTCCGGAGGCTCGTTGTCCCACTGACCGATCGCCGCTCCCAACGCCGGCCCAACCACGGTATAGGGGCTAAAGATGTCGTGGCTGTAGATGCTGAATCGCTTAGCGAACGTCAGTGAGTGGGCATTAGAATACGCACGCCGAGATACTGAAGGCGCATCCGGTAACGAAGCCGGCGGCTGGCTGGATGATTCAGCCGTGCCATCCTCCATATCTTGCGCGACCGTATCCGTACCAGCATCCCGCTTGAGGCTCGGACCTACTTCAGTAGTTTGTTGGGCGAAAACCGGCGCGCTAAGAAGCACCATACAAAGCACCAGGGCATCGATTGTTCCCCGCTTGCGGGAATCAGGAAATGGGCTCAGACGGCGAAAGATACCCTGTGCTTTCATAGACGCTCCCTCTCACCGGAAGCAGCATAGCAACCTGAAAACCGCTCCACCATCAGGTCAATCCTGTAGGGGCGGGCAATAATTTACTTAAGCGTTGAGGCCTTTGGTTAGGCAGGCTACGCGGCGCAGGGCCGTGCGGCGTGCGTTGTTTTGAAAAATTGGAGGCGCGGGTGGGAATCGAACTTGAGCCGCTTAGCGGGCGTGAGGAGCACCGCGACGGGAGCACGCTGGCGAAATCCCGAACGCCAGCGAGGGACCTCGCCCACCTGCAACCTGAAAAAGATTGGAGGCGCGGGTGGGAATCGAACTTGAGCCGCTTAGCGGGCGTGAGGAGCACCGCGACGGGAGCACGCTGGCGAAATCCCGAGCGCCAGCGAGGGACCTCGCCCACCTGCAACCTGAAAAAAATTGGAGGCGCGGGTGGGAATCGAACCCACGCGTAAAGGTTTTGCAGACCTCTCCCTTACCACTTGGGTACCGCGCCTATTGTCTCTACCGTATCGTGTTTCGCGGGCAAAATCCAGAGGTTCGCGAACCGCACCTGCCTCGAATGTACAATTCTTACACTTTCTCGCGCGCGACCCGCGAAGAGGTTCAGCAAGAACTATGAACAGCATGAACATTCTTGAGTTCACCGGGCTGGTCGGTCTCGGCTCTCTGATTGCCGGATTTCTGGGCGCGCTCACCGGCCTGGGCGGCGGCGTGGTCGTCGTCCCCATGCTGACCTTGCTGTTCGGTGTCAACATCCGCTACGCCATCGGCGCGTCGCTGGTTTCGGTGATTGCGACCTCTTCGGGCGCGGCGGCTGCCTATGTGCGCGAAGGTTATTCCAACATCCGCATCGGGATGTTTCTGGAAACGGCGACCACGGTGGGCGCAATTGCCGGAGCAGTACTTGCCATGCGCGTTTCCGGCAGCGCCATCGCCATTGTCTTCGGGCTGGTGCTGCTGTACTCCGCTTATCTATCAAGCCGGCACCGCGACGAGCACGACCCCAACCTTCAGTCGTCGAATCTGGCCAGGAAGCTGAAACTGAACGGCACGTGCCCCACGCCCCAGGGGAAGCAGCCGTACAACGTCACCGGTGTGCCTTCCGGATACAGCCTGATGTTCGGGGCCGGCGTGCTGTCGGGCCTGCTGGGCATCGGCTCGGGGGCGGTCAAAGTGCTGGCGATGGACCACGCCATGAAGATTCCGTTCAAGGTCTCGACCACGACCAGCAATTTCATGATCGGCGTCACCGCCGCGGCCAGCGCCGGACTCTACCTGCACCGCGGCTACATCGCGCCGGGCATCGCCATGCCGGTAATGCTGGGCGTGCTGGCGGGATCGATGATTGGCGCCAAGCTACTGGTGAAAGCCAAAGTCAAGGCATTGCGTTACCTGTTTGCGGTGGTCATCGTCGTACTGGGATTTGAAATGATCTTCAATGGAGCGACAGGCCGGTTATGAACGACGAAATCGTGACGTCCAGCAAGCCAGGAAAGTGGAACGATCTGCGGATCGAGATCATCATTGGGACCCTTTTGCGCACCGGAGTAATCCTGGCAGCATCGGTTGTTCTCCTTGGCGGCGTACTGTACCTGGTGCGGCATGGACACGAGATCGCCAGCTACAGGACGTTTCACGGCGAACCCGAGAGCCTGAAAAGTCCGAAGGACATCGTTCACGGAGTGTTTGGGGTCAAGGCGCAAGCCATCATTCAGCTTGGATTGCTTTTGCTGATTGCGACGCCGGTGGCGCGCGTGGCGTTTTCCGCCGTGGCGTTTGCCATCGAACATGACTATATGTATGTCGTCATCACCTTGATCGTGCTGGCAGTTCTGTCGTACAGCCTGTTTGTGTCGAGTTGAGGCGCCGTGATCGACAACATGTCTCAAGATCCGGTGACGTATGCTTGTCATCACGAGCACGCTTCAGCGTGCGAGGGATCTGCTTTTTGGCGAATGGGTCGAAAGACAGATTCCTTGCGCCGAACACAGGGCGCTCGTAGTGACAATTCCAGGGAATAAGGAGGACAAATGGCAGGAGTGAATCTGGCGGATGCGCGCCGCGTGATTGCGGCCGCGGAAAAGAAAGCTCAGGAAATCGGACAGCCAATGAACATCGCCGTCGCCGATGAGGGCGGCAACCTGGTGGCCCACGTGCGCATGGACGGCGCATGGATCGGCAGCATCGATGTTGCCATGAAGAAGGCCTACACTTCGCGCGCCTTCGACATCGCGACCAAAGACCTGGCCCCGCACGCGCAATCGGGCGAACAGTTCTTCGGCATCCATGTTTCCAACGATTGCAAGATCATGATCTTTGCCGGCGGCATTCCGTTGAAGCGCGATGGCAAGGTCGTGGGCGCGATCGGCGTCAGCGGCGGCTCAGGCGAGCAGGACCACGCAGTTGCGGAAGCTGGCGCTGCTGGGTTCTAGCTGGTGAAGGCTGATGCTATTCTTCTACCCGCTCGGCGGCGGGAGTTGCATGGCTGCGAAGAATTCCCGTCCCTATGACGACTGCGCAAAACAGCAACAGCACTCGCAGAACATTGGCGTGCAGCACCGGATCGCCGAGGAGAATCCTGACCAGGCCGAAGCCGGCGCTGGCCGCGCAGAAGGCGAAGTACAGCCGTTCCTTGGTGCAGCGCGAGAAGCGCAGCAAGATCAGCAGGACAGTTGTGACGATCACGTAGATGGTCAGCAGAATGATTCCGCCGGCAGGTTTCTCGCCGCGAATCGAAAAAGGTTCTGCCCGCGAGATGGCCAGTTGCACGCCTGCCACGCCGAGGAAGAACACGGAGTGGATCAACGCGATGACGGCGCGCTTGCGGTTATTGATGATGGCGAAGCGGTCCATAAACATACGTTGTTAGTGTGGCGTATTGAGCGCACATCTGGCTGTGACGAAAATCACAGTTCTGCGATTCACGCCGCGAAAACGAGAGTTGATTCAGAATAGGGGTCCTTCGACTGCGTTCGTCCGCCATGGCGGACTCGCTCCGCTCAGGATGACACATCGAACGCAATTAATCAGGAGTATAGCCAAGGAACTCTTGATGGCCCTCAAACACCGCGGCCAACTTGGTTATGCGGAACAGCTCCTGCAAACGCTGGCTCAGATTGATGAGCTTCAGCTCGCATTTTTGCCGCTTCGCCGAAACGTAGAGCCCAACAATCGCGCCCAGGCCGGAACTATCCATGTAGGTGACGTTGGTCAGGTCCAGCACCACCAACTTAGTCTCAGACAGAAGCGGCCGGACGGTCGTCTGCAACAGCGCAGAGCTGGCTGAGGTGATTCTGCCGGTGCAGCGGACGGTGAGTTCTTCGGAAGTTCTTACCGTTTCCAGATTCAGTTCCGGATTTGGAGCAAGGTTCGCCATGACAAGACCACATTACCACAACAGATCAGGCGGCCTCGGTTCTGGAGGCGCAGCGCGGAATCGAAGATCAGGGCCGACTCTTGTCGCGAAAGTGCGAGCCCATCCTGACCGGCGACGCCTCCGATTCGATGAGCCTGGACGAGATTGCCGAATTGCTGGCCAACAACGGACGCAATGTGGCCGAAGCCATGCGCATGCTCTTGCCTCCGGCGGCAGTGGGCAACGAGACCGCCTTCCATCGCTATCACGCCGACTGCATGGAGCCGTGGGACGGGCCTTCGGCGCTGGTATTTACCGACGGCTGTCTGTTGGGGAGGGTGCGCTGACCATTGTTCTTCTTGTCAAAGAACGTCGCCGCGATAACTACATCGTCACCGGGCTGCCGGGAACTCCGGCGCCGAAGCTCAGCTTCGGCCTCTTCCAGTCTATCCGCCGCGACTCAATCATCCCGACAAGAAAATGCACCCTCCGAAACTAAAGTAACCACCATTCCCAAAATGGATGGCAACAAAGTGCGGGGCGAATATTGCGCTGTATTTGCGAAGTGCAAGACCTGACTGCAAGACGGTGCTGGCGAAGAGCGATCCCGCGCTGCACCAGGAGATGTTCGATATCCACTAGGGTGGAAGGGCACGGCTTCACAGGCCGCTGAAAAAGTCGGTTTCGGCGTGTTTTGAAGGGGCGCAGCTTTAGCTGCGCCGTTGCAAGTCCTTTATACTTGTCATCCCTCGCGGCCTTTAGGCCGCGAGGGATCTGCTGTTTCGACTTTTTCAGCGGCCTGTTCAGCCGTGCCGCAACAGTGGGAACACCGTATCTTCCAGTGGCTAGTGGTCAGAAAAGCCGGGCGCAAGCCCCGGTTTTTGTGGGTATTCCGCTGAAGAGGAAGAACCAGGAGAAGGATGACGCTATAATCGACATCATGGCGCCAGTAATCCACATCTCGGAAGCGGAAGCGGCCCGCGATTTCGCCAGCCTGATGGCCCGCGTACGTGCAGGCGCGGAAGTCATCATCGAATCCGATGCCGGCGCCCTGGCGGTCGTGCGTCCCGCAGGCTACGAGTTCCGGCCTCGCCTGCTCTCCGAATCCATCGCGCTGGCGAAGAAGCACGCCGAAGAGCTGGGCTACGAGCCGCGGATGGACCCGGACTTCGCCGCTGACCTGGAAGAGATCATCAAGAGCCGCAAACCGTGGACTCCGCCCGCATGGGAGTAATCCTCGACTCCAGCATCCTGATCGCAGGCGAGAGGCGTAGGGACAGTGTGTGGGAGATCCTGGAGCGTGTCGAGACCCGGTGTGGAAAGACTACCGCTGCGCTCTCGGCTGTCACCGCCGTAGAACTGACCCACGGTATCTACCGAGCCAGGACAGAGGCCGACCGCAAGCACCGGGAAGCCTTCGTCGAAGAACTCTTTCAGGCCGTCGCCGTGTATTCGCTCACGCTGGAAGTGGGACGGCTGGCCGGACGCATCCACGGCGAGCAGAAGGACCAAGGTGTCAGCATCGACTTCCCGGACCTCGTCATCGGGGCCACAGCTCTCCATCTCGGTTTCGATGTGGTCACGCTCAATGTACGGCACTTCCAGATGATCCCCGGCCTGAATGTCCTCTCCCTATAACGGCGTCAGGAAACCGAAAGGCGACGGCCATCTCATCACCGAGCTGGAGTACCTGACTGCAAGACTGTGCAGGTGAAGAGCGATCCCGCGCTGCATCAGGAGATGTTCGATATTCACTGAGATAGAGCAGGCCTTCAGGCCAGCGTTGAAGGGGCACCTTCTTATAGATAGTGGGCAGAAGCCGGCGCGCAAGCCCGGCTTTTGCCGTGCCGCCCGTCTGCCCCTTGTCTTGTCATCCCGACCGGAGCGTCCGCTTTGTCTTTCCGACTCGCTTCTGTTGCGAGTCGGGCGGACGCGGAGCGGAGGGACCTGCTTCTTCTGCCGCGAATAACCGAATCGTTACCCACCCCCCTCCCCCCTTTGCGCTCGCAAATTCTTGATTCCATTGAAAACCGTCCGCAAAATATTGAGCCGGTTAGACTTAAACGTAAAATATTGAGCCCAAAAGACTTAGCCTAGGAAAATCAGGCAAGGGTGCGCTGACCATTCTTCTTCTTGTCAAAGAACGTCGCCGCGATAACCACATCGTCATCGGGCTGCCGGGAACTCCGGGCGCCGAAGCTAAGCTTCGGCCTCTTTCAGTCTATCCGCCGCAACTCAATCATCCCGACAAGAAAATGAACCCTCCCAAACTAAAGTAACCGCCATTCCCAAAATGGATGGCAACAAAGTGCGGGGCGAATATTGCGCTGTATTTGCGAAGTGCAAGACCTGACTGCAAGACCGTGCTGGTGAAGAGCGACCCCGCGCTGCACGAGGAGATGTTCGATATTCACTAGCTCTGAAGGGGCACGGCTTCACAGGCTGCTAAAAAAGTCGCCTTTGGAGTGCTTTGTAACAGGGCACGATTTCAGTCGTGCCGATAAGCGGTTTATTTTGGTCATCCCGAGCGGCCTTCAGGCCGCGAGGGCTCTGCTGTTCCACCCTTTTCAGCAGCCTTTTCAGCCGTGCCGCAACAGCGGGAACACTCTATTCCTACTGGTCAGTGGCCAGTGATCAGAAAAGCCGGGCGCAAGCCCGGCTTTTGCATCTTGTAGTTGCTTAGAACATGATAGAGAATGGCTCTCAATGGATAACACCATCATATACAAGCCTACCTACGAAGATAGTCGTGCGATTGTAATCGGGATTAATCAGTATAATCTCGCCTCACCTCTAGGATACGCAAAGCAAGATGCCGAGGCGTTTGCGGATTCGCTGAGGTCTCGGTTTGGTTTTGCGAGCGACAAAGTAGTCCTTCTACTTGATGGCGATGCGACTCGCAACAATATTGTTTCCTCGTACTTGGCGCTAACTGGTGCCGGCGTCTCCTCAGATGATCGGGTCGTAGTCTTCTTTGCTGGGCACGGCTGTACTCGAACTGGAAAACGTGGTGAAGTTGGATATCTTGTACCAGTTGATGGAAACCCCGAGGATCTGTCTACTCTAATTCGCTGGGACGACCTGACGAGGAATGCTGAGCTCATCGCCGCGAAGCATATTCTGTTCCTAATGGACTCATGCTATGGGGGGTTGGCCGTACACCGCAATCTTCCTCCGGGAAGCGCCAGATTTCTAAAAGACATGCTTCAGCGTTACTCGCGTCAGGTCCTGACCGCAGGCAAGGCGGACGAAACGGTTGCGGACTCGGGCGGCCCTCGTCCTGGTCATTCGATCTTCACAGGTCACCTACTGGACGCCCTCGAGGGAAAAGCCTCCGATTCTAATGGAGTGATCTCTGCCAACGCAGTGATGGCGTACGTATACGACCATGTCGCGAAAGACCCGAACTCACACCAGTCTCCACACTTCGGTTTCTTCGATGGCGATGGTGACTTCATATTTTCGGCGCCGGGTCTTGCTGCCCTTGTTAGTAGCGACGGCGAGGATAAGGACGTGCTCGTCCAGGTCCCGGCTGGACCTATGCCCAGCGATCAACTCACGGACAGGCAAGCACTAGTCGAGAGGACCAAGGATTTCCTATCTGATCCCCGGTTCCGCATTAGACTGGATGATCTGGTTGCTTCAGAAATACGAGCTGCATCCTATGCAATCCGAGAAGACGAGTTTCCGGTACAGACTGCGACCATAACTCCGCAGGACATCGCAGATCGTCTGCGACGATATGAAAATGCGATATCCCGGCTAACTGCAATCACCATGCTTATCGCGCGTTGGGGAAATCTCGAACACGACCTGTTGATTGAGCGCACCATGGCGAGATTGGCGGATGGTACAGAGCCGCGGTCTGGAAAGACCGCATGGCTGGGCCTGCGCTGGTATCCAATCCTGCTGCTGATGTACTCCGGCGGAATTGCAGCGCTTTGTGCCAGAAATTACAGAGCCATAGCGACTCTCCTAACCACGAGGCTGGAGGCGACGATTGGAAGAGAGTCCCAAGAAGTGGTTACCGCCACGGTGGAAGCTATTTTGGACGTTGATCGCCTCGAGCTATTCAAGCAACTTCCAGGGTACGAGCGATACTATACCCCTCGAAGCGAGTATTTGTTCAAGGCTCTTCAACCTGATATCGAGGATCTCCTTTTCCTAGGGAGCAGTTACGAGGGTCTATTTGATAGATTCGAAATCTTCTATGCGTTGGTTTCTGCCGATTTGAAGTCGCGGAAGACTGGTCTTATATGGGGACCTCCCGGAAGATTTGCTTGGAAGGGGCGGCACGGCGGATCAAGCCCGTACGACGCCTTTTTGCAGGAGGCCAAGAATCAGGGATCTTCCTGGCCTCCCCTTCAGGCAGGACTGTTCTCGGGAGCGACACAGCGCTTTCACGAAATCGCTACCTCCTACGCAGAGGATTTGAGAAGAATGCCCTATATGTAAGCGGGCGGTGCCCGGGGCCCTACTCATTTGTGGGTTTCGAATGAGTGGGAGGGCGAAAGAAGTGTCGCTGGCTGAAGCCGGCTCAGCTTTCAAAACAATCGACGTGACGCGGCGCTGAAAGCCTGCCCTGAGCGCAGTCGAAGGGCGCCGCTCTACCCTGTCTGCACCCTACTGCACCTGACGCTGGATTTCTTCGGCGCGGTGCTTTGCATCGCGTGCCGGAGTAGCAGATTGGCTTTGGTCTGGTAGCCGGGCCCGTAGCTCTTTAACCAGGCGATGACATCGGCGTCGAGGCGCATGGTGACCGGTCGCTTTGGCGGACGATAGAACTTGCCTACCTCGGCGCCGCTCCAATCCACCACCTCCGGCATCTCCGAAAGATCAATGTCTGCGTCTTTCCTGGCGCTGATGGCGGCGATTTCTCGTTTCTGATCTCTTGTCAGCTTCCTCATAACTCTTCCTCTCGCGAGATGTAGCGGAGCGAGCCGAAATGATCCGGACCGCTTCTTCTCCGCCTTCGCTCGCGTAGCTCAAATGCACAGCGAAAAGGACCGCTCCCGGCCCAGCCTCGCCAAGCGTGATGAACCGCTCTTCGCTTACGGAACTGGCGTCGGGTTGCGTCAGGGAATAAGGATCATCGAACACCAATCTGGCTGTTTCGAAACTGACGCCGTGCTTCAGGCGCATGGCACGTTGTCTTTAGGTTATGGTTTGTACGTACAACTGTCAATATCAAAAGGGCGCACCAGGCAATACTTGTGAGGCCGCCCTTATAATGAACCAGCAGTTGAGATCGGGCTCGCTCGAAGTATTTCTCTGCCGACCCTGCCCTTGAGGAATTCATGGCCGCCCTAATTGATGCCATCAACATTAAGCGCAAGATGTTTTTTGAGTTCGAGAACACTCCCTACCACTGCCTGGAGGCCGAGGTGAACACTCCCACCGCTCGCGGCGGCCAGACCCTGGTGCGGCTGAAGATGCGCAACCTGCTTACCAGCGCGGTCTTTGAGAGGACCTTCAAAGCCAGCGACAAATTCAAGGAGCCGGACCTCCAGATCGGCCCCGCGTCGTACCTGTACAGCGACAAGGATGGTTTTCACTTTCTGGACCAGGAAACCTACGAGACGCTCACGCTCAACGAAGAGATGATCGGTAACACTATGGACTTTCTGGTGGAAGGCGCCGTGATCCAGCTACATAAGTTCAACGGCAACCCTATCGGCCTGGAACTGCCCTTGCAGGTTGAGTTGCAGGTGGTTTACGCGGAGCCGGGTGCGCGTGGCGACTCTTCGGGCGGCAGCGTGACCAAGACGGTGAAGCTGGAAACCGGCCTTGAGATCCGCGTGCCGCTCTTCATCAAAGAGGGAGAAAAGGTGAAAGTCTCGACCGAAACGCGGGAGTTTGCCGGACGAGCGTAGCTTATTTGGAATGTATGTGGGATCGAACTCTCCTACGCAAGCACTGATGACCTGGGTGCGGCGCCCACAGGATCTTAGGCCGCGCCACCCGCAAATCCCCGCCCCCGACTGAAATCGTTGCGTCAACCGCCAGTATATGCCTTGACATGTATATGCTATCTGGAGTATATAAAAGGAGTGGGATCTGTTTTCGAAATCATTGCGGAGCCGAACCGCCGCGCGATATTGGGCCTTCTGGTGTCGTCGCAACAGTCGGTGGGCGAGATCGAACGCCAACTTAATATGCCCCAGCCGACCGTGTCCAAGCACCTGCGGGTGCTCCGCGAAGCCGGCTTCGTGGAGTCTACCGTGGACGCACAGCGCCGTCTCTACCGGCTGAAGCCTGAACCATTTCAGGAGGTCGATGCCTGGCTGACTCAGTTCCGCCGGTTCTGGTCCGCTCACGTAGATGCTCTCGAGCGCTACCTCGATCGCATGGATCCATCGACACCAATGAAGAGGAAAAACAAGGAGAAGACGACGCGACCCAAACCGCGACGTGACAAAGGAGAAACAAAATGAAAATCAAAGTGATCAGCGTATACGTGGACGACCAGGACAAGGCCCTGCGCTTCTACACCGACGTACTGGGCTTCGTGAAGAAGACCGACTTCAGCCAGGGACCGTATCGCTGGCTGACCGTGGCGTCGCCCGAGGAGCCAGACGGTACTGAGTTGCAGCTGGCGCTCAACAACAACCCCGCAGCCAAAGCGTATCAACAGGCGATTTTTCAGCAGAGCCAGCCAGCGGCCATGTTCTTCACCGACGACCTGCAGGCCGATTACGAGCGGATGAAAGCGCACGGCGCCGAGTTCACCATGCCGCCCACGGACGTGACGGCCTCCAAGATCGCGATGTTGAACGACACCTGCGGCAACCTCATTCAACTCACCCAATTGATGCGCTGGCCAGGCTGAGGAGAAGAAGGTAACGGATGTATAGGACGCAACTATACTAAACAACTATTGAAAGGCGACGCAAAAGTATGAACAGCAAAAAGCAGTTGTCACCAGGACGACAAAAGGAACTACTCCTGGCACTGAAAGCCCGGTTCGAGAAAAACATGAACCGCCATAAAAGTCTTGAGTGGGCCAAAGTACAGGCAAGGCTGGAAGCGAATGCTGAAGCGCTTTGGTCACTCAGTGAAATGGAACGAACCGGCGGTGAGCCGGATGTCGTCGCTCACGATAAAAAGACGGGCGAATACATTTTTTATGATTGTTCCGCGGAAAGTCCTAGTGGCCGCCGAAGCATTTGCTACGACCATGAAGCGCTGGAGTCAAGAAAAGAAAATAAGCCAAAAGATAGCGCTACTAATATGGCAGAAGCCATGGGCGTCGAGCTCCTAACGGAAGAACAGTATCGGGAGCTGCAGAAACTCGGAACATTCGATATGAAAACCTCGAGCTGGGTGAAAGCACCTTCGGCGATCAGAAAACTCGGCGGCGCTATTTTTTGTGATCGCCGCTACGACACCGTTTTCGTCTATCACAACGGTGCCGAATCGTACTATGCCGCCAGAGGATTCCGCGGGTGGCTGAGGGTATGAGCAGTGGCCAGTGTTCAGTGGCCGGCGGCCAGTTTGAATACTGGCTGACGCATAGGTCGATTTCTGACCGCTAAGGAGATCTGATTAAGTCGATGCCGACGCCCTCAGCGGCTAAAGCCGGCTATATTTGCTAGCTTCAGCGGACGGCCTGAAGGTCGCTTTCAAAGCGCTTGATCAGGGTGTCCCTGACCACTAACCACTGACGTTAGGAGAAGAAGGTGATTGATCGCGAGCCGTACACACCGGGCCCGGCCAACGTGGCGCACGTGCGCAAGGACGGAGAGAAATGGACGCTGGTTGTGGTCAAAGAACTGCGCCACTCGCCGGAAAAAGTCTGGCAGGCGATAACCGACCCGGCGCATCTGCGCGAGTGGGCGCCCTTCGATGCCGATGGGAGCCTGGGTACGGTTGGAGCCACGGTGAAGCTGAACACGGTGGGAGCGCCCACGCCGCGCGTTACCGAAACCACGGTGACGCGGGCCGACGCTCCCGAGCTGCTTGAGTACAAGTGGGGTGACTTTGATATGCGGTGGGAACTGGAAGCCGTCGGCGACGGCACGCGCCTGACGCTGTGGATCAACATTGGCCGGCCCTACATCGCCATGGGCGCTGCCGGGTGGCACATTTGTTTCGATGTTCTGGATCGGTTGCTCAGCGGAAAGCCCGTCGGTCGTATGGTCGGCCCCGAAGCTATCAAGTTCGGCGGCTGGCAGCAATTGCACGCCGAGTACGCCAGGCAGTTTGGCATTGAAGCGCCCAACTGGCCGCCTAAGGTGCCGGAGTCGTAATGGGACCCCAAGTCTCGAGCCGCGCGAGACCCGGGCACCGGCCCAACTGGCCATACGCACGATAATGCGACTTGATAGTAGACCTCGCGTTGAAATAGTCGTTCCGGTTTGAACTATGTCTACGGGCGGACTTTGGTACCGTAGGCAAGGCTGGCATACCAACTGCCCCGGCCTTGCGGGGTAAGATCCATGAAGTGCCACATAGGAGTGAGCAAATCGATGCCACGCTCCCCAATGTCGGGCGCCATCCTGGGATGCGCGGTGTAAAAGTGCCGCACCGTTCCTTGGGCGTCGCGCGTAAAAACGGAAATGTTTGAGTCCTGATTGCCTTCGCGATCTTCGCTGCCTAAGTCGAATTTGAACGTGTTGTTGCCGGCGCTGAGGAGGCGCAGCTTGTCCCAGCCCCGCTCGCGAGCGTGGGCACGCAGAGTCGGGAGATCGGCGGCAGCGACCACCGCGAAGTCAAGATTCTGAGCGAGATGGTGGGCGACACCATTGACGCCGTCGATCCACGCGGTACACATGGGGCAAGCCTTAGTCTGCTTTTTCCCGAACATGAAGTGATAGATGACGAGCGAGCGATTGGGCTGGCTGAAGAGTTCGCCGAGGCGAACGGCGCGCACAGGTACGTCACCAGCGTTGAGGTCACGCGGACCTTCTTCAAATTGATAATCCTGAACAGCAGCCCCTTCAGGAAGGTTGCGGCGCAGCTCAGCGACGCGTTCGCGCTGACGCATAAGCTCGATTTCGGCAAGGCGAAGCTCCTCGCGCCCAGCCAGATACTCGGAAGACTCGTTGGTCAAGTTGGTTTGGCGATACGTTCCATCCACTACAGTGTGAACCATGATAGCCGCCTCCTCGTGTCATTCTCTCCGAAGCGGTAATGAGGTGCAATCGGTGGGTTGAAACGATGGCGCGCCCGCCGCAGTGCGAAATGACAAAAGTCATCCCTGTCTCCTGACGAATTGCACTACCGGCAAAGCCCCGAAGGTCGCATCCTAAAGTGCATGGGAAGGAGGATGGTATGACCACAACAGCTTCGCCCAACGAGATTCCCCGAGTCATCACCGGCGCAGCTTTCGGTGTCTTGATGATGACCCTGTTCGGCACCGCCTGGCTGGCATGGGGCTTGCAAAATGTGCGCGCGGACTCGCCGTGGCTGATTGCCGCTCTGGTGCTGCCCGCTATCGCATTGCTCATCCCCTGTTTCGGAATGTTTCAGATCGGCCGGCGCGCGGGCAAACGGGCCGCTCCGCTTAGCGCCAGCCAGAAACGCGTGCAACGCCAAATGGGAATCACCTTCGGCATTATCTTCGGCGCGGAAGGGCTGCTGATCTTCCTGGCGGTAAATGTGCTGGCTCATTTTCACCTCAAGCCGTACCTTATGACGGTCGTGGCAACCATTGTCGGGCTGCACTTCCTGCCGTTGGCCAGGCTCTATCGAGTTCCCTTGTATTACTGGGTTGGGGGAGTGATGCTCGCCGACGCGCTGGTTTCGCTGGCGCTGCCGTCTCCCATCCGGGAGATCGCCGTGGGGCTGAGCATGGGAGCGATCCTATGGTTGACGTGCGTACTGGTGCTGCGGCAGGGCTTTCTATTGGCGCACCATCAGCAGACAGCGCATGCCTGAGGGCAACTTCACGCACGGTCAATGGTGAGCCCCATCACCGCATCTCTCACGCGAGGGTGGTATTCGATTTATGTCTGGTCCGCAGCGATTCGTCGATCAGCATCTCGGCGGTCGCGGAGACGCAAGGAGGTTCGCGTGCCCATCATCACAATATCCCGGGGCTCTTACAGTGGCGGCAAAATGCTGGCCGAGCGCGTGGCGCAGAAGCTTGGCTACCACTGCATCGATCGTGACCAAATTATCCAGAAGGCTACCGCATGGGGCGTATCGCAAGAGGATTTGCGGGCTGCCATCGAAAAGCCGCCAACCTTTCTGGGGCAGTCTGCCCATACGAAATACATGTACCTCGCCTTCATTCAGGCGGCACTGAGTGAGGAGTTCCGGACCGGCAAAGGAGTCTACCACGGCCTCGCCGGCCATTTATTGTTCGGCAACGGATCTCACTTCCTGCGTGTCCGCATCATTGCTCCCATGGAATTCCGCATCAGCCAGGTGCAAGACTGGCGGGGGTGCGGTCGCAAGGAAGCCCTTGCCTACATCGAAAAGGTAGATCAGGACAGGCGCAAGTGGACCAAGTTTCTCTATGACGTGGATTGGACAGATGCCTCGCTTTACGACCTTGTGCTGAACCTGGAACAAATGAATGTGCAAGAAGTCTGCGAGGTGATTAGTACAGCTTCGCAGCTGAAGTGCTTCGAGTTCACCCCCGAGTGTCAAAGAGCCGTGGACGATCTTGCCTTGGCCAGCTGCGTCAAGGCGCATCTGGCGCGGGAGCAGGCGACGGCCAACTTCGAGTTCGAGGTTGTAGCGGAAAGCGGATTGGTGTCCGTTAAGGGAGGCATCCTACATCCCAGTCAGGCTAAGCAAATCGCCGACATCGTTCGTGCTGTGCCCGGTGTCGTTGATGTCGAACTACGCCAACTGGAGTTGGCTATTCATATTTGAAGTTCCGGCAGGGTGCCCCACTCATCCGTTCGGTTCGGATGAGTGGGATCGGCGACGACCGCAACGGACAACGATCCTGCTCAGCCGATCCCTTTTCACCATCCAGACAACCTCTCCAACCCTGAGAGTCCCACTTATTCCAACCGAAGGAATGAGTGGCGCACCCGGGTTGTTGCTTCGGAACGGGATTGGCGAGCATCCTATTCATGTGATCAATCACCGTCCTCCCGGGTCTCGAAAAGCGCGAGACCCCGGACACCTGCCTCATAAACAACGCACCCGCAGCAAGGAGAAATTGTGCAAAAGCGTAAGTTAGGAAAGAGCAATCTTGAGGTTTCAGCGATTGGATTTGGTTGCATGGGGCTGAGTTTTGGTTTTGGCCCAGCCGTAGACAAGCAGCACGGAATTAAGATCATTCGCGCGGCCGTGGAGCGCGGTGTGACGTTCTTCGATACCGCCGAAGCTTACGGGCCATTCGCGAACGAAGAACTGGTAGGCGAAGCGCTTGCCCCATCGCGTGATCAGATAACGATTGCCACGAAATTCGGCTTCAAGTTCGAAAATGGAAAACAAGCTGGCCTGGACAGTCGCCCCGAGCACATCAAAGAAGTCGCTGAGGCGTCGCTGAAGCGGCTCAAGACCGATCGGATCGACCTCTTCTATCAGCATCGTGTTGATCCGAACGTTCCCATCGAAGATGTGGCTGGAGCGGTAAAGGAGCTGATCCAGGCTGGCAAGGTGCGGCACTTCGGGCTGTCAGAAGCGGGCGTTCAGACCATACGCCGAGCGCATAAGGTACAGCCCGTCACCGCGCTGCAAAGCGAATACTCGCTCTGGTGGCGCGAGCCGGAGAACGAAATCATTCCGACGCTGGAAGAACTGGGCATTGGATTGGTGCCGTTCGCCCCCCTGGGTAAAGGTTTTCTGACTGGAGCGATCAGCAAGGACACCCAGTTCGAGGAAGGCGATTTCCGCAAGATCGTCCCTCGCTTCTCGAAGGAGAATCGCGACACAAATCAGGCACTGGTCGATGTGATCGGCGAATTCGCGAAACAGAAGAAAGCGACACCGGCGCAAATCGCGCTGGCTTGGCTACTTGCGAAGAAGCCGTGGATCGTGCCGATCCCCGGCACAACGAAACTGCACCGGCTTGAGGAGAACCTGGGAGCGGTTGATGTGGAACTCACGCCCGAGGATCTTCGCGCGCTGGAGACAGTCACGTCCAAGATCCCGGTCCAGGGCGCTCGTTATCCGGAAGAATTTCAGAAACTGGTAAACCGCTAGCCGCGTGCCGCACTCACTCCCGAGGTTGGGGCGCACGGAAAGATTCCCGTGAGACGATGTGCGCTTGTTGGTTGGGTTGTGATTTGTTTCTTAAGGCGACGAGATAGTCAGGATTCCAGCCTATTGGCAAGGCTATGGATTTGGCTGTGATTTAGAGTGCTTCAGCTTAGGTACGAAGTGCTGGAAAAAGATTGGGATCGGCTGGCCTACATCCACGATATTTAAAGCCAAGAGCCTCGGTACCCGGCGGGAAGCCATGCGAGTTTGCCACGCGAGGAGTGTTGCAGGGTGCCACACTCACCCGCGGCTTTCGACATGAGTGGGTCCCACGAGTGACAGCTGTGATGCAGGACGCGACGAGGATGGTTTATTGGTAGGCGCACACCCTCCCGCCAAAAGGCGGCGAGAAGGATGGGGCACCCTATGCTTAGGATTCATCCCGGAAGGCCGAGCCACCCGCCGGCACCTACTTGCATCCCGAGCTGTTCGGGGCTGGGGCCGACAAGGACACAAATGCGATGTTGCAACATTAGAGCGAAGGTGTGAGTTAAGGGCCCTAAGAAATGTTCCACGTGGAACATTTTTTCGAACAGCGTCTGAAGGCAGAAAATGAGGCCGGAACAAAAGGAAAACGCACTCCGGAGGCCGGAGTGCGTTCTGAGTTGAAGCGTCTAGTAAAAGTCCAGCGTTGCGAGAGAAACTCTACTTCTCTTTTTCCTCGGCGGAAGGTTCGGGGGCCGCTGCCTGATCCTCCATGGCTTTGTTCTCCTGCTCGGCCGACTCCAGGGCTTTGCGACTTTCTTCGGCGCGCTTGGCACGAAGTTCGGCGCGCTTCTGGCGCTTCTCGTCCAGCGTCTTCTCGCTGCCGAGCAGCTCGACGAAGGCGATGTCGCCGCCGTCGCCCTGACGGAAGCCGCCATGCACGATGCGGGTGTAGCCGCCTTCGCGGTCGCCATAACGCGGTGAGATGGTGTCGAAGAGTTTGTCGACGGCATCGCGCGTCATGAGGTAAGAGCCGGCCAGGCGGCGCGCCGCGACGTCGCCGCGTTTGCCCAGGGTGATCATCTTGTCGACGTGGGGGCGCATAGCTTTGGCCTTGGTGATGGTCGTTTCAATGCGCTCTTCCACGATCAGCGAGGTCACCAGGTTGCGCAGCAAGGCGCGCCGGTGTTCGGTGTTCCGTCCCAACTTCCATCCTGCTCTACGATGACGCATTTCCGTCTTCCTTCTCTCAAGTACTCGATGCCGTCAGGCGACTGACGACTTAGTAGTTCGGATCGATGCCGTAGCTGGTCGAGGCCAGGCCCTGCGACATGCTGGAAGCACTTCCCGGCACCGCATTGCCGTGCTCGTCGATCTTCATGCCCAGACCCAAGCCCATCGAGGAGAGGATCTCCTTGATCTCGTTCAGCGACTTGCGTCCGAAGTTCTTGGTCTTCAGCATTTCGGCTTCGCTCTTCTGCACCAACTCGCCGATAGTCTGGATGTTGGCATTCTTCAGGCAGTTGTAGCTGCGTACCGAAAGCTCCAGCTCCTCGACCGAGCGGTTCAGGTTCTCGTTGCGGATCTCCGGCTTGTCGCCCGCGGCGTCCTTCTGGGCTTCCAACTCCTCTTCGAAGTTGATGAAGATGTTCATGTGGTCTTTCAGCAGCTTCGCCGCCAGGCCCAGCGCGTCTGCCGGAGTGACCGATCCGTTGGTCCAGATCTCGATCGCCAGCTTGTCGTAGTCGGTAATCTGTCCCAGACGTGCGGCCTCCACCGAGTAGTTGCACTTGCGCACCGGCGAGTGCACGGAGTCGATGGGAATGAATCCCAGGCCGAGGTCTTCATCGAAATTCTTGTCCGCCGAAACGTAGCCGCGGCCGCGCTTCAGCCGCATTTCCATCTCCAGCTTTCCACCTTCGCTGACGGTCGCGATGTAAACGTCTTTGTCCAGCACTTCCACGTCGGCGTCAGCCTCGATCATGCCCGACGTAATCACACCAGGCTGATCGGCGCGCAGATAAATCGCCTTGGGGGCATCGCCGTTCAGGCGAAACGGAATCTGCTTCAAGTTGAGGATGATGTCCGTGGCATCCTCCACCACTCCCGGAATCGACTGGAATTCATGCAGCACGCCTTCAATCTTGACCGCAGTGACCGCTGCACCCTCGATCGAAGAAAGCAATACCCGGCGCAGCGCGTTGCCAATCGTGGTACCGAATCCGCGTTCAAACGGCTGTGCCCAGAAGTGACCATACTTGTCAGTCAACGTCTCGGTATCAGTAGCCAGCCGTTTCGGTTTTTGAAAACCTTTCCAAAGCATTCGTAACTCCTCTATCTCTTCGGCCGTGCTGCTCGGCTCACCCTAAAGGTTCGCCGGCTGATCTGGCGCGAAGGTCTGTGGGAACTGCTACCTACAGCTGCAGCTCCAAGGTGAAAACTAGTTACTAGTTACTAGCATTTGCCAGCTATGAGTTACTAGTCACTAATTGCTGATTGCTAGTTGCTAATTACTACTCTTCTACTTGCTATACAGTTCGACGATCAACTGCTCGTTCAGAGGCTGGTTGATGTCTTCACGCTTCGGCAGCGCGATCACCCGGCCTTTGTACGCATCGCGATCGACTTCCAGCCACGCCGGAGGCGGCTGATGACTGGCAAACTCTTTGGCAGTCTCCAACATGGCAAGCTTCTGGCTGCTCTCGCGCACGCTGATCTCGTCGCCGGTCTTTACCTGGTAGGAGGGAATATTGACCTTCCTGCCATTGACCACGACGTGACCGTGACGCACCAGTTGCCGAGCCTGTCGTCGAGCCACGGCAAAGCCCAGGCGATACACCACGTTGTCCAGCCGGCGCTCCAGTTGCTGCAACAGCACTTCGCCGGTGACGCCCTTGGTGCGGAAGGCGCGCTCGAAGTAGTTACGGAATTGGCCTTCCTGGGTGAAGTAGATGCGCTTGGCCTTTTGCTTCTCGCGAAGCTGCAGGCCGTAGCCCACGATTTTGGCCTTGCGGTCCTTGCCATGCTGGCCAGGGGCAAAATTGCGCTTTTCGATCGGACACTTGTCCGTAAAGCACTTTCCGCCTTTGAGGAACAGCTTCATGCCCTCGCGGCGGCACAGGCGGCATACTGCGTCTTTATAACGCGCCAAGTTATCTCCTTGTAGGACAGTGGCTAGTGGCTAGTGTTCAGTGGCTAGCTCTGCCGCTGATCTATGCCCTGCGACTGCTTACTTGCTATCGATCGGTTTACAGGAGTTGGCGTCCCTTCGTCCCGATCAAAATTCAGTTGTCGGTTGCCAGTAGTCAGTTGTCAGCGGTTAATCATTAGATGCATCAGCCCACGTCTTGGAATCAACTGCCTGCCGACCGCCTTTACTAATGGCTACTTGCTAATTGCTAATTGCTCAGTCCCTATACCCTGCGTCTCTTCGGCGGACGGCATCCGTTATGCGGCACCGGCGTCACGTCGCGGATAGTGCGGACATCTAGTCCCGCGGCCGACAGCGCGCGCACCGCCGACTCGCGTCCCGAACCCGGACCGCTCACCCGCACGTCCACGCTGCGCATGCCGTGATCGCGCGCCTGGTTGGCGGCGTTCATCGCGGCCTGCTGCGCGGCAAACGGCGTGCCCTTGCGCGATCCGCGGAAGCCCAGCGATCCCGAACTCTTCCACGACACCGTGTTGCCCGTGGGATCGGAGATGGTGACGATGGTGTTGTTAAAGGACGCCTGCACATGCACCAGTCCATGAGGAATGTGCTTGCGCTCCTTCTTCTTAAACTTCTTGGTCTTGCCCTTCTTGTCGCCTGCGGCGGAAGCTGCTTTAGCCATGGGTTATGTTTTACCCGTCGCTTTCTTTTTATTGGCCACCGTGCCCTTGCGCGGTCCTTTGCGGGTGCGGGCATTGGTGTGGGTACGCTGGCCGCGGACCGGCAGGCTACGGCGATGCCGATACCCGCGATACGAGCCGACTTCGATCAGGCGCTTGATGTGCATCGAAATGTCTTTGCGCAGGTCGCCCTCTACGTTGCCTTCCTGCTCAATGACCTGGCGAATGCGGTTGACCTCGTCTTCGTTCAGGTCGCTCACCTTCTTGGTCGGCTCTACACTGGCCGTTCCCAGAATGTTCGCTGACCGCGAGTTGCCGATGCCGTAGATGTACGTCAGCGCTATCTTGATGTGCTTGTTGCGCGGAAGATCCACGCCTGCAATACGTGCCATAAATACCCCGTAGCAATTAGCAACTAGCAATTAGCAATCAGCTAAATCCGTTGCTCGAAATGTCTTTGATTCCTGCTCAATTCTGCCCTCGGAATCGATTAACCGCTTGTGTTGCGAAGGCTAGTTGCTAATTGCTAGCTGCTAGCCCTGCCTCTGCTTATGCTTTGAGTTCTCGCAGATGACCCGCACTACTCCATGCCGGCGAATCACCTTGCACTTATCGCAAATCTTCTTTACCGATGCCCGTACCTTCATGATTCCTCAGTTGTCAGTTATCAGTTGTCAGTTCCCAGTTGGGCCGATTGCCGACAACTGACAACTGGCAACCGACAACTGCTATTTATACCGATACACTATCCGTCCCCGGGTCAGATCATACGGCGACAACTCCACCGCGACCCGGTCGCCAGGAAGAATGCGAATGAAGTTCTTGCGCATCTTGCCGGAAACATGCGCCAGCACCTGATGCTTGTTCTCCAGCTCCACTCGAAACATCGCATTGGGCAGGGGTTCAACCACCACTGCCATCACTTCAATCGCGTCTTCCTTACTCATTCATCTCCGCAATCAGTTGTCGGTTGTCAATTGCCGGTTGCCAGTTCACCGAACATCTGACAAATCCGGGCCCCGTTGCACAGCGCAGGGGCTAAAGCCCTAATTCTTAACCATCCCTCGGCACGACTAAAGTCGTGCCCTGATACAACCCTTTGCCGCGTGACCTATCAGACTTTGCTTGTTGCTAATTGCTAGTTGCTCTTACCGACAACCGACAACTGACAACTGACAACTAGTCGGTCAAAATCACCGGCCCATTTTTCGTCACAGCGATGCAGTGTTCGAAGTGGGCGCTATAACTTCCGTCTTCGGTTACGGCTGTCCATTTGTCTTCCAGCAGCCGGGTCTCGGGACGTCCCATGTTTACCATCGGCTCAATCGCGATCACCATTCCATCGCGCAGCTTAGGTCCGTGTCCGGGAGTCCCATAGTTTGGGACTTGCGGATCTTCGTGCAACCGCGTGCCAATGCCGTGTCCCACAAATTCCCGCACTACGCTGAAGCCGTTCGCCTCCACGTACTGCTGCACGGCGGAGCCGACATCGCCAACCGTGTTTCCCACCCGGGCCGCTTCAATCCCTTGCGAAAGCGATTCCTGCGTAACGCTCAGCAACTTCTGCAGCTCGGGCGTTATTCCATCGCCTACCGGGACCGTGATGGCCGCATCCCCGTAATAACCGTCCAGCACAACACCGCAATCCAGGGAAACGATGTCGCCTTGCTTCAGGACCCGCCGTTCCGAGGGAATGCCATGCACAATCTCGTTGTTCACCGAGGCGCAAAGCACGCAAGGATAATCGTAATAACCCTTGAACGCCGGCTTGGCGCCCAAGTCCCGAATCTTGCGCTCGGCGACCCGCTCCAGGTCCATCGTGGAACGTCCCGGAGCCACTGCGTCTCTCGCCGCTTCCAGCACCTGACGCACAATGCGCCCGCTGCGGCGCATCTTCTCGATCTCCGAAGCCGACTTACAAACGATTGACATTCTCGATCGCGCTAAATGCCTGCGCCATTACTGCTTCCACCGGCTGCTCGCCATTCACTTCAATCAGCCGCCCGCGGGCCCGGTAGTAATCCACCAGAGGCAGCGTCTGCCGCTCGTAAGCCTTCATACGTTCCGTAAAAACTTCTTCCGCATCGTCCGGCCGCGTAGCAAGCAGCGTGCCATCAACATCACAGATACCCTGGACTTTAGGAGGCTGGAGGTAGACGTTATAAATCCGGCCACAGGCGGGACACGAACGACGTCCGGTAATCCGTTGCAGTAGAACATTATAGTCCACTACCAAGCGGATCACAACCGGCGCTGCGCATGCCTGCTGGGCCGCAACGTCGCCCTGCTTCGCTTCCCGCATCTTCTCCAGCTGCAAATCCAGCCATTCCGCCTGCGGCACCGTCCGGGGAAAACCATCCAGGATGAAGCCGCGAACACAATCCGCATCCTGTAGCCGATCCGCCACCATGTCGCAAACCAGTTCGTCAGGAACCAGCTCGCCCCGCTCCATGATCGCCTTGGCCTTCATCCCCAACTCGGTCTTCCGAGCCACATTGCCCCGCAGGATGTCTCCGGTGGAGATCTGCGGAATGCCGAAGGTCTCAGCGATCAGCTTGGCCTGCGTTCCCTTGCCGGCCGCCGGCGGTCCCAGCAGGATAATGGGACCTACCACTCGCGCGTTCACCTTTACGCCCACTACCGCGGAAGTCTGCGCTTCCATGTTTCGTACCTTGAGAGCGGTTCGCGATCCCTGCTGCGCTGGGCGCGCGCTGCCTGTACTCAACGAACACTCTGCTTTCCGCCCGCCGCTAGACGGGCTCGGAGCTTCCCGGTGCTCCAGAAACAGTAACTAGCAATTAGCAGCCAGCAATTAGCTTGGTCCTTCTCCCGCGAGCAGCAACATCCGCAACCGCAGGTTCGTGCTCACAACGACGTTGCAACTGCCAGCAAGAAAGCTAATTGCTATTTGCTAGCTGCTGATTGCTTCTTCTCACCACGTCGCACGTCGCCCACGCACTCGTCCGCTGCGCGGGGTAAAGCCTTCATAATGCCGCATCACCAGTTGCGACTCCACCTGGTTGATGGTATCCATCGCCACGCCAACCACGATCAGCAATGACGTTCCGCCGAAGTAGAAGTTCACGCCCAGACCGTTGGTCACCCAACTGGGCAGACGTTCAAAGAATCCGCCGACCGGGCCCCACAAGTGATTCAGGCGGATACCGGCGATCATCCACTCCGGAATGAACGAGATCAGGATCAGGTACAGCGCTCCAACCAGCGTGATGCGCGTCAAAATATCGTTGATGTAGTTCGCCGTCCGCGCACCGGGCCGGATGCCGGGAATAAATCCGCCGTACTTCCGCATGTTGTCGGCAACTTCGGTTGGGTTAAAGATGATCGACACATAGAAGTAGGCGAAGAAGACGATCCCGATCGCGTACAGCAAGGTGTACAACGGTTCGCCCCACTGCAACGCGCGCAGCATCGGGCCAAAGTACCGGTTGTCCTTGAACAGCGCTCCTGCCGTCTGCGGCAAGGTCAGCACCGAGGACGCGAAGATCACCGGCATCACGCCGCCGGAGTTCACGCGCAACGGCAGGTGGGTCGACTGCCCGCCCATGACCTTGCGTCCCACCACGCGCTTGGCGTATTGCACCGGAATGCGGCGCTCGCTGCGTTCCACGAAAACAATGAACGCTACGATCGCCACCATCAGCACCACCAGCATCAGCATGGCGGGAACCGTAAACGCGCCCCAGGCCTGCGATTGCACCTTCTCCGCCAGGTCCATGACGCCGCGCGGCAGGCCTACAACGATGCCGGCGAAGATCAGCAGCGACATGCCGTTGCCGACGCCGCGCTCGGTGATTTGCTCGCCCAGCCACATGATGAAGACGCTGCCCGTGGTCAGGGTCAACATCGTCATCAGGACAAAACCAATTCCCGGGTTGAGAACGAAGTCCGGCTGTCTCTGCAAAGTAAACGCGATGCCCAGCGACTGCACTGCGCTCAGGCCCAGCGTCAGGTAGCGAGTCCACTGGGTAATCTTCTTGCGTCCCAGCTCGCCTTCTTTTTGCAGCTTGGCCAGCGGCTCGTACACCACGGTCATCAACTGCAGAATGATCGATGCCGTAATGTAGGGCATGATGCCCAGCGCAAACACCGTCAGCCGCCGCAACTGGCCACCGCTGAACAGATCGATGAAGCCCAGGAAGCTGCCACGGTTCTGGTCGAAGAACTGCGCCAGCTTATCGGCGTTGATACCTGGCGTCGGAATGTGTCCGCCCAGGCGGTACACCGCCAGCAGCCCAAGCGTGAACAGAATGCGCTTTCGCAGATCGGGAACGCGGAATACGTTGGCTAACTTCTCGAGCATCTGAACCTCAGTTGTCAGTTGCCGGTTGTCAGCTACGACGGCAACCTCGACGGCGGCAACGCAACAGAAACTATCACTTCCAGTACCTGCCGGTTACCGCGCATCAGTTCGCAAACTGGCAACCGACAACTGTCAACCGGCAACTCCCCACTGGCTACTGGCTACTGGCTACTGACCACTAGCACTTTTCCGCCGGCCTTCTCAATCTTCTCCTGCGCCGACTTGGAAAACTTATGGGCGTGTACGGTGATCGCCTTCGACAACTCGCCATGGCCCAGCACCTTCACCAGCGTCTTCTTGGAGCTCACCACTCCCGCTTGGCGCAGCACTTCCGGCGTGATCTCGCTCTCACCCAGCTCGGCCAGCCGTCCCAGGTTCACTACTTCATACTCAACCCGGAAGATGTTGACGAAGCCGCGCTTGGGCAACCGGCGATGCAGCGGCATCTGGCCGCCTTCAAATCCGCGCATCATGCGCGATCCGCTGCGCGACCGCTGGCCCTTATGGCCGCGAGTGGAAGTCTTGCCCATGCCCGAGCCCATACCACGGCCCACGCGCTTGCGCTTCTCCGACGACTTTCGAGGTGCTTTTAGTGTACTTAAGTTCATGTGACTACCTTTGTCCGAGGCACTTGGCATTTAGCAGTTAGCACTTAGTTAGAACTCGGCTTTAACTAAGTGCTAAGTGCTAAGTGCCAAATGCTAAGTGCCCAGTTGCGACTGCTACTTCACAATCTCCACCAAATGCGGCACCTTCGCCACCATGCCGCGAATCGACGGCGTATCTTCCCGCACCACCACCTGGTTCAGCCGCGTGAATCCCAGGCCTTTAATCACCAGCTTGTGCTTCACCGGACATGCAATCGCCGAGCGCACCCACTTCAACTGCATCTTGGTGCCCGGCTTGGCCGCCGCTACTTCCGCTTTTTTCCGAATGCGCGCCATAGTTACAGCTCCTCCACCGTCTTACCGCGCATCGCCGCCACTTCCTTGCGGTCGCGCAGCTTGCCCAGCGCGTTGAACGTGGCTTTGATCACGTTGTGCGGGTTGGTGGTCCCAATGGATTTGGTCAGCACGTTCTGCACTCCGGCCGAGGTCATCACCGCGCGCACCGCGCCGCCGGCAATCACACCCGTTCCTTCCGGCGCCGGCTTCAGCAGCACCATCCCCGATCCATAGCGCCCCAGCACTTGGTGCGGAATCGTGGTCTGCGTCAGGTTCACGCGCAGCAGGTTCTTCTTCGCCGACTCGATACCTTTGCGGATCGCCTGCGGCACTTCCTTCGCCTTGCCGGAGCCGTAGCCCACGACCGCGGATGACGGATCGCCCACCACCACCAGTGCCGCGAACGACAGGTTCTTGCCGCCCTTCACTACCTTGGTGACGCGGTTGATCGAGACCACCTGGTCCTTTAACTGATACTGACCCGCGTCCAGCTTCTTCTTAACTATTGGCATTACCTTTGTTTCTCCCGGTGCCGCTTCCGGCAGCTTCCAATCTTTCGTTGCTTCCGCCGGCACTTAGCATTTGGCACTTAGCACTTAGCCAAACCTGTGTCATCCTGAGCGGAGACGCCCTCAATCTCAAACCTGTGTCATCCTGAGCGCAGGCGGTCTTCTTTTGACCGCCGGAGTCGAAGGACCCCTATATCACTTGCTGTCGCTCTTCCTTGTTGCTGACAACTGACAACTGGCCACTGACAACTGCTCTTAGAACTCCAGCCCCGCCGCTCGTGCAGCATCGGCCAGCGCCTTGATGCGTCCGTGGTACAAATACCCGCCGCGATCGAACACCACTTTATTGATACCCTTGTCCTTGGCGCGCTCGGCAATCATTTTGCCCACTTCCTTTGCGGAACTCACGTTGCCGCCGGTGGGCCGCTTGTCGCCCTTGATACCTTTGCCTTTTTCCACCGACGTAGCTGCCACCAGGGTTACACCCTTCGCGTCGTCGATGACCTGCGCGTAGATATGGTTCACCGAGCGATAAACATTAAGCCGCGGACGCTCCGTCGTACCCATGAGCTTCTTGCGGATCCGGGTATGCACCTTCTGCCGTGTCTGATCTTTTGAAGTCTTTGCTAGCATCTTATTTAGCTCTCAGCCGTCAGCTATCAGCTTTCGGCTACAAGTAGGTTCTTTCTCTGACCACTGGCTACTAGCCACTAGCCACTATTTTGCTCCGGTCTTGCCAACCTTCTTCTTCAGGCGCTCGCCGGTATAACGCACGCCCTTGTTCTTGTACGGATCGGGCGGACGCAGGCTGCGCATTTCGGCCGCGACAAATCCCACCTTCTGCCGGTCAATCCCGCTTACCGTCAGGTGCGTCAGTTTCGGATCGACGGTGGCTTCGATGCCGGCAGGTAGCGGATATTCGATGGGATGCGAGTATCCCAGGGTAAACACTACTGTGTTCTTGCCCTTTAACTCGGCGCGATAACCAATGCCGACAATGTCCAGCTCTTTCGTCCAACCCTTGGTGACGCCTTCCACCGAATTGTTGACCAGCGCGCGCACCAGCCCATGGATCGCGGCCTTCGAGTCGTCCTCGCGCACGACCAGCAACTGGCCGTCGCTCTGTTCGAGCTTCACGCCGCCGGGCATGTGGGTGATGACTTCGCCCTTGGGACCCTTCACGCGGACCGTGTTGCCCTCAACGGCATAGGTCACTCCCTTGGGCAACGGTATCGGTTTCTTTCCAATTCGAGACATATTCTTGGCTCTCAGCTATCAGCCGTCAGCTATCAGCTTGTTCTATCCGCTGTTAAGCCGTAGGCATCCAGATCTTAAATTTGGGTTCGAGCTGTTACTGCACGCCCGAAATTTTCTTTTGCTCCAGCCTCGCACGGTTTTACTGACAGCTGACAGCCGACGGCTGAAAGCTATTTAGTAAATCTCGCACAGTACTTCGCCGCCCACGCCTTCTTTGCGCGCCTGGCGGCCAGTCATTACACCCTTCGGCGTGGTCAGGATGTTGATCCCCAACCCGCCCAGAATGCGGGGAATCTCGCTGTGTCCCACGTATACTCGGCAGCCGGGCCGCGAAACCCGCTTCAAGTCGGAAATAGGCGAGGAATTATCCGAGCTGTACTTCAAGTACACTCGCAGGACCTTGTGTCCCTCTTCCTCGGTCGCTTTGAAGTTCGCGATGTAGCCCTCTTCTTTCAGAATGCGGGCCATCTCCACCTTCAGCTTGGAATGCGGGACGTCCACCTTCTGCTGCCGTGCCTTGATGGCGTTACGTACTCGGGTCAGAAAATCCGAGACCGGATCGGTCAAACTCATGCTTTGCTTCTCCTGATATCGTCGCCCGTTAGCTTTCCGCGAATCCTTCGCTGCAACGCTTCTCAACCTTGCGGAAAGAACCAGCCGCGACGTACTTACTGCCAACTGACTATCAACCTTCCCTGACTGCTTTGTATCAGGGCACGGCTTCAGCCGTGCCGAATACAGCCCATATCAGGTGGGGCTTTAGCCCCTGTTCCGCTCTACCAACTCGACTTCGCAACCCCGGGAATCTCACCCCGCAGCGCCAGATCGCGGAAGTGCAGCCGGCAAAGGCCGAACTTGCGCAGATAGGCGCGCGACCGTCCGCAAATTTTGCAGCGGTTGTGCTGCCGCGTCGAAAACTTGGGCTTCTTATTCGTCTTCGCTATTTGTGATGTTCTGGCCATTGTTTCCTTTAATTAGCCGTTAGCAATTAGCAATTAGCATTTAGCAATTAGCTAACGTCGCTATTCCAACCACCGAACTGACAACCGGCAACTGACTACTGGCTACTGCCTAAACGGCATTCCCATATGCTTCAGCAGCGCCCGCGCCTGGTCGTCCGTACCCGCCGAGGTCACGATGGTAATATTCATGCCCTTCAGCTTCTCGACCTTGGCGTAATCGATCTCCGGGAAGATCAACTGATCGCGCACACCCAGGGTGAAGTTGCCGCGTCCATCGAACGACTTGGTCGGCACCCCGCGGAAATCGCGCACGCGCGGCAGCGCCACATTTACCAGCCGGTCGAAGAATTCGTACATACGGTCACCGCGCAGCGTCACCATCACTCCGATAGGCATTCCCTCGCGGACCTTGAACTGCGCAATCGACTTCTTTGCCTTGGTGATCACCGGCTTCTGGCCCGTAATCTGGGTGACTTCGGTTACCGCCGGGTCGATGAGCTTTGCATTCTGCGTCGCCTCGCCCACGCCCATGTTCAAAATGATCTTGTCCAGCTTGGGCGCCGCCATCGGGTTCTTCAGGCTGAACTCCTTCATCAGCGCCGGCAAAACTTCCTTGACGTAGCGCTCGCGCAGCCGCGCGGTCGCGCGATTCGTCGCTTTCGGCCGCGCCGGCTTTCCGCCCGGCTGATCGCCCGCCGCTTCCACCTTCTCCGGCTTCGCCTTCTTGCCTTGCGGCTTGGCCTGCCCGCCCGCTTGCTGCGCCTTTTGCTTCTTCTCGTCTGCCATTGTCTTCTTCTACCTTTATCCTTCTCACGGTTTCGGCGTCTTCGTTCTACCGGTTCGTGAGGAAATCAATTTGTGAAATCGGCAGTTAGCATTTAGCAATTGGCACTTAGCCAACCGATTTTCCATTGCTGCCCGAACCCCGTGCCTTGGCTAATGGCTAATTGCTAATTGCCAAGTGCTAAATGCCATTCTTACTTTTCCAGCGTATTCCGGCAGCTCTGGCACACCCGCACATGGCGGTCGCCGTGATACTCATGTCCCACGCGCACCGGCCGGTTGCAGGAGTTGCACATCAGCATCACGTTGCTGATGGCGATGGCGCTTTCCTGCTCGGCGATACCGCCCTTAATGTTCCTCTGAGGGTTCGGCCGCACGTTCTTCTTCACCATCATCACGTGCTCCACCAGGACCTTGCCTTCACCAGGCATTACGCGGAGCACCCGGCCCTGCTTGCCCTTATCTCGTCCGGTAATCACCCGCACCTGATCGTTGCGGCGAATATCTACAATTTTCTGCATGCTGTTCAATCCTCTAATAACTGGCCGTTAGCACTTAGCACTTAGCCAAATCGCTTTATAACTGACGACCTTTTGACCGGCGATTCGCACTTGGCTTTAGCTAACTGCTAAGTGCTAATTGCCAAATGCCGCTTCACAGTACTTCCGGCGCCAGCGAAACAATCTTCAAAAACTTCTTCTCGCGCAGCTCACGCGCCACCGGACCGAAGACGCGCGTTCCCACCGGCTCGTGCACATCATTGATCAGCACGGCCGCATTCTGGTCGAAGCGAATATAAGTACCATCGCGGCGCCGATGCTCCTTGCGAGTGCGCACGATTACCGCCTTCACTACCGTGCCCTTCTTGGCGGTACCGTCGGGCGAAGCTTCCTTCACCGCGGCTGTAATCACGTCGCCCAATCCCGCAACCAGACCGGTCGAGCCGCCCAGCGGCAGAATCATCTGCAGCTTGCGGGCGCCGGAGTTGTCGGCGACATCGAGCATGGTCCTCATCATCACTGCCATAATTCTTTCTCCTTCGAGACTCCCCTGCGGCCAGGCACTTAGCAATTAGCAGTTAGCATTTAGCCAAACCCACTTGCACCGCTGATTTGGCTAAGTGCTAAGTGCTAAATGCCAAGCGCGGCTTTTACGCCACTGGCTGCTCTTCCACCGGAGCTACCAGCGCCGCGCGCTGCACAATTTCCTTCAACTGCCAGCGCTTCAGCTTCGACAGCGGGCGCGTCTCTTCAATCTTTACGAAGTCGCCAAGGTGCGCCGTGCCCTGCTCGTCGTGCGCGTAGAACCTCTTGCTCCGCGTCACCACGCGCTTGTAGAACGGGTGTGCCTTTGCCGCCGCACTTCGATCACGATGGTCTTGGCCATCTTGGTGGAGACCACCTTGCCAATCAGGATCTTGCGCCGGCCGGCAGCCTTTGCGTTACTGGTTGTGGTTTCGGCCATGGATTACTTTTTCTCCGTCGCAGCCGTCTTCTTGGCCGCCTTCTTCGCCTTCTTCTCCGCAGGTGCCGGTGCGCTGACGGCGGCCGCCTTCGCAGCCGATGCCCCGTTACCGCCGGCAATCTGCTTCTCGCGCATCACCGTCTTCACGCGCGCAATGTCCTTCTTCAGCTCGCGAATCTTCTTCAGGCTCTCGGTCTGCCCCATCTTGAGCTGAAACTTCATCTTGAAGAGCTGGTCCGACAGCTCGCGCTGCTGATGCTCCAGCTCAATCCCCGTCAGGTTGCGAATCTTGTCTACATTCATCGTGAAATCCAGTTGTCAGTTGTCAGTTGCCGGTTGTCAGTTTTCACTACCCATTCCGACGCTGGTACCGATCTACTTCTCATTTATGTCAATCACCGGTGTCGCGCCACGTTCCCAACTGATAACTGACAACCGGCAACTGTTTTCTAGTGCACGCCTTCGCGCTGCACGAACTTCGTCCGCAGCGGCAGCTTGTGCGACGCCAGCCGCATGGCCTCGGCCGCTTCCGTCGCCGGCACCCCTTCCATCTCGAAGAGGATCTTGCCCGGACGCACTACCGCGACCCAGTGGTCGGGTGCGCCCTTGCCTTTGCCCATACGGGTTTCGGCCGGCTTCTTGGTGACTGGCTTGTCGGGAAACAACCGAATCCAGATCTTGCCGCCGCGCTTAATGAAGCGCGTCATGGCCACACGGCTGGCTTCAATCTGGCGGTCGGTGATCCATCCCGGCTCCATGACCTTCAATCCATAGTCGCCGAACGACAGCTCGCCGCCGCGCCACGCCTTGCCGCACATGCGGCCGCGCTGCTGCTTGCGATACTTCACTTTCTTTGGCATCAACATAATCAGTTCCCAGTTGTCAGTTGTCAGTTCTCAGTTACCACCGTCAGTCGCCGTCTTGCTGACAACTGACAACCGGCAACCGACAACTGCTTCTTAAAACGCTCCGCTCTGCACGCCCTGCGGTTCGCGGCGTTTTTCCTTGAAAATTTCGCCCTTATACACCCACACCTTCACCCCGATCACGCCATAGGTAGTGCGGGCTTCGGTGAAGCCGTAGTCGATGTCGGCGCGCAGCGTGTGCAGCGGCAGACGTCCCTGCAGATACCACTCCGAGCGCGCGATCTCGTTGCCGTTCAGGCGGCCGCTGACCCGCACCTTGATTCCCTTGCAGCCGAAGCGCAGCGCCGAATCCACCGCCTTACGCATGGCGCGCCGGAAGCCCACGCGCTTTTCCAGTTGCAGCGCGATGTTCTCCGACACCAGTTGCGCATCCAGCTCCGGCTTGTGCACTTCCTGGATATCGACGTACACCTCGCGCTTGGTGCGCTTCTGGATCTCCTGCTTCAGCTTGTCGATCTCCGTGCCTTTGCGGCCGATGATGATGCCCGGACGCGCGGTGCGGATGATGATGCGCAGCTTGTTGCCCGGACGCTCGATCTCGATGGAGCTGACGCCCGCCGACTTGAGCTTGTCCTTCAGTTCGGCCTTCAGCTTGACGTCTTCCAGCAGCAGTTTGTCGTAGTCGCGCTCCACGAACCAGCGCGACTTCCACGGCTTGGTGATGCCGAGACGAAACCCGTATGGATGGACTTTCTGTCCCATAGATCTCCTACTTTTTCTTGGCGGGCTTTTTACCCGCAAACTTTTTCGCTGGAGCTTTCTTCGCAGCCTTCTTGGCTGTCGGCTTCTTCGCCGGAGCTTTCTTGGCAGCTTTCTTCGCCGCAGCCGGAGCGTTCGGCTCAACCTTCTGCACCAGATCGCCCTTACCGTTGGCCGAAACTTTTTCCGCCAGCGCAATCTCGATGTGGGAGATGCGCCGCTGATAACGGTAGGCGCGTCCCATCGGCGCCGGACGAATACGCTTCATCCGCGGGCCGTCATTGGCAATCGCCCGCTTCACGATACAGACGATCCACGTCGACATCCAAGCCCTTCTCGGCGCTGACGTAGTTGGCGTTCTCCACCGCCGAGCGCAGCAGCTTGTATAGCGCCGGGGCGATGCCCTTCTTGGTGAAATTCAGCGTGTCCAGCGCCTCTTCCACCCGGCGGCCCTTGATCAGATCCAGCACCAGGCGCGCTTTCTGCGGCGAGACGCGCACGTAATTCAGTTTGGCAGTGAATTCCATGTCGTTTCCTTATCTCGCCGGCGCAGGCTTGGCCGCGGTTTCCGTTGCTGCCTGCACCGAGTGGCCCTTGAAGGTGCGCGTCATGCTGAATTCGCCCAGCTTGTGGCCCACCATGTTTTCCGTGATGTACACCGGAATGAATTTCTTGCCGTTGTGCACCGCCAGGGTGTGTCCCACCATCTCCGGAATCACCGTCGAACGGCGCGACCAGGTGCGCACCACCTTCTTCTCGTTGCGCGCGTTCATGCCGTCGACCTTGGCCTGCAGGTGCGAATCGATGAACGGACCCTTTTTGGTTGAACGTGCCATATTGTCTCAGTCCTACTTCTGTCTGCGGGTCACGATGAACTTATCGGTCCGCTTGTTGTTGCGTGTCTTGTAGCCGCGCGTCGGCTGGCCCCACGGGGTCACCGGATGACGTCCGCCGCTGGTCTTGCCTTCGCCGCCGCCGTGTGGATGATCGACTGGGTTCATCACCACGCCGCGGTTAGTCGGCCGGATTCCCAGCCAGCGCGTGCGGCCGGCCTTGCCGATGGAGATGTTTTCGTGATCGACATTGCCCACCTGACCCACCGTCGCCATGCAATCCACCAGCACCCGGCGGGTCTCGCCCGAAGGCAGCTTCAGCAGCGCGTAATCGCCTTCCTTGGCGACCAACTGCGCCTGCGCTCCCGCCGAGCGCGCCATCTGCGCGCCCTTGCCCGGCTTCAGCTCGATGTTGTGCACCGTCGTGCCGGGAGGAATGTTGCGCAGCGGCAGCGCATTGCCCACCAGGATGTCGGCCTCGGGCCCGCTGACAACCTTGGCGCCAACCTTCAGCCCCACCGGATACACGATGTAGCGCTTCTCGCCATCGGCATAATTCAGCAGCGCAATGCGCGCCGAGCGGTTGGGATCGTACTCGATCGAGGCGACGGTCGCCGGAATTCCGGCCTTGTCGCGCTTGAAATCGATGATGCGCAGCTTGCGCTTGTGTCCGCCGCCGCGATGCCAGATGGTCAGGTCGCCGGAGTTGCGGCGTCCGCCGGTGCGCTGCTTCGGCTCGGTCAGCGGCTTGTACGGCCGGTTCGTCGTCAGGTCGTCGTTGACCGTCGTGGTCGTAAACCGCCGCGTCGGAGTAACCGGTCTGATAAGTCTTGATTGCCATGATTCGCTCTTCGCTACGGGGACTTACGCCCCCGCCTAACTTCATCCCGCCGCTTTGCGGCTGGACTGATCAATCTCGTGGCCTCAACTATTCACTAGCCACTGCTTTACAGGTTCTCGGCGTACTCGGGCATTTTCTCGCCCGCCTTCAACCGCACGTACGCCTTCTTCCAGTCGGGACGATAGCCGGTGAACTTGCCCCGGCGCCGTTCCTTGCCGTCAAAGGTCGCGGTACGCACCGAGTCCACCTTCACCTTGAAAATGCTCTGCACCGCCTGCTTGATCTCCGTCTTGCTGGCTTTCAGCGCGACTTCGAAGACCAGCGTCGCTTCGGTTTCCTTTACGCCCAGACCCTTTTCCGTGATCACCGGACGGCGAATGATCTGATACGCCGACTTCATTACGCCACCTCCGCTTGTCTGCGCTTGGGCGCCGACGCCTTCAGCGAGTCCTGCAACTTCTCCAGCGCCGGCAGCGCGAAGATTGCGTTTTCGTAGCGCAGCAGGTGATAAGGATGAACCTGATTGCCCGCCAGCAACTCCACGCCTTCCAGATTGCGCGAGCTCAGATGCAGATTGTGGTTCTCGCTCGCCGAGCTTTCCACCAGCAGCGTCGTGCCCTTGGCGTTCAGCTTGTCCAGCGTCTTGCGGAACTCCTTGGTCTTGACGACTTCCAGCTCGAAGTTCTCCACCACCACCAGCTTGCCGTCAGCCAGCTTCGCCGCCAGCGCCGAACGCAGCGCGCCCAGCACCTTCTTGCGCGGAAAAGCGTAGTCATAGGAGCGGGGCTGCGGCCCATGAACCGTGCCGCCATGCCGCCACAGTGGCGAGCGAATGGAGCCCACGCGCGCGCGTCCGGTGCCCTTCTGCTTCCAGAGCTTCTTGCCGGCGCCGCTCACCAGCTTCTTGTTCTTGGTGGCGTGCGTGCCGGCCCGCTGTCCGGCGCGGTAGTGCTTCACCGCTTCCCACAGCAAGTCCTCGTTGACCGCGCCGAACACTTCGTCGGCCAGTTCGAGGGAGCCGACCTTCTCGCCGCCCAGATTCACTACATCAATCGTCGCCATAGTATCTCTTCCAATTCGTGGGCCTAATGACCCTTGGCTTTCAGCCCTCAGCCGTCAGCCGTCAGCCAAACCGACTGGCTACTGACTACTGGCCACTGGCTACTTCTTCTTCGCCACCGCGCGCTTCGAAGCCTTCAACGGATCGACCGTGCCCGAGCCGCTGAATCCACGACGCTCTCTGGGCGGCTTCTTCGCCTTGGTGATAATCACGTATGCATCCCGGTGTCCCGGGACCGCGCCTTCCACCACCAGCAGGTTCTCGTCCTTATCGACGCCCAGCACGCGCAGGTTGCGGACCGTTACGCGCTCCACGCCCATGTGTCCGGACATGCGCATGCCCTTGAACACGCGCGACGGAAACGCCGACGAGCCGATCGAACCGGTGATCTGGAACATCGAGCCGTGCGAGGCCGCACCGCCGGCAAACTTGTGGCGCTTCACGACGCCCGCAAAGCCGCGTCCCTTGCTGGTCCCGGCGACATCGACAAATCTTCTCGCCCTCGAAAATATCCACCAGCACCTTGTCGCCGACCTTGGTGCCGTCCTGGGTCTCCGGATCGATCACCACCGGCACTTCGCGCAGAAAGCGCAGCGGCGGCAGATTGTTCTTCGCGAAGTGGCCCTTCATCGCGCCACTCAGGCGAGACTCCTTCACGAACTCCACCAGGCCGATCTGGGCGGCGTCGTAGCCGTCCTTGTCGACGGTCTTGCGCTGGGTCACAACGCAGGGGCCGGCCTGCAGCACCGTGACCGGGTGAACATCACCCTTGTCATCGAAGAGCTGCGTCATGCCGACTTTCTTGCCGAGAATTCCACCAACTGCCATGTTTTTGTCCTCAACTCCGCTTCTCGCCGTTCGATTCGACCGGGGGTTGTTACCAACCTCGGAAGCTTTGTTTTGCTAGTCGTCAGCTATCAGCTGTCAGCCATCAGCTAAAACTCGTGTCTGTTGTCTTAGCTGAGAGCTGAACACTGACGGCTGAAAACTTTATTTATGTTCTTTGCCGAACGCCTTGATCTCCACATCCACGCCGGCGGGAAGCTCCAGCTTCATCAGCGCGTCCACCGTCTGCTGCGTAGGCTCCAGAATGTCGAGCAGGCGCTTGTGGGTGCGAATCTCAAACTGCTCGCGCGACTTCTTGTCCACGTGCGGCGAGCGCAGCACGCAATATTTGTTCTTCACCGTGGGCAGCGGAATCGGTCCCGCGATCTGTGCCCCAGTGCGCGTCGCCGTATCGACGATTTCGCCGGTGGACTGGTCAAGAACGCGATAGTCGTATGCTTTCAGCCGGATCCGGATTCGTTCTTTGCCAATCACGTTAGTTATCTCTCAAAGATCTCTGTTAAGGCCCGCTTGGAGCCGTTATGAATCTGCCGTCCACGGGCGCTCGGTAGAGCCAGCCTTCAGGCTTGCGTCCAAAGCTCCCACTTGATTCTGGTTGCAATCGATCCTCTCGGAGGATCGATTGCAACCGAGTATTCACGGTTCGCAGGCGCAGCCCTAAAGGGCTACTCTACCCTTACGCAATAATCTCGGTGATGGTGCCGGCGCCCACGGTGCGTCCGCCTTCGCGGATCGCGAACCGCAAGCCCTTCTCCATCGCCACCGGCGTGATCAGCTCAATCTCCAGGCTGCACGTTGTCGCCCGGCATCACCATCTCCGTGCCCGCCGGCAAGGTCGCCACGCCCGTCACGTCCGTCGTGCGGAAGTAGAACTGCGGCCGGTAGCCCTTGAAGAACGGCGTGTGCCGCCCGCCTTCTTCCTTCGACAGCACGTACACTTCGCCCTTGAACTTGGTGTGCGGCGTGATCGAGCCCGGCTTCGCCAGCACCATGCCGCGCTCCACGTCTTCCTTCGCCGTGCCGCGCAGCAGCAGGCCGGCATTGTCGCCCGCCATGCCTTCGTCCAACTGCTTCTTGAACATCTCCACGCCCGTCACCACCGTCTTGCGCGTCTCGCGGAAGCCGACGATCTCGACTTCCTCGCCCACCTTCACCTTGCCGCGCTCGATGCGGCCCGTCACCACCGTGCCGCGTCCCTGAATCGAGAAGATGTCTTCAATCGGCATCAGGAACGGCTTGTCGATGTCGCGCGCCGGCAGCGGTACATTCTTGTCCACCGCCTCCATCAGCTCGTCGATCTTGGCTTCCCACTGCGCTTCGCCATTCAGCGCACCCAGCGCCGAGCCGCGAATTACCGGCACATCGTCGCCCGGAAACTGGTACTTGCTCAGCAGTTCGCGAACTTCCATCTCGACCAGATCGATCAGCTCGGGATCTTCCACCGCGTCGCACTTGTTCAGAAACACCAGCACGTAAGGCACGCCGACCTGGCGCGCCAGCAGCACGTGCTCCTTGGTCTGCGGCATCGGACCGTCGGTGGCCGCGACCACCAGGATCGCGCCGTCCATCTGCGCCGCGCCGGTGATCATGTTCTTGATGTAGTCGGCGTGGCCGGGACAATCCACGTGGGCGTAGTGCCGGTTGGCCGTCTCGTACTCCACGTGCGCCGTGGCAATGGTGATGCCGCGCGCTTTTTCTTCCGGCGCGTTGTCGATCGAGTCGAAGCTAGCGGAACACGATCTTAGGGTTGTGCTTCTGCAAAACCTTGGTGATGGCCGCCGTCAACGTGGTCTTGCCATGATCGATGTGACCGATCGTGCCAACGTTCACGTGCGGCTTGCTGCGATCAAATTTCTCTTTCGCCATTTACAGTGCTCCTGAACCTCTTTGCAATAAATTGCTACTGTCTGAATCCAGCGGCAGGCCGCTCTTGCGGCAATTCGTAACTTGCTAAAGCCGTGCAGAAATGCTCCCATTTCAAAAGCATTACTTCCGGAAAGCCTCGCTGTTCGCCGGCATCATTTGCAACCCATACCCAAATGCCCAACGTGTCTTCCTCAACGACCAGCGCTTCTAGCGATTCTCCCGCGCTTAACGGCTCCGGCAACTCCGCTTTCCCCGCTAAGGAAAGCCAAAATCGCACCGTCTCGCCGGCCAGCGTCATGAGCTGCGCCTAAAAATCAAGTCTGTACGCCCAGCTCCGAACAGAATCAGGTTCTTAAGGCGCTCCAAGTCGTCCATAGTCCCCGATTCAGCCACTCCGTCTCCCAACTCGGCAGGGATCGGAACTTCCGAAAGCCCACGTGGACTTCGAATTCGGATAAGCCATCGACTTCTGAATCCCTCCCAAATCACGGCTGAGAGGTGATAGTCGTCACCCAAGCCGGATAGTACGGACTTAACTTGTTCGCCGAGCTTTTCGCCACGGTGGTGAATTCGCTCCTCGGCTAAGGCTGCGGGATACACGATGCCGCCTCCGGCAGCTTCGGCACCCAGCGCACGCTTCCAGTCTTCTTGCGATCCGTGGGCGCCCGAAACAACGACTTGGAAATCCGTCGACATACGTTACTTCGTTCCAGCCGGACTCTTGCCCTGCACCTTGGCCACAATTTCTTCAGCCACCGCGCGCGGCGCTTCTTCGTAGCGCGAGAAGTGCATGCTGAAGGTCGCGCGGCCCTGGGTATTCGAGCGCATGTTGGTCGCATAGCCAAACATCTCGGCTAGCGGAACCATGGCCTTGATCACCTGCGATCCCGCGCGATGCTCGATGCCTTCAATCCGTCCGCGACGGCTGCTCAAATCGCCAATGATGGTGCCCATGTACTCCTCGGGCACAACCACTTCCACCGACATCACCGGCTCCAGCAGCACCGGGCTGGCCTTGCGGGCCGCTTCCTTGAATGCCATCGAACCGGCAATCTTGAAGGCCATTTCGTTGGAATCGACATCGTGATAGCTGCCGTCGTAGAGCGTGGCCTTCACATCGACCATCTCGTAGCCGGCCAGAACGCCGCCTTCCATGGCTTCCTTAATGCCCTGGTCCACCGGCTTGATGAATTCCTTCGGAATCACGCCGCCGACAACTTCATTGACGAACTCGTAGCCCTTGCCCGCCTCGTTCGGCTCCAGCCGGATGCGCACGTGACCGTACTGCCCGCTGCCGCCAGTCTGGCGAATGTATTTACCTTCCGCCTGCGACTGTTTGCGAATCGTCTCGCGATACGCGACCTGCGGCTTGCCCACATTGGCCTGCACGTTGAACTCGCGCATCATGCGGTCCACGAGGATCTCCAGATGGAGCTCGCCCATGCCGCTGATGATGGTTTGTCCGCTGTCGGGATCGGTGTTGACCTTGAAGGTGGGATCTTCCTGCGCCAGCTTGCCCAGCGCCACGCCCATCTTCTCCTGATCGCCTTTGGTCTTGGGCTCGACCGCAACTGAAATTACCGGCGCCGGGAATTCGATGGACTCAAGAATAATGGGGTGGTTCTCGTCGCAAATAGTGTCGCCGGTGGTGATGTGCCTCAGGCCGACGCAAGCGCAAATGTCGCCGGCATAGATCTCGCTGATGTCTTCACGCTTGTTGGCATGCATCTTCAGCAAGCGGCCAATTCGCTCACTTCGTGAGCGTCCGCTGATGTGCACGCTGTCGCCCTGCTTCAGATGGCCCGAGTACACGCGGATAAAGGTGAGCTGCCCGACAAACGAGTCGGTCATGATCTTGAACGCCAGCGCCGAGAACGGGGCTTTGTCGTCGGCCGGCCGCTCTTCTTCTGCGCCCGTGTCGGGGTTCAATCCTTTGACCGGAGGAACATCCAGCGGCGACGGCAGATAATCCACTACGGCGTCAAGCATCGGCTGAATACCTTTGTTCTTGAAGGCCGTTCCGCAGATCACCGGGAAAACTTTCATCTTCAGCGTGGCCCGGCGCAACGCAGCTTTCAGCTCGGCTTCGCCAATGGTTTCGCCTTCGATGTACTTGTGCATCAGTTCGTCCTGATCGTCGTTTTCCACGACGGTCTCGACGAGAATCTGATGGTAGGCTTGCGCCTTCTTCTTCAACTCTTCGGGAATCTCTTCGACCTCGTACTCGGCGCCCATGCTTTCGTCATTCCAGATGATCGCCTTCATGGCCATGAGGTCGATAACGCCTTTGAACTTATCTTCCTGGCCGATCGGGAGCTGAATGGCAACCGGGCGCGCGTTCAAACGCTTGCGGATGGTATCGACGGCGTGCTCGAAGTCGGCGCCCATCTTGTCCATCTTGTTGATGAAACAAATGCGCGGGACACCGTATTTGTCGGCCTGCCGCCAGACGGTCTCTGACTGCGGCTCTACGCCATGCACCGCATCGAACACAGCGCAGGCGCCATCGAGCACGCGCAGCGAGCGCTCCACTTCGGCCGTGAAGTCCACATGGCCAGGCGTGTCAATAATATTGATGCGAATGTCTTTCCAGACGCAGGTGGTGGCAGCCGAGGTGATCGTGATGCCACGCTCCTGCTCCTGCGCCATCCAGTCCATCGTCGCAGTGCCTTCATGGACCTCCCCGATGCGGTGCGTGCGTCCTGTGTAGAACAGGATGCGCTCCGTCGTGGTGGTCTTACCGGCATCGATGTGGGCCATGATGCCGATATTCCTGCAACGATCTAATGGAACCTGTCTGGGCACAATCTTTTCCGTTTCTTGCTAGGTAGAGCGGGCTTTCAGCCCGCGTTACTCGTTATCCCTAATCTTTGTCATCCCGACCAAGGGCTTCAGCCCGCGTGGAGGGACCTGCTTTTCGTCGGGTGAATCTGCCGTCCCTAAAGGGACTCAGATCAAAATTACCCGCGGGACGCAGCGCTGAAGCGCTGCTCTACCCGTTTATTACCAGCGATAGTGCGCGAAGGCCTTGTTGGCCTCAGCCATACGGTGTACGTCTTCCTTCTTCTTGATCGCCGCACCCTTGCCGTTGGCAGCGTCGAGCAACTCATTGGTCAGCTTGTCGATCATGCCTTTTTCACCGCGGGCACGGCTGTACTGCAAAATCCAACGGATCGCCAGCGAGGTGCGGCGGTCGGCATTCACCTCGATGGGCACCTGGTAGTTGGCGCCGCCCACGCGGCGGGTCTTCACTTCCAGCACCGGCTTGGCGTTCTCCACCGCCTTCTTGAACAACTTGATGGCCTCGTCACCGCCCTTTTCCTCGAGCTTCTTCATGGCGTTGTAGAAGATGGACTGGGCGGTCGACTTCTTGCCGTCCCACATCATGGAGTTCACAAACTTATTGACCAGCGTGGACTCATACACCGGGTCCGCCAGCGGTTCGCGTTTCGCGATATGTCCTTTTCTCGGCATAAATCCTCGAACAACCTAACGACTTTCAATGTCTCGCCGGCTGAAGCCGGCTCTAGAAAACTAAGGTGCCCTGACGCTGGCCTGAAGGCCAGCTCTACCGGCTCAGGCCTTCGGCCTCTTGGCTCCGTACTTGGAGCGGCTCTGCTTGCGATTGGCAACACCTACGGAGTCCAGCGTGCCGCGCACCACGTGATAACGCACGCCCGGCAGGTCCTTCACGCGGCCGCCGCGGATCAGCACAATTGAGTGCTCCTGCAGGTTATGGCCGACACCGGGAATGTAGGTCGTCACCTCGATGCCGTTGGTCAGCCGCACGCGCGCGACCTTGCGCAGCGCCGAATTCGGCTTCTTGGGCGTCTGGGTGTACACGCGAGTGCAAACCCCGCGCTTCTGCGGGCACGACTGCAGCGCCGGGCTGGCCGTCTTATAGTTCGGCGCCGTCCGGCCTTTCCGCACCAGTTGGTTAAAAGTAGGCACTCTGAGCAACTCCTTCGTTTCTTCAGGCCAGCCTTCCGACCGGCAGATGCTGCATTGGCGGCACAAGACCGCAAAACCGCGCCCGCCCGGCAGCCCCATCAGCGGCCCTGGCCGTGGCGCAATAACTTCGTTCCCCGTTTTTGGGGCTGGGCAGCACTTTCGCGTGGCCACTGGCCACTTTGCCCATGCTTCCCCAGCGCATAGCCGGAGAAAGTTGGTTTCCGCTCAGATTAGGCTTACGACGGTGGCGCCGTGGTCGTCCCGCAATCGGCTCGATGCCGGAATGCGGAGATCAAGAACGAGGGCGCTCCGTTTCGTTGCCTCGGCCCGCATACCCACCGGAAAGCTCCAGCGGAAGCGCAGGCACGTTTCAGCGAGGACCCTGCAAAGCCATTCTACAGGATATGGATTAAAGCAGCACAGCCAGACACTACAGGCAGGCCAAATATAACTCGCAGAACCCTCTTACTATAGCAACCAGAATCGCGTGCCGTCAACCAATTCCGCAAGATTTGCTGTGGGTCAGCTTGAGATTCACGCGCTTATCCCGTGTCGGGTGGAGCACACCTTGAGGCGTGCATATTGCAGCTGCGATTCGATATGCGCTTTAGCGCCTCAGGTAAATCAACCCCTTACCTCAGCGGCTGAAGCCGAGACATTCAGAGAATCTCAACTGCACGCCTGAAGGCGCGCTCCACCCAAGATCACTCGGCCACAGTTTCAGACTGACCAGTTACTCACAAAATCTGCCCTTACATCGTGGGGGGTACATCGGGAGCGACGGCGGATCTCGGCGACGGCACGCTGTGAGACGGTTGCTATAGACAATATGGTTGCTATGAATCAAAGAGTGCTTTGGTCGACTGCAGTTGCTGCGGGCTAATCCGATTCGTTGCTGTAAACCGGCTCCTCGGTCTCGAACGGAACATCCAGGCCACCGCTCGAGCCGAAGGCTGACTCGTCGGCCATCCTCTGTAGTTCCTGTTCGAATTCCCGGCTGCGCCAGCGCACCACCAGCAGCTCTTTTTGCTCCCGGCCATGACCATGGCAAAGCGGGCAAAGAACGTGCTCTTTTTCAGATTGCATAACGATTTGCACCTCTTCAGCAGACATCTTTATTGCAACGCGAATCACAATCGCGCGCAGTGAGGCGCATCACGCGAGGGTGTGAGAGCAACGCAAGTTTGAGACCACGAGCGATCGCGAGAGGAATTGCGGAAGTAGGGGTCCTTCGACTCGCCCGCGCAAAAGGCGCCGCGGACTCGCTCAGGATGACAAACCGTCAACCTTCTGGCGAAAAGCGAGGTGCGAAAAGCAAATAGCGACTCGACTGATAGCTGACGGCTGAAAGCTGACAGCTCCTTCAGTACGAATATCCATCGGGCTGCGAGACCGCTCCGACTTCAATCCTGGTGTCGACGTAGTCTCGTCCCGCCGCAATCGCCTTCCGGTCCAGTTCAAGCAGCTTGGGATTTTTCACCGTCTCTTCCAGCACGGCCATCGCCGACTCCGCCGGCAGGCACTCGGTTTCTTCCAGCAATGCCCCCAGCATCACCACGTTGGCGACCTTCGCCGAGCCCATACCGTCAGCGATCTCCGACGCCGGCACGCAGACCACGCGCGCTTGCGGCGCGCTGAAGCCCTCGGGCAGTTTGGTGCTGTTGTACAGAATCAATCCGCCGGAAGCGACCGTGGGCCCGAACTTGTGCAGCGACAGTTCGTTCATCGCAACCAGGACGTCCGGCTGCGAGATCAGGGGCGAGCCGATGCGGTCATGCGAGAGCATGACGTGGCAGTGCGCGCTGCCGCTGCGCATCTCCGGACCATACGAGGGCAGCCAGCTCACTTCCATGTGCTCGCGCAAACCCATCTCAGCCAGCAGCTGACCCATCAGCAGAACGCCTTGTCCACCAAAGCCGGCCATCTTCACGGTCAGATCGCGAGTGTGATGATGACGCCGGGGGATTACATCGGTTGTCTGACCGTCCGCCACTTCCAACGCCTCGGCAATAGTCTTCACCGGGACCTTCGCGTCAACCGGCAGCTCAGGTCTGCGATCGCGAAAGACGCCCAGCGGAAACGCTTTCATCAATGTTTCCCCAACCCACTTGCGGCAAACCACCGGATCCATCTTCATGATGGTCGGGCACGGCGAGAGAAATTCCACGAGCGAGAAGCCGCCGCCATCCTTCTGGATCTGGAGCGCCTTCTTGACCGCCTTCTTCGCCTTCATGATGTTCTTCATGTCGCTGAGGGCGACACGCTCCAGATAGGTCGGCGTTTCCAGTCCAGCGAGGAGCTCGCAAACGTGAATGGGCAGTCCCTCATTGTGGGAGCGACGTCCCCAAGGCGAGGTTGTGCTCCTCTGGCCAACCAGCGTGGTCGGCGCCATCTGCCCGCCGGTCATGCCGTAGATTGAGTTGTTGACGAAGAAGACGCAGATGTTTTCTCCGCGATTGGCGGCATGAATGATCTCTGCTGTTCCGATGGCCGCCAGATCGCCATCGCCCTGGTATGCCATCACGATGGATTCGGGGTTGGCGCGCTTGAGCGCGGTCGCTGCCGCTGGAGCGCGGCCATGCGCCACCTGCACGTTGCCCACGTCAAAGTAGTAATAGGCAAAGACCGAGCAACCGACCGGACTGACCAGAACCGCGCGGTCCTGGACCCCGAGCTCGGTCAGCGCTTCGGCAATCAGTTTGTGGACAACGCCGTGGCCGCAGCCCGGGCAATAATGCGTCTGGTTCTGCAACTCGGCTTTGCGTTCATACTTGTCGTAGAACGCCGGCGATTTTTCGTGAATTACCTCGTAGCCTTCCACAAATCCTCCTAAATCGTGTCATCCTGAGCGGGCCCGCTCGATTTCGTGTCATCCTGAGCGGAGGGTCGCGCCGCCTTTGCGCGAGCCGGCGTCGAAGGACCCCTATCGCCGCCCACATGTGCCGTCCCTACGGGACTCGGGCCTGTAATTTTCGTCTACCCAGGGCTTACGTCCTGGGCTAAGCTATACTGCGCTTCGCGCTCTGACACTCTCGCTATCAGGCGGCGTTGACGTCCCGCATTGATCGCGACGACCAGTGCCACAGACTCCAGCGCGACTAACAATTCACAACCGACAACCGACAACGCGCTTCCTATACGTGGGCTGCCATGCGCGCGAAAACCTGCGCCGTAATTTCTTCGGTCATGGGAACGTTGCCGCCGACGCGGCCGTAATACTCCACCGGAACGCTGCCGTTGAGGGCCAGCTTCACGTCCTCCACCATCATTCCCGTGCTCAGCTCCACCGCCAGCACCTGCTTCACGTGCTTGGCTGTCTCGCATAACTCGCGCGACGGAAATGGCCACAGGGTGATAGGACGGAAAAGGCCGGCCTTCATGCCCTGGGCGCGCAGCTGATCGACGGCCGAACGCAGCACCCGGGAAACGATGCCAAAGCCGACCAGCAGAATGTCCGCATCTTCCGTCAAGTAATTCTCGTGACGGGTCTCCAGTTCCTGGGCAAGCAAGTACTTGCCCTCCAGCTTGCGGACGTGGGCTTCCAGCGCATCCGGCTCCAGCACGATGGAGCTGATCATATTTTTCTTGGACTCCGCCGTGCCCTTCACCGCCCAATCTTTTTCCGGCGCAACGATGTCCCGCATCTTGATTTCCAGCGGCTCCATCATCTGGCCCACGTAGCCATCAGTCATGATGACCGCCGGGTTGCGATAGCGGTCGGCAAGCTCGAAGGCCAGCACGGTAAGGTCGAACATTTCCTGCACCGAGGACGGCGCCAGCACGATATTGCGATAGCAGCCGTGGCCGCCGCCCTTCACCACGCAGAAGTAATCGCTCTGCTCGGGCGCGATATTGCCCAGGCCCGGACCGCCGCGCACTACATCGACGATGACGCCCGGTAACTCCGCACCCGCCATGTAGGAGATACCCTCCTGCATCAGGCTCAGACCGGGACCGGACGAAGCGCTCATAACGCGCTGGCCAGCCGATGACGCGCCGTACACCATGTTGATGGCCGCCACTTCGCTCTCCGCCTGCAAAAAAGTACCGCCTACTTCCGGTATGAGAAGGGCGGCATATTCGGCAATCTCGCTGGCCGGGGTGATGGGATATCCATAAAAGGCTTTGCATCCGGCCAGGACCGCGCCTTTCACGATGGCAACATTTCCTTTACAGAGCTGCCGCATGGTTCACCTCCTGCTTCGGCGGCACGGCTGGAGCAGCCGTTTTGGCCGGCGGAATCAAACGTTCGACGGTGATGGCGCCGGGTTCGGGGCAGCAGTAAAAACACGCGCCGCAACCGGTGCAGCCTTCGCCAGTGTATTGCGCCGCGTGCACACCGTAATGGTTGAGCTCGGGCGCCAGTTCAAGACACTCAGGAGGACACGACTCTACGCACAAGCCGCATCCCTTGCATTCTTCCGTATCGATGATGACATTACCGCGCGGTTGCGATGACATGGTTACCCTCGGACTTCAACTTCAAAAACGTTACGTTGGAACCAGCGTTGCTGTTCACAGTATTCAAGGAGTTCGTTGTGAAACCTGGGGTGAGCGATCTGGATGAGCGCCTCGGCGCGCTGGCGGATGGTGCGCCCATGCAGATAGGCAACCCCATATTCGGTGACCACGTAGTGCACGTCTCCGCGCCCCGTCAGCACTCCCGCGCCATGGGCAAGCCGCGGCACAATGCGCGAGATAGTGCCGCCCTTTGCGGTTGACGGCAGGGCGATGATCGGTTTGCCATACTTGGAGCGCGCCGCCCCGCGTATGAAGTCGAGCTGTCCGCCGAAGCCGCTGTAAAACTGCGATCCAATCGATTCGGCGCAGACTTGCCCGGTCAAATCGACCTCGATGGCCGAGTTGATCGCCACCATGCGATCGTTCGCGGCAATGCGAAAGGGGTCGTTCGCGTAGGCTGAAGGATGAAATTCGAAGATGGGGTTCTCGTCGATGAAGTCGAACAGCTTCCGGGTGCCCAGCACGAAGCTCACAATGATCTTGCGCGGCTTCATGTTCTTGCGTCGCCCGTTGATGACCCCGGCCTCAATCAGAGGTATCACATTGTCAGAGATCATCTCGGTGTGCACGCCAAGGTCTCTGCGATCCATCAGGTTGGGCAGAATGGCATCAGGAATTGCCCCTATCCCACATTGTAAGACAGCCCCGTCTTCGATCAGTGACGCCACACGAGCGCCAATTTGCTGAAAAACGAGATTGCTTGGGTGCGGCTTCATCTCGCACAGCGGGCGCGATAGCTCCACGATGGCGTCGATTTCGCTGACATGGATAAAGCTGTCCCCATAGGTACGCGGCATCTGGGCGTTCACCTGCGCCACTACGTGATTCGCATGTTTCGCCGCCGTCAGCGTGCATTCCACGCCTACGCCGAAACTGCAGTAGCCGTGCGAATCGGGCGGCGAAACCTGAATGAAAGCCACGTCGATCGGCATTTCGCCGCTCTCGAACAGCTCTTCCACTTCGCTGAGGAAGATGGGAGTGTAGTCGGCGCGACCATCGTTCACCGCTTCCCGGACATTGCCCCCGACGAAAAGCGCGTTGTGGCGAAAATGCTCCGCCATATCGGGCGCGCAATAGGGCGAGGTGCCGTAGGTCAACAGATGAATCACTTCGACGTTCTTTACGTAGGGAGCACGCAGCATCAACGCTTCCACCAGCGCTTCCGGCTCAGCGCAGCCGGGATGCACGTACACTCGCATTCCAGACTCTACGCAATTTACGGCCTCGCGGGCGGTCATCAGCTTGCTGCGATATTCATCGATCCAGGACATGACGGCCCCTCTAGGCAGTTACCGTTTCCGACTTCACCGAATACCCGGCCGTGGCGCGCTCATGTCCCAGCGCGGCGTAATAGATGGCCAGATGGAAGAACTTATCGAGCATTTCCAGCAACTCGAGCTCGCCGAAGATCTCAGCCGGACGTTCCAGTTCGGCATGTTTCTGCAGGTAGTCCCACAGGTTTTCGCGGACCAGGCAGATCATCCAGACCACCTGGCTTATGGGAACGCCCTGGGCGGCGCGCTGCGCACCGACCTCCAGATAGCGGCCCTCGATGTCGGCTTCGGTCTTGCCCAGCAGCCAATCACCCAAGTGGCGATAGACGTCGTACACCTTTTCCGTCAGTTCGCTGTCCGGGACATTGGCATAGGCCGAACACTTAGTGCACTCGCTATAACGCTGATGCAGGCTGCGGGCCAGTCCGTCGGAATGGGTTTCAATTAGCTTAACCAGGCGGTACGCGAGCAACATGGCTCACCTCGTTACCTCGGCCGAGGCTGCATAAGGCAGGGTGCAACAGATCGGCTCCGGCCCTCACTCTCTTACAAGCTAGTGTCACCTGTGGACGGCCAAACAGCCGTGATTCGAATCACGGGCAAAAGTGACGAAGGTCACTCGGGAGCTATCAGTTGTCAGTCTGTCAGCCATCAGCCAGCAACCTGCGCCGATTAGCTGTGCCATTTTAGGCGAAGCCTCGCGAGCCGGAGAAAATGAGAAGATCGCCATTGCATATTAGGTTTCTGGAGGATCTCCTCATCAGCCAGACGAAAGCGACCTTGAGAGCACGAGAGAAGCAGATTTGGGAAAGAACTCCACAGCATTGGCTGACGGCTGATAGCTGACAGCTGATGGCTCCCATGACATTTGTCATCCCCCGCCGCTGACAATCGGCACTACTGCCTTTATTGCTCATGACCGATGATGGCTACCGTGCTCGAACGAACAGAGCACGGGAGCAAACGATGTCCACCGCAATCTCAAGACTCCAAGTCCAAAGTCAGGATTTGCCGGGCGTCCCGATCGCCGAAATGCCACACCGCGCCCCGGCAGTCCAGCCGGTCAGCATTGCCAGAGCTCGCAACCTTAAGAAGAGCTACGGAAACGTCGTGGCCCTCGAAAATCTCAACCTCGACGTTCATGCCGGCGAACTGCTGGCGCTGCTGGGACCGAACGGCGCGGGCAAAACCACGCTAGTGCGCATGCTGCTGGGGGTCGCGCGTCCTGACTCCGGCAGCGTCGCGGTCTTCGGTGCTGATCCTTATCAAGGACAGATGCGAGGCCGTCTGGGAGCCATGCTTCAAGTGGGACGCGTACCTGAGACGCTCAAAGTTCGCGAGCACATCGATCTGTTCTCGTCTTATTACCCCGCTCCGCTGCCGCTTCAGGAGACGTTCGAGGTCGCCGGCCTCAGCGAGATCAAGGACCGTCCCTATGGCGAATTGTCAGGCGGGCAGAAGCAGCGGGTGCTCTTCGGCATCGCCATCTGCGGCAATCCCGATCTGCTGTTCCTTGACGAGCCTACCGTCGGGCTTGATGTGGAAGCGCGCCGTCTGATGTGGTCGCAGATTCGCAGCCTGATCGCGCGCGGCAAGACCGTGCTGCTGACGACCCACTATCTAAACGAGGCCGACGCTCTGGCCGATCGCATTCTGGTGCTGAACCAAGGCGCGATCATCGCCGAAGGGACACCCGCCGGAATCAAGGCGCGCGCCATGGGCAAGCAAATTCGCTGCACCAGCCGGTTGACGCTGGAAGAAGTTCGCCAGATTTCCGGCGTCTCAAGCGTGAAAGCCGACCGCAACGCCTTCGAGCTGCAAGTGAACGCAGCCGAACCCGTGGTACGCGAACTGTTGCAGCGCGATAGCTGGCTCGCCGATCTGGAAGTGACCAACGCAGGGCTGGAAGAGGCGTTCCTGGCGCTGACGCAAAATCACAACGCTGAATCGAAGGAGAATTAATGTGGCTGCAACTACTTTTCCTACCGCTCTGGATGTTCAGCGGCGCTCATGGCAGAGAATCATTGCCGTCTACGCCAAGGAAGCCAAGTACGAGTTACTGAAGAACGTCCGCATTCCCGTGTACGCGATTTCGACCGTCGCGTTTCCTCTGATGTTTTATGTGCTCTTCGGCATCGTGCTGGGGCGCAACGATCCTGGGAGTACGGAGCGTGCAACGTATGCGCTCGCGACCATGGGCTGCTTCGGCGTGATAGCGGTTGCGCTGTTCGGCTTCGGTGTGAGCCTGGCGATGGAACGAGGCCAGGGCTGGCTGCAAGTGAAGCGTGCTTCGCCGATGCCGGTGAGCGCTTATTTTGCGGGCAAGCTGTTCTCCGCGGTGGTCTTCAGCACGGTGATTATGCTGCTGCTGCTGGCAGTGGGAATTCTGTTTGGTGGAGTCCGTCTGCCTTTCGCTACCGCTGCCAAGCTGGTGGGCATTCTAGTGGCAGGTGCAATTCCGTTCAGTGCAATGGGACTGGCGATTGGCTACTTCGCGAAGCCAAACTCGGCGCCGGCCGTCGTCAACCTGATTTACTTGCCGATGTCATTCTGCTCGGGATTGTGGATTCCGCTTTTTCTGCTACCGCACGGATTGCGCGTACTGGCGACGTTCCTGCCGCCATTTCATCTGGCCCAGCTAGCGCTAAACACCGTCGGGCTGGCCCAGAATCCGACTCCCGCATGGGGACACGTAGAAGCGCTGCTGGCGTTCACCCTCGTCTGCCTTGGTGTGGCGGCGTGGGGCTATCGACGGGACGAAGGCAAGACGTATGGATGAGAAAGGCCGCTGTTCGCGGTTGGCTCTCAGCCGTCAGCTATCAGCCGTCAGCTTCAACCGTAAGTTTGGGCTGAAAGCTGATGGCTGACAGCTTCTGACGAAGAGCGAGAAGCGAAGAGCGATCAGCAAGGAGTCAATAACATGAAATGCCAAACTGCGGAATGGATTTTTTGGGCGATAGCGATGGTAGTGTTCCTGTGGCTGGCGTTGAACGGCCGCATGAGGGACCTGGGTCTGGCGATTGCCGCTGTGGCTGTGCTGTGGTATGTGATTGTGCCGGCGGTTAGCTCGGGGAGAGAATAGGTACCTGGGCTAAAGAGTCTGTGTGAGAACAAGAGTTTTGGTTTGCGTGTGGAACGGATCGAGCGAAAATCGAGCCCGAAGGGCGGAATAATGATAGCCCAGCACGTAGCCGAAGGCGGAGTGCTGGGTGAAGTGGGGAGTAAATCCGAGTCCCCCGGGGACGGCACGGTTTTCACCCAGACTCTAAAGCCCAGGCCATTCAAGATCCGCATACGGTCAGGGCTGAACGAAAAATCGGAACAGCGGGCCCCTCGCGGGCTAAAGCCCGCGAGGGATGACAAAAATAAGCGGCTTATCGGAACGACCAAGGTCGTGCCCTGACACGATGCCTTCCATAGCCGACTTTTTCAGCAGCCGGTGAAGTCGTGCCCGGTTAGAAGGCGTTTATAAGTTGGCTTGAAGACGATGAATAGCCTGCGGACAATCTGGTGGAAGCTTTATCCCAGCGACGATAAATGGCGCTGGATGCCGCTTATCTGGCTGCCATTCATGGTGTGGTTCTTCGTGGACCCTGCTTGGAAGCACGCCGGACCTTTGCTCTGGATTGGCAACACCCTGGCCGGCCTGTTTTTTATCTGGCTGTACCTGTATTCGTTCTCGCGGCCGGAGCCGCGCTGTCTCTTTGCGGTCGCCGCGATGATCGCGATGGCAATTATCTTTATCCCACTCAACAGCGGTGGTGCAGGTCTGTTGATCTATGCAATCGCTGCGGGCGCCTGCACTCCCAGCCTGCGACGCGTGCTTGCGCTCATCGCGCTTGAACTCGCCATCCTTGCTTTCTATTCGTATCGACTGCGGCTACCAGTGGCGGCGTGGGGCTCGATTCTGCTGCTGATCATCCTGGTGGGCATCGTCAACCACTACGCCGCGATCATGCACTGCACCGGGGAGAAGCTCCGCCTTGCCGATGAGGAGATCGAACACCTCGCCAAGGTGGCTGAGCGCGAGCGCATCGCGCGCGATTTGCACGACCTGCTGGGTCACACGCTGTCGCTCATTACACTGAAGGCCGAGCTGGCGCGGAAGCTTGTCGATCGCGATCCGCAGCGCGCCAAGCAGGAAATGCAGGACGTGGAGCACACCTCGCGCGCCGCGCTGGCTGATGTTCGCGAGGCCATCAGCGGCTATCGCGGTGAAGGGCTGGCTGCGGAATTGGTGCGGGCGCACAAGACGCTGGAGACGGCGGGCATCGCCGTTGATTCCGAGTTCACGGAACTGCCCTTGACTCCGGCGCAGGAGACGGTGCTGGCTCTGGCTTTGCGCGAAGCCGTAACCAACGTTGTGCGACATGCGCAGGCGCGGCAGTGCAGCGTTCGCCTGCAGCGCGAGAATAATCTCTGCACCCTGGAAATCGCCGACAACGGATGCGGGGCTGACGCTCCTGAAGGCAACGGTCTGCGGGGAATGCGCGAGCGTCTCGAGGCCATCGGCGGATCGCTGCAGCGCCAGTCTCAGGCCGGAACCCGCCTCGTTATTCATTTGCCACTCGCACCTGCCGCCGCTACTCTGCGAAACTGAGGACATGCCGGGCAGCAAGCACGACAAAATACGCGTGGTCATCGCGGAAGACCAGGCCATGGTGCTGGGCGCGCTCGCCGCGCTGCTGGAGATGGAAGACGACATCGAAGTCGTCGCCCGCGCCCGCAGCGGCGACGAGGCCTTGCGCGCCGTGCAGCAAGCGCGACCCGACGTCTTCATCACCGACATCGAAATGCCCACGCTCACTGGACTGGAAGTAGCAGCGGAGTTGAAGCGCCGCAACGTTCCCGTGCGCGTCATCATCCTGACGACTTTCGCACGCGCCGGATATCTGCGACGCGCGCTCGATGCCGGCGCTTCTGGTTATCTGCTGAAGGACATGCCCGCCGAACAACTCGCCGACGCAGTGCGCCGTGTGCGTCGCGGATTGCGCGTCATCGATCCCCAACTTGCCGCTGAAGCGTGGAGCGATGAGCCCGATCCGCTGACCGACCGCGAGCGTCAGGTGCTGCGCCTGGCCGGCGAAGGCATGGCCACGCTCGATATTGCCAACGATTTGAACTTGTCGGAAGGAACCGTCCGCAATTATCTGTCGGAGGCGATCAGCAAGCTCGGAGCTGCCAATCGCACCGAAGCAGCCAGGATCGCGCGGGCGAAGGGATGGCTGTAGCGTGTGTGCGAGAAGCCCGTACCGTCCCTACGGTGTCTGTGTCATAGCTGTGTCGCCGCTCCGCGGCTTGAGTCAGTTTCCCACTCGACCCGGGGCTTACGCCCCGGGCTAACTTCATAGCCGCCGCTGCGCGGCTAGTTTGATCGTAAATACGATGGTTTATTCCGGCGCTCGCCGCGAATTGCAGTACGACACAGGCACCTACGGGACTCAATCAATTTCTCACTTCGCCCGGTGCCGAGAAAAAAAGTTTAGCTCTCATACACTCGTTGGTTGTCCGACTCTCAAACGAGTCGTCTCAGGTGATGCGGCGCTTTTAATACTTCTGTGGCTAAAGGTGACGGCTACTCGAACAAATGTTCCTTCACCAATTTTTGTCCAGCGAGCGCGGTATAGCCTCCCCAAAGCGCCAGCGCTGCGACCAGAGCAAAAACGAAAATCGGTGCTCCGATGTACCATCTGGAGAAATCCGTGGTGATGGGAAGGCTGGACAGCAGATCGGCAGTGAAGGCTCCCACCGCTAAGGCGACGAATCCGAAACGCAGTATCACAAAAGCCGCGATGCTATAAATTGCGATCAGCGCCGGCAGCATTAGATAAAGATGGTGTTCGCCATAGGTCTTCAGGACGCACCAGAAAGCAACGAATACTACCGCCGCCAGCCAGGGTTTGCGAAAGATCACCCGAAATACGAACATCAGGAAGAAGAAGACCAGCGTGGCTTGCACGGAAAGCGCCGCGTGCGTGAAGCAGCTGCCAAGGACCATCCGCGGACCGAGCAGGAAAGCGGTGGAGGGGAAGTCGGGCTCGGCCCCAATGTGCTTCAATGCCAGGTACAGTACTGCGACGATCAGGCTCCAGCCAATCCCGAGAACGATTCCGAAAAGGACATCGCGGCCAACCAGAGGATCGCGAATGCGGCCGGCCATCAGCCGCGTCCAGGAGATGATGGCGTGCGGCCAGTGACGGCGGATATACGGCTCGATCGCGAGGTAAACAATATAGAAGACAACTCCGAGGAAGACTGCTCCGCTGGCGGCCAGTATAAAGAGTGCGAACGCGCCCAGGCTGGGCACGAAGTGCGCGGTAAAGATCCACACTAACATCTGCAAAGCGAAGATCAGCAGGCCCAGGCGCAGCGCGGCTTTGGGATCGCTTTTCTGGCGAAGGTAATTGCGGCGCGCCAGCCACACCGCCCCTGCTAACAGGACAAGCAGAAAGAGGACGAGAAGGACTTCTGGCGCTTTCGATCCTGCACCCTCGGCCGAGGGCATCCGGCCGGGCTTGGTCCAATCGCTGATCAGCTGAAAGAAGACGGGCTTGCCGGCCCAGCTTGCGGCCTCGACGCGCAAGGGCGTCGACGTACCTGGCCAAACTCCCGTCCAGGCGGCGCGCTGGTCGGAGGCGCCCAGCGAATTCCAGATCGGCGTGGCGGAGTGGAATTGCGTCATGTCCAGCCCAGCCAAGGTGAACAGCGCGTTCCAATCGTACGGCTGCACCGAAGCGGGTGCGCCGCCCATTTGCGGCGGCACTGCCGTGAAGCGTAAAAGTCTGCCCTGAGGATCGAGCGCAACATCCACCATGCCCGACAGAATGGGAGACGGATCTTCAAGCGTGACGATACCCGGCGTCAATAAGTTGCTTTTGATTTCGGTGGCGACCAGGTAATCGGGGCTCTGACGGTGCCAGTAGGTCAGCACAGCCGGACGATGGGTAAGAACCTGGTTCCAGTCGGGATGTTCGCCTCCCGGATGATCGAGGTGCTCGATGTAATCATCGTCGAAGTAAAGTCCGCTGGCCGCGTCCACCGGCGGCGTGGAATACCCGAGTTGACGGACGATGTCGCGAGCACGTTGTGTGAGCACCTCCGGCGAATAGGGGATATCCATTCTGGACAGCCCGTTGGTCCGAGCGGTGAGCACATACAACACCACCATTCCCACCAGTACGAAGGCCATCGACGCCAGCGCAATGCGGACCGGCAATCCGGCAGTCTCGCCGGCGGCAGCAACAACTTGCGGCGAAGGCGTTTCACCTGCGGCAAGCGCGGCGGCAAGAGGATCGCCACCGGGCAGCGCAGCCGCAACCAGCAACGCCGAGGCAGGCCGGTTCTCGGGTTCGGCTTCCAGACAATGCAGGATGGCGCGCTCCACCGCGGGATCCATGTCGCGCACCAGCGTGGACGGGCGATTTGGCGTGCTGTCCCGGCGCACGCGAACAATGTCTTCCAGCGTCTTGCCATCGAAGGCGGCCTTGCCGGTAAACAGCTCGTAAAGCACCAGGCCGAGCGAGTAGATGTCGCTGCGGGCCGTGACTTCCTTGCCCGCTAGTTGCTCGGGAGCCATGTAGGCGGGCGTGCCGCTGCGCACGTCTTCGATCTCGTGCGCCACGCCGGCCAGACCAAAATCCATAATAAGGACCTCGCCCCGGCCGTCGAGCATGATGTTTGCGGGCTTCAGGTCGCGGTGCAACACGCCTTTGTCGTGCGCTGCCGCCAGACCGGCGCAGATCTTGCGGGCGATCTCGATGGCTTTGTCGGAGGGCAAGCGGCCAATACGGCGCAGCAACGATGCCAGGTCTTCGCCGTCCACGTACTCCATGGAAAGAAAGACCTGGTTGTCGGCTTGCCCAATGTCGTACACGCGGCACACGTTGGGATGCGAGATGCGGCGCGCGATGCGGACTTCATTGCGGAAGCGCTCCAGCGTGTCCTCGTCCGTCATGGCCTCCGGCAGGAACTTGAGGGCGACGGGCTGGCCGAGGCTGAGATCGTCGGCGCGAAAAACTTCGCCCATGCCGCCGCGGCCCAGCAGCGCGACGATGCGATAGCGCTCTGCCAGAACTCTGCCCGTCATGAAGCGGCCTTCATTGCGCGACGCATGAGACGAGGGACGCGATGAGGGAGGTCGACGAGCAGGGGTGTAACCAGCGTGGTCAGAAGCAGCCGTAACGGCGATCGTCGGACCTTCGGCGCCGGAAGATGCTGAGGAGGTTTTCTTCAACCGGCTTCCACACTGCGCGCAGAAAGGCGAATCGCACGGCGATCTCTGCACCGCATGTCTCACATTGTTGCATTGCAACTGGGCTCCCCAAAAAAACCGTAGAGGTATATTACAGCGACTGGCAGTGCCGCAGGCGGGCCAAGGTTCGGTTTCAAGACAAACAGATTAGCGGCGAAGTGTGGCCCTCAGCGCGGCTTGCGTCCCTTTATGCTGCGCCGCCAGCCGGCATTTCTGTCGCGCGCTTCAGTCTGGCAACGGTACGCTCCTGCCCCAGGTTCGCCATCACGGCAAACAGGCTGGGAGCCACGCCTTGTCCGGTGAGCGCCACGCGCGCGCCGTTGATGAGCGCGCCGGCCTTGACGTTCTTTTCGGTAGCGAAATCGCGCAGAACTTGTTCTGTAGACGCCTCCGAGAAATCCGTTGCCTGCTCGTAACGCGATGCCAGCTCCACCAACATTTCGCGGACCGCTTCGTCCTTCAGGAATTTCTGCACCGCGGCGGGATCGGCGCTGAAGTCGTCGCTGAAATATCCGCGGAACAAGGTCGCGAAGTCCTTGAGGTTGCGGGCGCGGGGCCTCACCAGATCGACGGTCGACGCCATCGCCTCCTGGCTGGTCTGGAAGGGAATGAGGTCGACTTTCTTCCACTCCTCTTCGATGAGCGGCAGCAGGAGCGCGGCCGGGGCTGCGCGAATGTATTCGGTGTTGAACCAGTCGAGCTTGGAGCGGTCGAAGATCGCGTTCGACTTCTGGATACCGTTCAAGTCGAAGAGGTCGATCAGCTCGCGGTCGTGCAGGATCTCCTGCGAGGAGTCCGGCGGCGTCCAGCCCAGCAGCGCCAGAAAATTACGAAAGGCCTCAGGGACGATTCCTTCTTCTTTATATGCAATGACGCTGGTTGCGCCGTGGCGTTTGCTGAGCCGCGTTTTGTCGGGCCCGAGGATGAGCGGAACGTGCGCGAACACCGGCAGGGGATGACCCAGCGCCTGATACAGCATGACCTGCTTGGGCGTGTTGGAGAGATGGTCGGCGCCGCGCAGAATGTGCGTCATGCGCATGTCAATGTCGTCGACCACTACGCTCAAATGATACGTCGGGACGCCATCGGAGCGCAGCAGGACGAAGTCTTCAATCTCGGAGTTGGCGAACTCGACCCGGCCAAAGACGGCATCCTCGAATGTGGTACTCCCACCTTGTGGGACAGAGAAACGGATGGCAGCGCCTTCGCCGGCTTCAATCCTTTGCGTCGCTTCGTCGCGAGCGAGATTGCGGCAGACGTCGCGCGGGACGCGACCTTCGGCGACTCCCTGGGCGCGCTGCTGTTCAAGCTGCTCTTTCGCGCAGAAGCAGTAGTAGGCGTGACCGCTGTTGATCAGGTGCCCGGCCGCCGCGCGATAGAGCTCCATGCGATCGGTCTGAAAGAACGGTCCTTCGTCCCAGTCGATGCCTAGCCAGCGCAGGCCGACGAGAATGCCTTCCACCATCTCGGGCGTCGAGCGCTCGAGGTCGGTGTCTTCGATGCGCAGGATGAGTGTGCCGCCGTGATGCCGCGCGTAAAGCCAGTTGAACAGGGCGGTGCGCGCTCCGCCGACGTGGAGATAGCCGGTTGGCGAGGGCGCGAAACGGAGACGAGGAGCGGCAGATTGAGCGTTAGGATCGATCATGAATCCGCACTTGTGTATTGTGTGTCATCCCGAGGGAGCGAAGCGAGTCGAGGGACCTGCTTCCTTCCACACCTTATGAACTGCGCACAGAACAGCAGGTCCCTCCGCTCGGACTGAAGTCCTCGGTCGGGATGACAGGCTCTAATTCTTCTCCTTGTCTCGCTTCTCAATCTTCGCCCAGGTGTCGCGCAGGGGCACGGTGCGGTTAAAGACCAGCGCGCCCGGCTTGGAGTCGAGATCGGCGCAGAAGTATCCCAGCCGCTCGAACTGGTAGCGATCACCGGGCATCGCGCTGGCCAGCGATGGCTCCAACTTCGCGTTGGTCAGAATCCCCAGCGAGTTCGGATTCAGGTTCACGGTGAAGTCCTGGCCTTCAGAAACGTCGCCGGGATTCTCGTTCGAGAATAAGTTCTCGTACAGCCGCACTTCGGCATCGATGGCGTGCTGCGCTGACACCCAGTGAATGGTCGACTTCACTTTGCGATTGTCAGGCGCGTTACCGCTGCGAGTTTCAGGATCGTAGGTGCAATGAACCTCGATGACCTCACCCGTTTTTTCATCGTTCACGACAGTCTTGCAGGTGATGAAGTAGCCGCCGCGCAGGCGCACTTCGTGTCCCGGCGACAATCGGAAGAACTTCTTCGGCGGATCTTCGCGGAAGTCATCCTGCTCAATGTAGAGCACGCGCGAGAACGGCACCTTCCTGGTTCCGGCGTTTGCGTCTTCGGGATTATTCGCCGCTTCGAGCTCTTCGACCTGGCCTTCGGGATAGTTGTCGATGACGACTTTCAGCGGACGCAAGACGACCATCGCCCGCGGCGCGCGCTTGTTCAGGTCGTCGCGGACGAAGTGCTCCAGCATGGCAAGGTCGATGATGCCGCTGGTCTTCGACACGCCGATCGCAGCGCAGAAGTTGCGAATCGCCTCCGGCGTGTAGCCGCGGCGGCGAATGCCGGAGATGGTCGGCATGCGGGGATCGTCCCAGCCGCGCACGCGTCCCTCCTGCACCAGTTGCAGCAGCTTGCGCTTGCTCAGCAGCGTGTAGGTCAGGTTCAGGCGGTCGAACTCAATCTGCTGCGACGGGAAGATGCCGAGCTGCTGGATGAACCAGTTGTACAGCGGGCGATGGTCTTCGAATTCCAGGGTGCAGATGGAGTGCGTGATTTGCTCCAGCGAGTCGGACTGGCCGTGGGCGAAGTCGTACATCGGATAGATGCACCACTTGTCGCCGGTGCGATGATGCGAGGCATGCAGGATGCGATACATCACGGGATCGCGCAGGTTAAGGTTCGGCGATTCCATGTCGATTTTGGCGCGCAGGGTGCGCGAGCCGTCGGGAAATTCGCCTAGCCTCATGCGCTCGAAGAGATCGAGATTCTCTTCGATGGAGCGATTGCGATACGGGCTTTCTTTGCCTGGCTCGGTCAGCGAGCCCCGATATTTGCGGACTGCTTCGGCGCCCAGATCATCGACGTAAGCCTTGCCTGCTTTGATCAGTTGCACCGCCCACGCGTGAAGCTGGTCAAAATAGTCGGAGGCGTAGAACATGCGATCGCCCCAATCGGCGCCCAGCCAGCGCGCGTCGGCGATGATCGAGTCGACGTACTCCTGCTCTTCTTTTTCGGGATTGGTGTCGTCAAAGCGGAGGTTGGTCTTGCCCCCGAACTCAGCCGCCAGCCCGAAGTTCAGGCAAATCGATTTGGCGTGACCGATGTGCAGATATCCGTTGGGCTCGGGTGGGAAGCGCGTCTGTACGCGGCCGTTGTACTTGTTGGTCTTCAGATCGTCGAGGACGATGTCGCGGACAAAGTTCGAAGGCCGGGCTGGCGAATCGATAGTTGTGGCAGGTTCCTCATCGCGGGTTGATGTTGACATGATTGCGGCGCCTCAATTCGAGTGGCGACAGGTGCCATTCGCTGAAAACCTTATTTTACGCGGAGCGGCAGAGTCGTCGCGGCACGTGTTCCATTTTGGAGCCTGAATTATGATTTTCGTCGGGCCAGCCGTTGACAACCGAAATCGGCGCCCCTATCGTCAAGCTATATCCGCAACGCTCGTAGGCGAGCAGGTTTCTGAAAGGCCCTCGAAAATTTCGGGGGCTTTTGTCTATGGCCAAGAGAATTGTGATTCTGATCGACGGCGACTTCCTGCGCGCGAAGGCCACGAAAGCGGGCAAGAGCTACGATCCAACTTTCATTGAGGCGTTCGCACTGGGCTGCAAAACGGGCGACGAGGAAATCCTGCGCGTACTCTACTACGACTGCGCTCCCTACTCAGGGACGGTGAGGCTGCCGGTTTCCGGCGAGCCATTCGTCTTTAACGGCTCGGACAAATGGCTGGAAGAACTGGCTTGCAAAGACCTGTTTGCGGTGCGCCTGGGCGTGCTGAAATTTCGCGGCTACAAACCAAAACGAACACCGGTGGAGCAGTCGGCCAAGCTTGCCGACAGCGACTTCGATCTCGACTTTGAGCAGAAAGGCGTCGACCTGAAGATTGGTCTCGACATCGCCAGCTACTGCGAAAACCGGCACGCCGACCGGATCATTCTGGTGTCCAACGATACGGATTGCGTCCCGGCGGTGAAGTACGGCAGAAAGTCGGGAATGCAGATTGTCGTGGCCGAGCTTCCCAACTGCGAAGTCGCCCGCGAGCTGCTGATCCACTCCGACTTCAAGCGCAGCGTGCCCTGGCCGTCGCATCTCAACTGGAGCTAGCGCAGCGGTCTGGTCGTCGCCGTTATGGCCAGCTGATTTCGACGAGCAGTACGGCGACGTGCGCGATAGCGGCGTTGTCGGTTCCCATGCCTTCCGGAGTTTTGGCCTTGATGCCGACGCGTGAGACTTCGATGCCGAGCAGTTTGGCCACATTCTGCTGAATGGCTGCGGCGTGCGGTCCAATGCGGGGCGCGGCGAGAATCAGCGTACTGTCAATGTTGCCCACTGCGTAGCCGGCCTCGTCAATCAGCTTCAGCGCCTCGCGCACGAAGATCGCGGAGTCGGCGCCCTTCCACTTGGGATCGCCGGGCGGAAAATAAGTTCCGATATCGCCGGCGGCGATTGCGCCGAGAAGCGCATCGGTGAGTGCGTGCAGCAGGACATCGCCATCGGAGTGGCCAGCAAGTCCGCTGTGATGAGGCAGCGTGACGCCGCCGATCTTCAGCGGAATGCCGGGTTTGAACTCGTGCGAGTCCCAGCCGAAGCCGATGCGCGGAACGCGGGATATAGGAGAGTTGGACACGGTTTTCACGGAAAGCGTGCCGCCGCTGAAGCGGCTCTTTATCCGATTTCTGAACTTTACCGCGGGCTTACGCCCACGGCTAAAACAAATGTCGCCCTTCGGGCTTACTTTGTTCGATCAGGGAACAAAGTCGTTGCTCTGACGAAAAGCAGATCCCTCGCGGGCTGAAGCCCGCTCGTGATGACAAGAGTTAAATGAGCCTCTAACGGCACGACTGAAGTCGTGCCCTGTTACAAAGCACTCCAAAGGCGACTTTAGCCGCTGAGGCGATCGAAGACGTACCTCAGGCGCTAAAGCGCGCTCTCCAAAGAGGACGGACAGGTGCGCGCCTGAACAGGCTGCTGAAAAAGTCTGGAAACAACCAGTTGTGCCGTCGGCTGAAGCCGACTCGCAATCGAATAAAAGGACTTAGACGCCAGCCTGAAGGCTGGCTCTACCCGAACGTCCCGACTTTTACAACGGCTCCTGAAGGCGTGCTCCACCCGTTCTCTTCACAGCAAAGGTCAAGGTACTTACAGCCTCACCCGCTGAGGCTGGCGTCGCGGTTCTCCTGCGCGAGGAAAAACTCGGCCAGCTCCAGATCGGCGGGAGTGGTGATCTTCATGTTGCGCGGCGAACCCATGACGACGTGAACTTCTCCGCCAGCACGTTCGATCAGGGATGCCTCGTCCGTTCCCATGAATCCGTCGGCAGTGGCTTCGGCGAACACCTTCTTCAGCAGGCCGAAGCGAAAGCCTTGCGGCGTCTGCGCCAGCACCATGCGCTCGCGCGGAACGGTGGCGATCACCACCGCGCCGTCGGCGGTGCGGTCGACCTGCTTTACCGTGTCGATAGCGGGCACGCCGGCAATCGCCGCTTCGTACTTCTTGACCGCCTCAATGACGTTGACGATGGTCTCCTGATCGACAAAGGGACGCACCGCGTCATGAATCAGCACGATGTCGTCGTCAGCGGCTTTGATGGCTGCGAGCGCATTGGCGACCGAGTTCTGGCGGTGCTCGCCGCCTTCGACAATGCGCAACGGCTTCCTGAAATTTTCCTTCTCAATCTGCTTTTGGAAAGATGCAGCCTCGCTCTTGCGCAGCGCCACGACGATTTCGCCGACCGCGCTGCACTGCGCGAACTTGCGCAACGTGTGTATCAGGATGGGCGTGCCTTGCAGCTCGAAGAACTGTTTGCTCTTGCTTTTGGGACCGCCGGAAGCGGCGGACATTCGTGTTCCCAGACCGGCAGCGGGAATGATGACGATGACTTTCATGTCGGGGAGGCGAGTATAAACGGGGTGGTGGGATCAATACAAATTGGGAAGCTCGGGTTCCGTCCTTTGTTGGCTGAGCGGAAAACCGGCTCGCTTGGAGATTCGGCGTCATCGCACTGCCGACGAACAGCAGGTCCCTCCACTCGTCCGCGGCGGACTCGGTCGGGATGACACACAGAAGTTAGTGCGCAGCCGCTTATTCCGGCTTGGCGGCTTCGCTGATCGCCGCCGCTGCGGGCGTTGGTCCGGACTTGCGAACATCGGTCCGCGCTTCGACCTGTCGCGGCATTGGTGCGCGCTCGTCGAATTTGCCAAAGATCATCTTTCCCGCCGTGGTCTGCAACACCGACGTTACTGAGATATCGATGTTCTTGCCGATCATCTTGCGGGCGTTGTCGCACACCACCATGGTCCCGTCGTCGAGATAAGCAACACCCTGGTTGTACTCCTTGCCTTCTTTCAGGATGAAGACCTTCATGATCTCGCCGGGCAACACAATGGGCTTCAGGGAATTCGCCAGCTCATTGATGTTCAGCACCTCGACGCCCTGTAGCTGGGCAACCTTATTAAGGTTGAAATCGTTGGTGACGATTTTGCCTTCGTAAACCTTGGCCAGCTCGATCAGTTTCAGGTCAACTTCGCGGACGGCGGGGAAATCGTCCTCGACGATCTGAATCGTCAGGGACGCGATCTTCTGGATGCGCTGGAGGATGTCAAGACCGCGGCGGCCGCGGTTGCGCTTCATGGAATCGGCAGAGTCGGCGACCAGTTGCAGTTCGCGCAGAACGAACTGCGGGATGACGATGACGCCGTCAAGGAAGCCGGTCTCGGCGATGTCGGCGATGCGGCCATCGATGATGACGCTGGTGTCGAGGATCTTATAGCTGCGCTTGGATTGCTTCTCGCCGCCGAAGATTCCGCCCAGCGCCGCCAGGTTCAGCAGGTCGCCCTTGCCGGCGCCCACAATTAGGCCAATGTAAGCCATCAACAACATGACGAAAAGCTGGAGAAAGCTTTGCGTCGCACCGGCGCTGATGCTATTGCGGATAACCAGGCTGAAGAGATAGGCGCCGCAGATGCCGAGGATGCTGCCAATGACAGCGCCGATCAGCCGCTTCAGGCTTACCTGACGCAGTCGAACCTCGAATAGAACGACGGCAGCGCCAATCAGGATGCCGATACCGGCTGCCGGCCATCGTCCTAAACCCAGGGGCTGAAGTTCATAGCAGGCCAGCGAAGTAATCAGAACAAATAAAACCCGTATGAGAGCAATATCCACGCCACACCTCCCATGGCCAGCAAGGGGGTCCGCGGTCGGAATAATATTCGCCGGGGTTATGAGAGCTAGATTATGCCGGCGACTCAGTCCTGTTCCTTAGACTCGGCAAGCGGCCTCGACTCGATCCCTTCGATATGAATCTCTCTCGGGGTATATGAAATTAGGAGCGCTCCCCGATCCGCCATACGGCGGAAAAAAATATAAGAATTCCAGACAGTCGAAGTATATATCACTTCCGTGTTTTCGCCGTGGGATACGACAACGATGCCGCCGAGACTTCCCGGTTGAGGGCGCAAAAGGCCTGCGAGCCAACTTTACGAGCTACCTGAGATGCCGAGTTCCGCGCTGCGTCTAGGCGAACGCGGCTGCGATTGCAGCTCCACCGAGCGCCAGGATTGCCCACCAGCCGAAGACAACTCCAAGGCATGTCCCGCGTTTGACTTTGGTGAGACAGGAGATGCCAATGCCCGACAGCACCAGCGTCCAGATGGTGAAAACGTCGAGCGAGCTTGCGATGGAATAAAGGAAGTGCGAGCTGGGATCGACCAGGCCGCTGAGGTTGCTGGCAACCTGGTTTTGGAAGGTGAAGGCTTCGCCGCCTCCAACGGCGATGGCGAGGATCGCAATCAGCGCCTTGAGAACGCCCGGCAGCGAAGCGTACATGCAGACCGCCAGACACTGATTGAAGGTGAGTTCAGTGCCAAACCCGAAGTTGAACGATCCCAACAGCACGGCCGCAATGATGGCGAAAATGATCAACAGGGAGATAGGGGACGCATAAGCAAGGATGCGGGTGAGCTTGACGATCGTCTCCATCTGTTCGGCGCGTTTCTCGGGAGGCAGTTTGTCGAGCTGCTCGGCCCGCTTGGGTTGCAGGGCCAACTGATTCTCGGCCGCTTTCTGCATACCAATCTTCTTATCAACCACCACGACCAGGGCGACGCTGGCAATCGCCAGTAGCAACCACGGCACAAGCCAATTGGCGCTGCGGCGCAAGTCGGTGAAGGTCTTGCTGGGCGCGACAAAGGTGTCGACCACGCGTTCCATTTCCGAAAGCGGTTTTGGCTCAATCGGCGCAACCGGAGCGGCGGAAACCATGGGAGCTCTCCTTGGAAATCAGCACTTGGCACTTGGCACTTGGCACTTAGCACTTAGCACTTGGTATTTAGCACTTGGTATTTAGCACTTGGTATTTAGCACTTGGCACTTGGCACTTGGCACTTGGCACTTGGCACTTGGCACTTGGTATTTGGCACAAGAATCATCGCGACAAATCTCCGGGTTCTGGCTAACTGCTAATTGCTAATTGCTAACTTGCTAACTGCTAACTGCTGATTCGGCGAGATTGTAACACCCGCGAGCTGTGCGCAGGCCAGTTCCAAAGCAATTCCGCAGCCTTCAGGTTGAACGCCTGCGACACACCTTCTAGACTGAAGCAATGCACGTCCACGCCGGCGACATAGGCAACGCGAAGACCTCGCGGCTGCTGCAAGTCTCTCTCGCAGTGACGCTGGCCTACATTGTCTTGCTGGTGATCGCCGGGCTGCGTGCGCACAGTCTGGCGCTGCTCTCCGAAGCGGGCCACAACCTTACCGACTTCATTGCCTTGCTGATGTCCTGGGGCGCAGTGTATCTGCAAAGCCGTCCGCCCAGCGCGCGCAAGACCTTCGGCTACAACCGCGCCGGAGTTCTGGCTGCGTTCATCAACGGCCTCACTCTGATTCTGATTTCCTTCTACATCTGGTACGAAGCGTTCAAGCGGCTGCAAACACCCGTGCAAGTGGACGCGCATGTGATGATCTGGGTGGCTGCAACGGGCGTGGTGATGAACGGCGGCATCGCGCTGCTGCTGATGCGCGGCCATCGCGACATCAACCTGCGCAGCGCGTTGTTGCATGAGATCGGCGATACCTTATCCACGGCAGCGGTCATCGCCGGCGGCATCGCGATCGCCTTTACCGGCCAGCACTGGATCGATCCCGCGCTCTCCGTCGGCATCGGCGTGATGATCCTGTGGTCATCGATCGGCATCATCCGCGAGAGCCTGAACATTCTGCTGGAAGGAACTCCAAGCGGACTGGATCTGGATCGCATCCAAATCGCCATCTGCGGCATTCCCGGCGTTGACTCCGTTCACGATCTGCACGTGTGGAGCATCGGCAGCGACACTCATTCGCTCTCGTGTCATGTGGGCATCGCGGACATGCCGGCTTCAGCCAGCGCCGGCATTCTCGCAGCGGTTCGCGCCATGCTCGGCGAGCGCTTCCAGATCCATCACACCACCATCCAGTTTGAACTCAACATCTGCGAAGTCCACGATGGCTGCGTGATTCCTGTCAGCTCCGGCCCGCACGAACACGGTCACAGTCATTCTCACTGAGTCAAAAGTTAAAGCAGAGAGAGCTGCGTTAGACGCTTCTTGGACGCGTCGCTGACCGATAAGCTGACAACTAATATAGATGTCGCGACCAAATTGTGGACAGGTGCCAACTCCCCCTATTTCGCCCCTTGCAAACCATTGATAACAATCACTATTGCCAAGAAATTCCCGCTAAAATCTTCTCCCCATTGGAGTTACAGGTAAAATCGTCTTTCTAAAGGACTTACGCGGCCGGATTCACTGCCTTACATGCATTGCCTGTGGTTGCCGAGTTCGCGCCACGACGCCGCTGCCGCCGGAGCTTGGAGTCTGTCGGCTCCGTTTGACGTCCTTGCGTCACGCCTGAAATGCGTGATGTGTGCGAGCAAGTTCGATGACCCTCGACCGAGTCCCGCAAAGCGGGACGGCCTTCAGAGTCTGCGTGAGAACTCGACATATCACATTGCGGTCGGGCGCCAAGCGCAGAACCTGGTCGCAATCCAGCCGCGCAGCGGCGACATTTGTGTTAGCCGCGGGCGTAAGAGGCTGTTACGAAACTCCGTTCGTTGTCGCATCGGTGGAACAAACCGTAAGGACCGAGCGCCGTAGGCGCGGAGTCATGATAGCCCAGCACGCAGCGGGGTCCCCGGTTCGCCGCTTTTTGGCGAACTGGGGAGGCGGAGTGCTGGGTAGGCTCTCTCTTAAAACTTGAGCCCCTTCAGGGGCGGCATAAATAGAAACTCAACGGAGCCGAGTCTGTCCAAACAAGCCGAACGTCGTGCCGCGATCCGACCCCGCAATGCCATGGACGCCCGCGCCCGCCAGCCACCAATTCCATCTCGACCGCGATGCCCTATTTCTCCGCGACGGTCTGCGCCTCCACCAGCTTTTCCAGCCGCGACAGTCGCTCCTGCAGCGTTGCGTTCTGCAGTTGTAGTTGTTGCCTTAGGCTTTCGATCTCCCGCTGCTGGGATTCGATCCTGCCTTGCTGGCTCTCCGCGATCTTGGTTTGTTCTTCCGCGCGGCGATACTGCTTCTGCACTTCGTTCAACAGCATGGGGGCGAGGTGCTGATACCTCACCGTGTAAGGCTGGCCGTCCTTGTCGTAAGCCACCAGCTCGGGATAGATCTCCGCCACTTCTTCAGCGATCAATCCATATTGCAGGGTGCGGTCGCCCTTGGAGTATTCAGACTTGTAGAGAAAGGTAACCGGCCGGAGCTTCATGAGGGGGCTGGTGCTGTCACCCATATCCTCGATCTGCTCCTTGAAGCGGCGGGAGGAAACGAGCGTACCGATCTGCCCATTGGCGTCAACGTACGCGGCTACGCCGTTTGATTGAACCGTGCCGCCCCAGACGCCGGCGATGAAGGTTGCGCGTATGCAGCACCCATCACCCAGGCGCATAACGTTGTTTTCGTTGTAGTCCCCTTGCACTCCTTGAGTACCGATATAAATGTCGGAGCTGCCAGTAGTGATATAGGAACCTGCATTGTTGCCGATGAAGATGTTCTGACTACCATTCGTATTGCCAGAGCCTGCTTGGTAGCCGTAGAAGGTATTGGAACCGCCCGTGGTATTAGCTACGCCCGCCCTAAAGCCTGAGAAGACGTTGGAGCCACCGCTCGTGTTGACGCCTCCGGCCTGTGCGCCGACGAAGACGTTGTTGGTGCCGGTGGTGTTGCCGCCACCGGCCTCCTCGCCGGTGAAGACGTTGTAGCTGCCGGTCGTGTTGACCACACCAGCCTGATAGCCAGAGAAGGTGTTGCTATTACCGGTAGTGTTGTTGTACCCGGCCTCGAAACCGGAGAAGACGTTGAATATCCCAAAACCAGCATTATTAAAGACGCCCGCGCCCGAGCCGAGGAACAAGTTTCCGTCGGCGGGACTGCCAATGCCTACGACGGAGCCACCGCCGGCAATCTGGTATGTGGTCGCACTAACAAAGCTATTGGCCGAGCCGCTGCCGCTGATATCGAAGTTGGCGCTAGTCTGCTCGGTGGTCCCATTCTGGATGTAGTTAGTCGAGCCCGCCGGGATCTGCGATGGACTCAGTGTCCCGCTGATCATGGAAAAACTGTAGTCGCCGGTTTGCGGGACAACCGCGCCGGTGCGGCCGTTCCACGAGGTAACACCCGATCCCGCCGACGCTCCCATCTGTCCATTGGCATTGATTACGACCGGCAAAGCTCCGCTGGGCGAGTTGCCGTAAATGCCGGCCATATACGCGAAGGCTTGCTGACCCTGCGTCCCGATGCGTATGGTATTACTCTCGCCACCTTGACCTGGACTGCCAATGTAAATGTTGTAGATGCCGTTGGTGTTGTTGTTGCCGGCCATAGCGCCTATCGCGATGTCGTTCACCCCATTGCCTCCCACGCCCGCGCTGACGCCATAGTACGAGTTGTTGATGCCGGTGGTGTTGAAGCCACCAGCCGAGGCGCCGGTGAAAGTATTGCCTTGGGCAAAGGTGGTGTTGGAGCCCGCCTGGACGCCAGTAAAGGTATTTTGAAAGCCACCGCTGTTGCTGGAGCCAGCCCCGGCGCCGACGAAGGTGTTTTGTTCGCCGGATCCAGGGTAATTTCCGCCTGCTCCAACTCCTAGAAATACGTTGCCATTGCCGGGATTGTTGCCGATGCTCAGCACGGCGGAACCTTGGGGTCCGGGGCCGATCTGGTAGGTTGTCACCGAGTTCACAGCGTTTCCCGAGAAGGTCTGGCCCGCGATTCCAAAGCCGTCGATATTGAAGCTGGCGCCGATCTGCGGCGAGGAGTTGTTGTTTTGGATGTAGTTTGTGGAACCTGCTGCGGGGAGTACTCCCATCAGACCGGAGCCGTTGCCGACGTAGGTGCCGTTGAAGGAGCCGGTGAAGGCCCCGATGATAATATTCGCGCTATTCGTCAGGTTGATCTGGTTGTCGTATTCACCGTTGAATTGCGAGTCTTGCAAGATGCCGCCGAGTTGCGAGAACTGAATGCCGGTCAGCCCCGAGCCGTTGCCCGTGAAGGTACCGAGGGCATTCACGTCGCCGCTGCCGTCCACAGTGAGTTTCGCGACGCCGTTGTTTTGGCCGACCAGAATGTTCCCGCCGCCGGCGTTGTTAAACACCGCCGCCGTGCCTTGCGGGCTGTTCACCAGCGCACTGACGCCGATTGTGTTTCCGGTGGTCGAGCTGGCTAGGGCATGAATGCCGGTTCCCGATGTGCTCGTCGAGCTGCCCTTCATGCCGTAGGTCCCGCCGGTAGGCGAATTCGCATTGCCAAACAACGCGACGCCGCCCGATCCCGTTGCCACGCCTTGCACGCCGTAAACGTTGCCGACATTGCCCGTGGCTTGGCCAAATACCGCGTTGGTGCCGGCGATCGCGGTGATTCCCGCACCCGTGCTGCTCTGCGTTACCTTGACGATCTGGTCGGTGGTCGAGCCGCTGAAATTCGTGGGCCCATCGGTGGGCGCGCTATTATTGGCGCCATTGCCCGCGCCCAGCGTGGATGACTGGCCGGCAATCAAAGCCACGGCCGGATTGCCGGCGTTGCTGCCGCTCGCTGGGCCACTCGCGGAGCTGGCGGGCATAAAGTCCGCAGCGCTCTTGCCGCCCAGCGTCTCTGCCTCGTGCGCTTTGAAGGCGTAGGGCACACTCACCAGCAGCACGCGCGGCTGCTCCGCTTGTCCCTGCACCTGCACGCCCAGCCAGCGCTGCTCTTCCTGCGAGAACAGATCAGCCGGAAGTCCGGTCGCTGTCGTACTGCCCAACACCACGCTGTAGTTGCCGCTTGCATCGGGCGTGACGGTCTGCGTTTCCATCCAGACCGGCGCACCGCCGTCCTGCTGTTGGTAAATGGCGAAGGTCACGCCTGTAGCAGTGGATGAGACTGCCGCTCCATTCGCATCCTTCAACGTTCCACCGTAGCGGATGAGGTTGGGAACGGCCGTGGATGTAGCTTGTTGAGCTGAGGCCATCGGGACGAACAAGAAAGTGGAGAGAGCAATAGCGAAGACGATTTGGCGCATGCGGCAATCCTTTCGCGGACAGAGATTGTGGGCGCGAAACTTACGGGGGCCGATGGGTTGGCATTGTTGCCGCTGGTGAAGGCATTGTCAATGCCTAAACATGCCTAGATGCCTAAAGAAGCCCCGATGAGTATTGCTTTGAAAGGGACTGCCTTCAGGCGGTCCGCCAAGTCGAGCAAATGAACCCGGCTTCACAGGCCGCTGAAAAAGTCGGTTATGGAAGGCTTCGTGTCAGGGCTCGCCTTCACAGGCCGCTGAAAAGCTCGGTCATGGAGGGCTTCCAGGGCACGACTTCAGTCGTGCCGATAAGCCCTTTATCTTTGCCATCCCGAGGAGGCCTTCAGAGACTGTGTCGCGACCGGAAAACAAATTTTCTGGTGGAACAAACGGCCCGAACAACCGATCAAACTAGCCGCGCAGCGGCGAGATGGGGTTAGGCGTGGGCGTCAGCCCACGCTCAAAGTGGGACAAAACGTGAGCCGCAGAGCGGCGACACCGGGTTGCGACACAGTCTCTTCAGGCCGACGAGGGATCTGCTTCCCGAGGGCTTCGTAATAGGGCACGACTTCACAGGCCGCTGAAAAGGTCGTCATTTCTGGACGTTCGGGTAGAGCCAGCCTTCAGGCTGGCGTCTAAGTCCTTTTTTTCGACTGTGAGTCGGCTTCAGCCGACGGCACAACTGGCGTTTGCCAATTTTTTCAGCGCCCTGTTCAGTCGTGTTGATAAGCCTTTTATTTTTCTTCCCGAGCCGGCTTTATCCGGCGACACATGACTAACAAACTGCACCATTCCTGCCGGCGCGCGAAAGGCACGCATCCTTTATTCAGACTGAAGCACACCCATCGTGGAATCGAAGAGACAAGCCAACAGCTCTGCTGTTAGAATGCTTCTGCGACCGAATCTGGTGTTGAATTCAACTTCAGAATCAGAAGAGGTAGCTCACGCCAGCTAGGACGCTTCCCACAATGTCTTAGCTTCCAGCCGGAGAGGTGGCCGAGTGGCTGAAGGCGGCGGTTTGCTAAACCGTTATACGGTCAAAAGCTGTATCGGGGGTTCGAATCCCCCCCTCTCCGCCAGATTTTTCAAGAGCTTGCAATCCGCACAGATCAAAGCAAATCCTCGTGCCAGCCACGCGAATTGCGCTGCGGGCACTTCACTGCTCTCTATCTGATTTCACGGGAATTGACCGGGCTGTAGTGACAAAAGCGTGACAGCAAGGAGCCAGACCATCCTCTCCGCTTTCATTGTCACTACTTTTCAGCCGCAAGCTCCTGGACAGGTGGATATTCGTCGCTGGATGTCATGGTCTTGCGCGGAGAGACGAAGATGTTCGCCTCCCTCTGCAGTCGGTTCTTCTCCGCCTCCATCTCGGGCGTCCAATCCTTGATATCGAAGAACCCAAAGTCGTAGTTCCTATTGTCACGACTCGTTGCGATACCAATGACCCGCGTGTTCTCCGGGTTCATGCCGCGCGCGACGAGGCACATCGCCTGCAACATGAGCCGGCGGCGCTTACAGGGGTACTCTGTGTCGTTCGTTATGAGGAAACAATAGGTGGTGCCGGCAACGGCAGACTGCCGGCGAAGCATTTCCATGTTGCTGGCCATGAACTCCGAATAGGCCTCCATGAACGACTCGCTTAACACCCTTCGAGTGAAGCGATCTGGGCGCGCCAACTCGCGGGCAACGAGTTCATATCGGGAAGTACCTTCGTGAGCCCGTTCGATCATGCTGTCCCACCCTCGACTTATCTCGTCCAACTTCTTCTTGGCGACATATTGAGGTTTGGAAGAGATCGCGGGCCAGATCGTGTCATCGATCTGGATTACGTCGTAATTCTGCATCCAGTCAAAATTTCGCCCGTGCTCCAGGTACTTCCCAAGAAGATTTTCTTCTCCGCCCAGCACAAACACCATCTTGTTATCGCGGGCCATCGCCTCTTTCGCACGGAGGTAGTGACAAAAATCCGACACGGTGTCGAGCTCCGACAGCACAATATCCGCAAACTCCCGCGTAAAAACGTGCAACACATGCTTCTTCACTTCCTGCACAAATGGAAACGGTTCCTCCCCGTCGCCCATCAGCACTGAGATGAGATGCACGTGCTTTATTGTTGTCGGATCGAATCGCTCTGACCCGCGCTTCGGATTCGATAACGCAATCGGGGTCTTCAGATCAAAAAGCGTGCGCCTGGCGCCGCCGAGTTGCCGAAGGTTCTTTTCGACTTCAGCTTTCTTGTAGCGACCCGCCTCGTCGGTCTTTAAATCCTTGATTTGCCAGATTAGGGCTGTGTCGTCGAACACGACGAGCAAATCACACAGTTCGTTACCGTCCGGTTTCTTGGGATTGGGATAGCACCAATCGCCGAAGAACGTCCTGCTCGCGAGGTCATGGATGACCTTTTCGGCGTTCGCCCCTTTCTGGCTAAAGTAATGGGAATCCATATAGCTCCAGCCCTTAGGCTACCCCTTTTCAGCGGCGCCATCAAACGAGCACGTAGACGAACAAAAAGCGAATATAGCGCTATAATCTCGCCATGCCGCTCGCCCGTTGCCGCGTCTCATTCGAGGACACCGATGGCATCACCCATTCCTCTCATGTCCAGGCCGAATCGGTGTACGAGGCCGTGGCGCTCGCTATCGCAGAATTTCGCGAAGCCCCGATGGTCCCCTGCCCCGCCCCTTCGACCGAATTTACGATTGCCATCGATCGCCCACCGATTGAGCATCGCATTCGGCTCGCGCAAATTACGAAGTGGGCTGAGAGCACGACCCGGGAAGGCCCTGCGGGGATCACGCGGAGGCAGAGAGTAAAGCATCTGCTGGGTCAGAAAATGTAAACCGCTGGTTAGAGGCAAGCCTCTGACGAAGCCCATTGTTTTTCAGCCTTCAACCAATTCGCCTTTGCCGTTGATCATCATCTATCGCTGATATTGCGCGGCAGCGTGAGCGATAGAAAGGGACTCTATCGCTCAACGGGCGCCGCAGCCCCGATTAGTGAAATTTTTGCCTCTCTCTCAGGGGTGGGGTTGTGGGTTGGAAATCCGACGTTCAGTCCTGTACTATCCCCAGTCTAAGGCATCTAAAAACACAAAATATTAGGTTATTAGCTTGTAGTTTCCATAAAAGCCTCGTATACTAGGCGAAATGCTGACCATATCCTCTATAGGCGAGCAGATCGCTACAAAGCGCAAAGCGCTGCGTCTGACGCAGCCTGCGCTTGCAAAGAAAGCCAGGATTGGCCTTTCTACGCTCGATGCGTTGGAGAACGGACGATTGGGCGAACTGGGATATTCCAAGATTACCAATATTCTTTCCGCCCTTGGGCTTGAGCTGAAACTGCAGGAAGCAAGCGCGCGCCGGCCGACCCTCGATGAACTCTTGGAAAAGGACGATGCTGATCAGAGTCTGGACCGACGGCGCTGAAGCGGGCCTGCTCGACAGGCATGAGACACGCGGAAGCAGCTTCGCCTATCTGCCGGAAGTCGCGCGCGCGCGCGCCGTATCCGTCACCATGCCGGTACGCCTCCCCTCCTGGACCGTGCAGTTTGGGCTCCTTCCGATCTTCGAGATGAACCTGCCCGAAGGCGTGCTTCGCGAAAGACTGCGCCTCGCCTTCGCCAAAGCCACAGGCACGTTTGATGAATTCGATCTCCTTGGCATCGTCGGGCGTTCGCAGGTAGGACGCATCCGCTATACAGGCCAAAAGGAGCAGCTGCAGGAGGACGTTCCCTTTCAGTCGGTCGATGAAATCCTCGCGCAGCGCCGTGGCGGCGACCTGCTCCGCTACCTCATCGACAAGTTCGCCTCCTTCTCTGGCATCAGCGGTGTACAGCCGAAGATCCTGGTGCGCGACGAAGGAGCCTTCGCATCGCTCAGCAAGGCCACGGAGCGGCTCTCCCAGAGTTACCGGGGTGCGACGCACATTGTGAAGTTCTGGGAACAGAACGAATATCCGCAGCTCGCTGCCAACGAATTCTTCTGCCTCAGGGTCGCCGAGAAATGCGGCCTTGATGTCCCGCCCTACCGGCTCTCCGAAGATGCGCTGGCGCTCGTCATCGACCGATTCGACCTGCGTTCCGATGGCACCTATTGCGGATTTGAGGACTTCTGCGTGCTCAACGCCCGCCGCACCGATGAAAAATATCGTGGCAGCTACGAAACCTCGATCATGAAGCGCTTTACGCAGTTTTCAAACTCCCCGCATGTGGGCGAAGATCTGGAAAGGCTCTTCACGCTCATCGCCGTCAACTGCGCGCTGCGCAACGGCGACGCGCACCTGAAGAATTTCGGCATCATCTATGACGATGTTGAGGGCGAAGCAAGGCTCGCCCCCGTCTACGACCTCGTGACGACCTCCGTCTATCTACCCAAAGACAGCATGGCATTAACCCTCATGGGCACGACTAAATGGGCAAGTGCGAAGGAACTGCAGCGCCTAGGCGAGACGCGCATGGGAGGGAGCCCTGCACGCGTCCGGGAGATCCTGGAGCGCATCACTGGCGCAATTAACGACACCTCAAAAGAACTTCGCGCGTACATCAAGGACCACACTGATTTTGAGGACATCGGCAACCTCATGCTTCAGGAATGGGAAAAGGGTGTTGCGTTATCGCTAACGGCGGCGTGAGCGACGCCTTCATGGCACAATCGGCATCCCCTGCCCCTTTGAATCTGTGCAGGACTTCGTTTATTCAGGTGTGCACACCTGAATAAATGCAGGACTGACGGTATGCCGCCCCGCCGCCCTGCCCTTCCAGAAGTACTTAAATCGACGTTCTGTCTCGTCACGTGACACCAGAGTTTTTAGTTCACTGTTCCGTTCCGAAATCTGCAAATCTCAGTCGTGCAGGTCTTCATTCTTGCAATCCTGAAACAGTGAATGTGTGCACACCTGAATTATTGACGTTATGCATAAATCAGAAACAGCAAGAATGCATGTGTGAGAGCGCCGGAGCAATACTAGGCCACACGACGCCGCGGACGCGGCGTGGTGCGGCGGAGGGAAAATAGACCGCCGGATTTTTGTTTCACGAAGTAGCTAGGCCTGTGGGGGTAACGGAACTGGTTCGGTTCCGTTGAACCAATGGCAGAGATCGTGGAACACCGGAGGGATGTACCAGGTGGAGATCTAGGGACGTATACGCCGAGCGGTTTTAGTCGAGGGCAGAAGTCAACGGTCGGTCGCGCGGGAGTTTGGAGTGGCGCGCACGACGGTACGCAAGATGTTGGGTTATTCGATTCCGCCGGGCTACCGGCGGAAAGAGCCAGCGAAGCGGCCCAAGCTGGGGCCGTGGATAGGCGTGATCGACGCCATTCTGGAAGAAGACAAGAGCAAACCAGGCAAGCAGCGGCATACCGCCCAGCGGATCTTTGATCGCTTGCGGGCGGAGCCCGCGTTCCCCGGCGGCTACACCATCGTGAAGGACTATGTTCGTGCTGCGAGGTTGCGCAGTCGGGAGATGTTCGTTCCGCTGACGCATGCGGCGGGCACGGCGCAGGCCGACTTCGGCGAGGCGCTGGTGATCGTCGGTGGCGAGCAGCGGAAAGCCCATTACTTGGCGATCGATCTGCCGCACTCGGACGACTGCTTCGTCATGGCGTTTCCGGCGGAAACGACCGAAGCGTTTCTGGAAGGCCACGTCCAGGCCTTTGCCTACTTCGGCGGCGTTCCCACCTCGATTCTGTACGACAACACTCGCCTGGCGGTGGTGCGGATTCTGGGCGATGGCACCCGGCAGAAGACGCGGGCGTTCTCCGAGTTGCAGAGTCACTACCTGTTTGCCGAGAAGTTCGGACGGCCGGCAAAGGGCAACGACAAAGGCAAGGTGGAAGGCTTGGTGGGATACGCACGGCGGAACTTTCTGGTGCCGATTCCGAGGGCGGCCAGTTGGGAGGAGTTAAACCAGCGGTTGCTGGACGCATGCGGTGAGCGGCGAGCGCGGCGGCTACGCGGCCACCAGGAGACGATCGGAGAGCGCTTTGAGCGGGACCGAGCGGCTTTCTTGCCGTTGCCGGTCAGTGCGTATGAATCTTGCGAGAAGCGGGTGGCGCGAGTGAGTTCAATGTCGCTGGTGCGCTATCGCACCAACGACTACTCGGTGCCCACCGAGTATGGACATCGCGACGTGCTGGCGAAGGGCTACGTGCACGAGGTGGTGATCGTCTGCGGCAGCCGGGTGATTGCCCGCCATCGCAGAAGCTACCAGCGCGAAGACATGGTTTTCGATCCGCTGCACTATCTGGCGCTACTGGAACAGAAGGCACGGGCGCTGGATCAAGCCGCGCCACTGGTGGGATGGGAGTTGCCAGAATGTTTCGCCCGCCTGCGACGGCTGCTGGAAGCGCGACTGAGCAAGGGCGGCAAGCGAGAGTACGTGCAGGTGCTGCGCCTGCTGGAGACATTCTCTGTCCAGGAGGTCGAACAAGCCGTCCTCGATGCTCTGCATCTGGGCACGATCAGCTTCGATGCCGTTAAGCATCTGGTGCTGTGCCACATCGAGCGGCGACCGCCGCGGCTGGACTTGGAGAACTATCCGCATCTGCCACTGGCCGAAGTACGGACCACGCAGGCCGCCGACTACAGGGCTTTACTTTCGCCGTCACCGCTTGGCTTGCCCAGCGAGGTGACGCGATGAGCAGCGAACCCAACACCGCTACGGCGGACACGCCCCAGGTGCTGCTGGAACATCACCTGAAACAGTTGCGCTTGCCGACTTTCCTGCGCGAGTACGACAAAGTGGCGCGGCAGTGCGCGGCTGAGAGCGCCGATTATCCGCGTTACCTGCTGCGTTTAACGGAACAGGAACTGCTGGACCGCGAGCGTCGGGCCACCGAACGCCGTATCCACCAGGCACGCTTCCCCGTGGTCAAGAGCCTGGACACCTTCGAGTTCCTGGCCATTCCGGCGGTCAACAAGGCGCTGGTGTTGGAGCTGGCGCGCTGCGAGTTCTTACTACGGCGCGAGAACGTGCTGCTACTGGGCAACAGTGGTACCGGGAAGACTCACCTCGCTCTGGCCCTCGGCCTGTCGGCCTGCCAACGCGGCCATCGCGTGCGTTTCACGACGGCGGCGGCGATGGTGCACGAACTGATGGAGGCCAAGGATGAGAAACGGCTGCTGCGCTATCAGAAGCAGATGGCCGGCTACGAACTGCTGATCGTCGATGAACTAGGATTCGTGCCCCTGTCCAAGTCCGGCGCCGAGCTGCTATTCGAGGTCTTCAGCCAACGCTATGAGCGGGGATCGACAATGGTGACCAGCAACCTACCGTTCCAAGAGTGGACCGAGGTGCTGGGCTCGGAACGGCTGACCGGCGCCCTGCTGGACCGGCTCACCCACCATGTTCATATCCTGGAGATGAACGGCGAGAGCTACCGCCTGAAGCAGAGCAAACGCAAGCGAGGCTCACCGCCGATCTCCTGATCTGCCAACCGCCCCACCGACTCCCGGCTGCTACTGCTGCGGCGAACACGCCTCGGGGAGGAGCACGTCTTCCGCTCCGGCCTAAACGCGCCGCCTTGCAGGCGACGCAGGCCTCCGCTCTAGACGTCCTCCTCCCCGACAATCTCTTGATCTTCTACCTACCGACTGGTCTACTTCTACCCCGCCGCTCTGGTCTGGTTTTACTCCGCCCTTGACGCCCCCTTTGCTGCCTCCAAAGAACACGAGTTTGGTACGGCTCATAAAACGCTCCGCTCTAAGGCTTCAAGCATGATTTGCTGGGCTGAAATCACCCTCCCCTCTTCCCGCGTGCGTTCGGAGGCTTTTAGAACGTACTTGCTCAACAGTGCGCTGCTGGGGCGAAGGGTTATGGGGACCGTATCCTGCTCCGGTTTGCTCTTCTTCGACTTTGAGCGCGCGGGCGCGGCAACCGGCACTTTGGCCGCAGGCGTCGAAGACACCAACACCGGCGCGAGCGCAGCGGCTGCGGGCGCAGATTTCCCTCCGGCCGGCTGGCTGGCCGCAGCCGCAATTCGGGCAGCCAATTCACTGGAGTCGCGATTTTTCTTCATAGGAGGACCTTTGTAGTGATGGCGCGATTGTGTGGCGTCACAATACCGCGATTGCACAACATTGCAATACCATGCCGTCACGGGTGTGCGGCATCACAGCATTTTGCTGTCGTAGCGTTGCAATAGTACGACACCCCAATAGTGCAGCGGCGCGATGCTTCAGTGTCGAACCGTTTCGGCGCTACAATGCCACGGCGTTATGCTTCTGCGCCTCTGTGATGTCGCGCCATCGTGGTTGTACGCTGTCATAGCGCCCCGCCATTACAACATCGCGATGCTGTGATTTCATGTCGCCACAGGGTTTCGCATTCGCAATGTCGCGCCATCGTGGCGCTGTGCCGTTTCGATGCTGCGATGTCATACCGCTCCGGCGTCGAGCTGTCGTCATGGCGTCGTTCTGTGATGTCGTAGCATTTCGATGGTGTCGTGCCACAATGGCACGGCGTCGTCGTGTCACAACATCGTAGCGGCATACCACCATAGCGGTTCAGCATTACGGCGACGCGAATCGGGGTGGTGGGAGCGGAGCCTGTCGTTTCAGGGCTAAGCGCCCGAGAGGAGCGTTTTCACGCGCTGGCGTTTGGTGATTCCCGCCGGTCCTTCGCGGGTCGTCATTTCCGCCCATTTCTCAACCTGCACCAGCTGGATGCGATGCTCAACGGCTGGCCGCTCAATGGAAATCGTGAATTCAGTAGAGGAGGAGGGCCGGGGACAGAGACGGGCTTCCCGAAAAGCCGCGATGGCGAGGGCGACGGCTTCATATAAGGATTCCGCCTGGACATGGGCGCAGTGGCGGATGCCTTCATCATCCTCAAATGAGACGGCGCAACGTGCGGCGGCCATGGGGTATTATACTGCTGTATTCGCTTTTTATTCGCCAAGCAGGAGGCGAAGCGTAAACGGGTTTGCGGGGGCGATGAGCGATAGAATTCCTTGCTATCGCTCATGCTTCCGTAGAAAACCGTCGGACGCCAAATGGCGCGCCTGCACAGCCCATGTATTGAAACCTCCCCAGATATTGACAACGAGGGAGGTTTTGGTACATTCACCCTATGCAAACGGACATGGAGCGAATCCTGCAACTCGCGAAAAAGCAGGCGGTTATAGCCGGCAAGGACCTGGATGCGCTGGGGATTCCGCGCAATTACCTCGGGCGGCTGGTCCAGGCCGGCAAGCTTGAACGGGTAGGGCGGGGGCTGTACAGTTCGCCCCAGGCGCCCGTGACTGAGCACCGGACAATGGTCGAGGCGTGCAAGAAAATACCGCACGGCGTCATCTGCCTCTCCTCGGCGCTGCGCTATCACGAACTGACGACAGAAAATCCCCACGAGGTATGGATTGCCGTCAAACGCGACAGCTGGAGACCGCGGACGGACTACCCGCCGGTGCGTGCCGTTCGTTTTTCGCCGGAGTCCTTTGCGTTCGGCATCACCGAGCCGATGCTTGAGGACGGCAAAATCCGCGTCTATAGCGCGGCAAAAACGGTGGCCGACTGCTTCAAACTCAAGGGCAGGGTAGGGACGGATCTCGCCATCCAGGCGCTGCGCGAGGCGGTGCGGCAACGGAAGGCGACGATGGACGATCTTTGGAAGGCGGCGAAAGTCTGCCGGGTTGCGAACGTGATGCGCCCCTACATGGAGTCGCTCTCGTGAGCAAGGACATCGTGAACGTCGCTGCATCGGTGAGGCAGCGCCTGCTGAACCTTGCGCGCGCGCGCAAAGAGGATTTCGGGCTGCTGCTCACGAAATACGCACTGGAGCGCGTGCTCTACCGGATCAGCCAGTCACCGCACCGAGACCTCTTCGTGCTGAAGGGGGCCTTGCTTTTCGAGCTTTGGACGGATGAGCGGTACCGCCCCACCCGAGACGCGGATTTTCTTTCCAAGGGCGACAGCGACCCGGCCCGTTTTGCAGAAATCTTCAAGGAGATCTGTACAACACCCGTTCCAGACGACGGCCTGGCGTCGGCAAACAGATCGCGCCGGACTGCGCCGCCAGCCGCTTCGTAAGCGTCCAGCGTTACGAACCGCGCGCGCTTGTCGCTTGCCGCAATCTCGTCCTGCGTAAGCGCGGTACGGATATCTTCGGGGTCGCTGTTCCACTCCGAAAGATCGCCAAGCAGTCGCTCCTGGGCGTCGTGATCGTCTGAAATAGCGAACGCCTGTATCTGCTCCAGTGACAGGTCGCCGGCGCGATAGGCTTCGAGGACCGCCGGGCTGACACGCGCCAGTTTCAGGCGCTGTTTAACTGCCACTTCACTGATGCCGAAGCGGGCCGCGATGTCGGCAATGGTCGAGCCCGAGTCAATCAGATCCCGGAAGGCCTCGTACTGATCGGCGGGGTGCATAGGCGCACGCACGACGTTTTCGGTAAGGCTGATCTCGGTCGCATCGACGCTCCCCGGAATGATGCTGCATGGCACCGGCGCGTCTGGCTGGATAACGCCGTCCTTTGCAAGTGAGCTGAGCGCGAGGTAGCGCCTGCGGCCAGCAACAATGGCGTACTTGCCCCGGCTGGCCTTACGGACAACAAGTGACTGCAGGACGCCATGCGCCTCTATCGAGGCGATAAGCCCTTCCAGACCTTTCTCCGCGTCGGTTCTGCGCACGTTGCCGTCCCAGGGCACGAGCTTGTTGAGGGGTATCGAGGCAATTGATTGAGTGTTCGCCGGAAATTCGTGTTCCGCAGTTCTGAGTGTTGCAATGATAGCCATGTTTCGTCTCCTTATAGTTAAGTTGATGGAGACCGCCCGATGCGATCTCGCTAACGGCGCGGATAAAGCGGGCGCGTTCAGCGAGCGGGTCATAGAATTTTGCTGCGCGAGGAAGCGAACGGAGTGAGCGGGGAAAATTCGTCATTGACGCGCGAGCGGCGCCCGCTACCGTCGCCGTCATGAAGCGAGAGGGCGAGTGGTCGCGCGGGGGCTCGGTGACAAAACGGAAGGCAACGGCGATGATACAGGTGACAGAATGGTCCGAACCGTGCGAGTCGGATTCAGCTCCAGGCTTTCACTGTGTGAATCTGGCCTGAATAGGCTTTACAACGACTTACAAGACTGCGGGAACTGCCCAAGAACACGCAAGTCGCACAAGTCATCGCATTCTGTTGGTTGGGTTGTTGGTTGAGCGAAGACCCGCCCCTACACGGTGGGCGCCGGTCGAAAAACACTTGCCGACTCCCCGTTCCTAATCTGAGGGTTGTCACTTCCGCGGGTTGCCGACTATAAGACCGAGTGGATTCCGGGATTCGGTAATGGTTGGGCCAGCGATCGCAAGCGTGCGGCCCTCACGTTAACGCGGGAATCGTGCCCACATGAGAGCCGCAGTCAGAATCGAGTAGCCGGAACCGCGAGTTTAGTCTGACCTCATCGACGCGGCGTCCGGATGTATCCGTGCGCCACCCCTGCGGAGTCCACATAGAATCCCACGATGATACCGCTCGCATTGATCCCACCTGCGTTGCTATAGGTGGTGACCGGACCGATTTTTTGTACCAAGTGGAATGTTAGTGTAACGCCTTTTTAGACAGTAGTTCGTAGTCGCCGTCGGGGGTGTGGAGATGTGGGAAACGCGCAGCGTTTTCCATATCTCCATGCCCCATTTCCTTCCGCAAGATGGCCTGCGGCGCCGGTGGTCTGTACCCCAGCGACGAATGCGGCCGTACCGTGTTGTAGTGCACTCTCCATTGCTCGATCACCACCTGGGCCTCTTTCAGCGAATAGAAGATCTCGCCATTCAGGCATTCATCTCGTAGCTTGCCGTTGAAGCTTTCGCAGTACCCATTCTCCCAGGGACTGCCCGGCTCGATGTACAGCGTCTTCGCTCCCACGGCCGACAGCCACTTCCGCAGTCTTTCGGCAACAAACTCTGGCCCATTGTCGGAGCGTATGTGTTCCGGGACACCCTGCACCAGCATCACATCCGCCAGCGTCTCGATCAGGTCGTAGCTGTTCAACCGCCGTGCCACGCGCAGGGCCAGACACTTCCGCGAGTACTCATCAATCAGGGTCAGCAGCCGCAGCGTCCTGCCATCGTGCGTGCTGGCGCTGACAAAATCGTAGCTCCAAACGTGATTCTCATGCTCCGGCCGTAGCCGCACGCAGGAGCCATCGTTCAGCCACAACCGGCCTCGGGGCCTCTGTTTCTGCGGTACCTTCAGCCCTTCGCGCCGCCAGATCCGCTGCACCCGGTCCCTCCCGATGCACCAGCCAGCGTTACGCAACAGTGCCGTGATCCTGCGATAGCCGTAACGACCATACTGGCTCGCCAACTGGATGATCGCCCGCGTCAGCCCGTCTTCATCGTTTCGCTGGGTCACCAGATAACGCTGCGTCCCTCGCCACTGCCCCAACAGCCGGCACGCACCCCGCTCCGACAACCGATGTTGCTCCCGGGCATGCTGTACCGCGCAACGTCGCCGTTCGGGGCTTAGAAGTTTCCCTCTGCCACGTCCTTCAAGACTAGCTTCTCCAGCGACAATTCCGTCACCAGGCGACGCAGACGACTGTTCTCTTTCTCCAGTTCTTTCAGCCGTCGCGCCTGTTCCAGCTTCAGTCCGCCATACTCTTTCCGCCAGCGGTAATAGGTCTGTTGGGTGATCCCGGCCTCTTTGCAGGCTTGGCCGATGCTCTTATGGCTGGCTAACTCGACTTCGATCTGTCGCAGCAGAGCGACAATCTGTTCCGCACTGTGCTTCTTCCGTGCCATGCTTCAGCTCCTCTTGTACCAGTTTCTCTAACATTTGCCCTGGTACAAAATTCGCCGGTCACGTCACTGTCCTTAACCCATTTCACTTGCTGTCCTTAACGGTCCTCCGAAACGCCTTAAAACCTTGCTCAAACTTTTCGGGCTGAGCGGCAGCCATCTTTTGAAGGTCATGGGGAATCGTGCCAGCAGCAGCGCACAGAACATCGTTTGATACTGTGAGCACCTCCGCTATCTGTGCAATGAAAAACTCCGATGGGGGGTTACGCCTATCATGTTCGATGTCGTTTAAGTATTGAGCAGAAATGGCCTGACCGTCCTCCTTCTTAACTTTCGAGGCGAGATCTTTCTGGCTCATTCCTTTTGCCCGTCTTGCTTCAGAAATTAGGGTGCCGAATGTTTTCATGATTGATCCATTGTGAGGTGCGACGAGCTATTATAATCCGCTGATCAGCGAATCAAGTGGTTTTTCATGCGATAGCCGCTCCTGAAGTGCTCAGATAGAGATACCTCTTGAGAGGGAATCTCCGACTTTTCGAGGGCGTGAAATAGGATAGATTCGAGCAGGCGCCCACTTTGCATCCGGACTGAGGTGAGGTGAGATTCCAGCCGGTCGCACAGAGCCATCAATTCATCGATCTTCGCGACAATGCGGTGTTGTTCGGGGAGCGGAGGAAAGGGCACTAAAAGATTAGTGACATCGGTTAAGCGAAAGCTGTTCTTTAAGCCGCGCTGTGGTTCATCAAACTGATCCTGAGCAAACGGTGAGCAAAAAAAGCTCAGGAAGAAAACGGCCTCTCAATCTCTCAATCGGTCTTACTAGGCAGGTGTGCTGATTGATGTAGGCTCCCCCCGAAATTATTAGGAATCAAGCCAAGTAGCCCGACCTCTCCTGTTATTGAAATAAGTATGTCGCCCTGTTCGAGTTTTGTCCTGGCACCTTCACTATCGGCTGGAGTAACGTGTTGTATGCTGCT
>CAWBKE010000004.1:0-94468 GCA_963789245.1 uncultured Acidobacteriaceae bacterium | reverse complement strand
CTTGCCAACAACTAATGACAAGGTGTTTTTCACGGGCGTGGACGGCGAAAGAACGTACCGCGCGATGGTGGGATATAGCACGCGGACCAATCCGACGACCGGCGTGAGCGTTAAGCGGCTCTGGCATTATGCGGTGCAGGCCCGGCCGCTTGTCCATCCCATGCTCGCCTATATTTTCAAATCGCACGTCCTGTTCACGAACGACGGCACCACCATCTGGGAGAGCAAGAAGAAGCTGGCCTCCGCCCGGCGCAGCCAGTGCAAATCCTGGTGGAACGATGAATGGCGTGACCGGACGCTTGCCGCCGCCACCTACCTGTGCGACGGCGCGGATAAAATCACGGTGAAGCTTGGAAGCACGGCCAGTCTGTCCATCCCGCCGACTCCACTGCCATTCTGCAGCCCGGTGTCCTATACCGATCCGCAGCTGCTGAAATACTCCGAGGACGCGGAAACCGCCGATGACTATGGTCGGGACTCCCGCGACGACGACGCTTTTGAAGACGACCCTCCGGAAGGCGGAGAGCGAATGAAAGACCTCATCCACATTCCGGAGCCGCGTCTGCTGTTCCGGCACGGTCAGGCGATGGAAGACCCGCGCGACGGCCTGACATTGTTCGGGCCGCTTGACGAAAGCAAGCCTTACGGAATCAAGGCGGGCGTCATCGGCACGGAAACCGGCATCAAGTGCTTTGAGCGCTGGGTGGAATGGGTGCAGCGTCCGGTGTTCAACGCAACACCGCTGCTCGGCCGTCCACCGTTTCCCGGCTTCGAGACCGTGTTCCGGTCGCGCTGGAATACCAAGCCCCTGCTCACGCTCACGGTAACGGACGCCGAGATCGACGAATTTCTCTACCTCGACGAGCCGCACCAGCGCGTCTACGGAACGGTAGGCGTGTTCGCCAAGCGCATCCTTGAGGCAATACGCGAGGAGACGGAGAAACCGGAGCTGTGGTTTGTCGTAGTGCCCGACCGGGTGTGGAAGTATTGCCGTCCTAATTCCGTCGTTGAGCCCGAGGTACGCCACAGGCTCTCAGAGCCTTCAAGCAGGCCAGGCAAGCAAAGACCTTTTATGAGACGCGCTCCCTTTTCCCGGAGATGGATAAGGAGGCGGAACCCTACGTCTACGAAGAGCAGTTCCACAATCAACTCAAGGCGCGGCTTCTGGATGCGATGGTGCTCACCCAGATCGTCAAGGAGAGCACGCTGTCGAATATCCGCAAGCCCACCGACAGCGACTTTGATGCTCGCGCTGCAGCCCGCCAATCGGAAATTGCCTGGAATCTCTGCACCGCCATCTTCTACAAGGTAGGAGGGCGTCCCTGGAAAGTGGCGGATATCCGCGACGGCGTGTGCTATGTCGGATCTGGTTTTCAAGAAAGACGAAACCACCGGCACGTCGAAAAACGCCTGCTGCGCGGCGCAAATGTTTCTCGATTCCGGGGACGGGGTGGTTTTCAAGGGCGCGCTCGGTCCCTGGTACAACGACGAGACGGGCGATTTTCATTTGAGCTATGCGGCGGCCAAGGCGCTGGGGGAGCTGGCCATCAAGTCCTACACGAAGAAAGCGGGCGGGCCGCCCAAGGAAATGTTCATCCACGGCAAAGTGCGTTTTGAGCCGAATGAATGGCAGGGATTCAGCGATGCGGCCGGTACTGCAACGAGCATGGTCGGCGTCCGCATCCGCGAAGAAAAGAACCTGAAGCTCTACCGCAAAGGCCAGAATCCCGTGCTTGCGCGGTTTGGCGAACATCCGAAGCGAGCGTAGCGCCCACTTGTGGACGCGCGGCTGGACGCCGCGCATTCAAACCTACCCAGGGCGGGAGGTTCCCAATCCGCTCGTCATTGACATCAGCAAGGGCGAGGCAGACATCAATGTGGTGCTGAAGGACATCCTCGCCCTCACCAAGCTCAACTACAACACCTGCATTTTCGGCGACGGGATGCCGATAACGCTGAAATTCGCGGACGCAGTAGGGGAGATACTCACGGCGGGTCCCATCAAGGACGTCCCCCCGCTGCCTTTCGGCCACTACATCTGAGCTGCCTTGGAATAAGAGATGTACAGAGTTGATATCTCCTTTTTCTGTTGTGCTGCCATCATGCTTGCGCAATGGTTGTAATTGGCTGTAGTAGTGATTCGCAAAGGAGAGCAAACGAGCCTCAGCATGTCAAATGTCACCCAGCTACTGCTGACCGGGGTCTTTGCTGCCATAAGCGCTGCGGCTATAGCAGCTTGGGTATCACGTGCCATTAAGATCTCTGAGTTTCGGCAGGCCTGGATCAATGATTTACGCAAGGATATCGCCGACTACATCGGCGCGGCGGAGCGCTGGTTTAGAAAATACGAGGAACTCAATACTCAGGCCGCATCGGTAAGAGCAGACCGCGAGCAAAGAGAGCTTTTTCCCATCGCGAATGAGGCGCGGGTCATTCTATGGAGGATCAAGCTGCGTTTCAATCCGCGTGCTGACAACCCATCCAAGATCCAGGATGATGCTTTCCTGCAGATCCTCGACGATCTGTTGAATCCCGGCAAGCTTGATCAACAGCAATTACATTCCTCTTGGGACCGACTTTCAGTTCAAAGCGTCGAACAGGCCAGAGAAATCTTGAAGACAGAATGGGAAGTGACCAAGCTGCTTTCTCCGCAGCGGTTCTGGGCATACGTTTTGAAGAGAAAGCTGCGATAGCGAGAGGGCCAGCCAGATTGGGGTCATCGCAGACTTCACAGCTCGCTAGTTGGCCTAGACCCAACAGTCGTGTCACCAGCCGCCACCTGGAAAGCAACAGATTGAATCGACTGGCGATTTCAGGCTGAAAAACTCATTACATAATGAGCATTATGTAAAGACTTTCCGGCCTTCGGTGGCAGGAATCCGAAGCCCTCGAAGTGATTGGAATTGCTTGCCGACTTCCGTAATGTAACGAGTGCGTCGTTGCACCGCCTTCATGCAATTACCTCGAAATGGCGGCTGGTGACACGACTGTTGGGCCTACCCCTAAAGCCGGAAGCTCGGCGGAAGGCTCTAGCGAGCCACTAATCAGGGCCAACCCTTAGAGCATATTTTTACACCAATATGGTCGGAACCCTTCTTAGCAACAAGGTGAATGAAGCTTGTCCACAGCAGGTTGTGACGGCTTGAGCCAAATCGGCAAGGCTATGTTGTTAGCCATTTCGCATATGCACGGATATCGATCATTGGCACCGTGGCACAAGCCTGCAGGCGAGCAATAAACTCAAAGAGAAACGCGGTAGCCGCCCTGTTTAGAGGCGTAACCAGGTTGCAGCCATCCGCGTCACAGCCAAAGATTCCATGCGCTGCTACGCATCCGAGATCGAGTCGATAAAGCTGCTCCCCCTGCGCAAGCGCCTCCCGTAGTGGCTTAGCCAGTGGTGGCTGCCAATCGCTCTCGAAGGTAAGCAGACCCCCAATAATGTGGTGCAGCGGTTTAGGAGGCAGAGGCCCTCCCGCTGATGGAATGGGAAGACTGGTGCGATGCAGCCGCCGGACAGTCGCGACTTTGTCCCTCGCGTAACGCACTTGCTCTGCGTTAATGCTTTGCTTGGCCTCAAACGCCGCATAGACGCTTTCTGCCGGTATCACCGTCAGCCCCTGGTAATTGAAGATGAAAGGAGAATACTGCCGGTCGAACACCAGTACATCAATCTGGTCGCTGAACTCTCCGGCGCTATCTACCACATGACCCTTTGTAGCCCTGTAGCGTTGCGGCAAGTACAGCTGCAACATTTCCAGCCAGACACTTTCACTCGCGTCACCCTTGGTTCCAGGGTGCGCAAATGCCTGACGTGAGGTTGCCAGCTTCTGCTGGATGTCGTCGTGCAGGCCACCTAACAGGGCGGAAAGAGACCATTCAGTCATTTACTTTCCTCCTCCCGAAGACTCCCGAAATGGCGGCGTCGGCGGATGCCGCTCAATGACTTCCTTAGCCAATTCAAACGTGATGGGACTCGACGGATATGCCGCGAGCAACAGTCCCGGAAGAAGCCGCTGTGCAAGATCTGAATAGGTGTACCCGTATGATCGGCCATGCGTCTGCCCAGTGGCAACGACGAGGGAGTGAATCTGCTGTGCGCTAAAGCCCAGTTCTTCCAGGATGGGCTGAAGGAACGCCTGACGTTGCGCATCATTCGGGCGTGAGAACTTGAAGGTAGCAGCCGCTCGACGGCGGACGGCGGGGTCCAGAGCATCAAGCCGATTGGTACACATCACCACGATGGCCGGCAGGTTTCCGGTTGCGAAATCGTCAACGCCGCGAATTAGGGCATTTACACCCGCGCGATCCTCATGGTGCATCTGGCCCAGTTCGCGGGACTGAGCCAGCGCGTCTGCCTCATCAATCAACAGGATGATTCCCGAGCTGTGCTTACCGCCACGTCCTGAACCCTTGCGGGCAGCATCCTTCACCTCGCTGAATGCCGTAGAAAGCAAACTCGTCATCTCGCCCACCGCGCCCGTACCGCGCGCCGTAAGGCTGAGCGCATACAGCGCGATCCGGATGTTCGATTCGCGCGCTACCGTGTCGCCGAAGGTTTCCGCCAACGCAGTCTTGCCCGTGCCAACGTCGCCCTCGAAGATGAAGAGGGGAGGCCGGTCGCGAAAGAGATTCGTGATGGCCGTTTTGCGGCCGTGATGTTTGGTACTCCACGCGGCGAGGCTCTCAGGATCGAGGAGCAGGCGGGCTTCCTTAAGGAGACGATCTTTCATGTCGTCGAGGCCCACCAGCGCTGCATACCGCCGCGCCGCCGATGGATCGGGAAATTCCCTCACTTCCTCGAATATGCCTATGTTGTTTTCCTTCATGCGACGGGCTGGAATGTTTGGCGATTCAGGCTGCGGCCTCCGGCATAGTAATTGCGGTCCGAGGTCCAATAACCGGCCCCGTCGGACGGCGGCTCCCCAGTCTTACGCTGCAACGGCAGACTGCCTTCAAACGCAGCTTGCTGGCTACTTGTAAGCCTCCAAAATCGGGGGTTGCGGGTCAGGTAGTTGAAAAACGACGCCCCGGCCACATCGACATACGGCACAACTTTGCCAGGACGCTCATCAGTTGTAAGGAGCCCGTTCTCGTCCACCTTGTAGCGCCAGGTCACCAGGCGCTTGCCATTTTTCTGGTAGCCGAACTCGTACTCCTCAACATAACCTTCGTTGAGATATTGAGCCAACTCTTCTGCATACTCGCGAACGCGGCTCTCCGAAGGTTGGCCATAATATTGCGCGCATAGATGCATATCGGCCGCGACCTTCGACGAAAGCTTCCGCGCGTGAATAATAGAGAAAGTTTCGGACGTAGTGACGCTATATGACATGGTTATTTATCCCCTGAACGATGGTCCCAGCACATCCTGCCAGCACTCGATTGCCCTACCACGGGTCGTGGCGAACCTCGCCTCGGATATCGCTTCCAGGGCATCTTGGGCCGCGTCCACCATTTTCTGCCGATGGCTGTCGTCGTAGACGGCAGCGATGTTATTTGTTTCATTCACCGGATCAAAGATTTCGATGGCCTTTCCCGTCGGCCCCGGCAGCTTGGAGGCAGGATAGTAGTCGGTGAAGTAGATACGCGCCTTGAGCCTGGACTTGACGATGTAGGCGAACACCTTTTCCAGAGCCGTCGTGTAGTTGGCCATGTTGACCCCGGAATCGGCCAGATGCGCGACGATCATTTCCACCATGAAGGATTTCAGCCGGAAACTGTCATCCTTACTTTTTTGCTGGCGGACCCACCATTTGACCAGCCGAACCACTTGCGCGAAGTGATCTTTCTGCGCCGCCTTCCGTTTCCGAATGAAGGCGAGGTGCAGGGGAATACTGGTCAGCACCGGCTTGCCTCCGTCGAAAGCGAACAGATAGCCGCGATCATCTGGGTCGCCCTTGTACTGCACCGGCACTACATCTACACTCAAGCCACTCACCGCGTACTTGATGCAAACCGAGTGTTTGTTTACCGTGATCTGATCCGGTTTCATCTGGTAGTAGGCCTCGCGCAAGCGTTCGGCCAGCCAGTTGAGCAACTCCGGCTCCCCGCTGGGCGCTTTGTCGGCCTTAACGTAAAACGCCACATCCACATCGTTAAGCACCTTCAACGCGGTGCCTTTCGCCAAGCTTCCCGACAGCAAAGTTTTGATTAGGCCGTAGTCAGGATGATCGGCCGCGTATTTGTCTAGCTGGTCGCGAAGCCTGCGCACCTGTTCGCGGTAATCTTCTGCATCCTCCCGCGTCAGATTGACATGCTCGGCCGCAAAATCGGCGATATCCGCGTGGGTGACTGCAGGAGCTGAAAAGGGGCCTTCCACTGCACGCGCCTCAAGGGTATTCATCGTTTACCTCCGCGGCGATGCGCGTCTTTCACCAGCTTGGAAAGCGATTCTCCGCCCGCACGCTGCCGCAGCGTATCCAGCCGGGCGTCACTGCGCACGCCTGGCGCAAAATCCGGTCCGTAAGTCTCGCGCAACGTCTTGACCAGCGTGTCTCCGCGCTTTCGCCTAATCTCGCCGTCATTATCGCGGCACCGTTCATCGAGGCCGATGTTGCAGTTGTCTGTGCTTTTCGCCATAGTTAACTCTCCTGGCTACCCTTTTCGAACCATGCCAGAATCGACTTGATCCATTTCGACGGCCAGTTTACAGTAAATATGAAAAGAATGCAATTGTAAACCGAAGGAGGCCGCCATGATTGCTGATCGAATCAAGCTCGCCAGGCGCAAGGCCGGTTTCTCCTTGCGTGACCTGTCCGATGCCATGCAAAACCGAGTCACCGCCCAGGCCATTGGTAAGTATGAGCGTGGCGAAGACATTCCCAGCTCAGGCGTGCTGAGTGCACTTGCCAAGGCACTCGGCGTTTCCCTGGCATACCTTCTTGACGCCCAAGGTCTTCAACTGGCAGGCGTTGAGTTCCGTACCAAGGCAAACACGACCGGCCGTGACCGCGCCCTTGTGGAAACGGAAGTTCTTGAATGGATAGAGCGTTACCTGCAGGTTGAAGTCGTGCTGGAATTAGACAGTGCAGATTGGCAATGCCCCCTATCTAAGCGACATAAGCTCCGAAACGTAGATGATGCCGAGCAGCTCGCCGCCGACGTGCGCAAGGCCTGGAAATTGGGACTCGATCCCATTCCGAATATGACCGAACTTTTAGAAGAAAAGGGGCTCAAGGTTTTGATAGTGAAGCTTCCTGACCGTGTGTCAGGCTTTACTTGTCTCGTAAAACGCCCAAACGCTAGTGATTTGCCTGTCATTGTCGTAAACAGCCAGTTCTCTCTGGAACGCCGCAGACTAACTCTCGCGCACGAATTGGCGCATCGCCTGACCGATGCTGAAGGCATGTCTGAAAAAGAGGTGGAGAAGGCAGCCAATCTTTTTGCCGGAGCCTTTCTGATGCCCAAAGAGCATCTACTCCGCGAAGTCGGAAAACATCGCCAAGCTCTCGGCTACAAGGAACTGATCGGTCTCAAGAGGATCTACCGTGTCAGCGGCGCGGCATTGCTGATGCGGCTGCGCCAGGTGGGCGTCATCGGTGAGCCGACGCTAATCTACGCATTTCAAACCATCGCTCGCGGCTGGCGCACGCAGGAACCCGAAGAACTTGAGCCGCCAGACATACGCGGGCAACGCGAGCGGGCGCTTCGATTCGACCGCCTCTGCTACCGCACTCTGGCGGAAGGGATGATTTCAGTAGACAAGGCTGTAGAGCTTTTGCGGCTGCCATTGTCGGAGGTTGAGTTGGGTTTGAAAGGGCCGCAAAAGGCACATGAGGATCGTTATCAGTGATAGCAGTTGCCTCATAGACCTTAGGAAGGTGTCCCTGCTCGATGCCTTCTTAAAGTTGCCTTACGAGATCCTTATTCCGAACACCCTATTTGAAGAGGATCTCCTTAAATTCACCGAGGTGCAAAAGCGAGCGATGCTGCGGGGCGGCCTGAAGGTCATCGACTTGCCGGGCGAGCGCGTGCTGCGCGCTCAACAAATAGTTAGAGCTGCACCGCAATTATCAGCTCACGACGGCTTTGCGTTTGCGCTGGCTGAAAGCCACCCAGGGTGCATTCTTTTGACTGGCGACGGCTACCTGCGCACATTGGCCGCTACAAACAAAATCGAGGTGCATGGTTTCCTCTGGGTCGTTGATGAAATTCATCAGAATCGATTGAGCCCGGAGAAAATTCTGTGCGCCGCTCTGCGTTTGCTGGCGGGCGACCCTGCAGTGCGGCTGCCTCAGCGTGAGTTGGCCGCTTATATCAAGAGATTTGACGGGTTGTGCTAGATGGGAAATACAGCAGATCTCGAAGAATTCTCTGACCTGCAGGTAAGGCTGAAAATCCTGATCGATCAGAATCCGGCACAGGCGATTGCGGAAGCCCGCGCTTTGGCGTCCGGCACCCCTGAGAGCCCGCAATTGTTCGTGGGATTGAAAGCCGCGATTCTCATTGACGCCGGCGCTTGCCTGAAGGACATAGCGGCTATTTCGGAAGGTGTTTCGCTTTTCCGGGGTTTGCTGGAGCCTACGGCGCCACATGCTAGCTTGCATTACAACCTCGCCAATGGCCTTGTAGCCCTTGCCGATGCGAATGGTTTTGCTGATGTGGAGTGGTATCTCACCACTGCCGAAATTCGCAGGCAGGCTCGCAGCGAGTTTGTGCGGGCGATATCGCTGAGTGATGACTTCTCAACGTCCACGACCGCTTTCACCAATCTAGGGACTGCATTTTGGAGAGCCCACCGATGGGTGGAAGCCTACGACGCGTATCATCGAGCGCTACAACTCGACCCCACTAACGGGATAGCGGCTACTGGAGCTGCCAAGGTTCTTTTCCGGTGCCTCAAGCGTCGCATCGGAAATCGGCAAGTACTGCTTTCAGTCGCCGCCCGCCACCTCCAGGCCGCACGCGAGCATCCGGAACGGATTGCTGAACTAGCTGGCCAAAGAGCACTTAAAGAGGCTCCTCACAACGCTTGAACGTCCTATGGCGGGCGGGCGCGAACCCGACCTAAGCCAGGCCAATGACTATGAGCGATTTGTCGCCATGAATCGACTCGCTCTCTCACCGACCATCGAGGGTTTGCACCTCTCGCTGAAACGGTGGGACTGTCTCCGCATCAAGTCTCTGGCAGAACCTATTGGTACGCCCTTTGGGGTGCCCGCGGTTTTCGCGATGTTCAACGTTCTCAAATCCGACTTCCTCGCGGCCCGATATCTGGCCTATCAGTCGATCTCGGGAACATTTCCGGACAGTGGCTTTTATGCTGACACCTTGGACTATGCAGTCTACGGCGTGAAAACGTCCATGCTATTACTTGCGCAACGCGCATGCATTGACGTCTTAGACAAGGTCGCAGTAGCAACGAGTGAATACTTCGGGCTCGGTGATCCTGAGAGAGTGGACTTCAGTAATCGCTGGTTTGCGCCTCCCAAGAAAGATCAGCCGCTTTCATGGCACCCATCGCTCAAGCCTCCCATTCAGAGTGGCAATACGGCAGTGATTGCCTTGGCGGAGTTATCGCTGGATATGCGGAAGGGCGGAGCGCTTTACCAGAAAAAAGCGTACCGCCATTCCTCCACTCATCGGTTCACTGTGCTTCATGACATTGGATGTAATCCGAGCCGGCATTCAGATCACGTTGAGCACTATGCGCTCGAAGAGTTCCAAGTACACGTTGTTGAAAGTCTGCAGATGGTTCGATCTGCACTGCTTTATTTCACAGAAATGATCTCGATTGGAGAGGCCGAAAAAGGCGATCCCGACAAGACCGCCACATTGAGCGTTCCAAGCCATCACTCCATTCGCGGCGAAGACTGACAGATTTCTCCCACCACGGAAATACGTAAACGCGTTAGGGGCGAGTTCTCCAAGGTCATCGTCATCACCGTGTCCATTCTCTTGGGAATGGACACTCTCAGTCTGTCCACTCGATTGCTCAATGAGCACGGTCTATCAAATCCACAGACTTTGAACAGGCGGGCATGGCAGGACGCTTACGTTTGAAATATCGATCAGAATCTTGTAGTGACAATCCGGTTTATCATGGGCCGTGCTGAGTGCAATTGTCTTCTTGCGTGGGAACTCTATTTGCCTTGATGTTCTACACTGCAGCGTAGATGACCTTGCGCTGCCAGGATCTGCCTTTGATTTCAGGAGCGATAGGCTCCTGTGCTTGGCAGCGTTGTCTACCTGATTTCGAAACAGGTCGAGCATCGCCAGAACCTCTGAATGTAGGGTTTCAACCCGGTCCATCTGAGTCCAACTCCAAATACTCCCCGTGCGCTATATTGTTGCGTGTGTCTACCAGTCGCTCATCAATTAATTGGATTTTGGTTTCGTAAGGTGTGAAATCAAGGCCCAAGGTTAGCACGATATCGCGCAAGACTTTAGATGACAGATTGCTTTGCGTACTGATCGCTTCTCGTGGAATCGCAGCTTCCTCTTTCAGTCCGTCCCTAAAGAACTGTGTCACCTCCAAATAAACACGGATTTGATTGCTGTCCGAAGCAGCGCGAAGTTTTCCCCGAACAGCCAGTGCAATTAGGTTTGGAGAAAGGTCCTGATAACGCAAACTTTGGAAACGAACAAATTCGAGATAAACGCGACCAGAGGCTTTCACAAATCCTTCCCAATGGGCATACAGCATGGTTATCCAGCTGCGGAGGAACGTCGCATTGTTGTGCCGCTCGAAGGCAAGCTTAAGTGCGCTGAGTTCCTTTTTTCGCCAAATTAATTCCTCAGACAGCACGCGATTCACGTCGTCGATGGTACGTATTTTCATGAGGCGAAGGTCGTGCGACCATATGGAAGAATCTTACGCACGCGCGAAGAAGCCCCGATTCCCGAGCCCGAATTATCCACGAAGTTCGGGTCTCCCCACATTTGCTTGACTTTCGCCAAGACTACATCCGGCTGCGCAGTGGCTTTCTTTGGGTTATAACCGATCCCTATTGCTACCGCTTCAAACGCAGAGACCGAAAATCCCCCCAAGAAGCGATCCTTTTTAGGGTCGTATCTTCTGAAGGCGTCATCCCCCAAGATAGAATCCAACAGAGTAAAGGTCTCTCGAAAAACCGTCTCTTCATTCTTGCGATCAAAGGATTTGTCCTGTGCCAATGCCTTCGCCTTGTCCGTGAGAAATTCTCCCAAGTCACCAAGGTTCGTAAGTGATGCAGGGGGGGTGGTGCGAAATACGAGGAACCTCAAAACGAGCTCCATGTCATATTGCTCTTCGACGGCTCGCTCTGAAAGAGCCACACAGGCACGGAAGTGTTCGTCATCCGCGAGCGATCGCATCCACTTGTATAAATCACGGTTCATCATTACAAGGATGCTGTTTCGCACCTCTTGATCCGAGAGCATTGAACCGCCGGTATTTAATCGCTGAAATAGCTCGAACTTCGCCATCTCATCGCTTTCTTTTAGGATGATACTGACGCTGATTTTTGCTCTCTTTATCAAGAGTCGTTGAGCAGCAGTCAAAGACTGATCGGGGTGGTCGTTGTCTTCCCAGCGCTGATCTTTCAAGCTCGGGAGGTAGGGTGTTGCTTCGAGGGTGAGGGGAGGAAGCTTTTTTGTGTCCTCGTCTCGTAGGATTCCCACAAACTGGAAAATCGTGGCTAGTCGCTGTAGTCCGTCCACGACGTCCCATATGCCATCCGCGCGCTGGGCAACAAAAATTTGAGGTACGGGAATCCCCAGCAACAGAGATTCGATGAGGCGGGACTTCTGGCGCAACGACCAGCGGAAAAAGCGCTGGAACTCAGGATGTATATCTAGTTCACCTTTTTCATAAATGCTAATCCATTCCCCGATAGAAATTGGGTATCCATCAGTGCGTATCTCGGCACGAGTCTTGTCGATTTCCTGCTGTAGTCCCATCGGTTGGATTACCTCCTCTTAGAGCGTCTGGTCCCTTACTATACCGCTTCACTAAGCCGAGGCCTAGATTGAAATCCTCTCCACAATATTCCTGCTGACCTTGCGCTTGCGTCGGTCGTAAAGATTCGTGGTGCGCGGGTCGGCGTGGCCAGCCAGGTGCTGTACGTCCTCGCGCGGCACATTCTGCTCCAGCAGGTCGGTAATGGTGGTAACCCGGAAGGAGTGCGGGGAGTAGAGCAGGGGCATTCCGAAATCTTTGAGCCGCCGTTTCATCATTCGGTAGATATCGTCGCCGTGAATCGCCTTGCCGGTGAGCCTGCGCTGCTTTTTAAGCGCGCTCTGAAACAGCGACGTATTTTTCGGCGCATCGCTGAGGCCTGCTGCGTCGAGATATTCGATGATCATCTTCTCCAGATCGTGGCGAACGGGAATCTCACGTGATTTGCCGCCTTTCTCGCCGAAGTGAATCATCCATTGGTGTCCGGCATTGTAGAAATTCCCGCGCTTGAGCTTGGCGACGGCCCCGCGGCGCGAGCCGGTATAGATGAGCATGGCGAGAATCGCCCGGTCACGCAGGCCGACGATATGGGAGGTGTCGATGGACGCCAGGAGCTTGCGGGCCTGATCGATAGGAATCTCCGGCGTCTTACCTTCGATGACCGCGTAACGCTCGCCACGCACCGACAGGGCGGGGTTGAGCACGATGGCATGGCGTGTGACCATCCCGTCGAAGAAATGCCGCAAGGCAGAGAGATGCTGGTTGCGCGTAGCGATGCTGGTGGTTTGCGCCATCTCGGCAAAATACTGCCCGATATGCCAGGGCGCGATCTGCGTCAGCTCGCCCACCAGTGGGTCGCCCCCGCCGTGCTTCTCCACCCAGGTGAAGAAAAGCTTCACGGCATGCCGGTAGGCGCGCTGCGTGTGCGGGTTGCGAATCGTGCCCTCAAAAAATTCCTTTGCCGCAAATACGGCGTTTGCGCCAGCGCGATGGATAATTTCAGGGAGATCGTCTGAGACGGTTGAGGGAAGATTCCCCGAAGGAGAGGGCAGAGCAGGGGTGCTCATATCGGCTTGCCTTTATACTCTCCGGGAACGGTCTGCGTCGTTCTGAAGCCAGGGTAAGCAATGATTGTTACCGCTTCGCTGTTTTCGCCGCGCGTATAGCCGAGGAAGTCGCCATGGCGAGCATGGATATACGGCGTTATCCAGTCGAGAAACTTCCCGATTTCGCCGTCAGCATTTTCACAGTTGCAGCGGATGGAAACGAGATGCCGGCCGTACTCGCTGCGTTCCAGCCGGGCGTTGGAGTAGGCTTGCGCGCCTGTCTCGCATAGCATGTACCGCCACAGAGTGGTTTCAAAGAGCGGGTGCGTCGGGGTGCTCTTCGGTTGTTTGTCGTACTGCCGCGTCATGAACAGCAGCAAATCGACGATTTCCTGGGGCGTGTCGCTTCTCAAGCAGAAGACGATATTCAGTTCGGTAAACTCCCCCACGACCCCTTCCCCTGTTTAATGCCTGATAACGTCCTTTATCAGGCATTAAAGGAAAAGGCCAGGGGCTTCGGAATTAGTGAGGCAGTCGAGCAACACAGACAGCAGAAACACGGCCGGGGGCAGCAAGGGAGTTGACATTTCATCGCCGCATGTTCACTCGCGCGGCGGCGCGAAGAAATCGGTTTGACCAGCTACGGAGGCTGAAATAGTATCTCCCCAGTTTTCATTCACCGGCATCCACATCGATATGCAATCAACCAGGACTCCCCTAAACCCAGAAAACCTTGAATGGTGGGAACGCAACGGGACCGTAATCGTAGCTTGCAAGGAGTGCGGCCACGAAGGCGAAGCGCCTTGGGACGCGGAGCATTTTGAATCCGGCGAATGGCCATGTCTGCAGTGCGGGCACCGCTGGCCATTTCTGGATTTCGACAGGCTTTGGTTCACGCCTGGCCGCTCCGTAAAATACTCTGGCAGCATTGATTTGCTGGCACCGGCTGACTTTCCAGCCGTCACTTCGCCTGTCGAACGCGTAGCAAGGGTGTGGCGGCAATGCGACGACGATCCGAGTCCTTTCTTTCTTAAATCTGATCCGGACCGCGGAGAAGGAGACGACTTCGGGTGGGGTCTGCGCCGATATGCTTCGGATCGGCTTCCCTCATTGAATCTCGCCTTCGCCATCCTCTATGACTTCTACGGCTGGCTAAGCTGGGCAGATGCCGAAATCGCATTCGAGCCCTACTCACGGAAGAGATGGGCGCAGGAGCACGCTCCCGCCTTCCTGTCGCAAGCCATCGTTCATCTGCCAACAGGCAGGCCATGGACAATAGGCGATGCCGATATGCAGTCGGCATTGCGTCGTATCGTGCCGAGATCGTTCCCATCCCCTTAAACCCGAGGTTCTTTTTCAACGAAGCAAACCCGCGCTTTCAAAAGAGTGCCGAAGGGGTTGCACCGTTGGCGTTGCCAAAGCGCTTCAACAGGGATGACTGGCTCAATCTGATTCTGGAGGGGACGTGCCTGCCAGTTGAAACTGGTTCCCTGAGATATGTCGAGGTCGGCAATCTTCACCGCCCATCCGGCGTTCGCGTATTCGCGCGCAATGAGTCTGGCGAGCGCTGATTTGGGCACTCCCCCTTTCTGGCTAACTGCAACAACAATCATGAAAAGAAGAAATAGCGGAAGAGCAGAAAAGCGCACCGACTATTTAGCGAAATGACGATTGCGTCATTGCGTCATTTCTTTTTCGGCTTTGCTGGAGCTTTCTTCGTGGGACGGTTTGGCTTGGTCTTCCCTGCACCGAGTTGTCCGGGCACCAGAGCGCTATTCATGATGTCGCGGAGCGTGGGGACTTTGTCATTGAGAATAGTGATCGGCTTCGACGGTTTCTTCATGGCGATACTCGCGGGAATTTGAGCCACGAATGTTAACATACCCGCATGAACACAAATGAAATTGTTCAGCAGCTTCGTGCGGAGAGGGATAAGCTCGATGCTGCCATACGGGCCTTGGAGGGTGTCGGCGGAGTGTCAGGTGGTGGTAGGCGCCGCGGCCGCCCTCCGGGTAGAACAAGCAAACCAGCCCCAGCGGCGGCGAAACCGGCAAAGAGACGTGGCATGTCGGCCGCCGCAAGAAAGAGAATCGCAGAAGCTATGCGTAAACGCTGGGCAGCAGCAAAGAGGTCAGGCAAAAAGCGGTTGTAGTACTGGGCCATCAAAATCTCTGCTCCGACAGGCTGACCTCGGTCGGCCTGCTTTGCTTTCTGAGCTATGCTTGCTTCGATTTCTTCAAGCGCTCCTGGGGCTTAGCTGGAACTGGCGCATGGAGCTTCTCGATGTGGAGTTGTGTGTCGATGAAGTCGGAGAGAGTTAACTGGGGCAGATCGGCGTTTCGCATGGCTTTCTTCCCATGACGAATCCGCCCGGAGATCTTCACATCGGCGTCCGGGGTGATCTTCTTCTTGCGGGGCATGGGGCGATTATAGCAACTGTCGAATCTTGAAGGCGTCTTCGGATGAGTTGTTCACAGCCTATCTTCAAGTTCTATCTATAAGTTCAAGTTAGGCGGAATTATTGTTAGGAACTATAGATAGATACGTGGGCTTTGCTCTACCTATCGGGCAAACTTCTACTACCTATTGGGCTGGCCGCTTCCTACCAATGGGGCAATCGTTTCCTGCGCATTGGGTGTAATCTTCACAGATATCTTGCACCGTTCTTTCACAGCTATTTTGCACTCGGAGAAACCATTCGCGACAGGGCACGCCGCTCCAACATCCATCACGGTGCAATTTATCTCTGAAGAGTTGGGGCAAAATAGCGCTGAAGATTACAATCAACGGCCGACTTTTTGCTAATGTAGCGGCAGGAATGCAACCATGGCCTTCACAACGCTCACCGATGAAGAAGAAAAAGAACTTAACCGGCTAAGCAGATTTTACTGGCGGGAGGCTTTGCGCTGCGAAAAAGCGCAGGCTTATTTGGCCGGCTCTGTCATGCTTGGCTCAGCATTGGAGACGATGCTGATTCTGATGATCAACTGCTATCCGGACGAAGCCGACCAAACGGGTAAGGTTCCAAACCAAAAGGGCAAACCGAAGCCGCTGCTAGATTGGCAGTTTATTGAGCTGCTGAGAGTCGCCAAGGCCGCCCAGTGGCTACCGTCCGCCCTGAATCTGGACGACCTCTGGAACAGCAGAAAGGCGCGAATCGGAGATTATGCTGAGGTGGTCCGCCAGGTCCGGAATCTGGCCCACCCAGCCCGGTATGCGGAGGATCATCACGGCAAGAAAGTCACCCGAAGGTATCTCCAGCACCAGTTCGAGGTGGTGCTTCTATGCCGGGACTGGTTAGCCGAGCGGAACAATAAATCCCTTCTGCAGCATATGAAGGCAGAAGGGCTCATCTGGAGCAGAGGCACATAACCTCTTTTATGAGACGTAATCCGTTGGCAGCAAAATGGTTTACATTCATTAACGATCCCGGCAATCAGGCGGGTTGAAACGAAAGGAAGTTAAATGGCTTCCGACCAGGACAGTCCGGACGATGCACCTCAATTCATCCACATCAACTACCTATCAACTTCCGGATGGGTGCTCACCATCATGTCCAGGTTGCTGAACAGCTCTGATCCGCAGCTACGCAAGGCTTTTGAGCATTGGTCTGAAACTCCGCTAAAAGAGCTCGGCATCGCAATAACAACCCGGATGCACATGCTGGGCCTTAATGTCCGCCGCCTTAATGCGCGCGTCACGAAGCTCCGCGAGGAAATTGCGGCTGACCCGTCCAAGCTAGATGCATCATTGTCGGGCGGATACGTATTTCCACTAAAAGACAACGATCTCGCTTACGAGCTGCTGCTCGACATGGACAGTTTCATTTTCGAAACGCGTTCACTATATGAGATAGTTGGCAAGTTTCTGGTCGCACTCTTCGATGTTCTCTTCAGTCGCAAAATAACAGAGGCGGATCTGCAGTCGATTCTTGCAGGCAAAGGTATCGATACGCGGTGGATAACTGAACTTCGTGAAAACAGAAAGTTATTCTTTCACCAAACCGCTCCCTGGTTGGCGGTCCAAGTCGATCAGGCCAAGACCGTTTTCAATCCCGTGCTGTTAAAAAACAGCACAACTACGTTCGACAACACCGATGACCGGGTTGACTATGACACTCTGCGTGCAATCTACGATGGGTTTGTGAATTCGATCACTCAGCTCCATCTCTTTATCATGGAGCAGATTCGTATGCGTGAAGCCGAAACGGCGGCGAAGGCGAGAAAATAAGGACGCTTCTTTTGCGTCATGCGTGAATGACAACGTCATTTATCATTCTCTATTTAGATTGGCAAGCGGGAAGCCTCCTTTGGTCGTTTGTTCCATACAGAGACTATCCGCTCTGGTTTGCTCCCGCGAAATGCGCCCACTGGCATCTCTGGTGACCTGCTCCCCGAGAAATAGGCCATAGGAAAAGAGACTTCTTCCATGTAGGATGGCCCGCCAGGGCCAGAGGAGGAGTCGTGAGAAAGAGTCGATTCAGCGAAGAGCAGATCATTGCCGTCCTGAAGGAGTCGGAGGCCGGGGTGGAAACCGGAGAACTGTGCCGGCGGCACGGGATAGCGAAGGCGTGTTTCTACCGGTGGAAGAGCAAGTTCGGGGGGCTGGAACTAAGCGAGGCGAGGCGGCTGCGGCAACTGGAAGAGGAGAATCGGCAGCTGAAGCACATCGTGGCCGAGCAGGCGGTAGACATCCGGGCGTTGAAGGCGGTGGTCGCAAAAAAGTGGTGAGCCCACAGGCACTGCGAGAAGCGGTGCTGGTGATGCAGGTCGAGGTAGAGCTGAGCCAGCGACGGGCCTGTGGGCTGATGGAACTGTATCGGGGGACGTGTCGCTATCGGAAACGCAAGAGCGAGGACCAGCCTCTGCGGGTGCGGCTGCGCGAGTTGGCGGAGGCCAGGCGTCGGTTCGGTTACCGCCGTCTGCAGATTCTGCTGGAGCGTGAAGGCTGGCAGGTGAACCACAAGCGGGTGTACCGGCTGTACGTGGAGGAGAAGCTGTCGCTGCGGCGCAAGCGTGGACGGAAGCGCAGCACGGTGCGCCAGCCGCTGCCGGCAGCCGTGGCCGCCAACCAGGTATGGTCGGTCGACTTCATGAGCGATACGCTAAGTTCGGGACGGAGGTTTCGCACCTTGAACATCGTGGATGACTACACGCGGGAGTGCCTGGCGATCGAGGTCGATACCTCGCTGGGCGGAATGCGAGTGGTGCGGGTACTGGAAGAGCTGAAGCAAAAACGCGGACTGCCGCGACAGATTCGCAGCGACAATGGACCCGAGTTCGTGAGCCGGGCGGTCGATCAGTGGGCCTATGAGCAGGGCTTGCAGTGGCACACGATTCAACCCGGACGACCGATGGAGAACGGCTACGTGGAAAGTTTCAATGGACGTTTCCGCGATGAGTGTCTGAATGAGAACTGGTTTACCAGCCTGGCTGACGCACGCCAGAAAATCGCGCAGTGGAAGCAGGACTACAACGAACTTCGACCGCACAGCAGCTTGCAGTATCAGTACCCCGGCGGCATTCGCAGCAGCAGTCAGCAGCAAGCTTCGAAATCACTGGTGTGGGGCAAGGGACCTCAAACGCCGGCCCCTTGCCCCACGCCCCATTCCCCGCTACCGACAGAAGTATGTGGGGCCAACAAAAACCGGAGAAAGTCTCATTATCGTTGGACTAAAGATGGGGGGCAGGTCACTGGACCCCAGCACATTGGTCATTACGAACTCGGTGTCGAGGTGATGAAAGCAAAGCCGGACTGCTGATCTCGCGCAGCGAGTCCGGCTGATGACTAACGACTGTACTGCTCGTCAGTAACTTGCTCCATCCTCGACGGGGTTTTGAATATATCGTGGGCTCTGTTAGGGGCACTTCTCGTCGGTTCGGTCCCATGAGCCGGCCGTTGTACAAACATAAAGGTAACCGTCGCCCGATTGACCCGAGGGGTTGAGGCAGTATTTCGTGCCCACGGGAAGCCTCTTTGACGGGTCTGCAGGATCAGGGCATCCTTCCGCATTTGGTCTGTCAGAGATCAACTCAATACGTTTCACTCTCGACATGTTCAGCGTTTTCTTGTCTTGGGATTTACATGCCGCAAGCTCGAAAACCACAACGGGCACGATGAGGCTCCCCACCATGATCTTAACCGCTGTTCTTGGCATTTCGCGCCGTCTCCGATTTGACAAAACAAGATGCTGCAAGAGTTTACTACAATTCCGCAAGCGCGAGCGCGACGGCGGCGAAAGACAAGGCGTCGGTCGTAAGGCTGGCTCCGTCAATAGGATAACGGCCTTCGATCAGGAGCCGTCCTTCTTCTCTTGAATGGCGATGTGAGTCATAGCCGAGGTGGGCGTGGCTCCGGCAAGGTGGTCGACTGAGGAGCTCTGCCAAGTCCATAATAAATGGTAGCTAACATCCGAACCCCTATCACAAGCCTGCAACGTCTCTAAGACGAACTCGTTTGGGTTGACTCCACTGACCTCAATTCAGGCTTCTGGTTTCCCCACTCTGATTTGATCGAAATTAGTCCAGACACTGTTTTCTGAATATTTCACTTTAAACGAAGCATATCCATCGGTCAATGCTTCATTGCTACAGAATTGTGTTGACCTAGTCTCTCCGGCCGCGAGGGTGATCCGGCTGTCCGTGGCACACACATTGTCGTGAATATCGAACGAGTGGCTATAGACGCTCGCATTCTCAACATTTACAGAAATCAGGGGATGCTGCTTTGTGGCCTGTTGCGGCCGATTCATCGACGGAGCCATGCGAGGCGTGCCAAGGGCGCCAGACTTGTGGCAGTGACTCGGCTGCACAGGAGCCAAGTAGTCATTCACAGCTGTCCGACCCGCAGCCTCGATTGCCGCGGTGGCCTTTGCATTGCCGCGTTGACACGCGAGCACCGCGCCGAATTGATCACCGTAATCGCAAGTGGTTTGATAAGCTCGGCCCGACGACCCTTGGTCGTTGAGGCAAAACGTCACATCGATTTGCCATTCGGGCTGGGTTGATATGATGGGAGGGGCAAGCGCTCCTCCTCGACGGAGCCACCAGCCCTTATCGACTTTAAGCAGGCTGCAAGACTCGCGCACGACCGTCATGTTTGTGTATTGCCCAGCGTCGGGCGGCTTGTGATCAACCAACGAACCGAAATAATCCCATGGCGCGTTGGGTGTTTTGTTGTAATTAAACTGCAGAGTGCCATCCACTTTCCCATCGTCTCGCACCAGGGTTATGACCGCGTTCGACCAAGTCGTTATGGTCCAACCGTGATCATGCGAATGAATATAGTTGGGGTCCCAAGTCTCCATCCAGCCGGATCCAGAGATGCAGTCTTGGGCTGGCGAAGTGCGAACAGGTGTCGTGATAATGGGATCTTCGTATTGTAAAAGTATATATGACATCATCTGATCGTGCTCCTGTGCCGCGATAGCTTCGGGATAATTACCTGAGGCGTCTTGCAAGTTGAGGCTTGCCCCGTGATCGAGGAGCAATTCGGTGATGCCATAATGTCCTAAGCGCACTGCTATCATGAGCGGCGTTGCGTTTGACAACCCATCTCTTGCATCGATAGATGCCCCCGCATTGAGGAGATAGCCTAGAAGCGCTTTGGCTTCTGGTGCTCTTTGTGCGTCGGACTCCTTTATTGCAAGGACATGCAGCGGCGTGTCCCCCGCGGCACCGTGGACATTGACTTGGGCCCCAGCATCAAGAAGCCCCTTCATAATCGCAAGATCTGTGGCCTTCGGGATAGGGTCTGACCACCTCGACATAAAGAACAACAACGGCGTCTGGGTTGACGAAAATAGTGTCTGGTTCACATTCACACCGGCGGCGATTAACTGTCGAACTATGTCCGGGTCCGTCGTAACTGTCAAAGGAATGCTGTGCATAGCTGACCTGCCCCCCATCTTTAGTCCAACGATAATGAGACTTTCTCCGGTTTTTGTTGGCCCCACATACTTCTGTCGGTAGCGGGGAATGGGGCGTGGGGCAAGGGGCAGGCGTTTGAGGTCCCTTGCCCCACACCAGTGATTTCGAAGCTTGCTGCTGACTGTGCTGCGAATGCCGCCGGGGTCTGATACTGCAAGCTGCTGTGCGGTCGAAGTTCGTTGTAGTCCTGCTTCCACTGCGCGATTTTCTGGCGTGCGTCAGCCAGGCTGGTAAACCAGTTCTCATTCAGACACTCATCGCGGAAACGTCCATTGAAACTTTCCACGTAGCCGTTCTCCATCGGTCGTCCGGGTTGAATCGTGTGCCACTGCAATCCCTGCTCATAGGCCCACTGATCGACCGCCCGGCTCACGAACTCGGGTCCATTGTCGCTGCGAATCTGTCGCGGCAGTCCGCGTTTTTGCTTCAGCTCCTCCAGTACCCGCACCACTCGCATTCCGCCCAGCGAGGTATCGACCTCGATCGCCAGGCACTCCCGCGTGTAGTCATCCACGATGTTCAAGGTGCGAAACCTCCGTCCCGAACTTAGCGTATCGCTCATGAAGTCGACCGACCATACCTGGTTGGCGGCCACGGCTGCCGGCAGCGGCTGGCGCACCGTGCTGCGCTTCCGTCCACGCTTGCGCCGCAGCGACAGCTTCTCCTCCACGTACAGCCGGTACACCCGCTTGTGGTTCACCTGCCAGCCTTCACGCTCCAGCAGAATCTGCAGACGGCGGTAACCGAACCGACGCCTGGCCTCCGCCAACTCGCGCAGCCGCACCCGCAGAGGCTGGTCCTCGCTCTTGCGTTTCCGATAGCGACACGTCCCCCGATACAGTTCCATCAGCCCACAGGCCCGTCGCTGGCTCAGCTCTACCTCGACCTGCATCACCAGCACCGCTTCTCGCAGTGCCTGTGGGCTCACCACTTTTTTGCGACCACCGCCTTCAACGCCCGGATGTCTACCGCCTGCTCGGCCACGATGTGCTTCAGACTGCCGATTCTCCTCTTCCAGTTGCCGCAGCCGCCTCGCCTCGCTTAGTTCCAGCCCCCCGAACTTGCTCTTCCACCGGTAGAAACACGCCTTCGCTATCCCGTGCCGCCGGCACAGTTCTCCGGTTTCCACCCCGGCCTCCGACTCCTTCAGGACGGCAATGATCTGCTCTTCGCTGAATCGACTCTTTCTCACGACTCCTCCTCTGGCCCTGGCGGGCCATCCTACATGGAAGAAGTCTCTTTTCCTATGGCCTATTTCTCGGGGAGCAGGTCATAGCGAATCGACGATGTCGTGGGTCGGGTGGGAGTGCCCAAGGCGGACCGCCTGGGGCAGGGGCAAAGGCAGCTTGCGACACTTCCAGATTAGGATTGGCACCGGCCGCCAGAAGCACGCGAGTCATATTTGTGTCGTTGCGGCGACACGCCCAAAAAAGCGCCGTGGCTCCCATATCATCACTAGCGTTTATGTCGGCATGATTCGCAATTAATTGCGAGACTGCGCCGATATCCCCTTTTTCCGCTGCGGCAGGCAGTGACGGAATTTGCGCTGAAGCCATAGTCCACGCCAGAAAAAGAAACAGGATCGACAAGGCATGGGGCCTGAGATTCGATGAACGAGAATCGCCCGCGTCTTCCACCGATCCAAGCACGATTTTCCGACTAGTGGTCTTGTGCACATTTATCCCTCATCCGTAGCGATCATCGGTCTGCCACCTGCATCGTCGCACTGCGAACATTTTAGCGCTTGAATTGCGAAAGCGCGCACCCTGAAGGGCTATGATGGCTTCGCAAGCAGTGCAGAGGATCTATGTCCCACTTTCCTTTTCTCGTCCAAATCAGAAGTTCAATTCTAGCGTGCCCGTGCCCGGCTCGAAGCCGGCCAGTCAGGCTTGGGCGGTCACGTGGACAGGGGGCATTCTTCAATGCACCAACTGCTCGGGCGCGGGATACCTATTCTATTTCCCAAGCGGACTCACTAACTCGGGAGAGCAAATCACCTTCAGTAATGTGATCTTTGAAGGTAGCGGCGTAGACTCATCGGTCAATACCTGCGTCGACATCGAATATCCCTGTGATCGTTATTGTGCTTCGCTGCGAGTTCTACCCGACAGCCTATCGGCGAAATGATTCGTATCATTTGCCGGTTTGAACGTCCTAGAAATTGAAGAAGCCAATGCCGGTGCCGTAGCTGCCGAAGGTAGTGCTGTACACACCGGCACTGGTGAATATCACGATACGATCGTTGTTCATATCCACCACGAAGATGTTGTTGGCTGAATCGTGGCCGATACCCGCTGGATTGCTGAGCGTCAGGCTGTTCAAGGCGCCTGTGCCGAATACCGTGCAGTGGGCGCTGTTCATATCGGTGGAGCACTGCTGGATGCGGTTGTTTCCCGTGTCGGCTATCCACAGGCAAGCGGTGGATCCTGAGCAGTTGGTCGTGGTATCGAGTGTAATGCCGGTGGGGTTGTTGAAGGACCCGGCCCCAGAAGTGGAATTGTTATAGCTTCCATAACTCCCCATGGTGCTTTGGTAGACGCCCGTGCTGTTGAATTTCACGATTCGGTTATTGCCGCTGTCGATGATATAGCCGTTGGCGGAAGAGTCCACTGCGATGCCAGTGGGGGTCGAAAGCGCCAGGCCGTTGTAGTTGCCGGTGCCATAGATACTGCAGTTGCCGGCGCCGCCAGACATATTGACGGAGCATTTCTGGAATCTGTTATTCCCGGTGTCTGTAATCCAAAGGCAGGCCGTGCCGGAGCAGTTGGTGGACGTATCGAGCGCTATTCCCATGGGGGAGTTAAACAGCCCGGCGGTCGTGCCGGATGAGCCGAACTGCGCGTTATAGGCAGGAACGCTGGCGGTGACCCACTGCACTATCCGGTTGTTTCCGGTATCCGGGATGTAGTTGTAATACTTACCGGCAGTATTGTCGTTGGTGTTAAGGGCGGGATTGGCAAAATTGCTGTTGCCAGTTCCGTAGCTGCCGGCGCTGTACTTATAGGTGGGAGTAGCGGTATCGTTCCATTTTTTTAGTACGGCATTGAAAGTATCCACAATATCGATACAACCATGACCGGACAAAAGGCAGGCAGCAATACTACCGCTGTTATTCGTATCGAGCGTCACCCCGGAGGGGGCGCTCACAAGGGAGGTGAGAGTTGGGGCGGTGAAGCTGGTGGCGTAGCATTGCGAGTCTGCTGGTGATGCTGCCGCCGTTAAGGTTGATGGGAGAGGTGACGGAAATGCCAGATGAGGCGTAATCGCTGGGAGCGATTTTATAACTGAACGTAATCGCAGTGCTGCCGCTGCCGCTGGAATAGCTGGCCGTGCGCGTGTTACCACCCACCGTCACCGAAAGGTAGGGCGAGCCAGCGACCGTCACAGCAGTGGGATAGGTAGCCACGAAATTAAGCGACTGGTTGAGGATATAAGTGCCGCTGCTTGGGCCGGTGACGGTAGGTGTCGCGAATGTGTAGCCAGAAGGCAATCCACTCATAGCCCATAGGTGACTGGAATAGACGACCAGATCATCAAACGTGCCAGTCTGCGGTTTGCGGACGAAATTGGCAAGCGTAGTTGTGGGATTAAAGCTGGAGTCCACATGTGCGTTGGTCAGCTGATCGGTGTCGGTAGAACCTTTGCTGAGCCGCACGGCAGTGCCGGAAGTTCCTGGAAGCGGTATCCAAGCTCCGTGGCCGTCCGCGCCGTGACTTACCAGCACAAAGGGAGTGCTGTTGGGAATGCCGTTGTCGGTGACGGTGATTTTCCCGGTAATGTTACGCGACGGCCAGCAGCCTACCGCGTTGGTGTCCACCGCATAGGTAATCGTGCGTCCGAAGCCATCAAGCGCGTAGTCGTTTGAAAGCCCCAGCGCGCGCACTGGAATCATACCGATGGCGATGTTGTTGGTAGCGTCGGTGTAATTGGCTGCCGGTGTGCCGCCTGCGCAATTGTTGGTGGTGTTGGGATTGGCGGCGGCGACGCCGTAATTGCTACTGCTGATCGCGAGGCTGGCATCCGCCGGGCAGGGATAATTTCCGTTGACCGCCATGTAAGCGCGCAGGGCGGTAACGACACTATTCATCTTAGTGACGGTCGCGCTGTTGCTTGCCAGATTGGACCGGGTGCTGGGAAGTATGGCCACCATCACCAGCGAGGCTATTACCAGCAGAATGCTGATCTGTATTAAAGTGAAGCCCCGGCGCATCCTCATAAGTGCGCAGGAGCATACCCTGAAAAAGTTTAGAAACAGTTAACGGCATAGCTGAGGGATATATCTTCTCTACGTCCAATGAGGCTCGTCAGCGTTTCCTCGACAAATCTGTTGCCGTTGAGAAAGCAGCTAGTTATATTTCCGGGAACCTATTAATGCGCAACGCCTTGGACCAACGAAGCCATATATGAACACCCGGCCGGTGGCAGGCTTCACCCTGATGGAAATGGCGATAGTTTTGGTCATTATCGGCCTGATCGTTGGCGGCGTCGTTCTGGGACGGGCCCTGCTTACGACTTCCCAGCTGCAAACGGTAGCTACCGATGCGGACAACTACATCACCGCCGTTAATAATTTCAAGCAGCAATACCAGGCACTGCCGGGGGATATGCCGACCGCCACCGCGCAATGGGGAGTAGACAGCAGTGGCTGCAATTCCGGGGAGGCACCAGTGGCACGTGCTCCGGCAACGGTGACGGCGAGATTGGTTCCGCAGGCTATGAATACGAATCTTTCCGCTTCTGGCAGCACCTATATTACGCAGGAATGTTTAATCAGCGCCTCAGCGGCGTTGCCTCTTCTGCGGGAGTAGACGGCGCCACCATCGGCACCAATGTTCCCGCAGGAAGCATCGGAGGCAGCGGTTTCTCCGTTGTCTGGGTAGTGCCACCCGCCGCTATGGGCGTCGGCACCATTTATTACCCGGGGTCTTATGGGAATGTGCTTATCTTCGGGGGGGGCAACAATAGCTTTCTCACCTCAGGCCCCTTACTGACAGCAGATCAAGCGGCGAGTCTTGACAGCAAAATCGATGACGGACTTCCCGCAACAGGCCGGGTAAGAAGCTTTACTACCGCCACGTCAAGCTATACCCCGAACTGCGCCACCTCCATGATCGCTTCCGTTGCAACTTACAATGTGACAGCTTCGGGTAACCTTTGCTCTTTGATATTCACTACGAACTGGTGACTGCCATGTCGGCGGTTGGATCAATGCCAGGCTGGCAACAGGATCGAGGACGGCAGCGAGGTAGCTGGCTCGGCTTCTTACTTTGTCTCTCTTACTGGCACTGTAGCATTTCACGGCAATACGCTTCGCCGCGTCTATTAGTCATTATCGATTGGTTATCGGGGACGCAGCGGCACCCGCTTGGCAGCCGGCCTATCAGTAGCTCGCGGCGTAGATAGCGCTGGGCCGTGACTATGCACATGCTCTCCAGGTGGAAGCGCCGGAATATGTACCCCTTTTACATATTCTGAGGCCGGTTGCGGCGGCTTAGTGTCATCCTCGATAGGAAATGGAATCTCGCCCATAAACACCCCTTTATTTCGACGGATACTACAATAAGCATCCTACGGCAGAAATGCTAGGCCAGTATAGCCAATAATAGTGAAGATTATATTACAGTCCGCTATGTGTCTCCGAGGGAAAGTGAACTGAGACGGCCCTTTATATTATTATTGTGCCGCAGCCTTTCGGCATAGGGACGCCCATAGATATAAGTATATAACAGGCATGTGCATGTCCGTGTGTAACTAAGTACCCTTTAGCAAGGGGCAGCGCTTGACAGTTCTAGGCTATTTGATAGGATACCATTCACTATTTATTAATGAGTATATGATATAGCATTGTCTAGACTAACATATATCGTTGCCAGTCACTATTATCAGTGGTTAATGAGCTCGATAATCAACGGCATTATGCGCCGCAGACCTAATAGCCGCGCAGTAGACAATCCAGGCAACCGCGGAAAGCGGTGGTTGGTAGACCCCTTGCTGTGTACCTGCGGTTCTACGGCCATTGAGTATGCTATTGTCATACCGGTATTGCTGCTTTTTGTCATGGGCATCGTCGAATATTCGCTGGTAATGTATGGATCTTCCGTACTGCAAAACGCTGTCACCATCGCGGCAAGGGAAGGCTCGACGTTCTATGCGGTGCCAGGCGAAACCCAGCTGCAAACCATCCAGGGGATTCTTGCTGCCCGCGTCGGCGGACTGCTCAATCCCAGCCAGCTCCAAATCAATGTCACAGACTATTCAGACTGGGGCACCGCACTGCCGCCGGTAATCTGCTCCAATATACCCGGGCCTCCTCCTTCGCCTCCTCAATGCGTGCAGAACTTCGGCGCGCCCAAAGATGTCGTGGTGTATTCGGTTAGCTATCCCTGGCACGTCTCCACCCCGTTCCTGTGGCCTTTGCTTGGTGCGGATGGCAATGGCACCTATGAAATTACCGCAAGTTCGATCGTCCAGAACGAACCTTCGCAGGTTGTTCCATGAATTGTCAGCCCTTGTTGCATTCCCTTGGCCGGGTAAGGGCCTTCAGCAGATGCAGTTCGGGGGTGGCCTTCATTGAATTCGCGATAGCGTTGCCACTGCTGATTATATTGTTTTTCGGTGGGGTAGAGGTTACACGGTACATACTCATTGGCCAGAAAATGGATAGAGCCACCGATGTCATCGCGGAAGCCATTACGGCAAACCATCTCACAACCGCGCTGTCCGGCCAGTATATACCTCACCTTCTGAACGCAATGCCGATCATATTGTATCCCTATACGACAGGCACAAACTACGTGGAATATATAAATGACATCAGCTATCCGGTGAATGCCGGCAGCCCTATCGTGAACTGGCAGTGCAAAGGCGGCGGCCTGGCCGAGTCCAGCCAGATTGGCGCGCCGGGTGGTGTGCCTAACTTATCCGGCATACCTGGCAGCTTCTCCATCAGGCCGGGTGAGGAATTCATTATTAGCGAAACCTACTATCAATACGCCCCTATCACAAATGTGATCGGTTTTCTGATTGGCCTGCCGCCTCTCTACCGCGTTGCTGTATTTGCGCCCCGTGGTGAGCCGCTTGCCATTGCTAACCTTCCCAGTCCGCCCTGCACGGAGGCACCTTCCCCATGAACCCTATGCTACGAACCCATTGCTTAAAGCTGCTGCGGCGCGAAGACGGCGCTGTACTCGTCCTGGTGGGCATAGCGCTGTTTCTCTTTGTAGTTGTGGTAGGCGTTACCGTCGACTATTCACGCGCGCAGGCGGTGCAGGCGAGAATGCAGTCGGCGCTTGACGCGGCTGGTCTGGATTTGGTGGCCGAAGCCTCGCTTTACGATCCCAGCTTCGACGGATCTCGCACCCAATGGCTAGATTTGCAGGGGGCACGGTTTTTCAATGCGAATTTTCCCGACGGCTACCTGCAGTCAAGCCCCGTCACATTAGACATTGAACAAATTGTGACAAAAGACGCCGTTGAACCTATTGCCCTTGGCGTTGACCTCACCGCCAACTCGGTAGACCCGACCAACTTCCTGAATATCCTGGGTGTCAGTTCCGTCCCCGTTTCCGCCTTCAGTCAGGTTGCTGTCCTGAGCGCCTACCGAAGCGAGTTTGCATATGTCATCGATACTTCCTCGGCAATGGGTATGGCCATCGATCAGGGTATTCCCAGGATTCAGGTGGTGCAGAATGCCCTGGACAACCTGATTACGTATTTCTTTGGTAAGGATCCCAGTGCGATTTACGCTGGCATCGTCCCCTTCGCAGGGGCTGAAAATATCGGTACCGGGCATCCGGGCTGGATGAACGCCGGCACGATTCCCATGGGTTGGTCGGGCTGTGTGCTGGCACGTGATGACACGCTGGACGGCCTTTTGCCGCCGAATCTCAGCTACGATATCGCGGAGGACGACCCAAGCAGTGGTGGTCCGACGCTATTTAACGCTTATGATAATACACACTCTACGTCCATTAATCCTAATGCGGGCTGCCCGACCCAGATCACGACCGATGAGAATGACCAGACGACTCTTTTAAATGCGGTCAGCGGCCTTAGCGTCTCCACATCGTCCGATGTGCTGATGAATCTCGGCGTGGCCTGGGGATGGCGGCTGCTGTCGCCGCGCTGGAGAGGGGACGCGTGGAGCAGTTTTATGAGCACTACAGGTCTGCCGCTGGACTATAATCTGCCCGGTCGCAAGAAAATCATGATTCTGGTAACGAGCGGCCAGAACAGCATGGACACTACTGATCCTCACGACTATAACGCCTATGGTTTTCAAGGTGCGAACCTATATATTCCTCCTGGCGACACTCCTGCGCAAGCGCTTGATGCCAGCACGCTTGCGGTCTGTAATGCGTTCAAGAATAACGATCCGGCCAATAACATCATCTTTACGATTGGGTTTGGTACCAGCGTGAATACCACTCTGCTGCAGGAGTGTGCTACGTCACCTTCTTATTCCTATACGGTGAGCACCAATGCAGGATTATATGCGGCCATGACGGGTCTCGGGCGTGAGGTGCAATTAATACTAGTCAGACAGTAAGCACGCTTTCAGCGAAACAAACATGCCTTTGAAACTGTTGCGCGGCTTTTCCTATGCGCCGGCGCTACCTCCTCAGCATCAACCGCAATCCCGTCTTGTCATTGGGATGCGCCACGCTCATGTCTTCTTTTCAGCTTTGCGGCTCATACTCGCAATAGGTGTCAAAAATCCTTAGAAATGCGCTTGCAAGTTGCATTTTGCTCCCTATACTCCATTCGCAAACAACCGTTAACCAATGGAGGAAATCATGTCTCAATCAAGTGCTGCCCGTGTGCCGAGCGAAGGAGAAGATCACAAGGTCGGCGCCCGTCCTGCCGCAGCGTTCAAGCAAGGCGGAGTCGAAGTCAGCGTCTGGCGGAATAAGACTGAGAAAGGTGAAATGTTCAACACCACGATTCGCAACAGCTACAAAGACGATGCAAGCGGCGAGTGGAAGGAAACGACGAGCTTCAGCCCGACCGACCTCGCGCTCCTCGCGCAGCTTTCAGGCCAGGCGTTTCAGGCAATCACCGAGCTGAAGTCTCAGAGCCGCGGACGTTAAGGACGCGTGGTTAGCTTGAGGGGCTGCCGGACCCCGGCAGCCCTTACTTTTTCTTCAGGCGCACGCCAGGCTGGTCATCGTTCAGGAATTCCACGCCGGCCTTCTCAAGTACGGCTGTAATCTTCCGAAGCGTTTCCGTGCGCGCGTCCACAGGCCCATTGAATCCCTCAAGCCGCTTTATCGTTCCCAGAGCGACCTTGGATTTTTTCGACAGCTCCTCTTGTGTCCATCCAAGGAGAGCCCGCGCTGCCCGTAAGTGTCTGCCATCAAAGGTGATCAAAGCACGACGCTAACACGGGATGGACCTACCCCCAAGTATGTGAACTACAAGGACAAGTAGTTGAACTTTATAGACATTTGTGCGATCCTGATCGCGCTTGACCAGATGTGGGAGCGCGTCGGTCAACCGGGGGACGGGCCACGGGAAACAGCCCGCCCTCCCTATCTGCGGGACCGGAAAATTAATTTAGGAAACAGACTCTTCACTGGACATCATCCGTTTTCATCCCGTTTCACCGGAGATGGCATTTGCGGCGCGCGTGAAAAAGCGTCAGGAAACAGAGGCCAAAGACTTGTGTTTGCAGGTTTATACGGGCCCCGATCATTCGTAGCAGTTGCGGCATTTTACGAAGTTCCTTAAGAGGTCGAACATGTCAGAACATCCGGTAGCGATGCATGGCACCCGTCAACTTTTCACCCCACTGCTCTTCCTGGCATCACTGATTGCCGTTATTTTCGCGCTTTCGCTGTTCTCGATCGCGCAAGGTGATTTTCAACCGAATCTGCCACTCTCGCAACGGCCGAACAATGGTGAGGAAGTACCCAATCCCCCGCATCGCAGCGATCAGGTCTGGCAATTTAAGTCCGGCTCCGTTCCCTTGCACATGCCGCAGAAGCTTTACCAGTGCGAGGCCGGGCAGTGCGGGACGTGGGTGTTCAATGGCGCCACCGGGGAGGGGCGGTGGCCAAACAGCGGGGCGATAGCCAACCTCACAGTCGAAAAGTTCGACCTCGATGGCATCATCATCCACCGCCGTGATGTCCGGGGGAACACACCCGGACTTACTGCGCTCTATACCGGCAAAATAGTCGGCAACCAAATCAAAGGCGAAGTCACGTGGACGTGGGCGGGCTTTGGAGGGAGGTCTCCCCATACCGTTTGGGGAGCGACTGTGCAGGCTCCTACCGACTACAGCATTCTCGACCCCAGTCTCCCGTGCAAGTCCTATGTGATGTCATCGGAGGAAGCGTTGTACCGTGGCACGGAAGCAATGAACGCGAATCGCTATGACGCCGGCATATGCTGGATGCGCATCGCCGCTGATAAGGGGAACGCGGAGGCGGAAGGCGTTCTTTCCGTTGTGTACTACAAGGGCTATCACGTCATACGCAATATTCGCGAAGCGACAAAGTATGCCCAAGAAGGGGCAGCGGCTGGAAATGCGCACGCGGAAGGTACCCTTTGGAGAATGTACGAAGACGGCACTTTTCCTAGAGATTCGGCGAAGGCAAGCTATTGGGAAGCCAAGTTTAAGGCAGACCAAATCACTGCAGAGCAAACGCTAGAGACGCAGAAAAATGACGAGATCGCATTTCAGAAGGAAGCGATGGGCATTCAAAACGTCAACGAGGCTGCGATGAACAAAGTCATCCAGCAACGCCAGCAACAGCAGAATGTCGCGGGCGAACTTATGCTGGGAATCCTGCTCGGCGCCCTGATCGGCGACGTGGCGGGAGGATCGGATAGCACCGCGCAACCCAGCCAATCGGACACCTTAATCCACAGTTGGCAAAACGCTTGTGCCGCTGGGAATTCGGATGCCTGTCACCATCTAGGCAATTCCGACGACGACCACTAAACGTGGCAAAATATGCCGGGGGCAAAATCATGTCTCGCTGCGCTGTAGTTCTTCTGATTTTCGTCGCTGCTTTCCAAGCAGTAGGCTCTTCGCAGTCCATTCCAGCATCAATGGCCGAATGCGATGCTGACCAGTGTTCTACAGGCCAATACGGCGCAAGCACATGGACCTTCAATGGCATGCAAGGCAAGATGGACTGGCCGGGTCTTCATGTCGCTGGGACCCTTAAAGTAGAAAAATGGGATTCGAGTGGCGTTGTGATTATTCGCGACGATACCTCTGGTTTTACGACCGGACTGCATGTCGTCTATACGGGAAAGGTGAACGGCAACCGGATTGAAGGGGAATCCGTGTGGTCCTGTCCGAGCAAAACCACCAAGACTCTTCAAAATCCGTGGCATGCAATCTTCAACACCGGACCGTCCTTAGTACCGGCGAAGCAGCCAAGCCTTGATGGCGTATGGCACATGAACTTGCCCCAATTTCCCGGTGTTGTAAACCGCTTCAAGATTCTACAAACAGGCGATCAGGTAAAGGTCACCTGGATCGATACCCATTCGTGGAAAGACGGAACGGTTCTGTTTCACGGACAATTCGTAAGTTCGACGACCATCGAAGGCGAGAGCCAGGCGGGAGACTATACCCCGCAGCATCCGCGCATGTTTAAGGGCCATTTGACGCTGGATGGTCCGAACCGAATGCTCGGCAATCTAGGCGGCGTAGCTGACCGTGGCCAGGGGCCGCCGAGCGCTCCGGTGCGGTCCGTGGCTATGACGCCAATGGCGAAACGGAACCTCGCCATAATGGCTGCAGTGCTGCCAATTTTCCTTAAGGCAATGTTCCCCGAATCCAAAATTGAATATTCTACCGACCCTTGCGCAAACAACCCGACCTCTGATTGCTTTTCGAGTCATCCCTATCCACGCCAATGATAGTACCGGGCGGTAAAGCCGTAACTCGACTTTCCTGACGAGATCAGCCTCGCTTGCTATTGGCTTGGTAGCAGCCAGGGCATCGGTTGAAACGTGAGCCTTCCGCGCCTGGCCCTTCCCTTCAGCACTCCAGCACGCAAACCGCATCAATGTTGAATCGTTTAAGTATTTGAACCAGTTCCTCGCCGCTCACGTACTTCGCCAGCGACGCTTTCGACCATTCTCCGCCGCTCTTAAGCGGCTTGAGCGATTCCCATTGCCTGGTCGCCAGCATCTCGGCAACCGCTTCGATGGCAGGCCAGTGAGCGGCGACGAGTTGGTTCGATTCCTGCTGGAGTATTGCATCCACCTGCGGGATGCTCCTCGCGCCAAGATACTCCCAGGAAAACTTCGTTTCTATTCCTCGCGCTTCCGTCGCGTCTCCGCCTAAGATGACGCCCAGCTCTTCTGGAAAGGAATAGCCGTGCTTCTGGCAGAAGGCCTTCTGGGCAAATGCTCCAGAGTACATCGCCAGGATAATGCGCTCTCGGGATGCGTCCGTGCCGTCTGGCTCCTTGCAGATGCAAGCCAGACCCCGCGCGTCCGCACCGACCATTATTCCTTCCGCCCGCAACCCGATTCCCAGCGCAGCCGCTACCACAGCGTGACCTGCCTCATGATAGACAGCGATGCGTATGGTGGTATCCATCTCCTCGGCTTTGACTGCCGCTTGTTCGCCAATCATCTATCCATGATAGCGCCCCCGCCGTGTTTCCCAGCCCCACTTGAACCGCCATCCAACGAGCTCGATTTCCGCACACTGTCACTTTGATTTCCGCCGCTATCCCATGCCGCCGCTTTAGGTGCGGCCAGGGTGCAGTCGCACTCGCTAGGGTCAATGACGCATTTTCCCCGCGCTGAAAGGCGCGCTTCCTCGCGCAGCAAAATGCTATGACCCGCTCACTTGGCGACTGCCAGTGTCTGGCCGCAAGCGAGGCGGCATGGAGCTCGCCTCCCTAAAGACAAGGAGCGATTCCAGTGCGTGAACTTTTCATCGATGGCCTTGCAAAATCCGCGCCGCTCGCTAGAGTGGCCGACGCAACCCACACGAGAAAATCCATGCCACCAATCTACCGGACCCCTGCGCCCAAGGCGCGGCATCCGAATCAGCTTGACCTTTTCGCAGAGGCCTCTATAAATCCAGCGACACCGGGCGCTTATCCAGATGCGCCCGCCTTGCCGATGGAGGATTCCGATGCCGCAAACCACCCGCTTACGCCGAGAAATTCACAGCCATTGGTTGAAGTACCGGCCGCAGATGGTCGGGGAACTCACCCGGACCGGCCAGCTCTCGAAGGCATTGAGGAACGCCGAGAAGAGGACGGTGGATCTGCTCCACGAATTCGTCTGCATCCGGAAAATGCCATATCAGGAAGCGTGGGAATTGGCCACCGAAGAATGGCGGATGCCGCAGACCCAAGCCCGCCCGCAGGAATCATCGTCAGTGACCCCGACCCTGAGCCCACCCTCTTCCCGTCTCGTGACTTCCGAATAGACGAATCCCACCGCATCGGCGAGGGAAGTCTTCATCAAAAGGCTCGCGACAATATTGCGGCCATCGGGACTTTAAAGAAACTCGAAGGGGAGAATCGCGACGCCACAGACGCGGAGAAAGCCGTCCTCGCCCGCTACGCCGGCTGGGGAGCGATGTCAGGCGCATTCGACTGGCATCCTTCGCAGGAATGGAAGCAGACCGCGAAGGAACTAAAGGAGCTCGCTGAGCCGATGAGGAATACGAATCGGCGCGCGCCTCGACTCCCAATGCGCACTTCACCTCGCCTGTCGTGATATCCGCCATCTGGCAGGCAATGCAGCGCCTGGGGCTCGCAGGAGGCTCGGAGATCCTGGAGCCCGCGATGGGCGTAGGCCACTTCCTTGGGCTGATGCCGCAGGAGCTGATGCCCGGCAGCCACCGTACCGGCATCGAGCTTGACTCCCTCACCGCCCGCATCGCAGCCAAGCTCTATCCGGATTCCACCATATTTGCAAAAGGGTTCGAGGAAACGCCCCTTCCGGACAATTACTTCGATGCGGTGGTGGGCAACGTTCCCTTCGGCGATTACGCCGTCCACGACCCGTCCTACAAGCGCCCGCTCACGCGCGCAATTCACGATTATTTCTTCGCCAAGTCGCTCAGACAAGCTCAAGCCCGGCGGTGTCATGGCGCTGATTACCAGCCGCTACACCATGGACAAGCAGGACGATACGGTTCGCAGTTATCTTGCCGAACATGCCGACCTGCTTGGGGCGATACGCCTGCCTAATACGGCATTCAAAGGGCAATGCCGGAACGGAAGTGACGACCGACATCCTCTTCCTGCGCAAGCGCGCCCCCGGAGCAGAACCCGCAGGCCATGCCTGGCGCAAGCTTGAAACCATCGACACCGAAGACGGCCCCATCGAGGTCAACGAATACTTCGCCCATCACCCGGAAATGATGCTGGGCAAGATGAAGCTGAGCGGCACGATGTATCGCGGGGCGGAGCCGACGCTGGAGGGCGAGCTCACGCCCGGAGCTTTTGCGCCGCGCCATCACGTCTCTGCCGGAAGGCGCATTCATCGCCTAAGGACAAAGGAAGGGCCCCTCCCCGGCCCGTTCTTCAGCCTGAGAGCTTTGACGGCGTCAAGGATGGAGCTTTTGCCGAGCGTGACGGCCAGCTCTTCATCCGCAGCGGCGACAGCTTCGAGCCCCTCACCCTCCCCGCCTCTATCGCCGCCCGCGTCAAGGGCATGATGGCCGTCCGCGACGCCGTGCGTTACGTCTTCAAGACTCAGCTTGAGGATGCCCCCGAGCCCGACATCATCGAGGCCCGCAGGCTACTGAACCGGATGTACGACGCCTTTGTCATACCGCAACGGCCCCCTCTCCTCCCGCGAAAATCTCCGCGCGTTTGCCGGAGACCCGGACCTCCCGCTCCTGCTTTCGCTTGAAAACTACGACCCCGAAACGAAGCGCGCGCGCAAGACCGCGATATTTGAGCGCAGAACGCTGGAGCGCTACCGGCCCGCGACCCATGTCGAGACCGCAGCCGAAGCGCTCGCGATTTCGCTGAACGAGACCGGCGGCATTGACTGGGAACGCATGACCGGCCTCACCGGCCGCAATGACAAACAGCTGCAGCGCGAGCTTGACGGCCTTGTCTACCGCAACCCCGAAGGAGGACGAGTGGGAGACGGCCGACCGCTACCTAAGCGGCAATGTCCGCGCGAAACTCAAGACCGCCGAATCCGCCGCCGCGCTCGACCCTGGGTTTCGACGCAACGTCGAGGCGCTGAAAGCCGTTCAGCCCGCCGATCTCCTGCCCGGCGATATCAGCGCGAGGCTGGGAGCCGCATGGATACCCACGAGCGACATCCGGGATTTCATCTGCGAAACGCTCGATGCGCCCAAGTCGTTTGTTACCGTCAACCATTCCGGCGCGATCGCCACCTGGAGCCTCACGCTCGACAGCTCCGTCAAATCCGCAGTCAGCAACACGACCACCTGGGGCACGGCGCGCGCACGGGCGACCGACCTTATCGAGGATGCGCTGAACGGCCGCACGCCCACCATCTATGACCAGATTGATAAGGACACCCGCGTCATCAACCAGCAGGAGACGCTTGCAGCGCGCGAAGCGCAACAGAAGCTTAAGGAAAAATTCAGCGAGTGGGTATGGAAGGATGAGGAACGCGCGCATCGCCTCGCACGCTATTACAACGACACGTTCAACAATCTGCGCCTGCGCACCTACGACGGCTCGCACCTGACCTTCCCCGGCATGAACCGCACCATGCTGCGGGAGAACGACCTGGACAAGCATCAGAAGGACGCCGTCTGGCGAATTTTGCAGAACGACAATACGTTGCTCGCGCATGTCGTTGGAGCGGGCAAGACCAATGTCATGGTCGCCGCAGCGATGGAGATGAAGCGGCTGGGACTTGCACAGAAGCCCATGATTGTCGTGCCAAACCATCTGGTCGAGCAATGGGGCGCGGCGTTCATGGCCCTCTACCCTCATGCGCATATCTTCGTTGCGGGAAAGGATGCGTTCGCGGCAGGCAATCGCCAGAAAGCGATGTCCCGAATTGCCACAGGCAACTATGACGCGGTCATCGTCTCGCACAAATCCTTCGAGCTGCTGCCGGTCTCGGATGAGACTTTCACCCGCTTCGTCGGACAAGCAGAAGGAGCAACTCGAAGACGCCATCCGCGAGGCGAAGGCCGAGAAAGGCGACACGCGCCGCATCGTCAAAGAACTGGAGAAGGCCAAGAAGCGACTGGAAGCGAAGCTGAAAGAGCGCGCCGACCGCGAGCGCAAGGACGATGCGGTTACGTTTCGAGCAACTGGGCATCGACCGCCTGTTCGTCGATGAGTCCGACCTGTTCAAGAACCTCGGATTCGTAAGCAAGATGAACCGCATCGCCGGATTGCCCAACACCGAGAGCAACCGCGCCCTCGACATGTACATGAAGACCCGGTATCTCGCGCGAGCGTGGCGGAGGTACGGTATTTGCGACCGGCACGCCGATATCGAACACCATGGCCGAGATGTATACGCTGCAGCGGTACCTGGCACCCGAACTCATCGCCGCCACGGGCGTCGAGCACTTTGACGCCTGGGCCGCCAACTTCGGCGAAGCGGTCACCGCGCTCGAACTCGCCCCGGACGGCTCCGGCTACCGGATGCACACGCGCTTTGCGAAGTTCGTGAACCTGCCCGAATTGCTTTCGATGTTTCGTACCTTCGCCGACGTGCAGACGGCGGACATGCTGAAGCTGCCGAAGCCCGAGATGGAAGGCGGCAAGCCTCATATCGTCGCCGCCCCGGCATCGCCAGCACTCAAGGAATTTGTCGGAACTCTCGTGGAGCGCGCGCAGAGGCTCAGAAACGGCGGCGTAGACCCGCGGACCGACAACATGCTCAAGATTACTGGCGACGGCCGGAAAGCCGCGCTCGACATGCGCCTGGTCGGAGGCGGCTGTCGATGAAAACATCGATACCAAGATATCCCGAGCCATCAGCCGCATCTACAGGACGTGGGAGGAGACTAAGGACAAGCGCTCCACCCAGCTCGTCTTCTGTGACCTCTCCACTCCCCATCCTGACCGCTTCAACGTCTATGACGAAATCCGCGACCGGCTCATTGCCCATGGCATACCGCCTAAGGAAATCGCCTATATCCATGACGCCGACACCGACGCGCAGAAAAAGACACTGTTTGATGCCGTGAATGCCGGCAGTGTCCGCATCCTCCTTGGCTCCACGGAAAAAATGGGCGCAGGCACCAACGTTCAGAAGCGACTTAAGGCCCTGCACCATCTTGACGCACCGTGGAGGCCCCGCGACATCGAGCAGCGCGAAGGCAGAATCCTGCGGCAGGGCAACGGCAACGAAAAGGTTGATATATACCGCTATGTCACTGAAGGTTCATTTGATGCGTATATGTGGCAATGCCTCGAAACCAAAGCCAGGTTCATCCAGCAGGTCATGAACGGCAGCGTCACCGTGCGCCAGGCGGAAGACCTCGAAGGCGGCGCGCTTACCTACGCCGAAATCAAGGCCATCGCGTCCGGCAATCCGGCCGTGATGGAAAAGGTGAAAGTCGATACCGAAATCCGCAAGCTCGACCAGCTGCGCGCCTCGCACCTCAACCAGCAGCACAAGATCCGCTGGGAGGTGAAAAATCTCCCTGATTATATCCGCCGCGCCCACGAAACGGCTGAGCGCATCGCGACAGACATCGCCACCCGTGACGCCAACTCAAGTGACGAGTTCACCATGACGGTCGGCAACCGCACTTTCTCCGGCAAGGGCGCACGTGAGGAAGCGGCGAAGGCGCTAAACGCCGTTATCCAGTCCTGGGCCAATGACCAGACCACCCAAGCGCGCGGAAAATTCAAAGGGTTTGAAATCTTAAGCCGTGGGCACGCACTGGGGCACGACAACGACCCGGAGGTTTATGTAAAGGGTGCCCTCACCTACCGCGCCCAGCTCAACCCGGAAAACCCGCTCGGAACCACCCAGAGCATCGAGCACGTGCTTCGCAATCTGGACCGCAGGCAGCAACAGGAACGGGAGGAAATCGAGCGGCAGGAGCAGGCATTGACCGAGTACCGGCAGCAGCTTGACCGCCCCTTCCAGCACGAGCAGCGGCTGAAAGAGCTTCTGGTGAAGCAAGCGCAGCTTAATGCCGCCCTCGACCTCGACAAGAACGAGCGTCAGGTTGCGCCTGATGACCCTCAGACCGAAAAGGAGCCTGCCCCGTCTAGCTTCGTCGAGCGCGCAGCAGTTCAGCGAAGCCCCGAAATGATGCTATGACTTGGAAGCCACCTTCGGCTTCCACTTCTCGTATTGCTTAATCGGTCCATCGTCTGCCGGAAGAATGTCATGGAAACCCCGGTGCAAATTGGCTGCCATCTTCACTACAATGCCCGAGATGCGATGGGCAGACTCTTGCGATTCTCGCAGGGCCTGTTTGGGACGCACTGAAGTGTCGCCGCTATCGGCGATATACTTTTCGTCCGCCTCTCCGCCCTTATGCTCATAGACATGACGGCGGTGAAACATCAGCTTGGCGAATTCGAAATCCTCCGAGCTGATGCCGTCCTGAATATCGATACCGAATATGTCATTCAGATCCTGCTGCACCTGCCGAAGATTTTGAAAACGCTTACCTTCGAGCCTGTTCTTTCGGGCTTTGGTCAACGGGACCTGCCGAAGCAATTGTGCAACATACTGCCCCACGGTGGAGTCGAAAGCGGAGACTGCATCCTTGACACAGGTTTCATTCTGGCCGCCGGCGTTAATTCGCTCTCGGATTGCCGGAATCACCTTCTCAGACAGTTCCTGAAAGTCATTGCGGGTGCCGCATCTCGAACAATACCCATATACTCCCAGAATGTCGTTATAGGCCCCGCAAGCACTGCATTTGAACTTGTTCTGCTGGCTTTCCTCCGCATAGTAGAACGGAGGTTTTTCGGCGTTATTCCCGGCAGCGTCAGCCACCGCATCCATGTCGATGACGTACTCTCCGTCTTGGTCGGCCTGCAGTAACTCCCTCATTTCGCCGCAGTATTGCTGTATATACGATTGCTGAGCGGTTGTCAGAAACGCGTGGATATCTTCTCGCATGCCACAGTATGGGCAACAGTGAGTGCCGCCCTCGTCGCGCCAGTAACCTTTGCACGCCGGACATTCGTGCCCGAACTTTCCCTCGCTGTCGGAGCCGATAAATACCATGTAGCAACCCGGAAACGGAGGTGGCGGCATCGGACTGCCCATTCCACCCAGCGGTAATCCGCAAACCGGAACGCCTTGAGCAAGCGCGTAGATTGCGAAAATTGCCGATGCGACGGGCCGCTGATGTGTCCATGTCTGCTGATATCCCCGCCGCCCTTGCGGGTCTGGCCCTATCCGAATGATTACTTGACCTCCGGAATGCGCGATTTCCCGGAATTCCTCTTTGCTCATGACTCCTCAATGATACGACCCCCCGCCGTGTTTCCCGCGCGGCCTTGAACAGCCCATTCAAACGCGCTGATCCCCTTCACATCTCCTCTTCGCCCTCAGCGCACGCATTGCCATGCCTGCTCGTTTTATGACGGCCACGATGCAGGCGACGCTCGCTAGGGTCAATTAACGAATCTTCCCCTCTCCCTTCGGTCGATTCCTCGCGGTCGCTGCGCTCCAAGATTCTATGACCCACTCGCTTACCGCCTGCGGATATCTGGCCGTAAACGAGGCTGCATGGTGCGGCCTCACGAATCGAAAAGGAGAAAGTTTATGCGTAAGACAGCACTCATCATCGGCAGCTTCACCACCACGGAAACCGGCTTCACGGGCAAACTCGATACCCTCGCCATCAAAGCCAGCGTCACTTTCGAGCGCAACGAAGACAAGCAGAAGGACAACCACCCCGACTTCACCGTCCTCTCCGGCAACCAGGAAATCGGCGTCGCCTGGGAACGCGGAGACGACCGGGGTCACTACATCTCGGTGAGCTTCGAGGAACCGAGCCTCGCACCTGGCTACTACACGCTCACCAAGAGCGGAGCCGAGAAAGGCTACACGCTTACCTACAAGCGTCCGATGCCCAAGAAGGACGGCAAGTAATCCCTCACCGGGGCGGCCTCAGTGTCGCCCCGTTTCCCCCCATTCATCTGTAAGGAAGTTCTTATGACCGCACCCCTTCAACTGCAGCTCGACGAAGTTGACATGATTGCTTACGCGAGCGAAGCCCAGCCTGTGTGTTCTTTCTACTATGACGATTCCATCGACTCGGACCTGCCGGTGGAGCGCGCCCGCGCTATCGTCCATCGCGTCAACGTGCACGAGCAGATGCTGAAAGCGCTCGAAGCCGCTGAATCGGCCATCAGTGAAGCCGCCGAAATCATGCATTACGAAGACGACCTGCCCGTAACGTTCCTGGAATCCCGCGAGATTGAAATAGCCCACGGCACCTCGTCACCGTCAGGGCTGAGGTTCAAGAAGCTGTCCGCGATGGCCGCTCTCCTGTCGCTTCAGGAAAGAAAGGACACCGGTCATGACCCACCGTTTCCGCAACAGCATCGTCCATGCCGACTGCACCCAGTTCCTGCCGGGCCTGCCTTCGGAAAGCGTCGATTTCATCCTGACCGACCCGCCCTATCTCGTGTCCTATAAGCCACGCGATGGCCGCGCGGTCGAGCAACGACAATAATGATGCCTGGCTGAAACCGTGCTTTCGCGGAAATGTACCGCGTCCTTGCCGCTCGATGGCTTCTGCCTGACGTTCTATGGATGGCCTCATGCCGATAGGTTCATGCAGGCCTTCCGCGCTGCCGGGTTTCGCCCTGTCGGTCACTTCGCTTTCCCGAAGCCGTATGTCTCCTCGGTAGGCCATGTGCGCAGCCAGCACGAGTCCGCCTATCTTCTGGCGAAAGGAAATCCCGCGCACCGCCAAGCCGCTTTCAGATGTCGTCCAGTGGGACGAGAATACCGGGCAACAAGCTGCATCCGACGCAGAAGCCCATAGCGATTCTCAAACCGTTCATCGCGAGCTATTCACCGGTTGCAGGAACCGTGCTCGACCCGTTCGCGGGCTCAGGCTCCACGCTGTTGGCGGCCAAAATGTTGGGGCGGCCCTGGCTCGGGGTGGAGATGGACGCGAAATACCACGCCGTCGCGACGCAGCGCTTGCGACTCTCCTCTTGACCGAACCCTCCCAGCTCCGTAACTTATGCGCGAATGGAACACGTGCAGTACAACCTGAAAGATATGGAGGCCTCTCACCGGACCGGCAGTGAGCATCCAGCAGTTCTGCTCATGCGCAGCTCGTCTATCGGCGCAGGTTCCGCCGGCCATTGGATAAAGATGGCGGGCATACTCTCGCCGCTCATCATCGGCGAGCTAGTGAAAGACAATGACAAGCGCTGGCGCTGGATACGGATTGCGTCCGTTGCGACCGCCCTTGTCTCTGAAGGCTTCCACACCCAGCGAATAATGCAGCAACGGAAAGCCTGTGAAGAACAGCGGCGGGAATACCACCGTTGATATCCCCGCCGCATGCTCTTACTGACCGCTACGCACCTCGACTTTCTTGATGTCGAAGCATCCCTTCGCTTCACGCGCTGTCGCCACCCATATGCCCTATAAAAAAGCAGCTCGTCTGGTTGTCCACATTCGTTGTAGCAAACGGCGCCTTCCAGTCCGGATTTTGGGACAGGGAACGGCTGCCCTGCCCTGGCTTGATTATTACGTCAACGCCTGGCGCGAAGTTCATCAGGCCCTTCGACTCCGTGACGTGAATCAAGAGGCGGCTTCCTCCACAGTGACTGGCTATATCTTTCCATATGCCTGCATCTGCCCATTTTTCGCCGAACCTATAGGTCACGCCGTTGATAGTCAGCACCGCTTTCCCCGGAGAGTTAACCCCAGCTCCTGACCATCCTGATCCGGTGTTCGCACAGTTCGGGTTCGTTGTCGAAAGCTTTCCCTTGGAATCGTCGAAGGTATAAACGAGGATGAAAGGCTGTCCCTTAATATCCCAACCTCCGTTGCCGCGTAGCTTCGTGCCCGCATTAAACATGTGAAATTGGTCGTAACCGCCGTCCAGGACGCCGGTAATCGTAATGGAAACGTCCTTCGCCATCGCAGGCAGCACCATTGCCAGCACTAGGACAACAATCGTTAATGCCACGCCGGGCTTTCGCCCGACAAAAGACCGCATGTATTGCGTGTTCATTGGTTCTCCTGTCTGCCTTACGGCAGTTCAACAGCCTTTCCTCCCTGCGCCTCTAGCTCGCGCAGCCAGGTTGGCTTTTGTCCTTTCGCATTCCAACTCAGTGTTTTGTTGGCCGGGTGCTGATACTGCCGCCCGGCGTGATATTGAGGGCCCTTGTTTCCGTTCTTCTGGGGTTTGGCCACATCCTTAAGGCTTAAGCCCGCTTTCACCAAAATTGCCCTGGCCTCCTCCAGTGCTTGTTCTTTCCGTTGTTTGTCATGCGACGCTCTCAGTTCCCGGCAGCGCGTCTCGATGCTGCTTAAAGCGTCATCCTCTAGCTCGACCAGTGAATCCAGAACTGCCTCTAGCTTCACTCTCGGCCCTCCTCTCCCTTGATTTCCTTCAGGATTTCTTCAAAGTCGGGATACGTTTTAACGGCTCACGATGACCGGCCCGCTATCGCCACTGGACTGCATGCAGTGCCGCTTTGGCGGTTGTCGCCAGCTCGCGCATGCCGTTCAGTTGCCCTTCGCGGATTTCATTCGACCAGAACGCGGAGGTTATGGCCCAGATCTCGACCGCGCGCGTGCCGAAGATAACGACGAGCCTTTCCTGCTCGCCTTCATCCTCCATCGGTAGCCCGACATAATGCGACCAGCCGAAGCCTTCCGCATGTCTGCCGTCTCTGCCGCTCGACGTGGAGATTAAAGCGCTTGCGCCGCATGCTGGCGCTCGCTCGTAAATGGCTTCGTCTCATCTGTCGCTTTTCGGGTCGATAATCTTGCTCAGGAACCTGCTTTTCGGCTCAGGCATAACGCACCGTCCTCTCTGCCGCGCCAGTAATCGCCGACCGCCGCCGCGCGCTGCTTCAAGAATTGGTTTACGCGGTTTCTTTCCCAGGACTGATGGAGGCGTTGCCGCCACGAAGGACGAAGCTTGGTATGCGTCAATTCCACGGCGGAAAGACGTTCCGCACCCTTTGAAATCGCTTCCCGCACTTCCCGCTTGTCCTCGACATAGACCTTCGCCATTTCCTTGCCGCGCGAAAGGCTCACGTACCACTGCTTCATGTTCGCGGCCGGAACGATTCATTTCCGATCGCGACGAATACCCGGTCAACGGTTTTGCCTTGGGAAGCGTAGGACGTATCGACGTAACCCAGCGCCATGTGGCCCCAGTTCTTCGGCAGCAGCTTGCCGTTTTCGAGACGGATGTCGCCTTCTTTGGTAAAGCCCTCGACGGTGAAAATGTCGCCGTTATTAACGCGCGTGCCTTTAGTCTGTCCCTCGACCTTCGCCTCGCCGTTCTTCGTTATGCGGATACGGTCGCCCTTGCCGATGGAAAGCGCTTCAGTGCGGAATACCTGAAACGGTCGGTGTTCGAATCAGGAAGGGCCGCGCGTGTCCCATCCGTCTTCTGCAGATACAGCCCGTTCTCGTCCTCGGCGACTACGGCCTTCTCTCCCGCGCATGAATCCTTTGGCTTCTGGTTGCACTCGCACGCACCATGCCGGGCTCGTAATTGCGCATGTCGCCCTTTTTGCGCGTCCGTCCAGCCGGCCGGCCTGCGCACATGAATTCATGTTCCTTGCCGATGAGCGCCGCGCTCTTTAAGTGCCCGCCGCAGCTCGTCGGTGAGCCTCTCCCCTTCCGCGTGGGTGGGCGCAGATGATGAGATGCCGCTTTTGCCGTCCTCTACGGCGTTGAAGTAATCGAGCAACCAGCAGCCTGTGCCGTTCTTCGGCCCGGAGCTTCGATGACCCAGCCCATTTTGTCCAGCGCGTCGAATCCCTTTTGCGCGTCCCTGCCCGTGCCTTTGCTGATCTGCTCGACGGCTTTTTTGTATCCGGGATCTGTCTGCCGGCGGATCTCCGTCAGCTTGCGCGAGCTTTACTCCGGCTTCCTTTTCCAAGTAGCCGGAAAGCGTCACCAGCCTCGACACTCGCATGCTGTGTGTAATCGCCGGAGAGAATGACGCGGTTGCCGTTTCGCTTGGCGATATCCATCAGCTTCCGCATGTCTTTGGAAGACACCTGCCCGGCTTCATCAATCCACAGGATTTGGCCTTTGGTTTTCTCCTGAAGCTTTTCGTTTTTCAGGAGCATGGCGAGCGTTTGGGCGTCCTTGAATCCTTCTTTTGCCAGAACGTTACGGGAGGCCTGTGACGACGGAGCAAAGGCAAAGACGTGCCGGCCAGGAACGCTTTCAATGGCGTCCCTCGTGGCGCGCATCATGGTGGTCTTGCCGGTCCCGGCTTTACCCACCACGCCGGTCACGGTATCCCGGCTGGTGAGGATGTGCAGAGCGGCTTTTCGTTGCTCGGCGGAAAGGCCAGCGAGCGTTTCGGCATCTGGTTTTTGTACCAGTGGCTTTTGCTTCCTCTGCCCGTCCAGTGCAAATTGCAGGAACGCCACTTCGTTGTTAAGCACGGTCTTTGTCGTGACAAATGATTGCCCCTCGTGCTGTACCGGAATGGCTTCCGGATGCTTTGCGATATCTGCAACATCTTCGGGTTTGACAGAGCCCACGGCATAAGCCAGGGCTTCGGCTTTCAGGCGTTTTTCGGAAACGGCCGACGCGTTCTGAAAGGAGTGTTCGAGAGCGTAATCTTTCGCCTGCTCAGGCGTGATGGCATCATCGCCCTTATCCCATCCGGTGCGCGCCGTTTTGATTGCCAAACGCTCTTCCGGCGTGAGGCGGGAATCCCATTCCTTCCGCAATTCCTCCATCGATTGCGGCTGCGTGGCTTTTCTTCTCGCGGGTCCGACGCCCGAGCTTCGATTTCGATGCTGCATCCTTAATGCCGAGCCGCTCTGCTTCGCGGTCGATAACGCCTGTACGCTGAGAAAATTTCTCTACCGTGGAACGGTCAATGCCCGCCAGCCGGAAGCTGTTTCCATCCCGTTCAATGCCATAACCGAACTCTTTGAGCTTGCCCGCCAGGCGGGCATGAAATGCCGACTGGTAATAGCCCTTGTCCCGAACGATGTCGCCAAGCTGAATCGCCTTCCAGCGTTTCTCGACAGTGTCGTAAGTTGCATTGAAAACGGTGGCGTGCGCGTGGAGCTGTGGGTCAACCGTCTGGCCTTCCTCTCCCGTCACCGGCCTCGCCGTTCTATGAATGTGCTCGGCCCAGATCATGTTTCCGGTTGGGCGGTCCGTGTCAGCCCCGTTCCTTCGGACACGGGTCTGAACGTTCGCTTCGATTTCCGCCATCGTTTCCCGCACGGACTCACGAAATGCATCCAGGATGCGTTCATCGCCTCCAAGCTCGTAGGCCAGCGTCACCGATTTCGGCACATCAAAGGTCAGGTCGGTCATTACCCGGCGGTCATCATCGGTGCGTGCCGTCAGGCGTTCGCCTGTCGCGGGATTGACGTTGTCGCATAGCTTGAAGAAATCCTCCTGCTTGACCTCGCCGGAGAGCTGTAGCATTTCTGCACCACGGCCATGCCACACCCCTTTCATCTGAGTGGCATTCTCCTCGCGTGTAATACTTCCCGTCGCCCGGCGCGATGTGCTGGGTGTAGTAATCTTTGGCAGCCTTCGCGCTTTTCTGGTGATTGATGAAAATCATCGCCAGTCCACCGATGCAGGGAATCGATTCGTTACAACTAAAAAGCGAATGCAGCAACATAAAAATCAACTTAGGGAAGTACTCCGTACCAAGCTAATAGACTTGTCCCCTTGTGGAGCCCAAGGCCGCTATCGCTCCCAGGACGGCGTGCGACGCATGCGCCATCCGGATTTTCGCCTCTAACGCGCAGAACTCTTCCTGGTATTTGCCAAGGTCCTGCTCGGTGGCGTGCCGCACGTCTTCTATCGCTGCGTTGGCCAGCAACCTTCCTCCCCTCTCATAACTCACGAGTGTGCCGTTATGGTGCACCGACGACACGATGCCGGGCGCATAGCGAGGATCGGGTTTCAATTCGCGCCCAAGATGCCACGTCTCGTAAACGACAATCCGATCCCCCTTCTTAAAGGGTTCTCCCGGCTGCTTAAGACGCGCTTGCGGCTTCTCCCCAACTTCCACGCTCTTCCCGCCGGCCCGAGCACCTTTATTCATCCAATTCAGAAATCCCATATCACCGCTCCCATGAAGGCGCCGGCCGCTTCACCGTTTTCTGGTTACGGCTCGGAGGCTCCTTGCCCGTTACATCTCGCACCTTCGCGAGCGCCTCATCCTCGCGAATTTCATTGAAAACGCCCTTCCACGTCTTATGTCCGTGGGCTCTCGGATCGAGGTCCGCACTGGACGTTCCGGTCCGCTCTTTAATCCAGTCGAGCAATCCCATATCAACGCTCCATTCCCAAAGAACGGCCACGTGCAGGCGTATGGGGAGGAGACGGTTGCGAATTCACTTCTTTCGCCATCGTCGCCTTGTCCATAAGCTCGCCAGCCGGGCGAGCCGCTTCGACCGCCTGCGCTTTCACGTTTGCCGGCAGGCTTTCGACCGACCGCGAAACAGGCACTTCTGCTTGTGGAGTTTGTGCAACAGAGGGTTGCTGGGGTGCGTTTCTATTTTTGATGAAGTCGAGGAACGCCATGGAACCTCCCATGGGTAGTTCTAACCCCCTGACCTCCCGTTCAGAGATAACCCGACGTTAATTGCGAGACGAACTCAGGCATAATGTTCGGATCGTCCGGCGGTGGGACGACGATTATGGCCACAAGCGTTACCCCATCTCCAGGTCAGGAAGAGATAAGGCAGCAGCTCGCACGCATTCTTGCGAGCTCCGCTTTTAGGTCCAATCAGGTTGTAGGAAGAGTGCTCGAACTTCTCGTTCTCGAAGCGCTTAAAGGGAAAACACTGACTGAAAAAGACGTTCGGCATCGGCTTTTTCGGGCCGCCGTTTACCAACCCGGAACTACCTTAGTCAGGACCCATGTGAATAAGCTCAGACGACTCATTCAGGACCATTATCGAGGCGATGGTGCAGATGATCCCGTTTTGATCTCACTTCCGCACCGCTCGAAAACAAAAGGTGCAAAAATCCCTTCGGCTAAAGTGAAATCAGCGACGAAGCGAGTAGCAAAACGCGCTACCATTGAAGGCTATCCGGTCATCTTTTCGTACAATTCCGCCAATCGCATATTGAAGATGGCCCTTCGGTTCTTGAATGAGCATTCGCCGAATAGCCTGCACTATGCTCTAGCTTCTTTGGATCTCATTATTGCGAAGACTCCGGACACTTCTGCCGCCGTCGCATGTCGCGCCGAGTGCCTTTGCCTCAAAGCAATCTATGCTCCGGAGTCCAGCACCGTAGGCTGCCATTGTTGAAGATGCCCTGGCGACATCGAGCAGGCTATTTCAGAGCGACCCAGCTTACCTGCCCGCCCGTGTCGCTCACGCTGCGGCCTTAGTGTGCAGCTTTCGACCACTGGAAGCATTTACGCTATTTGCTGACATCTTCGATGCTTGGGAACTGGGCAATCTGTGGTTTGTCGCCACGCTATTCCTAAACGGCAAACAGGAAGCCGCGAGCAAGTATGCTCTCTCTCTTGCATCCCGTCGTCTCGATGATCTATATGCAATGGCAGCTTACGGGTTCTATGCATATCTCATCCGAGATTTTGACGAAGCCGAGAAGATGTTTACCAACGTCGTCACATTCGATAAACGATCATGGATTGGCAATCTGGGTCTGGCCTTTGTTTACCTCGCTACGGACCGACCGAAGCAAGCATTGGTGACCCATCTGTACTTCCATACCTTGATGAACGACTTTGACAATATTGTGATGCCCGGCGTCGGCTTGCTTGCCTCTCTCCGCACCGACAACTGCGCTACTGTACCCCATTGTCTCAGTGATTATTGGAACAAATGGGTTGCTGAGCCCTATGAAAAGAAAGACTGGATCACCGCAGCGATGGTCTCGATCGATAATCAACCTGACTATGCAGTGCGTACGCTCCGTCTCGCCTTCCAATATCGCCAGCCATTGGTCATGCTGTTGCCGCAGTGGCCAGTTTTCGACCCATTGAGAGCCCGCGACGATTTTAAGCAACTTGTCATAGACATAAGGGCCTACATGAAGTGATATCAGCAAGACATCAGCTAAGAAAAGCTCCCGGAACGCCCAGCAGTTAACGTCGCGTTATCGTCCGCACCTCCCATCAGGCCTCAGTATGAGGCCATGAAACATCACTCACGTCAGCTCATTCGCCTCTTGCTGCTGATCATTTCAGCCTCGCTGATGGTGGCAGCCCAAACTTACCGCATAACGCCAGTCGTTACGCCAAACACCGTCATCGACGGCCAGATCATGTCGGCCTGCCATATGCCTGACGCCATCGCTGTTTCCCCTTCCGGCAACCTGGCGTTCGTAACCTTTTGCAGTGTCGCCCAACTTCAAAATCCACAAATGGTGATCACCTCTCAGCACGTCATTGCGAAAGATGACGATCTCGTTGATGGAAGGCAAATCCGCATTCTGGTCTTCTACCCGATTGCGACGAACAATCACGGCCAGGTCGCTTACACGATCATGTGGCTGCCACAGGGCAAAGACCCGCAGGATGACAAAAACTGGCGCTTCGGGATTTGCATCGACAGGCATTTTGCCGAAGAGATACCTTCCGATCTGAGAATCACTTCTTTAACACTCACTGACGACGGCAAGGTCGCGTACAACCAGCCGCCTACGTCATCCGTTTCACGCTCAGCACCGACCAGTCCGCAGACCTCTTCGCCAATTCCAAGCATCCTGCGGCAAGTGCCTGTAAAGCTGCCTCCTTTCAAAATGCCGAAAAACTTCCCCATCGGCATTCCAACGATTCCGAAGCCCTCAGCGCTGCCTTCGTTGGGCAACGGCGCGCCCGTAGTTACGTCAGCGCTGCCTATGTTTACGACCGATAGTCGCGGTCAGCTAGTTCATTCCCGCAAATCTTCCTGACGGCCATTTCGTCCATCCTGCTCGCCTCACCGGCCAACTAGGCCGTCAATCGGGCGCGTGGCCTATCCCCTCAGGTCATGCGCCCGAAGGAGGGTGCGATGACAAAACCTGAAGACATTCTCGACCGACCGATATTGAATCTTTCCGAGCTGGACTGCCTGTCGATAAGAAGCCTCATCCAGGGGGGCGTTCTGATCACCGGCGGGCTTGGTCAGGGCAAAAGTAGTACGAGTTTGCGCCAGATCTGTTATGGCGCACTCCGCGCCAACCTCGGCGCCGTATTTACGACCGTGAAATCCAGCGACACCGCTGATTACCTCGCGCTAATTAAAGCCGCAGGCCGCGAAAAGGACGTGAAGATCCTGAGCGTCGAAAGCGGCCTTCGCTTCGATCCGCTTGCCATTTTGTGGAACACGGGGCGGGGAGCGAAAAACGTCGAAGGAATCATTGAGTTCTTCGACACACTGCTTTCATTAGGTAAACCGAACCTCGGCGCCAGTAATGAACGCTTCTGGGAGCTGGCTGCCCAGCAAGCGATGCGTCATGCCATTCATTTAATTCGCCTTGCGAAAGCTCCGCTTTCCATCGTCAATGTCGCAAAGACAATTCAATCCTACCCAAAAGATGCGGGCGAGGAAGATACGCCCGAGTGGAGCAACAAATCGTTTACAGCATCGTTAATCAAAACCATCGAGGCTCGCCAGGCTGAGCTTTCAGAAATTGATTGGCAGGATCTTACCGTCGCGACAGCATTCATCTTTGGCACTTGGCCGGCCTATGACCCCAGACCGCGGGGTTCCATCGAAATGACTTTTCTAGGGATGGCTGATCGCTTTCTCTTCTCCCCGTGGCGCGAAATGTTTTCTTCGGGCGTTTATGACTTCACGCCGGAGCAGATAACCCATGAAAACATGATTCTGGTAATCGATATTCCCGTTCTCCAGTACGGCCGAGATACATCCCGGCTGATGCAGCTGATCCCCAAGCTAGTCTGCCAGCGCCGGTGGATTAGCCATGCTTACAAACCGGGTTGCTGCAACGGAGCTATGCTCGTTCAGGACGAATTTCAGACCTTGTTCTCGAAGTTCGAAACACACTTCGTCCAGGTTTGCCGCTACAGCGCGATCATCCCTCTTTACGCAACCCAGACGATACTCAACGTGGCTGAAGAAATGGGCGAGCAGCAGCCCGGCCCCAAGAGTAAGGCATTCCTCAATAACCTCAGCATCAAGATTGCCCACAACAGTGCCGGATGTCCGGACACTTGCCAATATTTAGCCGACACCATCGGCAAAGAATATCGCTATCTCGACGGCTTTAACGCTGGCGAAGGCGGCGGCCGCACTCACACCGGCTTGAGTGGCCAGAAGCACCTGGCACACATTGTCGAGCCGATCGAATTCACACGTCTGATGGCTCCCGACGGGGAAAACCCCTGCGCCGAGGCCATCGTGTATCGCGCGGGTCGGGCTTGGGAAGTAACCAAGACCGATTCGAATCCACACGGCCGGAATTACCTGAAGGTGACATTCACGCGAGATCTGAGGTGAACCCATGATGAATCAACAATCACAGCAGTCCGCCACGGACATTAATCACTGGCAAAACATGATGCTCAACTTTACTCATAACATTTGCGGCATCTTCACGGTTTTCATCGAGATGGGCCTGCGCCCGCAGTACGGGTCCACGTACTTTCCACCGATCATTCATCTCTGTGCCGCGGCGTTGATGATCGTCCTTCCAGTCTTAGGCGACCTGTGGGAAGGCGTTTCTCACATGGTGCCCTTCATGGGAGCAAGCGCCTCCATGGGGCTTTTCGGCATGGGGACCTTGTCGAAGCTGTTTTTCCTCGGCAGCTTCATCCATGGGCTTCGCGTCTGGCGCCGCATGACCCACATGGAGTCGGAGAAGTTCAGTTATTTTGAGGGACCAGCGCTACCCATCTTCCGCATCGTGCCCGGCTCCTTCTGGATCGTCAGGATTGTCTATGAGCCGGCATTCGTATTCGTCCTCGCCATCGTGCTGGAAAACTTCTTTATTCTCCAGCCCGGCGCAGCACATTTCCTGATGCTGTCCGCGGTAATGCTGGCGATGAAGGAGTACACGGCGTGGTACATGCAGTGGCAAGTCCTGCGCGAACTGATGGACATGCGCAATGCAGGTCCGATCATCGCGAAGGTGGTTGATAACTCCGCGACTGAAGACGAACTTGCGACGATTCATCTGGCCAGCATCCCGAAAGACATTCCAGAGGATTTACGCCGGGAAACCGCGACGCACATCGCGCGCGCGTTCACCGGAACGGATATCCCAGGAGAAAACCAATGACCAAGCAAAACCGCAAGGCCCTGCTCATCTGCATCGGCGTGATTGTGGGTTCGTTCGTCATTCGCAACGTCGTCATCTCGGCGATACAGATGGCCCAATACCGCCACGCGGTGCTCGCGGCGCAACAGCGCAAAGCGCAGCAGCACCCAGCACCGCCCGCGGCCAAGCCGACGCAGCAGGCTCAGCCAACGGCACCTGTGCCTTTTCCCTATCCCGGAGTATGGGTGGGATCGGCGGCAATCGAAGGTAAGGGACTTTGTGATTCGCGCATCGAGATGCGCGACAAGCAGGGTCAGCCAGGAAAGTTCACCGGCGACTGGTCGATGACCTGTCGCCCCTATGGCCCTCTCATCTCGCAGGAGCGCACCAGGCGGGGCGCCGGCATGTTCAACCGCACCAACCCGGAAGCGGCAATCTTCGCCGGAACCTTTAAAGACGGGACCATGCAATTCGCACTCGACAAGGTACTGGCCACCGATAGCGAGGGCTGCGCACCAACATGTTTAACCATTAACCCCTTTGGTGCGGGCCAGCTTGCCTCTGAGTGGCAGGAAGGAAGCAACTGCCCGCAAGGCGGCCACATGATGCTCCACAAGGTGCGGCCATGAACGTCGTTCGTCTGCACGATTACATGACGTATGCGCCGAAGGACGCGAAGCCGAACGTCCCGGCGCTGCGCCGAATCATGATCTCCCTCTTCGTCGCAACAGCCCTGGCCTTTGCAGCCTGCATGTTCGTCATCGGCCGCGACATCGGCATAAGTAGCCACCCGGCCCCCCAGAGGGCCTCAATACACACCTGCAACTGCAAGGGGCAGTGCATCCGTAAGGCGGACAATTATGCAGAGGCTTATCGACATTAACGAACTTTCGCGACTGTTAAGCATCTCCAAGGGGACGCTCTACAACTGGTGCTATTTGCGCCGAATCCCCTTCATCAAGGCCGGACGCTCACTGCGTTTTGACCCTGATGAGGTTATCCAATCCATGATGCGTTACGGCGTTAAGGGCTGAGGCCGAGAACATCATGTCGGTTCCTAGTCAACACGAAAACTCGATAACGCTCGAACCCTTCGTTTCCGCTCAAGAGGCGGCGCGGTTCTTATCCGTAAGCCGCCGTTATCTGCTCGTCCTCGCCAGGAGAGGCATTGCAGGGGCCTACTGCACCGGAACCGGAACAATCCGGCGCCTATGGCTCTTCCGGCTCTCCGAGCTTACGGCAGCGATTCAGCAGCGGAAGACGCCGATCCAAAAATCCACCGAAATGCGGTACGATCCCAGAGGCAGTCTTCACGCTGAAAAGAGGCATTAGATGAGCTTTCAGCGGGGAGCCTTACGCAAGGTGCATCACAAGGCCGGAGATCGATGGATGCTGCGTTTTCGCTTGACTCGCGCTGACGGCAAGCGGCTCGAATGCCGCGAGTTTGTCGGCATGGTCAAGGATTTCCCGACGGAGAAACTAGCGAGACGGGAGATTGAGCGTCTCGGGCTGCTTGCCCGAATCAATGAGCGATCCCTCGACAGACGCGTCCGATTTCACGCTCTGGCATTGCATTACCTGCAAAACGATTGCGGGCAGGATGCGCTCAGGCCCAAGACCGAGCGCACCGTGCTTAACACCGAACATATCGTCCACGCCTATTTGGTTCCTCAATGGGGCGAGCATATCGCGGACGAGATTAAACCTCTCGACATACAGCACTGGCTGAAGTCTCTCCACACGGAGACCGGGCTCGCCTGGACGACGATTTCGAAGTTCCGCGGCACCATGCTCAGGATCTATCGCATCGGCGCCCTGCACCAGCTGGTGAAGACCAATCCGGTACTGCCGGTCGAGACGCGTTCTACAACGGATTACAAGGCCATCTTGGTGACGCCCAGACAGACATGGACCATCATCGAGAGCCTGACCAATTCTCTCCACCGCATTCTTATCCTCACCTGCGCAGCAACGGCGCTTAGATCATCGGAGCTATTGGCTCTGCGCTGGGCGGATGTCGTTTGGGATGAGAACAGGATTGCGGTCAACAAACGCTGGTCACGCGGCAAGGATGGACCGACCAAAACCCGCAGGAGCGAAGGCCATGTGCCCATGCACCCGGCTCTCGCGCAATTCCTGCAGGCCTGGCACGACCAAACGCCTTATGCCAAGGCGACGGATTTTATCTTCCCGTCCTTCAAGGCCGAAGGCAGAGTCCCCGTATCGCCTGCGATATTCGTGGCTGACCATCTGCGGCCAGCAGCAATTGCCGCAGGTGTTCCCGTCCCGAAAGGCTACAGGTTCGGTTTTCATTCCCTCCGGCATTCCTTGTCGCACTGGTGCGTCAACAAGGGCAAGGTTGAACCGAAGGTCGTGCAAAGCCTACTGCGGCACAGCCGCGTGCAAATCACACTGGATCTCTACACGCAGGGTGATGGTGATGAAACGCGGGCGGCGCAAGGCGCTTTCCTCAAGGAGATGGGCCTGGCCACGGAGACGGGGTCCAGTGAATTGTGGAAGATTTGTGGAACGGGCTTTTCGGCAGATTCCCGGTAAGCCCTTGAAGAATATGGTGGGCGCTACAGGATTCGAACCTGTGACTTCCACCGTGTGAAGATGGCACTCTACCGCTGAGTTAAGCGCCCGTGCGGTATTTGCATTGTAGCAAAACCAGCGAGGACCTTTGGCCGCGCACACGGCGCTGGAGCGCCGTTAGAATCGCTACCTCCGCGCCTGGAACTTGCAGCACCACAGTGTTCTATGTTCATCTAAGTGCTCATGGGCCTCGAGGAGTACAAGCGAAAGCGCGACTTCAGCCAAACCCCTGAGCCTCCGCCGAAGCTGGCGAAGGGCGGGCAGCGCCGCTTCGTGGTGCAAAAGCACCGGGCCTCGCGTCTGCATTATGACTTCCGCCTGGAAATGGACGGCGTGCTGAAATCTTGGGCCGTCCCCAGAGGGCCGTCGCTTGATCCCGCTGACAAGCGATTGGCCATGCAGGTGGAGGATCATCCAGTTTCGTACTTCGACTTCGAAGGCATCATTCCTGCCGGCAATTATGGCGCGGGCACGGTGATGGTCTGGGACGTGGGCACGTGGGAGCCGCAGGGCGATGTGCACGAGATGTTGCGCAAAGGCGATCTGAAGTTCCGTCTGAACGGGCAGAAGCTAAAAGGGGACTTCGCCCTCGTCCACATGAAGGCGCGGCGGCCCGGCAGCAAGGGAACAGAGTGGCTGCTGATCAAGCATCGTGACGCCTACGATCAGCCGGGCTACGACATCGACAAGTACGATTACTCCGCGCTCACCAAGCGGTCGCTCAAGCAGATTGCGGGCGATGCGGGCTCAGCCGCGTGGAAAAGCAGCCGGAAGGCTTCGACACGCGGAGACTCCAGCAAGAACGACTGGCTGGCGGAATCGATCGCCAAGGCCGACGCCAAGCGAGCGAAAGCAGCGAAGAAATCTGCCGGCGTCAAGGTAGCATCGACCGCGGCGAAGAACGCGGCCAAGCCCGCGCCGGGCAAGACTTCCGTCGCAGTAAAAAAAAAACCAAACGAGAGCTGAAGAAAAGGGCATAGCTCCCAGCGCCGCGCTTATAGGTCGAAAAGCGCCAATGCCCCGCGCCATTCATCCCATGCTGGCGACCATGGTCGACAAGCCTTTCGACGACGACGATTGGCTCTACGAGATCAAGTGGGATGGCTATCGCGCACTGACCTTCATCGACGGCAACTCCGTTCGCCTGGTCTCGCGCAATCAGAACGACCTGACCGCAGCCTATCCTGAGTTGGGCGAGATCGTCGGCTACGTCAAAGCCAGCAATGCAATTCTCGACGGCGAAATTGTTGCAGTCGACGACGAGGGCCGCCCGTCGTTCAGCCTGATGCAGCAACGCACCGGCGTCGGCGAAGGTGGCCGCCGCATTCGCCGTACCCGCGATGACATTCCCGTCGTCTATTACGCTTTCGATTTGCTTTACCTGGATGGCTACGACCTGATGCAGGCCGACCTCGAAGCTCGTAAGAGCTTGCTGGCCTCGATCCTTGTCCCCAACGAAGTCTTTCGCTATTCCGATCACTACGTCGGACGTGGCACAGCCCTGTTCGAGGCGGCGGCACAACGCGGCCTGGAAGGCATCGTCGCCAAGCGCCGTCGCAGCCGGTATGAACAGAAGCGCAGCCGCGATTGGTTGAAGATCAAGATCGTGAAGCGGCAGGAGTGCGTTATCGGCGGCTACACCGATCCGCGCGGCTCACGCGAGAATTTTGGGTCGATCGTGTTGGGACTTTACGACGACAAAGGCCGCTTGATTCCCGTTGGCCAGGCGGGCAGCGGATTCACGGAGCAAACGCATGCGCAGATGTGGCAGCGCCTGCACGCGCTCGAAACCACGCGTAATCCTTTCTTCGGCAAAGTGGAGAGCGATCGCCCGGTCCATTACGTCAAGCCGGAGTTGGTGGCCGAAATCAAGTTCAGCGAGTGGACGCACGAAGGACAAAGCGGCGGTGTCAAGATGCGCGCCCCCGTGTTCCAGGGATTACGCTTCGACAAGAACGCAGGTGAATGTAGGTTTGAGCGAGCAGCCAGCACTGAAACCGAGGTGCCTATAGGCCGAAGCGGGCAAGCCAGGGTCGTAGCAAAGACTTCTTCATAGGGATGCTATGAAGGAGCCTGGGTCGTGCCGGAATGGATTGATAATAGTGACACCATCCAGATTTTGATCCGCCTGCAGATCTTCTGTCAGCAGGTAGCCGCAGGAGGACGCCTTCGCCGCGGCAACAATCAGCGCATCCCAAAACGAGAGCTGGTAACGATCCTGCATCTTCCACGCTCGTTCCAGCAGCTCTGCGTTGACAGCTACCGGATGCCATGTCAACAGGTCACGCACTTCGGCTCGGGCTGCGTTGGCCGAGGCCGGCCATTTCTTGCGGACATTTACATAGAATTCCTGTAAAACCTGAAAACTGGTCCGGCCCGCACGGCTCTTCCACAACTCAGCACGCCAATCCCTCGCCATCTGCTGCTTCTTTGGGTCCGCTTCGTCGAGGGCATAAATGAACACATTCGTATCAACGAAGACGGGCGCGGTCATGTGCCTCCTCCCGGGAGAGATAGTGGCCATCTGTCCTCAGGAAAGGCTTTCGCACGAGCGCACGTCGCATGGCCTTCTCGTAATCGTCCTTTGCGGCCATGCGCTCTTTCAGTATTTCCCCAAGCAGGCGCGAGACACTTATTTCTTTTTGCGCTGCCTCAATGCGAGCCCAACGGGCGACATCCTCCTCCAGCGTTACCGTCACGTTCCGCAGCCTCGAACTCATAACACTATTCTAGTGCAACACGAAGTCAGTGTCTACTCGACAATCTGTCGATTTACTTTACGTCCTTCATGGGCAGCACCGATCCGTACTCATGTCGGCTACTGTCCACGGCGCGGGCGATCACCGCGTTGAATCCGTCGCGCAGCTCGGGATATTTGGCGACGATGGCTTTGATCACGGCCATATTGTCCTGGAACGCCGCCTCCGAATTCGCCGCCTCGGCGTTCGTATAGCGAACGCGCAGGTCCAGGTTATTGTCCACCGGGACAGCAGCCAGTTCGGTCACTTTGAACACCTTGCCGCCTGCCGAAAGGCTCAGCGGAGACGCCTCGCTAGGCAGGTCGGTAGGACGCGCACTTTGCATCTCATCGCCAATCTTGTCGAGCTGCGGCGTGCTTATGAACTCGACCGGCGCGGTCAAGTCCCACGCTGTCAGATAGTAGAACCAGGCGTCGTGCGACTGCCCTTTGGCCTTATACTCGCGCGCCTTGGTGAGATACCACTCGCCATCGTGACCGCCGATCTCATCCAGCCGCGGATAGTAGCCCGCCAATTTCCACGCGGCCCCAACGTTCTCCAGAACCAACGTCAAAGTCATGGGGTCCTTGCCGTTGACTTTCTGGATGACAATCGCATAGCGGCCAGGCGGCAAGTTGGGGATGAAGAATGCGAGCCGGTCCGGCGAGTTATAAATACCGCAATAAAACTCGGCCCGCGGCAACGCCGCCTTGGCCTGCGAGGCATCCAGCAAGTACGTCCCCGCGATCGTCGCTTGTCCCTCTGCCAGGTATGTTTTGTTGGTAACTACGGCCTGCTCGATGGCGCTGAAATCGCCGGTGATCTGCGGAATAGAGTTCGCCTTGATCCCGGCCACATCGCCGTTCTTGGACATGTCCAGGTACTGCTTCGCGGCATTGTCGATGGCGCCCTTGGTGGCTGCGTCCAGATCGGGACCGGACAAACAAGTCTGCGCAGACAAGGCACACGACGTCGCCAAAGCCGCTGCCAGCAATAGTACAAGTCGAAGAAGGAAGCGATGAATTTGAAGATAGAGGTAACGCATTCGAGTCATGGCGCCCCCGGGTCGCGGCAGCGGCCTGCATCCTACGATACCGGTTCGTCGCGCCGCAGCCGCTCAGGCACTTAGCTGCCTTAACTAATTTTGCAGATCGAGTCAAACAAGCTGGTCGATCACGGTTTAGAATAGAACCAGCGGCGAAACCATCGATAGGGACCGCCGTCTAAGTCTCTATGTTACGCCTTGGGAAAAGTTTGGGATGTGCTGTGCTCGTGGCGGCGTGGCTGATAGTGGCAACGGCTGTGACCAGTGCTCAGGCGCCTGCGTCCCCGGCGATGCTTACGCCCAAGCCAACGATGTCGCAAGCACCCACATCGTCTCACCCTTCGCCGCCAGCGCCTTCACCCAACGCCCATGCACATCACAAGAAAGCGGCGCCCGTGGCGGAAGCTCCACCATCCCCTCCCACTCCGCCTCCCACGCTGGAGCAGTCAACGCCTACGCCACCCCGGGTCAGTTTTCAAAACGGCCAGCTGACGATCGATGCCACGAATTCCACGTTGTCGCAGGTGTTGCGGGCTGTGCAATCGCGGACCGGTGCTTCCATTGACATCCCGGCCGGAGCGGGAAATGAGAGGGTTGTAGCGCAACTGGGGCCGGGGCTGCCACGCGATGTGCTGAACACGCTGCTGAACGGATCGAAGTACGACTATGTCATCCTGGGTGTGACCGGAGGCGATCCTGGTGCAGTGCAGAAAGTGATTTTGACGCCGCGGCTAGGTGGGGCAACGATTACGGCACAGAGCAACACTCCTCGCCAGCCGGTCCAGGACGACGAGTCGCAAGCAGACGAAAGCACGCCCGTCGCCGATACGGCGGAAAATGAGTATCAGAACCCGGACCAGCCGCCTCCTCGGCCGGGTGGGTTCCGCCATCCCTTCATGCAGCCAGGAGGGCAGATCAACCCCGGTGCGGGGTTTGGAAATGGCGATCAAAACGGACCGAAAACTCCCGAGCAGTTGATGCAGCAGATGCAAGAACAGCAACAACAACAGCAGCAATACCGGCAGCAACTGAATCCGGCTAACCAGAACCCTCCGCAATAAGCGCGGACATCTTACTTACGCGTTCACTCTCATCGCATCGCGGAGGGCCTCAGCGTAGGGCTCCCGCACAATCCCGCGCTCAGTGATGATCGCCGAAACATATTGATGCGGCGTCACGTCGAATGCCGGATTCTCCACCATCACTCCCGAGGGCGCAATTTGCTTGCCCGCCATGTGGGTCACTTCCTGGGAAGAGCGTTGCTCGATCGGAATTTGGCCGCCGTCGGGAGTGTTCAGATCAACTGTCGAGAAGGGCGCGGCAACGTAGAACGGAATGCCATGCTCCTTGGCCAGTACTGCCACAGTGTAGGTGCCGATCTTGTTGGCGACGTCACCGTTGGCCGCAATGCGGTCCGCTCCCACAATGACGACGGCGATCTTTCCCTGGCGCATGATGGCGCCTGCCATGTTGTCAGAGATTACGGTGGTGGGAATACCGTCCTTCATCAACTCCCACGCTGTCAGACGTGAGCCCTGCAGGAACGGCCGGGTCTCGTCGGCAAATACATGGAGGGTCTTTCCTGAATCGACAGCGGCGCGGATTACGCCGAGTGCAGTGCCGTAGCCACAGGTCGCCAGCGCACCTGCATTGCAATGGGTCAGGACGCTACCGCTCGCCGGAAGCAGAACAGCGCCGTGCTTTCCCATTGCCATGTTAGCTGCGATATCTTCCACCAGCATCTGCTGCGCTTCCGCAATCAGCGTCTGTTGAATGTCCGCCACCGGCTGGGCGCTAACGGCGTCGAACTTTTCCTTCATCCTGCGAATGGCCCAGAAGAGGTTAACGGCGGTCGGGCGAGTCGAAGCCAGCACGTCGCAAATGCGATCGAAATCACGCTTCAGCTCAGCGTGATCTTTTGCTTTGGAGTCGCACACACCCAGCGCGACTCCCATTGCGGCCGCCACGCCGATAGCCGGAGCGCCACGAACGATCATGGTGCGAATCGCTTCCGCGACTTCTTCGTAGGTCTTGCAGGTGACGTAGGTCTCTTCCGTAGGCAGCTTCGTTTGATCGATGAAGCGTACGCCCGCATCAGTCCATTCCAAGGTTTTGATCATGAGATTTGATTCAATCAACTTTGCGAAATCGAAAAGCAGGGGGCGCGTCCGATTTCATGTTCTCACGCCGGCTCGCGTGTTCCGCGCGAACATCGCTGGTGGTGAACAGGGAGACAAATTGCGCCGGGGCCGCGGCCTTCTCGACATTCGCGCGGCCATTGGCCTCCTGGCGGTCCACCAGGCACATCACGCCAACAACGTCGAAGCCGTGTTCCCGCGCCGCCTCAATGGCCTGGACAGTCGACCCGCCGGTGGTGCAAACGTCGTCGACAATCACCACTCGCGCCGGTTTCTGGCGAAAGCCCTCGATGCGCTGCCCCATTCCGTGAGTCTTCTCGGCTTTGCGCACCAGAAATCCGTGTATTGGTCTCCCCTGCTGCGCGCTGATCACGGAAGTCGCCACCACGATGGGATCGGCGCCCATGGTCAAGCCGCCAATGGCATCGGGCCGCCAACCGCGACTCTCAATCTCGTGCAGGACCGTTTGTCCGGTCACAAGTGCACCGTTCGCGTCGAGGGTGGTCAAGCGGCAATCGATGTAATAGTCGCTGGTGGCGCCGCTGGACAGCGTGAATTGGCCAAGGCGAAACGACTTCTCCGCCAGCAGAGCTAACAGTTGTTTGCGCGGGCTTGCCGCCATAGTTTCACGATACCATCTTCAGCCGGTCACCTTCTCGAGATGGCGATAATGATCGCTGGCCAGCCATAGCGCCGCGAACAGCGCAAAGTTGTATCCGCAGTGCATGAGGAAGGCCGCGGCCACGGAGTTGGTGCGTACGCGGACCAAGGTGAAAACCACCCCAACGATGAAGATGCTGAGCACCGGAGCCCAGGCGTAGCCAAGCTGAGCGCCATGGATGGCCGCGAATGCTGCCGCCGTCAGCAGCACGGCCAAGATCAGGCCGAAGCCGCGGCGTAGCAGCGGATACAACAGTCCGCGGAAGAATAGTTCTTCCAGCAGCGGCGCCAGCGTCATGCCGAAGGCCGCCATCATGTAAGCGCTGGCTGCGTCGTGAAAGTAAGCGTCCATAGGCAGCGACTTCGGTATGGGCAGAAACCGCGCCAGGCCCTCTACCGCGAGCGCTAGAATCACTCCACCCGCCAGAAATGCCGGCGCCAGCATTCCCGGCCAGTTCCACTGAATCGCTTTCCCAAAGTCCTGGTGAGAGCGCGTGCGCACCATCAAAAAAATGAACAGCAAGACAATGGGATAAGCCGCCGTCTGTGCTCCAATCACAACCGCCGCGTTGGTGGCTAAGTCGGTAAATGTCGCGTTGCGATACTGCGGAAGAGTATGGGCGACGAACATTGCCCCGATAGTGAAGACAAGGATGGCCACCAGCGTGAACACCAGGATCGCCAGCACATCCCAGCCCGACCACGTGGGAAATGGCTTTTCAGTTGGGCCGCCGATTACTGTGGGGGCGGTGTCAAGGCTTGGCTCCGCCACGGACGGAGTCAATGGCGCGCTCTCAGAGTATTCAGGCAGCGGGTTCGATGGTAGTGACATGGATATTCGTAATGTTGCTGTATCTGGTCTTGAAGGGGCACGGCTTCAGTCGTGCCGTCAAAGGCTTTCAAGGAATCGGCCTTTAGGCCCTGAGGTCTTGCGCCCTCAGCGGCTAAAGCCGGATTTTCTGCTTGGCTTTAGCGGCACGCCTGAAGGCGTGCTCCTTCAAAACATGACAACACGGGTGTCAAATTGCTACTAAAGCTGCACCCTCCAAAAGGGAAAGCAATGCCTTAGCTGTCGTCAGCTGTCGTCGATCATCTCGGCAGCGGCCATCGCTTCGCCGTTTCCTTTGTTATTGGACGCTGCTGGAAGCAGTTTGGCTAATGTTTGTCCGGTATACGACTTCTTCGCGCGTGCAACCTGCTCCGGTGTGCCTTGCGCGACAATGCGTCCGCCCTCTTCACCACCTTCTGGCCCCAGGTCGATGATCCAGTCCGCATTACGGATCACGTCCATGTTGTGCTCGATGATGATAATGCTGTTCCCCAGATCGGTCAGCCGATGCAGCACGTCGAGTAGCTTGCTGACATCGTCGAAGTGCAATCCCGTCGTTGGCTCGTCCAGCAGGTAGAGCGTTTTGCCCGTCTGCCGCTTGCTAAGTTCGCGCGCCAGCTTGATGCGTTGCGCCTCACCACCGGAGAGCGTGACCGCCGATTGTCCGAGATGGATATAGCCCAGCCCGACATCGACCAGCGTCTGCAATTTCTGCTTGATCTGCGGGATGTTTTCCAGCACGGGCAGCGCGTCCGCAACCGGCGTCTCCAGCAGGTCGGCGATCGAATATCCTTTGTACTTCACCGCCAGCGTCTCATGATTGTAGCGCTTGCCGCCGCAGACTTCGCATAGCACATACACGTCGGGCAGGAAGTTCATCTCGATGCGCCGTTGGCCTTCACCCTGGCAAGCTTCGCAGCGTCCGCCGGCAACGTTGAACGAAAATCGTCCCGCCTTGTAGCCACGCTCGCGCGACTCCGGCAGCATGGCATAGAGATCGCGAATCTGCGTGAAGACGCCGGTATACGTTGCCGGATTCGAGCGCGGCGTGCGGCCAATGGGCGACTGGTCGATGCGGATGACCTTGTCGATGTACTCCGTTCCGGCGATCGACTTGTGCCCGCCGGGCTCCTCGCGTGAGCGGTACAAAGCCTTGGCCAGCGCGCGGTACAAAATGTCATTGACCAGCGTCGATTTGCCCGATCCCGAAACCCCGGTCACCACCGTCATGACACCTAGCGGGAAGGTGACATCGAGGTTCTTCAGATTGTTCTCGCGCGCGCCCAGGATCGTGATGGCCTTTTCGTTTGGTTGCCGCTTGGCGTGGCGATAGGTAACCTGCTTTTGCCCGGAGATGTATTGCCCGGTCAGCGAGTGTGGCGAGATCTCGATTTGCTCAGGCGTGCCGCTGGCAACGAGTTCGCCTCCGTGACGGCCTGCGCCGGGGCCCAGATCGATGACATAGTCGGCGCGGCGAATCGTGTCTTCGTCGTGCTCCACCACCAGCACCGTATTGCCCAGGTCGCGCAGCGATTCCAGCGCCTGCAGCAGGCGGTCATTATCGCGATGATGCAATCCGATCGACGGCTCGTCCAGCACATACAGCACGCCCCGCAGCTTGGAGCCGATCTGCGTTGCCAGACGAATGCGCTGGCCTTCGCCACCGCTCAAGGTGGCGGCCGAGCGGCTAAGCGAGATGTAGCCGAGGCCGACTGCGTTCAGAAATCCCAAACGCTCGGCAATTTCCTTGAGAATCCGCCCGGCAATTTTTTCTTCGCGCTCGGTGAGCTTGATCTGCGCCGCGGCCTCGACCGCGCGCGACACCGGCAACGCCGTGAAGTCAGCAATCGACATGCCATTCACCTTCACCGCCAGGCTTTCCGGACGCAAGCGCTTGCCCTGGCACGCGGGACATGTCGTCGCCGACATGTGGTCCAGCAGCCACTCACGATAAGTTCCCGACGAGCTGTCCTCCATCCCCTGCCGCAGATAGGCAAACACGCCGAGAAAGCCGCCTCGCTTCTTCTCGGCCTGCTCGGGGCCATAGAGAATCAAGTTCTGCGTTTTGCGTGGCATCTGTTCGAACGGCGTGGAAAGGTCAAATCCATAGGCCTGCGCGGCGAGTTGCAGAATGCGAATCAGGTATTGCGAGGCCGAACCCGGTCTTAATCCGCCGTCCAGCAGCGGCTTTGACCAGTCGTTGATGACCTTCGCCGGATCGAAGTCGTACTTGCTGCCCAGTCCGTTGCACTCCGGGCAAGCGCCGTACATGCTGTTGAAAGAGAACGAGCGCGGCTCCAGCACGGGAACATTGATGCCGCACTCGGGACACGCCAGCTTCGCCGAATACAGCCGCTCGTCGCCGCCAACCACGGCGACCTGCACCAATCCGTTCGCCTCCTTCATCGCCAGTTCCACCGAAGCCGCCAAGCGGCCCTCGATTCCCGGCTTCACCAGCAGGCGATCGACCACCAGCTCGATGGTGTGGTTCTTGCGCTTGTCGAGCTTGATCTCTTCGTCGGCAATGTTGCGCAGCTCGCCGTCAATGCGGGCGCGGGTGTATCCCTGCTGCGCCAGCTTGTCGAGTTCCTTCTTGAATTCGCCCTTGCGTCCCCGCACGATGGGTGCCAGTACCATGACGCGTTCGTCAGGCCTGAGCGCCATCACCTGCTGCACGATCTGATCCGCCGACTGCCGCGAGATTTGCCGGGCACATTGCGGGCAATGCGGAATGCCAATCGACGAATAGAGCAGGCGCAAATAGTCATAGATCTCTGTGATGGTGCCCACAGTTGAACGGGGGCTGCGGCTGGTAGTCTTTTGTTCGATGGCAATCGACGGGCTGAGGCCGTCGATGCTGTCCACGTCGGGCCGCTCCATCTGATCGAGGAACTGACGAGCGTAGGCCGAGAGCGTCTCCACGTAACGGCGCTGCCCTTCGGCATAGATCGTGTCGAAGGCAAGCGACGATTTGCCTGAGCCGCTGAGGCCGGTGATGACCGTCAAGGTGTTGCGCGGAATCTCGACGTGAATGTTCTTCAGGTTGTGCTGCCGGGCCCCGCGGACGCTGATGCTGCTGATTCCCATGGACAATTGCGGTTTCGACCCGCCTGCCACCTGTTCCGCCAGAAACGCCGGCCGCGCGCTTAGGAAGCGGCCCCGAACCCTCGTTTCAGGGTGATGAACGACTCTGGAGAGTCCGGAGGAGTGGAGGTGCAGTTCTACTGACGTATCTTAGTTGTCAACACCGTTGGGCGTCAATGCGAGGTAAAGTAAAGCATCACAGTTTGCGCTGGGCGCTAAGAATGCCGATGACTTAAGTGAGTCCGATGAAATGTTCGCCTCAATTGGCGGCCTATCGGAAAGATGACTGACAGATTATGACGACTTTATTTCTCTCCAGCCTGCTTCTGCTCACCATCGTGGCAGCCTTTGCCTTCGGGGTCGCAGCCGGATACTGGGTGATTTGTGGATTTCTCAATCTTATGAATCCCCGCCGCAGCCGGAATAAACCCACGCGGGCAACTGAGTTCGCCCCTACAACGAGCGGCGACTAATCCACCCTTTGGCGGCCGTTTCACGGATCAAGGCCGCGATTATGGCGGTTCCCGGCAGCGGTTTCGGCTTTTTCATTGATGCAACTCTCATCGACGTACTCGACTAACATCCCTGCCTTGTTGCAATTCTTTGCGAACGTCCATAGGTAACTTCGGGGAGCCGAGGCAAACCTCCTCACTTTCTTATGTTCACTCGACCCGGCTTGTTGCGAAAGCCATCACTAGCGAAAGTGACCCCCGTCACAGCATCCTCTAACCCCATGTCTCACACTGAAATCGTACCCACGGGAGTTGCGCGAGCAGCAGGTGCGGCTCCAGCCCAAAGCAGCGGGAACGCGAGTATTTAGATTCAGCTTTTATATGCGTCTCATAACGTCTAAACCGGAGAAATCATGAAGAAAGTCATTCTAGCTGTTCTGGTTATTGCATTTGGTCTGTTTTTCGCGCTACCGAATCTCTCCTGGGCGCAGGAGGATGTTTACAAGGCAAAGTGCGCTGCCTGCCACGGCGCCGACGGTAAGGGCAGCCCAGCCGGCCTGAAGATGGGAGCGCTGGCATTCTCATCACCAGCTGTGCAGAAGCTGTCCGACGCTCGAGCTGGTCGACTTTATCGAGAATGGCGGCCCGCAGAAGAAAGCCATGCACGCTTTCGCCAATAAGGGCGTTAGCGCTGACCAGGCTGCCAAGCTGGCTACTTACGTGAAGACACTGAAGTAGGCTTCGCGTTTGGCTCAACCCACCCAAGCTGGCCGACATTGACCGGGCTGGAGTGGGTTCCCGACTAGTAATCGCCCGACGGCGCTGTTGACCGCGCCGATTCCCCCTCCCGAGGTCCGACCGGGCCGCCTGGGCGATCTGGCCCCAACCAACGCAATTCCGCGCCGTTGAGGCCTTGGAGAACGTCATGAGCAAAGGAATTCTTTACGATGCCACCAAGTGCATCGGCTGCAAGCAGTGCGAGCAGGCCTGCGCCACCGAAAACGGCCTGCCCTACGACGAAAAAATCGCAGCTCAAGAAATAACGTCGGCCCACAAGTACACCGCCATCCTCGCCAAAGACGACAAGTTCATGCGCAAGTTATGCATGAACTGCGACGACCCGGCCTGCGCCTCGGTTTGTCCGGTGGGGGCAATGAAGAAGACCGCGCTCGGCCCGGTCACCTATGACAAGGGCAAGTGCATGGGATGCCGCTATTGCATGGCGGCCTGTCCTTTCGGCGTGCCCAAGTACGAGTGGGAGAAGGCGATTCCCGGCGTGCGCAAGTGCATTATGTGCAGCAAGCGCGTCGCCGAAGGCAAGCAGACCGCCTGCGCGGAAATCTGTCCGACCGGTGCGACCAAGTTCGGCGATCGCGACGCCCTGCTGGAAGAAGCCAAGAAGCGCATCCACGACAACCCCAACACCTACCTGCATCACATCTTCGGCGAGACCGAGGTCGGCGGAACGTCGGTAATGTTGCTGTCCTCAATCGGCTTCAATAACTTCGGCTTCCGTAACGATCTCACCGACCGCGCGCTGCCGATGTACACCTACCAGGTGCTCTCGCGCATTCCCGATTTCGTCCCACTCTTCGGCACGATGCTGGGCGGCATTTACTGGATCACCCATCGCCGCGAGGACGTGGCCGAGGCTGAAGCGAAAGAAAAAGAACACAAAGGCGGTGCCCGATGACAGTTCCCCGCATGCGATTCACCTTCTGGAAGGCTGTGTTCGCCGTCATTATGGTAGCCGGCATCTACTGCACCTTCATCCGCTTTTTCCGCGGGCTGGGCGCCTCAACGAACCTGAGCGATCAGTTTCCCTGGGGCTTGTGGATCGGCTTCGACGTGATGTGCGGCGTGATGCTGGCGGCCGGCGGTTTCACCCTGACCGCCGCGGTCGAAATCTTCAATATCAAGCGCTTCCATTCCATCGTTCGCCCCACGGTCCTGACAGCATTTCTCGGCTATCTATTGGTTTGCGCGGCGCTCATGTATGACCTCGGCCTGCCCTGGAACATCTGGCATCCGCTGGTCATGCGCAATCCGCACTCGGTGATGTTCGAAGTCGCGTATTGCGTGATGCTCTACACCACGGTGCTGGCGCTGGAGTTCTCGCCCATCGTGCTGGAGCACTTCCACCTTCACCGGGCGCTGAAAATCGTTCGCAGCGTGATGGTGGTATTCGTGATTCTGGGCGTGCTGCTTTCGACGCTGCACCAGTCGTCACTGGGCACGTTATATCTCATCATGCCCAATAAGCTGCATCCTTTCTGGTACAGCCCGCTCTTACCGGTATTTTTCTTCCTCTCGGCGATTTCGGTCGGTCTGGCCATGACGATCTTCGAATCGTCGATGAGCTCGAAGTACTTTGGCCGCGAGATTGAGCTTCCCATCCTTCGCGATCTGGGACGAGTGCTGGTGGTCGTTCTCGCGCTGTATGGAATCCTGAAGTTCGAAGACTTGTATCACCGTCATGTGCTGGGCCTGGTCTTCGTATCGGGCTATGAACAGCGCTTCTTCCTGCTGGAAATATTCCTCTCGGTCTTGATTCCACTTGGCATGTTGCTGGTGCCGAAGATTCGCGAGAACGCACAAGGTCTGTACCTAGCCGCAGTGCTGTGCTTGCTAGGCTTCGTGACCAATCGGCTGAACGTGGCTATTACCGGAGTGGAGAACGCCGTGGGCGGCCGCTACACGCCGAAGTGGACGGAGGTCGTCATCACGGCCATGTTCGTCGCGCTGGGATTCGCCATCTTCGGCTTCGCGGCAAAATATCTGCCAATCTTCCCCGAGGAGACAGCGCACGTCCCGGCAATGCGCAGCGCGGTTAACGAACCGGAAATAGTTGCGGATGAATTTGCGGTGCCTGTCCATGCGGGTGACTGACAACTCGAGCGGGATCCCCTCCGTAAGCAAGCAGGGCGATCCCGTTTCGACGCCCTCCCGCTGGTTGCAGCGGTTGGGACAGAGCATCAGCGCCAAACTGATGGCGTCGATCTTTGTCGTCCTGATCATCATCTTCTCCCTTTTCGGATACTTCAGCATTCGCGATCAGCGTAAGCATCTGGAAGAGGCAGCCTTGGTAAGCGCTGAGCAGCAAAGCGAGGTGCTGCGGCGCAGCGCCTCGCGCTATATGCTGAACAACGACCGCATCGGTCTCTACGAAATGATGTTGAACATGGCCGATCAGCCGGGCATGGTCCGCGTCCGCATCATGAATCCGCAGGGCGTGATCAGCTACTCCACGGCGCCCGCCGAAGTGGGCACCATGGTCAACAAGAACGCGGAGGCCTGCTACGCCTGCCATGAAAAGTCAAAACCGCTGGCGGTTCTGAACCGCTCCGACCGCTTTCGGGTTTATCGCGCAGAAGGTTCGCGCGTGCTGGGCGTGATCACACCGCTGGAGAATGAGCCCGCATGCTCCAACGCGGCTTGCCACGCTCATCCGGCGGGCACGCAGATTCTGGGCGTCCTCGACACCAATCTGTCGCTCGCCAAAGTCGATCAGGGCCTGGCACACGAGAGTCGTGAGATGGTGATCTACACCGCATTAGCCTTGCTGGGCGTCGTCTCCCTGAGCGGTCTCTTCGTTTGGATCGTGGTGCGCAATCCGCTGCGCGAACTGGAGACCGGCACCGAGCGCATCGCCAGCGGCCAACTGGGCTACCAGATTCCTGTCAACTCTCACGATGAGGTCGGCGAGTTGGCGCAGTCGTTCAATGACATGAGCAGCCGGCTGCAGGTGGCGCAGGAGGAGATCACCGCCTGGGCGCGCACGCTGGAAGAACGCGTCGACGAGAAAACGCTCGAGCTGAAGCAGGCGCACCAGCGCATGTTGCACGTCGAAAAGATGGCGACCATCGGTAAGATGGCCGCCGTGGTCGCGCACGAGATCAACAATCCACTGTCCGGGATCCTGACCTATTCCAAACTGGTAAAGCGGTGGATTGAGAAAAACACCACGGCCTCGCCCAAGCAAGAGGAGATGAGGGGCTCGCTTGACCTGGTGGCCAGCGAGAGCAAGCGCTGTGGAGAGCTGGTGAAGAACCTGCTCAGCTTCTCGCGCGTATCGCCCATGAACCTGGCGTGGTCCGACCTGAACCAGGTCATCGATCGCTGTGTGCGCCTGGTGCAGCACAAACTTGAGATGGCGGGCATTCAGCTCAATCTCGATCTCGCGGCGGAACTGCCTCCGGCACATTGCGATCCCGCTCAGATTGAGCAAGTCGTGCTGGCGATGGTGATCAACGCGATTGACGCCATGCCGCAGGAAGGCAATCTGTGGATCAGCACGCGCGTGGATTCGGGCGCGATTGAACTGGTAATTCGCGACGACGGCATCGGCATCCCCGACGAGCACATTTCCCACATTTTCGAGCCTTTCTATACGACGAAGGAAGCGGGCGGCTCCGGGTTGGGGCTGGCCATCAGCCAGAACATTGTGGAGCGCCACGGCGGCCACATCGAGCTGAAATCGGTTGTGGGAGAGGGAACAACATTCAAGATCGTGCTGCCAATAGACAGCCAGAGACCGGCGGGCGCGACGAACGCCGACCGCACATTGGCCGAGGTGAGGTAGAAGAATGACGCAAGGCAAATTGTTAATCGTTGACGACGAACTTAGTGTTCGGGATTCGCTGGCCAAGTGGTTCGTGGAAGAGGGCTACGAGGTGGCCACGGCGGAGAATGCGAACGAGGCACTGACGCGCGTCGCCGAGCAGACGTTCGATGTCGCACTGGTCGACATCAAGATGCGCGGCACCGATGGCATTGAGTTGCAGCGGCGGCTGCACGAGATTTATCCCGACATGCTGGTCATCATGATGACCGGCTATGCCTCGGTGGAAACGGCTGTCGCCGCGCTGAAGAACGGCGCGTACGACTACGTCAACAAACCGCTGGATCCGGACGAGATCGCCCACATCATCGCCAAGGCAATGTCGCATCGCCGCACCCAGCAGGAGAATGTGCGCTTGAAAGAGACGGTCGCCGAGATTGCGCCGTCCTTCCGACATCATCGGCCAGAGCGCGGCCATGAAGCACGTCTTCGACGCTATCGAGACTGTGGCTCCGACTGACGCGACGGTTTTGGTTACCGGCGAGAGCGGCACCGGCAAAGAGCTGGTAGCACGAGCCGTGCATGCCGCAAGTCCGCGGCGATTCCATCCCCTGGTGGTCATTCACTGCGGCGCGTTGACTGAGACCTTGCTGGAAAGCGAACTCTTCGGGCATGAGAAGGGCGCATTCACCGGCGCGCAGTATCGCAAGAAAGGCAAGTTCGAAATCGCCGAAGGCGGCACAGTTTTTCTGGACGAGATCGGCGACATCAGCCTGAAGACGCAGACGGATTTGCTGCGCGTCCTGCAGGAGCGCGAAATTGTACGCGTGGGCGGCAATCAGACCATCAAGGTTGACTTTCGCGTGGTCGCGGCGACCAACAAGAACCTGGAGCAGCTGATTGAAGAAGGAAAATTCCGCCCCGATCTTTACTACCGTCTGAATGTTTTTCACATCGAGATCCCGCCGCTACGCGAGCGCCGGGAAGATATTCCTGCGCTGGTCGATCACTTTGTGCGAAAGTTTTCCAGTGAGATGAGCAAGAGGATCACCAGCGTCTCGCCCGCAGCCATGAACGGATTGCAGCAGTACAACTGGCCGGGCAATGTGCGCGAGCTGGAGAATGCGGTGGAGCGGGCGATGGTGGTGGCCCAGGAGCCGGAACTGCGCGAGCAGGACTTCACCTTGAAGGCCAAGAACGGCGCCGGCCTGGGCGTCGGCGATGTTCGCAATTTGGAAGATGTGGAACGCTCGCACATCCTGCGCGTGCTCGACGAGTGCAGCGGCAATCAGACGCGGACAGCCGAAATCCTGGGCATCGACCGGGTAACACTCCATCACAAGTTAAAGAAGTATGGGTGGAATCGGAAGGAAAAGGAGCCGGTGGCAGTTAGCACTTAGCACTTGGCATTTAGCATTCAGCATTTGCCGGCCGGTGCTAGGCTCATCAGCGGTTCCATAATTGTATGAGAACGGACGTTGCCTTCGCTGCGAAGCCATGAAATGCCGTGTCAAATACTAATTGCTGACTGCTAATTGCTGTTTTCTATGAAGAAGCTCCATCTGTTGCCGGTGGGACTAGTCGACGCGCAACTCCTCGAGTGGCTCGCCCAGGCGCTCGCCGAGAAATTTCGCGTGCGGACAGAGATACTTTCGCCGCCGCTCGATCCCGCCTTTGCGCTGCACAGTGAGCGCCAGCAGTATCACTCTTCCGAGATCCTGGCCAACATGCAGCGCTACATCAACAGCAACACCTGGCGGCTGCTGGGGATCACGCAACTCGACTTGTATATTCCGATTTTGACCTTTGTCTTTGGCGAGGCGCAGTTAGGCGGAACGTCTGCGGTTGTTTCCTATCATCGTTTGCAGCAGGGATTCTATGGGCTGCCGCAAGACACGGACCTGCTGGCGAATCGCCTTCTGGTAGAGTCGGTGCACGAGTTAGGACATACCTTGCGCCTGACCCATTGCCATGACTATCAGTGCGCCATGGCGCCTTCTCACGCGGTGGAGTGGATCGACATCAAGGACAGTGGCTTCTGCGAGGACTGCATAGCGCGGACGCTCGAAGCCGTGTGAACGCGCGCGTAAAGGTCTGGGCCGCACGCGCCCAGGTCCTCGCCCCAAGGAACACCTGGATCACTGCTTGGTGGGCTTAGGTTCATCGCTCCATTTCCCGCTGAAGAGATGGCCGCGGTGTTCGGCTACCATCGCCGTTATGGCCATCACCCCCATCACCAGGAAGATCGCGAAGAAAACCACTGCAATCACGAGAACTGGCATACTGCACCTCTGAGGGCATTGTGCGGCGGGAATGAACTTGCTTCCGTGATTGCAATCACAGGTAGGTGTGAGGTCGAACGTGGAGGCCGGCGCGGCGTCCCGATCGCAGGCAGCGCCAGCCGAGGCCGGAGACTCAACTCAGCAACCGTGCTCTCAGTGACTCCGCGGAACCACCGAGGCTTAAGCGAGGTCCAACCTAGTCCAGCGCAGCGATCTGCGCATCCAGACCGGCGAGAGTGCGTCGCAGTAATTCCGAATAACGCTCGCTGCCGCTGCTTTCCAGTTCCTGCAGAATACGCTTGCGCGAAAGCAGCAAGTCGCTCTTCTTGAGGCTCGTCTGCCGCTCTGCAGCGGAGAACAATTGATCTTGGTTTGTTGAAGGTCCGGAATCGGCTTCTTCTATTTGAGCTTCTACAGATTTACTTTCCCAACCACGCGCCATGTACTTATTATAACGCTGCAATCAGCGCCGCATCTATGTGAAAAGCGTGTGAATACTCCCAATGTGGTACATGCTACGCCCTACTACTTTCACGGATCTCGTTGCTCTGGAATCGCGCCCGCGTCGCTCCGCTGCGGAGTAAAATCGTCACAGCCATGGCCGATCTGTTCGCACCTACGAAGCCGCAGACGCAAGAGCGCAACTGGATGCCTTTCGTTATTGGGCTGGTGGCAGTGGTCGTCGTCGTCGGCATCATCGTCGTTCTGACGCGTAACAAGGGCGGGAGCGAGGCGCAGCCAAATCCTTATACAGCCAAGCTGCAGATCTCGAATCCCAAGCTCAGTGCAGCCGAGAATTACGTCGGCGGAACGGTGACTTATCTCGACGTAGACATCGCTAACACCGGTGACCAGGCGCTGACCGGCGCCGACATGAAGCTGACCTTCAAGAATTCCATGGACCAGGTGGTGCAGACGGAGACGATTCCGTTACACGTTCTGGTGGAGAACCAGATGGGCGGCTATCCCGACCTGGTTGACCTCGGCCGCTCCCCCATCGGACCAGGCCAGAGCAAGACCGTACGGATGACGCTGGAGCACATCTCAGCCGACTGGAACCAGAGTTATCCCGAAATGCAGTTGATAAATTTGAAGCTGAAAGGTTAAGCGCTAGCAACGGATCGTCCGCTTCGGAGTGTGGCGGACTCGTTTCAAGAATCCGTTTTCGACCCCGCCGAAAGGTATCCTCAACGTCCTGCTAAGCTGATCTCATGTCGAGAACCTGGATCGCCATGCTCCTCGCATCTTCCCTGATCGGCGCTGCGCCACTCCCAGCCCAGAGCGCAAAACCCAAGACCAAGGCGCAATCGCTGGCCAACACACCCGGCGTCACTACCATTACCTCGTTCGACAAAGACCACACCGTCATCGGCTGGCTGGAGATCGTTCCATTCCAAAGCAAAATCTTCCACAACACGCGAATGTTGCGCGTGCTGGTGCCGGCAAATTATTTTTCGCCGCACAACGCACACCGCAGTTATCCGGTCCTGTACCTGCAGGATGGCCAGAACCTGTTTGACGAAGCGACCAGCCCTAAGGGCGAGTGGCATGTCGATGAGACCGTGGAGCACCTGGTCGGCGGCTTCAAAATTCCACCTATGTTCGTGGTTGGCATCGACAACGCCGGTGACAAACGGAGTTCCGAGTATTTGCCCTATCCCGATCCACTCAATGACAAAGACGGTGTTGCCGACGAGAAGAACCTGCAGGGCAGAGAGTATGCGCGCTTCCTGACCACGGAGGTGATGCCGTTCATTGAAAAGCGATACCGCATCGCACGCGGCGCGATGAATACCGGGCTCGGCGGATCATCCTATGGCGGTGACATCGCACTCTACACTGCGCTGGAATATCCGGACGTCTTCGGGCACCTGCTGGTGGAAAGTCCGGAGTTGTGGATTGGCAAGAAGCAACTGCTGCAAGACGCGCAGTCGGCAAAGCAGCTGCCGCACAAGATGTATATCGGCACCGGCACCGCCGAGGCCAGCGAACCCACGCGCAGCACCGACATCGTAAATCAGGTGCGCGATCTGGAAGCCATTCTGGTGAAAAAGGGCATGGGCGCAAGCCGGCTGCGGGTCGCGATAGAAGAAGGCGGCCAGCACAACGAGGCGGCCTGGTCACGCCGCTTGCCTGACGCGCTGCTGTTTCTCTATGGGCAGTGAGGGCGGGGGAAGATTGCAGCCGGCTGGGGAATGCTTGGTTACCGCGGTAATACTAAGCAAAGAACGGGAAACTAATACGACTCTCACAACTTCTTGCGGAAGGTATTCACGTCGACACAGGCCTGATTCAGAATTCCGCGAAGCGTACCCGTAGCGAGTTCGGAGTGTAACGGTACAACACAGCCCATCGCACCAGCGGCTGTTTTACGCTTAAGGACGACGTGGCTGCCACGCTGACGAATTTGAACAAACCCAAGCTTCTCGAGAGCGCGGATTGCTTCTGCCCCCGATATCCGGGGCAGCTTAGGCATGCGTCACATCGAACGTCGTAATCAGTGATCGCTCGGCCTTCGGTAGAGGAAACTCTTCCAGATAGAGCTCTGTGGCTTCCTTGAGGTTGATGATTGCTTCTTCAATGCTCTTGCCCTGGCTGACTACGCCGACTTCCGGGCATTCCGCAACGTACCAGGAACCCTCGCGATGAATGACAGCGGTATAAGTCTGCACAGGCTCCGACTGCCTACGATAATCGGCCAACGAATCGTAGCCTTCCCGGTCTAGTACCTTGCTCAGCTTAGTATCGGACCCATAACCCATGGCAAACGTGGGACCGTAGCTCTTGCGCAGGTTTCCCACGAGCGTGTCGCCACGTTTCGTCCTTATTTCGCCGTCTTTGTCTCGGATCCGCCGGTCAAGGCCGCGCTTCGTCATTGCGGCTCTCTTTCGAACACAAGTGCTGACATTGAGCAGTCCTCCGAAGCCTTCAAATCAACTCCAATATAACCCAGAAATACGGGCGGCATACATGCGCCGCCCCGTTTGCTCCGTTCCTCCGTGGTTAAGCTCGTTACGCCGTCACGTACTTGCCAGTTTCCAGCACACGGCTGGCGATCTTTTCCTGAAGCGCGATGACGTTGACCGGCTCGTGCTTCGCCAGGCGGCGGACGATTGCCATTTGGGTGCGCAACATGTCGCCTTCGGCAACGGCGGCGACCACTTTCTTCGCCGCAGCTTCCAGGCGAGCAAACGCGCCTTCCAGATACACCTGTGTCATCGCGGTGACCAGCGCAGCTTTATCTTCGCCGTGCGCCTCAACGTATTTGCGCGCGCGCAGCAGCGCCGAGTCCATGGCAAACGCCTCGATCACCATGTCGGCGATGGCGCCCATGACCTCCTGCTGATCGGCCAGCTTCTGCATGTACTTTTGCGAAGCCGACCCGGCGACAAGCATTGCCAGCTTCTTGGCGTTGTCGACCAGCTTGCGTTCCGCAGCGAGGGCTCCTTCGAGTTCCTCGCCCGACGGTCCGGCCATCACTTCATCCATGACCTTCTTGATGGCAGGCAGCAACGCAAGCTGTCCGCTCATGGCTCGTTTCAGCAGCCATCCCGTGATGATGAGGCGGTTGATTTCGTTGGTGCCCTCGAAGATGCGGTTAACGCGCGAGTCGCGATAGGCGCGCTCGGCGGGATACTCCTCGACGAAGCCGTAGCCGCCGTAAATCTGCACTGTCTCATCGACCACCATGTCGAGCATCTCCGAGCCCCAGACTTTGATGATCGAGCACTCGACCGCGTATTCCTCAATCGACTTGCGGATGGTCTCAGGATTCTTCTCGATCTCGCCCAGCGCAGTGTCCATCATGCCGACGGTGCGATAGACCATCGACTCGCCGGTGTAGATGCCGACCGCCATCTGCGCCAGCTTCTCGCGAATCAATCCGAAACTAGAGATGCTCTTGCCGAATGCCTTGCGGTCTTTCGCGTAAGCAATCGCATTCTGCAACGAAGTGCGCGCCCCGCCGACACAGCCCGCGCCCAGCTTGAAGCGGCCGACGTTCAGGATGTTGAAGGCGATGATGTGTCCCTTGCCGATGTCGCCGAGCACGTTCTCCACCGGCACCTTGCAATCGTTGAGGATGAGCGGCGCAGTCGACGAGCCGCGAATGCCCATCTTCTTTTCTTCCGCGCCGACGGAGAAGCCGGGGAAATCCTTCTCGATGAGAAACGCGGTGAACTTCTCGCCGTCAACCTTGGCGAAAACGGTGAACAGGTCGGCGAAGTGGGCGTTGGTAATCCACATCTTTTCGCCGTTCAGGATGTAGTGCTTGCCGTCAGGCGAGAGAACAGCCTTAGTGCGGCTGTTGAGCGCGTCGGAGCCGCTGGTGCCTTCCGACAGCGCATAAGCGCCGATCATCTCGGCCGAAGCAAGCTTGGGCAGATATTTTTTCTTCTGCTCCTCCGTGCCGAAGAAGACGATAGGCAGCGTGCCGATGCCGGCGTGTCCGCCCATGGAGACAACGAAGCTGCCGCACTTCGCCATGCGATCGGCGATGATGGCCGACGACACCTTGTCCATATCGGAGCCGCCATACTCCGCGGGCACATCGGCATTGGTCAGCCCCATCTCGCCGGCTTTCTTCAGCAGCTCGCGGGTGACGGCCCACTCCTTGTGTTCGATCTTTTCGACTGCGGGCAGAACTTCGTTGATCGCGAACTCGTCGGCCAGCTTCGCGACCATTTGCTGATCTTCGTTGAAGTCTTCAGGAGTGAAGACGTTGTCGAGTTGGTGATCTTCGAGCAGAAAGCTTCCGCCCGTGGTTTTGGTCTTCGGAGATACCGTCGTCGTTCCCATAAGCCCTTCCTTATTTCAAATCTCGTTCACCACAGAGGCACGGAGAGCACGGAGTATTGGGATCAGATGAAAGGACAATGTCGTCCTTCTAGCAAATGTCTCGCGCTGCCAGCCTCTTACAGAAAAATTTCTCAGTGCTCTCCGTGCCTCCGTGGTGAATGCCTTTATTGCAAGTTTTCGAAAATGCCTGCCGCGCCCATGCCGCCGCCGACGCACATGGTCACCATGCCGTAACGGCCGTTGCGGCGCTTGAGTTCGCGGATGACACTCGCCGTAAGCTTTGCGCCGGTACATCCCAGGGGATGTCCGAGCGCAATTGCTCCGCCGTTAACGTTGATGCGCGACGGATCAAGCTTCGCTTCCTGAATGACTGCGAGTGACTGGGCTGCGAAAGCTTCATTGAGTTCGATCACGTCGATGTCGTCGAGCTTGAGCCCGGCCATCTTCAAGACCTTTGGGATGGCGAAAACCGGGCCGATGCCCATTTCTTCCGGCAGATAACCAGCGGTAGCAAAGGCAACATAACGCGCTAGCGGCTGCAATCCCAGCGCCTTCGCACGCTCTGCAGACATGACGATTGCGGCCGCTGCGCCATCGGACATCTGCGAGGAATTGCCGGCCGTGACCGTACCCTTCGCGTGAAATGCCGGCTTCAGCGCCAGCAGCGCTTCCAACGACGTGTCGGCGCGCGGACCTTCATCCATCTTGAAGACGATATCAGTGCGCTTTGGTTTGCTGCCATTCGGCGTAGTAAAGCTGACGGGCACAGGAACGAGCTCTTCGTTGAATTTGCCGGCTTCTATCGCGGCGATGGCTTTCTTGTGGCTGGCGACCGAGAATTCGTCCTGCATCTCCCGCGTGATGTGGAAGCGCTTGGCGACGCGCTCGGCGGTGAGGCCCATCGAGAGATACGCGTCGGGATAATTCGAGACCAGCCAGGGATTGGCCGACACCTTGTTGCCGCCCATAGGGATCATAGTCATCGACTCGACACCGCCGGCGAGGATGGTCTCCGCGCCGCCGGCCATGATGCGCTCGGCGGCCATGGCAATCGACTGCAAGCCCGACGAGCAGAAGCGATTGATGGTCATGGCGGAAATCTCGACCGGCAGACCCGCGCGCAGAGATGCGATGCGGGCGACGTTCATGCCCTGCTCGGCCTCAGGCATGGCGCAGCCGAGGATCACGTCCTCGATCTCTTTGGGATCGAGGGTAGGAACGCGCTCGAGTGCGCCCTTGATGGCCGTCGCGGCCAGATCGTCGGGACGAGTCGCCCGCAGTGTTCCTTTGTAAGCCTTGCCGACCGGCGTCCGGACGGCGGATACGATTACAACGTCACGCATGGAAACCTCAGCAATTAGCCGTTAGCAATTAGCAATTAACAATTAGCCAAATCAAAACAACACTTAGTTCCGCAGAGTTTTCCCCGTCTTCAGCGTGTACTGGATGCGCTCCTGTGTCTTCTTCTCGCCGCAGAGCGACTTGAAACGCCTCGCGCTCCAGGTCGAGCAGATACTGCTCGCTCACCAGCGTGCCCGGATTCAGCGCGCCGCCGCACAGCACCTCGGCGACTTTGTTGCCGATCTTCACCTCGTGATCGGTGATGAACTCGCCCTCGTGCATGATGTGCACGCCCAGCTTCAGCGTCGCCAGAATACTCTCGCCGGGCGCGGGAATGTCGGTGCGCGGCACCGGCGCGCGATAGCCTTCATGCACCAGCTCCAGCGCGCGCTCTTTCGCGTCGGTCAGCACGCGCTCCCGGTTCATAGTGATGTCGTCGCCGCGTGGAAAGGAATCCGAGATTACGCGCTTCGAAGGCCGACGTCGAGACCTTCGCCATGGCGACCGTCTCGAAGGCCTGCTTCATGGCCTCCATCAGCTCGACGCTTTCGCCGCGACCGGCAGGGCGAACGTGATAGGCCTTGTCCAGCGCGCGCAGCGTCATCTCCTTGCAGCCGCCGCCGCCGGGCAACAGGCCGACGCCAACCTCGACCAGTCCGGCATAGAGTTCCGCGTGCGGCTGGCGGGCTGCAGCATGAAGCGTGATTTCCGTGCCGCCGCCCAGCGTCATGCCGAAAGGCGCAACCACCACCGGCTTGGAAGAAAACTTGATGGCCTGCGTCATGCCCTGGAACTGGCGTATGGCGAGATCGACCTCGTCCCACTCTTCTTCCTGAACGGCCATCAGCAGCATCATGATGTTGGCGCCAACGGAGAAATTTGCGGCGTCATTGGTGATGACGAAGGCATCGAAGTTGTCGCCAGCGCCGCCGGGTTTCAGAGTCTGGGTGATCATCTGCACGATGTCGCCGCCCAGAGAATTCATCGTCGAGTGGAACTCAATGCAGCCCACGCCGTCGCCAACATCGACCAGCGATGCGCCCGCGTTTTTCTTCACCACCAGGCCGGATTTCTTCGCGACCGAGACCGACCAAACCCCTAGCGGGACTTTTTCGGAGTGGTAGTTACCGCTGCAAACATCGAAGAAGGCGCGACCGCTGGGGGCCTTAGGATCATCGGCGTACCACTTGTCGTGACCCGAGGCCAGCAGCTTTTCAACCTTAGGCGAGACCGGCTTGCCTTCGACCTGCATCCGCTTGACGGTTTTGGCAACTCCCGCTGCGTCCCACAACTCGAACGGTCCCATCTCCCAGTTGAAGCCGAGCTTCATGGCGCGATCGATCTCGACGATCGAGTCGGAGATCTCGCCAATGCGATTCGCGGCGTAGGTCCAGAGATCGGACAGCGCAGACCAGAGAAAGATGCTGGACTTGTCCTTCGACGGAGCGAGCAACATCCTGAGTCGCTCGGGCAAATCGTCGACCGTTTTGGCCATCTCGAGCGAGGGGAACTTCGGCCGCTGCGATGGCCGATATTCCATCGTCTTCCAGTCGAGCGCGAAGATTTCTGTTTTGCCGTCTTTCTTGTTCTTGCGGTAGAAGCCGCCCTTAGTTTTATCGCCGAGCCACTTACGCTCCAGCATCTGTAGGAAGAAGCTGGGCAGCTTCAAATCGCTGCGCTCGTCGTTGATGTTCGTCGTGGCGTTGCGCACCACGTGTCCCAGGATGTCGAGGCCGACAAGATCGGTGAGACGAAATGTTGCCATCTTCGGCCAGCCGACGGCGGACCCCGTCAATGCATCGACTTCTTCGATGCTGAGGTCCATCTCCATCATCAGGCGCATGACGTTCAGCGCTGAAAATGTTCCGATGCGATTGGCGATGAAGTTCGGGGTGTCCTTTGCATGAACCACGCCCTTGCCCATGTGGAGATCGCAGAAGTGTGCAATCGTCTCCATCGCGGCGGGATCGGCGTCGGGCGTGGGAATCAGTTCCAGCAGCCGCATGTAGCGCGGCGGATTAAAGAAATGGGTGCCGAACCAGAAGCGGCGGAAGTCATCGGGAAAACCTTCGACGATCTTGGCCACAGGCAGACCGCTCGTGTTCGTGGTGATGATGGTGTCAGGTTTGCGAATGGCTTCGATCTTGCGCAACAGGCTGCGCTTGATCTCCAGATCTTCGATGACGGCCTCGATGATCCAATCGACGTCGGCCAGCTTCTGGAGATCGTCTTCGAAATTCCCGATAGTCACCAACCGCGCGAGCGAGGGCTCGAAGAAGGCGGCGGGCTTGGACTTCACTGCAGCTTCCAGACCGGCGGCGGCAATGCGGTTGCGCGCCGGACCGTCGGCATCGGGAGGAACAATATCGAGTAGATACGAAGGAACACCGGCATTGGCCAGGTGCGCGGAGATGCGAGCGCCCATAGTGCCCGCGCCCAGAACGGCGACTTTCTCAATCCGTCTTAGCATGAGATCTAAATGACTCCGGCTCAATCAACGTGAAGCGTTAATTCTCACTAGTGTTTTGATCTGCGGCAATGGCTCTGTGATATGAATTTGATTGAATGAAAAGGAGAATCGCTGCTGTGTTTCTGCTGGGAAGACGTTCGGCACAGCTCTTGTGGTAAATCGACAACGGCATAATAAAGCGGCTCAAAATACAATCAGCGCGCGCCGTAAGATGTGGGGTGAGGATGGCAACGACGCGCGCCGTATTAAATTGAATTGATAGTAATGAATGAGGGCTCATTCAGTCAAGACAAATCGGCATAAATCTTGTTCCCATATTGGGCTAAGAGATGAGCTTGGCCAGAAGGAAGGCAGCTCCAGCTGCAAGTCCGCCAATCACAATGGTTTGCGAGGCGGAACGACCGGCTCTGGCGCCGGTGAAGCGGCCCTTGATATAGCCGAAAACTCCGAGGGCGATTAGCGTGACCACCACCGACCATAGCAGCGCTGTACGCACAGAGTGCAATGCCATATAAGGCGAGAGCGGAATAATGCCACCGGCAATGTAGGACGCGGCGATGGTCGCCGCGCTCTGCACTGCGCGCTTGGGATTGGGCTCCTCCAATCCCAACTCGAAACGCATCATGAAGTCCACCCATTCTTTAGGTTTGCGAGTCAACGCCTGCACCACGGGGCCGCTCTCTTCGCGCGAGAGCCCGTAGTCGGCAAAGACCTTCTGCACCTCGCGCGCTTCCTCGTCGGGAACATCCTGCACTTCCTGCATTTCGCGCTGCCGTTCGCTGGCATAGTGCTCGGCATCGCTCTTGGCGGCCAGGTAGCCGCCCAGTCCCATGGCAATGGATCCGGCGGCGATCTCCGCCAACCCCGCAATCACGACGATGCGGCTGTTGTCGACCGCGCCCGATAGTCCCGCCGCCAGCGCGAACGGTACCGTCAGCCCGTCGGACATTCCAATGACGACGTCGCGAACCACTTCGCCCGCAGTGAAATGGTGCTCAATGTGAGGAGTTTGCGGCATGCTCTCCTACCTCGGGATGGGCGGTCACGTACTGTAGCGCACGCTCGGCGACTTCCTTCTCACCCTTATAGCTGAGGAGCGTTGGCGCCTTGTCGAGGGGTATCCAGAAAGCGCGCTGCACTTCGACTCGCATCTCCGGCTTGATGTTTCCCAGCTTCCCCGCGCGATAGAGCAACAGGTAGAAGCTGACGATCTTGAAGACGCGAGCGCGATCTCCCCAGGTGCGCAGGTAAACGTACTTGATGTCGGCAAGCTTGCTGATGAGTTCGGCGCGCAGCCCAGTCTCCTCTTCGACTTCGCGGAGTGCGGTCTGGTCGGGCTTTTCGCCGGCGTCGATGGCGCCTTTGGGCAGGGCGATGATCGCCGGAGGAGCTTTCTTGCCTTGGCGGATGGCCTTCGCCGCCGTTTTCCTGGGACGCTCCATCTGCGGTTCGATAACGGCCAGGAACCAGCGGCCACGCATCTTGCGCAGCACCACACCGCCAGCCGAAAACTCGCGCACCATGGGGCGACTCCGAAAGGACTGGCTAGTTTGGCAGAGTCGGGGCGACAATGACAACCGCGACGCGGCGGCATGAGTTCAGTACCGGTTCTATCAGAGTTTGGCACACACCGTTGCGTAGCCGCATGTGGCGCATTATTGAAGGCGCCCTCTATGATGTAATCTGCTAAGTCCTGCGGTTTCCGGAATCAGCCGTGCGTATCTCCGGAGGAGAACCTCATTGTTCCGTTCGGCCATTAGTATCCTGTGCTTTCTTACGCTCTTGCCTTTTATCGCGACCTCACCGGGTGCGCCGCCTATGGGCCGGCAGCAGGCGGCCATCGCGCCATTCACGGCTCCTGACAAGATCTTCGGCTATCGCGATCCGGCGGCGGAATTGCAAGCGGAAAAGATCTTCCTGGCAGTTCCCGATCCGAAGCTGGCGCGCCAGCACTTGCAGATTCTGACGGCTGCGCCGCATGTGGCAGGCTCGCCGGAGGACCGCCGCACCGCTGAATATGTACTGCAGCAATACACCGCTGCCGGACTCGATGCGACCATCCAGACGTACAAGGTCTGGATGGCTTTGCCGCTGGACATTCGCGTCGATGTAGTCGCGCCCCCGGGAGTGATAATGCATGGGCCGTCACCTGAGCGCGTCAGCGACGATCTGTTTCAGAAAGATCCCAGAATTCTGCCTGCCTTCAACGAATATTCTCCCTCGGGCGAGGTCACTGCCGACGTGGTCTACGCGAATTATGGGAGGGCTGAGGACTTCAAGAAGCTGAAGGAACTCGGTGTCGATGTAAAAGGCAAGATCGTCATCATTCGCTATGGCGAAGTCTTTCGGGGAGTCAAAGTGTTCCTGGCCGCGCAATATGGAGCGGCGGCTGTCATCTTGTATTCCGATCCCTATGACGACGGCTACTTCAAGGGTGACCAATATCCCAAAGGCCCGTGGCGGCCCGATACCGGCGTGCAACGCGGGTCGGTGCAGTATCTCTTCCGCTATCCGGGCGATCCCACAACACCAGACATCGCCTCTGTGCCCGACCTGCCGGATAGTAAGCGCATCTCGCCCGAGCAGGCAACGAATCTGCCGAAAATCCCGGTGACTCCGTTGTCGTACGCCGATGCGACGCCGATCATGGCGAACCTCGCCGGCCCGGTATCGCCGCGCGGCTGGCAGGGAGCGCTGCCCTTCACCTATCACGTGGGGCCTGGGCCGGTGAAAGTACACTTGGCCCTCAAACAGAGTTACCGCTTCACCACGATTTGGGACGTTATTGGAACGGTCAAGGGAGCGCAACTGCCGTACGAGTGGGTGGTCACGGGCAACCATCGCGACGCCTGGGTGTACGGTGCGGTGGATCCCAGTAGTGGGACGGCAGCGCAACTGGAAGCGGTGCGCGGCGTGGGAGAGTTGCTGAAGGCGGGCTGGCGTCCCAAACGCACCCTGGTCTTTGCCAGTTGGGATGCCGAAGAAGAAGGGCTGATCGGCTCGACCGAGTACGCCGAGGGGCACGTCAAAGATCTGTCACGGGCGGTCGCCTACTTCAACATGGACGTCGCGGTAGCCGGGCCCGACTTTGGCGCATCGGCTGTGCCCAGCTTGAAACAGTATCTGCGGGATGTAGCGAAGTCGGTGCCGAGTCCCAAGGGCGGCAGTGTCTACGACCAGTGGAAGGCGGCGACCGCCGATCATGACAAGGAGCCCAGGAACCATACAGAGACACTAATGACGCCGTCTCCCAGCCGGCCGGCGGCTGCTGGAAGCGCGGATGTCCCCGTGGGCGACTTGGGCGGCGGCTCCGATTACGCGGCCTTTCTACAGCATCTTGGCATACCATCGGCGGACATCGGCTCCAAAGGGCCTTACGGCGTCTATCACTCTGCCTTTGACGACTTTGAGTGGTTCACCAAGTTTGGCGATCCGACCTTTGTCTACGAGCAGCAGATGGCGCGCATCTACGGGCTGGAAGCTATCCGCATGGCCTCGACCGATGTGCTGCCTTTGAATTACGAGGACTACGGAAAGGAAATCGGCGAGTACGTGAAGGTTGCCGAGCAAAGGGCCAAGAGGACGTTCGGCGAACAGGCACCGTCCTTCGCTGACGCAATGAAAGCCGCCGAGCGCCTGCAAAAGGCCGGCGCCGATGTCTACCTGGCACAGTGCAGATCGATCGGCGATCCCGGCGTGTTGAATCTGGTGCTGCGCAATACCGAACGGGCTTTCCTCATCGATGGTCTGCCGGACCGTCCCTGGTTCAAGCACTCGATCTATGCTCCGGGCGAGCATACCGGATACGCGGCCGTCGTGATTCCCGGCGTGAACGAGGCCATCGAGAACAACAATCTGGTCCTCACCAAACAGCAGTTGCAGATTCTGACCGGAGCATTGAACAAGGCGGCGGGTGCGCTGGAGATGGTGAAGTAGGAGTAGCAATTAGCAACCAGCCGTTAGCAACTGCTAAGAATTGGGGTTTGACCTCGCCAGAACCTGCTCCATAAATCGGTTTGAATCAGGGCACGGCTTCACAGGCTGCGGAAAAAGTCGGAACAGCAGATCCCTCGCGGCCTGAAGGCCGCTCGGGATGACAAAAAATAAACCGCTTATCGGCACGACTGAAGTCGTGCCCTGTTACAAAGCACTCTAGAATGACTTTTTCCGCAGCCTGTTCAGCCGTGCCGCCGATCGCGAAAAAGACTTGGGCTTTAGCCCCTGTCGGGCGTATTTTGCAGGGGCTAAAGGGAGTGTGTCACAACTGGCAACCGAACTTTGCGGTGGAGCGAACGTCGCGATATTTACCCGGTCAAGCCGCGCAGCGGCGGCATGAGGTTAGGCGTGGGCGTTAGCCCACGCTCAAAGTAGAACAAAACCCGAGCCGCAGAGCGGCGACACGGGGTTGCGACACAGTCTCTAAAGCCCGGGCCTTTTCGGTGCCGTGTTCGGCACGACTTAAACAGGCCGCTGAAAAAGTTGCGATTCCGGGGCTTTCGGGGTAGAGCCAGCCTTCAGGCTGGCGTCTAAGTCCTTTTTTTCGACTGAGAGTCGGCTTCAAGCCGATGGCACACCTGGCCGTTTGCGGACTTTTTCACCGGCCTGTTAAAGTCGTGCCCTGATACAACGCAAAACAACTCATGAGACCAGCTTCAGTAACTAGTTGCCCTAGAAAGCCCGTGAATGAGGGTCGGCGCGCTCTAATCCCCAATCCCTAGCCCCTGCTTCTCCGGTACCGGTTGAACTGGTGATCGCCTGCCTTGCGGCAACTCAACCACTGCCAGTGCGTAAGGTTGTCGCGGGTGAAGCCGAGGCCGCCGAACGTTGTTGGCCGCAGCAGCACTGCGATATCCCGCTCGCTCGCCAGTCGCTCCTGTTCCGGCGGAACGACTTGTCCCGCTTCGACCGGCGAGATGGTCATGAACTTCTCATCCACCAGATCGGCGCGCGCCAGGCTGCCATACAATGTGGGACCTCCTTCGCACAGCAGGCGTTGCACTCCCAGCTCCTCGCGCAGCTTGGCAATCGCCTGAGCCAGATCGAAGTTCTCTCCGTTGCCGGCGGCAATAATGGCAACCTGCGGACGGCTGCCATGTGCGCGCAGACGTTCCGCGCCCGCAGGCGAAGTGAGGATCGCCGCATCGACTACATCGCCGTCAAAAACCTTATACCGCGACAAGTCAAGATTGACTGCGCTGGTAACAAAAATATTCCGCTCGCGAGCCTTGCCGAGATTACAACGCAATTGCTGCAATGCTGGATCGGCAACGCGAAAGACGATGCCGCGGCTGTCGGGACCGCGCTGACGTTGCTCTTCCCGCAGGGTATTCATTCCCATCAGGATTCCGTCGGCGTGCGCGCGCAACAGATCCATCAGCCAGCGATCGTCGCTCGACTGCGAAATCTCCCCGCCCGAAGAATGTTTACCCAACAACGAGGTAATGCCATCGAGCGACTGAACGAAGTTGGTATAGATCCATGGCCGGTCAGCGGGCGTGGCAGGAAAACCGAGATTGCCGTAGGGCGCGTAAGCTGGGTCGTCGATGGCGTTGGGCCCGGCGTGATCGAACAGCACTTCGAAGCGGTTTGGGGTGGTCGCGTCCAAGATGGCTCCTGCGAGGATTCTAGCTGAGCAGACTTCCTGCACTTAGCATTTGGCACTTAGCATTTAGCCAAGGCGAAACCGTTCGCTCCCGCAGCGAGTACCACGTGCTAAATGCCAACTGCTAAATGCCAAGTGCTGCCAACTGCAGCTTTCTCCGCACAAACTCGACCAGCTCAGGCGTAACGTACTGCGGCGGTTTGATGTGGAACATGGGCTTGGCTGCCACAGGTTTGAGCGAAACGTTTTTCCAGGCGATCTCATCGGCTGCGTCGTGCAAAATCACCGCGTCGGCGCGATCGAGAAACTGCTGCGCCGACGTTTTGAAGTCGGCCGTGGCGGCGTCGAGCACGGTGAGATACAGATCGGGGCGAAGAAAACGCATTACGCTGTTGGATTCAAGGATGGCATTGTCAGCAGCGGCCAATTCTTTGCGAACGCGCGGCATAGCTTCGGCCAGCATACCCTGGCGAGTACGTACCCACAGTGAGCGCGCTGCGCCCGCTACCAGAAAGCGCGAGCTGTCGCTCTCACCGCTGCGGTCGCGTTCTTCGCTGACCGCCCAGGAGTGATCATCGGTTGCACAATCGCAGAGCTTGCCGTTGGCGGAGCAGATGCCGTGGCCGTACTGCGTGATCTTCATCGCCGTCCAGTGAAATTCCGGCAAGGCGGCGATCAGGCCGGCAACTACGCTGGTCTTGCCTACGCTGCGAGAGTGTCCACCGACCACGATAAGGGACATAAAGAAGCAACTAGCAACTAGCAAAAGCTAAGAAGAACCGGCTCCCTTCTTACGCGCGAGACGCGAGAGCGTGCCCAACTCCTTCAGGAACTCGCGCAGCGGACGTGCCGGCGTTCCCCACAACACCTGACCTTTACCGCGCAGCACTTTATACGGCAGGACGCCGGATTGCCCGCCCAGCATGGTTCCCGCTTCAACTTTGGCGTGATCGCCAATGCCCACCTGTCCGCCGATCACGCAGCCGTCACCGATCTCCGAGCTGCCGGAGACGCCGGTCTGGGCCGCAATCACGACGTTCGCTCCGATCACGTCGTTGTGGCCGATGTGCACCAGGTTGTCCAGCTTCGTTCCCGGACCGATCACGGTCTGGTCAAGCGCGCCGCGGTCGATGGTGCAGTTGGCACCGATCTCGACATAATCGCCGATCACCAGTTCCCCGACCTGGGGAAACTTCTGGTAGCGGCCGTAGCTCTCGTCGCGCACAAAGCCGAAGCCGTCGGAGCCGAGCACCGAGCCTGCGTGCACAACTACGCGACGTCCCAGCGTTGTACCACGATAGATGACGACGCAGGGGTAGAGGTCGCAGTCATCGCCCAGCACCACGCCTTCGCCTACGCTGCAGTTCGCGCCGATGTGCGCGCGCTCGCCAATCACAGCATTCGCCTCAATCACGGCATGAGCATCGACGGCCGCGGTGGAAGCGATTCTGGCCGACGGATGAACGACGGCAGTTGGATGCACGCCGGGAGAATACGTCTTGGGAGGATGCAACAGCGCGCCCGCTCCGCAAAAAGCAAGCCGGGGATTGGCGGAAATCAACAACGGCTTGCGGCTTGCAGAGGCAGTGGCGAACTCGCCGGCAATCACGGCGCTGGCGGGCGAGGCCAAAGCCGATTGCAGATCCTTTTCGTCCTGAACGAAAACCAGATCGCCGGGCCGCGCCCGCGCGATGCTGGCAACCTTTGTGATTTCGATGCTGCCGTCGCCGGTGAGGCGCGAGGTCGTGAACTCCGCCAGGGCTTGCAGGGTCTGTGGCATAAAGTTGTTATAGCAGGGGCGGAGGGTTGGAGGTTAGACACTTGTTTCGGTTTCTGCAACGGCCGATTATGCCCTTTACACACAGTTGAGTTTACGGGACACTTCCTAAATGGAGCCTGTCTATTACATGTTGGCAGCGGTAGTGGCCGCGGTTGGCCTCTTTCTCTGGCTGTACCGGGAGGACCGCTAGCGACCCCATGCACATTTCAGTCACGATCTCGCGGCGTCCAGTCCGATTCGATCCCGCATCGACCATGCTCTCCACTTGGCGACGTTCAATCCCACCGTGGCCAGCCAGAGGCTGCTCAGGAATTCTCCGGGCAGGCAGGCGAAGGAAAGGTAGGAATACCATCGGGCATCCAGCGACGGCGCCAGGAAGCTAAGAAAGCCGTTGGCTAAGTAGCAGAGTCCGGAGATTCCTAACAACACTCCGAGCACACGAGGCAAGAAGCCCGAGCGGAAAATCAGAAACCCGCCCGCAAGTTCATCCAACCCGTAAAACGCCCACGAGAGCAGTAGACCTGCCTGCTGCAACTGCGTTGAGAAATGAACCCAGGCATGCAGTTGTTCGGGACTGAATGCGCCCAGTGCGCTGCCTCCGATCGCGAGTTGCAACGGCACGTACGCGATGACCAAGGCCACGGCTTCAACGGCTATTCCCACGAAGCCAGCGCACAGCGAGACGGCTGCGACGATCACATTCACCCGCCAGAACAGGTAGAAGCCGATGATCTCTTCGAGTATGTTAAGCAGCAGCTCGAAGAGATGGGCCGAGAAGCCCATACGGAACAGCGTCTGGTGCGCGGCGATATTGTGGAGCGTCGCCGAGGGATCAGGTACGATCAAAGCGTTCTGGACATAGCCAATGTCAAACGCACCAGTCACAATCCCGAGCAGGCCCACAATGCCGAGGACCCTCGCCAGAAAAAGCGGGGAAAATCGCTCCGAGTCAGAACTTGACGTCATGAAGACCCTGCGCCTTGTCGTGACCTGTTTGAGGCTACTATGGCCGAACCCAACAGCCAACAGCCACAAGGAAATCTCTTCCCTTTTTATCAGAGGAGATCACCAATTTCACCCTGGCTTGGTACCCCCTCCCCCCATACATCTTAAACGGAATTATCCCTTTGACAAACCCAAGCGTGTATGCAACGATCTGGATATGGCGACAAACAAGCGAGCGGTTTATCAATTAGTGGTTGGCAATCAAAAGGACATAAACAGCCAACTGAGCATGAATGAGACGCATTGGAAGCCAATCCTACTGAGTACGTTCCCCTTCGAGAAATCAGTTCCCTACGGGGTTCTCTTTGCGGTCATCGTGGAGCTGACGTGACCGGCGAATTTTGTACCAGGGCAAATGTTAGAGAAACTGGTACAAGAGGAGCTGAAGCATGGCACGGAAGAAGCACAGTGCGGAACAGATTGTCGCTCTGCTGCGACAGATCGAAGTCGAGTTAGCCAGCCATAAGAGCATCGGCCAAGCCTGCAAAGAGGCCGGGATCACCCAACAGACCTATTACCGCTGGCGGAAAGAGTATGGCGGACTGAAGCTGGAACAGGCGCGACGGCTGAAAGAACTGGAGAAAGAGAACAGTCGTCTGCGTCGCCTGGTGACGGAATTGTCGCTGGAGAAGCTAGTCTTGAAGGACGTGGCAGAGGGAAACTTCTAAGCCCCGAACGGCGACGTTGCGCGGTACAGCATGCCCGGGAGCAACATCGGTTGTCGGAGCGGGGTGCGTGCCGGCTGTTGGGGCAGTGGCGAGGGACGCAGCGTTATCTGGTGACCCAGCGAAACGATGAAGACGGGCTGACGCGGGCGATCATCCAGTTGGCGAGCCAGTATGGTCGTTACGGCTATCGCAGGATCACGGCACTGTTGCGTAACGCTGGCTGGTGCATCGGGAGGGACCGGGTGCAGCGGATCTGGCGGCGCGAAGGGCTGAAGGTACCGCAGAAACAGAGGCCCCGAGGCCGGTTGTGGCTGAACGATGGCTCCTGCGTGCGGCTACGGCCGGAGCATGAGAATCACGTTTGGAGCTACGATTTTGTCAGCGCCAGCACGCACGATGGCAGGACGCTGCGGCTGCTGACCCTGATTGATGAGTACTCGCGGAAGTGTCTGGCCCTGCGCGTGGCACGGCGGTTGAACAGCTACGACCTGATCGAGACGCTGGCGGATGTGATGCTGGTGCAGGGTGTCCCGGAACACATACGCTCCGACAATGGGCCAGAGTTTGTTGCCGAAAGACTGCGGAAGTGGCTGTCGGCCGTGGGAGCGAAGACGCTGTACATCGAGCCGGGCAGTCCCTGGGAGAATGGGTACTGCGAAAGCTTCAACGGCAAGCTACGAGATGAATGCCTGAATGGCGAGATCTTCTATTCGCTGAAAGAGGCCCAGGTGGTGATCGAGCAATGGAGAGTGCACTACAACACGGTACGGCCGCATTCGTCGCTGGGGTACAGACCACCGGCGCCGCAGGCCATCTTGCGGAAGGAAATGGGGCATGGAGATATGGAAAACGCTGCGCGTTTCCCACATCTCCACACCCCCGACGGCGACTACGAACTACTGTCTAAAAAGGCGTTACACTAACATTCCACTTGGTACAAAAAATCGGTCCGGTCACGAGGAAGGTCAGAGTATTAGATATTCCCCAGATTAGAGAGGCAATTTTCCCTTCGCCAATTGACAGGTTTGGTCGCCAGCCTTGGGAATTTCAGGCTTGGGAATCGATAGTTAATGATTATTTTCGAAATTATCCCCTTGACAAACCCAAGAATGAGAGTAGAATGTTCTTAGGCTGAGGTAAGAATATGACTCCTAAGAACTTACCACCCGACGCAGCGGCGAAGCGATTCAGCGATGAAGAGATGGCTCGCGAATATATGGAAGCGAAGCGCTGGCCCGATGGCGCGGTCTGTCCTCACTGCGGCGAGGTCGGAAATGCCTATAAGCTCACGGCAAAGGCGGAGTCAAAGAGCGGCGCTCGCAAGGGTCTGTGGAAGTGCGGGGGATGCCGCAAGCAATTCAGCGTCACGGTGGGAACGGTTTTTGAAGACAGCCACATTCCCATGCACAAGTGGCTGCTGGCAATTCACCTGATCTGCGCCAGCAAGAAGGGCATGAGCGCACATCAACTGTTTCGCATGATGGGGACGTTCTATGGCAAGCGCGGTTCGTATAAGACCGCATGGTTCATGTTCCATCGGTTGCGCTTCGCCATGACGCAGCATCCATTCGTGGACAAACTCAAGGGCATCGTCGAAATCGACGAAACTTGGGTTGGTCCTAAAGAGCGCGGCACGGGATTTCGCGGAGTCGGCCACCCCCAGAGCAAGAAGCGGCCCGTAGTGGCATTGATGGAACGGAGCGAAGGCGGAAGTCGAGTGCGTTCATTTCCCGTCGAGCGAGTCACCGTGGACAACGTAAAGCCCATTATGAAAGCGCACGTCGAGGCTGGCACAAACATCCAGACCGACGAGGCGACAATCTACCACTTCATGCACGATGAGTTTCCCGATCATGATTTCGTGACGCACTCACGCAAGGAATATTCGCGCTACGAAAACGGGCGTCACATTACGTCGAATACTGTTGAGGGTTATTTCGGCCTGTTCAAGCGCGCAATTGACCGGACCGATTTTTTGTACCAAGTGGAATGTTAGTGTAACGCCTTTTTAGACAGTAGTTCGTAGTCGCCGTCGGGGGTGTGGAGATGTGGGAAACGCGCAGCGTTTTCCATATCTCCATGCCCCATTTCCTTCCGCAAGATGGCCTGCGGCGCCGGTGGTCCGTACCCCAGCGACGAATGCGGCCGTACCGTGTTGTAGTGCACTCTCCATTGCTCGATCACCACCTGGGCCTCTTTCAGCGAATAGAAGATCTCGCCATTCAGGCATTCATCTCGTAGCTTGCCGTTGAAGCTTTCGCAGTACCCATTCTCCCAGGGACTGCCCGGCTCGATGTACAGCGTCTTCGCTCCCACGGCCGACAGCCACTTCCGCAGTCTTTCGGCAACAAACTCTGGCCCATTGTCGGAGCGTATGTGTTCCGGGACACCCTGCACCAGCATCACATCCGCCAGCGTCTCGATCAGGTCGTAGCTGTTCAACCGCCGTGCCACGCGCAGGGCCAGACACTTCCGCGAGTACTCATCAATCAGCGTCAGCAACCGCAGCGTCCTTCCATCCTGGGTGAAGGCGCTGACGAAATCGTAGCTCCAGACGTGGTTCTCATGCTCCGGCCGAAGCCGCACGCAAGAGCCCGGTGCCCCAGGTTCGCGTCCGGTCGTTTGGACGCTAACCTGGGTCGGGAAGGTCCCGCCGCACTAACCCCAGGTTAGCCCAAAAGAGGGGCGAACCTGGGGCACCAGGCTCAGTCCGCGATTCCAGCGCTTTAGTTCTGCGATTGCTGAATCCAAATTCTAATGAAACGATCGCTGATTAAGAACGAGCCGTTGTCCCGATTGATCAGATCCCGCTGCAGTAGGCCTTGAGCAGCCCATTGCGCGGTTGATGCTATCTGCGGAGTGGAGGGACCTGTTTGTTCTGACGTCAAGCGGCGCTGAGGGACGCGTAGAGATCGATTCAGAATGGACGGAGCGAAGCCGCGAGCGAGCGTGGTGGAGACTCTGCCCGGGCGTCGAACTACCCCACTCAAGCCAAAACCAGGTTTGAACGGGCCACGCGCCTTGCGAGGCCGTGGAAGAAGTAGAATTAGTCATGCTAAAAGCAGAGTTTGATAAAAAGGCAGCGGCTTTGTTAGACGACGCTGATGCTGCGCCGTTCCTTGGAAGATCAATAGCTGCGATAACAATTGGGTCGCTCCGTGCGATGATAAATGGCCTCCGTCCTGAGGATTCTTTCGACCTGAGTAGCGTTGATGCAAGCGTACTTTTGGTCTTCCGGGACGGAGAGGTGATTTCCAGCCGCAAGATAAAACAGAAATGAACGCTGGACTCTTCACAGCGGGCCGGGCAGTGCGGGCCTCTCCTTTGAGACGCAGCCATTCACTGCCAAGCCGCGCTCGACCCGAAGTCGCATACTTCAAACCGATGCAGAAGTCGCGCTAATCTCCTGCGGTTTGCCGCAAAGAGGGCAATACCTTGCAGGACCCCCATAGTACTTCCCGCAGTGCATACACAGATTGGGGGTGCCCGTCGCAGGTGGCAAGACGCCTTGGAATGGCTGCGGTAATTGCGGCTGGTACTGCGGGAGCAGTGGTTTTCGCACTATCAGGTACAAGGGGAGGAAGATTATTAGGAATGCGGCTACTCCGATAAACCACCCTACGCCGCTCATGCCCCGCCTATTGGCGTCTTTCGCTACAAAGGCGGCGACAATTATTGCAATCAGAAATCCTAAGAAAAGCATCTCAGCATTCTCCTTCCCCGAAGATACCCGTTAGCCAAGCTTCTGTCCGCAGTTTCGACAGAATATACTCCCGTGAGCAGAATAGTTACCGCAGTTTGAGCAAAGAATTGCTGCGGGGAGCGTGGCTTGCTGATTTTGGCTTAGTTGTTCACGATGTCGCCTAAAAATACCCGATGCGAAGATAATGGCCACAACCACTGACACGAGGGCCAGCATGCCCGAAACTACGCGGATTAGAGTTACGTTATCCACGTCAGTTCACTGCCCTAATCCGCTGGATCCCACATGGCCCGCAGTACTCGCGATCTCAGTCCTGTTACGCCACCAGATTTCTTCGTTGCGATATTCGCTGCTGATGAGTTGCTGGGTCGCGATGTGATCGGGGAAATCGGCGGGTGGCTTAAGTTCGCGCTTTTGCGAAACCTGGAGAGTTCCGTGCGCGGTCACTCGGCTAGTCTTCCCCAGTCGGCGCTCGGAATATAGGAAGAGTTTCTCGCTGTTTTCCATGGTGCGAACCAGGTCGGACAGCTCTTTCTTCCGGTTGCAAAAGGCTGA
>CAWBKE010000003.1:0-99010 GCA_963789245.1 uncultured Acidobacteriaceae bacterium | reverse complement strand
CCCGCGTCCGAAAATGTTACTGGCAAAGAGCCTACATACTTAGTCACATTCATGCGCCGGTGTTAGACGGCACTCTCGCCAGCCCCGCTCAGAATGGACAAGAAACGCGGCCAGGCCAGCCTGATGATCTCGCCGCAAACTCACAGGCGGAGAGTTCGCAGCCAGCTCACTGTGCGACGCCCTTTCTCAGCCCATGAGCAAAGCCGATGAGGACGGCAACTTAATTAATTAAGCTGCGTATGCCAGGTTTTGGTTGGCAATTGTGTTTTTGCACACGATTACGGATGCGTGCACTCCGGTATGCCTCTTTGCCGCAATCACTTCCGTCGAAGCCGTGACGCCCCCATACGTGAAGCGAACCGCGATCAACTTAACTCTACCAGTCTGCGTCGGTAAGTCAACCGCGACTGTTGTATAGATGCTCCGCGAGAGCAGCCGGACTCTTCTGCGAACCGCTCTCGCGAGTATCGCTGGGAGGAACTCTACTTCCGCCCGCCTCCAGCGCCACCACCGCCGCCCATCGACATTGAGCCACTCGAACCGCGACCCGCGTCGGACGCGGAAGAGCCGCGTGCCATGCCGCTGGAGTAATTCGCGGCGCTGGATCGTCCGCTCGAATAGCTTCCGGAGCGTGCGGTCGCCCCTCGCTCCGCCGACACAACATATCCGGGGTGGGAGTTACTCCCATTGCCAGCAATCATGGGTGCGGAGTAAACGGCAATATTGGCAGAGCCGTGCTGCTGGACTTCGCCCGATATGTGATTCAGCTTTCCCATCGTCCGAGGAACGCCCAGGCCAGCAGAATCTTGCCGAATAACAAATTTGTCAGCAGAGCCCAGACCGGAGGCAACCATAGGCTTGCGGTTCACAGCTACCACGGTCGGAGCACCGGGCGCAGGAGGCTTCGGCGGACGGGGTGGTGTAAGGGGTGGGTAATGAGGCCGAGGGTTCCGCGGCGGTTTCGGTATGTTATTGATACCCCGCCAGGAGCCGCGGGGGCGCCATCCCCAACCGTAAGCAGGACAGTAGTCCCAGACGCCGTAATGATACGGCGTCCAGCCCCAGGGATACGGCGAGACCCATGTCCAGCCGGAGCCTGGATACCAAGTCCACGTGCCGTTGGCGAATGGGTCCCAGCCTGCGCTCGCGAAGTAAGGCCGCCACAGTGAGCCGCATTCTGCGCTATTCACAAAGCTGCCGTAGTAGGTCATGTCGGTTAGGCCATAAACATAGGGCGAGCTCCCATACGCGCTGCTCTTCACATTGCGATTGTGAAAATCGATGGCAGCCAGATCCCAATAGTCATATCGGCCTTGCGCCAGACCTTTAGTCAAGAGGGGTGGAACCGGATTCTTCAGGTCGAAGCTCAGGGTTTTGTTCTTGCTCACAATTAGTGTGCTTGCCGGCCCCTCGACTTGGGCATTTCCACCAAACACCGCCAGCCTCGCCCGGGTGGGTCCCAGGTGCAGGCGGATGTGGCTGGATGGCGCCAGCAGGATCTTCTGATTGCCGAAGGTCAGCGCGAACTCGTTGCCCTTGGTGCGCGCGAGGCTCGCGTAGACCGTGCCTGACACGACATTCACGGTAGAAGCCGTGGCGCCTGATTGACCGAGTTCAAGCTGCGGAACCTCAACCACGGAGTTTGGAGCGAGGCGTAACGTGCTGTTGTCCTCGAACTCGATCTCGGCGAAGCCCGCACCCGTGCGCAACCTGGCGCCTTGGGTGACCGGCATATTCAGCAGCGCTGGCTCAAAACCGCGTCCGATGTTGCGGTCCATTTGCACCTCGCCGGTCGCGTCGCTGAGGCGCACAATGCGTACCTGCGAGTCTGCGACAGATGGAGGGGAAGATTGAGAACTTGTGATGGCGGTTGGGGTATCACTGCTCGCCGCCGGCGGGGTGGTCTGCTGCGCTGCCAGGGCCAATCCAGATAACATCAGCCCCAGCAACATCGCTATGGCGATTCCGGAAGCTGGTTTCATATCCGCCTCCTTGAAGGGGAAAGAACCACACCCATGGGAACACTGGTGGCGCAACAGCGACGGTTAATTAAGGTGACGCAAAGTAAAGATTGGTAAGCCGCTAGCTTCAGCATTCCTGCATCCCGGCAGCAGGAGAATCATCCAAACCTTTTACTTGCCTGTTAGTCTGATATCCGTGGCGCGAATGGCCAAAGCGTTGATCCAGGTCTCGACGAAGTATGGCTCGTCCCTGTTTGACTGGGACGGCGCACGCCACGGTTGTTGTCGGGAGACAATCTCGTGATTCCCGACTGCATTTCCTTCAACGCCATCCCGCATACCACTCGCATCTTTAGCGATTTCCTTTCTTACTCTCCCGCCGTTCGCAAGTTTTATCCCACGCAGCCTGACGCCGAGCACGTTGCTGCCTTCGCCAAGTCACTGCCGCGCGATCTGGCCCGGCAGGCCGCGGTAGCCGACGCACTGGAGAAACAGAACCGCGCCTGGGGAGCTTCGGAGGCTGCGCTGGAGAACATTCAGCGTCTGCGTGCCGGGGCGTTCGCCGTGGTCACCGGGCAGCAGGTGGGCTTGTTTGGAGGCCCGTTGCTGGCGCTGTTCAAGGTGGGTTCGGCGCTTGCTCTGGCGAAGCAGGTTGAGGCGCTTGGCGTCGAGTGCGTGCCGGTGTTCTGGCTGGCCAGCGAAGATCACGATCTGGCCGAAGTGAATCAGTCGCTACTGCTGACGCACGATTTCCAACTGGTCCCGTTCAAGGCTGCGACCAGTGGCATCGAGGACGCTCCGGTCTCGACGATTCGCTTTGCGGCAGGGACGAACGATGCGGTGCGCCAAGCCGCCGAATTGCTGGGCGAATCGCTGGCTGCCGATTATCTGCGAGAGAGTTATGTCGAGGGCGAGACCTTTTCTAATGCCTATGCCAAGCTCTACACCCGCATTTTTGGCGAGCATGGGCTGATCCTTCTCGATCCCGCGGACCCCGAGCTCCACCGCATTGCGGCGCCGCTGTTTGCGGATGCGATACGGCGCACCGCGGAGATTGATGACGCGCTGCTGGCCCGCAATCGCGAATTGCAGGCGGAAAACCATCACGAGCAGGTAAAGGTCACGGCGGAGTCGACGCCGCTGTTCGCGCTGGTCGAAGGCGCCCGCGTTCCCATCCATCGCTCCAACGGCCAGTTCAAGCTCGGCCGGGAGGTCGTCTCCGGCGACGAACTGCAGCGCCGCGTGGAGGCCGCGCCAGAGAACTTCAGCGCCAACGTGCTGCTGCGTCCTGTGCTGCAAGATTACTGGCTGCCCACGCTGGCCTACATTGGCGGGCCGGCCGAGGTGGCATATTTTGCGCAAGCCGCAGTGGTGTATGAGAAGCTGCTGGGCCGCATCACGCCCATCCTGGCACGCATGAGCGCAACCCTGGTCGAGCCGCGCATCGAGCGCCTGCTGACCAAATATCACGTCGATCTGCCGGAACTTTTTCACGGTGAATGCCAGCTTCGCGACTGCATGGCGGCGCGCTCATTGCCGCCTGAGCTGCGACAGGACTTCGAGCAGGCGAGGCGTGCGGTGGAAGTAGCCATGCAGCGCGCCAGCGGGTCGTTGCAGAAGCTCGATCCCACGCTGGTGGAAGCTGCCACGCGCGCATCCAGCAAAATGAGCTATCAAATCAACCGGCTGGAGAAGCGCGCCGCCCAGGCCGAGTTGCGCCGCACCGAGATCATCACCCGCCACGCGGCGCAGATCGAGAACGCCGTCTATCCCCACAAGACGCTGCAGGAGCGCGAGATCGCCGGCCTCTACTTCTACGCGAAGTATGGACCGGAGTTGGTTAACCGCCTGGTGGAGCTGGCGCAGACGCGCTGCCCCGAGCATAAAGTGTTGGTATTGGGCGGTTGACGCGCGATCTCGACACGGAATTTCCCTCAGCGGCTAAAGCCGCATCGGCGGGAGCGCGCTAACGGCACGGATGAATCCGTGCCCTTTCAAAACCGGATGAAATTGAACACGTCTCGCCGGATGAAATTAGAATGCGACTCGCCGGATGAAATTAGGAACCACGGACGCGCAAGAAATACGCGCGAGAAATACGCGCTAAAAAATACGCGCTAAAAACATTGCTATTGCCTGCCTTTCGGAGGTAAAATCCCGCAAATGCTTTGTTGGCCGGGGAGCCAACGTAAAACCAGTGTCCGGCATCTCACGTCTTGAAGTTTGGAGTGCCAGCCATGCATAGCGAAGAGCTCTTTAAGCAAGTGGAGCGCCTCTTACAGCGGAAGCTATCGCCGGAAGAGTGCAAGTTCCTTATCGTTGCCAGCCAGGTGAACAACCCAAAAAAAAAGGCCTTCGCCAAGGCGGCGACGGCAAATTCTAAAGTTGCGTAGTAAGCCCTCGCAGCAAACAACCTCGCCGACCACCCACGGCTAATTGCCGATGGCGGTGGTCTATCTGTTATATTTGGCCTTCATCCCACGCAATTTTGCGCACAGGAGCATTGTCATGGCCAGCGTCAACAAAGTAATTCTCATCGGCAATCTCGGCAAAGATCCGGAAGTCAAATACACCCAGGGCGGTATGGCCGTGGCGCACTTTTCGCTCGCCACCAACGAGCGCGTCAAGGATAAAGAAGGCAACTGGAACGACCGCACCGAGTGGCACAACATCGTGCTCTTCGACCGCAAGGCGGAAGTGGCCGGCGAGTATCTCAAGAAGGGGCGCACGGTGTACATCGAAGGCTCGATCCGCACCAACTCGTGGGACGACAAGGAGACCGGCCAGAAGAAGTACCGCACCGAGATTATCGGGAGCCAGATGGTGCTACTGGGCGGCCCACGCGAGGGCGGCGGCGAGGGCGGCGGCGGTGGTTACAGCGGCGGACGCTCGGGAGCAGGCAAATCCAGCGGCGGCGGCTTCGACCAGCGCACGCCCGAGTCCGAAGCTCCACCTGCGGCCAGCAGCAGCGGGCCGGAGATCACCGACGAAGATATACCGTTCTGAGGATTCCGTTCGGTTCTCAGGGGCTATAAAGCCGTATCTATTGACACGGTTGTGGCGCGTCTGAAGTGGTGCCCTGACGCGAAACTTTTTTGTGAAGCGCTGGATCGAGGAACCTCACAGCATCTGCGTGCCCCACAGATCATGCAGGTGCAGCACGCCTTGCAGACGGCCGGCGTCGTCGACCACGGGAAGGGAAGTGATCTTCTTCTGCTCCATCATGTCGAGGGCGGCGATGGCGAAGATCTCCGGCCCGACGACGCTGGGTGAGCGCGTCATGCACTCGCCGGCGGTCAGGTCGAACACCTCTTTGCCGTGATGTTCCAGCAGGCGGCGCAGGTCGCCGTCGCTGATGAGGCCGACGAGCTTATCACCGTCCAGCACCGTCGTCATACCCAAACCTTTGCGCGACATTTCGTAGATCACCTGGCTCATGGGAGTTGCGGGCCCAACGCGAGGGACGGCGTCGCCGGTGTGCATCAGCGACGCGACCCGCGCGAAGCGCTTGCCCAGCTTGCCTCCGGGATGCAGGTTGGCGAAGTCTTCCTCCTTGAACCCGCGGCGCTCGGAGAGCGCGACTGCCAGCGCGTCGCCCAAGGCGAGCATGGTGGTGGTGGAGGCTGTTGGCGCCAGGCCGAGCGAACAGGCCTCGTTGGCGACCGAACAATCGAGAGCAACATCCGCGGCCTGCGCCAGCGTCGAAAGACCCATCCTCTCCTGCGGAGAAGGATGGGGCACCCGTTCGTCCTGTGTGGAGTGGATCGCGTCGCAGGTCATGGTAATCAACGGCACGCCCAGGCGTTTCACGGTAGCCAGCAACTGCAGGATCTCGCCGGTTTCGCCGCTGGCGGAGAGCGCCAGCACGACATCGCCGCGCACGACCATGCCCAGGTCACCGTGCATGGCTTCGGCGGGATGCAGGAAAAGAGCGGGACTTCCGGTGGAGGTGAGCGTGGCGGCAACCTTGCGCGCGATCAATCCGCTCTTGCCCATGCCCGTAACCACGACGCGTCCTGCACAGTTGTAAAGCAGCTCAACTGCGCGGTCGAAGCTGGCGGACATGGGCCCGGCCAGGCGATCAGCCAAAGCGCGCAAGGCTTCGGCTTCAATGCGAACTACATTCTCGCCAATGCTTTTCATGGATTGCTGTGCGGCAGCGGCGCGACCGTCTTCGATCGCCTATCCGGCACTATACCCCGCGAGTCAAAAACCAGCACCTGCTCCGCGTTGGGACCGCCCGTCAGAGGAACATTCTTGCCGTTGAATGAGACTTCCACCGCGCCCGCATTACCAGTGTAGAAGACGACTTGACTGGTGGCATGAATCGTTTTCACATCCGGCGGCCTGATGATGCCGCGAACTACATAGCTGCCGTCGGATTTGATAGAGACCCAGGCACTGTCCTTGGGACGAACGACGACTTCAAACGAAGTTCCGGCGGGCGGGTTGACGGAAGAGCTTTCCGTGGATACTTTTTGCGCCGCTGGAGCTGTTGGCGGCGGCACGACAGCCGCGCCAGAAGACGATGTGGTCTGCGGCACAGCACGATTCGCGGGCGACGTCTGGACGGGTTGGGCGGGGGAAGTTTGAGCTGACGCAGGTTCGGTAACTGGCGGAGGCGTATTCGCCGGCTGCTGAGACACGTCAGAGTTTGCCGGCATTGCGGCCCGCTTCGCCCGATCATTCTGACGGTCCTGATAAACCTTCCAGCCGCCGATTCCTCCGGCGATCACGACCAGCAGAATCAGAACGGGTAGAACCGGGAAACCCGAGCGCTGCATGGGCCGATTGGAATGAATGGAAGCGTGTTGTTGCGCGATGACGCGAGTGTCGGGCGGAGCTTCATTCGCCGCCTGCATGTACTCGGCAACAGCCTCGTCCTCATTGATGCCAACGCATTTGGCGTACGCCTTCACGTAGGACTTGTTGAAGATTCCGCCGGGAAGGAGATCGAACTGCTCCTGTTCCAACGCGACCAGCAGGCGTCGTCCAATTTTGGTGGTGGCGACAATCTCTTCCAGAGAGACGCCGCGCATCTCTCGCTCCCGACGCAGATGCTCGCCAAATGAGCCCACGTTATTCCTCGTTCCTCACACCTAGTCTACCCGGATTGTCAGCGGAATCATAAGAAGGGGCGCAGTACGCTGTCAAACCGGAAAGCCGCCGGAAACGCGAGGTGTAGAGGCAGTTGTACGGAGTGTCGTCCCCGGGGGACTCGATCCTTTTTTTCCACCCTACCCAGCACTCCGCTTCCCCAGTTCGCCCAAAGCGGCGAACCGGGGACCCCGCTGCGTGCTGGGCTAAGCTGAGTCGTCCCGCATAGCGGGACGGGAGCATCGTTGCCGATGCAGCGTGGCGGGGGCGGGCATTTCAGGTAACTCCGTCCTCATACGTAACGCGCGGGACGGGAGCTTCGTTGCCGATACAGCGTGGCGGGCGTGGGCGTTTCAGGCGTTTCCGTCCGCAGCCTCAAGCTCACGGGACGGGAACGACGTGCGCTCCGGAGTTCATTTTGCCGGTACTGGCTGCCAAGTGTTGGGATTGACCGGGGCATTGGGATTGACGCCAAAGTCCCAGACGTACAGGTTCATCTCCGTAGGGGTCAGCATCTCGACGACGGCATACTCGCCCGCGGCCAGGTCCTGGGTTGGTATCAGCTTTATCCACTGGCCAATTCCCAGCTTGGAGACGCTGGCCGGAAGGAAGCTGATTTGTTCGGTGACCTTGCCTCCGGCGCTGACCTTCACGTTGCCGATGACGCGTGCGTCCTTCTTCATCACGGTTCGTACTATGCGGAAGCGATCAGCCAGCGCGGCCCCGTTCGGCGTGCCTTCGTCGATGTCGATGTAGACGGTAGGACGCGGCACATGGGATTGGATCTGCGCGTGCTCGCCCTTGATTTCGAAGGCACGCTTATTGCTGGCCAAGGGATTGATGGCAGCCCGAAGTACGCTCTTCTTCTTGGCGTCCTTATTCACTTCGCTGCCGTTCTGGACGATTTCCGCCAGCTCGGCTTTGCCTTGAAATTCATCCAGCAGGAACACTCCGCCGCTGCCTGGAAGATTCAATCCCGGCGCAATTTCAGGCGAGTTGGCCGCCTCTTTTTCGCGCTCTTCCTTTTCTTCCGGGGTCTCTATGATCAGGGTGTGCAGCTTACCGCTGGTGAGAGAGTCGTTGTATTTTTTGGTGGCATCCCAATCGACGAGCGACGCCGGGATGTCTTCCCACTCGTAGCGTTCGGCACTGAGATAGTGCACGCGATCGCCCTGCATCTCATACTTCTGGATCGCCTGATAGGAGCCATCTTTCAGGATCAGCCGCTGGGTGAGCTGCTGCGCCTGCGCCTGATGCTGCACCGACAGGCCGGCTGGAGCTGCGACCAGAAGCAAGCACAAAGCGACACGAAGCAAGGTGCGAGGCATGGCCAACACTTTCTGCTTAATGTTCCCGCGTGAGCACCAGGGGCTTATCGCCAGGTTTCGACAGAGTCATAATCTCGCCGTTTGGGGAAAGCCCATAATGCATGGTTCCGGCGGCGAGGGTTGCCTTGCAGGTGAAAGATCCATCCCGTTCCTCGTGGGAAGCCGAATCCAGAATTGTGATTTGGTCTTTGCCGACGGAGATCGGAGATTCCACCTCGGAGATGAGTGAGTTGTCGCCTTTGGAGCAACTGATCACCTGCCGGACATCGCTCTTGTTGTTGTCCAGGTTGTTGTAGAAGACAAGCCTTATCTGGATCCTCGTATCTTTTTCGTCGAAGGGTGTTAATAGCCAGCTTCCGTAAAAGTTAGTCGGCAGCAGCGAGGCACTTACCACATCCTGGCGCGCGAGGTCCAAAATGTCGGGATTGCCGCCCGGGTTGGTGATGGTAATCCGGGTACCGTTGCCGGAAACCGAGTAGCCCATGACCGCGGCTTCCACGCTCACGCGGCACATCGAATCGCCTTCGCCTGCCTGAGAGTCAGAGCCGCCTTTCAGCACGCGGATGTTGTCTTCCGCGATCTCGACCGGTACAACCACTTTTGCGACTGGACTCCGATATTCGCCTGGACAAGTGCGCGAGACCGTCATTTCATCCTTGCCGCTGGCGGCGTTGTGATGAAACTCGTAACGAATAGAACCGGGGTTCGGATTGCCCAGCGGGTAGGGATACCACACTCCGTAGAACTGACTCGCAAAGGAAGCCGCTTGCGCGCTAGCCGCGGCTGTATTCAGCCAGCCGGGAGCGACAGCCAAAACAACCAGGAAAACCCATTTCTTCACATCTTCCTCCGGCAAATCTAACGTACCACATCTAAGAGATCGGCCGGAGGCTGCAAATCAAAAGCCGGAGCTGTTCGCTCCGGCTTTGGGTCCTTGAAGGTGAGTCCTTGAACGTGAGAAGACTTGGCTAGAGGTTGAACTTGCGACGAGCAAGTCCAGCAATAGCGACGATCCCGGCTCCCAGCATGCCCAACGTTCCAGGCTCTGGAACGGTGGAGGTGCCTTCCGAGAACTGGTCGGTAATGACCGAAACTTCAGCGCTTCCGTTGGTGCCCGCTACCAGCAAGAGGTCTTTTTCCACGGAGACTTCGTTGACTCCGGCAAAATTCACCTGGTCAAAAAGCTGCTGGCCGGCAGAACTATCAAACACTGAGAGGTTCACGACGGTGCCACCGGTGCAAGCTGGCAGAACAGCCCCCAAGCAGGCGGTTTCGTCAAGGTTGACCGCGCCGGTTCCTGAAAAACCTACGCCAGCCATCGAAAGGCTGAGATCGGTGATGGGCGAAACGCTGGTGACGTTCCACTCGAATGTCGAGTCCTGCGACAATATTCCAGTAGCCGTCGATACCCCCCAACCCGCGGTAAACTGAAATCCCGGATTATTAGGCGTGCTGATAGGCGTCACCGTTACGCTGCTCGCGGGAATCGAGAATCCGCTGGGGTTCGATTCGGAAGTGTAATCGAAGGACGAGTATGTCTGGTCGTTGATGGTGCATTGGAAACCGGATCCAAGGTAGTTGTTCAGAGTTGTCTGGGTGCAATTCTGGGCATAGCCCGCCAGAACGGCCATTAAAACCACAACAAGCACAGCAGCGATCTTTCTCATAGTCGTCTCACCTAAGGTCGTCGGGTATTGACTCAGCCAGCCGCCGATACAAGGGCCACGTGGGCGACAGGACGAAGCGATCTTTGTAATGCACTTTCAATTCCAATACGGGCCACCGCAAGTGCTTATTTTTCAGCACGTTTTGGAAAGCTACAGGGCGGGAGTGGCAAGTTGTTGCACATTTTGGAGGAAGGCATTTACTACTCGGCACCTAGGTGGCTGGCACTGGGCGCCTTGAATTCACCCTCGGACCAACGAAAAAGCTGTGCAACCTGCAGGCCTAAAACGACGTCTGAGGCGCGGCACCAACCGCGTCCGAGGGACGGGATGCCCTTTTTGCCGCATACATGGCCCGATCCGCAGCCGCATAAAGTTGGTCTGGATTGCTGCCGTCATCGGGGTATAGCGCCAGCCCGATGCTCAGTCCGGTTCGCACCTGTTCGCCCTCGACGAGAATTGGATCGGAAAGAGCCGACTCCAGGGCCGAAAGCAGAACCCGCGCTCCTTCCGCATCGTCTACCTGGCTGACGACTGTGAATTCGTCGCCGCCCGAGCGGGCCAGCGTGTCGCTGGCTCGTAAGCGACTCCCAAGCCTGGCGACGACTTCTCGCAGCGCGATGTCACCTACACGATGGCCGAAGGTGTCGTTCACTTCCTTGAAGTGATCGAGGTCCAGCACAAATACACCAACCTTGCTTTCCGTGCGCTTGGCCTGAGCCAAGGCCTGATCGAGGCGGTCTTCCAACAGGCGGCGGTTCGGCAAATCCGTCAGCTCGTCGTGATAAGCGAGATATGTGCTTCGCTCAATCTGGTTCTCCAACAAGGTGAGAATCATGCCCATGGCGACGAGGTACTTGGGAATATTCCACACCTCCGATTCAACCTTCGCGGAGGGCGCGAAGACCTGTAGTAAAGCGGCGGTGGGAAAGACCGCTCCCCATAATACAAATCCGCTTACTGCCGTCAGAACTCCAGCGGTAGCGCGTTTGTGGTGGTTCCAGTACAGAAGCGCGGCAGTAAAATTTAAGGCGGCAAGTATGACGATGATGCCGATCTCCGGCTCACCGCGGGCTACTCCCCAGCCTGTGACTCCGCCTGCCAGGGCTGCCATGACGATGCCACTGGCATAGAGACTGCTGGGCTGCTTGTAACGCCATAACAGTAGCAAAGGAGCCAACATTCCGATCGCTGTCCAGCCGTAATAAAAACCTTGGGAGCCGATTCCCCAGATTGATCCATCGCTGTAAGCAAGGGCCGGGACAGCAATAGCAAGCGCCAGATGCAGCTTGCGCCGGCGATTCGAGGCGATCAGCGAGACAGAAATCAGGAACGCAACGCCTGCCAGAATTAACGAATCCAGGCTGATCGTTACTGCCACAAGGCCCCATGCCCCGTTGGCTGTAACCGCAAATTGGGCGGCGAAATGCACCAGCACCATGGCCCAGCCAATCAGCCACAGGTGTACCTGTTCGCCGACTGCCTTGCGCGAGATTGCCCAAAACACAACTACCAGAATGGCCAGAGCAATCAGATTCGGTAGGGTAGAGAAATTCATAAACAAATCATGGCGCGTTACCAGAGTATGACAGGAATTACCGAAATTGTTGACTGAAATTCTGCAAGAAGTAGGTATTGATACTGCTAGCGCGCCGGTAATTCCTGATTTGGGACTATCGGGATTTGTAGTAATTACCGGGTTGTCTAAGGTTTGGACGGTACTAATTACCAGGTGTCTAAGCTTTGGACAGCGTCCAGAATTTAGACTCGGGGCTCCTCCCTAAATGCCAGGACTGCACGAATCCTCAGCGCCCACGAAGTGGCACGAAAGCCGTCGCGATTCCCGGTGCAATGGGATTTCTCAACAGTCCCTGCAAAATCACCTACGGGACGGTTCACCGAACCTTGACGTCAGGCTCGACTGACATTCCTGGCCGCAGCAAGCCGTCCTTGTTGAAGTCCGGTTTGTCATTGCCATCGAAGTCGATGCGCACTGGAAGACGCTGCACCACTTTCACGTAGTTGCCGGTGGCATTTTCCGGCGGCAGCAGGCTGAATATCGCGCCCGTGGCACCGCCGATATTGGAGACGTGGCCATCCCATTTTCTGCCCCCATAGGTATCGACCTTGATCTTCACTGGCTGTCCCGGATGCATGTGGGTAAGTTGCGTCTCTTTGAAGTTGGCCGTAACCCAGACATCATTCAGCGGAACGACGGCCAACAGGTCCTGGCCGACCGCGACATTGGAGCCCACTTGCACCGAGCGTTTTCCCACCACGCCGTCGACGGGCGCGACGATGGTGGTATAGGAAAGATTCAGTTGCGCCTGGTCCAGCGCTGCCTTGTAGCGCAACACCTGAGCGTCCGCGGACTCCGATCTCGCCTTGGTTGCAGCTACCGTGTTGGGAGTAGCCTGAGCATTTTTGATCTCGGCGTTGGCCTGTTCAATCCGCGACTGCGCCTGTTTTACCTGCGCGTTAGACGCCAACAGGTCGGCCTTTCGGGCATCGACGGTCGCGTTGGCAGCATCGGCGGCCGCGATTGCGGCGTCGAACTGCTGTTGCGAGATCTCGCGTTTGCCCAGCAGTTGCCGGTATCGCTCAACGTCCTTGTTCAGCTTCACTGCGTTGGCTTCGGCTTCGGTAATCTGCGACTGTGCGGCCTCGGCCTGCTTCTGCGCTGCTGCGACTCCGGCTTGTGCGGAAGACATATCAGCGCTGGCGGAACGGATTTGGCTGACTGATCCTACGCTCGACACCGGCACACCATAGCGTGCCGCAACGGATTGCGCTTGCGAATCCTGATAGTCGGCGCGGGCGCGCTCTAACGCCACGGTATAGTCCGTGGGATCGATGACCACCAGCACGTCGCCTTGCCGCACTACCTGACCGTCATCGAAGTTCACCTTAATGACCTGTCCGCTGACGCGCGCGCTGATCGGATAGATGTGGCCATCGATCTGCGCGTCATCCGTGTCTTCCCATTGGCGGCTCTCCCACCAGAACCACCCCACCAGCGCCAGGGCCACAATTGCCACCAGAAAAACGATGGGCTTAGCGGCGGGGTGCTTCTGAAAGGCACCGCGACGGTCTTCGGGCCGCTGCCGAAGCTCCGCATCACGAGCTTCGTCGTGGTTTTCACCTTGCGGCTCGGAATGTTCTATTTCGTTTGGCTCGGTTGTGGTCGGACTCATTTATTCTCCGCCTGTTTCATTATGGCTGATGACCGGCCTCGGCATTCATTTAATCGAAGCCTCCCTGGCTACCGGCTGCCCAACCTGTACACCGCTAACTTCTCCCACCACCCCCGAAGCGGTTGGCGCAGTATTGGGAACCGTTCCTGGTGTCGGCGCGCCGGGCGTTGCCGGATTCGCCGGCAGAACGCTTCCCGGCTCAGACAGATATTGCTTCACTGCCTGCTCGGCATTGCCGATAGCGCGCGCCAGCAGCACCTTCGCAATGTTGTAGGCGTACAAGCTGTCGATGTACTGTTCATTGGCCGACGCCAGTTGCTGCTGCGCCTGGATCACTTCCACGTTGTTGGTTACGCCCGCGGCGAAGCGGTCCTGCGACTGCTCCAGCGTCTGTTGCGCGTAATCCAGCCCAGTTCTTGCCACCTCAACCTGCTGCGCCGCCGCCTTGATATCGAGCAGCGCGTCCTCAATGTCCTGCTCAATGCCTGCTCGCAGATTGTCCACTTGCGCCTGTCGAGCTTTGACGGTCGCTTCAGCTTGCTCGACGTCCGCTTCCACTTTGCCACCCTGGAAGATGGGAATCGCCAGCGTGGCCGCGAACGTATAGTTCGGCGCCATGGCACCGGGATTGTAGCCCAGAATTCCATAGTCTCCGGTGAATCCGAGCGAGGGCAGCCGTTGCTGCCACGCCGACTGGCGGCTGTATTGCGCGGCCCGCAACGAAGCTAAAGCCGCCTGGTAATCGGGACGCGTATTCAACGCCCGCTCGTAAGCGTCCGCCAGTTCCGTCTCCGGCAGGGCCTGATAGGGCACGCGGTTGACCAGCCTGAACTTCTGCTGCACCGGCAATCCAATCACTCGCGCCAGCGCAATGCGCTGCTTCTCCAGATCGTTCTGCGCCTGGATCAGGATTGACTGCTGCGTTTGCAACTGTACGCGCGCGCGCAACGTATCGATCTGGGGCGCAAGGCCCGCAGTCTCCTGGTCAACCGCCAATTGATAGAGTGCCTGTGCCGCCTTCAGCTCCGCTTCCGCCGCGGTCACACGAGACTCGTTGGCAATGGTCAGCAGGTAGTTGGCTCCTACCGCCAGCACCACCGTGTCGCGCGCGTCGCGATAACTGAACTGCGCCGCTTTCACGTTTTGCGATGCCGCGTGAAGGTTGTTGATGGAGTGCAGATCCAGAGGGTTCCAGGTGCCGTTCGCCTGGAGCTCGGTCAGAGCGAAAGGACCGACCGAACTCGGAAAGCCGGGAAAGTTGAATCCAAAAGCCTTCAGATTGAGCCGGTCTACACCTTCGCTGAAGGCGCCGTTTACCACCGGCATGAGCTCGCTGAGAGAGTGTAGCCGGGCGGCGCGGCTCTGATCGGTTGCGCGTTCGCTCAAGTACAGCCCGAGGTTGTATTTCAGCCCCCGGTTCAGCGCGTCTTCCACCGTAAGATCGATGGTCGCCGCAGTCGCTTTGCCTTGCGGTATCGACCCGCTGTAGGAATCCTGGTTCCGCTGGATCACCTGCTCGGCTGAAGGCAGCGAAGTCAGGCCCGGAGTCTGGACCTGCGCCAGGGCCAGTGAACTGGACAGAACGGCGCTGGCGCACAGCCAAATCCGCCCATGATAAAAGTTCCTCCACCACGGGTTACTTTTCGTTCGTTCCATGTTGCATCTAGGACGTACATGTAGGAACTGCCACAACGCTTCTAGGAACTGCCACAACGCTTCGAAAATCTTTAGATGTTGAACAGGAGCGCAAAGCCGCATGTTCTTTGAAAGGGCACGACTTCAGTCGTGCCGATAAGCTGTCAATTTTTCCACCTGAGCCGGCTTTAGCCGGCGGCACAGCTGCTTGTTTGCAAGCTTTTTCAGCGGCCTCTTTAGCCGTGCCGTCCGGGCCGCATGTTCTTTGAAAGGGCACGACTTCAGTCGTGCCGATAAGCCGTTTATTCTTCCCCCGGAGCCGGCTTCAGCCGGCGCCACCTTCCACTACCCGCTAACCAAGCCAAGCTCGCTCGTCGACGGCCGTCCCATTAAGTCGCGAATCGCATCCTCCACATTTTTTCCTTGTTGAAGAATGGCATGCATCTGCTCGGTGATAGGCATCTCGACGCCAGCCTTGCGCGCCAATCCAACCGCGGCGTTTGTGGTCAGCACGCCTTCCGCAACCATGCCGTGCATGTTCTCGATAATGTCGGCCAACTTGCGTCCTCGTCCCAGCTCAACGCCAACGCTGCGGTTACGCGACAGCCCTCCCGTGCAGGTAAGCACCAGGTCGCCCAATCCGGCCAGACCAGCCATGGTCGCGGCTTTTCCGCCGCAGGCGACAACCAGCCGCGTCATCTCCGCCAGGCCTCGCGTGATCAGCGCGGCGCCGGTGTTATGTCCCAGGTCAAGACCGTACAAAATCCCCGCTGCGATGGCGATGATGTTCTTCAGCGCGCCTCCCAGTTCGACGCCGACAACATCATCGTTCGTGTAGACCCGGAAGCGCGGATCGCTGAACTCGCTTTGCACCGAGACCGCAAGATCTCTGTCGGATGAGGCGATGGTAATCGCCGTCGGATCGCCTTTGGCGACCTCCTTGGCAAAACTCGGTCCGCTGAGCGCACCGATGCGAGGACGGAATCCGTCGGCGCCATTGCCCAGAAGTTCGGTGATCACCTCGGTCATGCGCAGCAGCGTGTCGTTCTCGATGCCTTTGGTCGCACTGACGAACAGCATGTCCGGTCGAACATGCGGCCGCATCGCGTGAAAGACTCGGCGCGTGTGGTGCGAAGGCATCACGCTGACCACGATCTCCACACCGCGCAACGCTTCCTCGAAGCTGTTCGTGCAGAGAACCGTTTCCGGGATCGAGTGCCCCGGTAGAAACATTTGGTTCACGCGCGCTGCGGCGACGCTGTCGCGGACTTCCGTCTCGTGTGCCCAGAGTCGCACGTTGTGGGTCTTCTTGCGGCCCAGCACAATGGAAATTGCCGTGCCCCACGCCCCCGCGCCAATGACCGCAATCTTGCTCACAACAGTTTGCCTTGAAGGGGCGCGGCTTTAGCCGCGCCGTCCCGAACCAACATGTTTCTTTGAAAGGGCGCGACTTCAGTCGTGCCGTCCCCCGCCAACATGTTTCTTTGAAAGGGCACGGCTTCAGCCGTGCCGTCCCGAGCCATACAAACCCTGGGCTTTAGCCCTTGAGGGAAAAGCCGATCGAACGAGCCGCGATAGCGGCGGCAGCGCGCTGAGCCCGGGGCGCAAGCCCCGGGTAGCAGCGGTAAACAAGTCCGAGCCGCGGAGCGGCGACACCGCGCCTCGATAAAGTCTCTTTCGCGCCTGAGGGAACGATCCGTTTGCCCTACAATTCTCGAAAGCACGCCTCATCGAAAACGGTTCTCCGTGCCGGCCAGCAGACGCCGGATGTTGTCCTTGTGCCTCACGATGATCAGCAGAGATGATGCGCCAATGAGCAACAGAATCGGCGCGGTGGTGCGTTCCCCCGGCCCCAGCCACCACACACACAACGGAAACGCTGCCCCGGCGACCATGCTGCCCAGCGAAACATAGCGCGTCAGCGCAACCACCAGCACAAACAGCACCAGCGCCACCAGCATGGCCCGTGGCGCTAAAGCTACGAACGATCCGGCTGCGGTTGCCACTCCCTTGCCACCCTTGAAGCCCAGCCACACGGGGAACATGTGTCCCAGAATTGCGACGAACGCCGCCAGCGCCGCCAACAGGAAAATTGTTTGGCTGGTCATGGTTCCCGTCGCGCGATCGTAAACGCTGGTGGGCACCGGTCCTTCCAGGCGATGCCTGCTCGCAATCCAGAACGCGAACGCCACTGCGGCATAACCCTTCAGCGCATCGAGCAACAGCGTCGCAATCGCCAACCCCTTCGATCCAGTGCGCGCGACATTCGTCGCCCCGATATTGCCGCTGCCGGTCAGGCGCACGTCTTCATTGCGGAAGATTCGCACCAGCAAATAGCCGAATGGAATCGATCCCAGCAGGTAGGAGACCAGCAACGATAATGAGGACGATTTTAATCAAGGCGGAGTTAATACTTGCAGGTGAATTCTTTCACCTTGTCGCTGCCGATTTCACGTGCCGCAATCTTAAGTTGGTATGGCTTATGCACCCGTGCCATATAAACATTTGTTCCGGCATGGCTGGAAACAGCAGTATCGCATTGGAAGGTGATGTCTTCCGCGGCCTTGGAGGGGTCGTCCTTCGAGGTCAGCACGCCGCTCCCGGTTGTGGTGGTTGCGCCCTTATGAGTGTGGCGGGAAGCACTTGTAACCGTCAGCACCAGGGGATATTTGCTCGCCTGAGATTCGCTTTGTATCGTCGAGCTGTTTGCATAAGCTGTCGTGGAAACATTCCGCGGGCTCGCCGCCACCGTCAGTACAAAGCCGCCGCAGACCATCGCGACCCAGATGGTTGGAAGACCCGCGCGGCGTACCATGGTTTGCCTCCTGCGCTTCATGCTGGAAGTGCGGATTCACTCAACGAATATCGCGCTAGCTTCGTGTACTGCGCCCCCGTTGGCGACAACTTGCTCTCGTAGAGACAAAATTCACTCGCTATCATTCTACCGAACTCCGGCGGCGCAAGACTTTCCAGCTTCACTCGCACCGCTAGCAATCCCGGCGCGGACTGCTCTCCGCGAACCGCCTTAGGCCGCCCACTCCCGGCACGCGCCAGCGTCAGATGCGGCTTGAACGGGCCGGTATCGCGCTCGAATCCCAGCGGCTTCAGCGCCGCCCCGATCGACTCCGCCAGGCGTTGCAAATATTCGTCCGACTCGATTCCCACCCAGAACACCCGCGGCGCTGTCGCATTCGGAAAAAATCCGCAACCGCGAAACGCCATCGAGACCGCCGCTCCTTTCACCCGCTGCAACCCGCGACGAATCTCATCCAGCTTTTCCGTCTCACCCAGAAACTGAAGCGTCACGTGAAACGTCTCCGGCCCCACCCAGCGCACATCGGGAGCGAACTCGCGCATCTGCTTGCGAAATTCGCCGATCCTCCGCCGAATCTCCGGCTCGATATCCAGGGCTACAAAGAGACGCATAGACGGACTCGCAAAATGAATCAGTCCCTCAGTGGCTAAAGCCACATTGCTTTTGCGAAACTTACGGACGGTCTGAAGCCCGTCCCCTTCAAGAAACCGCACAAGGTTTTGCTAGCGGTTAATTGCTAGCTGCTAACTGCCAACTGCTAACTGCTGACTGCTGACTGCTGACTGCTGATTGCTGACTGCTGACTGCTGACTGCTTCTTCTCACATCAACATTCGCCGCACCAGGTCCAGCGCCAACTGGCTGGTCCATCGCCGCACCCGCTCGCGGTCGCCGAAAAACCGCCGCTGCACTACTTCGTGCTTGTGACCATTTGTGACCGCGACGTAAACCAGGCCAACCGGCTTCTCTTCCGTCCCGCCGCCGGGCCGGCGATTCCAGTTACTCCCGACGCCGATATCGGCATTGCACAGCTCACGAATATTTTCCGCCAGCGCCACCGCGACTTCTTTGCTGACCGCGCCGTGGGCCTCGATCATCAGCGGCGGAACGTCCGCGAACAGCGTCTTCAGATCGTTGGAGTAAACCACCGCTCCGCCCAGAAACCAGCGCGAACTGCCGGGAACCGAAGTGATGCGCTCGGCAATCATGCCTCCGGTGCACGACTCGGCCACCGCCAGCTTCGCGTTTCGCATCTGCATGTAGTAGCTGACAATCTCCTCCAGCGACTCACCTTGCGCGGAGAATACGGCATCGTCGAATTCGTCCTCCAGCTCGCCCGCCAGCCGGTCGACTTCGGCTTGCGCCTCGTCTAATGGTCGCTGCCGTCGCGCGCAAGTGAAACTCAACCTGGCCCTGTCCTGCCAGTACCGTGGTCTCGACATTCGGATATCTCTTGTAGATGGGAGCGGCGCGCAGATCGACCGCCGACTCGCCCATCATCGCAACCTTGAGCACCCGGCTCGCGATTGCCGCTGGAGGAACTTTGTCGCGCAAGCGCGGCGCGCACTCGCTATCCCACATTGTCTGCAACTCATGCGGAGGGCCGGGTAGCAGCGCGATGATTCGCGGATTGCCGTCATACTTCGTCTCCAGCCACTGTCCCGGCGCAGTGCCTTTAGCGTTCGGCAACATTACCGCGCCCTGCAAAATGTCTGCCTGTTGAGCGTTGTTCTCCGGCATCTTGATGCGCCGCTCGGCAAAGCGTTTGTACATCTCGGTGACGAGCGTGTGATCGCGCTTCAGTTCGATGCCCAGCGCGGCGGCCACAGCCTCGCGCGTCAAGTCGTCCTGCGTAGGCCCCAGTCCACCCATGAAGACGGCAATGTCTGCGCGCGCGATCGCAGTCCGCGCTGCTGAGACCAGGTGATCGAGATTGTCGCCAACGACCGTCTTGAACGCGACGCTGATTCCCAGCGCGTTGAGGCGCTCGGTCAGGAAGAGGGAATTGGTGTCCTGGCGGTACGGAGTCAGCATCTCCGAACCAATAGCGATGATTTCCGCAATCACAATTTCAGTCTAGCACCGGGAATTGTTCACCACGGAGGCACTGAGAACACGGAGACGATCAGAATCTTTCACCACGGAGGCACAGAGACCACGGAGGAAAACCAGATTTTTTTGAAAAGCGAGGAGAAGAGCTAAAGCAGGAACTGCACGGCGTATCCATTCCGCAGCGGCGGATGTCGAGCATACCGAATTCCTCGATGCCGTCCGTCGTCGCTCTCGAAATGCTGCGATCTTCTTTGGCTCCTCTCTTAATGAATTGCCTTCGTTTTTTCTCCGTGCCCTCCGTGCCTCCGTGGTGAAAGGCCTTAGCTCGCCGGCAGCAAGGATCGTCCTTCGATGTCCCAGGAGAGGTGATGCACGCTGCTGGTGGTAGCCAGCACCGCGGAGCGTCCCGGCGCGAATGCCAATCCCACCAGGTTGTGTCCAGAGACGACGAGCGAAGCTTTGCGGTCAGGAGTGATCTTTACGATGCCGCGCCGCCCATTGTGCGACGCCGCGACATAAAGATTGTCGTCAATGTCCACGGCAATCCCTTGCGGACGTCCCAGCCCGCGATAAAACTCGCTGACCTCACCATGCGGATCGACCTGATGAACCGCGTCGAAGCTGGATGTAGTGGGGCCGGTAATGTACAGATTGCCATTGTTGCCGAAGGCGAGATGATAGGCCGCAATGCTAGGCTCAATCGTCGCGAAGACGAAGATCTGGCGGTCGCGGCCGATCTTGAAGATCGTCCCGCTGCGGTCGCCGACGTAGAGATTGCCGGCGCGATCGAAAGCGATGCCGGTCGCAACGCCCATGCCTTCGGCGTAGGACGTCATCGTGCCATTCTGCGCGACGCGGTAGACGGTGCCATCATAGCGTGACGAGACATACAGACTTCCCGAGCGATCGAACGCCAGGCCAGTCGCGTTCATCATCTCGTGCACAAACGGCTTGACCGTGTAATTGGCGTCGATTCGATAAATCGCGATTGGGACTTTCTGCCCGCGCGAGCCGGAGAACGTCACATAAATATTGCCTTGCGCATCGACTGCGGGGTTGGCGACAGGATGCAAGCTCTCCGCGATCGGCACGGCGATGCGCACTTCCTGGGGATTGCTCCTGGAGCCGTTGGCCGAGACCACAACCTCGCCCGACGCAGCGCCCTCGGGAACGCGCGCCACGATGAACTGTTCGGAGCTGATGACGACAGCCGCATCCACTTCGCCAAAGCTCACCCGAGGACGGCGCAGTTCGTGCGGGCCCAGCCCGCTGCCCACGATGCGAACTTCTCCGCCGGGCAGAGCGCAGACGGGATCGATCGCATCGATGTGGGGCTTGCCGTTCACGTTTTTTGTTCCCGTCTTGCGATCCATCGTCAACCTAAGAGTACGACACGAATCAGCCCACGCGCTTTGAAAGGGCACGCCTTCAGGCGTGCCGGATTAGTCCAGTTAGAGAACCCGGCTTTAGCCGCTGAGGGATCTGTCCCTCAGGGCCTAAAGAGACTGTGTCACGACCGGAAATCATAATTCGCGGTGGAACAAACACTAAGAAATCCGGCTCATTCAGCCGCGAAGCGGCGGCATTTGTGTTAGGCGTGGGCGTAAGCCCGCGCTCCAAGTGGGACAACAAGTGAGCCGCGGAGCGGCGACACCAGGTCGTGACACAGTCTCTAAAGGCCAATTCCTCGACGCGCGATTGGCACGGCTGAAGCCGTGCGCCTTCAAAACCACGTATTCCACATTGGCACGGCCGCACCCTAGCGAACCACTCCAAAGTGCAGCAACACCTGCAATACAATCAGCGCATAAATCCCCGCGCCCAGGTCGTCAACCATAATGCCTGTGCCCTCCGGCAGTTTTTCCAGACTCCTCACCGGCGGCGGCTTCACAATATCGAACGCTCGAAAAAGTATAAAGCCGGCAAGCAGCGCATGCCACCCAATGGGACACGCGATGTACGTCACCAGTTGCCCCGCGACCTCATCGATGACGACATGGGACGGATCGTGCCCGCCGCAACCGCGCTCCTCCAGCGTCGCCGCGGGAATGCCGATTGCGACTGTGAGCACGATGAGCACAAGAATTACGGGCAGTCGCGCCGCGGGCGGAAGATGCGAGGCCAGCAGCCACCACAGCAGCGCCGCTGCCAACGATCCCCATGTGCCAGGAGCCGGACGCAATCTTCCCGCGCCAAAGAAGGTGGCAACCATCGTCGCCCACATAGGTGCCGACGAACGAACCTTCGAGGACTCAGTTGGCCTTTTTATTTTGAGCATTGGGATAACTGGAACCGTCGGTTTCGGGATCGTTCAGCGGCGCGGAGATAACATAACCGCCGCTCGCCCACTTGCCCAGATCGATCACGCGGCAACGCTCACTACAGAAAGGAAACTCCGCGTCAGAGGCCAGCACGATCTTTCGGCACGTGGGACAACGGAGGCTGGCAGTTCGCTTCGCCATAGCTGTTCGTGCATCAGGGGCCGAAATCGTCCCTATCGATGCGTTCTGAACTTTCTCCAGTAGAAGTTGACGCCCGCGTGCACAAAAAAGACGCCAACCAGCAGCATGCAGCAACCGAAAGCAACTCCGCCCCAATGAGATTCGGCGCTTCCGAATGTGGAAACTTCCTGAACTCTCCTCTCGTGAATGCCGTAGAGAAGGGCTATTCCTGCAAGAACAACAATGGTCCCAACGACGATCTGAGCAGCGAACTGGAATGGAGTTGTGTTGTGACTTTGCTGGTAGCTGTAGAGGCCTATCCCGCCTCGTAGGACTCGCCGTCTGTCGCGCTCTTTGAGAACGGCTATTCGATCTTCGTCGATCGCCATGGAAGTGTCCTAAAGCAACTTTGCTACCAAATCATACTCATGCGCCTCGACGATCTCACAGCGGTGGAAGTCGCCTTCGCGAACATCGCGGTCGCGAAAATCGTTGACGTACACCGTGCCGTCGATCTCCGGAGCGTGCATCGCAGTGCGGCCTTCCCACAGCAGATCGGTCTCTGCCGATGGACCCTCCAACAGCAAATCGAATTGCCGGCCGACCAGCGCGCGCTTCTTCTTGCGGCTGATCTGCTTCTGCATCGACATTAGCTTCTTGCGTCGACGCTCGATTTCCTTCGCGGGAACTTTGTCCTGCAAGTCAAACGCCTTTGCGCCATCTTCATCCGAATATCCGAAGACGCCCAGCCAGTCGAACTGCGCCTCGCGCACGAACTGGCACAGCACATCGAAGTCCTGCTCGGTCTCGCCGGGGAACCCGACAATGAACGACGTGCGCAGCGTCATGTCGGGAATTTCGCGCCGCATCTTCGCGATGGAGCGCAGGAAAATCTCCGCTCCCGCGCCGCGCTTCATTCGCTTCAGAACATCCGGCGAAGCGTGTTGCAATGGAACGTCGATGTAGGAGCAGATGTTCTCGTGCGTCGCAATCGTCTCCAGCAGTTGGCCCGTGATCTTGTTGGGATAGGCGTAGAGAAACCTGATCCAGCGCAGCTCGTCGATCCCCGCCAGCCGTTCCAGCAACAGCGCCAAGCCGTCTTTCAGGCCGAAGTCCTCGCCATAGCAGGTCGTGTCCTGGCCAATCAGCGTGATTTCGCGAACGCCCTGCTGCGCCAGGCGTTGCGCCTCTGCGATCACCGACTCAAATCGGCGCGAACGAAATTTCCCGCGCAATTGCGGAATGATGCAGAACGAGCAGGGATGATCGCAGCCCTCGGCGATCTTGATGTATGCCGAATATTTCGGCGTCGCCAGCATCCGCGGCGTATTCTCGTCGTAAAGATAATTCGGCAGGTCGGCGATGGCGCCGTCCCAGGCATCTTTGGAAAACCTTCCCGCAGCTTCGCGGGCATCGCCTTCGGAACGGCTGTTCAGGATTACGAACGGCGAATCACTGGGCGTTTCGGGTGATTCGATTCCGGCAGCTTTCAGTATCTGCTCCAACTCGCCCGTTCCGACTACGGCATCGACTTCCGGAATGTTCTTCTGGATTTCGTTGCGGTAGCGCTCCACCAGGCAGCCGGCGACAATCAGCTTCTGCGCCCGGCCGTTCAGCTTGTGCTGTGCCATTTCCAGAATCGTGTCGACCGACTCCTGCTTGGCGGTGTCGATGAACGAGCAGGTATTCACCACGATGATGTCGGCGTCTTCGGCGCGCGGCGTGATCTCGGCACCGCCTTGCGCCAGCAGGCCCATCATCACCTCGCTGTCCACCAGGTTCTTGGGACAGCCCAGGCTCACAAATCCAATTTTCTTGGGAGTGACGGCAGACGGACGCTCTTCAACGGCGTCCAGCAAGGCCACAGAATCGGTTTTTGGCTGCATGCAATCTTTCTATTTTAGCATCGTTTCTCGCAGCAGCTTTAATGGCGACACTTGGGTTCCATCGCGCCGCTCCTGCGGTCCGCATTCGCTGCGAAGGAATGCTATATTGGAATTCGTCGGGCGCTGGTCCCGCGCAACGCAATCTTGTGAAACCCGCCAGGTCCGGAAGGAAGCAACGGTAGCAGGCCAGTGCGTGTGCAGCGGTCAACTGGCGCCTGGCTTTTTTTCAGCAATTGGCCATTAGCAGTTAGCAATTAGCCAAGTGCTGGAAGCGCATTCTCCTCATAGACTTTCCTTTCCGTATCCTTCAGAATGAATTGTCATTCATACCGGAGAACTCTATTGCCCCATCGTCGCGCCAAAATCACCGCTCTCGGTACTTACGTTCCGCCTCGCATTCTTACCAATCAAGACCTCGAGAAAATGGTAGACACCACCGACCAGTGGATCCTGGAGCGCACCGGAATCCGCGAGCGTCATCTCGTGGACAAAGGCGTCGCCGCCAGCGACCTCGCTGTCGAAGCTGTCAAGAATCTGCTGAAGTCCCATCCCATCGACCTGCAGGAGATCGATCTCATTGTCGTCGGCACGGTGACGCCGGACATGATGTATCCCTCCACGGCGTGCCTGGTGCAGCACAAATTGGGAATTCATCGGACCTGGGGCTTCGACGTTTCCGCCGGCTGCTCCGGATTTCTCTATGCGCTGAATACTGCCGCCGAATTCATCGCGTCGGGCCGCTACAAGAAAGTGCTGGCGATCGGATCGGACGTGAACTCCTCGATGACCGATTTCACCGATCGCGCCGTCTGCATCATCTTCGGCGACGGTGCCGGGGCGGTCCTGCTGGAGCCTGCGGCAGAAGGCGAAGAACTCGGAATCATCGATATGGAGGCGCAGATCGAAGGCGTGGGCGGGCAGTTTCTGTACATGCCCGGCGGCGGAAGTCTGCATCCCGCATCGCATGAGACCGTCGATCAGAAGATGCACTACATTCACCAGGACGGCCAGCAGGTCTTCAAGTACGCGGTCAAGAAGATGGCGGAGATGACCGACCGCGTGCTGCAGAAGAACGGCCTCACCGGCAAGGACGTCGATTGCTTCATCGCTCATCAAGCCAACAAACGAATCATCCTGGCCACGGCTGAGCGTCTGAAGATGCCGATGGAGAAGGTCGTCATCAACATCGACCACTACGGCAACACCACGGCGGGCACCATTCCACTCGCCATGCAGACCGCGGTCGATGAAGGCAAGCTGAAGAAGGGCAGTCTGGTGTTGCTGGCCGCGGTGGGAGCGGGCTTCACTTCCGGCGCGACGCTGCTCCGCTGGGCATTCTAACCTCGAACCAAATAGGCGTGGCCTTCGTATCACGATTCATGTGCGATCGACGCTATCACCACTCCCTCTTTCTGCGGCCCACCTGCTTCTTCTTTGTCCTCCTGATCGCGGCCGGCGTCGCATCGGCACAGCAAACCAAGGCCAATCCATCTGACCTCGCCCTGGTTGGCGGCAAGGTTTATACCTCGCCGACCGCCGCTCCCATCGACGATGCCGTAGTGCTGGTGCATGACGGGAAGATCGTCGCCATCGGCAAGCGCCGCGAGATTGCCGTTCCCGCGTCCGCTCGCGTCATCGACTGCACCGGCAAGGTGATCACGGCCGGATTCTGGAACAGCCATATTCACTTCACCGAGGACGCGTGGAACAACGCCCCAACCGCATCAGCGGACAAGCTCGAACAGCACATGCAGGCGATGCTGACGCGCTGGGGCTTCGTTGCCGTGTTCGATCTGGGCTCGGTGCCGGGAAACACGCGCGCCTTGAAGCGACGTATTGCGGACGGCGAACTGGCCGGGCCGCAAATCTTCATGGCCGGCGACATCTTCCCCAAGAACGGTATTCCCATTTACCTGCACGAATTTCCCAATCTGCCGCAGGCGGGCACTCCCGAGGAGGCACGAACCCTCGCAATGGGCTACATGGCTGCCGGGGACGATGCCGTCAAGCTGTTCACGGGGTCGTTCCAAGGCGACAAGCCTGTTATTAATATGCCCGAGCCCGTGGCCAAGGCCGCCGTGGATGTAGCCCACGCGCACGGCAAGCCTGTGTTCACACATCCCCAGAACCGCGTCGGCGAGGACAACGCGCTGGCCGCCGGCGTGGACGTGTTGGCGCACACCATCCCCAGCGAGGGCGAATACACGAAAGACGAGTTAACTCAGATGAAGGCGCAGCGTACCGCACTGATTCCTACTCTGACGCTGTGGGAGTTCGTATTCGAGAGCGAACATGCCTCCGTCCAGGCCGAGCAGCGCTTTGTGCAGGCCGGAGTCAACGAGCTCAAGAGTTATTTCGATGAGGGCGGGACCATTCTCTTCGGCACGGATGTAGGCTTCACCAATCGATATGACACAACGGACGAATATGTGCTGATGGCGAAGAGTGGAATGACCTGGCGCGACATCCTGGCATCGCTCACGACGAATCCTGCGGCGTTCTTTAGGGCGGCTCACACCGGCGAACTCGCGAAGGGCAACAATGCCGATCTGGTCGTGCTCAGCGGCGATCCGGCGAGCGACGTCCGCGACTTCGCCAACGTGGATTACACGATTCGGGCAGGTAAGGTGATCTACAAGAAGTAGCCGTCAGCCATAGCCTTCGGTGCAAGCAGTTCAAAGAGTCACCGTTTGGGTAGAGCAGCGCTTTCAGCGCCGCGTCAAAGCAGGTGTTTATTTCAAGGTTTCAGCCCACTGCAATGCAGTGGGTTGATGCCGGTTTGCCGGCTGGCGCCTGGACGCGGGCTTGAAGAGGCTGTTACGAAACTACGATTGCAATTTTGCAGTGGAACAAACCGCAACAGCACCGCGACAAATTAGCCGCGTAGCGGCGGCTCTGCAGTAAGCCAGGGGCGCGAGCCCCTGGTCAAGTGGGAAGTTGTGCCGAGCCGCGTAGCGGCGAGCGTGGTTTCGTAACAGCCTCTGAAGGCCCGCGCTACCCGATCGCGTGTACGCTAACTTCGAAACTGCTATGGCTGAAAGCTGACGGCTTACTTCGCTTTCAGCTTCTCGCGCTCCTTGGCTGCCTCCAGCGGCGAGACCGGCTCGGTCATGCGCGCGGGATCGAGGATCTCCTTGATCTGCTCTTCCGTCAGATCGCCGCGCTCGCGGGCGATCTCGATAATCGACTTACCCGTCTTCACCGACTCTTTCGCAATCTCGGCCGCCTTTGCATAGCCGATGTAGGGATTCAGCGCCGTCGCCAGCGATAACGTGCTCTGGACGTAATAGTCAGTGCGTTGCTGATTTACCGTGATGCCCTTGATGCAGAAGTCGGTGAGCTGGCGCAGCATGTTGGTCATGATGGTGATCGAGGTCAGTACGCTGTAAGCCATCGTCGGCATCATGACGTTGAGTTCCAGTTGGCCGGCCTGCACCGCCAGCGCTACGGCCGTGTCGTAGCCCACAACCTGGAATGACACCATCGCGGCCAGCTCCGGCATCACGGGATTGATCTTGCCGGGCATAATCGACGAGCCCGGCTGCAGCGCGGGCAAGTTAATTTCTCCGAGACCGGTGTTCGGCCCCGACGCCAGCAGCCGCAGATCATTGGAGATGCGAATGACTTCCAGAGCCAGGTTGCGCAGCGCCGAACTCACGCTCGACATCGCCAGGTTCGACTGCATGGCATAGCGCATGTCGTCGGCGGCGTGCAGCTTCTGTCCGGAGATGCGCGACAGCTCGGCGATGGCCTTGTGCCTGTAATCAGGATGTGTGTTGATACCGGTGCCGACAGCCGAGCCGCCGAGGCCAATCTCGCGCAGAAGCTCTGACTGCTCGTGAATGAGATTTCTTCGCCCGCTTAATCGCTCCCGCATAGGCGGTAAATTCCTGTCCCAGCCGCATTGGCACCGCGTCCTGCATGTGGGTGCGGCCCGACTTCAGGATGTGATGGAACTCCTTGCCCTTCTCGTCGAGCGCGGAGACCAAGTCGTCGAGCGACGCGTACAGTTTCTCCAGTTCCAGCAACGTTGCCAAGCGCATGGCGGTGGGGAACACATCGTTGGTCGATTGGCCGTAGTTGACGTGGTCGTTGGGATGGACGTGCTTGTACTCGCCGCGCGCGCCGCCCAGCAACTCCGAGGCGCGGTTGGCGATGACCTCGTTGCTGTTCATGTGGAAGCTGACGCCCGCGCCCGCCTGGAAGACGTCGACCACGAAGTGCTCGTCCCACTTGCCCTGCTGAACTTCCTTCGCGGCTTCGATGATGGCGTTGGCGGTTTTGGAGTCGATGAGGCCCAGTTCGCGATTGGCGAGCGCCGCAGCTTCCTTCACCATCGCGATAGCGCGAATAAGCGTGGGATGAGCGCGCAAGCCGCTGATGGGAAAGTTTTCCGCCGCGCGCGCCGTCTGAATACCGTAATAGGCGTGGCCGGGAACTTCCTTGTGGCCGAGAGAATCTTTTTCGAGGCGGGTTCTGGACTGTGTTGCGGTGGACATGGCTTAGCCTCTGTTTACAAGATGATCTCCCGGTTTGGTGCGTCGCACTTATCAAGAGCGACCAAACAGTGCCGAAGGCACGGCATAGCTTAGCCCAGCGCTTCAGCGCTGGGAAGGCGGTTATTATGGATACCGAGTCCCCTGGGGACGGCAGGATTTTCAGGCCGAGGCGACGCACCTCGCCTCGCTCGTGATGGCAATTCCAACTATCTTCGTCCCTACTTCCGTTAGTTCCCGCCAGTGGTACACTTTTCCCAGGAGCGCCCGCGATGGCAACCACCCAGGTATCGCTGGATGAATATCTCAGGACGGATTACGAGCCGGACTGCGACTATATCGACGGAGAGTGGAGGAGCGCAATTTGGGTGAGCAAGAGCACTCCATAACGCAGGCCTTCTTCATCAAGTGGCTGGCGAAGCATGAGGACGACTGGAAATTAGAAGCCTGTCCTGAGATCAGAATGCGGGTTTCGCGCGGGCGAGTCCGCGTTGCCGATATCGCTGTTCTTCCTCTTAACCGGTCGTTTGAGACTGTCCTCACCACGCCGCCGGTCGCTATTATCGAAGTGCTCTCGCCTGAAGATCGCGTCTCCCGTTATCAGCAGCGGCTGGACGATTACCGCGCGATGGGGGTTGCCAACGTCTGGGTCATTGACCCCATGCGCCGCAAGGCCTTCGACTGTAGCCAAGGCGGCTGGCAGCCCGTTGAGAAGCTCGTGATCGCGAATTCGCCCGTTGAAGTTCCTCTCGATCCTCTGTGGAAGAAGCTCGACGAGTTGCATACGTAGCTCGGGTTATGAATAGATCATGAGTCTTGGGTAGGCTATCGCCGCCCACGAAAGCGCCTGCCCGGTGTCGGACGAGCACCACCGCGTGGGCCCGGTACGCGACTTGGCTTCGTGGAAGCGACAATCATAGACGCGCCGCACTGATCGCAGAGAGGCTTTCGATTTTGCCATCGATATGAAATCTTAGCGACCTCCCAGGAAACGCACCGGCCGCAATTGGGGCACTGGTAATTATCAATCATCCGGTTACCAGGTAAGCATAAATTGCGGGGGAGCACCCCGCAACACTAACTTGGGAGTCAGGCCGTTGCGCCCCGCACGTCCCAAGGTTCTGTGCGAGACTCGAAAATTGGCCGAGGTACCCGATACTCTTCTCCCTCAATGAGAACTACTACAGGATCGGTGAGCGGGACATAGGCCCAGACGTCCGCTTCAGATCTATTGGCCTTGATGAGAATGCTGCTGCCTCCAGGCTTGTAAACCTTGAAATCCATTAGGACCCTAAATCTTCGCTTATCCAACATCCCTGCCTCTCCTTATCTAGTACGAAGGAGATATCTGCTCCTTCACCTCGATCATATATCCTCCGCGAGTCACTCCGAACTCTAACGTGACGCTGTGGTACTCGTAGCTTAAGACGATAGACTTCAAGTGTGAGTCTGGCTGGTCATCCTGTAGGCTCAGAAATGTTCTTCGATCAGGACGAGCTTCCGCCGTCTCGGCCGAATGGCATGCGTCATAAAAACTCGAGAGTGCCGCCTTGGCATCGTCCCCGACGTACCACGATTTTATAGCGGAGGAAAGCTTCCCGTGGTCGAACCGAAGGATACCAATTACAGCCTCTGTTTCCGCGGAATACGCGATCCACTGGTCGGGCCTCTCGTCGCGTACCGTCCGGATTCCCGCCTTTCCGAGACTGTCGAAAACGTCCTGCCGATCCGTTCCAAAAGAAAGTACGACGCCACCGAAATTGAATTGTCGTGCGATCGCCTTATGCACTCCGGATGGCGTTCTTGGGTTCGGTTGCGCTCCTGATGGTTTGGATTGACCGGACAGAGCCGGGCCAAGAATCACCAGCAGAATGCAAAGCGCCTTACATCTCTTCATAGGCTTACCCCGTGAGCAGTACGCTCAAGACTCTGCACATGCTACCCAATCTCCACCAGCTCCGCGATCTTCGCTTGCCACTCCTTCGGACCGCTCTCATGGACGGAGTTGCCGTTCACATCCACGCCGACCATCACCGGCATATCTTCCACTTCGAATTCGTAGATGGCCTCCATCCCGAGATCGTGGAAGGCCATCACGCGCGATTTCTTGATCGCCTTCGATACCAGGTAAGCCGCACCGCCGACGGCCATCAGGTAGACCGCCTTGTGGTCGCGGATGGCTGCGATGCCTTCCGGTCCCCGTTCGGATTTGCCGACCATGCCGAGCAATCCGGTCTCACGAAGCATCTGGCGGGTGAATTTGTCCATGCGCGTGGAGGTTGTGGGTCCGGCCGGGCCCACCGCCTCATCTCTCACAGGATCAACCGGTCCAACGTAATAGATAAAGCGATTGTTGAAGTCAACCGGTAGCGCTTCCTTACGTGTGAGCATCTCTGTCATGCGCTTGTGCGCGGCATCGCGCCCGGTCAGCAGCTTGCCACTGAGCAGCAGAACTTCACCCGGCTTCCAGCTTGCAACATCTGCGCGAGTGACAGTGTCGAGGTTGACGCGGCGCGCATTCACCGGATTGTAGGTGAGCTTCGGCCAGCCTTCCAGCGACGGCGGCTCCAGCGCGACAGCTCCACTGCCATCGAGCACGAAATGCGCGTGCCGCGTGGCGGCACAGTTGGGAATCATCGCGATCGGCAGATTGGCGGCGTGGGTAGGATAGTCCTTCACCTTCACGTCGAGGACCGTGGTCAGTCCGCCGAGCCCCTGCGCGCCGATGCCGAGAGCATTGATCTTCTTGTACAGCTCAATGCGTAACTCCTCCGCCGTGTTCTTCGGCCCGCGCGAGATTAGATCCTGGATATCGATCGGCTCCATCAGAGATTCCTTGGCCAGCAGCATGGCTTTTTCCGCAGTGCCACCGATGCCGATGCCGAGAATTCCCGGCGGACACCAACCTGCGCCCATCGTCGGAACAGTCTTCAGCACCCAGTCAACAATCGAGTCCGACGGGTTCAGCATGGCGAACTTCGACTTTGCCTCGGAGCCTCCGCCTTTCGCCGCAACAATCACCTCCAGCTTGTCGCCAGGCACGATAGTCATGTTGATCACTGCGGGAGTGTTGTCCTTTGTGTTCTTGCGCGTGCCGGCGGGATCGGCGAGGACGCTGGCTCGCAGCTTATTATCCTCGTGCAGATAGGCGCGGCGAACGCCCTCGTTGACCATGTCTTCCACGCTCATGGTCGCGTCCCATTGCACGTTCATCCCCACCTTGAGGAAGACGGTGACGATGCCGGTGTCCTGGCAGATGGGGCGATGGCCTTCGGCGCACATGCGCGAGTTGATGAGCAACTGCGCGATGGCATCGCGAGCGGCAGGCGACTGCTCCTTCTCATAGGCGCGCGCCAGGCTCTGAATGAAGTCGACGGGATGGTAGTACGAGATGTATTGCAGAGCATCGGCTACGCTCTGGATGAGATCGTCCTGTTTAATGATTGTCATAATGGCCTGCTTCATGAACTGGTTTTCACCACGGAGACACGGAGCGAAAATCGGCAAACAGGCGTGGAGGAATCAGAAACATTCCCGCCTCCGCGCCCAAGCTCCTTGCCGCAAATCAAAATTATACGGTCTCGATGAACAGTGATATGTGATCCACGACCCGAACCGATGTTTATTTCGCCCAGGCCTTCTTGTGGGCGATATTCGGGACTGCTGGCCTGTCTGCCAGCCGGAAATCATTTACAGTAGTTGGCAAGAATGGGGTGAGGATGACCATTACGCCTGCGCATTTCGACCCAAAGGTTCTGCCTGAATTGCCATACGATTCCTGGACGGACACACTGGCGACTCTGCACATGTGGACGCAGGTAGTCGGCAAAGTCCGTCTGGAGCTGACTCCGCTGGTCAATCACTGGTGGAATGTTCCGCTGTACGTGACCGCTCGCGGCCTGACGACTTCCGCTATGCCCTACGAGAATGGAGACGTTGAGATATGGTTTGATTTCATCGATCACAAATTGCGGATCGAGACTTCTGATGGCAACGCCGTAGAGCTGGCTCTAAAGCCCCAGAGTGTGGCCGAGTTTTACCGGTCGGTGATGACAGCGCTGGCCGACTTGGGCGTTCAGGTGAAGATTTGGACGACGCCGTGCGAACTTCCTCCGGAACAGACAATTCCATTCGAAAAAGATAACGTGCACAAGTCGTACGATGCCGAGTCGGCCCATAAATTCTGGCAGATTCTGGTCTGGTCAGATGACGTCCTTAAGGGATTCCGCGCGCCGTTTCTTGGCAAAGTCAGTCCGGTTCATTTTTTCTGGGGAAGCTTCGATCTGGCGGTCACTCGTTTTTCCGGCAGGCGTGCGCCGGAGCGTCCGGGCGTCGATCCGGTCACACGAGAGGCGTACTCGCACGAGGTCAGCAGCGCTGGCTTCTGGCCGGGCGATTACCGCATGACTAAACCGGCATTCTATTCTTATGCGGCGCCGGAGCCCGCCGGCTTTGCCGATCAAGCTGTGCTTCCTAAGTCTGCTTACTACCATCCGGAGTTGAAAAACTTCCTGCTGCTGTACGATGACGTGCGCACGGCAGCTTCACCCAGAAGAGCATTGATGGAATTTCTGCAGAGCACTTACGATGCGGCCGCTAATCTGGGCAAATGGGACCGCAGCGCTCTGGAGCGCTAAACATAAGGAGGAAACACGTGGCGGAAATTTGCACCCACCTCAATACGATCAAAGTCACACATACAAGTGTTCACGTCTGCCCGGAGTGCGTGAAGCTAGGCGACACCTGGGTCCATCTGCGGCTTTGCCTGGAGTGTGGACACGTGGGCTGCTGCGACTCGTCTAAGAACAAGCACGCCACCAAACACTTCCACACTATCAAGCATCCCCTGATTCGCTCTATCGAACCGGGCGAAGCCTGGATATGGTGCTACGTCGACCAGCTTTCGCCGGGAGAAATCCCCGAGTAGCTGAAGACTATCCGAATAGTTGGTCTCTAGCTTTTTGGATAGTATTGTCGGCCGGGAACCGCGACCTTACGATTCACAACCAATGCTGTGTGATTAACTCGATTGCGCCAGCAGTCTTTCTGGTGTACTTTGCGGCTATGTTCCGCGCCATTGTCTGCTATTGCTACCTCGTTCTGTGTCTTTTGATTGTCCCCAGTCTGGTTGCCGATCAGACCCCGAATTCTGACGCCACCTATCAACAGTTGCGCAGCATTACCCTGGGTACAGAAGCTATCGCCGTCACTAACGCTACCCTCAAGCGCGATGCGGCTACCTTCCAGTTGAACTCCGGCACTGTATGTTTCTTCTCGGCAGTGCAAGGAAAAGTAACGGGAGCGGTTTTTGTAGGCGACGGAAGGTTATTGCTGACTCCTCCGATTCCATCCGAGGAGCGCAGCTTGTCGCTGCTGACTAAACAACAGGAATACAGCGAAAGCTTCAATCGCATGCTGCTGCGCTTTACGGATGACACCTACGACATCCTCAAGAAGGCAGGGAAGCCCGGCTCCTCGACTGCCTGTGAAGCTGGTCTGATTTCCGATGGCCAGCACACGATGCGCAAGAAGCTCCACTACAACCTGGACGCGCGCATTCTGCAGGACGTTCTAAGTCCGGAGCCGGGCGGATTTTTCATCGCCATGCTTCACGGTAAGAATTACAGCGACAAAACGCTGTTCGTGATCGATCCCCACGGCATATCCGACGTTTACCCCGAAGAAATCGAGTTGCAGACATACGAGGACCGCAAGGAAGGCGTGTGGGCCGCTTTCCACTTCACCTCAGAGTATGCCAGCGGCAAAGCTACCAGCGCACAGCAGAATAATGTGGTCCACATCGAGCACCAGCAACTGGACACGGAAATCGAGAAGAGCGGTCATCTGACTGGCAAGGCCGTGACAACGTTCACCGCCCGGCAAGCGGGCGTCCGAGTTGTACCTTTCGCACTGTTTCCCAGCTTGCGCGCCAAAAGTGTTACCGGCGGAGGTGGGCAGCCGCTGAATTTTATTCAGGAAGACAAGCTGGACGATCCCCAGTTTTGGGTAGTGCTGGACAAGCCACTGTCCCAAGGCGAGCATTACACCATCACTACAACGTACGACGGTAAGGACGCCGTGACTAACGAGGGCGGCGGCAATTATTTTCCGATTTCGCGTGCCGACTGGTACCCCAACGCAGTTGCGGGCCTGTTCGGTGAATACACCAACTATGACCTGACCTTCCGTATTCCGAAGAACATGAAGATGGCTGCAACCGGCAATCTTGTGAGCGCGAGCAAGGATGGCGACCATGACATAACGGTATGGAAGAGCCAGGCTCCGTTGGCGGTTGCCGGTTTTAATTTTGGGAGGTTCAAGGTGGAAGCCGCGACCTTGGACAAGCCGCCGATGCAAGTGCTCTCCTATGCGAACGAAGACCCTCCCGAATGGGTGCAGAGCCTGCAATCGGCGGTCAACACAGAAACTGTTGGAATGATGCCAGGCACAACCAACCGAGGAGCCCAACGGGCAATGGGTGGAAACCTGGGAAACATGAGTACGGTGGAGCTCAGCAAGAATGCCCTGGCTGAAGCTGAGAACTCGGTCCGGATCTACACCGACTTTTTCGGTCCGATTGACTGCAAGCGCCTGCAGATTACGCAACAGACGGCGACTAACTTCGGGCAGTCGTGGCCCGGGCTGGTTTACCTGCCTATGTCCTATTTGTTCGACACCACGACCCGCCACGCGCTGGGTAATGTGATGCGCCGCCTGTACCCTACGTTCTCTGACGATCCCTACGGATACTACAGCGTGGTGGCGCCGCACGAAGTGGCGCACCAGTGGTGGGGACATGCGGTTGGCTTCAACTCCTATCGGGATCAGTGGATGAGCGAGGGTTTCGCCGACATGTCGGCTTCCATTTATCTGCAGCTGGTCTATGCCAAGCAGCCGCAGAAATACATCAAGTTCTGGGACGATGAGCGGCGCATGCTCACCGAGCGGAATGCCCAGGGGGTTCGCGCCATCGATGCCGGTCCGCTGGTGATGGGAGACCGCGTGGCCAATAGTCGTGAGGGGTACGACAACTACCGCCGGCTGATTTACCCCAAAGGCGCTTACGTTCTGCACATGGTCCGGCAGATGATGTGGGACCGCCAGAACGTGGATGGGCGCTTCAAGGAGACTATGCACGATTTTGTGACCACCTATACCGGCAAAGTCGCCACCACGGAAGATTTCAAGGCCATGGTGGAAAAACACATGAGCGCGGAGATGGATCTGCAGGGCAATCACAAGATGGATTGGTTTTTCCGCGAGTATGTGTACGGAACGGCGTTACCCAGTTATGCGTTCGATTCGTCCTTTGGAAAAGCGCCCAGCGGAGACGTGACTCTGAAATTCAAGCTGACTCAGTCGGGAGTCGACAAGAACTTCGGCATGCTGGTGCCAATTTATCTGGAAATGTCCAATGGCGCCATTGTGCGCGTGGGCTCGCCGCGGATGATCGGCAATTCAACCGCCGAGCAAAGTATTACCTTTACCGGTTTGAAAGACACACCGAGACGGGCGATGATCAACTATTACGATGACGTGCTGGCCGCGAATTAAACCGGCTCGCCGCGAGTTGTCGATTCAAGCGGCTAGTTTCACGAGCAGCAGACGGATTTTTTCACCCAGCCAGGTTCTCGCCATCCTGGCACTTCGGCGTACAGCCCCGCTTGCTTTATCCTGTTCCTTATGCCCGCACTCGTCGAATGTGTACCTAACTTCTCTGAAGGGCGCGACAAGGCTCGCGTCGATGCCATCATCGAAGCCATGAAAATGGACGGCGTTTATCTCCTGGACCGCGAGATGGACGCGGACCACAACCGTTGCGTGATCACGCTGGTCGGCGATCCGGTGAATGTGGCCGAAGCCGCGGTCCGCGGCGTTGGCAAGGCTGCCGAGCTGATCGATCTGACTAAGCATACTGGCGCACATCCCCGCATGGGAGCGGCCGATGTGATTCCGTTTATCCCCATCGAAGGTGTGACGCTGGAAGACTGCGTTGCCATCGCCCGGCGCGCGGGCGAGGAGATTTGGAAGCGCTACAAGGTCCCGGTGTATCTGTATGAGGCTGCCGCGCAAGTTCCTGAGCGGCAGAACCTGGAGAATGTGCGTCGCGGGCAGTTCGAAGGAATTCGCGAAGAAGTGAAGATCAATCCGGCGCGCAAGCCTGATTTTGGCGAGGCAGCGCTGCATCCCACGGCCGGAGCAACCGTCGTAGGAGCGCGCAAATTTCTGGTCGCTTACAACGTCTATCTCAACACGTCGGATGTGGACATTGCGAAGAAGGTCGCCAAGAGCGTGCGCTTCTCCAATGGCGGGCTGCGCTACGTGAAGGGCATGGGCGTGAGCGTGCGCGGGCTGGCGCAGGTTTCCATGAACCTGACCGATACCGACCAGACGCCGATTGCGCGCGCTTTTGAATACGTGAAGCGCGAGGCCGCGCGCTATGGCGTGCTGCCGCTGTCAAGCGAGATTGTCGGGCTGATTCCTAAGAAGGCACTGGAAGATGCCGCGGAGTGGTTTCTGCAGGTGGAAAACTTCGACTCGTCGCTGATTCTGGAAAACCGGCTGGCAGCGGTGGTGAGCGGCAAGATGGCGGTGGGCGGGATTCGCGCCGGAGTCGAGCCGTTCATCGAGCAGCTTGCCGCGCCAACAGCGGCTCCGGGAGGCGGCTGCGCGGCGGCGGCAACCGCGGCGACGGCTGCGGCGCTGGGCAGCATGGTTGCCGGAATGTCGCGCGGCAAGAAAGCCTATGTTCAGTATGAGCGCCAACTGAGCGATGCCTTGGCGCGGCTGGCTGAGTTGCGCGAGCACTTCAAGGCAGCGATCGATGCGGACGCCGAGTCGTTCAACGAAGTGATGGCGGCGTTCAAGAAGGCGAAAGATCATCCCGAAGCGCAAGTCGAGGTGGAAGCGGCAACCAAGAAAGCGACGCTGGTTCCGCTGGTCGTGGCCGAACGGGCAAGGGAAGCGCGTCAGATTGTCGAATCGCTGCGCCCAATCACGAATCCCAGAATGGCGTCCGACCTGAGCGTAGGAGCATCACTGGCGCGGGCAGCGATGGAAGGCGCGCTGGCTAATGTCGAGATCAATTTGGGCGATATCAAGGATGAAGGGTTTCTGGCGGACGTAAGGCAGAGAGTGGCGGCGGTGCGGGGCTAGGGACTAGGGCTTAGGGCTGGGAATCAGGGCTAGTGAGTCGCTCGAAGTTTTTCTTCTACAGCGGCCAAGCGTTATGCCAGACTTCTGACCTCTTGGCCCTGGCGAATCAGGAACATCATATCTTCGTGCCGCTTTTCGGCGCGCCGCTCGGCTTGCTGGAACTGCTACTGTATTGAGCCCTGCAATTCCTGCATTGAGCCTCTTAGTCCTTCGACCTGGCGCTCGACGGCATCAATGCGCACTTTTAGCTCGCGCAACTCCGGAGTTAGAAAGTCTTGCAACACATTTCGAATGTCGTCAATAGCGCTCATGACCAGTCCAGTAACGGCAGTGTACTACGATCCAGCAGTGATGTTGCGAAGGCTCGTTCGTCTAATTCTTGCCTAGGCAACTCGCCATCACTGAGACGGTAGACAACGGCAATGACTCTTTCTACATCTGTCCTGGGACAGTCGAGTAAAATAGGATGCGTATGAAGCAGCTTTTCACCAGTCTTTTCCTGAGTGGCGTGATGTGCCTGCCGGCCTCCGCCGCACCCTTGAGCAGCAATGCCCAGACAGTTGTTCCCGCCGCCGTGCAGCAAATCATTTCGGTGGATTACAGCGCGCTGCGCGATTCGCAGACGGCACGCGCGCTCCGGGACCGCGTGATGCCGGACAACGTGAAGCAGTTCGAAAGCGCGCTCAAGGGCGCGGGCATCGATCCCGAAAAGGACGTGGAGCAGTTGACGTTCGTCAGTTATCGCGGCCCCAAGGGGGTGTTGCGCAGCATCGGCATTGCGCAGGGTCCGCTCAAGCAGAAAGAGTTCCTGCAGAAGATGCGGGTCAAGAAGATCAAGCCGGAAAAATATCTCCTGTCATACATCTATCCCATGGGCTCGGGGATGGAGATGGTATTCCTGGATCCCACCACGATCCTGTTCGGCGAGAACGCCGCGATCAAGGGCGCTATCGATGTGCGCGATAACGGCGCCGAATCGGTGCAGACCAATACCGTGATTGACGACCTGATCACCAGCATCGACAGCGCGACCATATGGAGCGTGCTGGACCAGGCCGGCACGCAGAACATGATGAGATCGGCGTTGGGCCAGGCTGGCTCGCTGACCGATTACGATGTGATCAAGAAGCGCCTGCTGGCCTCCGATTACGTGATGAACTTCAACAACGGAGTCTCCTTCGATCTGAGTGTGAAAACTTCCGATACCGTGACTGCGGCCACGCTGTCGGGTCTGCTGAAGGCCGGAGTAATGTTACGCAAAATGAGCGCCAGTCCCTCCGAAAAGACCGCGCTGGAAGACACTACGGTGAACAGCTCGAATGATCTGCTGCAGATGCACTTCAAGAGCGACGATCAGCGCTTCCAGGCGCTGCTGAAATCAGACCTGTTTGCGGCGGTATCGAAGTAGGCGCCATATTTTGATTGCGCGATGACGCGGTGCTGAAGCGCTCTACCGGGATTTATCCGCCGATGTGCACCATCGTCCGCGAGGCTGGGATGAAGCCGGGCTCGCCAATGTGGTGGCGCGCTTCCTTCTGATCGACCACGTCGCGGATGAACTCAGCCAATTCGTGATCGCTCGCGCCAGCCTCCATCTGAGCCGCCAGATCGTGCTCTTGTACCGAGAACAGGCAAGTGCGAATCTTGCCATCGGAAGTGAGTCGCACGCGGCTGCAATGGCCGCAAAACGGATGTGACACGGGCGCGATGATGCCGATTTCCCCAATGCCATCTTCAAAAACGTAACGCCGCGCGGTCTCGCTTCCGGTGTGGCCGACCTCGCGCAGGGGCATGAAGTCCGTCATGCACCGCAGAATCTCGTCGAGGGTGACAACGATTTCGGGCGACCACACGCGATCTTCTTCCAGCGGCATGAACTCAATGAAGCGGACAACCACGCCTTCCTCGCGCGCGAAGCGGCCAAAGGCTGCGATCTGGTCATCGTTGAAGCCGCGCAGTAGCACGCAGTTGATCTTCACCGGATCGAGGCCGGCACGCTGGGCCGCGCGAACTCCGGCGAGCACCTTCTCGTAGCCGTTAGCCACGCGCGTAATGCGGGCGAAGCGTACCGGATCCACAGCATCCATGGAGACGGTGACGCGCGACAAGCCAGCATCGGCGAGCGGCTGCGCCATGTCGGCCAGCAAATGTCCGTTAGTCGTGATGGCAATATCGAGCGGAGCGCCTTCGACGGCGTGCATCTGAGCAAGTTCGCGCACCATCTCGACCAGACCCTTGCGCAGAAGCGGCTCGCCGCCGGTCAGGCGGACCTTCGTGATTCCCAAGCCGACGAAGACGCGCGCCATGCGCAGGTAGGCGGCGATGGGCATCTCCGGGAACTGCGGCCCGTCGCTGCCGGAGCGGCAATAGACGCACCTGTAATTGCAGCGATCGGTGATGGAGACTCGCAGATCGCTGATACGGCGCCCGTGCTTGTCGTGTAGGAACATCGCTCTTCGCGGTTGGCTCTTCGCTTTTCGCCAGCGGCTCTTAGCCGGGTGCCCCGTTCTAGCCTTCCTCTGGCTAGGGCGGGAGTTTCGATTGTGCGGGGAAAAGGGAATACGCAGAGATGCGAAGGCAACTCTGCGATCGTTTCCTTTCCAAGCACGGGAGGCGTGGACGTTTCCCTCCACACCCTCGGCCCCGCTGTCATCCTGAGCAGCCTTTGGCCGCGAGTCGAAGAACAGCGGGACACCGCCGCCGCAGCCATCGGTATGCCATTAGGCTGCGGAGGTCGGAAACAGTTCAATCATTATAGATGCGCAGGCGGCACGAGAGCAGCATTTGATGTACTGAGGCGGAGTTAAGTCGATGCTCCTTCCAGTGAGAGGGGTCCATCGACTCGCGGCCGAGGCCGCTCGCTCAGGATGACAGACGCTCAGGATAGCGGCCGGAGACTGCGGCTGACCGGTTAGCTGCTAATTGCTGACTGCTGACCGCTAATTGCTGACTCTCTCACATCCCCTCGTAATTGGGGCCGCCGCCGCCTTCGGGTGGGACCCAGGTGATGATCTCGTAGGGGTCCATGATGTCGCAGGTCTTGCAGTGCACGCAGTTCGATGGGTTCAGGTGGATTTCCAGGCCGCTCGGCGTGTCCTGCGCTTCCACCATCTCGTACACATTGGCGGGACAGAAGTTCTTGCAGGGGTTGCCGAACTCCGTCACGCAGCGCTCGTTGCAGATGTTGGTATCGTGAATGACGAGATGCGCCGGCTGGTCTTCCTCGTGTTTCGTGCCCGAGTGATACAGGTCCGTGAGCTTGTCGAAGGTAAGCTTGCCATCGCCTTTAGCTGCGCCGATGATGCTGCCACGGCTGCCACCGTCGGCCGCCAGACGGCCAAGATGCCGCATGCGCTGGTGCCCGGGTTCGTTGGTGTAGCGCGCCTTCAGGCCGCGGCCGCCGGTGAACTGCTGAACCCCGGCGTGAAACATTCCTGACAGGAATCCGCCTTCGAATCCCTGATGGAAGTTGCGCACCGGCCACAACTCAGACTTGATCCAGCTCTTCTCCACCCTGGTCTGAAAGGTTTCCAGCACCGGCAGCGAAAAATCCTGCTTGGCCATGGCGTCAAAGGCGGTCTCGGCGGCCAGCATTCCGCTCTTGATGGCGAGATGGATCCCTTTCAGCCGCTGGGAGTTGAGCAAGCCGGCCGAGTCGCCGGCGATCATCCAGCCGTCGCCCGCCAGCGGCGGGACACACCACCAGCCTCCATAGGGCAGCGACTTGGCGCCGTAGCGCACCATCTTTCCGCCTTCCAGCAGTTTGGCAATGAAGGGATGCTTCTTGAACTGTTGCAGAATGCGCTGCGGATCAACGCGCGGGTCCTCATAATCCAGGCCAGTAACGAAGCCGAGCGATACGAGGTTGTCTTTCGATCCATAGATCCAGGCACCGCCGTACTCGTTGAAAGTAAGCGGGTAGCCCATGGTGTAGATGATTTCGCCGGGAGCTATGCGGCCGGCGGGCAATTCCCACAGTTCCTTGACTCCGACGCCGTAAGTTTGTGGATTGCGCTCGCGGTCGAGTTGAAAGCGGCCGATGAGTTGCTTAGTCAGCGAGCCACGCGAACCTTCGGCGAGAATCACGACCTTGGACTTCAGATCATAGCCGGGCTCGAAATTGGATTTCCGCTGGCCAGCCTTGTCGACGCCTTTGTCGTCGGTGCGGACGCCGACCACGCGGCCGGAGTCGAACAACAGCTCCGAACCGGCAAATCCGGTGAACACAGTTACTCCGGCCTCTTCAACCTTGCTGCCCAACCACTTCACAAAGCGGTTGATCGAAATGACGTAGTTGCCATGGTCACGCATTGGCGGCGGCGTGATGGGAAACTTGAATTTGCCGGTGGGCGTGAGGAAGTAAACCGCCTCGCCGGCGACGGCGGCGTCCAGCGGCGCTTCCTTTTCGAAACCAGGCAGCAGTTCGCGCATAGAGCGAGGATCGAGCAGCGCTCCTGAAAGACAGTGCGCCCCCACATCGCGCGCCTTTTCCAGCAGGTAGACATTCTCCTTACTGAGCTGTGCGTCGGGATGTTTGGCGTTGTGTTCGTCAATCAGCTGCGAGAGCCGCAAAGCACAAGCCATGCCTGCGGGACCTCCGCCGACAATGACGACATCGGCCTCCATTGCAGGACGATCAACATCTGGGAGCGAGGTGCGAAACACGATCATTTGGGCTTATTCCAGAGACAATGCAATTTCTGATGTTTATCTACCTCTTACACACTACGCGATACCCAGCCGCAGTCTCAGACGCCAGACAGTAAACCAGGGAAACGTGATATACGCAGCGAGGAAGGCGCAAGTTCTTGGGCTCGATCGATACCCGAGATTCTTGTCAGCGCGAGTGCGATTTAGGACACTGCTGAAGCAGAATAGCCGCTTTCGGGTCGACCACAGTCCACCCGCGACAACCAACTAAGATAATAAACCCTAATGCCAACTATGAATGATTGTTTTTCAGCAGATGCTTAAGCACTCTTCGCTTTCCTCACCTCTTCCACTAGCGGCGGCACAATTTCAAACAAGTTTCCCACCACCGCAACGTCGGCAATCTCAAAAATCGGCGCTTCCGAATCCTTGTTGACGGCGATGATGGTGCGCGCGCCCTTCATTCCGACCACGTGCTGGATCGCCCCACTGATGCCCAAAGCCAGATAGAGCTTGGGCGCGACCGTTTGTCCGGACGAGCCCACTTGACGATCCATAGGCAGCCAACCAGAGTCGCAAATCGGTCGCGAGGCCGCAATCTCGCCGCCCAGCGCGTCCGCCAACTGCCTGGCGAGATCGATATTCTTCTGCTCCTTGATTCCGCGCCCGACGGCGACGATGATCGTTGCCTGCGTCAGGTCGACCGCCTGCTTGGCCTCTTTGAACGGCGCTTCCGGCTTGTTGCGCACGACGTTATCGCCAATCTCCACGTTGACGGTTTCCACCGGCGCCGCAGCATCGCCCTGCTGGACTTGATCGCCGCGGAAAGCCCCGTTCTGAAACGTCGCGAAGTAAGGAGCTTCACCGACGAACGACACGTCGGCGGCGAACTTGCCTTGGAACATCTGGCGAGTGAACAGCAGCTTGCCGCCCTCGTATTTGTATCCGACCGCGTCGCTGATGAGAGCGCGATTCAAGGCGGCTGCGAGTTTCGGGGCAAAGTCGCGCACCTGGTAGGTATGCGGCATCAGCACCAGCTTAGGCTGTTTCTGCGCGATGAAATTCTTGAGTGCGGCGACGAAGCCGTCGGGAGTGTAGGGCTCAAGCTTCGGAGACTCGATGTCATACACCTTGGCCACTTTTTTCGTCGCGATCTCATTGGCGATATCGCCAACGCCGCTGCCTGCCACGGCCGCTTCCAGCGTCCAGCCGGTTTCGGCGGCCAAAGCTTGCGCGCCAGTCAGTGTCTCCAGGGAAACCCGATTTAATTTGCCTTCACGTTGTTCCACTACCACTAGGATGGTATCTGCCATTGCGATCCGTTCTCGTTTCTTCGAATCCGTTTCTGCTCGCCGCTTGCGGGACGGCTAAACAGGCTGCTGAAAAAGTGCGAAAGGCAGATTCCTCGCGGGCTGAAGCCCGCTCGGAATGACAAGAATAAAGAGCTCTCCACGGCGTACCTGAAAATACGCCTCTTCAAAATCGCTCATCTTCCAGCTTTTTCGGCAAGCTGTGAAGTCGTGCCCTCCTACCGTCTCCTGCGATAGGCGACGCATTCCGCAGCTCAGCGATTGCGGCGTCTAATCCCGACACCAACAACGCTCATCACGAGGCCTGTAACCCCCAGGCACGCTGCGATGATTCCGAACCGCGATTCACCCAGCTTCGCTGCCGCCGGATAAAAAAACATTACCAGGAATGCAAACGCCATCAAGACCCAGCCGATCACCATGAGGACTGAGCCGCTTTCACGCTTCTCTTCCGACGATGACATAGCCGCCTCCTGATCACCCAGAAGACACAAAGGAGGCGTCTTCCGGGAACCCCGACTCCTGCCCGCCGCGGCGGGCTGCGACCTGCCACTCACTGCTACCCAAAACTTTGACGTCGCGGAGAGCTCAGGCTACCTGATGGTCTTCCGCGTCATCTTGCCGCTGCTGTGCCAGCGTGCGCTGCAAATCACGCTGCCCCAACCTGGTAGGGCCGATCGCCCTCCGGTAGCGCGTTCCCATGATCACAAGCGCCAACCCGAGGACGCCTTCAATGCCCAACCATATCGGCCAAAACCACGATCCATTGCGCAGGCTGATGAAAAAGAAAACTCCGAGAACCGCATCCATCCACAGCAGTACCCAGCCCACGGTGAGCAGGACGGAGCCGAGGCGGCGATTCTCAACGGTGTTGTCAATGGCGAGTTGATCGCGATCAAAACCTGGCATACGAGCAGAGCTCCTTTTTATGAATTTGGCCCACCCGATTAGATGCCGATGCTAGCACTTGGCATTCAGCACTTAGCACTTAGCCAACTCACGTTCAGACCAGGCTAAGTGCTAAATGCCAACTGCTAATTGCTGACTGCTCAAATGACCCTTAGTTCGTTGCGCAGTTTCTCCACCAACTTCTTCGCGATTTCGGCCGGCGGTCCTTCCATGACCTCGGTCTTTTTCGTCTTCTGCGGAATGTACAGCTTCTCGATCTTTTGCAGGTTCTCGCCGAGCGAAGGCTTCATCTCGTCGAAGCTCAGCTTCTTCATGGGCTTGTTCTTGGCCTGCTTGATGCCGATCAGCGTGGCATAGCGCAACTTGTTAATGCCGGATTGAATAGTGAGCACCGCCGGCAGCGGCATGTCCACAAACTGGAAGAACCCAGCTTCCAACTCGCGTTTTACCCGGATGCCGCTGTCGCCTTTTTCGATCTGCATGATGATGGTGGCGTGGGGCCAGCCAAGCAACTCCGCCAGAATAACGCCGGTCTGGGCGAAACCGTAATCATCGGATTGCAATCCCGTGAAAATCAGATCAAAGTTTTCATCCTTGATGGCGGCCGCAAAGGCCTTAGCTGTGTTGAAGGCATCCAACGTGACAAATCCGTCGCCTTCGAGATGAATGGCGCGGTCTGCTCCCTTGGCCAGCGCCTCGCGTAACACCTGCTGGGCGCGCGCCGGGCCGCTGGTGATGACCACGACTTCGCCACCATGCTTTTCCTTCTGGCGTAATGCCTCTTCCAGGGCGTAAGCATCGGGCTCGTTCACTTCGTAGGAAACATCGTCACGAATCCACGTGCCGCTCTCGTTCAGCTTGAGCGGCGCGTCCTTTTGCGGGACCTGCTTCATGCAGACCAGGATCTTCACCGGCACTCCTTGGGCTCTATAGCTGCTGTTTTAAGCATACGCGAAACGGGCAAGTATAAATGAGCGGAGAAGAGATGGGAAAGGCTCGCGGGCACCGCGTTCCAAACTGGGAATGCGGAGACCGTTATTTCCCATAAGCGGCCGTTATCACTGACAAATGTTCGCTCTGGCAGCAACATCGGGCTGTACCCCAGCTTGGAGGCGGTTATGTTCACTCCTCTAAGGGCCCTCCTTCTCAGTGCAATCCTGACATTAACAGCGCCGGAAACCGCTTCATTCACGGTCAGTGCAGACGGCAGTCACACGCTGGAATTCAGGGGAATCAATCCCGGCGACCATACAGCGTTTCTCTCTTACGTCACCATCACTCCCACGGAACGCTAACCCATAGTTTGAGAATGTAGAGGTGAACCATGTCGACTTCCATAAAGGCCCTCCTTCTCTCCGCAATCCTGATCGTTGCGGTGAGCGCGTTCGGACAGGTCAACATCATCAACTTCGATTTTGGGGCCGTACCGGTACAGTGCAGCAGTTGGGGTTTCGCTTACGAGGGACCTGTGCTCCAGTGCGCCAGCGACCCCGCTTCGCAGAACTTCAATGCGGCCCCTGGCTTCGGATGGATCCTGGGCGGCGACGTAAGCGTCCCCGCTGTACCTCCCGGGATCCATGCGAACAGCGGCTCTGGCCTCACCGGTCCGGACACGCTATTCTTTCCGCCACCCTTCAACGGGCTGCCCTTCAATCAAGCGCTCTTCTTGCAGGACACTGGCTCGTTTGCGTGGCAAAGCGTCGGGGGCTTCTCCGCCGGAACTTACACGCTTAGCTTCTACCTGGGCTCGCGATTCATCGACTGCTGCGGATACGATGGCAACCAAACAGTCGTGGCATTAATCGACGGCGCTCCGGTCGGGACTTGGGCACTTTCCAGTTACACGCCTTTTACGCTGGAAACGGTTAACTTCACGGTTAGCGCTGGTGCCAGTCATGCCGTGGAGTTTATGGGAACCAATCCGGGCGATCACACGGCTTTCTTGTCGTATGTGACCATCGCTCCGAGGGGACACTGATGCAGTGGTTTTAGGAGTTGGAGTGAGTCGGGTCCGCTTCAGGGAGGTGTGCTCACTCCATCTGCTTCTTCAATTCATAGAGCAAGTTCAGCGCCTCCAGCGGGCTGAGTTGGTTCAGGTCCATCTCCTTCAGGCGATCCACGATCTTCTGCGACAGCGGAGTGAAGATGGTGAGCTGCATTGGGGCGGGTCCGAGCACTTCGTCGTGTGCCAGATGTTTGACCGCGCTGCGCTCCGCGCTTTCATGTTCAGCCAGAACTTCTCGCGCGCGGTTGACGACATCGATGGGCAGTCCCGCCAGCTTCGCGACCTCAATGCCGTAGCTCTTGTCGGCTGCGCCCTCCTCGACTTTGCGCAGAAAAACAATTCCGCCGCCGCTTTCCTTCACCGACACGTGATAGTTCTTCACGCCGCTCAGCCGATCGGCCAGCTCGGTCAGTTCGTGATAGTGAGTTGCGAACAGCGTCTTGGCGCGAGTGTTGGTGTGAATGTATTCGATGGCGGCCCAGGCGATGGCAAGCCCATCATAGGTCGCAGTGCCACGGCCCACCTCGTCGAGCAGAATCAGAGAGCGCGGCGTCGCGGTGTTGAGGATCGCCGCCGTCTCTGTCATCTCGACCATGAAGGTGGAGCGGCCGCGCGCCAGATTGTCGGCCGCGCCGATGCGAGTGAAGATGCGGTCCACTAGTCCGAGCCGCGCGGAACGAGCGGGCACGTAAGATCCCATCTGCGCCATCAGCGCGATCAGCGCCGCCTGCCGCAGGTAAGTGGACTTGCCTCCCATGTTGGGCCCGGTGATGAGCAGGATGGCATGCGTGGCGCTGTTCAGATAAAGATCGTTGGGTACGAAGCGATCGGAGACGCCCGCGATTTCCATCTGCTCGATAACAGGATGGCGGCCCTCGACGATCTCAATATCCGCACTGTCGTCCAGCTTGGGACGGCAATAGTTGCGATTGGCGGCGAGAGAAGCGAAGGTGGCCAGAAGGTCGATTTCAGCCAATGCCAGCGCGGTTTGGCGGATGCGGCGTGCTTCGGCTGCAATAGCGGAGCGCAGCTCGGCGAACAGCCGGCGCTCGATTTCGACCATCTTTTCCTGCGCGTCCAGTACTTTGGCTTCGTATTCCTTCAACTCGGGCGTGGTGAAGCGCTCGGCATTCACCAGCGTCTGTTTTCGGTCGTAGTCAGCGGGAGCGAGGTGCAGGTTCGCCTTCGAAATCTCGAGGTAATAGCCGAAGACGCTGTTGAACTTTACCTTCAGCGAGCCGATGCCCGTGCGCTGGCGTTCGCGCTGCTCGATCTGCGCGATGTATTGCTTGCTGTTGCGGCTGAGATCGCGCAACTCGTCGAGTGTGGCATCGACACCGGCGCGAATGACGCCCCCATCAGCGAGCGTCAGCGGCGGATCGTCCTCCAGCGAGGAAAGAATGCGCACGCGCAGATCGGCAAGCTCGTCGCACTGAGTGTGCAGCAGTTGCAATCGCTCAGCAGGGAAGTGGGACAGCGTAGTTCGTACTGCGGGAAGTTTTGCCAACGATGTCGCCAGCGCCAGCAGGTCGCGCGGGTTGGCGGTCTCCAGCGTGACGCGGCTCAGCAGACGCTCCAGATCCAGGATGCCTTCCATGGAGCGGCGCAACTCTTCCCGGCCGACCAGGTCGCTCACCAGCAACTCGACCGCGTCCAATCGCCGGCTGATCTCACCCAGATCGATTGACGGGCGCAGCATCCAGGCACGCAGCAGACGCTTACCCATGGGCGTTACGGTGCAATCGAGGCTGCGAAAGAGCGTGGCCTGTTCGCCCGAGCCGGCGAAGAGCGGCTCAATCAGCTCCAGGTTGCGGACGGTGACTGCGTCGAGCACCAGGCAATTCTGGCGTTCGTAGAAGCCGATGCGGTCGACATGATCGAGCGAGCCGCGCTGCGTGGTGCGAACGTAATGCAGGATTGCGCCCGCCGCTGTCGCGGCAGCCGCGCGGTTGGCCAGTCCAAAGCCCTCCAACGACAGCACGCCGAAGTGATTTTCTACCTGCGGAATGGCGTAGTCGGGCGCGAAGACCCAGTCGTCAAGCGGCGTCTCAGCCCAACTGGCGTTCTCGATTGATGCGATGCGCGGAGCGGCAGCGGCTTGCGCCGTCGTCGTTCGCGGTTGGTCGAAGAGCGGCAGCGACGAAGCGAAGAGCATCTCGCGCGGACGCAGGACCAGCAGCTCCTCCCGGATGCGGCGCTCGGCGTCGTCGCCGGTAAACTCCGTGGCGCGAAACTCGCCTGTCGAAAGATCGAGTGCGGCAAACCCGACTGCATTTCCGGCGCGCGCGACGCAGGCGAGAAAGTTGTTCTCTTCCGAGTCAAGATGTGCGTCCACCGCGGTTCCCGGCGTGAGCACGCGCGTGACCTCGCGCTTCACCAGAGTCTTGGCGAGCCGCGGGTTCTCCATTTGCTCGCAGATGGCGACTTTGAAGCCCTTGCGAATCAGCTTGGCAATATAGTTGTCGGCCGAGTGATAGGGCACGCCGCACATGGGAATCGCTGCGCCTTTTTCTTTGTTGCGCGAGGTGAGTGTGATTTGCAGCTCGCGCGCGGCGACCACCGCGTCTTCAAAGAAAAGTTCGTAAAAGTCACCCAGGCGAAAGAAGAGGAGCGCGTTGGGATGCTCTTTCTTGATCGCGGTATATTGCCGCATCAGCGGTGTCGAGGGCTCGCTCATAGGAAGGAACTGCGCGGATTATAGCAGCCGAAAAATGCCGCAGCGCACCTTGCCAACCCGGCTCCAGCCTTCTAGAGTCAATGTTTCATGGCAACCATCCTCCATTTCGAATGCAGTAAGTGCGGCGAGAAATATCCTCCGCAATCGGCTCCAACAATCTGTCCCAAAGACGGAGGCCCGCTCTATGTACGGTACGATTTGGAGGCGATCCGCGGCGTCGCAGCGCGCGATTCGATTGCCGCCGGACCGGACAACATGTGGCGATACGCTGCGGTTTTTCCCGGCGCCGAGCCGGTGACTCTGGGCGAAGGATTTACGCCGCTTCTACCGAGCCGCAAATACCCCAACCTGCTCATCAAGGATGAGGGTCTGAATCCCACGGGCTCGTTCAAGGCGCGCGGGATGAGCGCGGCGATCACCATGGCTCGACACTATGGGCTGAAGAAGCTGGCCGCTCCATCGGCGGGAAATGCTGGAGGAGCGCTCGCCGCCTATGCAGCCGCGGCCGGCCTGGAAGCGTACGTCTTCATGCCGAAAGATGTGCCGATCGCGAATCGGCTGGAGGTGGAAGCTGCGGGTGCGCACTTGACGCTGGTCGACGGACTCATCAGCGACTGTGGCCGCATGGTCGCCGAACGGAAAGAGCAGGAGGGTTGGTTCGATGTCTCGACGCTGAAGGAGCCGTTTCGCGTCGAGGGCAAGAAGACTATGGGATATGAGGTGGCCGAGCAGATGGGATGGAAGTTGCCCGACGCGATTCTGTATCCCACGGGCGGCGGTGTTGGCTTAATCGGTATGTGGAAGGCGTTCGCAGAGATGGAGGAGCTCGGCTGGATTGAGGCGGGCAAGCGGCCCAGACCGAAGATGGTCTGCGTTCAGGCCGAGGGCTGCGCGCCGATCCCGAAAGCGCTGCAGGAAGGCGAGGCGACATCGAAGATGTGGCCGGACGCGCATACGCTGGCTGCCGGACTACGCGTACCGAAAGCCTATGGCGACTTCATCATCCTCGACATTGTTCGCAAGAGCTGTGGCACAGGGATTGCGGTGAGCGATGACGCGATTATGGAAGGTGTGAAGGAGATGGCGACGACGGAGGGTATTTTCCCCGCGCCTGAAGGCGGAGCTGCGCTGGCGGCGTACAAGCAGTTACTGCAAAGCGGATTTCTCACCGATGCCGAGAAGGTTGTGCTGTTCAATACCGGCTCAGGCTACAAGTATCTGGATGTGTTCGCGAAATACTGGGGCGTGGATGCGTTCGCCCCGCCGGCAAAGCTGCCGGCTTCGAGAAGTATGGGCGGAATCATTGCGCCGTATTAAACGAGCGTTTTTGACGCAGGCGGGTGCCGGAGAATTATGTTATATTGTGGTATAACTTTGAGGAAGGTCTCGTGCATAGAACGAATCTGCGCAAGGTCGGCGGCTCCGTGATGCTTGCAGTTCCGCCCGCGCTCCTCGATATCCTGGAGTTGCAGCCGGGAGCGGAGGTTGGCATTGGAGTTGAAGGTAGGCGCCTGATCGTGGAGCCCCGTCGACGGCCACGCTATACCCTGACGGAGCTTCTCGCCCAATGTAACGCAAAGGGGAAACGGAGCAGGCGAGAACGACAGTGGGTCAGCGCTAAGCCACTAGGTCGCGAGCTGATCTGATGAAGCGAGGAGAAATCTGGTTGGTCGCGCTCGATCCCACAGTCGGCCACGAACAGAAGGGCCGCCGCCCGGTGCTGATCGTATCGCCGGAGGCTTTCAATCGGGTAACCAAGGTTCCGGTCGTGCTTCCCATCACCAGCGGCGGCCATTTCGCTCGGACTGCCGGATTTGCGGTATCGCTTACTGGAACCGGAACCACGACCACCGGTGTCGTCCGGTGTGACCAGCCTCGAGCGCTGGATCTGAGTGCGCGACACGGCAAGAAGTTGGAAAACATTCCTGAGAACATCGTGGATGAGGTGCTGGCCCGGCTGGCGTCAATTTTTGATTGATATCGCTGTCGTTCGGGAGAAATTGTGCGAGACTTCGACAGCGTGAGCGGGAGAACCTTCGGTGCTACCATCGCAGCGAGGTGAAAATCATGTCGTTTCGTAATGGAGACAAGTCTCGGGAACATCGGCTGCGCAAGGCGAAAGAGAAGAAGCGCGAGAACGTTCGCAAGTTGGTAATCAAGAGTGACGTCAAGAAACAATCGCCGGCGGCGAGTTCGGTCAAGAAGTAAAGTCAGGAATTGCGAGCAGGTTCTTCTTCGACGGCGTCCTGCTCTTCGCGGCCGGGCGGATAAGAATACATCTTGCTGGTGACGTTGGGCGTCGCGTGGCGGCGCTCGGCAATCATCTCCGCGACAATGGCGACGGCGATTTCTTCGGGCGTGACCGCGCCGATCTCCAGGCCGATGGGTGCGTGGATGTTGGCGAACTTCTCTACCGTAACGCCTTCCTTTTCCAGCTCTTTGTAGATCGAGATAGTCTTGCGCTTGGAGCCGATCATTCCCAGATAGCGCGCGCGCGCATTGATGGCCCAGCGCAGCACACGCATGTCGTCGCGATGTCCGCGGGTCACAATGACGATATAGGAGCCTTCGGGCGGATTCAGCCGCGCAGTCACTTCGTCAAAATTGCCCGCAATTACTTCGCGGGCATCCGGGAAGCGCTCGCGATTGGCGTAGGACTCGCGGTCGTCGGTCACGAGGACCTCGAATCCCGCAGTAGCCGCGATCTTGTATAAGTTGTACGCGACGTGCCCCGCGCCAAAAATGTAGAGAAGCGCCGGCGGAAGCACGGGCTCGATGAAGATTTCCAACGTACCTCCGCAGACCAGGCCGGTGTCGTACTTGGGATTGTTGTTGAGGTTGAAGGTGAGCGAGCGCGGCTTCTCTTCTTCCATCACCTCGCGCGCGGCCTGCCAGACCTCGGCCTCGACGCAGCCGCCGCCAATGGTGCCCGCAATGGAGCCGTCGTCGCGCACCAGCATCTTCGCGGTCTGGAAGGATGGAATGGAACCGCGAGCGTTGGTGATGGTGGCGACAGCTCCGCGGCGGCCTTCGCGGCGCAGCTGAACGATTTGTTCGTAGATGTCCATGAAAAGCAGCAATTAGCAATTAGCCGTTAGCAATTAGCACTGGCGTCCTTTCATTATTGAGATGCCGGCAGGCGAAGTCAAAACGCTCAAGTAAAATGATGCCTTCCACCCGATGACGGTCTCGAAATCTTGTCGTTCACGGGTAGACCAGGAGAGCACGATGAAAGCGGTTCGCATTCATGAATTCGGTGGTCCGGAAGTTCTCAAGTACGAAGATGCGCCGGATCCCATTCTGCGCAAAGATCACGTGCTGGTGCGGGTTCGGGCCTGCGCGCTGAATCATCTAGATATCTTTGTGCGGGGTGGGCTGCGCGGCGTGACGCTGCCGCATATCCTGGGCAGCGACGTGGCGGGCGAGGTGGTCGAGAGCGGCGAATACATCACCGACGTCAAGTCCGGTACGCGCGTGCTGCTGGCGCCGATGGTTTTCTGCAACCATTGCGAGCAGTGCGTCAGCGGACATCAGAACTTCTGCTCGCAGTTCGCGGTGCTGGGCAATACCGTCGACGGCGGCAATTGCGAGCTGATTGCCGTCCCGCGAGTCAACATCATTCCGATTCCTGACTCGCTGAATTTCGTCGACGCAGCCAGTGTTCCTCTGGTTTTTCTCACCGCCTGGCACATGCTGCTGGGCCGCGCACATTTGCGGGCCGGACAGACGGTGCTGGTGCTGGGCGCGGGATCAGGCGTGGGATCGGCTGCGATTCAGATTTCGAAGATGCTGGGTGCCGAGGTTATTACCACCGCGGGCGACGAGCGCAAACTGGCTAAGGCGCGCGAGCTGGGCGCTGACCATACCATCGACCACTACAAGCAGAAGATTGCGGACGAAGTGAGGCGAATTACCAACAAACGCGGAGTGGACATCGTGTTCGAGCACGTCGGCCAGGCGACGTGGCCGGACAGCGTGCGTTCGCTGAAACCCGGAGGAACGCTGATAACTTGCGGCGCGACCACCGGCTACGAAGCACAGCTCGATCTGAGAGTGCTGTTCGCCAAACAGCTCTCGCTGCTGGGCTCGTACATGGGCGGGATGGGCGAGTTGGATGAGGTTCTGAAGCACATTTTCGCCGGCAGGTTGAAGCCGGTTGTCGATCGTACGTTCCCGTTGAGTGAGACGCGGACCGCGCATGAGTACCTTGCCAAGAGCGAGATGTTTGGCAAAGTCGTGCTGACGGTGTGATTCTCGATGGCAAACTCAGCAGAGTTGCGTCGCGCCGCTAAGGTGGGGCATCGAAAACAGTAGGTATAATGGTGAGCGATATGGCTGAACAGCGCATTCCGCACTTCGATAATCCTGAAAGCGGCCACGAGCGTTTCGACAATCTGGTGGGCCCGGAGCACAGCCGGCGCACCATTCTGCGCGCGACCTTCGGCGAGCAGCAGCACGAAGGCGTGGTGATGGCCTCGATGGACGCAGTGGTGAACTGGGTGCGCCGCAATTCCATCTGGCCGATGACTTTTGGTCTGGCGTGCTGCGCCATCGAGATGATGTCGATGGGCGCCTCGCGCTTCGACATCGCGCGCTTTGGCGCGGAGGTATTTCGTCCCTCGCCACGTCAGTCGGACCTGATGATTATCGCGGGCCGGGTCTCGCAGAAGATGGCGCCGGTGATTCGCGAACTCTACGAGCAGATGCCGGAGCCAAAATGGGTGATCTCGATGGGCGCCTGCGCGACCTCGGGAGGCGTGTTCAACAATTACGCGCTGGTGCAGGGAGTGAATCAGTGGATCCCGGTGGATGTGTATGTGCCCGGCTGCCCGCCGCGTCCGGAGCAGTTGATCTACGCGATCATGATGCTACAGGAGAAGATCAAAAACGATCACGGCTCGTTTAAGCGGGCGTTGAATCTGGAAAAAGCATAATCAGGAAATTTGCGTTGAGAGTCGTGCCCGCCCGTTGAACGGCGGGCATTCGCGTTTGCAGCGATAAGTAATTTGCGGAAGACCAGGCTTATAATCCGCGGACCGCGGATCAGTTCTTGGAGCTTCAGCCGCCACGGAAGTCGCGCACGTCCTCATGCGCGCGCCAGAGAACGGCAGGCGGTTGCTGACGAAGTGCAGCCAGCTTTTCGTTAACCGCTTCCACATCAGCCTTCGACCAGCTTACCGACGAGATCTCGATCTCCACGCTGGGCGAGATGTAGAACAGCGTGGGAACGTTGGTGATTCCGTAGGCGTTCGAGACGGCGTAGTTCTTGGGATCGTCGAGCGCGACCGGGAAGCTGACGCCGTATTGCTTGATGAAGGACGCGGTGTCGCGTGCGTTGTCTTGGGAAACGCCGAGCACGGTGACGCTGGCATCGCGGTTCGCCTGGTACATGCGCTCGAAGAACGGAAACGCGTATTGGCAGACAGGGCAACCGACCTTGAAGAACGCCAGCACGACCGGGCCCTTGTTTAGCGCCTGCTGCAAGGACACATGCTTGCCGTCAACTGTAGGAAGCGAAAATTCTGGCGCCTGAACACCTGCGGTCAATGTAACCACTCGCTGAAACCTCCGAAAGAATCGACTTAACGACATATAGATTCAACCGTTCTGCAGTTGGACGCAAGCGACCATCGACGCAGGACCTTGCGCGTTAAGCCCGTGAGCGGCAAGCGCTGGCATTGCTGATGAGTGAACCACTGCGCGTTAGTTGCCAGGTCGTGCAACTGATCGGGCGGAACGGCGAAGACGGCGACGCGGTAATCCGTATCGGTGATGGAATGGCGAAGTTGCAGAAGCGGCGCAGCTCCATTCATCAGACCGGGAGCCAGCGCCGGCAGTTCCCACATGCCGGCCATCAGCGACGCGCCGGCAGGCCGCTGGACGAGGAGCAGGGAAGAGTCTTTTCGCGCGAGCGCATAACTGATTGCCTGGCGCTTCCTGGCGGCTTGCGGCTGCGGGCGTTCAGCGCCACGGGATTTGCAGAACGCGTTCAGTGGGCAGATGCCGCACCGCGGTGTGCGAGGAGTGCAGATGGTTGCGCCCAGTTCCATCATCGCCTGATTGAAGTCGCCCGGGCGTTGGCGGTCGAGCAAGATGCCGGCTTGTTGCCAGGCTGTTTCCTCGCTTTGCATCTGGCCGTACAGCCGTTGGAGAACGCGTTCCACATTGCCATCCACAACGGCGACAGCCTCGCCAAACGAGATGCTGGCGATTGCCGCGGCGGTATAACGGCCGATGCCGGGAAGCGCTGACCAATCTTCGGCAGTTTGCGGAAACACTCCACGCCGCTCGCGTGCAATCGATTTTGCAGCTTGGTGCATTCGCCGAGCGCGATGGTAGTAGCCCAGCCCGCTCCACATGGCGAGGACGGAAGATTCGCGAGCGGACGCCAACAACTTGACTGTAGGAAACCGGCGCAGGAAACGGGTGTAGTGGTCGAGCACGGTGGCCACGCGCGTCTGCTGCAACATGATTTCGGAGACCCAAACGCGATAAGGATCGCGATTGCGGCGCCACGGCAGGTCGCGACGGTTGGCGTCATACCAGCGCAGCAAAGTGCGTCGAAAGGAACGAAGTTGCGACGATGTGAGGGATGGTGCGCGCCCGCTCATGCAGTCGCGATTGTACAGCGCAGAAGCAAAGCTTTCTCAAAACGCCAACCGTACATCGTGTTCAGCTCTCGGATGCGTTGCCGGGTATAATCCTTTTAAGCACGCTGCGTATGCCATTGAAGTGACGCATGCCCGCCCCTTGCAACCCTGAACTTGCCATGCTATAACAGCGACTATCCTTTCCCACCCGGGGCGACCCGATTCCCGGCAGCACGAATTCACTCACTGTTTATTGGAGAAGATCTGATGAGAGCACCACTTCCGGAGCGGCGCATTCAGCACGCTCGCGCGCTGTTATCTAGTAGCTTCCTCCCGCTGGTGCTTTTGGCTTTGGGAGTCGGTGTGGTTTTCCCAACCCTATGCGTCGTCCGGGTTCAGGCGCAACAGTCGTGTCTTTCCGGCGGAGACGTGTGTTCCCAGGCGTACTTGGACAGTCTTCCGCAACCGGCGCCAATGAATGGGGCGCATCGAGTGGTGCAACTGGTCAACTGTTCCTGCCAGACGGTACTGGGTGCGGCCAACGCAGCTCATCAGTCGGGCAAGCAGGGCTTCCCGGTTTTCCCGCGCGAGGGAACCTGGATCATGCAACCCTGGGGCACGGCCGGCACCAAAAATAATCCGAACCCGAATGTCCTGACCATCGATATCCCGACGCAATGGGAGCGCACGCAGTGTCCGAACGGTGAGCATTCTTGTCCCTCGGTCAACGGACCGAGATTCTGGGCGCGAACGGGCTGCCGTTACGACGTCACTACGCAGCGGGCCCAGTGCGAAACCGGCAGCTGCTCTGATCACTATGATTGCAGCTCGACAACCATCGAAGATGGCGGCTTTACCACGATCTCCGAATGGACCTTCTACCAGGCTTCGAGCGACCCGACGATCTTCATCGACAATTTTGATATCAGCCTGGTGGATGGCTCCAGCTTGAACATGGACTTACAGCCGGTGGACATCCCCTCTCTCGGCGATAAAGAGGGAATGTGTGTTGCGGGGCCGTTAAAGGGGCAGATGAAATGCAGTCCTCTAGCTCCTACGGACCAGCACTGGCTGATGTATAACTATCCGCTCGTTGTGCATGCAGCAGATTTGCGAGCCAATGATCCGGCAACCAACCAGAACTGTACCGATGGGAATGGCAATAGCTTTGTGATTAAGCGCTCCGACATTGATAAAACCAATGGCTATTACGGTTTCGTTATCGAGGATGCAAACGGCAACCCGGTGATGCCGCCAGGGGACAATCCGCTGGCTTGCTTAAGTAATTGCGGCAAGTACGAGTTCGGTGGAGCGCCACCTCCAGGGTGCGACAAGAATGGCAACGGTGATCAAAAGTGCTACGGCTGGCTGACATTTTGCGCAGGACAAGGCAACCTGTACGGCCAGTCGTGCACGACCGACCAGGATTGCGTAACTGGGAGCAATCCCAACATTCACGCATCGTGCTGGTACAACAATCCCTCACAGCAGACGATGGGTACATGCTCACTGCGAGCGTTCTACCAGACACCGACGCAGCTGTGTCCTGTAGACCTCTACAATTTTCACAATCCGCCACCTGGGTCGCCAGCCAGCAGTGTGGCCTGCACCTTTACCTACGGCTCCCTGAATCCTCTCGACACGAACCCAAGCACACAGTTGGATTGGTCAGATCAACCTCCCGCCGACCCTTGCACGGACGTGATCGGCCCCGATGGTAAGCCGGCTCCGTGCGTGGGCGATGATGTCATTCACCAGGTATTTCATGGCGCTTATACCTGGCCCAACGATCCTCAGACCTACGATGCCGACTCGTCGCTCTACCGAGTCATCGTCGCCCCCGGCGGCACCAGCGTGCCGATCACTCCGGCCACGAACGGCATTCCCCTGTGCTCGGACCTCCCGTCCAATTACAACTATGCGCAAAACTTCGATCTTTGCGCTGCCAGCGTGCTGAACGAAGGCGCCGTGCTCAACATTGCCAAGGACCAGGGCAGGTTGTGGTCTTGTGCCCTCGGCAGCCAGGCTGCCAATACGAACACCGGTGTCCTCTGCCGCTGGCAACCTGCCCCTACCACCCCTTCAGGTTGTGCTCCCCCGCTTACCGACCAATACGTCACCAACAGTAGCTGCGGTGTGAGCGTCTCAGGCACCGCGCTGGTGTCGAGCATGTTCAAACCCAACAACGGCGACCCGCTGTTTGTCGAGATAGCGATAGCGACGCCGGACCCGACACAACCCATCGACCTTCCTGCCGCCTTGAGCGGGTGCGTACCCACCTCGGGGCCGGGTTCGTGGACACAGGTTAACAATGGATCGCTATTCTTTGGATCGCAAACTAACTCCAAGCAAGGGTTCGTGGCGTGGTACAGCGGTATATCGAATAACGAGTCGGGCTCGAAATGCGCGGTTACGGTGACGCTGGCAGGATCAGCGGCAGCCTCCCTCAAGGTCTACGATGTGCCGGGCTACAGCGGAACGGTTGACACTACCAGCAGCGCTTCTGGCAGCTACCTGCCGACTGGCAGTGGCCAGCCTTCGGTCTTGGCGCAATCAGCACCGGTTACGACGAGTTACCAGGACGATCTGATGCTGGGAGGTTTGCTCCAGGTGAACCAGCAGCTCACCCCGATCACATATTGGCAGGATTGGCTGACCAATACCTTGCAGTACTCTCCTCCGGTCTCCATAAACTGCGAAAGCAATCTTTGTCCGGCTGACGACGGTACCGACTACCTGGCGGGTGATGGCCCTTACTCCAGCAACGCCGATGCCGGCCACTTGGGAGTGGGACCCGGACCGCATGCTCTGGAGAGGCGTGGCGAGTTTGTGACAGCGTTCAACTGGGGTGGAGTGGCGATTTACGTCGAACTCAAAGCCACACCATTGGCGCTGGGCTGTCCCTCCTCCAGCGCCACGGTGGGAGCGCCCTATGGCTCGCCGCTGGTGACTTCCGGCGGACAGCCAAACTACAGCTACGCCATCACCAGCAGCCCCGGGCTGCCTCCGGGACTGAATCTACTTGGACTGAGTAACCCCTACATCTACGGCACGCCGACTATGGCAGGCACGTACCCGTATACGGCCCAGGTGACCGATGCGGTGGGCAACAAGGCGTCCAGCAACTGCAGCATCACGGTGGCACAATAGCAGCGCCGGATCGCACACATTCGGCGTCCGATGCGGGAGGCGATGGCCCAACTTCGGCAGTTTGCGGAACCGTCCCGCGTCGCTCGCGTGTAATGAATTTGGCGGCCTGCCGGAAGCAGATTGCTGGTTTCGCGACAGCTATTTCTGCTGCTGTGGCGAATCTGAATGTTCTTCTGAGCATTTCGGGGTTGTGAGCGCGCTCGTAGAGCGATACTGCGGATCGAAATAGACTTCTGCTGTGACGTTGTTGACGGACTTCTTCAGCTTCTGCCGGCGCCATCGTTCAAGAGCGTGAACGGCCGCTTCGTCGAGGCCGTAGCCCAACCCGCGAACGACGCGAATGTTCTCCGCACATCCATCTGTCGAGATGCTGAACGAAAGCTGGACGGCTCCCTTGATATGAGCCTCCTTTGCCTCGGATGTGTACTGCGGGTCAGGACCACCTTCGCACCGCTTCGGGATGTTCTCGAAGGCTTCTTTCGAGCAGTCGTTCCCCTTATCATCTTTGCAAACGCCATTGTTAATGACCGTAGTCAGACGGCAACCGGACTGCGGTTGTGCTGCAGCGCAGTCGATCGCAAGGAGCGCGAAGGTTAGCGTTGCTGTAGCTAGCCGTGACAATAAGCTCCAAAAAGTTCTGCAGTTCACTTGCCTATAGCAAGGCGATGCCACTCTCGACAACTTTACGGTGCCGGAGGTGGTCCGGGCTGCTGGCTCTGCTCCGGCGCTTCTTCGGGAGCGCCGTGACGGCGCAGCAGTTGCGCCAGATTCTGCGAAAACGCGGAGCGCGGCAGGACCATGTCGCATCCGGCTTCCTGCGCCTTCATCTTCAGTTCGCCCTGCACGTGCGAGACAAAGCCGATGATGTTGGTGGCTTTCTTCAGCTTCGACTTCAGCTTGGGAATGACGGTGAGCGGCTTGGCCCCGGCGTTGTTCAAGTCGAAGATGATGAGCGAGGGTTTGTCGTCGCCGTTCTGCCCGATCTTTTCCTGAAGATCCTTCTCGGTTTTGACGAACTCGACCTTTACGTTCATCTTGCGCGCGGTCTCCTGAATCTTTGCCAGGAAGAAAAGATCGTCGACGAAGGCGAAGATGCGAGTGGGCGAGGTCTCGGATGTCATGGGCAAAGGCTCCGGCTCGGGCGGAACAAATTGCTTGCCCTGAGGCTGGCCCATGCGGCCGCGGTTGGGCCGGCGCGCGTTGCCGTTGTTGTTGCCCTGGAGGGCGCGATAGGTGTGGTCCATGGGCGCGGTGTAGATGCCGCCGCCCAGCGCATTCTGGCTGGCGCCGCGCGGACCGGACTTACGACCGGGAGGCCGGTTCTTGCCGGCTCCATGGCGATGTTGTCCCGGCTGTTGTTGTTGTGCCGCCCCGTGCGCGACAGGTCCACGGCGGCCGCGCCGCCGTCTGCGTCCCTTCCCTCCGGAATTTCCGGAAGGAGGATTCGATCCTTGATTCATGCTTCTCTCTTGTTTGGCCCGCGGGTAGCGGGAGCCCACATTTCTGAACCGCTGTTCCCGCGCAGTAGCGTACTTATCACTCGCTGGCGTGGCTGCGGTTGGATACTTCGCTGAAATCGATTCAGTTACGTCCGTCTGGCGCTCGGAAATTGGGCGCGAGGAACGCCTGCACGGGAAGTGCGGCGATTTGGAGGACGCTCCTATCGTACCCAGCTTTGCGGCTGGAACGCAAGCATAAAAGCTGGCCTGTGCTTAGGATGCACCCAACTGGCAAAGAGGTGTTGTTAATTTTGGATTGAGGTCCTTAGTTGGGTTTGCCGGTTCCCGATTTCGACAAGTCTCGCCGACGATTGATCGTCTGAGGTGCCCGGAAACATATCGTGCGTCTTTCAGCTTGCGATTTTGAGAACGGCCCGCAGGGCATCGACCGCCAACTGTGCCGCGTGTCCCGAAGCAGGCGGCAGATTGCCAACGGCGTGAATGACGGCCTCTTTGTCGATGGCTCGGGCGTCGGCAATTGATTTCCCCTTCGCCAACTCGGTTATGGCCGAGGCGCAGGCCATTGCCGGGACGCAGCCCTTGGCGCGGAAGCGAATTTCGGCGATGCAGCCGACAGTAATCTTTACCGCCAACTCCAGAATGTCGCCGCAAGCGGGGTTCTCAACCCGCACCTGCGCGGTGGCGTCGGGCAATACGCCGGAATTGCGGGGATGCTCGAAGTGATCAACAAGTTCGGCCGAGTACATAGGAGAGAAAATCGTATTCTATTCCGCCGGCGGAGTCATTCACCACAGAGACACAGAGACACAGAGACACAGAGAACGGAGTCAATCCCTTCCTTTAGGGCGTGTGGTGCCATTCTTGTGATTTCCGGATCTGGTAAGTTCTGCCGTCCAGAGAAGGAAACGCTCTTCTATTACTCTGTGCCTCTGTGCCTCTGTGCCTCTGTGTCTCTGTGGTGAAAGTGGTTACCTTCGTATAATCAAGCTGACTTGAACGCCACGAGCCACACACCGCGACGGATTGTCTCTCTGCAGCCGAGCGCGACCGTCACTTTGCGCGATCTAGGCCTGCTGGACCGGATTGTCGCCTGCACCCAGTACTGCGTTGATGTGTGCCCCGAAGTCGCCGATGGCTCGCGGCTGATTGTCTCTGACTCCTGGTCGGCGCAGGCCGCGCAGATTCTGGCTGCGAAGCCCGACCTGGTGCTGGCCTCAATCCCGTATCAACTGGAAGCTGTCGCCGAGATATTAAAGGCGGGAGTGCGGTTTCTCGGCATGGCTCCACGAATGCTGGCCGACATCTACACCGACATCGCGGCCATCGCCGGAATCACGGGAGCGGCAGAACGTGGCGAAGCCATCATCGCCAGAATGCAACGTGGCATTGAAGACGTGCGAGAGCGTGCGGCCGGTGCGTCCTTAGTGAAAGTGTTCTGTGAGGAGTGGGGTAAGCCGATCATCGCTTCGGAGCCATGGGTCGCTGAACTGGTGAAGGCCGCAGGCGGCGAGTTCATCGGCGCTCCGGGCAAGAGTACGACTGCCGAGGAAATCGCTGCCGCGCAGCCCGACGTGATTCTGGCGGCCTGGTGCGGCGCGGGAGATCGTGTTCCGTTGGAGAAGATCGTCGAGCAGCGCCAGTGGCAAGAACTTCCGGCGTCGCGAAACAAGCGTGTGTTCTGTATCCAAGACGAGTTGCTGAACACACCGGCAACCACGCTGCTCGGCGGACTGAATGCCATTGCGTGGGCGCTTCATCCCGAGCGCTTCGAGCGGTCGACGGGAGTTCGGGGAATCGAGATCAGCAATTAGCAGTTAGCAATTAGCACCAGCAACATCGGTTACGCGGAAAGCCCGCATTTGCTAAGTGCTAAATGCAAGGGCTTTGGTGTTGCGAGCGCCCTAAACGCCGGCCTGTGGTAGAAAAGGAAGCGCATGCCTACGAGTCAACAGAAGCTTGCCGAAGAACTCACCACACTGGCTGCGGCCGCGCGAAGCGCCGAGGAGCTGATGAGTATCATCGTCGGCCGCCTCGGGAAGCAGCTCGGCCACTTCGACTGGGTTGGGTTCTACATGATGGAGCGGGGCGGAGTCGGCGAAGAACCGGTCCTGGTACTGGGACCTTACGTCGGCGCAGTGACGCAGCACCAACGCATTCCGCTGAATCAGGGTATCTGCGGAGCTGCGGCTTCGACCGGGCAGACGGTGGTAGTGGATGACGTGAAGTCCGACCCGCGCTATCTGGCCTGCTCGCTGGAAACCAGGTCGGAAATTGTCGCGCCGGTGTTCGTCAGAGGCAAGGTGGTCGGCGAGCTTGATGTCGACAGTCATACGCCAGCGGCCTTCAATGATGACGACCGCAAGCTGGTGGAGCACTGCGCCAGCCTGGTGGGCAGTCATTTGGAGAAGACGACGTGACCGGCTTCTTCAATGGCCGGGCGGAGCAGGTGCGATGATTAAGCAAGTGGTCGCGGCACTGATCGTGCGAGGCGACGACGTTCTCTGCTGTCAGCGGACAGAGTATCAGGCGCTGCCGTTGAAATGGGAGTTTCCGGGCGGCAAGATTGAAGCTGGAGAAGAGCCACCGCAGGCGCTGCAACGCGAACTGGAAGAAGAGCTGGGCGTGCGCGCGGAGATTGGCTCAAAGGTTGCGCAACTGCAACATCATTATCAGAACGGCAACGCGGTGGAGCTGCACTTCTTCGTGGTGGAGTGGTACGAAGGCGAGATGCAAAACCGCATCTTCCGCGAGATCCGCTGGGTGAATCGCCGCGAACTGCCGGCGCTGGACTTTCTCGATGCGGATCGAACCCTGGTGCGGCAGATAGCAGCAGGAGAAGTGCTTTAGCGGCCTCCCGGAACAAAAGCAAATCCCTCGTGGGCTGAACTGCACTTTTTTCCCCGACGCATTCCCGATGACTCAGGATTGTGTTAACCCGTGCGCTCGGCCTCAATGGGTCGGCAGATCGAAGGCGTATACGCCGTTAATGGCCCCGACATACACCGAGCCGTTGGCCACCGCCGGCGAAGAATAAAAAATGCTGTTCTCTACTGTCAGGTACTCCCAAAGGCGTGCTCCGGTGTTGGCGTTCAAGGCGTACAAGTTACCGTCTTCGGACCCTACGTACACCACGCCGTTGGCCACCGCTGGCGAAGAATCGACGCCCCCTCCTGTCGTGTACTTCCACCGCAGTGCTCCGGAGCTTGCGTCCAAGGCGTATAGGTTACCGTCATCACAGCCGATATACACCACGCCATTGGTCACCGCCGGCGACGATTGCACGTATCCTCCTGTCGTGTAACTCCACAGCAGCGCTCCGGTGCTTGCGTCCAGGGCGTACACATTGCCGTCCCCATGAATGTAACCATTTCCAACGTACACCGCGCCGTTGGCCACCGCCGGCGAAGACCCGATACCGTTCCCCTCTGTCGTGTACATCCACAGCAATGCTCCCGTGGTGGCATTCAAGGCGTACACGTTGTTGTCACCGGAGCCGATATACACCACGCCGTTGGCCACCGCCGCCGAAGACCCGATACCGTTCCCCTCTGTCGTGTACATCCACAGCAATGCTCCCGTGGTGGCATTTAAGGCATATACGTTGCTGTCAGCGGACCCGATATACACCACCCCGTTGGCCACTGCCGGCGACGCAGTGACAGTCCCCATTCCGTACTGCCAGATGAGTGCTCCGGTGCTTGCGTCTAAGGCGTAGATATTAGTGTTGTACCCAGGAATGTACCCGGCCCCAACATACACCACACCATTGGCCACCGCCGGCGACGACGAGACGTAAAAGGGATACGTTGAGTAATCCCACAGAAGCTCTCCTATGCTGGTACTTAAGGCGTACAGGTCGTAGGGGAAGGCCCCGATGTACACCACGCTATTAACGACCGTCGGCGAGGATTGGAAGTTCAGGTTCTCTTCGTCGAATTGCCACTTTAACCCGAGGTTTCCAACCGTGGCGGGGCTCAGAACAAACTCATACGGGTTATAACCGGTGTGGCAAAGGTCGAAGCGGTACTCCGGCCAATCTATAACCGCCTTTGGGGACGGGCCACTGTTGCAAGGCTGTTGTGCCGTGGCTGTCGAGCCAATCAGGAGGAGTAGTAGCAAAAGGCAGTGGGCTGCTGTTTTCATATCCTCACCCCGGATCTGAATTTTGGCCTACCAAGTGGGGAAAAAGTATACACCCAGTGCTCGCGTGCTTTCGTTTTATCTTTTCATCGCCAGCGACTCCAGGCGTTCAAGAATCACCGGATCCAGCAAGCTACCTTCCGGCCACTGCGGTTGCCGCTGCTGGCCGCAGTATCTGCGGGGCATCAGGCGGGAGTGTCAAGTACATCTCCCGCACATGCTGGCCAAAATCCTTCAGGCCGTTACCGTTCCAGTCCCGGCAAATCTCATCCAGCGTGTGCAGGCCCAGCATGCGGTAGCTCTCCGTTTGCGACTCGTTGAACCACTGGTTGCCTGTGCTCTGATGGGGGAAGGACGGGTTGGCGGCAGCGTACGCTTCCACATCAGGCGGCTCGGTGCCGAGCAACATCGGTTTGATATAAATCAATTCGCCGTCCGGCCAAGTCGCATCCACAGCGGAATACCGGATCCTCGCGATGGCGCAACGCCGTTTCTTTTCGCGCATAGGATGGATATATTGATCTTCGAACTCGACGGGTACCTTGAGATCGATTCTTACCTTACGCAAGGCATTCCCCAGATCTTCATAGGTGAAAGCGGGGTCGCAGCCGGCGTCGAGCACCACAATTTGCCGGCAGCGCCGCAGGATCATTTCATAAACGGCCAGGTTTTCGAAGTGCCCGCCATCGGAGAGATACACGTAGGCGCTGGTGTTGTCGGTGAGTCCCAAGGCCTCTTTCACCAGCGAACCTACGGCAGAGTGCGGACCGTCCTGTCTCCACGTCCGTTCTCCGGCGTCGCCGGGATTTCCCAGCCAGGCCCCCAGTCTGGCATTGAGCAGGGTCATGACAAAACCCTTCACCGGCGACGAGTGATAGCCCATGCTTGGACTGGCTGCGGCCCCTGAGATCGTAACCGCGGTTCCCAAAGTGATGCCGTCCCGGCCGCCGTATTCTGCCGAATCGCGGTAACCAAGTTCATAGTTGCCGCTGTGCAAAGGTGACAACGTGAAGGATTGCGCCTTCCTCTGCTGCCACGCCAGCCGTTCACCGGATACAAGATTCAGTGCGACGTTCACGACGTGAAAGGGCTTAAACCCCGTTCGCAAGTCACGCATGAGCAGGTTGTCTTCAGGAGCAAATCCTGTGAACCGCGCGGCATTTCGTTTTGGATTGGACGCGCCCAGATACGCCCGGATCAAGCGATTGCGGTACATCGCGTGCAGCGAAAATCGGTTGATGTTGATGTAGCGGGCTGTCACCTGGCTGAGAAGCAGAAGTGCGACCAATCCACCGAGGGCGAAAAACCATGGCGTATGCTCCAGAACAAATCGGTGGTCCGTCCAGCTCGCAACCCAGCCTGCGGCTGGCGGCCGGAGCATGCCCGAAAAGTACAGCAACAGGTTGGTAAAAATAGACAGGCCAACACAAAAGGAGACGAGGAATATCGCGGGCGCCAGCTTTACCAGGTACGCGAAGGCCTTTCTGCCGGGGCCAGGGTGTTTGCCTCCGGGGGGAGATACAGCGCCGCTTAGCCGGCTCAGCCAGGCGCTGGCTACCGCAACAGCGCCGAGTAGCTCCTTGCCCCAAGCCCTCCAGTGCAGTGCCCATCCTGGCACCAACAGCACCAGCGCACAGGCTATTAGCCAGGAAAAGGCAAGTATCTGGACCCACGCTGAGGCGCGCGCCAGCCATTCACGATCATCGTCCTCAAGAACGGTGCTCGACAAACCTACAAACAGGGTGCCTCCCAAGTCGAACGCCAAAAGCATGAGAGGCGGAACAATCGTCACGTAGAAAGCCCAGCCCGGCAACACGATGTTGGTGAGCACCCAGGCCATCGCGTCCATACACGTAGCCACCAAAATAAGGGCAAGTGACAGGGGGCCGAAAAGAAGCTGTAACCGCCGTTTCATCGGTCGCACGCAGAACAGCAAGAACACCAGCCAGCCGGCCGCGCAAGGAAGCAACACCCAAAAGATCGCGCCCCGCTCCAGGGTGAGGTTGTGATCGCTCGCTCCAAACAGCAGCGAGTCATAGACCATGAAACACAAAATCGCGCCCGCCAGCGGAGCCAGGACCTTCAGGAGAAAATCATTTTGTGAGTGGTTTCGGCCTCCAGCACTGGGCAGGTAGCGGGCGATATTGAATATGGCGAAGGCAAGCAGGAAGCCGAAAAACAGCGGGAGACCTTGTCTTTCTACCCACGACGAAGCGATCGTCGCGCCCAAACCCATGTCTCTGTAAGTCTCTCCTAGCCGGAAGACCGAAAGCACCAGCCGCGGAACCATCAGCACCAGCATCAGCAAGGGAACCAGAACCAGCCAGTTGAGCAGAATGTTGCGTCCCACCGTGGCTGCCAGCGTCCAGGTATCGGCTGAGAAGAACCCCATCTGGGGCGAGAGATAATTGTTGTACTCGCGCAAGTGCTGGATAGGATCGACTCCACTGTCGGGAACGTGTTCTACCTTGCTCCGCAACTGCGGAATGACGTTCCCGAGCCCGCCTGCGCGCTTGATCCAGGCCGTCAGCCAGCTTCCAATGTATCCGCCGCCGGAGACCGTCGATAGGTAATCGAACTGGTCCAGAATGCGGTGGTCGGCGAGAGCTTGCAGCGCCCCCAGTGCGAAAGTAGCACTGCGGATGCCGCCGCCGGAGATGCATAGGGCACTGAGAGGTTGCTCTTGCCGGCGAAGCTTATCCAGCACCTCACTCGTGCTTTCACCGGAAAAATCAGCGCCCGGCCGCAAGGTCTGGTATTCCTGGCGCAGCACTTCGTGCAGCTTCACCGGACCTTCCGGCATGAGTAAATGTACCTCGCAGTTCTTGATACCGAGCCGGAACCCTCGCGTGGTGCACTACCATGAATTATCCGGCGCTCCGATGCAAATTGCTCTTGCCCAAACACCCCAGCCTCCGGACCCTCCACCAAGCGCCCAGTAAGTCTTCCCGTTTTCCGTTGTTTGGTTTATCCACACTTGTTCCCCCGAACCAACCGCGGCCACGCCCGTAAGAAAACATACGGAGCGATCAACTCTTGTCATCCGCGTGGCCTTCTGATCCCTCCTCCACTCATACTGGCCGTAAGGTCCCGGGCCAGTCGCAATCCACGGCTTTCCGCTGATCTCGCCCGCCACGTCGAGGGCTGCTTCCTGTGCTGGAGCTTTCCTGATCCCGATCCGGTTCGCCGTCACGACGCCACCGACAGACAGATTCTGGGAGGCGTTCACCGATCCGTTGACATCTAGTCTGTATGCTAGCTTCTCTGGTGGAGTGTTCGTTCCAAGGCCGACGTTGCCGGAAGGAACCGTCAGGCCACCGATCGAAGCATTTTTTGAGACATTCAGCGTTCCATTCACGTCGAGCCTTATGCCGATGTTGCCGTTATCTTGAATGAGCAACCCGGACTTGCCCCCTCGTTGCCCAACTCGGAAATCAAAGCCATTAATTGAGTTCCACTTGATTTCATCCTTCTTTCCATCGCCGTCTATATTCGATATGTCGTTGTAGAGCGCATGGTTAAAGTCGCCCGGATTTGCGAAGAATATCGCATAGCGATGGTCGTTGTCTCGGCTCAATGCGATCCCGTCAGTAACGGTCGTACCCGTCACATCCAGCTTTTGAGATGGTTGTACGGTTCCAATCCCGACGTTGCCTTTGCTGTCGACGAACAAAGCCTTGATAGCCTCATCGCCCCAGAGCACACCACCCGCCGCCAGCAGTGCCACGAACGAGATCGAGGCGATGAGTAGCTTCCTGGGAAATCTTCGGCGTACGGCGGGATGTGTATTGCTCTTGAAGGCAGCCTGTTTGGTTTCCAGGTCTTCAACCTTTTTCCGGAGGGCTTGCAGTTCAGCCTTCATTTCGCCGTAATTGACGTCATTCGACAGTTCGTTCATCGTAACTTCCTTTCCCAGGTTCAGACTCGGGGGCCACCTACTTCATTGCACCCTGGCCAATTTGCAAAGGTCGGAGTGCGGAACGACCTCACTTTACGAAGACTGGAACGGCATTTAGCAGCGCAAGTCCAGCTCGCTGCGGTAAAAACTAAAAGCTATTGCTCTGAAGGGCGGGCGCCTGCGAGAAGCTTACTTGTACCAGTCTTATCCGCGTCCGCAGATAGGCCGGAGGCCAGAAATCTATTCACCGTGGCCTCCAGAAGTCCCAATTTCTGCTTTACGTCTTGCATCTCAATCAACTGTTGTTGCGCGGCCTGATTGGCAACGGTCAACCGCTGGATCTCCGTCTGCTGGCTCGCTATGGTGCGCGCTTGTTCCTGGCTGATTTTGTCTTCTTCTTTAAGGGCTTCGATGACGAGAGGAATCAGTTCGGTATAGTTGACCAACTTATATCCGCTCGCATCCGTCGTCACCGCTTGAGGCAACACCGCTTCCACGTCTTGAGCGACGACACCGACATTGGTCTTTGATAGTTCTTTGTACCGTTTGTCTCGCTCCGCTTGCCACAGCTTTCGATTATCTTCGTCGGAGGCTCCCGGGCCCGCCGACAGGGTGGTTTCAATATCTTTGGTCAAATATTGCAACCCCTGTTCGTTCCAGCGAAAGGTCACGCCGCGCAGTTGACTGACCTTTTCTAAGGCTGATGGTATGGGATGCAAGTCGGTCTTGAGCCGACTATCTGAGGGGAGCGCAGGAACTGCATTACTCCAAGATCGGACATAGTCACCCGTAGTACCCATCCATCGGTAATCACCCTTCCCCACGCTGCCGTTGTCCCACATTTGGTACACAATCTTACCTTTCACGAAGAGGTTTCCAGGGATGACCACGTCGCCGTTGTTGCTTATGGCCGCCCCTGCCCTAAGACCGACACCAGCCGCTGCCACATAGAATGTTAGATTGCCATCATCACCAAAGGCGATTTCACTCATCCCTTTGTTTCTATCCTTGATCTGCCACTTACTGTTTGTGTCAACGTAAGCGTTTTTTGATATACCGGCCCTCTTAACCCCTGGCATCACATTGAGGAAGAGATCGTCTTGAAGGCTGAGGAGACCCCTGCCATTGGGAGTGCCGTTGATGAGCACGCTCCCGGCCACCGAGAGGTTGCTTGACGCCGCCTTTGTCCCGATGCCGACGTTGCCGGAGAAATTAGCGTTGCCTTCCACCGAGAGTTTATTTGCCGTCGGCTCGGTCCCGATGCCGACGTTGCCGGAGAAATTAGCGTTGCCTTCCACCGAGAGTTTATTTGCCGTCGGCTCGGTCCCGATGCCGACGTTGCCGTCGGTGTTTACCTCAACCTTGCCATTTTGCAAATTAACGCCGTCGGTACCACCGACCACAACCTGCCCGGTGTTGGCCCATATTCCGTACATTCCCCATGCGGAACCAACTCTCAAACCATCTCCGTCGGACTTTTCAATATCTTTGAACACGTTGCGGCCGGCTTCACCATCGAGCACAACTCCATCACCAAGGTCCAACTTCGGCGCGGTTACTGTGCCACCCACAGAGAGTGCTTTTCCGATGCTGACGTCGCCCGTCGGCCCGATCACCAGAGGCTCCTGCGCCTGGCTGATGCCGCCAAGGAATCCCAGCGCCAGGAGAATGAGAAGAGCGCACCGGAACGCCACCTTGCCGTTGTGCCCAGGATCGGAGCACCAGTCCGGCTTCCGCGCCGCCGAAAGACCCTGCACTGCTTCTGCGATGAACGTTTTCATGGTCTACGTCCTTTCGAACCTGTTTCTAGGTTGGGTTTTGATGGTTGCCCCGTCATGCACTCATGAGCGGTCGTACTTGTAAATACGGATCGCCGCTTTGCAGCCGGGTCTTACCCGCCCGGGCATTGGCTTACGTTTACCTTCACCTTCAGTTGCGCACCGCTTTGCACCACGAACCCATTTCCAAGGATCACGCTCCCGCGCGCGCTTAGTTGCCACTGTTGCCCAGCCGTGGCCGTTCCCGTCACCTGCAGGTGGGTCGGGCTGCAGATATCAGTCGGGCTGCCGGCGTTCAGCGTGAACGAGGGAACCAGGGCGCTGACGGTGGACACGGATCCCGGCGGTCCGTAAGCCGCGTAGAGCGTCCCGCCGGGCCCAAATAGTAGCTGCGGAACCCGGGACATCTCCGGCTGGGCAGTGAACAAGGGGCCCGTGTCCGCGGCAAAGCCGTAAAGAGTGTTGTCGGCCCAAAGAATTACATCCTTGTCGGAGTCCACCACCGGGTTTCCTTCAGTACTAATTTTCGCGGGAAGCCTGGGCGGTGTGGCAGGCTGGGCCGCCAGCGTCCCGTCCAACGCCTTCAGTGCCACCAGCTTCGGTTCTCCGCCGCCGCCCTTCTGCAGGAAGTAGAGCCTCTTCTGGGACAGACCAGTGTCCGCCGGCGCCGGTGTTGGATCAAGGATCGGCTGGCCAACAGAGCTATTTTCTCCCGGGTTGTATTTCCACTCGGCCGTGAGTCGCGCCAGGTAGTCCCGGTCCCGGGGCACCGGCCCGGGTTCGTTTCTCACGCCCCACAGGGTTGTTTTCTCTCCCAAGTTCCCGGCGATGTAGATGTAGTCCACTTCATGCAGGCCCCTGGCCACCACCGGATTGCGAAAGCTGGTTAGATACTCCGGAAAATCTGCCCACGGAACCTCGGTATGCTTTCCAATATCCTCTTTGCAGGTCAGTGACTGAGGGCTCTTGGTTTGCACCGCTTGCACCGTGCAGAATTTGGTGTTCTCTCCTCGGCCAATCGGAATTCTCTGTCCCTCTGTCACCCCCGCTTTGTCGAATTTCAGGCCTGAGACCCAGGTCACGATGGTCCCCGATGTGTTCACCTTTCCCGCCAGCAGTTGGACATCCTTACCGCTCTGCGCGTTGATGGCGACAAAACCGGAGTACTTGTCCGCTAACCGCGTCAGGGCATAGAGAAAACGGCCGTCCGGGCTCAGCGTGATTCTGGCAGATTCCGGGTTTTCGATCGCCACATCCCAAAGCTTTTCGGGCACGAGTTCGCCGTTCGCGCCCAGCTTTTCCACTTTAGGATTCAGGGCGAAAATGCTTTGCTTCACGATATAGAGGGTCCCATCCGGACCGGGAACTACGGTGTCGGGCACCGCTCCGAAGGCGAATTTACTTTCCTCGACCGAAGCAGGCAGGCTTCCGCCAGTCCCCAACTGGGCAGTAAGAATCGCGTCGTTGGTGATAATTCTGAGGCGGCCAAAGCGGTCTACCACCATGAGGGAATCCGGGGCAACCTTCAAGAAACGCTTTTCCCCTTTGCCATCAACCACGACTAAGGGGAGCGATGCGATGATGTCGCCGAGCGGACCCAACTCTTCCAACCGACTCTGGGATTCATCCCCGCGAACTACGTAAATCCGGTTTCCGTAAACTACCGGCGTCCTGGTTCTTGTGCCGGGAGCAACCTGAAGGAGGACGTAAACACTCTTTGCCGGATCATCCGGCGCGGGGGCGGGATTGTTGAGTGTCGGCATGAAGGGGCAAGGGCTCGTGTCGGCCTGGCGTCCATCAGACTGCGACAAAGCCAGGGCTGAAGGCTCACTGGAGCATGCGGAGGCGGAATACGGCGGGGGCGGGCGGCGATAGGTAATGATCAGGCGAGGGAGACGGTCGGGATGATCGTACGTATCTTTTGGATCGTCTTTGTTTTGAGTAGTAAGGCCATAATAAACGCGACGGCTGGCGTTGGGTTGAGGCAGCAGAACCAAGCCTATGTATCGGGATCCGTCCGGCTTGGACTTGAGGAGGCCCGCTCGCGGCAAACTGGCGAAATCGGACCGCAACTCAAGTTCATCCTTATTCTTTGGCAGAAGGTCGGATTCAAGCGTAGAGGCATTTGCAGCATCGACAGCGGCGTAACCCGCTTTAGCGGTTGAACCGCTCGCGGGCGCCACCGTGATCGCCATCTCTCTCGGGGCTCCCTCTTTGGGCACCAGTTGCAATTGCACGCTTTCGAAGTCCTCTTCTTTGATTCCAGCAGGCAGTGCGCTGGCGTCGAAATAGAGCCAGGACTTGGATTCATTGAATCCAGATTCGCTATGGGTGACGTTCAAGTATCCCTTGCTTTGAGTATCCTCAGTATCGGCGTATGAGGGCAGCAAAGTGACGACTATGTTCTCTGTCTGGGCCAATGCGGCAATGGCCGCCAGACAGGCGAATATGCCAGCGACCAGACAACGGCGGATGAAGCCGGTCGTGCGGCTGGACTTCCGGCTCATCGTAGATCGCAATATCGTCATGGCATGCTCCTTTGCTCGATGCGGTACCTTCGTGCCTTACTTGTTGGGCACGTTGGAAGATGCTGCAGCCGTGTAAATCCAGGTGTCGTGATTGCCCATCTCCTCCACGTATCGGTAGACAGGCCAGAAAAACCACCGTTCGCCGAAGCACACGGAACGTATCAGGAAAAGGACGGTCCGGGGAAACTTCCATTTGATTTTGCTCAACTCGCTCGTTCTCCAGGTCGGGTGTCTCAGATTCATATCTCCAAGTTCATGATCGGAATAGACAAGTCCGCCATTTTCATTCAGGAATGCACCCGCCAGGTGGAGACACCCATCGCTGCCGAATAGCAGCGTTACGCCCAGCGGCTTTCCCGTTTTTTCAGGGGGTAAACCGAATGATCCCCAATTCTTGCCGTCCTGGTCCTGGGTCCACAACAACTCGTCACGACTCTCAAGGTAATTAAAGGGATGTGTCGCTCCGCCGTAGATCCAGAGCCGGGTTGGGTTACTGGTAGGTGTCACCGCTACGGCGGACATGCATCGTCCCGGCTTTAGCGGTGTAGCGCATTTATGCCAGGTCACATTGAAATCGTCGAAATCGTCGCCCTTTTCGGGGATTGAGCAAGTCCATACATCGTCCATTGGTTGATTGTCGAGCGAGAGGCCCCCCAACACCCAGATTTGGTTCTTGAAGACCGCACAGGCATGTCCCATCCGGGCGGGGAATAGCTTATTCTTAAAGGCGCCCCCGCCGTCTTTGTCGGTTTCGCACCATTCTTTCGTTACCATGTGTCCATCTTCGTTCTTGTAATAACACCACATACGATTCGAGCGCGGCCCCTTTGGGTCCGCCGAGCTGCCGCCGATTAGCCATAACCGGTCCTTGTCAATCACTCCAGGACTATCAGCCATATACTCGGGAACATCGGTCACCTTGCGCCAGCCGTCAAGACCTGAACTTGAAGACCAGAGCTCTGCACGCTTCGTTTTTTCAGAACCAAAGACAAAGATTCCGTAAAGCAGGTCCGGTGCGCGGAGCAACAAGGTCGGGTAGTAAGGTTCTGCTGCGCGGTCTGCGCCCAGACTGTTGATCAAGAGGTCATGTGGAGACCATTCCGACCGTTCGTCAACGGTGACAGAGACCTGACGCTCGACGAGGCGATGGTCCCTGGTTGCCCCTGCCTTGTCTTCGCTGGTGGTATCCTGCCAGGCTTCCAAGTAGTAGGTCGTATTCTGTTGCGGGACATCAGAATAGGTTCTTTTAGTACCGCTTTTGTCCTGCACTTCTGTAACCGGCGGCTTGGTGATTCCCTTGTTGTCACACACGGTCACGGTCCTTGCCCCGGTCGTGTAGCTGGTAAGGGTGACTTTGCCTCCTTTCAGGACATTGGTCGGGCTAACGTCGAAGTAGATGACAGCTACTCCAGGGCCCTTTTTAATGAGTACTTCATGCACCCCGTCATACAACGGATTTTTGGGATTCTTCCAGACCTTAAGAGAGACGTGAGCTGTGCCGCCATCTTCGGGTTTGAATCCGGAGATCGTGATTGTTACCTTATCGTTTCCACCCTTCAAAGAGAAAGGCGTGTTTGATACCCACCTTAGCTTCTCTGTTTTTTGCTCGGAGAGGGTCAACTCAACCTTGTTAGCCGGATTGGACGACCAATTGAGTGTTGCCAGCTCACCGTTGCGACAAAGAAAGATCTCATCGTCGGTCTTCGCACCGCATGGAATGGAGATGCTTAGTCGGAGTGCGTCCTGAACGTCCGCGGCGGTGATCTCAAAAGCAATGGAGTTGTCGGAGGCGCCGACCTCAAGGTTGGGCGACAATGTGGGAGCTGGAAATGGCATAGGGGTTCATTCCTCGATTTCAATATGGATGTCTTTGTAGTCCTCGTAACCAGCATCATTGGACGCCCGCACTCGGAACGTGGTGTTCCTTTCCATCTTGCCCGTCGTCCAATCAGGGGGGAACGAAGGCTTCAGCCATTCTCCTTCCAGTATTTCCTCGCCCTCCTTTAACCGGAACACTTTGAGCGAGTCGGCGCCATGAAGGGACCATGCAAGGGTGACGGTGGTGCCCTTGGAAGGCTTCTTCACCGGGTCTTTCATCCACAAACTGCGAATCAGGACCGGCTCCATTTTCAACTTCAGCCAGCCCTCCGTAAGAGTGGCGGAGCCAGCCGCCGGCCCAGCCAGTTCCGCCGCAGAGACCATGTTCGGATCCTCGGCCCAGCCGGTCACATTGGGGCGATAGGCCCAGGACCATTGGCCGAAATCGTCAGAAGGTTTGGGCACGTGGGGCGTGGTGGGAGTGCCCAGCACCGGCGCCGCCTGGAAGAAGACCTCACGGAGCTGTTTAGCCCCTTGTAGTTGCGCTGCGGTAAGCTCCAGGTACACCTTGGGCAGGACGCCCGAAGTGACGTGAACCCGTGCCTGGGGATCCATCAGCAGAGTGAGCTGCAGGTTGTTGTAGCAGTCTAGCTCGAGGTCCTGAGCGGGCTGAAGCATCTCAGGAAAGTCGGGTGTCAAGTCGAACCCCCAGCTCGCATAGAACGGACGCGAGCGGTCCCCTCGGTTGAGAAACTCCGTCAGGCCCTCGTGGGTGCTAAGGTCTCCCAGGCGCGCTGGATCTGCCTTGAAGAACCCCACCAGCCCGTCGTTGGTGCTGCGGCGGTCTCCCACGCGCACCGGCCAGCGCACGTTCTCTACGCCACCGGTAATCATGAATCGGTTTGGTTTGGGCGGAGTTTTTTGTGCGATAGCGTCGTTCAGAATTTGGTCGAGCAAAGGTCCGCCCGATTTTGGGTCCTCTGTCCAGCTGCGCGCCTGGTCCAGAGTGGGCAAGCCGTCCATTTCGAGGCGCAACTCCGCGCGCACCAGCGCCAGAGGGCGGCCGATAAGGACGGACACCAGAGGGTTGTCTTCCGGTACTCGTTGTTCGGTCGCTTCCGCGACCTCATTGATCAAACGGTCAAAACTATCTCCCGCCGCGACCGTGAGGGAAAGTACAAAGTTGGCGAAGTCCCGGAGATGGCGGTCCCGAATGCCAATGACTTTCGCCTCGTCGCCGCTCGTGCCGGGCACGGCGACCCAGTAAAACAGCGTCCTCTCGTCCTTAGCGCCAAATCGTTTTTGCAGAACTCCGGCGGGACGGCCCTTGGCGGTGTACAACACCAGGTTCTGATCGAAACGATTCGGGACCACCCAGCCGCATACCGGGCCCCCGCCAACAGCGGGAGCTTCCGCCGGCACACCGGCGAATTCCAGCCGCATAGGGCGGCAGTACCGGGGATGAAGACGAACAGCGGGTGTTTTCCCAGCGGAAGGCAGTTCCACCGCCAGCCTTCCCGACTGGCACAAGCTCGGCACCTTCCCCAGCTCGATCCCAATCCACTGGCCAAACGCATCGATGATGCGGAGACCCCTCAGCTGGAGAAGACCCGAACGCAGAGGGCAGAAGGGCGACGTATCGCCCTCGCTATTGGGGGTAACGGGGGAGCTGTCGGGTTGAAAATCTTTGCCCAGCACATTTCTGATCGGATCACGATCAACCAGATCCTTGCCATTCGATTGGGAGTAACGCAACGGCGGCAGTTGGTCGCCGGCCCGGCGCATGATCAGGGCATCATGCAATCCTCCCACTGCCTGCGAGATCATTTCTCTCCGCCGGGCCTCTCCTCCGAGACTGTGCCCGATCTGTTCCATGAGTTGCCAAAGAGGCGCTTCATCTTTCTGCCCAGCGTAAGCCCGCGCGTACTGGAGATCGAACAGCGGGCGTCCCACAAAGGAAAGTCCGCTACACTCTACTTTTTCCGTTTGCTGGCCGGGCAACCCAGAAAGCGGAACCAAGTCGGTGTTCCTGCGGAATAATGATGAGCCCGGTTCGCCCCCGTGCTTCAGAGCCCAGTGCTTGGTGATCTCGCCACCTGTGAGCGCGCCACTCGCGTCTTCCGCCTGATCCGGGTACCACTCAACTTCCCAATAAAGGTAGAGGGGAATCCACGGATTATGTTCCCAGCGAAAGAGGCTGAAATCGTCTGGTTTGACGCCGTCTTCCTTTCCGAATCTCGTGCTGCCGGTGATTTCCATTTTGTCCAAGAGCAGAGCTTCCCTAAGAAGTCTTCTGGACCACGGTGGAATGGCTGCAAGGTATTCGGGGGAAACCCCCAGCGCGTTCATCCACGCGTCGGTTGCCTCGAACCTCAGATTTAGTTGCTGATCGAGATCGTAGCTAAAGCTCTTAAGTTCATCCCCGGTGACGCGGACCTTCACTGATTCTCTCCGCGACCGAGATCCCTTCGCTTCCGCGGACGGACCAGTGAGCAAAAGCACGGGATCCTTGGGAACATAGAAGGGAGCGGCGGGCTGCTCGGTGAGACTGTACTTGATGGTGGCCTTAGAAAGTTCGGCGAGCTTTGCGTCGAGACTATTCTTCCCTTCATCCCTCGCCTGCTTTCTTTCCTGCACCGCCTCAGCAGTCTGACTGGCCTCGACAAAATCTCGCAACACGTCGAGGTTTGACTTTAGCTTGGTTTCCAATTCTTCATCGCCACTTTGGTTTGCGGCGGTCAAACGATGCCACAACGCATACAACTCCCAGCGATAGTCTCGGAGCAGGCGTTCGCGCCGGTCGAATCCCCGTTCCCGCTCATTGAGCACATCCAGTTGCCGTTGCAGGTCTTCCCGTAAAGGCGGCAAAGCCACAGGCGGGGATGGCGGGACGTTCTCTTGTTGAGCGGCCGTCGTCTGCTGAATTACCCAGATCTTGCCCCCGCCGACCGCTGCAAAGCCCTGGCGGTGAAGTTCGGCATCCAGTTCGGCGGCGTTCGATCCCTGGGAGAAGAGGCCGGTCTGAAGAGCCGTGACCAGGTCCTGGAGAAGGTTGATGTCGACTGAATTTTTGTATTGCCCACCTCGGTTGCGTTGTTCTTCGACACGGGCCGCAACGGCCTCGGCCGAGGTGTTTCCGAGATCGACCCAGTACGCCTTGGGAGTTTTAAATTTGAGAAACGGATCAAGCTGGGCCGTCAGCGCGGAACCGTCGCTCTGCCGACCCACACCCTTGACGGTGCCGTGGCAAAGAATTCCGGCGGGAAGCGGTTTGATCTTGAAGTCCTCGTTCCCGAAGTCCTTTACACAGCCGCGTTCCTTCATCCATTCGCTTATCTTCGCCTTGGATTCATCGCTGAGTTGGGTCCAATTTTGCTCCGTCAGGCCGGAAACGAGGGTGCTCCAGGGGTCATCCTCTTTCCCGGAATACCACCCGGTGACAAGGTAAGAGATCTTTGCGGCAAGCGGCACGTCGTTCAGGTCGTCGTAGAAGCCGAGAATGCTCCGGCAGGCGGGATAGTGAGCGCTGAATCCTGCGTCACCGCCAGTGACGGCGGTCAGTTCCACTTCGGCGCCCTTGTTGTCGCTGCTGTAGTCGTAGTCTTCAGCGGCCTTATTCCCGTCCCAGATGACGCTGGCCACTCCGGTTGGGCGAAAGGAGAAGGGTGCTCCGGCGGAAGCAGAAACCATCAACACAACTGCGGATTCTTTGTCCTTCTCTTCCTTAGCCTCTCGGTCGCTGTAAACCAGCCATGCCTTCGCACGAACGTTGTCTTCCGGCTTTTCTTTGTAGTAGCGCTGGACCAGCCAACGATCCGGAATCCTTGGGAACGCCCGCTCACTTTTCAGGTTGATATGCGCTACTGCTGCCGGAAGCCGGAAGTGCAGATGAACGCCCGGTTTGAGGGGTAGTTTCGCCGCTTCCTTCGGCTTCCTGAGATCAGCGCCGATCTGACTCTGATAACGGTTCTTCAGCAGGGAGTAATTCGGCGCGGCGCTCACGGTGAAGGGATTCAGTGGTGAGGTTGCGCTGTTGCTCTTGCCCACTACGAGCGCGTCAACGTGAATCGGGATTAACAGGTGTGTCCGGTCTCCGTTCATGGTTTGTCCCACACCTTGATCCGGACCTCTCCGGGACCCTTGGTCATTTGCACCCCGAACTCGGCCGAGGCGAACGACGCGAAGGGCGCGTTGCTGTCCATTCCGCCAGATTTCGTGAGTGCCTTGTGGAGGCGTTTCGCCAGTTCAGACACGTTGACCACCCGCAAGTTCTTAGGTCCACGAAATGGAATCTGCAGTGCGTAAGGGGTTGCTCCCGCGCTGGGCGGTTCCGGTTTATACCATTCTGGATAGTGTTTGAGGTCTATCTGTTTGCCGGTACCGTTCGCCGTCACTTTCCGCACGCTCGTCTTCTGAAATCCATCGGCGCCGAAGTGCATGCCTTCGGGAGGCTGACGAATTTTAATTCTCGCCAGCGGCCCATTGAAAATACCGAGCATGATATCCGGCGCGAGGCGATCAATGCGTAGAGCCGGCGCAGCCACCTCTTTTCCGTCTTTCCAGTACCACGCTTCCATTTCCAACCCTTGCCAACCGCGCACGATTGGGGAGCGCAGAAGAAATCCTTCGAACGGAAACGTCGGACTCGGATGCTTGCTGGCGGTCTCTTCTCCATCGCGCCGGCGAACCATAGCAGAGCCGGTTACCGCGATATCGAAGAACTTATCGCCGAGATGTGAGTCCACCGATTCTTCTTTGGTGCTGTTGCGGCCCACGCTGCAAGCCCCGTCGAGCAGGCACTTGATCCACTGGGGATCGATGCGGAAGAATCTCATGGAGGGCATCGGCAACATGCGCTCATCCGGAACCAGGTACAGGAACGGCACCCCGTACAGCAGGACCCGCCTGGCGAGCCAGTCACGCACCGTCGCGGGCAGATGCTCTGCCAGCTGCTTTCTGTCCTGTGCCTCTAGAGAAGCCTTGAAACTGTCCGGTTGGGGCTTAGTGTCGGTCGGCGCCGTTTGTCCCAGCTTCATCGCCTCAGTCAAAGCCGATTGCAGGAATTCACTCTCGGACGACGGCAGGACACGCTCGCCCGCCGGCTGGCTTCTCAGATTGCGCCTCAACGCCTCTTTCTGCAGACGTGCATTGATCTGCGCTTGAACCTCGGTACGCCATTCACACAGCACCTCGGCAAAAGACCGGTCCTGAAGGCCCAGAAGCCGGCCCAGTTGCGCGGCGGCAGCGTAACTAAGGTCCATCAGGCCATTCTGGTGGTCGTATCGCACCAATGCGTCGGGAACCGCCTTGAAATCGTGACGAGCCGCGGTCTCCAGCTTTAGCGGGGTCAGCGGTCCGCGGTACCAGGAGAAGGTTTTCTCGCCGCGGCGCGTATTGTGATTCAACGCCGTATATCCTCTGCTGAAAGCCGCACGCACGTATTGCACCGGTTCAGGGTCGTAGACTCTCCACGACGGATTCTTCAGCTTGATTTTTTCGCTTGGCACATGCTTGCCGTCGTGTTTATTACTCTTCGAGCAGTGCAGCACTTCACCGGCCGGGCTGTCAGTAACGTAAGGACAGGTGAGCGGCAGCTGGAGTGCCCGCAGTGGGTCCCCGAGGTCTTCCATCGACTTTATGAAGTCTCGTGCCTCTTCACAGCGGAAAGTCCAGCTCGCCAGCACTGCCAGTCGGAGCTTCTTTGCGGGGTCTTGCGTTGTACTCCCCGGCAGGAAGTCTTGCATGCCTTCGAGTGAAACCAGGACGGCCGTGTTCTCGGCTGTTCCGCCCTCCGGCGCCTTCGGAAAGCGGTTACCGACTACGACCGAGAAACTTCCATCGGTCAGAAACGACACGGTTTCCTTGTGGTCGGTGATGACTTCGCGCACATGAGCGAGATAGCTTAAGTTGTCGGCGCTGGGCGCAACCTGGCGAAACAGTTCCGCATCCAGATCGATGGTGTTGCAGAGATCATCCAACTCGTGGGGCTCGCAGCTCGACCTTCGGGCCAGCCACGCCATCTGCTGGTGGTGGCTTGATCAGCTCCCTCACCTTGCGAGGCTCGATCTTCGGGATGACCGTTTCTTCTGGTCCGCCTTCCGTGTTCAACAGCAGCAGGGCCATCCACGGTCGCTCAACTGGAGAAGTGTTGGTAATCGTTCTTTCCCACGGAATTGTCCGGCGTGTGAATACGATGTGCGGCAGAGTACTGGCGAAGTTGCCGGTGGAGCTTTCCGGCGGGTAAACGCTGTAGATATCCGCTGGGTTCAACGCAAATCTTGGCCCGGCAACGGAGAACTCGAAATCCGGACAGGCGAACGGGGCCTGCTGCAGCGCTGTCACCTTTTGCCGCACCTCAATCTTGTACTTGCCGGGCGCGAGCGGCGGCTGACAGAAACTGGAGAACCGGATTTTGCCGAACACAGGGTCGCTCATGAATAGTTAGCCGTTCACATTCTCAGACGCCGGGTGAAAGCTCCCGCCCTGCCGTTAGGAATAACTGAGCGGACACATTTCAGGTTCCGCCTGGAAATAGTCTGCCGTTGTGCTGCTGAGTTCTTCCAGCTTGCCGAATTCTCCCAGCTTCGGCTCATTCAGTTCCGAACCTTGGTCACGCAGGCATTTCAGGATGTCCATCCGCTTTGTCCTAACCGACTCCGACCAGATGGTGTTGAACACCGTCGTTCCTGGCTTGGGTAACTTGTACCGCGGGGGTGCTATTGGAGATGCCCACTCGACTGTCTTATCGATGTATTGCCATTCCAACTCCCCAATTGGTATGTCGAGCAGCGGATCTTTGAGACCCTGGGGGACGCAGGCAATACGAATGCCTATGGTGGCCGCTATGGTCTTGTTTTCCGGAGTCTTCGGCACAGGAACGTCACCCTGCTTGACGCATTTCCCCCAAAGAGCATCGGGGACGTTGCCCGCGATGGCGGACACCTGAACCTTCTCGCGCTTGGCTCCGTCTGTCCTGAGCAGTTCAACGCTGAGAAGGGAGTGCAGCACTCGCTCTCCCATGGGCCGGATTCCACAAGAAGCCTCTTCTACTCCAGTCTTGGGGTTCGTCGCCTCGATACTCTCAAGGTCCTTCCCCAACCCCTCGAATTCTGTGCAGGGAATCACGGATTGGACGGTCAGCGACAGTTGATGCGCATTTACGATTCGATGCGTGCGTTTCCTGGCTTGTGGAGTATGTTCCGTGACATTTTCCCCAGTGGTCATATCGACCTCCTGCTCGCGCAGCAGGCCTCCCGTGATGCGCACGGAAAGAACATCGGGCTGGGGGGGAACTTGCGAAGGGGCGTTGGCGGCCGGGAGGCTCTTGGGGACGGGCAGGCATTTCTCAATGAACTGAGCGGGAGTGAGGGGCTTCGGCCGCGAAGCGGGCTCACCAAACGGGATCGTAAAGGAGATTATCCAAAGTTGGACACGGGCCTCGCCGCCGAAGGGTGGTCCCTGCAACCTCAGATCCACGCTCGCTTCCAGCCGGATCGCGATCGCGCCCAGCCGCAAGGCGATGCCGAGGGTGATGCCCATTTCGGCCTGGTAGTAGAAGGGCTGCCAGTTCAGCAGGAAATCGGCATAGGCAATGAACCACGCCTCAATTCCTCCCGACTTGAAGACCGCGCACAGCTTCCCCCCGGCCATCATGCAGGAGGGTGTGAGCGCGAAGTAAGCTTCCCCCGTAATGCTGAGTTCAGTGCCGAGCTGCAACTGCATGCCCACGCGGGGCACCAGCGGATAATGGCCGGGACGCTGGAACGCCGGGTGGTAGCCCCCCAGCGAAATGACGAAATCGCCCGCGTGCGGCCCCTTGAACCAGACGCAGAAGGCAAAGCCTCCGGTGAGTCGGCAGTCATTCGAGAAGATGAAGGAGTTTTCAGTCAGGCGGGCCTCAAACTGGATCAGGCCCTCAGCGATCCGGATCACGCCGCGCAGGGCCAGTTCCGCGCAAGCGATGGTCTTGTCCGGCGTAACCCGCGTCGGCGCGGACATTCTGGACAGGCCCAGCAGGCCGATTTCAATTTCCGCCCCCCACGAGACCGAAACCAGCAGGAACGAGTCCACTATCCCAAACGAGTTGAATTTGATGCCGGCGGCGATCCAGAAATTTCCCGGTGCGGGGGACACGTACTCGCGCAACTGTCCTGGTAGCTGCTTCCGAGCCGCGAAGCTGTCCTCCCCCATGGCGGCCTTAATCAGGGGAAAGTTCTGTACCTGCTCGATCGTAGGAAGCATGAGCGTCCGGTTCACGCCAAACCCAAACGCCAAACCTGTCACCAGGAAAGCGCCAGTAGCGGTGGGATCTCCCAACTCGGCGAGTAGAACCACAAACGCCATCACCGAGATGGTGCCGTTTTCGTCGATATATGACCCAAATGCCGAGAAGGTGAACGCTGTGCTTCGAATCAGCAGCGTGCCCTCGAGTTCCAGTTGCCGGAGAGCGCTCGTAGGGGGGACGCGCACCAGACTGCCCCCAATCTCAATTGGCCCGTTGCCCAACGCCAAGCCCATGCCGTCCAGGGTGAATTGGACGTGTTTGAGGAACTGCGAAGGCTCGGTGAACTTGTCCACCGGATAGGTCATCCCCAGACCGTCGAGGGTGAAGGTCAGCGCGCTCAACTGCAGGCTGGCGTCGAACTTGATGCCCACTCGCCCTTCTGCGTAGCCCAACCCGATCCGCTGAACCGAGACTGGCCCCAGTGACTTGCCTATCTCGAACCACTTCGTTCCGTCGTCCGTCTTGGCAAGGGAATCAGTTCCCTCAATCTTGGCGGGCGCAGCCGCTTGTCCGCCGCCAGGTTGTTCGACGGCAGTTGGCTCCTGGGGAGATTTCTCGATGCCTCCCTTTATCGGCAAACTCAGGGTGTGTGACAATTTTCCGAACAGCAACTCCGCCGTAATGTTGCAGCCTTGCTTAAGTCCTCCTTTTCCGTCACCGTTCCCGGACACGTCCGACAGTGGCTTCACGCTCGTGTTCTCCAGAAGCTCGTCGAGGCTCGCGACAGACGCCTGCTTGACATCAGCGGTAGCAAGGATGATTCGCAGGCTCTCAAATCCGATCGCCTGATCTGCCGGCAACGCGCTACCGACGATAGGCAAGTCGGACAGCTTGACCTTTGCGCCAAGATCGACCCCAAAAAGGACTGCGGACTCGGCTTCGGAGCCATTCGCGGCCACTGTCTCCGGCTCGGAATCCGCCGCGGACTTGCTGTAGTACGCAAGCAAAGCGCTCTTGAGGGTCATGCTGAGGCTAGACGGTATGGATTTGGCCAGATCCGGGGAAATGCGTTCAACCAGGTCTTTGATCTTCAGTTCGTGACCATACGGGTCGTTATAAGCCGCCAGACAGTATTTCGAATCGGTTTTACTACTGAACAATAAGCTGAACGATAAGGGCGGCTTGTCCTTTGGACCAAAGAGTATCTGCCCGCCAAAGATTGTCGCAGAGTCGGGGTCGCTCTCATCCAGATTGTGCTTAATCGTGAAACAACAGTCTAGAACCGTTTTATCTAGTGTAAATTTACCCCAGCATTCAAATCCGAAGACTTTGCTTCCGGAACACGATACCGCGACGCTCTCGATGGTGATTAAATCCCTGACTGCCTCGGGCAGCTTTACCTCTTTTGTAATGCCCACCTGCTTGGCCAAATCTTCTATCAGCGCGAAGATGGGAAAGCCTTCGTCCTGCTTAGCACTGGCCTCAAATTGCCAGTCCAGGCTCGTCAAGCCGCCCACCGTAGAGCACGAAACCGCGAGGGAAAGATTGGGCAAGGATTTACCGGCGATTTTCAGTTCCGTACCCGGCTCTATACTCATCGTAAATGCATAATAGAGTTCCGGCTGGATCACGACCGCAGTGTTCCTGATCTCGAATGTAGGAATTGTCTCAAAGGCCTTAAGAGGCAAATCCATCTCCAAGTCTTTCAGGAAATAATCCCGCAAATCGACTTTGCAGCTCCCGATCTGCTCGGCGGTAATATAAAAATTGGGGGCTTCCACCTGGACGCTTAGCTCAATTCCTAGAAACGCTATTTTCCCAATGATCGTGGCATTTAGTTCGCGATATTCACTGTCAAAGGGCCTGACAACTTCAATTGTCAGAGATGTAAAGCCAATCGAGAACAACTTATCGAGCGGCTCCTTAAAAGGTTTCCAGGTTGCGGCGCCTTTGTTCGCTTCGATGGTGAATTGGGCGGACGCCACCTCATAACTATCGCTTTCGAACGGACGAACCAAGGTGATCGAGGCACTCTTGGGCTTGATTCTGTTGATCTCCTCCCCCAAGGAGCCGGGTAGACAGGAATCTTTCTTCGTCGCAGCCTCGAAGCCTATAGCCTTTACAAACTTCTCAAATGTAATGTCTTCACCAAATTCGCCTATCAGCACCAACTCGTCGTCATCAGAAGGACTTAAACTACCAACAGCGAAGGTCGTGTCCTGCGGGGAATCTGGAAGCAGGTCATCCCCAATGCGCACCTTGCCGCCCTTGATGGTCAGAGCCTTGGTTTTCGCCAGTGCAGCTTGCAAATCTTGAAGTGTCATTATCCGACCGTGTTCAGACGTCCCTAATCCAAAAGCGTACGAGCCGCGAGTCTACTGCCGGGCCGCGCCAGGGCTCTAGTGTCTTATTGACTTAATGCACAGTTCTCGAGAGCATTCCTGGTGTTTATTGCTGTCCAAGAATGCAACGGTCTTTTGGCGGATCCAACCGTTGTAGTCCCTCAATACAGCGCAATCGTCTCCGATTCTCTGAGCGAGCTTGGCCACTTTAATGATCGTCGGGCCCAGGTACTCCTGAGCTTTCGAAAGGTGATATTGAACCTGGTAAACTTTCTGATAGTACTTCGCCGCTTCGTCACAGGTTTTATATTTATAGACGAGATCTTTTCCTTCCATTATGGTGGGATCGATATTGCCTTCGATAGCGCCACTAATCCTGAATGTCTCGAAGAGGTGAATCGCCGAGTTGCGGAGACTCTCTTGCATCACCGCTGCCACTCTCACGTCTTTTTTGTCAATGTGTTTGTTGTCCACATCCACGTCGCCGTCGATGCCAAACTCTTCGGGAAACTCTGCGATTGCCTCTTCAGCGAAATTTGCGGTGATCTCGACCAAGGATCCAAAGCCATTGAGAACCTCCCCGGCGCCATTCACCATACCAAGAGTACCGGCCTCCACGGCAAGGCTACCGAAGTGCTTCAGCAGAAAAGCTCTCTGCTGCGCCTTGGTCTTGCGGTGCCAATCGTTTGTGACGCCGTGCCACATCTTGATACGAATTGACCGTTGGTTATACATTCTTGCCGCATGGTCGTATAGCTCCACTCCGTGGATGCGTGCTGACCAGGGGTTCCTAAAGGCGAAGGGGTCCGTTGGGCCACCATCTCCCTGATCCATGTGACCGGACCGATTTTTTGTACCAAGTGGAATGTTAGTGTAACGCCTTTTTAGACAGTAGTTCGTAGTCGCCGTCGGGGGTGTGGAGATGTGGGAAACGCGCAGCGTTTTCCATATCTCCATGCCCCATTTCCTTCCGCAAGATGGCCTGCGGCGCCGGTGGTCTGTACCCCAGCGACGAATGCGGCCGTACCGTGTTGTAGTGCACTCTCCATTGCTCGATCACCACCTGGGCCTCTTTCAGCGAATAGAAGATCTCGCCATTCAGGCATTCATCTCGTAGCTTGCCGTTGAAGCTTTCGCAGTACCCATTCTCCCAGGGACTGCCCGGCTCGATGTACAGCGTCTTCGCTCCCACGGCCGACAGCCACTTCCGCAGTCTTTCGGCAACAAACTCTGGCCCATTGTCGGAGCGTATGTGTTCCGGGACACCCTGCACCAGCATCACATCCGCCAGCGTCTCGATCAGGTCGTAGCTGTTCAACCGCCGTGCCACGCGCAGGGCCAGACACTTCCGCGAGTACTCATCAATCAGGGTCAGCAGCCGCAGCGTCCTGCCATCGTGCGTGCTGGCGCTGACAAAATCGTAGCTCCAAACGTGATTCTCATGCTCCGGCCGTAGCCGCACGCAGGAGCCATCGTTCAGCCACAACCGGCCTCGGGGCCTCTGTTTCTGCGGTACCTTCAGCCCTTCGCGCCGCCAGATCCGCTGCACCCGGTCCCTCCCGATGCACCAGCCAGCGTTACGCAACAGTGCCGTGATCCTGCGATAGCCGTAACGACCATACTGGCTCGCCAACTGGATGATCGCCCGCGTCAGCCCGTCTTCATCGTTTCGCTGGGTCACCAGATAACGCTGCGTCCCTCGCCACTGCCCCAACAGCCGGCACGCACCCCGCTCCGACAACCGATGTTGCTCCCGGGCATGCTGTACCGCGCAACGTCGCCGTTCGGGGCTTAGAAGTTTCCCTCTGCCACGTCCTTCAAGACTAGCTTCTCCAGCGACAATTCCGTCACCAGGCGACGCAGACGACTGTTCTCTTTCTCCAGTTCTTTCAGCCGTCGCGCCTGTTCCAGCTTCAGTCCGCCATACTCTTTCCGCCAGCGGTAATAGGTCTGTTGGGTGATCCCGGCCTCTTTGCAGGCTTGGCCGATGCTCTTATGGCTGGCTAACTCGACTTCGATCTGTCGCAGCAGAGCGACAATCTGTTCCGCACTGTGCTTCTTCCGTGCCATGCTTCAGCTCCTCTTGTACCAGTTTCTCTAACATTTGCCCTGGTACAAAATTCGCCGGTCACGTCAATCGCGTTCGAGATGGGACTGCTCTCATGGCCCATTTCCTGCATCGCCAGGGGTAGAGCTCTCCGTCTAACGACACGAAGGTTGGAAATCAGAACACGGGAACTCGGATCGCCTGCCCAGCACGGAACTGGGCTCGCCGCGATGGTCGGAGATGGGCGACACCGAGGGCGGAGCTTCCGTAGTAGTCGGAGCGCGGGAAAGCCGTGCACAAGGCGAAGGGAAGCAGGAAGAGAAGATAAGTTTGCATTGCGGAGGAGCGATCTGTGGACACGGATCACCAGACAGAAGAAGCCTGGGTACTCGGCGTTCAGCGCAAGCTCTATCAACAAAGCAAGGCGAATCCTGACGAAGTATGGCGGGACTTGTGGGGTTGGCTTACCGACCTGCGCATGATCCGCCACTCTTGGCGACGTGTGGCCTCAAACAAGGGCAAACGTTCTGCCGGGATCGACGGGATAACCGTGAAGCACATCCAGCAAAGGGTTGGTGAAGAATGTTTCCTCGAAGGCCTGCGGACGGAATTGCGCTCAGGCGCATACCGGCCTAGTCCATCGCGGCGCAAACTCATCCCCAAAGCTGGCAAACCAGGGCAGTTCCGACCCCTGGGCATACCCACGGTTAAGGATCGCGTCGTTCAGGGCGCGATCAAAGCACTCTTGGAGCCTATCTTCGAGGCGCAGTTTTGGTCTGTCTCCTACGGGTTTCGTCCCGGACGGAGTACACACGGCGCCTTGGAGCATATCCGGATGTCTATCCAGCCGCGCAAGCTGGGGTTGGATGGACGCTGGCACCAATTGCCGTATTCCTGGGTGATAGAAGGCGACATTAAGGGCTGCTTCGACAACATCAATCACCATTACCTGATGGACCGGCTGCGCCTGCGCGTCGCTGATCGACGGGTGATGGAGTTGCTCGGGCGGTTTCTTAAGGCCGGAGTCATGGCGGAAGACCAGTTCTTGCGCACGGACAACGGCACTCCTCAAGGTGGGATCATCTCGCCGTTGCTCGCCAACATTGCGCTCAGCGCAGTCGAGGAACGCTACGAGCGATGGGTGTACCACCGAACTAAAATCCAGGAGCGACGCCAGTGTGATGGCGAGCAGGCGGCAAGAAGTGCCCGCGGTCGGGATCACAGAACAGGTCGTTGTGTGTTCTTCCCGATCCGCTATGCTGACGATTTCGTGGTTCTGGTTTCTGGCACGCAGGAGGATGCCATTGCGGAGAAGTCCGCGCTGGCGGAACACTTGCGTCTGACTACTGGACTCGAATTGTCACCGGAGAAGACAAAGATCACGGCTGTGACGGACGGATTCGAGTTCCTCGGATTCCATGTCGTCATGCGATGGGACAAACGCTACGGATATTTTCCACGCGTCGAGATTCCCAAGGCGAAAGTCACTGATCTGCGTTATAGGATTAAGCAACTCACGAGGAGGGACACCACCTGGTGCGGGCTTGGTCAGAAGCTTCGAGAGATAAACCCCATCCTGCGCGGCTGGGCGGCTTACTATCGCTACTGCGCGAGAGCGGGTCGAATCTATACGGCCCTTGACTGGTACATCACCAGTTCTCTCTGGCGTTGGTTACGGAAGAAGCACCGCAAGGCCCGAGTGCGCGACATCATGCGACATTTCAGACGCAGCAGTCGTCGCCCTCAACGACGGCTCTGGTGTGCTGGCTCCATCGAGCAGCATGTGCTCGCTTGGACACCCATACACCGGTTCCGCCTTGGCTGGATGGGAACGCCTACCTTTGCAATCTCTTCTGGAGAGCCGGATGCGTACCGAAAGACGCATGTCCGGTTCGGCGAGAGGCGATGAGAGACCGGCTGCCGCAAGGCAGTGCGGCGTTCATCGCCTACTCAACCCTTTTACGCTTCGGTCGAGCAGCGCGATGATCCGCAGCTGCGCGGCAAGCCCGTGATCGTTGCTTGGCAGGGCAATCGCTCTGTCGTCTGCGCTGCTTCGTACGAGGCCAGGAGCTTCGGTGTGCATTCGGCCATGCCAGCAAAACGAGCGGAACGCTTGTGTCCCGATGCGATCTTCGTGCCCCCGGATTTCACGCGCTATCGCGCGGTCTCGCGCAGCGTGCGGGAGATCTTCAAGCGTCACACAGACCTGATAGAACCACTGTCTCTCGACGAAGCATATCTCGACGTCACCGAGAACAAGACCGGCTTAGCGACAGCTACCCTGGTGGCGCGCACGATCCGGCAGCAAATCCGCGAGGAATTGAATCTGACAGCTTCTGCGGGAGTAGCGCCAAACAAGTTCTTAGCAAAGCTCGCCTCTGACTGGCGCAAACCTGATGGGCTCTTTGTCATCCAGCCTGAGGACATAGACGCGTTTCTGCTGCCATTGCCGGTTGGACGCCTGCCTGGCGTCGGCAAAGTTACGGGAGAGAAGCTGGCGAAACTTGGAGCACAGACGGTGAGGGATCTACGAGCTCTCGACTTGCCCGTACTCGAACAGCACTTCGGCCGCTATGGTCAGCGCCTGCACGAGCTTGCCCGCGGTATCGACCATAACCCAGTTGTCCCGGACAGGCCGACACAATCGATATCCGTTGAGGATACTTTTGAGCACGACGTGCTGTTGGCAGAAACTGAGCCAATGATCCGGCGCCTTGCAGAAAAGCTTTGGTCTGCTTCGCGCAAAGAATCACGGATGGCACGCACGGTTGTCCTCAAGCTGAAGACGAGCGAGTTCAAGATTCTCACTCGCAGCCATACGCCAGGCTCCCCACCCTCCTCCTGCGAAGAATTGACCGACATCGCCTTGAAGCTGCGAGAGCGGGTTGATCTCGGTCCGCAGCAACGCTATCGGCTCGTTGGCGTTGGTTTGAGCAACTTTCGGGAACCCGAAGACACTGCTGCGCAGCCAGTCCTTTTCGAGTAGCACGAATATGGAAACGATCTCCATCCCGGCAGCGGAAGTAGCGATTATGAGGAGCCCGACGGTCTCGCAGACTGCGGGAGGACAATAATCATGGTGGCCGCACGCCTGTTTGTGACGGAGCCTGATGCTAGCGGCGACCCGCTCGGTGCGTCCAGGGTCACGTTAATAGGAACGGTTACCGACTCTGCATTTTACTCGGAAGCGCGATTCGGGCGAAAACTTCTTAGTTCGCAGCGTCCGCAATCGCGTCCTAGGCGAACTCCTGCTCTGCGCGTCTCAGGTCCTCCAAGTGCAGAAAGTGCGTTGCCATCTGCATCCGCCGGCGTTTCCGATCCGCCAATCTTGGCCTCCACAACAGGTAAGCCAATATCCGTCGCTGCTCCGGAGTAAATGTCAAAGCCAACTGCGAAGCACTGCCGTGGAAAAAGTTACGCTGATGGCAGACCGCATACGCGGCATCACTTAAAGATTCCTCCAAAGCGACCACATCAAAAAGATCGCCATTGAGAATGGTCCCCATGTGTAGCCCATCTCCCTGGCAAATCTCCATCATCTTCTCCGCAATCCTCAGCTCGCGTGTCTGCTTCCACCGTTCGTGACGCGTCGCCGTAGATGGAATCGCCTCCGTTTCCTTCCTCACCTTCGCCGCGTATCGCCGTGTTCGTATGCAAGCAGCACAGAGCTTCTCTCGATTGAGTGGCTTCTCATCCTCTCCACACCAAGCGCATCGTTCCATGCTCCGGAGTTGCTCAAGCCACTGCTCGGCATACGGTTGGTTCCAGTTTTGAGTTGGGTCGTCCATTACGCAACTTCCTCGCAGCTTCAGTATCCCCGCATTACAGGAAAGCCGAGCATGGTTATTCGTCGTCACATATCAACAAGAATGATTCCAATAGCGCCTTGCGCCCTCCATCCTGCATTTAGCTCCCGGAGCTTGTCGGGCGTCAGCTCATTCTTCAGTTTTTCCGTCAGCTCCTCAACCAGCGGCATTCCGACTTCGACCGACGCGCCAGCTCCGGGAAATAACCCTGTCAATAGCGTTGGTTCTGTCATGCGGGCCTCGTCGTCATGTCCCCGAAGAGGAAGAGCAACATTTCACACCTGATAGAACGCGTCGAGTGTCTCCCTGAAGCTCTTGCCGAGGTTGTTGATAGCATCCGTGATGTTCAAGGAAAGATGGGCGTCGGCTACTTCAAGCGTCTGAAGCAAGCATTGGAACGCGGCAAGAAGAGATAGCCCTGCGACCCGTTCCGAATTTGTATTCACCACTACGTGATTATCTTTCCGAGAGATCCCCTCTCCGATGCCACTCACTCCCCAGTGTTCCCAATCGGAAAGCTCCGCGTAGGGGCCGTCGTACAGTTCTCGACCAACCACGTTTGCCATGTCCGCGAGGCTGACGCCTCCATGCCAAGTCTTATGGTAAGGATCGGATGAGCTTAGTTTCGGCTTCTTGAGCCGATGGAGCTCTCCAAACACCTTGATGCCTGCTTCATTCTTTCTGATGTCAGTTTCATCGACTGCAATGCCTTCCTTGAGCCGTCCTTGGATGATGCGCCAGTCGTGAATGATGGCGAAGGAGCGCCAGCGCTTTGCGCGCTCCCCTGGCGCATGAAAAGCCCACAAGAGTTGGTACAGTCCATCAATCATCGTGCGCGCGATCAGGCCAGCGTCACGCCGCGGAACCAAGGATACGAGCGATTCAGCGTGTTGGATTTGTTTATAGAGGAACTGAATCGTCATGAAGCCGAAATCATCGTCTTCCCGAATCTGTATGCTTCGAGATGCCTGATCTGCGAGAGCGAGCACCTTCTTAACCTGGTCGTGCAGGAACGGGACTTCGCGCGGATCACGAACAAAGAGCTTTTCGGAAGGCATAGCTCGAGTTTAACCGGCAATCGAGGAATCGCCAGATATTCGATTAGCCGGAACTTCTTGCAGCACGGATCGCCCACTGTCCCGGCATCACTTCCACAAATGAGCTGTCGGTCCGCAGCACGCGACGTAGATATTGCCGGAAGGCCTGCGATCGGCTCACATAACCGCCGAGGCGAATCTGCCGCTCCATCTCCGCAAGAGTCAAGGGGGAACCTGCCGCCGTGCAAACTGCCCGTGCGTGCATCAGCAGCGGCCGCTTTTGTCTCGCGGGAAGCGCCGCTTGCACGTTTTGATAATTGGTCTTCGCCTTTTCTGCCGACTCGGCCACCTGGATTGCGAAATCGGTAATCGCATCGCCGAGCGTCAGCAGCGCCTCGGAGTTTTTCAGGGTATTCCAACCCTCTTTCAATCTCGCTCGGCTCTTCGGATGCGCAACGCAGATCACGCCGGCGGCCGTCAAAGCGATCTGCGCCGCAGGCGGAAGTCTGCGAATGGCTTTAACGCAACGCACTAGGAGCTTGTACAGGACTTGGAGAAATTCCCATCCCACGACGAACGAAACCGAAGATCCGATCCCCGCCGCGATTTGAACGGTGTTTGCGCGGGCGTAATCCCGGAGATGCGTGTCAATCAACACCGATACCACCGGGGCTCCCATCGCCGTAAGGTGTGGGTCTGTCGTGTAAATGGCCTCGGGCGTCGAGTTCCATACCACGTCGCTAAATACGGGAAATCGTCCACGTCAACGTAAGTTTGTGTGGGCGAAGGCTGCATCTTCGGAACGTAGAAGCGCAGACATTTTTGGAAATGCACCCATTCCTGTTTCACTTCGGATACCGTGGTCCGGGTCTGCCTTGCAATGTCTTCGTAGTGCTTCTCAATCTCCCACTTGGCATGTTCTGGCGCAAAGAAAACCACGACTCCGGCGTCGATGGACTCGTGAAGGGAACTGCGATTAGCTGGATTCCGTCTCTTCCTCAAGCGCCAGTAGAGTTCACTGCGGACACGGTTCGCATCCGCCACCAGTCGCAGTTGCAGCAGTCTCGGAAAAAGCGCCTTCAGGCTAGGAAATGACCGGACCGATTTTTTGTACCAAGTGGAATGTTAGTGTAACGCCTTTTTAGACAGTAGTTCGTAGTCGCCGTCGGGGGTGTGGAGATGTGGGAAACGCGCAGCGTTTTCCATATCTCCATGCCCCATTTCCTTCCGCAAGATGGCCTGCGGCGCCGGTGGTCTGTACCCCAGCGACGAATGCGGCCGTACCGTGTTGTAGTGCACTCTCCATTGCTCGATCACCACCTGGGCCTCTTTCAGCGAATAGAAGATCTCGCCATTCAGGCATTCATCTCGTAGCTTGCCGTTGAAGCTTTCGCAGTACCCATTCTCCCAGGGACTGCCCGGCTCGATGTACAGCGTCTTCGCTCCCACGGCCGACAGCCACTTCCGCAGTCTTTCGGCAACAAACTCTGGCCCATTGTCGGAGCGTATGTGTTCCGGGACACCCTGCACCAGCATCACATCCGCCAGCGTCTCGATCAGGTCGTAGCTGTTCAACCGCCGTGCCACGCGCAGGGCCAGACACTTCCGCGAGTACTCATCAATCAGGGTCAGCAGCCGCAGCGTCCTGCCATCGTGCGTGCTGGCGCTGACAAAATCGTAGCTCCAAACGTGATTCTCATGCTCCGGCCGTAGCCGCACGCAGGAGCCATCGTTCAGCCACAACCGGCCTCGGGGCCTCTGTTTCTGCGGTACCTTCAGCCCTTCGCGCCGCCAGATCCGCTGCACCCGGTCCCTCCCGATGCACCAGCCAGCGTTACGCAACAGTGCCGTGATCCTGCGATAGCCGTAACGACCATACTGGCTCGCCAACTGGATGATCGCCCGCGTCAGCCCGTCTTCATCGTTTCGCTGGGTCACCAGATAACGCTGCGTCCCTCGCCACTGCCCCAACAGCCGGCACGCACCCCGCTCCGACAACCGATGTTGCTCCCGGGTATGCTGTACCGCGCAACGTCGCCGTTCGGGGCTTAGAAGTTTCCCTCTGCCACGTCCTTCAAGACTAGCTTCTCCAGCGACAATTCCGTCACCAAGCGACGCAGACGACTGTTCTCTTTCTCCAGTTCTTTCAGCCGTCGCGCCTGTTCCAGCTTCAGTCCGCCATACTCTTTCCGCCAGCGGTAATAGGTCTGTTGGGTGATCCCGGCCTCTTTGCAGGCTTGGCCGATGCTCTTATGGTTGGCTAACTCGACTTCGATCTGTCGCAGCAGAGCGACAATCTGTTCCGCACTGTGCTTCTTCCGTGCCATGCTTCAGCTCCTCTTGTACCAGTTTCTCTAACATTTGCCCTGGTACAAAATTCGCCGGTCACGTCACCTTGTCGCCATTAGTCATCGTTGAGACGAGGGCTCCGCCTAAGAGCTTCGCCGCCCGGCCGGAATTTCCCTCCAGGAATGCAATTACGCCCAATTCACCGGAGGCCCTAGTCGCCAAACGGTCGTCCCCGAGATTCTTTGCGATATGTTGGGCCTCCAACCAGTCTTGCTTCTCTGCTCGATAGTCAATCTCGATGTCGGTATAACCCTTTGCGGCGAGGCACCACAGCCGCAACCGTGGGTCGTTGCGCATGATCGGGTTCTGCAACTGGTCGTTCAAGAATCGCGAGAGCTCGACGAAAGACATCGTCTCGGCTTCCGATCTGAGGCGTCCAATCTTGGCGTAGAGCTCATTCCGGGTATCGCCTCGACTTGCGAAGAGACTTTCGGCTTTCGCGTATAACGGGGCAGCCTTTGGCCCGTTGTTTAGCCAGTAAAGGCGATTGGCCTCCGACAGGAGGACCTGCGGATCCGTGGAACTTTCCGGATGTTCCAAATGACCGTAACTGATGTGTTTGTCGGTAGAAATGTCGCGGAACCAAGTGTAGGCGTAGCGCGAGACAGGAATTACGGCCGCAACAAGGGCCGCTGCAAATACCACTCCCCTTGGGACAGGAATCCTCACCGACTCAAATACCGGGCCTGTGATCAAGAATTTTTCAGAACTCGCGAATGGCGCTGACGTGGCGGCTTTTCGAAATTTTACAGGAAGCACCTGGAATGTGCCATGCGGCGTTTTGGACTTCCGCAAGACGACCGTATAATGCCCGCCGAAAGTATGCCTTCGACGTCCTCCATTTCGTCTTCGTCCACTCCCGTCTGCTGTGAGCGTGTGGTGAGTGTCCAGCGGCAGGAGAAACCCGCCATCTGTGTGTTCGCGAATCGAACCAAGCTTTTGGTGTCCCGTCTTCTCGCATCTCATGTCGCTATCGGTGACGACATCGCTTTTCCCGTCTCCACCGGAGATGCAGTTCGTACAGAGATCTTAATCACCAAAAATGGCAGCTCCGGCCCAAATCGTTATCTCTACCAAGTGCCAATCAGGCATGTCAGCAAGCCCAACCAGGACAAACGAAATCGGCACTTCGTTTCGGCCGAGGTTCACCATGGAGGCTTTGGCATCAGTACGGTTTTCCTGCCCTGTGATCTCCTGTGCGACTACTTCTATCGTTTACCCTATGCGGATGACAGGAGTGATCATCAGACCCTGTACGACATCCTGCGTATTCCAGCCAGCGCTTGCCCCTCCGAGCTGCGCGTAGCTTTCAAGCTACGCAACCTGGAGCTCCAAACGGCAGGAGCTGCTCGCAGCCAGCGAGTGGCGCTGGAGCGGGCCTTCAACATCGTTGGTCAGCCTGAACTGCGTGCCTGCTATGACGCGCTGCTGGCCGATTCCGAAGCGCCTGCCGCATTTCCGTACGGTGGATTTGGCTCTCTGTTTGTTGCTGGTGAGCCTTCCCGAGACGGACAAACATTCTTCGCTCGCCGCATTCTTGCGTTTTCACCGGAACTCCGGCGCCGGCGGTTCCATGTGCCACTGCGCAGGTGCGACTTCTACGACGACCGGGCATTGTGCCAGGACGTGCGTCGCAAGCTCGAGTTCTGGCTTGATCCAGCCACCCTACATACGCTTTGGGATCGCACGTGGAACCAGTGGAAACATCTGTTGGGAACAAAGATCGAGGTCGATGGCACGTTCGTACAGACTGGCAAATACCGCAAGCGTCAGTGGCGAGTGGGATCTCGTTATTTGGGAGACTGCATTGCCGAGCCGGCTGGAAGTCAAACTCCCAGCCGATTTCCAACAACAATTGGAGACCGCGCGAACCACCTATCATCGCTTCGGCCAGTACTCACAGGCTCTGGACCAGATCCGGCTGCGCCTGGAACATCGGGCTGTCGAGAAAGCAGAGCTGGAGCGAATGTGTTCCGAGCTGCGTCTTCCCGGTGACTTTGATGTCGCCCAGATCAGCTGGCGCCCTGACTATGACCCGTTCTTCTATCGCCAGCTCTCACGCCGAGCACGCCGGATCTATCTGTTTCGCGACGAATACATTTTCGACGTTGAGAAAGCCGTTGTCGTCGAAACCCCTCAGCTCGGCCACGCGACTTACGTCTTCGCCAAGCCCCGGAGCATGGATAGCTTTCTCGCTCTGTACACCAAGATCACGAAGGACGACATCCGGCGAAACCGCAACAATGCAGCCGAGCGGTTGGGCTTTCTGGGGCGCGTGATTCACGGCACCAATCCAAGAGCGTGGCTCAAGGAAGTCAGGCAGCGTGTGGGGAGAGAATCGACTTCGCGGCGGCAATAGCGGAGTGAATCATGGACTGATGCCGCACACTTTTGTGGCGTTCGATTTGGCAGCGGCTTTCTGCGCATCTGCTGCTGTTTACCAGTCAAAGTGTGATTGGTGAAATAAAGTTGAGCGCCTATATGCGGTCTGGTGTTGCACTTTGAGGATGTTGATCGCGGCGGAGTCTGATCCATTTTTCGGCTGTTGCCCATGGTATCCAGCAGAGCCCCGGCACCGGCAGTAATAAACAGCGATTCCTCGTGCTCTCGATTGGCAGGTTCGAGCGCGATCATGGCGAAAAATCTGGCAGATGCGGTGGGAGAATCCGAGCACGTCAGGCACAGTGGCAGAAACGCAATACCGAATCCGGCAGAAGGCGGTCAAGGTGTAATCGGTGAAAAGTTACCGTGGACTTTGATTTGACGGATTTACTTCTTTGGTTCGAAATACACCTCACCGGTCACTCGATCTGACCTCCCTTTGGAGTTGATTATGTCCAGCCAACCGTCTCTTGCGTCGTCCCGATCGGAATTCGACCATGAACCATTTGTTGCAGCCGACCGGGCTGCCGCCTATCTGGGTGTGACGCGTCGCACTTTGTTGCTGAAAGCCCGGCTTGGCAAGATTCCGGCTCATCCGCTGGATCCCGGCGCGAAGAAGAAAGAGTGGAGATTCAAGCTCTCGGAGCTAGACCGGCATCTCTGCTCTTCGGTAAACTCTTGCCTGCAGCCCACCTGAGCCATCGCAAAGGAGATGTGAATGGCCAGGTATCAAAACGGCTCGGTGAGAATCGAGCAACGCAAGCATGGCCCGACGTGGGTGTATCGGTTTCAGGTCACGCGTTCTGACGGTAAGCGTGTCGAGCACACAAGCGCTGTCGGTCTTGTGAAGGACATAGGAAGCAAGGAAAAAGACGCGTGGGATGGAGTCGATTGCCAGCACCTCCGGGAAACCGTCAACCAGTTTCAGCCCTTCAAGGGAACGCCTCGCACGTATGGTCAACTCTGTCAGCACTACATGGAGAACGAGCTGATGGAGGATCAAGGTGAGGCTACTATCGAGAAGGCATTTGCCACGATCGAGACGTATAAACGGCACTTGACCAATCGCATCATTCCCCGTTGGGGAAGACTGGCGCCGCTGGCCATTGAGTCGCTTGCGATCGAGAAGTGGTTCAAGGAACTGAAGAAGGGAAACCCCAAGGAGAAAGTCAAACCCTTGGCCGACCCGACGATCGACAAGATCAGGCGCGTGATGAACCTAGTCTACCTGCACGGGCAGAGATGCAATTTCCTTCCTCGGCAACAGGAAGGCAACCCAATGAACTGGGTGCGCCAGAGGACGACTAGCAGTTATCAGGCGCTGATCATGACGCCACAGCAAGCCTTCGAGATTCTTCTCAACATTCCTGAGCCGCGGCGCACGCTCGCCTTGAGCGACGCCGCCACCGCTTTAAGAGTGTCAGAGATTCTGGGCCTGATGTGGATGGATCTGAATTTCGAGGATCTGGTGATGTACGTGAGGCGTGCGTATGTGTGGGGACGGTTCAAGGAACCGAAGTCGAGGGCTTCGAAGGCCCCGGTTCCGATGCACCCCCTCCTGGCCGGTTTTCTGCTGGCCTGGCGCGAGAAGACGCCGTATGCCAGGGATAATGACTTTGTGTTCCCCAGCACTCGTCTGAAGGGCAAAAAGCCATTGTCAGCTTCGATCCTCGTGCAGAAGTATCTTCGTCCGGCCGCGGTGAAAGCAGGAGTCATCGGGGATGGGCAGAAGGTGCGCTTCGGGTTCCACAACTTCCGTCACTCACTGGCTTCGGCCCTGGTGAAGATGAAAGTCGACCCGAAGACTGTACAGGAGTTCCTGCGGCAGGCGCACATCACGACCACTCTCCAGCTGTACGCCCAATCCGACATGGAGTCGAAGCGGGATGCGCAGGGCAGGTTTCTGGAGCAGTTGCTCGGAGACAAGGCACACCTGCTCACGGAGCGAATTCAGTGATTATCTTGGGTGGAACCTTGGGTGGAAGATTTCGGCTCTGTGCCGCTAAGTGTTTTGAAATGATGGTGGCCAGGGACGGAGTTGAACCGCCGACGCCAGCCTTTTCAGGGCTGCGCTCTACCAGCTGAGCTACCTGGCCACGGAGCGGGAATCGCTGAGTGTTGAGAACTACGGCAGCTGAATTATAACAACCGGGAACGCACTTCCGCCAATGCGTTCCAGCTCGCAG
>CAWBKE010000002.1:0-47854 GCA_963789245.1 uncultured Acidobacteriaceae bacterium | reverse complement strand
ACGGCTTCGCTGTTCGCTTCCCGCTTCGCTTCAGCCATAGCCTTGCCGTACGCGTTCATCGCGGTCTTGATGTCCGCGTGGCGCATCAGCTCCTTCTGCAACTGTCATGGGCGCCTTCGTTTGCTCGAGCCAGGAACGACAGGTGTGCCGCAAGGTGTGCCGGCCTGCTGCTTGTGACGCAGCCAGTCGCCAGCGGCGATCCGCCAAGCGCGTCGAGGGTCACGGTAATCGGGAATGTTCCTGGAGTGGGTGACGCGGGCAAAGGCCCCCGTCTTGACCAGATCGAACCGGGCAATCCGGGGGCCTCGTTGGTTACTTGCCGGCGTAAGTATGGGCAGAACCGATGCCGGTGCACAGGTCCCAACCAACTTTGCAGCGCGGATCACCGGTCGTGATGTCATTGAAATCAGCATGGTACTGGACGGGATTGAACAGCTCGTTGTACATGGTGGTGAGCTGCGACGAGGACGACTGGTGCCGGCTGCCGGCCGCGTTCACGATACCGGCAAAGGTGGGAGACGACCAACTGGTGCCTCCAACTGAACCCCATCCCTCGAGGTAAATGGCAGTGCAACAAAAGTCGGAAGCAACATCAGGATAGCCGCGGAAGTTTCCTACGATGCCTGCAATGCCATTCTGATAGCTTGGACGCGGCTCGTATGGACTAATGTCTCCCCCTCCGCCGCCAGTGTAGTACTGCTCGTAGGTGAAGTTTCCGTTACTGTCGCGGTTAAAATAAGTACCTCCAACCGCAACAACGTTCGGTGACGCTGCCGGATAGGCGCTCTGGCCAAGTCCCCCATCGCCGGCGGCGGCAAAGTAGACGACTCCCGGGACAGTGAAGTACTGATCAAAGCCGGTTTCCTGGGGAATCTCCGCATCGGCAAAGCTCATGCTCACCACGCCGCCGCCGTTCTGGGCCACTAGCTCTGCGGCGTACTGCACCGCTCCCCAGGTGGGATCGGTCTCGCACGCCAGGGTGTCACACAGGGCGGATACGACCAGGAACAGCTTGGCGTGCGGCGCCATAGCGTGAGACCACTCGATATCTAATGCTTCCTCAACCTCCCAATCCGAGTAAACGGGTGGCCGTATCGGGCCGGGCCAGACCTGCGTAATGGTCGTAGCCGGAATACCGAAGTAGGAGTCAAAGGCGTCCAGATCAGACTGCGCGGTCGGGTAGTAACCGGCGTCGACGATGGCAATAGCGCCAATACCACCGCTTGGCACTGTCGTGCTTGTGGCAATCGGGCAGCCGGTCGGTCCGGTTACGAACTTATACACGCAGGCTACTGAGCCTGGAGTTTCATCACTCGGGTCGGGTTGAGGGGTCCGTTGGTCCGAGTCGACAAAAAAGTAGTTCGTGTGGGGGCGACCGGCCACGGGGATGCTGGATGCTGGAAAGATAATCCTGTGTCCGTTGTAAACGGATTCATAGCGGTTTTGTGCAGATGCTGGGCAAACGGCTGCACCTGCAAACAACGCAACGGCAACCATCGTTAGGATAACAATCTGGACGTTTCTGCGGAAAGTAGTCATTCCTTGGCTCCTGTGTGACCCCGAAATCATGAACGGAGTTCATGGAAAATGCAAGCTCGAAACCCACGCGAGTTGTTCTGTCTGCAAAAAGCGTGGCATGGCGCAATTTCTCCGCAAGGAGCCGGGCATCGTGTGCGCGGCGACGCCCAAATGCCAATACGAGAATCAGCTTCGCGTTGCTCTTGATTTCCACGGAGCAGTAAGCGTCTCCAACAGGTGTTTCGTAAGGCGCAGCCGGCGGAACTGTGGGAAGCAGACGCGACGGAACCTGCAACTTGAGCGCTCGGTCTGATCACAACAGTTACTTTGAATCGGCAAAGTAAGTTAATTGTTATCAATCATTTAGATCGTAATATTAAATTAAGTTGCATTGCTGATAGCGCGTGATACGCTTCTGCGCGAAACCGGGCGCAAAGGAGAATCAGCATGGCCGATCTAGCCGTGCCGGCGCCAGGCCGGAGAAAGAGGGGCCATGAACAAAGCGACATTGAAGATCGTTTGCATCCTCTTCGCGTTTTGCGCCACAACGGCGATTGCCTCGCGGGCACAAATCTTGACCACGCTGCACAGCTTTACGGGATACCCCTTCGACGGCGCCGGGCTTGACTCCGCACTGGCGCTCGGTTCGGATGGCAACTTTTACGGAACCACGGGCGCGGGCGGAGACAACTGCAGCCCTTACGGCTGTGGCACCGTCTTCAAGATCACCGCCAGCGGGACGGAGACCACGCTGTACAGCTTTTGTCCTGACTACCCCGACCCCTGCACTGACGGCGACGGGCCTTACGGTGCCCTGGTGCAGGCGCCGGATGACAATTTTTACGGGACCACCTCCTCGGGCGGAAGCGGAGCCGACAATGCCGGCACGGTCTTCAAAATCACCCCCAGCGGCGCGCTGACCACGCTTTACAGCTTTTGCTCTCAAACCAACTGCGTTGACGGCAGGTATCCCGGCGGCATGGTGCTGGCTGCAGACGGCAACTTTTATGGGGTCACCGGCGGGGGCGGATCCAGTAGCTGTACCGACGACGGCTGTGGGACGATCTTCAAGATCACCCCCAGCGGCACGTTGACCACGATCTACACCTTTTGCGCTCAGGGCAACTGCCCCAATGGCTACGGTCCTGACGGGCTGATTCAGGCCAGGGACGGTAACTTTTATGGGACCACCGGCTACGGCGGGGCCAGCGGCAATAGCTGCGATGGTTTTGGGTGTGGCACCGTCTTCAAATTCACCCCCAGCGGCACGCTGACCACGCTCTACAGCTTCTGTACTCAAACGGGGTGTCCTGACGGCCAGTTCCCCAAGGGCGAGCTACTGCAAGCCGGCGACGGCAACTTTTACGGAGTCACGCCCGAGGGCGGTGCCAACAATGGCGGCACGGTTTTCCAAATAACGCCCAGCGGAACCCTGACCACGCTCTACAGCTTCTGTTCTGTAGGTCGATGCGCCGACGGCACCTATCCTATCGGGGCACAGGTGCAGGCCACCGATGGCAATTTCTATGGCACAACCTACGGCGGCGGCGCCAACCTGAGCGGTACCGTCTACAGAATCACTCCTCATGGCGCGCTGACTACGCTGTACAGCTTTTGTCCCGCAAGCGGCTGCGCTGACGGCTTGTTCCCTGCCGCCGCGCTGGTGCAGGACGGCGACGGCAAGTTTTACGGGAGCACCAACGAGGGCGGAACCAGCAATGACGGCACGGTCTTCCGTCTGACCGTTCCGCGCGAATGTACGGTTTGCCCAAACGCCGAGTGAAGCTGACGGCGCATTGCTCGAGCAAGCCGCGCTTAGTCGGCGCGCCGCGCCCATTCATTCGAAACCCGCGAATGAGTGGGGCACCGGGCCATTACGCAAGTGATCCGGCCCGCAGCTCGGGTTTCACCTTGTCAGTGTAACCGCCTGATTGCAACAGTTCTCTGTCTCAAGAGATGAAATTCGTGCTAACATCCACGCCGCTTCATTCTGCGCTTCTCGGGCCCCAAATCTAGCGCAGGCGACCTTGCATCGCTTGCCGCTCTTGGAGAACGCAATGTTGAACAAGAACTTCAGGATCACTCGCAGTCTGTTACTCACGGTCCTCACCGCTGCTTTGATCGTCCCGGGTGCTTGGGGGCAGACATTCAAGGTATTGCATTCCTTCGGCAACGGTGGCGACGGACTATGGCCGTTAGGAGGCCAGGTGTTTGATGGTCAGGGGAATCTTTATGGAGTCACCCAAATTGGTCCGTCGGGAAATGGATGTTTGGGCAACGATGGGTGCGGTACGGTGTACCAATTGAAGCCGAATTCCGACGGTACTTGGACGGAGACGGTGATTCACGCTTTCAACGGAAACGACGCTGCGTATCCTTCCGCTTCCCCAATCTTCGACACTCAGGGCAACCTCTACGGTACCACCGACGGCCAAGGGGGCGCGGGCCAGTACCCAGATGTCGTTTACCAGTTGACGCCAGGTTCTAATGGCACTTGGACGGAATCGATTCTTTACCAGTTTTCCGACAATCCGTACGGCACCGATAGTGACCCGGGAGAATTGACCTTTGACGCCAGCGGCAATATTTTCGGAACAACCAGATTCGGAGGCCTATATGCCGGAGGCACCGTCTTCAGTCTGAATCGAGCGTCTGGGTGGCAGGAGCAGCTTCTTCACACCTTCGATTATGCTGACGACGGAGGGGGCCCGTTTGGCGCGATCACCTTTGACGCTGATGGCAACCTCTATGGCACAACCCTAAACGGTGGCGCTTATAACTCTGGTGTCGTCTACAAACTCACGAAACGGGGAAACCTATTCTGGCAGGAAACCGTGTTGTACGCCTTTGCTGGTGGTCGCGATGGCAATGCCCCCATCGGTGTAACTTTTGGGCCTGATGGCAACCTCTACGGTGTGACCCAGGTCGGTGGGAGTCTGGGTAACATTTATTGCGAAGGTGGGTGCGGGACCGTTTATAAACTCACGCCTAATTCAGATGGCACTTGGACAAAGACTACGATATACGCGTTTCGCGGTGGCCCCCACGACGGAGCAATCCCCGTTGATCGCCTCATATTTGATCGAGCCGGAAACATCTATAGCACAACCGACGGCGGCGGTAACAGCATCGTGCCTGGCTATTCTGGGTACGGTACGGTGTTCAAGATGACGCCGTCCTCCGGAGGTCAGTGGACAGAGAGCATCCTGCATTTCTTCACTGGTGGTTTGGACGGCTCCGGCCCAATTGGCACGCTGGCAATAGACGAAGCCGGAGATCTTTACGGCACGGCCTACCAGGGTGGCGTGTACGGGCAGGGTGTGGCGTATGAGATCGTGCCGTAACCTTGTCAGACGGCCCCAAAATTTACCCTTAGCAGGCCGTGGTGGAAGGAGCCGATTTTCTGCGCAGCGGACAGCGCATTCGGACACGCGATCTTGCGACGTGCTTGGTAGCCGGTGCGAAGATACGGCTGCAGCGACATTGTTGCTGACCATCCCCATACCAGAGCAGCAAAAATAGGCTCAGTACAAGCTGGCCGGAGCGGTTGCTCAGCTCTCGCGGCGTACCCGCACCGAGCAGGTGGCGCAGAATGAGACTCAGGTTGAACGCTCCGACATGAACCAACTGTCGCTTTAGAATGTTGTCCCGTCCGCGCAGATGGCAGCGCCGCATACCGCCGGTCTCGTAGCAGTGTGCGAAGCTGCGTTCCACCAACTCGCCACGTCGCCGCAGCAAGCTCTTGCCGTACTCGCTTCGTACCCGCCGCCGGTTCTCGTAGACTGCCTGCTGTTCCGCCGCCTTGCCTTGCCAGTTACGCCGCCCCTTCTGCTGCTTCTCCGGAATGTAGCTGCTGACCTGGTAACTCTTCACCCGCTGGAGGACGGCGCCGCTGTGATAGCCCTTATCGGCAACTAACTCTTCGATCCCGTTGACGTTCACCTGGGGCTCATGGTCGGGCCGCACCTCCGCTTCGCGCCCGGCCAATTCCGCCAGCGTCATGCCGGCCTCGCAGAGGGTTGCGTCCAAGGTTGTCGTGTCGCCCTTATCCGCACCTGGCAAGGTGACGGCCACCACCGCGCCCGTGTCCAGATCGACCGCGTGCTCCGCTTTGTACGCCAAGTGGGTACGCCCATCCTTCATCTTCGCGATCCGCGCGTCCTCGTCCGCTGGACTCTTCCACTCCTGGTTCGACGTGCGCTTCTTGCGCTTGCGGTCCAGTCTCACCAGGTCTTCGCGGGTTGGCGTTGCGATGCCCGAGGCCTTCGCTAATCCGCCCAGAAACTCCTCGTAACTCTCCCCCGTGTCGCGCCGTACGATCGAGCGCATCGCTGCGTTGGCCTCCAGCGTCGTGGCATCGATGGCAATCCGCTGCCCCTTCAGCAGTCCACGATCCGCCAGAACCCCCAGCACCCAACCGAATACTTCGCGATGCGTGTCCACATCGATCAACCGCCGGGTGCGCGATATCGTCGAGTGATCCGGCGTGTTCTCGTCCAACCCAATGCCCACAAAACGCCGCAACCCCAGTGAGTCTGCCAGCCGCCAAGCAATGCCGCGCTCCGCCCCGATGCCTTCGAAATATCCGATCAGCAGCGAACGAAAGTAGATCCCCGGCGTCAGGGAGGGCCGTCCATACTTGGCCGCATAGAACTTCGCACACCGACCCTCCACGAACTCGTCGAAGTGCTCGGCCTCCAGCAACTCATTCAGCTTCTGGTAGAAGGGATGTCCCGGCGCTGCGGCCAACTCCGTGTGCGCGATCCATATCCCCTCTTGCTTCTCCCGCTGCTTGCGCGTGCCCATCGCCATACCGTGATTCTACGAAGAGATTGTGTGGATACTTCAGATGTTTTTTGCTTACGAATCTAGACTTGCACCACGGGCTGTTAGCCTCAGCTGATATGAATCTCGGGAGAGGTTGCCCATTCGAACAAAGATCGCGCCTTCGCGCGAATAGTATTTTGCCCAATCACGTGAGCCGCTCGTGACCAATGACGCAAGTTCTCCGAGCCTCGTCCAAATCCATCCGGCAGGCAGGTCGAAAGGAGCATCTGACTGTGCAATAGGCAGCAAATTACTCAGCTTTTTTGTCTTACCCTCCTTCACCAAACGCGCCCTGTCTTCCATTATCTCCCTTAGAAGTTCAGACGCTGGCTGTTCGTTTGCGTCTTGAGGGACTAGATAACCACGAATGGCGAGGCTGCGAATAGTCTGACGATGTTGATTTATCTGTTCGCGCTGGGCGCTAACAGCTCCGAAATGATTAATGTAAAAAATGGCGCTCTTGCGAATGCTAAGCGCATCCGATCCTGTGTTAAGGCGGTGATGGGACGCCGCCGCCAATCTGTATCGCAGGTTATCCCGCTGTTCCTGCATAACTTCTAGCTGGTCACAAAGACTCATCAATTCATCGACCTTGGCCACGATACGTTGCTGTTCGGCAAACGGCGGAAGCGGAATTGGCAATATCTCCCACTTTCCCTTACTAATAATCGGTAGCGTTCCCATGCCGGCCCTGGCTCTCACCAGTTTTTGAAAGTAGGATGCCTTCAATGAAAAAGATGCGAATCTGGAGAGCTGTGCCAGATAGGGGGTAACCGTGCTTATCTGTTGGTTACAACACGCGTCCCGGTCGGTGACATTCACCTTTCCGATAGAAGATCCAATACAGACCATTAATACAGAGTTGCTCGGTATGAGGCGAGAATGGGCAATTCCTTGCTTAGAGAGTCCTTCCCCGGCGTAGTTGGGTTCTTTCCCGGTTAGGTCGGCGGGCTTCAGGAACGGAATGTAATCCCCAAAGTACTCTGGGTTGTTTGAAGACGGCGTCGTTCCTGTTTGAGTGATCCCCAATTCGGCGACCCGCAGCCACTTCCAGCCATCTGGAGACTCAAACGGAATTTCGTCGGTTGTCAAACGCGGCAGACGGCGCCGCTGCCTCAAGCGTTCGTCTTTCTGCCGTCGCCTTTCCTCCGCTTGAATTCGCACTAGCAGGTCAGAGCCCGGCCCCTCGTTCGGGTCTTGGGGAACGATGCTTCCTCGAACTGCAAGGTCAAGAATGAACTGCCGCAAATGTGGGATCGCGTCTGGAGCTTCACTAATGCGATCGAAATGGGCAAGCAGTAGATCTCGATTCATCGTAAAAGCGCCTCCGCCAAGATGGCCTTCAACTGGTCTCGTAGGACGGCGGCTTGTCCCTCAGCGTCATTGAGTTTGGCGAGTAGCTCCTCCGGTTCGCCATGGTCGTTTGCGACGGTGTGGGGGTTCTTGAAGTCAAGGTTATAGCCGCGTGCCTTCACCTCGTTGGAAGTAACCTTCCATGCTACTTCCGTTTCCACCCTTCCCTTGCGCTTAGCACCTCCCCACCAATCAACGCAGGGTTTGAGATGCTCAACGCGGATGGGCTTGGTCATTGAGTAGGCTTTCTGGCCGTCGGGTACTCGATGCTCGTAGAACCAGGTCTCCTTAGTGGGCGTGCCTTTCTCAAAAAATAAAAGATTGGTGCCGATGCTGGCATACGGCTTAAACACGCTATTGGGCAGGCTGACGATAGTGTGCAGGTTGCAGTCTTCCATCAGCTGTTCTTTAAGCCGCGTCTTCACCCCTTCGCCGAACAATGAACCATCCGGTAACACTACTGCGGCTCGGCCTTCGGGCTTCAGAATACGGATGATAAGTGCAAGGAAGAGGTCGGCGGTCTCACGCGTTTGAAAGTGCCTGGGGAAGTTGCTCTCAATGCCGTCTTCTTCGCGCCCCCCGAAGGGAGGGTTGGTGAGAACGATGTCCACTCGATCCGACTGACCGTAACTAATGTACGGTCGGGCCAGTGTGTTGTCGTGGCGAACAAAGCTCGGGTTCTCTATGCCATGCAGAAGCATATTGGTCACGCACAGCATGTGGGGTAGCTGCTTCTTCTCGACGGCGCGGAGACCCGCCTGCATGTGCTGTTCATTCTCGACAGTTTTGACATAACGCTTGCGCATGTGCTTGATAGAGCAGGTGAGAAAGCCGCCAGTGCCGCAGGCCGGGTCTAGAAGGATTTCGCCTGGGTGAGGGTCGATGCGGTCTGCCATGAACGCCGTTACGGCACGTGGAGTGTAGTATTCACCGGCGTTGCCGGCGCTCTGCAGATCGTTGAGGATTTGCTCGTAGATGTCGCCGAAATGCTGGCGTTCTGCAAGATCATTGAAATCAACTTCGTTAATTTTGTTAATGACCTGCCGCACCAGCTGGCCCGACTTCATGTAGTTGTAGGCGTCCTCAAATACCTCGCGCACGACGCGGCGGCGGTCGGCCTTCTCCCCCGCAACTGAGAGCTCCTTCAGTTTCGGAAAAAGATCGGAGTTAATGAAGGCGAGCAGCTCCTCGCCTGTGATGCCTTCCGGATCAGCTGCCCTATTCCCAAGAAGCTTCAGTGGCGCCGGAATCCTGGCGCATGATGTCCTGAATGGATTTAACGGTGTTACGTACGGACATGACTTAGCTGGCCTTCTGATAAAGAGCGGTTTGAAGTTCTTGTACAGCAACCATGAAATCCGCGCGCGTCCCAAACTGCTTGATGAGCTGGAGGGGCGTTCCCATCGTATCGAGCGGTGGAATCTGCAGAATCCTCGGGTCGCCGAGATCGATGACGCCCTGGTCCTGGTATTTTTGCAACAGCGCTTCAAGCACGGCGCGGGCCTGAGGACCGTATTTCGTGAAAACATCTCGCTTGCGGACATTGTCTGCACGCTCGCGACGCGTGAGCGCCGGCTGGTCGAACGCGACGTGGCAGATGAGGTCGAAGGGGTCGAGGTCTTTGCCGACTTCCTCGGCTAGCGGGTCCAGTGACAGGCCTTCATTTTCGAGTTCCTCGATGATGGCTTGCTTACGCTCGGCCGATTTCCAGCGCTTGAGAAAATCGTCCAAGCTGGCAAAACGCTTCTTCAGCGCCTTCTTCGTGAAATCCCGCAGCGTTTCGGTGACGAGCTTGCCTTTCTCATCGAGATATTCCACGCGCTCGGCGACGATGGTGGCCCCTACCCCATCGACATAGATTTTGCGCTGTTTTTCCGGGTCAGTGTTGATTGAGATATCTGGCGGCTCGGCGACGATAACCTCGTCCGGTGACGGCTCGGCGGGAACAGGGTTACCGTTTTCATCCAGAGGCGGCACGTCATCGGGGGGAACCATCGGATCGTCTTGGCCGGGCTCATAGATTTGTACCGGCTCACCGTCGAAGTCCGGATCTGCGAAATGGTTAGTCGCCCCCCGGAAGTCGATCAGCGTGAAATAAAACTTCTTGGTATCTTCGTGTACGCGTGTGCCGCGACCGACGATCTGCTTAAACTCCGTCATGGAGCCCACGGGGCGGTCAAGCACGATAAGACGGCAGGTCTGAGCATCTACGCCAGTGGAAAGCAGCCGAGAGGTCGTGACAAGGACGGGATATTTAGCCTCGGGGTCAATGAAGTTCCCGAGCTGCGCCTGGCCCTCGTTATCGCTGCCTGTAATGCGCATGACGTAGCGATGATTCTCGTCGCAGAGATCCTTGTTTTCATTGATGAGCGCCTGGCGCATGCGGGCGGCATGTTCCTCATCGACGCAGAAGAGGATGGTCTTTTGAAACCGATCATGGCTTTCTTTCAGAAAATCAGAGACCTTCTTGGCGACGAGTTTGGTGCGGTCGTCGATGACGAGGGTTCGGTCAAAATCCTTCGTGTTGTAGATCCGGTCTTCAATCTCATTGCCATCGCGGTCTACCTCTCCCCTTTCTGGTCGGTAGCCCTGGACATCCAGGTCGATATGCACCTTGATGACCTTGTACGGGGCAAGAAATCCGTCTTCGATGCCCTGCTTCAGGGAGTAGGTGTAAACCGGCTTCCCGAAGTAGTGGATGTTGGAGACGTATTTCGTTTCTTTTGGCGTCGCCGTGAGACCAATCTGTGTCGCGGCCGAAAAGTATTCGAGGATCTCTCGCCAGGCCGCGTTGTCGGCCGCGCTTCCTCTGTGGCACTCATCGATGACGATGAGATCAAAGAATCCGGGCGAGAATTCCCGGAAGAGTTTCTGGCGATCCTCTGGTCCGGTGATGGCTTGGTACAGCCCTAAGTAAATCTCATAAGCAGTGTCTATCCGACGCTTCTTGTCGAGGGCCGTCGTGAGCTCGACCTCGCTACCATCCTCTCGTTCAATGGTCTTGGCGCCCGTGCTCAATTTTGCCATTGCCGGGCCGAACGGCCGGAAATCATTCACCATGGTCTGATCGACCAGAACATTGCGGTCGGCAAGGAAAAGGATGCGTTTCTTGCGGCCGGCCTTCCACAGGCGCCAGATGATCTGAAACGCAGTGTAGGTCTTGCCGGTGCCGGTGGCCATGACCAGCAGGACCCGATTCTGCCCCTTAGCAATCGCCTCCATCGCAGCATTGATGGCATTCACCTGGTAATAACGGGGAGCCTTGCCGCTGCCATCGTCAAAATAGTCCTGCAGAACGACCTCTTCCTCGTCATGGGTGAGGCCTTTCCCGCTGCAATATTTCTCCCAGAGCTGCTTTGGTGTAGGGAATTGGTCGAGGGTAAGGGAAGTTTCCTTTTCAGGATTGAGGCCTGTCCGGTCGTGGAAGACGAAGCCGGCGCCGTTAGAGGAAAAGACGAAAGGGATATTGAGGGTTACGGCATAGTCTAGCGCCTGCTGCATGCCGTCGCCGACACTGTGATTGTTGTCCTTAGCCTCGATCACGGCGATGGGAATATTGGGCTTGTAATAGAGGATGTAGTCCGCACGCTTCGGCTTACCACGGGTAACAAGCTTTCCACGGACGATGATGCGGCCCTTGGTAAAAGCGACCTCTTCGCGGATCTGCATCATCCCGTCCCAGCCGGCGCGTTTGACGGCAGGACCGATGAACTTTGAGCAGATGTCGCGCTCGCTCAGATCCCTTTTATTAATCGAAGTGGCCGTTAATGTCGTCTTCGACTTCCGGCTGGGGCGCGGACGAAGAAGGGCCCAAGCAGTTTCTTCAACTATTCGAAGGCATCTTGCAGACGGATGGCTACGCCGCTTACGACCGCATCGGCGGGCCGAAGATCGTCCATGCTGGATGCTGGGCCCATGCGCGGAGAAAGTTCATCGACGCGGTTAAGCTGAACCCGAAGGATCAGGCGGCAACGCGCATCGTGAAGTCGATGAATGATCTGTTTGCGATCGATGCCGAAGCGCGCGAGAAGAACATGGACCACGCCGCGCGTCATGGGTCGCGACTGGAGAAGGCGCCTGCGCTGCTGGACGAAATCCGTGCACAGACCCTGGAGGCACAGAAGAACGCCTTGCCACAGAGCGCTACGGGCAAGGCCGCCAGCTACACGCTGGCACTATGGAACAAGCTCATACGATTCCTCGAATACCCCGAGCTGGAGTTATCCAACAACCTCGCGGAGAACTCCATGCGCCCCATCGCGATTGGCAGAAAGAACTGGATACACATCGGCAGCGCCCAGGCCGGACCGAAAGTTGCGGCGATCTTCTCGGTAATAGAGAGTTGCCGTCGCATGAATATCCCGGTGCGCGGATACCTCGCCGCAGTGCTGCCGGGTCTCAACAACTTCTCCATCCATCGCGTAGCAGAACTCACACCCAAAGCCTGGGCCGCAAAACACAATCAGCCCGCCTCATAACCCCAACCCATCCGTCAACGGTGTGCTTGCTCTTACGCTTACCAGAGCTTCGCAATACTTAGTCAGAGCTTCGCTAATTGCTAACTGCTAATTGCTAATTGCTGCTCCCCGTGCCCGCCGTCATTGACATCGGCTTGCGAGGCGCGCATACTGGCCTCGCTTTCCCAGCCACAACCCACTTTGGAGGCATCTATGTATTGGATGAGTTACCTGGTCGGTGTTTGTCTGGTAATGATCGCGTTGCTGGCGATCTATGTCCCTACGGTCTATATCCGCAAGACCAACATAATGATCCACCTCTTGGAACAGATAGCGGCCAACACACGCAAGTAGGGGCGTAGTCGGTCACGTTCTTAAAGTCACAACCGGCTCGGGATTGGTAGGACCAGCTTGCCCAAGGCTGGAGCTCGCCTTGAGCGGCGTCGAAGGCTCCAAGGGCGAACTGCGCGCCGATTCCGCTCTTCAGTACAACGGCGGCTGCCCCGGAGGCCGCGTCTTCCAGCGGCGATGCACCCAGAGCCATTGCTCGGGATAGCGCCGGACGTAGCTCTCGATGACCGCAGTGAACTTGGCGGTGTTGGCGACCGCGTCGGCGTCGTCGTCGCCGGAGCGCACCAGGTCCACGGGGCGATCGAACTCCACGCGATACTTCCGCAGCACCGCGTCCCAGATGGTGAAGGCGGGAACCACGGTGGCTCCCGTGTGGAGCGCGATGCGGGCCACGCCGCTGGCCGCACAGGCTGCCATGCCGAAGAAGTCCACGAAGACGCCTTGCGGCGGCGTCATGTTGGTGTCCATCAGGATGCCGACCGTTTCGTTGCGCTTCATCGCCGCGATCAGGCCGCGCGCGAACTCCTGCTTCGCAATCATGCTATTGCCATGCAGTCCGCGATAGCGCGCCACCAGGGCATCGACATAGGGATTGTCCAGCGGCCGCACCACGATCTTCATGGGATGTCCCTGCAACGCGTGAAAGAACGACCCCACCTCCCATCCTCCAAGATGGGCAGTCAGCAGCAGGACGCCTTTGCCGCGCTGCTCCGCCGCCTCGAAGTTCTCGAAGCCCCGATACACCGCGATGGCCGCCGCGTTCTCCCGGGTATAACGCGGGAAGAGGCACGCCTCGCCCAGCAGCCGGCCCAGCGACACATAAACTCCGCGCAGGATTTTGCGTCGCTCCGCCGCAGTCTTCTCCGGCAGCGCCATCTCCAGGTTACGTCGCCCCACCCTTCGCAGCCGAGGATGCAGGTAGTACACCAAGCCGCCAATCATGATGCCGACGCCATGCGCCATGGGACGAGGCAGCCGCCCCATCAGGCGCACCAACAGCGCCACCGGCCAGTATTGCAACCTGTAACCCATCGGAGGATTCGGTTTCGACGGTAGCACCCGGCAAAATCGCGGTCAAACCGCAACGGTCGTATTATGTAACGAAGAATCGTGCTACGCCCGGTGGCCCATTCTTTCCCTCCACACTCACTCTATTCGCTCTGGGCCCACCCTCTCCCCAACAGGTGGGGAGAAGGGTGGGGCACCGTCGTTTTATGAACCTGATGTCCCCTCCGAACTGAAAGGCTGGGCCACCTGTGATCTTTCAACAGGTTGTTCCTCTTTTCAGGGAGACTAAAGATCGCAGTAGCAGGGCGGTGCGAAAGTGGGAAATCGGGATGTGTTGTTCTGCTCCCGATTTTCCAAGGCGCGGCCGTATCGCGCCGTCTTTTGCACCGCCTGGTACTCTAACCCCCGACATTTGTTCTCTTCCGTCGATGGGAACAACGTCTTGATCATCTACAGCCACCCGCCTTACGGGGTCCGCAGGAAGCCGTAATGCACGTTGTTCTCGTCGACCCACTGTCCGGTGATTACCCCAAACACGTTGGGGGTCGCAGGCTCGGTGCCCTGGTTCGCGCCCGTTCCGATTCCCGGCACGTCGAACTTAGTGATGCCGCCCCAAGGAGTCCACACGAAGCCGTGATTTGCGCCGTTCGCGTCGACCCACATTCCAGCAACCAGGCCCAGAAGATTGATGCCTTCCGGTATGGTGCCTTGACCCGCGCCGGTGCCCGCGCCCGCAACGTCGAATTTGGTGATCTCGCCGGTCGGGCTCCGGACGAAGCCGTGATTCACGTTGTTCGAATCAATGTAGTTTCCCGCGACGGCGCCCAGGTCGCTGATGCTGTCGCTTTCCGTGCCCTGGTTCGCTCCCGTGCCTGCGCCGGTGACGTTGAACTCGGTGAAGCTGCCGTTGGCATAGCGCAGGTAGCCATGGGCCACGCCGTTGGCGTCAAAGTAGGTGCCCGCGACCGTTCCTTCCAGGTTGAGGGAGGTAGCCACCGCAGTGAAGGTGTTCACCGAGCCCGGAGGATCGAATGAGGTGTAGTTGCGGTAAGGCGGATAAGAGACGAAGCCGTGATTCACATTGTTAGCGTCGACCCAGTATCCGGCAATCTCTCCGCCGGGGTTGACGTTGCCCGCGAAGGTGCCCTGGTTGGCGCCTGTCCCGGCGCCGGGAACGTTCAAGCTCGTGAAATTCTTGAACGGATACTCCGTGGCAAAGCCGTGGGCCACGTTGTTGGCGTCGACATAGAACCCCACCGTCTCTCCGAAGAGGTTATTGCCGAACGTGATTGTGCCCTGGTTGGCGCCGGTGCCGGCGCCCGGAGCGTTGTATTCGCTGAACGTGTTGCACGGGGCAATGCACTGGAAGCCGTGAAAGACGTTATTGTCATCATGGAACGATCCCACGACCGCCCCCTGCGGATTGATGTCGAAGCCACCGGTGCCCTGGTCGAAGCCTGTGCCTCCGCCCGGGGCACTAAACGAAGTGATGTGTTGAGCGGTGGCTAAGCCACCTGCTAGAAGTACGACACTTACTACCTTCCCAAGCTGCAATCGATTCATAACTCCTCCTGATGTGCTGAAGTGAGTGGTCATGGTGGAACCTACTTGGCGTAGGCCAACCGCTAATGCGCAACTCAGAGCAGAAGCGTGCGGTGTTCAGTGCATGGCGTATACAAGGGCATGTGAGCTGCCATCAACTTCCGCCATCTACTGCCTGACCTCAGCTTTCGTTACGGCATGAAGGAAATCGGAGATGGACTACTCGCGGGGGAGTGCGATTACACGAAAGCGTTATTTGAAATTGCATTCGTTCGCAGACTTGATTGCGGAAAGCCGACCCACATCTACAAGAAACGGGACTTTAGCAGCAACGATTCTATGGGGAAACGGATATTGATAGTGGTATGCAACCGGTTGTATATAACAACTAGTTGCGCTACTGGTAATTAGACACTGACGAGAAGGTTAATGGCCTCTAGGCCCTGGCTGCGACGGCCTCTGAAATGCAAGAAGTTGTCGGAACCCACGCCCCTACACCCGCAACACAACTGGTTATCATATGCAACCAGTTGTACAATCATTGGGGCAGGCAACGCCCAACCGGAGTGGAGGCAGAGTGCACAAGGATCACAGGTCAGGGTGCGTTATCAACCAAGTGGTCGAAATGTTTGGCGATAAATGGAGTCTGCTCGTTATCCGCGACATCATTTTCGTGGACCGAAGGCACTTTCGCGAGCTTCTGACCAAGTCTGTGGAAGGGATTGCGTCGAACATTTTGGCCGATCGTCTTCAAAGACTTGTCGAGCAAGGCGTCATCGTCAAGTCTCACGACCCCAGCCATAAACAGAAAGCCATTTACAGTCTTACGGAACGAGGCATCGAATTGCTTCCTCTTCTGATGGAGATGGTTGCATGGGGACACAAGAATTTGCCGGCCACCAGGGTGAAGGGTCTGGCTCGGGTCCTGGAAGAAGGAGGACCTAAGCTGAGGGCAGAATTTATGGCTGAACTTCGCGAAACCCATCTTCGGAAGTCGAGCCCCCCAACAAACGTCCGGCGATCGACGAAATCTAAGCGTATTTTTGCAATGCAAATGCAAAAGCTTCAGGCGGTTTACGAAGCAGAATTGGCTAAAAGAAAACAGTAGCGAATCACCGGCGCCAGATCCAGATCCAGATCGAGGCCTGGGTGAGTGCGACGTATCACTGACAGGTGGCCCAGCCTTTCGGGATGACTCCTAAACCGCGAGTGCCCCATCCTTCTCGCCGTTTTTTGGCGAGCGGGTGGGTATCCTTCCATGTCCGGCAGCGTAGACGGATTGTTGCCTCGGGCTGTGACTGCGGGCACACTGGCAGGCGATCGATGACGGACTGCCCCGGGGTCCCGAAAACCGCCCCATTCGCCGGTATGATGGAACAGGACCGCACCAGCGTGGCTCCGCGGAAGCGAATTGAAATGCCAGGAACAACCGATGTCCCTTATACACAGGAAGAGTTCGAGAATCGTTGGTCCATTCGCAAATCGCAAGCATTCTCGATGGATACGCTTGCAGATTTTGATCGCGGCGCTCGGCACTGCCCTAATGCCATTGGCGCACGCAGCGCAACAGGCTTCTGCGCAGCGCGAAGCAGCCGGAGTCGAAGCGTTGATGGCCCGCGTAGGACCACCATCGCAGGAGGCAGTCGACGAGTTCAAAAAAGCCGGGATGGAAGATGTCAGACCGCACATGCTGAGGGCTGCCGAACGAGCCAAGGTGGAGGCTGCGCTGGCTTCGCTTCCGGCCCTCAATCGGCAGGTGCTCGAGCAGAAGCTGCATTACCTGGCATTCGTCGACGGCATCCCGGGCGAAGGCACTGGGCTTACTTCTCCAGTCGCCAAGACCGCGCAGTATGACATCACGCTGCGCGCCAGCATTTTGGACGAGCCGCTCTCGACCTTTCTGACCACCAAAGAGCACCGGGTATTTACCGATGATGGTTCCGGAATCACGGTCACGATCAAAGCGACAGGTACCGATGCTCTCACCTACGTGCTGCTGCATGAGTCCACGCATGTAGTGGATAAGAGTTGTGGCATCACAACGGACCCGCACAGTCCGTTCACCGCCGGCATCTGGACGAGTCAAAAAAAGATGGTGCCGACGCTTGTTTCGTCGCTCGCGGCGACCACGTATTTTCGCGGCGCGCATCCGCTTGGGATTGGGAAGGCTGCAGCCGTGTACGATGCGCTGGCTCAGACTCCCTTTGTGAGTTTGTATGCCACGGCGACCGACCAGGAAGACTTTGCGGAGCTGGTTGCGTGGCGCGAAATACTGAAGCAACATCATGGGGATCTGGTCATCGTAGTGAACGATGCTCGCGGAAAGACTTTGGGGCGATGGGAGCCGCTGGCCTTCCCTGAAGTACAAAAACGCTTTGCGGATGTGGACGAACTTCTTGCCTCGCCAGCACCCTGCAGCGGTTTGTCGTAGCGCAAGAACCAGGCCAGGCGGGTGGCCCATTCGCGGGTGCCCCCATCCTTCTCGCCGTCTTTGGGCGAGAGGATGGGCTAGCGGTCGTCACCGCGACAAATAAGAGCAGCTCACGAATCTGAAACACGCTCTAGGAACCGGCTTTGTCCGGAAGGTTCGACTCATGGGTCAGCACGCACTTCCACGCTCCCTCCTTCCAGATCCAAACGTCGGTCTGGCGTTCCCCTATATCGAAGGGTTTTCCGCCGAACATACCAGCGATTCTTACTTTCGTCGTCACCAGCGCCGTATTTCCGAACAGGCGCACACGGGGTTCTGAAATCTCAAATGTTTTGAGCGTCCGGTAACCGGATTTTATCCCGCTGGGAAAGACATCCTTTCCTTCGCCTATATCGCCATGGGTGGTAATCACTGCCCAGTCATCCGACAGGTAGCGCACGATGGCATCCGCGTCGTTCTCACGCAACGCCTTCGCCAGTTCTTCATCGGCTGCCAAAGCACTTTCCGCGGTAGGCCCAGTTGCCGCGTTTGGATTTTTTGCCGCCACGGAGATCGCCATCGCGGCGATGAGAGCGCACACACTGATGGAAGTAATGATCCCTTTCCTATCCATAACACGATCCCTTCTTTATTCTTTTTCGACTTGGACAGACCAACTGAGAGAACGTCGGCAAACTTCCTCGCGTTCACGCTGGCTAATCCCTTAGACGGAGAGCAGCCCGCGCAGCCCGTACTATTTCGACGGCATTATGCAGATAGCGCGATTCTTGCGACGGAGCGCAGGTTTTGAGCTCCGGACGGAAGCCTCATGCGCACAGTAGCGAGCCCGGGAGTGAAAAATATTCCTGTTCGACTTCTCGAGAACTGGGCTCGCGCACGCAGAAAAGCGGCGGCCATGCCACCGCTTTTCTAGGAAGGAATGTCGTGGTTCTTAGCGGGCGTTCGTTGCCGCAACCGGAGTAGCTGCTGGAGCCGCGCTCTGCGCGACGGCAGGTGCTGGGGCGTCAGAGTCATCGTCAGCAGGAGCCGCGGCAGTCGCCGGGGCAGACGAACTCGCAACCTGCGTTGCCGCAGGGCTCGAAGCTGAAGTTGGAGTCGTGGTGGTCGTTGCGGTCGGAGGCGCAGTCATCGCCGCAGTCGCAACTGGAGCCGGTGCCGGCTGAGTAACCTGCGCGGCTGGTGCGGCCGCTGCTGCCGGCGCCACTATCGGCTTCGGCGTTGGAGCGTATTTCTCCACCGTCTTTAACAGGAGCTCGGCATCTTGCGGAACTGGAACCTTCCCATTCAGCAGCCCGTAATAGCTCCAATCCTTGCCATAGAACGCCTGGGTATCGGCCTGGTCCTGTTTAATGACTCCGCCGCTGAGCGACACGCCCAGAAAAAGACCGCGCGAGCGCGAGTACGTCAGCACCTGGGCGCGCAAAGTCAGATCGGTCATCGCCTGCGCGTCGCGGCCCACCGGTCCGGCAGCCGCGGAAGCATCCGCGCCAAGTTTGAACTTGCTGTGCAGAAGGTGCTGCATGCCGTCGACGGTGCGGACAATCAACACCAGGTCAGACGCCTGCCCACCCGCCTGAAATCCGAAACTGCCGCCCGTCAGCTTGAAAAATGCGGGAGCGCTCCAGCCGTGCTCGGTGCGGCACGTCGCCACTCCTTTGCCGTAGTTGGCGCCTACCAGGAAGCTCGCCTTCAGTGCGGACGGCATGATGGCGATGCACTTCGCCCCCGACATGATGCTGTCGGGAATCGCCCGATCGGGTGCGGACATGATCTGGCTCAGGATGGTACTGGCCGACTGAATGCGGTCCAGATCGGCATCGCGCCGCTCCGACGCTGCGGCCAAGCCAGCCATCGCAAACACTGCCACCAATGCCACGGCAATCTTTTTCATCGCAGAACTCCAGGATCGAACATTCCCTTAATCCGGTCTCGCCGGTTGAGTTCATCTTAGAGTGTTTGATGGGAAGTTCGTGCCGGAAGAAAGCAATTGGCTGGTTACTCTTTAGTGTCCCTGCTGAGTGGTCAGGGCCTTTGGAGCAACCAGCCAAAAGGTCTGTAACTCGCTCGTCACCGCTAAAAAACGAAGGGCTGGAAGAGGAGACCCTCGTAACCTCCTCCAACCCTTTCTCCCAGGTTCTGTGGTAGGTGAATGCAGTATGCAATGCGAAGGTAATCAGGTCAAGTTACGAAAGTGCAATAAAAGTAATTGTACTTTAGTAACTGAACGACCGTTCGGTAACCAGGGGCGCTTTGCGCCTCATTCGAAGGATCTCGGCGGTTTTGAAGGGGCGTACCTTCAGGTATGCCGTTGCAACTCTTTATTTATGTTTTGTCATCACGAGCCGACTCTAGTCGGCGAGGGATCTGCTTTTCCCAATCTTCCCGCGAAGACTTGATTTGAGAAGACTGTTCACTGTCTACTGGAGGCGGAAATCCACTGGGGCATAAGCTTTCGCACGTCTTCACTGGGGATGGTTCGACCAGCCGCGGCATCCTTAACACCCTCGTCGATCGCCGCGAGAGTCTCCTCGTCCTCATCGTCGAGGGCAGGGATACTGTCCTCAAGGTCGAATTTCTTCACCTTCGCCATAACGTGATGGTAGCCTCCGACATTGTTGGATGCAACTGGACTGTTCGACGCATCCGCTCTGGGATGGATTTGCTCACCGGCTTCTCATTGCGCGTCGCTCGCTCTTCCCTTTACTATCGCCCTGCGTGCCTTTGCCCAAGGAAAATCCTGACCGCATCGTCTCCGCCGTTCCTCTCGACGACGACTCGTCCTTCGAGCTCAAGCTCCGTCCGCAGCGGCTGCGCGAGTTCATCGGCCAGAACAAGGTCAAGGACAATCTCGAGATCGCCATCCAGGCCGCCAAGTCGCGCGGCGAGGCGCTCGACCACGTGCTGCTCTACGGCCCGCCGGGGCTGGGCAAAACCACGCTGGCCAACATCATCGCCAACGAACTCGGCGTTCCCTTCCAGCAGACTTCGGGGCCCACGCTGCAGATCAAGGGCGACCTGACTGCCATCCTCACCAACCTGCGCGACAAGCAGGTGCTGTTCATCGACGAAGTCCACCGCCTTCAGCCCGCGCTGGAAGAGCTCCTCTACTCAGCGCTGGAGGACTACAAGCTCGACATCATCATCGGCCAGGGGCCATCGGCGCGCACCCACACCATCGAGGTGCGGCCCTTCACCTTCATCGGCGCGACGACGCGCGCGGGGCTGCTCTCGGCGCCGCTGCGCTCGCGCTTTGGCATCGTCCTGCGGCTGGAGTTCTACACCCACGAAGACCTGAAGATCATCTTGCAACGCTCCGCTGAGATTCTCGGCGTAGAGATTGACGAAGCCGGCGCAGTCGAAATTGCCACGCGTTGCCGCGGCACACCTCGCATCGCCAATCGCCTGCTGCGGCGCGTTCGCGACTACGCCCAGGTGAAGGGCACTGGCAACATCGACAAGGAGATTGCACAAAAAGCCCTGGAGATGCTGGAGGTTGACCGCTACGGCTTCGACGAGATCGACCGCAAGCTGCTGCTGACCATCATCGACAAATACCAGGGCGGACCGGTGGGATTGAACACGCTAGCCGCGTCGCTCGCCGAAGAAGCTGATGCCATCGAAGAAATCTACGAGCCATTTCTGATGCAAATCGGCTTCCTCGACCGCACCCCGCGCGGCCGCGTGGCCACTCATCTGGCCTACGAGCACTTCGGCATCAAGCGTCCGCGCACGAACGCGACCGGGCAGGAGAACTTGTTCTAGTGCTAGCGACCAGTGCGATCCTCGCGAGACATGGACATGAACGGAGATCTTGACATCACCTTCGACTTTCGGTCTGACACTCCGGAGGGAAGGGATCCGGACGCCTTTAGTCCAACGCTACGCAAGTATCACAAGCGTCTTTGGAGCAAATCGTTGCCAAGCGGAGTGGCCTTCGAACTTGACGACACCACTCCCCGCGTTTATCTGCATCATCGGTCCGCATTGGGTGAATTCTTCCTGTCGAGCGATTCGGTTATTCCCACGTTCTCGAGAGCGCACCGTATCTTGCACATCATCGATCAGATTCCGGTGGAGGATCGGGATGCGTTCAGAAGCAAAAGCTACACCATCGGCGGTATGATGCTGTTCCCCGGAAACCGCATCGGGGGCCGGATGACAATTAATGGCGCGCGTGGGTGCCATCACCGGATCAAGGACCGTTTTGATCTGACCGTGGAATGCATTCGACGGCACTACCTCAACGAAAGCAGTCCGCTAAGCGACACACTCACGCTGTACGCGGACTTCTTCCGGCTGTTTGGCGACTTCCACGGCTACGTCGCGTTCTTTCTGCTGCAGGACTTGGTCATGGAGGACTACTCCGCCGTGAGATTTTTCCTGCCACTCCAGGATTTCAAACCGTGGCCGCTCCCCGAAAGCATAGAGGCCTACAGGGCCTATCGGCAACTTGCCACAGACTTTATCGAAGCACGAAACCAGCGGATCCTTGAGTCCTGCTCACTCGCGGGTCTCAATAGGCTCGATTTATCTGGCGAAAAGCGAACAGCGAGAAGCGAATAGCGTCCTCCACGAGTCCTCTAGCGCGAATCCCCGTCTAATCGGTAAGCTATAACAGCAAGGAGAAAGAATGCCGCAATTGATGAGAACCTCGAACCCAGCCCTGCGTGGCGCTTTCGGCACCGGCGATGTCGCCTACGGCGCCGAGACCATGACCATATCGGGCGCCGTCAACAAGACCGGGATCCTGATTATCCTGTGCGTGGCCACGGCCGCGTGGACCTGGAACCGCTTCTTTGGCGCGCTGGCCACCTCTCCCGAAGACGCGATGCAGGCTGTTGCTCTGCCGGCAATGGTGGGCGGCATCGGCGGCTTCATCGTCGCCATGGTCACCATCTTCAAGAAGGAGTGGGCGGGCGTAACCGCGCCCATCTACGCGCTGCTGGAAGGCCTGGTGCTGGGCGGAGTCTCGGCGATGCTGGAGATGCGCTTCCACGGCATCGCCATCCAGGCGGTTGCGCTCACCTTCGGTACGCTAGTCGCGATGTTGATTGCCTATCGCACCGGGCTCATCAAGGTCACCGACAAGCTGCGCCTCGGCATCGTCGCCGCTACCGGCGGCATCGCCGTCTTCTACTTCCTCCAATTCATCCTGGGATTCTTCGGCGTACACTTCACCACCATCAACGGCGCAACGCCTCTCGGCATCGGCTTCAGCATTGTGGTCGTGATCATCGCCGCACTGAATCTCGTGCTCGATTTCGATCTCATCGAAAGCGGCGCGAACATGGGCGCTCCTAAATACATGAGTGGTACAGCGCCTTCGCGCTGATAATCACGCTGGTCTGGCTATACTTCGAGATCCTGCGATTGTTGTCGAAGTTCCGCAGCCAGAATTAGCCGTCGGCCCTCAGCTCTCAGCCGTCAGCAAAGTCGCGGTTCGCTATTCGCGATTCGCTTTTCGCCAGATGTGATGATTCGCGTCAAGGCGAGCGAGGATAGGGTAATTCGAGAACCGCGGTCCCTTCGGCAAGCTCATGGCAGGCTCTTCGACTTCCGAGCGCGCAGGCGGGGTGCGCTTCGCTCAGAATGACACAGGATTCCCATGCTCTGGCGAAAAGCGAGCAGCGAAGAGCGCCTTTGCTGATGGCTGATAGCTGACGGCCTCTTAGTGCCGGAAGTGCCGCACGCCGGTCAGCACCATCGCCAGGCCAAGACGGTTCGCCGCGTCAATCACTTCCTGATCGCGTACCGAACCGCCGGGCTGGATGATCGCCGTCGCGCCCGCCTTTGCGATCTCCTCAACACCATCGGGAAACGGAAAGAAGGCGTCCGACGCCGCAACCGAGCCTTTGATCCCCAGCACCGACTTCATTGCTCCGATCTTCGCGGAATCCACGCGGCTCATCTGGCCCGCGCCAACTCCGGTGCTCTGGCCGTTGCGCGCATACAGAATCGCGTTCGACTTGACATGCTTGCAGACCTTCCACGCGAACAGCAGGTCGCGCATCTCCTGCTCCGTTGGCTTGCGCTCGCTGACGATCTTAAGGTCGGCTTCGGTGAGCGGCCGCATGTCGTTATCTTGCAGCAGAACGCCGCCCGAAACATTTTTCAACACCCACTTCTGCTCCATGGGGACAACTTCCACCAGCCGCAGATTCTTCTTAGCGGCAAAGGTCTCCCGCGCCGCATCGTCGAATGCTGGCGCGGCAATTGCCTCGACGAAAAGCTTGGCCATTTCCATCGCCGTCTCGCGATCAATTGGACGATTCACGCCAATCACGCCGCCGAATGCCGATACCGGATCGCACTCCAGCGCGCGCTTGTAGGCTTCGGCCAGCGTCGTTGCCACGGCCGTTCCGCAGGGATTGGTGTGCTTGATGATCGCGCAGACCGGCTCGTGGAACTCCTGCGCCAGGTCCCATGCGGCTTGCAGATCAACGATGTTGTTGTAACTTAGTTCCTTGCCCTGCAACTGCTTGCCGTTTGCAATTCCCTCCCCAGAGCCATCGGAGTAGAGCGCAGCTTTCTGGTGCGGATTCTCGCCGTAACGAAGATCGAATGCCTTGCTAAAGCTGAGCCGCAAGGTCTCAGGAAAACGGTCCGCGCTACCGAGTGCGAATTTCTCGGCATCCCTCTCGGGCGCGCCGATCCGTTCCAGAGTGGACGCAATCGCTGAATCATATGCTGCCGTCGTCGCAAACGCTTTTTGCGCGAGACGCCACTTCGTCTTCAACGACAGTGATCCGCCGCTGCTCTCCATTTCGCCGGCGATGGCATCGTAGTCAGACGGTGAAGTCACGATGGCAACGTCCTGAAAGTTCTTCGCCGCCGAGCGCACCATCGAAGGCCCGCCGATGTCGATGTTCTCGATGATGTCTTCGAACTCCACTCCAGGTTTGCCTGCGGTTTTCTCGAAGGCGTAGAGATTGACTACAACCATGTCGATGGGCTCAATGCCGTGCTCGCTGACCGCGGCGCGATGTTCAGCCTTGCCGCGTACGTGCAGGATGCCGCCATGCACCTTGGGATGAAGCGTCTTCACCCGGCCATCCAGCATCTCTGGAAAACCAGTGAGATCGGAGATGTCCTTCACGGCAATGCCGGAATCGCGCAGCAGCTTGGCTGTGCCTCCGGTAGAGACCAGTTCCACGCCCATCTTCGCCAGCCTGCGCGCAAAGTCCACCAGCCCTGTCTTGTCGGTAACACTTAAGATTGCTCTTTGAATTTTTCCCACGAATTTCCTTTCCCTAATCTTTCCGGGTGGAGCACGCCTTGACAGGCTGCGGAAAAAGTCATTCTAGAGTGCTTTGTAACAGGGCACGACTTCAGTCGTGCCGATAAGCGGTTTATTTTTTGTCATCCCGAGCGGCCTTCAGGCCGCGAGGGATCTGCTGTTCCGACTTTTTCCGCAGCCTGTTGCGGCGAGCATAAGAACGCCCACGTGCCGTCTGCGATTGGCAACCACATCAACTGTGTCTCTGGGTCTCCGTGGTTCACTACTTGCCGGTGGTCGCGGCCATCTTCTTGACCATCGCAATCACCAGCTTGCGGTCGCTGTCGTTCAGGTTGGGCGAATAGCGGCGAATCTGCGTCAGGAAGCGTACTTCATCTTCGGCCAAATGCGGAGTTGCTTTCCCATTGTCGCTGGCGCCGTCGGTAAAGAATCGGGACAGCGGCAGATCCATTGCCGTCGCAATTCTGGCCAGCGTATCCAGTGAGGGAATAGTGTGCCCATTCTCCACCCGCGACAGATAACAGCGCAGCAGACCGGTGCGCTTTTCGATGTCACCTTGCGACATACTCTTCTGCAGGCGGAAATTGCGGATCGTCTCGCCGATGTTCATGAGGGGTTTTCGTCCTGTGGGCGAATGGCCATGGGGTTGACTGCATAGTAACCATTGCCGGGAAGGCTGGCAAGTGAATTCTCGCACAACATAAATTGAGTGCGACTGACAACCGATAACCGGCAACTGACACGGTTTTAGACCAACTGCAATTCCATATAAATCAAACCTTCCACTGCTTCAAGCGGATCAGGAACGACTTCGCGAAAGCCAAGCTTACGGTACATTTCCACTGCGGCCTGCATTGTCGGCGGATGAGAATCCAGCCGCATCGACGAATAGCCGAGACGCCGCGCCTCGCGCAGCAACCGCTCCACCAGTTTTTTCCCCAGCTTGTCGCCGCGAAATGCCGGCCGTACGTAGAGCCGCTTCATCTCGCAGCGCCCTTCGAGCGGGAACGGACGCAGACCGACGCATCCCACCGGTTGCCCTATGACCATCGCCAGCAACAGCGTCCCTTGCGGCGGAGAATACGCGCCCGGCAGTCCGGCAATTTCAGCATCGAACGAGCGAAAGCAATATTCCACCGGCAACTGCGCGCGATATTCGGCGAAGAGGTTTCGCACCTGCTCAATCTGCTCGGGCGTTGTGGCTTCGACAATTTCGCTCATGCTGCGCTAATCCTGCTGAGCTATCCCAATTCACGATCGATTTATCCCCATCACGGTGGAGCAGGACTTCACGGGCTGCTGAAAAACTCCGCTTCCGATGGCTTCGTAACAGGGCACGACTTCAGTCGTGCCGATGAGCCCTTTATTCTTCTTCCCGGGCCGGCTTTAGCCGGCGACACATCACCAACAAACTGCAACTTTTTCAGCAACCTCTTCCGGCGTGCATCAAATGATCGATGTTTATCAATCCGGCTTCAGCCGCTGAGGCAAATCCAGCGAAGAGTTACCTCAGTGGCTAAAGCCACCCTCGAGAATCTTCGGCTCTTATGCACGCCTGAAAGGCGTGCTCCACCCGGAGATGCAACAAATGTAAATCCGCTCTAACCCATCAAAATCCCGCCATTCACATTCAGCACATGTCCCGTGACATAGCCCGCTTCCTCCGACGCCAGAAACTTCACGGCATGGGCCACATCCACATCGCTGCCTGCCCGTCCCAGCGGAATGTTCTTCAGGATGTTCTCCTTCAACTCAGCCGGAAGGACCTCGGTCATCGCGGTCTCAATGAAGCCCGGCGCAACCGCGTTAACGGTGATGTTGCGCGATCCAACTTCGCGCGCCATCGACATGGTAAGCCCGATCAGCCCGGCCTTCGACGACGAGTAGTTGGCCTGCCCGACCTGGCCGATCTGTCCAAAGATGCTGGTGATGTTGATGATTCTCCCCCAGCGCTGCTTCAGCATGGAGCCGATGACGGCCTGGATCAGCAGGAATGGCGCGGTCAGGTTGGTGGCGAGTACGTCGTCCCAGTCGGCGCGCTTCATGCGCATGACCAGCTGATCCCGGGTGATGCCGGCATTGTTGACCAGAATATCGATTTTGCCGAAGCGCGGAATAACCGCCTTCACGACGGCCTTGATTTCGTCTTCGTTGGCGACGTCCAGCTTGAACGCGACAGCCTCGCCGCCCTTGCCGTTGATCTCAGTGGCCAACTGCTCCAGCTTCTCCTGATTGCGCGCGCACAACGCCAGCTTCGCTCCCGACTCAGCCAGAACCAGCGCGCACGCCCGCCCAATGCCCTGCGACGCTCCCGTAACCAACGCGACCCGGCCTTCCACTCCTGCCATGAATCCCTCCCGCATGAAGCAAGCTGGATTATACTCAGCAGTCAGCAATCAGCCGTCAGCAGCCAGGAGTCAAGTTCGCGATTTTGGGGTTGTGGCTGTTCCAGCGCATCGTCGATTCTCTGCTTCAAATCCTAACGGACGCAATACGCAGCGCGCTTCCTTGCAAGTAGGGCAGTAAAAAGATTCATTCCATCAAACGTTATGAGGGCTGATTGCCGATTGCTGACTGCTAATTGCTGCCTCACAACAGCCGCTCGGGCGCCCAGAAAAGCACCTTCAACTCGCTCGAAAAATACGCCAGATCAGGCTGAGTAGGAAGTTGCAGACCCGCGGGTTGCGCCATCGTGTTCACTTCGAGATCGACCACCGCCTCCTGCAAATCCCACGGCAGATGGTGAATCTCGCCGCGATACAGGTGCTTTCGGCTGACGGAATAAAGACAGTACCGCTCGGTGAGGAAGTGCTGGATCGATCCCGGTCGCGCGTGGAACGTCTGCCGGCTAGCCGGCCCGTACGAGCATTTCAACTCGGCAGGCTTCGGCCCATGCTGCCGCTTCGAGAGGTAGTCGATCTTCGTTCCGCCTTTGCCCTTCACCTTCATCGACGCCTGCCAGTACGGCAGCCGATAGAAGACGCGCGCGCCCCATACCGCCGATAGATTGCTGGCATCCAGGCTGAAGAAGTAAATGCCGGGCTTGCCGTTGTAGCTGACGTAGGTCCGTACGTTGATCTCGGAAAAATGCGAGAGCCACGGCAGCGAAGGCACACCCGGCGGACGCAGATGGTTGATCCAGAACGGTGTCACCGACACCCACGCGCGTTGCTCGTACGTATCCAGCGTCAGAACGTCGGGCACCAGGGCCCGCACCACTTCCGGCGCAAGCGAGTAGTGCATAAACAGAAGATCGTTCCAGAGCTGAGTCATGATCCACGGCGCCATGGGCGCGGGCCACGGCCGATGCGTCGTAGCAAACAGAATGGAGTCCGCGCCCACCCACTGGGTGCGGCTATCGGAGGCGAGATCGGCTTCAGGTGGAGGTTTACGCAAAGAATTTACGGGATGTCACCAGTTTTACACGATTCCCACAGCTTCGACGGTTGCCCGCCTGTCCCATACCGCATATGATTCACCGCAATGTCACTCGGTTACAAACCAGACGCAGACAACAGCGAAGTTTCTTCCCACCACGAGCCCAGCACCCAGGTCTACGCCGTTCACGGCGCCGATCCCGAGGTGCAAGCATACGGAATGGCAAAATATTCGCGCTCGGCGCTTTCCATGCGCGAATCGCTGGCCGAGATCAACGATCAGAAGGCCGAAAAGTTCCTCAACACCTTCTACTTTCAGTACGGCCATCGCAGCATTGCCGATTTGGCGCACATCGCCTTCGCCATCGAGCGGCTGTCGATCCTGGCCGCGACGGTCGCCGTCGATGAGCCGCGCTGGGACGGGCAAGAGCGTTCCACCCGCTATCAGGACTTCCAGAAGAGCGGATACTACGTTCCGGATTTTGGGGACGACGCAGCGGCGCGCGTCCTGTATCGGGATACCGTCGATCACCTCTTCGCCGAGTATCGCCACTTCTCCGAGGAAATGTTTGACTACCTTCGCGAGCGCACGCCCAAGCCTGCGGAGATGAAGCAGGAGGCGTACGAGCGCACCCTGCGCGCCCGCGCCTTCGACCTCTCGCGTTATCTGCTGCCGCTGGCGACGAACACCTCGCTAGGCCAGATCGTCAGTGCGCGGACCCTGGAAAATCAGGTCTCGCGTTTGCTGTCGCACACCCACGCCGAGGTGCGACATCTTGGTGAACTGTTGCGCCGCGCGGCTCAGGAGCCCGCTTACGACGTCAGCCACGCCAAAGCATGGGCACTGCTGGACGAGATTGCGCACGAGTCTCCTGCGATGGCCGGACGCGCCGGCGAATTCCTGATGCGGCCAATCCGCGTCGCGCCCACATTGATGAAGTATGCCGAGCCCAACGCCTACGAGATCGAAACCCGGCGCGAAATGAAGATGGCGGCGAAGGAATTGTTAGCAGGCGTTGCCATTGAGCCGTCCCCGACGGTTGATTTGCTCGACGCCGATCCGCTGGAGCTCGAACTGGCAGCCACGCTGCTGTATCAGTACTCGCATCACCCGTATAGGCAGATTCGGGACGTCGTTAGCGCGTTGCCGGAGGCGCAACGTCGCGAGATCGTTGACATGGGCCTGCGTCATCGCGGACGGCACGATGAAGTTTCGCGCGCCTTTTGCGCCGGGCTGCAATTCCGCTTCGACATCCTGATGGACATCGGCGGCTTTCGCGACATGCATCGCCATCGCCGCTGCGTGCAGATTGTGCAGGACTACACCACGGCGCACGGCTACGACGAACCGGTAGAGATCGAATCGGCAGGATTGGCCGGGCGATATCAGGCTGCGATGGAGCGAGCGCGCGATACCGCAGCGCAGATTGCCGGCCACGAGTCACCCGAAGCGGAGCAGCAGTCGCAATACGTCATACCACTGGCCTTCCGCAAGCGCACCCTGTTCAAGATGGACCTGGCCGAGGCGATCTATATCAGCGAGCTGCGGACGGGTGTGGCTGGCCACTTTTCCTATCGCAATGTGGCTTTCTTGATGTACGAAGCCGTGGCCCAGCGCTATCCTTCGCTGGCGAAATACTTCCGCGTGACCGATGTCCGCGAGCCGGTGGATTTACTGAAACGATAGTCAGGCTATGCAACGATATATGACGACGGGAATTCGGACTGCAGACTACATCATCGTGGCCTTGAACTTGGTTTTCGCCCTGTCTCACTTCGCATCTGCGCAGGACGCCTCCAAGACTCAAATGCCGAATAACAAGGACGTCTCGATGACCAAACACGCGACCGGAACATTTGAAGTGAAGGTGGTTCCACAGGCGGCAGACGATCAATCTAAGCCGGCTACCGTCAGTCGAATGTCCATCGATAAGCAGTTCCACGGCGGTCTCGAAGGCTCCAGCAGGGTCGAGATGCTGACCGCCGGCACCGACGTGAAAGGCTCGGCTGTATACGTCGCGATCGAACAGTTCACCGGAACGCTGGCGGGGCGCAAAGGCAGTTTCTTGCTGCATCACACCGGCATCATGACGCGCGGAACACCACTTTTGACCGTCTCGGTAGTGCCCGATTCCGGGACGGGCCAGCTAGTCGGCCTTACCGGCGAGATGAGCATCACCATTGCCGACGGGAAACATTCCTACGACTTCGCGTACACACTGCCCGAGGCCCATTGAATCCTGCGCCACACGGTGCGAAAAGCGTGCGCAAGGCCGCCAATTGTACTGAAGCGTTAATATCTCCAAAGGATATGCCTCCGTGAAAATCCGCGTGGAATGCCCACAGACATTGACTTGCCATAATCGCCGTCACAATTGGATGTGAGACCCGAACGTACTAGTACTTTCGTTCCGGCTGGCTTCGCTATTTGTTCGCTTTTTCGGCGTAACTCAATGTATAATTGCGAACGTCAGTTATCCATGCGCTCTTCACTGCGAATCGCCCATTCCACGGCGCCTGCCTCACTGACCCATTGCATTCATCTTCAATCTGTCCTCCCGCGCCAATACCGTGCCGGGACGGAGCAGCTAAGGAGCGCCACTCATGGCGGACGAGAAAACTGAAAAAGGCCGGGCGATCGACCTGGCGCTGTCGCAAATCGAAAAGCAATTCGGCAAGGGCTCCATCATGAAGTTGGGGAGCAAGGGCGCGGTGGTTCCCATTTCCGTGATCTCCACCGGAGCTATTTCTTTCGACGCCGCGCTGGGCGTCGGCGGCTTCCCCCGCGGCCGCGTGGTCGAGGTCTTCGGGCCGGAGTCTTCCGGCAAGACAACTATCGCTCTACAGGTGATTGCCGAGGCGCAAAAGCAGGGCGGCATGGCGGCCTTCGTCGATGCCGAGCATGCGCTCGATCCCATCTATGCAGCCAAGCTGGGCGTTGACGTCGACAACCTGCTGGTCTCGCAGCCCGACTATGGCGAGCAGGCGCTGGAGATCGCCGAGGCCCTGGTGCGCTCAGGCGCCATCGACGTGCTGGTGGTGGATTCGGTGGCTGCGTTGGTGCCCAAGGCCGAGCTCGATGGCGAGATGGGCGACAGCCACGTCGGCTTGCAGGCGCGCCTGATGTCGCAGGCGCTGCGCAAGCTCACCGGCATCGTGGCCAAATCGCACACGTGCCTAATCTTCATCAACCAGATTCGCGAGAAGATCGGCGTCATGTTCGGTAATCCTGAGACGACCACCGGTGGGCGCGCGCTGAAGTTCTACTCGTCCGTCCGCATCGACATCCGTCGCATCGGCGCCATCAAGGACGGCGAGCAGGTGGTTGGCTCGCGCACCCGTGTGAAGATTGTGAAGAACAAGACTGCGGCGCCATTCCGCGAGGCTGAATTCGACATGATGTACGGCGAAGGCATCTCGCGCGAGGGTGACCTGATCGATCTGGCGGTGACGCAGAACCTGGTGGAGAAGTCAGGCTCGTGGTTCAGCTACAAAGGTGAGCGAGTGGGCCAGGGCCGCGAAAACGCGAAGACGTTTCTGAAGGAGAACAAGGACATCGCGGCCAAGCTCGAAACCGAAGTGCGAAAGGCGCTGGGCTTGATTTCGACGGCCGACAAGGCGCAAGCCGCAGCCGCCAATGCTGAAGCCGCGCCCGCTTCGCAGCCCAAAGGGCCCGCCGGACGGAAGTAACGCAGAACGCCCTGAATCAGCTCGGGTAGTGCGGCGCTTTAGCGCCGCGTCCCGAGTCTTACTGGATTGTTGGGCTTCAAAGCCAGGGTTCGAACGAGCAGCTCTAACGCGGGCCTATAAGCCCGCACTACCCGAGCCGGTATCAACGGGGCCCTGAACGCAGCACCATCCCCGTCCACTTCTTGTTTGCCTGCCGACGCCAGCCAGAATAAAATCAGGCAGCGTAAATCCCCGTCTCCGAGGGCCCTTGAAGGACATCGTCGCTATTTATCCCGGATCGTTCGATCCCGTGACCAACGGACACCTGGACTTGATTCACCGGGGAAGCAAGCTCTTCGATAAACTGATCGTCGCCATCGCGCGCAATCTCGACAAGGGCGAGACGCTTTTCTCCATGGAGGAACGCAAGGAGATGCTGGTAGCCATGACCTCACAGCTCGACAATGTTTGCGTCGATGTTTTCGAGGGCCTGCTGGTGAGCTACTGCATCCAGAAGAACGCGAACGCTGTGTTACGCGGCATCCGCGCCATCAGCGATTACGAATTTGAGCTGCAAATGGCGCTGATGAATCGCAAGATGGAACCGCGGGTGGAGACCGTCTTCATGATGCCCGCGGAACAGTACTCGTATCTCAGCTCGCGGATCGTGCGCGAGATTGCCAAACTCGGCGGCCCGTTGAATGGCCTGGTGCCGGAAATGGTGGAGCGGCGGGTGCGCCAGAGAATCACGCAAGGACATATTTCGGCCACGGGTAAACATCTCTTATAAGGACCAGACCATGACTGCTGCCGGAACTCAGCTCGCTTCGTTTCTCACCAACCGGATTCAACGCATCGAGGTTTCCGCGACTCTGGCGGTAGCCGGAGAAGCCGAGAAACTTCGCGCAGCCGGCGCGGACCTGGTCGACCTGGGCGCGGGCGAGCCGCATTACCCCACGCCTGAGCACATCAAAGAAGCGGGCATCGCCGCCATTCGCAACGACTTCACCAAGTACACGGCGGTGGGCGGCACGGCCGAACTGCGCGACGCCATCGTCAGGCGGCACGCTGCCGACTTCGGCTCCGACTACAGACGCGAGGATTGCATTGCCTCCGTCGGCGGCAAGCACGCGTTGTTTAATGCCATCCAGGTGCTGGTCGACCACGGCGACGAAGTTATTCTGCCGGTGCCCTATTGGGTTTCCTTCAAAGACATCGTGCGCTATGCCGGCGGCGAACCGGTCTACGTTGCCACCGACGAACGGCACGATTTCGCGCTGACCGCTGACATGGTGGAACGTGCGATCACACCCCACACCAAGGTCATTATCTTGAATTCGCCAAGCAATCCCTCGGGCGCAGTCATGAAGCCTGAGGACATGACCGCAGTGCTGAAGCTGGCGCACGATCGCGGTATCTATGTCGTCTCCGACGAGTGTTACGTTTACCTGAATCACACCGGCCGGCGGTTCTCGGCGGGCTGCGTCCACGAGGTCAAGGAACGCCTCATCATCATCGGCTCCTTGTCGAAGACCTATGCAATGACCGGCTGGCGGCTGGGCTACGCGCTGGGCCCCGCGCCTATCATCAGCGCGATGCAAAAGCTGCAAAGCCAGAGCACATCCAATCCGACTTCGATTGTGCAGAAGGCCGCGGTAGCCGCGCTGAATGGCTCGCAGGATTGCGTGCGGCAGATGCTGGACGGCTATATCATTCTTCGCGACCAGGTCGTCGCCGGGCTGCGCTCGATTCCCGGGATCACTTGCGCCGCGCCCAATGGCGCGTTCTACGCCTATCCCAATGTCAGCCATTATTTCGAGCGCGGCGGAATGAACTCCGCTGCCGACGTAGCGCGAAGGGTGCTTCACGATGCGCACGTCGTGGTCGTTCCCGGCGAAGGCTTTGGCACGCAAGATCACGTCCGCATCTCGTATGCGACCTCACCCGAGAATCTGCAACGCGGCTTGGAGCGCATGCGCGAGTTCTTCGCGAAGGTGTGAACTCCTTTGAGGTGTCATCCCGAGCGGAGCGAAGCGGAGTCGAGGGACCGCTATAATCGCAAAGAGCCGTCCTTCGAGTTATGCCTAACCTCTATCCATTCCTGATGGTCCCCATCTTCGACGAGCGTCCGTGGGGCGTTCGCGATCTGCGTCCAATCTACACCCGAATCGTGAAGGAGCCGATCGGCGAAAGCTGGCTGACATGGGAAGACAATCGCGTTGCCAACGGCCCGCTCGCCGGACAAAGCCTGGGCGATCTAGCGAAGAAATTTGGCCGCGAGCTGGTCGGGCAAGCTGCCTGTTACGACAATCGCTTTCCGCTGCTGGTGAAGTTTCTATTTCCCGGCGACAAGCTCTCGGTGCAGGTTCATCCCGATGATGAACAAGCGCGCAAGAACGGCCAGCCCTGCGGCAAAACCGAATGTTGGTACGTGCTGCGGGCGAATCCCGGCGCACAAGTTGCCCTGGGCTTGAAAGCGGGAGTAACGCTCGCGGAATTCGAGCAGGCGATTCAGGACACCCGCGCCGAGAAGCTGCTGAACTGGGTCGATGTCTTCGCCGGCGACATGCTCTACGTCGCCGCCGGAACGGTGCACACCATCGGCGGCGGCATGGTGCTGGTGGAGACGCAACAGACCTCGGACATCACTTATCGCCTGTACGATTACGGCCGTCCGCGCGAACTTCACATCGCAGAAGGACTGGCCGCGACCAGGCTGCGCACTAATGCCGGCAAGGTCGTGGGTAGAGCGGACCCTTCGACAGGCTCAGGGCAGGCTCTTCAGGTCCGCGTCAACGCCGACAAATATTGTGCTCAGCCGGCTTCAGCCGGTGCTGATTCAAACGTTTTAGTACGCTCGCCGTTCTTTCAAGTTGAAAAGATGCAGTTGCGCGAGCCGTTGCACTCCGAGGTGACGCTAGCTTCGCCTCACATCCTGCTCGCGGTGAGCGGCGCCGGGATCGTGGAATCGCAAGGGATGGAGCCGATTAGCTTTGCTACCGGCGACGCCGTCGTGGTTCCGGCCTGCGTTGGTGAATATATCGTGCGGCCGCAGTGGGAGCTGGACGTGATGCGAATGTCGCTGCCCACGGGGGCGGTCGGGGAACCGCAGGCCCAGCTACCGCAATCCGTCAGTGCAAAATAGATATTCACCACAGAGACACAGAGCCCACAGAGAATGGGCGCAGCCCGCCCTCAGGTGTGCAATTCGGAGCCGCAAAGCGCGAACGGCTTTAGCGCTGAGGCAAAGGCAATCGGATTTCGCCTTCTCGGTTACGCCGGCAGTGACGGCCACTTGTGAGAGGCGATTTATCGCCAGTAATCCAGTGGAAGACCTCCCTAACTCACCGAAACTGTAGTAGGGTGAGCGACATGCACCCTACAATCTGGCAATCAAGGTTTCGCTGGCTGCTGCGACTCGGTATTGCATCGCTAGTCGGCCTGCTCATTCTGCTACCGTGCATATATATGGAACGAGGGGCTCCTGTCGTACTTGCCCTCACGGGTGCGGTGCTCTTCATACCGGGGGCGGTTTACCTGCTGCTAGTGACGATTTGGCACTGGAAGGAGCGGTATCGAGGTAAACACAGTGACCTGTGGGGCGGGCTGATCCTGCTAGAGACCACAAGCTGGTTCAAACTTGTGTATTTGTTCAGACACATTATCCCGGACGCCCGCTGCACGGGTCGCTATGCGTTACCGGACAAAACGGTGGAAACGGAAAACTGAGTTCGGTCGCCGACGGCTGTTGCAAACAGGCCTAATCATAACCAATCCTGGGCGCTTCCGGAAACCCTTCATACACCCCGAGTACGACCGAAAGCTCTCGCGCGTCGCGCACCGCGTCATTCTTCGATAGAATCAAAATTCCAAATTCTCTGTGTCCGGAGCCTGCTTCTGAGCGCAGCCGAAGGGTGTTCTCTGTGGTGAAAAGATTTGGCCAATAACTTCTATCCCGTCATTCTCGCGGGCGGACGTGGCACTCGCTTCTGGCCTTTGAGCCGCAAGCGCATGGCCAAGCAACTGCTCCCGCTCAACAGCAAGAAAAGCATGATCCAGGAGACAGTCGAGCGCCTGCTGCCGCTGGCCAAGGCAAAGCGCTTCTGGGTTATCACCAATGACGATCTGCGCGCTCCGATTGTGCGCCAGCTTAAGAAGCTGGACAAGCAGCAGATCATTGCCGAACCTGTGGGACGTAACACCGCGCCCGCCATCGGACTGGCAGCCTTTCTGCTGGAAAAGCGCGATCCCAACGCGGTGATCGGCATGTTTCCCTCCGATCACGTGATTACCAACGAGAAGCGTTTTCGCGACGACATCCAGCGTGCAACCGAGATCGCCGCCAAGGGAGCGAACATCGTCGTCATCGGGATCAGGCCGACCCGCGCCGAGACCGGCTACGGCTACATCGAAGCTGGGCGCGAGTCACAGAAAGGCGTGTTGCAAGTACGACGCTTCACCGAGAAGCCGACGGCCGAGGTTGCGGAGGACTTCGTGAAGGCGGGCAATTTCTTCTGGAATAGCGGCATGTTTGTCTGGGGAGCGCGGACACTGGCTGACGCATTGCGCGAGCACTTGCCGAAGACCGCACCGCTGCTCGAAGAAATCGCGGCAGCGTATGGCACGCGCAAGTTCGAAAAGACCTTCGCCAAGCTCTATCCCAAATGCGAGAACATCAGCGTGGACTATGCTCTCTTGGAGCCGCGTTCGGCGAAGGGCGAAGGCAAGTCAGGCATCTATTGCATTCTCGCCGGCTTTGGGTGGAACGATCTGGGCTCGTGGACGGCGCTCTATGAGCATCGCAATGCCGGCGGCAAAGATAACGCCAATGTCATCGCAGCCGGGCAGTCGTTCACGCTCAATGCGGAAGGAAACTTCATTCACTCCAATGCCGACAAGTTCGTTGCCGTCGTTGGTGTGAAAAACCTGGTGGTGGTGGAGACAGACGACGCGCTGCTGATTACCACCCGCGAGCACGCACAGGACGTGGGCAAAGTGGTGAAGTATCTGGACGAGAAGAAACTGAAGCGGCTGGTGTGAAGAAGCAGTTAGCAGTTAGCAGTTAGCAGTTAGCAATTAGCCAAATCACATTGGTTCGCGCTCTGACGCGAAGCTGATAGCTCTCATCGCTGCGAGGTGACAACATCCAAGGACTGCGATGGCGCGACTGAAACCGCGCCCGTTCAAAACAAACACCATGGCCACTGAAATCAAGTTCGGCACTGATGGATGGCGCGGCATCATTGCCGACGACTTTACCTTCGACAATGTTCGCCGCGTCGGCAACGCGATAGCGCATTACGTCCACACACATGAGGACGCCAGCAAAGGCCTGGCTGTCGGCTACGACACCCGCTTCGCTTCCCCACGGGCAGCGCAGATCATCTCCGAGGTTCTCGCGGCCGCGGGCATTGCGGTGCGACTTTCCGACGACTACACGCCCACTCCCGCGCTCTCCTACGCGGTGAAGAAGCTGGGTGCGGCCGGCGGCGTGATGATCACCTCCAGCCACAATCCCTTCAACTGGAACGGCGTGAAGTACAAGGCGGGCTACGGCGGCTCAGGCACGCCGGCCATCATGAAGGCGATCGAGGGCGAACTCGAGTCACCGCGCCTGGAGCGTAAGGGCGGCAGCGTGACCGTCACCGATTTCAAGACGCCGTACATCGCCGCCATCAAGAACTTTGTCGATCTGAAGCTGATCGAGAAAGCCGGCTTCAAGTTCGCCATCGACGTGATGTATGGCGCCGGACGCGGTGTGCTGAAAGGCATCTTCACCGAAAGCGGCATTCACCACTTCGAAATTCGCGGCGAACTCAACCCGCTTTTTCCCGGTATCAATCCCGAGCCCATCGAACCGCACATCGCGATGCTCCAGGAGACGGTAGTGCATGCGCATTGCCAGGCCGGGATGGCGACGGACGGCGACGCGGACCGCATCGGCGCGGTCGCCGAAGACGGCAGCTTTGTGGATGCGCACAAGATTTATTGCGTGATCCTGGAGTGGCTGTTGAAGCGCAAAAAATGGCCGGGCGAAATTGTGCGGGCGTTCAACACCACGCGCATGCTGGACCGCATCGCCGCGAAATACGGCCGCAGGCTGCACGAGTGCGGCATCGGCTTCAAGTACATTTGCGATCTCATGCTGGAACGCGACATCCTGATCGGCGGCGAAGAGTCGGGCGGCATCGGCATTACCCGCCATCTACCCGAACGCGACGGCCTGCTGAATTCGCTGTTGCTGGCCAACATCATGGCCGAAGAAGAAAAGCCGCTGGGACAACTGGTGCGCGATCTGCAAAAGGAATATGGCGAACATCACTATGGCCGCATCGATCTTCACCTCAGCAACGACGTTAAGGATGAAGCCATGCGGCGCGTCCAGGCCAGACCTGGGAGCATCGGTAGTTTCGGCGTGCAGAAGGTCGAGACGTTGGATGGCGTGAAGTTCTTTCTGGATGCGCCGACCTACGGCAATGGAGCGGAGGCCTGGGTGCTGGTCCGCGCTTCCGGTACCGAACCACTGCTACGCATCTATTGTGAGGCGGCGTCCGCAGACCTGGTGTCGCAGATTCTGAAGGAAACCGAGACCTTCGTGCAGGCTGGAAGCGAGACTTACGCGCCAGATCCGGCCAGCGCGAGGTAGGCTCGCTTCTTTCCAGCTTCCCACGGTTTAGTCTTCCCGGAAGGTCGTATAACCTGCCACAGGAAGAATTTTGCATCGACATTTATCTACGCAACCTATTGGTTTGTGGGCCTTGCAGGCTGGAAAATGAGTCCCATCTAGCTTGTTGCTTTTCTGTGTGCCCAGCGCGGCAGTTGTTGTATACTAAGTTTGCGTGTGTTCGAACGGCGCGTTTAGCAGCCATCCCTCCTTCTGTCTCGAGCGATTCCTGCCTGTAACCTTCCGATTCACCAACGCAACATCAACATTAAGGAAAATCAAGAAACAAATGGAACAAGGAACAGTAAAGTGGTTTAACGATGCCAAGGGCTTTGGCTTTATTTCACGTCAGAACGGCGAAGATGTTTTCGTCCATTTCTCCGCCATTCAGTCGAACGGCTTCCGCTCCCTGCAGGAAGGTCAAGCCGTGAGCTTCGACGTGAAGCGTGGCGCCAAGGGTTGGCAGGCTGAGAACGTACAGGTTCTGTAAACAAGAAGCACGAAGCGAGGGTGGCAAACGCTGCCCTCTGCTATTTGCGACAATGAGAAGGCGATTGAGTCTTTGGTCGTATCACCCCAATTCATGCCGCGTAGGGCTGCCAAAGGATCGGCCGGCAAGCGGCCTACTCTGAAAGCGAGGAACCAATGAAGAACATCTACGTGGGGAACCTAAGCTTCGATGCGACTGAAGACCAAGTACGCGCGATGTTTGAAGCGTATGGCCCAGTCGATAGGGTCAGCATTGTGACTGATCGCGACACCGGGCAATCGCGCGGCTTCGCATTTGTGGAAATGTCGGACGATGACTCGGCCGGCAAGGCGATGGAAGCCCTCAACGGCACCAACCTCAGCGGGCGCAACCTGACCGTGAACGAAGCCCGTCCCAAGACGGACCGGCCGCGGCGCGAAGGCGGCGGTGGCGGACGCGGCGGCGGACGTGGTGGTCGCGGTGGCGGCGGCGGCGGTGGCGGCGGTTGGGGACGCTACTAATCTTTCTAGCCTGAGGCTGTAGCACAAATTCGACAATGACATTTATGCCGGGGCAGAATGCTGCCTCGGCATTCGCATTTGCGCCTCGGAATTCCACAAGAAGAATCAACTCTGATAGGCTGGAGCGGCATTTTCGCGCGCGCTTGCAAATGCCCAACGATTCCAGCAATGCCATCCAATTTGCCGGTGTCGGCTTTCGCCTGCCGCAAGGAAGAACCCTCCTGTCGAGGCTGGACCTCACGATCCGTACAGGCGAGACGTTTATGCTGGTGGGCCGCAGCGGATCAGGGAAAACAACTTCGCTGAAGCTGATCAATCGACTGCTCACCGCAACCTCGGGCGAAGTCCGGGTTGAAGGCACTGCCGTCGACCAGTGGGACACGGTCCAGTTGCGGCGTCGCATCGGCTATGCCATCCAGGATGTCGGACTCTTTCCGCACTATACCGTGTTCGAAAACGTAGCCCTCGTCCCCGAGCTTGAGAAGTGGGAGCAGCGCAAAATCGCATCTCGCGTAGAAGAGGTGTTGGCGCTGGTAGGACTGCCGCTGGGCGAGTTTGCCAGCCGATATCCCGACGAGCTCTCGGGAGGACAGAGGCAACGCGTTGGACTGGCGCGCGCGCTGGCGGCTGAGCCGCCCATTTTGTTGATGGACGAGCCCTTCGGGGCACTCGATCCCATCACCCGGGCCGAGATCCAGATCGAGTTCCAGAAGCTGCAGCAGAAGTTGGGGAAGACGATTGTCTTCGTGACTCACGATGTGAGCGAGGCCCTGCTGCTCGGTAGCCGGATCGGGTTGATGGAAGATGGCAGATTGCGCGGAGTGTATAGCCCGAAAGAATTCCTGGAGACGCCCGACTCATCGGTGAAGGCGTATGTGGATATATTTCGCACACGCCAGCAGATGTTTCAAAGTTGATCTGAGGAAAATCCTCGCAGGGGCTGAAGCTCCGGCGTTCTGGCTATGTCTTTTCGGCACGACTGAAAGTCGTGCCCTGACACAACCCAGAAGGGCTTGTGAGATGGGTCTAATATCTAGCGAAAGAGCCAGACGCGATCTGTGAACTTCATCTTCACCCACCAACGCGAGGTCGCCACGCTTACCGCCGAACACCTGTGGCTGGTCGGCGTCTCGATGCTGCTGGCGATCGCCATCGGCGTCCCGCTGGGAATCCTTCTCACCCGCAGGCCAAGGTGGAAGGCAGTGGTACTGGGCAGCACGAACGTCATCCAAACCATTCCCAGCCTGGCGCTATTCGGGTTGTTGCTACCGCTGCCATGGCTCGGCGCGCGGGCCGATCGCCTGGCGATTGTTGCACTGGCACTTTACGCGCTCCTTCCCATCGTACGCAACACCTACGTTGGCATCTCCGGCATAAGCCCGCCGGTGCGGGAGGCGGCGATTGCAATGGGACTCACCTCCGGCCAACTTCTGTGGCATGTCGAACTGCCGTTGGCGCTGCCGGTCATGCTTGCGGGAATTCGCGTTGCCGCGGTGATCACGATTGGCGTTGCCACCATCGCCGCCGCCATCGGCGCTGGAGGTCTCGGCGAATTTATCTTTCGCGGCATCGCCATGGTGGATAACGGGGTCATCCTGGCTGGCGCAATCCCCGCGGCTCTGATCGCATTGGCCGCCGACGTGCTGCTCAGCGGCGTCGAGAAGCTGCTGGTACGGCATCGAAGCTGACCATGAATCGCCGCACATTCCTCTCCGCATTGGCGCTGACCGTTTGCAGCGGCTGCTTGTCCCGCGAGGCCGAGCTGACCGTCGGCTCCAAGAACTTTACCGAACAGCTCATCCTGGGCGAAGTGCTAACGCAATATCTGCACAGCGTTTGTCACATGCCGGTTGACGGCCGCTTCTATCTGGCCGGAACTTATATCTGTCAACAGGCAATACTCGCCGGGCGAATCGACGCCTACGTCGAGTACACAGGCACGGCGCTGGCGGCGATCCTCAAGGAACAGTTTTCCGGCGACCCGGCCAGTGTCTACCAGCGCGTGAGGCAGCAATACAAGCGGCGCTTCAACCTCGATGTCATGCCGCCGCTGGGGTTCAACAACAGCTTCGCGATGGTGATGCGCGGCGACGACGCGCACCGGCTCGGGGTGAAAACGCTTTCGCAACTTGCGGGTGTGGCTTCGCACATGAGGATGGGAGTGGGTTACGAATTTCTGGAACGGCAGGACGGCTATCAAGGCCTCGTCAAAACCTATGACCTGCACTTTGCCGAAACTCCGCGCGTGATGGATCTGGGGCTGCTCTATCGCGCGCTTCAGAACCGGTCAGTCGACATTGTTGCCGGTAATAATACCGATGGCCTTATCGCCGCGCTCGGCCTGGTTGTCCTTGAGGATGACAAGCACTACTTCCCTCCTTATGACGCCGTGACGATTGTGCAGCCCGCTCTTTTCCAGGAGTGTCCGAGGGCGGAGGATGCATTCGCACGCCTCGCAGGCCGCATCACCGCCGATGACATGCGGGCGATGAACTACGCTGTCGATGGGGAGAAGAAAGATGCCGGCGCAGTGGCGAGGGAGTTTCTCACTAAGCAACGTCTTATAGACTTCGGACCCGAGACACGGTAGAGCGCGACCGGTATCTGAATTGCAGCCGAATTCCCACACGAGTAGTCTAAAACACAGGAATGGCAGCCAACGGGAATAACGGACGAAGGTATCCAAAGTTCGTCTTAGGCGATACCTTGAGCGTTGCGTTCCAGACTTTTCGTATCGGCAAGATGCGGTTCATCCTCACGTCACTGGGTATGGTGATCGGGACGGCATCGCTGATCCTGGTAGTCACCATCGGGCTCACCGGCAAGCAATATCTGCTGCAGCAAATTCAAAACATCGGCTCCAACATGATGGTTGCGGAATACGCCGGGGGCGGCATCTATGGCCGCGACGCTTCCAGCGACTTCCTCACCCTTGACGACTTGAATGCGGTACGGCAGCAGGTTCCCGGCATCAACAATGCCTCGCCCATGATCCAGTTTCACGATCGCATTGCTGTGCCCGGCGGCAAAGAGCGCGAGGTCATCGTCCTCGGCGTCTCCCGCCAGTATCTCAACGTGCGCAATTTGCAAATCCTCTCCGGCCGGTTCTTTGACGATGGCGACACCTCGGCGCGCAATAAAGTCGCAGTCATAACCCAGAAGCTGGCCGATGCCCTGGGCTCGGTGGACTCCGCGGTAGGCCAGGAGATCAAGCTGAACGGACTTCCCTTCACCGTGATTGGGACCTTTCGTGAGCGAGTGGACACCTTCGGCCAGTCCGAAATCTCCGACGACACCATCCTGGTTCCCTACACCGTGGCCCGCTACTTCACCAATAGCGACGAGGTGAAGCAACTTTTCTTTTCGGTGTCGGACTCCGCTGAGGTGCCTCGCGCCACGCAGGAAATCCATGACGTGTTGCAGTCGCGCCATCGCCCAGAGTCGGTTTATCGGGTCGATAATTTGACCCAGCTGCTGCAAGTGGCCGCCAAGACTGCCGACACGCTGACCGAGGTGCTGCTGCTGATCTCGGTGCTCACCCTGATCGTGAGCGGAGTCGGCATTATGAACATCATGCTGGCCACGGTGAACGCCCGCATCCGCGAGATCGGCGTACGCAAGGCCGTAGGCGCAACCAATTCCGAGATACGCGCGCAATTCATGGTGGAAGCGATCCTCATCTCGCTGGCCGGCGGCAGCGTTGGAATTGTTCTCGGTTTGGCGCTGCCGCTCTCGGTCCGCTTCATCACCAACTACCGCGTCCCCATCTCGGGGTGGTCGGTAATCATAGCGGTGCTGGTCTCCAGCCTGGTTGGCGTTTTATTTGGGACGGCTCCCGCCGCGCGCGCCGCGCACTTCGACCCTATTGAAAGCCTGCGCTACCAGTAGAGAAACGCGGCCGGAGCGTGCCGTGCCGCTCTATCCGGCGAAAGGAGCCTCTCTTTTTCTTAACGATGATCCGCGGCCACTCATCTACTGGTTCGGCTTGGTGTCCAACACCGGAATGTAAGAGGCGGACGGTACCAGATCGCGGCCCAGGGAGCACGGCTGGTTCTTTCCTGCCAGCTGGAAGGTGCCGTAGAACACGGGACACTTGCAGGTCGCGGTACCGTCTGAGTTAAGCGTGCAGGGCGCGGTCATACAGGCAGCGTAAGGCGCCTTCGGACACACGGTAGCGAACGGCTTCCCTTGCGCCAGAATCTTCAGTATGTCCAGACGAGACCCGGTATCGTAAGTGGAGATTACGTCTGCACCAGGGATGAGAGTTCCACCGTTGAGATATCCGCAAACCGGCGCCTGGCCGACTTGCGTGCACCCGGAACCGTCCGCGCAGCAGGCACTGACGGTCGCGTTGTAGACCGAGCGGTTCAGAATCGCAGTGATCAGCGTGTAGTTGGTCGTAGTGGCGACCGTGCACAGGCAGTTGGCGGACTGGCCGTCGGGAGAAAGTGTGCAGGGGTAAGGCTCCGCGCCCGAATGAAAACACAGCGCGAACTGCGTCGAGCATCCCAGCATTTCTGAAGGCGCCGTGATGGTGTCACGGTAAGCGGGCCCGTAAGTCGTCGTCCAATTCTTTGAATTATCCCAAAACGGCCGTGAGTCCGGTACAAACTGCTGCTTCCAGTTCAGTGGATCGTCCCAATAACCAGGAGACTTCTGACCCAGCGGTTGAGGGTTGAGCGATTGCGCCGCCATCGGGCTCACCAGGCCAAAGCCCAGGACTACCGGGACGACGCAGGCCAGAATCATGCTCAGTCTTCGCATAAGCGTTCTCCTTGCCATCCGGCCGGACTACACACGTCGGCCAGAGTTTCGGTTCTTAGCCCCAAACAGCCACACACTATATACGCATCGAGCGATTCCTGGACATAATTATTTTTCTTGGCAGGTCCCTGTTCTGGAAGACTGAGATTTCTGCGCTGTGAGTGTTCAGCGCCCTGGTCTAATACAACAGGGCCAGCGAGCTCCCCCTTTTAAGCCCGCCGGCCCTACGTCAGTTACCAGAAAACTGGTAACTGAACTTTGTTCTCGCAGCTCCGCCTACCCGCGGTGCTCCGAGTTAGCTGCAACTGCCCATGGCTGACTTCTCAGCTGAATTCCACAGTAGAACGTTGCTCTGCTCACGGCTACTGGCCTGTAGCCGCAATTCAGGACAGGGGGCAAAGGCTGTTCTGCCCTGTTCGAAAGTGCAGTCGCCCGATGGGCACTCAAGGTGTGCATCTGACGTATGATCTTCACGCCCCACTCGCATCCCGCGGCAGGAGGCACGATGCTGGCAGCCAGCAACTCCGAGTTCAAATTTCGCTTCTGGTTTTTCGGCGCTATATTCGGCGTCGCGTTCTTCAGCTACTCCCTCGATCGCCAGAACGCCGGCGCAGCCCTAGTGGATTGGATTGCCCGGCTGCGCGGCGCGCCTGCGCCCGACTGGGAGTATCACGCGGTCTTTGCCGTCGCTGCGCTCTTCTGCATCGCCAATGCGGCAGTTCGCACCTGGGGAACGGCCTACCTCAATCCTGAAGTCATGGTCGATATGCGATTGCACACCACGCGCCTCGTCGCCGACGGCCCTTATCGCTACCTGCGCAATCCGCTCTACTTTGGCAATATTCTGCTGGCCCTCGGCTTTGGCTTGATGGCCAGCCGCATCGGATTCTTCATCCTTGTGCTTGGGATGATCGCGTTCGACTATCGCCTGATCTTGCGCGAGGAAGCTGCGATTGCCGCGAGTCAGGGCGACAGCTATCGCGCGTACTGCGCGGCCGTCCCGCGACTGCTGCCCGCAATACGGCCGCAGATGCCGTCTGGCGGAGCAAGGCCAAATTGGAAGGACGGCTTTCTCGGCGAGGCCTTCATGTGGATGCTGGCTGCGTCGGTCATGGCCTTCGCCATTACTTTGAGCCAGACGATTTTCTTCGTCGTGCTCGGCTCGGCGTATGTGGTTTACGGCATCTGCTACGTTGTGATCATCAAGCGCAAGAAGCAAACTCCGGCAGCTTGAGCACGGCACAAGGCGAGAACACACCCTTACAGTTCAAAGTTAAAGCTCAAACCTCTCTGCGTGACTGCCATCACATACTTCAAGCTCCCCGTGCTCAATACTGTGGGTGCGCCTCGATTCCTCTCACAGTTTCTGTTTTCCTTGGAGCAACTAATGAAACAGCTTCTGGCCGTCCTGCTTTGCCTCACCTTTCCGCTTGCCACTTTCGCCGGTAATACGGGTTACAAAGTGACCTACGACGGCGGCTCGTTACCCGACATTAAGTCCGGGACAGGCCTACATCTCTATATTGATCAGGACAGAGCGCGGTTCGTTCGGGACGGTACAGAGATAGCCAACATACCGGCATCTGCCATAACCGACATCAGCTATGGACAGGATGTTCACCGCAGAATCGGCACTGCCATTGGAATCGGCGTGGTGAGCTTTGGCTTGGGAGCCCTCATGGCCTTCAGCAAGTCCAAGAAACATTTTGTCGGACTCACCTGGGCAGATGGCGACAAGAAGGGTGGCCTCGCCATGCAGTGTGACAAGAACGAGTACAGAGGCATCTTGGCGGGACTGGAAGGCATATCCGGAAAGAAGGCCGTCGACTCAGCCACCATCACGGTCAAAAACTGAGCCACGCCATCCGGTGCCGCACAGCCTCTTCTGGTTGTGTAACAAGTTATGCGCCGTCCCGCGGTGCGGGACGACAGAGATAGCCCAGCGCGGAAGCGCTAGGTACCGGTCGTTTCTGAAACCCGTCCCTTCGGGGACGGCACGCACGCAGGCAGCCCCGCGAAGCAGTCACCCAGGTTAGCCCAACCGAAGGGCGAACCTGGGGCACCAGGCCTGGGCCACCCGCCAGCCCTTCAAGGCTGGGTCGGCGACCCCGTTACATCCGGAGTCCGGTCAGGTAAACGGGATAGAATCATTGCCAACGGTTATGGGCGCTATTGGCTTGGACTCAATGGACGACGGCTTCCTAGCCTTCTGCTGGCGCAACCTGCATCCTCGCGACCGAGCCAAAATGTTGGCGAGCGCAAAGCGGACCCTCTGGGTTTTCGGTGCCGGCGCATCGCATCATTACGGCCTGAATCGATATGGTGTTCAGCTGCCATTGGCGACCGGATTCTTCGAAGCATTCCACCAACTCCCCACGTCGCAGGGCTTTGCCGCGCACGTGGCACCCCTTATCTCTTTTTTGCAGCATTACCGAGGAGTGCGACCAGCGGAGGTCTACAGGTTCGATGAAAATATCGAGGATTTCATGACCTCCATCGAAGCCGAGCTCACCCAACTGCGGCAAAGGGCGGAGGCAGGTCCCCTGCGGGACGATGATTTTCGAAAAGCACTCTCCTTCGGCAGCGTCTTCGCGAACATGAACTTCATATTCGCAAACGTCTTAAACGAAGCGCAAAATGGGCCTTCAGATTCCCTTTATCGGGAGCTGTTAACACTTTGCGGACCTAACGACGCTTTCATGACATTCAATTGGGACACACTGTTGGACAGAGCTCTCGTCGATTCTGGAGGATGGAGCCCGAATGAAGGGTATGGGCTGAATTTCTCAGCCGTGCTGGACGGAGAGTGGAGGAGTGCAATTGAAACTGGGCCACAGTTTCCGACGGCTTGGAAGCTGCTGAAATTGCATGGCTCGACAAATTGGCTAGTTCCATATGTGGGACTGGAACCGAGGACGCTAGAGTACCAGTCGTCTATTGTTCCAGACTCGAGAGCAATCTTCCTCTTTTGGCAATCTAAGATGCCATACCTGACCCATCATGGGCGCTGGCGAGGCGGGTATCCTGCCACCTGCTATTGCTATTATCCTCCTAACATACCGAGCAATCTTTTCGCTGAACAACAGGTCGCCGCGCCAGAAGGACACGTATTCGTCAGCGCTACTCTGAAGTTGTTTTCGCCTTTTACAGAGCCCTCGGATGCCGGTATACCCTCGTCGCCTCTTTTGATCACGCCTGTGCGGCAAAAGAGATACGAGACGTATAAGTCGACGATAGGTGCCCTATGGGATCAGGCAGTCGAATTGCTGGAAAAGGTTGACAGGATCGTCATTGTTGGCTACTCCTTTCCGGCTACTGATTCCCGAACACGCGACCTAATCAGAGGAGTTTTGAGCGTTCGAGCTGGGGATATTGAACTGGAGATTGTTGCACCTGGCGTTGGTGAGATCGTGGCTCGCATCGGTGAAGATGCTGTGTCGAAAGCAAAGAACATCACACCTCATGACAAGACCTTTGAAGACTATATGGAGCTTCTCTCGCAAGAGATGCCAAGGATGATGAGAGCTGCTGCGGAGGCCGATGCTGACGTGCGTAAGTGGCTTGAATTAGTTTATGCCATGAACGTACGCCCGGACGAGCTACAGTGAAAGAACAGGCACTCGCGGAGAAACAGCAATCCTGCGGCTCCGCTCGGGATGAGGATCT
>CAWBKE010000001.1:7500-66790 GCA_963789245.1 uncultured Acidobacteriaceae bacterium | reverse complement strand
ACGCTGTAGGCGCGCCCAATATGCGTCGAATGCCTCGATCAGTTTGTTGACCGCCTTCTTGCCGTCGAATTGCGGCGCAAGGTCGCAAACCATCGTGTCTTGCTCATAAGCCATGAGTGGCCTGGCGACTCGCCCAAGCATCTGAAATACAGAGTTCCGGCTCAACAAACCAAAGCTGAGGGAATGCAGTGTCTTCGCGGCGACCTGATCAGCACCTGGCGCTCCGAGTTGCGACAGTTTGTCAACTAAGTCGCTTGCCGCTGTGCGCGTAAATGAAACGGCAAGAATGCGATTAGGCTGCACGTTCTGCTCAAGTAGGCGCGCGACCCTTCGCATTAGCGCATACGTCTTGCCAGTCCCAGGGCCGGCTACCACCCGAAGCTGTGTACCGGTGTACGAGGCGATGTCTAATGGTGTTCCCGACAAATTGGTATTCCAAGGCATTGTGTCCGCACCAGTTTATCTTTCGGGGCGCCTTCCGGGAACTTTCGAGACCGACATCGCACGGTGCAATTTCTTAACAAGCGTGGATCAGCCGCGACGACCGCGGCCTCAGATGCGTTTCCACGCGATAACTTCTGGATCGTCGGCTAACCGGAGAGCGCCGAACCGGCATATTGTAGGGGATGAACGAGCCCCACACGAAAGGAAAGCAGCGAATCCATCCCGGCCTCGAGTCTTGTTGCCAGTTAAAGAATTGATTCTTGCCGGCAGCGACGGAGGTCTCTGTTTTCACAGATGATTGTGAAGTTCCGACACGAATCAAATACGTTGTAGGCAAGATTGAATAAGACCTGACTGCTACAATTCTGGGCGCAGCATTTGAAAGGTCTCCATGGACATCCAAACCATAGTTTCAGATCTCAAGGCCGAACGTAATCGGATTGACCAGGCCATTTCCGCACTCGAAGGACTTACTTCAACTGCCCCCCGACGTGGACGACCGCCAAAGGTGACATCGACTGGCGGGAACCGTCGCCGGATGAGTCCTGCCGCACGCAAGCGCATCTCTGAGGCTATGAAGCAGCGATGGGCCAAATGGAAGGGAAAGTCCGCACCGAAGCAAGCCAAGGCCATGCCCAAGAAGACCGCCGTTCGCCGTCCGATGAGCGCAGCCGCGAAGAAGAAGTTGTCAGCACTCATGAAGGCGCGTTGGGCCGCGAAGAAAGAGTCGAAAGCATAAGTGTCTTCCACATCCTTCGGAAAACACGCGAGTGGCGCGACGAGTGGTCAATCTGCAGTTCCCGAGCCTTCGTTCGCCGAGCGAGCACGCACGTTGATGTACTCGGGCCGCATCGGCAGTCTCTCGACCCTGTCGCGGAAACAGCCGGGCTTCCCCTTCGGATCGTTGATGCCTTACGGGCTTGACGGGGAGGGGCGCCCCATCTTCCTTGTCAGCACGATGGCCATGCATACGCAGAATCTGCAAGCGGACCCACGCGCCAGCCTGTTTGTGACAGAGCCCGGATCCAGCGGAGACCCGCTCGGTTCATCCAGAGTTACGTTGATAGGGAGTGTAAGCAGAATACCGGAGCCAGAGCTGGAAGCAGCGCGTACCGTCTACCTGACGCGTTACCCAGATAGCAAGTATTGGGTCGATTTTGACGATTTCTTCTTTTACCGCATGGATGTATTGGATGTTTATTACGTGGGCGGCTTCGGAGTGATGGGATGGGTGGCGGCTTCGGACTACTCCCAGGCACAAGCCGATCCGCTGGCTGAGCACAAGAACGACATCATGCAGCACATGAATGCCGACCACAAAGATGCGCTCATCTTGCTGGCCAAGCGGTTTGCAGGCATTGAGGCACAGGAGGCGGAGATGACTTCGGTCGATCGCCTCGGCTTCCACCTGCGGTTGAAAACCCAGGATGGCGTGAAGGGAACTCGAGTCGCATTCTTGCAAGAAGTGAGCGACCCGTCACAAACCAGAGAAGTGTTCGTCGAGATGGTGAAGCAGGCGCGTCAAGAGTAAATCGTCGGAAAAGGGCTTTGAAATCTACCGTCTAGGTGTTGGGTCTGCAGGCTGCCCTCGCAATCGTCCGGCATTCACGTCTAAGAGCTGCCAGTTCCAGTACAGGCTTGGGATTGTCGTCCGTGTTAATGATCGGAAAATGCTTCCGGATCAACCCCTGTTCGACTTCTTCGATCGCCGGATCAGCCTCGATCCAGCTTACCGAGAGATGCTCATGAATCCAAGCAATGATTTGCTTCGTATCCTCTGCACTGAATTTATAGTTATTCTGATTGGACTTTCCGAACAGCGAGCCAGGTGAAGGCCGAAAGCCGAGGATCGCCCCAATTCCCCGAAAGAAAGTTGAGGGCTGCCGGTGCAACAAATCTTGTTCAACCAAACGCTGGCGGAGCGATCTCGTCGCGATACCTATGTAGATTAACCTGGTGCGCCTCTCAAGTAGCAGATTCGAAAAAGGACTTTGCAGTTGGTTGGGCGAATCTACGAAGATCGCGTAATAGCCGGGCTTCGCAGGCGCCCGCCGCAGCGCTTCTGCCGCCGAGCACTTGCGCGACGCGAGGATTTCATCTGCAAGTTCAGTGTCGGTCATCAAACGACTCGCGGCGCAGAAGCCTTTTGCATTAGCGTCGACAACATTTTCTGGCACCCTCTGGTTCCGCTTCTTGCTAGCACCGTAGAACGTGACCTCACCATCAACAACGACCGCCGCGAACCTGTTGCTTTCTGCGTCCTTGAATTGCACGACCTGATGACCGCTGCGAGCCAACTGTCCCCATCGGCTCGGTTTCTCCGGATTCTGCTCTATGGCCTCATATTCGTGGCCCTCAACACTGAATGCGGCGGTTTTCAAATGCTGTCGACTCGTGCGGCGGACCGGTGTGGATATCCCGCCCACGCTAACCGAAGTACCGGTCATCAACTGCGTGGCGATCGACTTTAGAGTCTCGGCCTCTATCATTGGTTCACGCCTCGCTAGAACTTCAGCCCCAAAGCCTTCGTGGTGAACTCCACCAATGGCGACATCTTTCGGCATGCGGAGACGAAATCCCGCATCAGTTTTGCGCTGCAGATTTGCTCCTCGCTGAGCGGAACCGACGTGACAAAGTCCGTCATCTTCAGGTCGTCGATAAAGGGGTGACTGGCATCGAATCCACGCGGCGGCCGCGATAGTTTGTCTCCCTCAAGAATCAGCTTCTTCCGGACTTTGGCCCACTGCTCCATGTCGTGCGCAATAGCCGTCCGCACTCTGGTTAGAGCCCGGTTGTCCGGATGCCAGATGCCTGCCGCAACGAAGCAACTGTCTGGCTCAAGGTGCAGATAGAAAACCGGAGCATGAGCATCCTTGCCGCTGGCATGAGAAAAGTGAATGCCGACGTGAGTTTTGAAAGGACGCCCGTCAGGTGAGAAGCGAGTGTCGCGATAGATGCGAAACAGGGAGCCGCGGGTAGGCCGCGCATCGGCGACGAAGTTGGGACTGATCCTGCCCAGGTAGGGCGCAAATCCGCTGATGAACGACAGCGCTGGTTCGACAATGGACGTTTGGTATCGCGCCTTGTTCTTTGCGAACCACTCGCGGTCGTTGTGCCGCTTTAGCTGCCGCAGAAATACGAAGACTTCTGGGCTGAAGAAAGCCGTGTCAGCCATCAAAATTCCCCCGGTGCAAACGTCAGTTTACCGGCTTCGCTCCGCGTGCCTGGATCTCTCGCCAGACCAGCACTGCAAGCTGCACGGAATCGTAAATGGTCGCCTTCAACTTGGGGCTTGGCTGGATGGGCTCTCCCCGCACCCGAATGGCTGCAATCAGGCAGGCGGCGATGAGCAGTGCACCACGTTCACGTTCTTCCGGCATGCCAGTCAGTGTAGGCGAACAAAAAGCGAATAGTCAACCGCCGCGCTGAATTGCATAACTCCATGCCGCTGAAGGTCAGCGCTTCCCACTGTTCCGGTGGCGCCGTTCGGCAGATCTGAGTATGGTGGATACCTCTATGGAAAACGCTTGGGCGAGATCGGCGAGCGTTCGTAGCGTTGGGCTCTTGGTGCCCCGTTCCAGTTGGCCGATGTAGCGTTCCGTATATCCCAGATCGTGCGCCAATTTTGACTGGCTCCAGCCTCGATCAACCCGCAACCGGGTGATCTCAGCACCGACTGCCTCACCTAAAGTGCGGGACTCACGCTGTTTATCAGCACCAATCTGTTTGGGCACACCCCATAGTTGTCGTTTGACGCTAAATGATTGAGGAACTATAGTTCGTGAGTGTTTTGGGGCGAGATTTCTCGATCTGGAAATGAGTCGCCGACTTCTGCTGTTTTTGCAGGAAACTGAAGGGCAAGTGCCGCAGCAATGCCCAAGAAAAGTGGCTTCCGGTAATGACAAAATCGACTAAAATGGGGCGGCAGGCAGCGGGCTCCGAAGCGACGATCGACGACACTCAGCCCTGCGTCCCCATCCCAGGTACTCCGGCGTGAAGAAATCCAATCGCGAATCCGTGCGCGACTCGACCGCGCGACTTCAGCGGGCCGCTCGCCAGCGCGCTGACGATGAAGCTCGCCGAATTCCGTGGCAGCGCCTGCTTGATACTCAAAATCAATACATCGACTGGCAGGAGTTCTACCTATGGGTTCGCTCGATCCTGGACGTTGAAGACCGCATACCGGATTGGCTGATTGAAATTCTCAACGCCCGTGTTCCGGGATTTATCGAAACTGAAAGAACGCTCACACCCAAAGCAGCCAAGACCAGGCCTCTTCATTTCCGCCTGGAAGATTGGATTGACGAACACATTTTTGCCTTCGCCAAGCAGGAAGGCTCGTTCTTCGCAATCACGTATTACGCCGTTCGAGACCCGCGCTACCAGCGAGCCGAAGTGTGCTGGTCGGAGTGCACCGAGAAGTGGAAGAAAGCCAAACCGATCCACTATCCCTCGTTCGAGGAGTGGAAAGGCATGGCGGCGCAATGTGACGAGACTGCCCATCTGACGGCCGGGGAGCGCCAGTCCCGGGCATCGCAGAAGCTGGTGCATCCTGATCGCCTCTGCGAGGCCGTCGCTCGATATATCGATTGGGAGGCCTTTGCGTATTGGGCTCGACCGGCGCTGGAGCGCGGATCTCGACTGCCCGCGGAGATTGCGAGCAAGTTTGAATGTCGATGTCCCGGGTTCCTGAACGCCAGCATTAAGGCAAGGCAACAAGATTCCCGAGGTGACTCACAAGACTGGCAGCGGCTCATGCTCTGGATCGCTGACCACTTCTTCCAGGACTCGCAAACTGAGGGCTGGTTCGATGCCATCGTCGTCCAGGTGCGAAGCCACCCGCGGGCGATTCGAACCATGGAATACGCCGACCACTGTGATGAGGTCTGGAGTTCAGCATTGCCCGCGCCTTACCCCTCATTTGAGGACTGGCGCAGAGACGCCGATTTGTACGTTGACCTGGACGACTGAACGCTCCTAAGAATTCGACTACTGGGATCCAGCTTATTGGATGGATCTCCGGGAGTCGCCGCGCCTGCGGACAGGCACAGACGGAGATGTCGAAAGTACATGTTTCCGGCTATCTTCCTTCCGCACGTGCATGTTCTGATCACCAGCGCATGCTTTCGCGCCTTCGCGACCCTCCGGCCGTTCCCGGGCATCTCTGACACGCCGTACTCGCTCACTAACCATTTTGCCGTGGGCGCATCAATCAGCGATGCCTTAAGCTCCTCCCCATGGTTCTTGCAGAACTCCTCAAACGACCTGTCGGTCACAAACGTGTCCACGACTCGCAGTTGGCCAGCAGAAATCCAGGCTTGTATTTGTGCCACGGGTACGCCAAGAAGGTTTGCTGCTCGCTCCCATGAGTATGCGTCATTCCCATTTGCGAGGGCGGCCGCGATTCTTTCGATGGTGGTTGGCTCCAACGATGCACGAATCTTGTCGCAGAGGGCTGCCAGGGAGCTTGGAGATATGCGCGGATCGCGCACTTTCAGCATTCCGATTCCGATGAACTGGCGGAGTGTGCTGCGTCTGACACGGAGAGTTGTCTGCAGCGTCCGCAGCGACCATCCATCAGTGACCTTGCCACTAATCCTGAGTGCTGCTGAGAGCGCCGGAGCAATACTAGGCCACACGACGCCGCGTCCGCGGCGTCGTGTGGCCTAGTATTGCTCCGGCGCTCTCACATTACAGATTAGCTTGTGACTCGGGAGGACAGAATGAAAGCGAGAACATGACCTGCCCCCCATCTTTAGTCCAGGGATAATGAGACTTTCTCCGGTTTTTGTTGGCCCCATGCACCTTTCTCCGTAGCGGGGATGGGGGTGTGGGCAAGGGGCCGGCGTTTGAGGCCTCTTGCCCGACATCAGTTCTGTCGAAGATCGCGGCTGACTGTGCTGCGAACTCCATCGGGGTACGGTATTGCAAGCTGCTGTGTGGTCGCTTCTCGTTGTAATCCTGCTTCCACTGCGCGATTTTCTCGCGTGCGTCAGCCAGACTGCTAAACCAGTTCTCGTTCAGGCACTCATCGCGGAAGCGCCCGTTGAAACTCTCCACGTAACCATTCTCCATCGGTCGTCCGGGTTGAATCGTGTGCCACTGCAATCCCTGCTCATAGGCCCACTGATCGACCGCCCGGCTCACGAACTCGGGTCCATTGTCGCTGCGAATCTGTCGCGGCAGTCCGCGTTTTTGCTTCAGCTCTTCCAGTACCCGCACCACTCGCATCCCCCCCAGCGAGGTATCGACCTCGATCGCCAGGCACTCCCGCGTGTAGTCATCCACGATGTTCAAGGTGCGAAACCTCCGTCCTGAGCTGAGCGTATCGCTCATGAAGTCCTCATGAAGAACAACGCCATGCTTCCGCCCCTTTTCTGCTGCTCTTACGCAACCGCCTGGGTGCGACCGCCATTTTCTCGTTGCTGGCGACACTCCTAGTTGTTCTCGCCGGCCTCGGGTACATCTACATCATCCTTCTCAGCCTTTACCTGTGTATCGGAGCATTTCTTGGTCGCTCGAGAGGATACGCGCAGACTCGTTTTCTGTTTACGCGCCCCATCCCACGCTCGGCGGTTTTGCTTCACCCGCTCGCTGTGGCTTCATTCGCTATCGCCGTCTTTCCCGTCGCGGCCTTGTTCCTTCTTCTCGGATGCCTACACCAGGTGCATGCGACTGCGCTCGGTCGCCCCGTCGCGATGGTTGCGCTTATCCCCTCAGCCTCTGGCCTTGGCCTTCAACCATCGCTTGTAGAACTGCTGACGACGATTCATTTTGCCCGCTATTACCTCGTAACGCTGTCAATCGGACTTTGTGCCTACATGGTGATGGCGTCGGCGGGCTGGTTCGCCCTCGGCCCGAGCAAGTGGCTACGATCACTGAGCACGGTTTCCAGCTTCTTGATACGTCTACTCATCGTGTCGACAAACGGCATAGTACCCAGAGCGTTCAGCACGCTCCTGTTCCTGTGGCCTCCCAGAGGAGCCGGCCTCAACTATCTGCCGTCAACCAGCGGCATCGCATTGCACTTCGCTTTCGCGGCGAGCATCGGCTACGGATGCTGGCGCATCCTCCAGCGCATCGACGAACTCCTAGCAGGATGCTGAAAAAGTACTCCCCATCCACAGCGCACGTGTGCTAGGAAAGCAGTATGCGAGCAACGGATCACCAGCAAAGCCACATGTTCAGTTATTTGTCCCCAGAGGCGCGGGTGCGGAAGGATCATCCGCTGCGTGCCATGCGGACGATGGTGGACGAAGTTCTGCGGGCCCTGTCGGCGCAGTTTGACCGGATGTACGCCCGCGAAGGGCGGCCGTCGATTGCGCCCGAGAAGCTGCTGCGGGCGCAGTTGTTGCAGATGCTGTACTCGATCCGCAGCGAGCGTCTGCTGATGGAAGAGATTGATTACAGCGTGCTGTTTCGCTGGTTCGTAGGGTTGAACTTGGACGAGGAGGTGTGGGACGCGACGACCTTCACCAAGAATCGGGACCGACTGCTGGAGGCCGAGGTAGCCAAGCAGTTTCTGGCGCAGGTGGTGGAGCAGGCGCGGGCCCAGAGCTTGACCTCGGAGGAACACTTCACGGTGGATGGCACCTTGCTGGAAGCGTGGGCGGGCATCAAGAGCTTTCAGCGCAAGGATGGCAAGAATCCGCCGTCTCCGGATGATCCCGGCAATCCCACGGTGAACTTTCATGGCGAGAAGCGCTCCAACCGGACGCACGCGTCGAAGACCGATCCCGAGGCCCTGTTGGCGCGCAAGGGCGAAGGCAAGGAGGCAAAGTTGAGCTACAGCGGCAATCTGCTGGTGGAAAATCGTAACGGGTTGATCGTGAATGCCATGGTGTGGGAAGCCAGCGGGACGGCCGAACGGGACACGGCGTTGCTGATGCTGGAACAGATTCTGGTACCCAGCGGGTGACTGTGGGCGGTGACAAAGGCTTTGACACGGCCGACTTCATCGCCGAGTGCCGCCACATGCAGGTCACACCGCATGTGGCGCAGAATGACGGTCGGCGCGGTGGCAGTGCCCTCGACCAGCGGACGACGCGTTATGCAGGCTACGGCATCAGCCAGAAGAAGCGGAAGCGGATCGAGGAATGTTTTGGCTGGCTGAAGACCATTGCGCTGCTGCGGAAGGTACGACATCGCGGGTTGTTCAAAGTAGATTGGGTGTCATTCAGGCGGCGTAAGCCGGGTCCGAAGTGTGTCTGCTGAATGCAAGAAACTTCAGCAGACAATAAAACCAGCTTAGCCGAACTCTCTCCTCTCACTCGGTGACCAAAGAGGGACAGAGTTCGCACAAATCACAGGTTTTTCAGCCTGCTAGGGAGCGGTCGCTCGTCGGCTGCTACGCAACTTGAGGAAGCGATCAGAGCAAGGCAAATAGCCGGAGCAGCAAAATGAATCCTTGCAGAGCTAAATTGCCGGAATTGGAGTTCCATCGCCCTGAAGATTACGGCGCGGCAGGAAGTGGCTCCGCTGGGACACGCAATCATCGGGAAAGCAGATCCGTTCGGCATCCTACTCAATTAATCAGAAGGTAACTTCAAGCGCTGGTCTCAGGGTGTTGCGGTGCTTCCTTATGAAAGTTCTATGAAAACTGTTGTTTCCTTGTCGAGAACAGGCGAGTGGGGTGTAAACTGCCGCCGCTCTTGAGCTAAGAAGAAAATTACAGGTCAACCGCTGCGGGACTCGCGTTGGAGCACACGGGACCCTATCAGACGGCTCCTTCCACCACGGCCTGCTATGCCGCGCCAAGCCCGACCAAGAAAATAATAATAATGCGCCGGAATGTCCGAAAGTGGTATGGTGTCGGGCTGTGGGGTGCTAAAACGAGAGTTCCGTCGAGAGACGATGCGCCAGCCCGGATCGAACTGCGCCGAAACTGTCCGCAGACTAGACATCGATTCCAACTATCCGCACCGGCTGATTAAAAGCTAGATTTGAAGGGCCCGGCAACATGATTGTCCACTTCTGAATCCCGAACGCTGTGGATTCTTCTGCGACCACTCACCCAGTACGTGACTTACGTGACTAAGGAGGTCACTCTATGCGCCTTCGTTACTTTGAACGTTCACCGTCCATAGCCATCGGGCCGACCCCACATGTGTCTACAAATTCCAACACACAAAAGGAGCGCACCATGCATCGTCTCAGCATCGCTTTTGCTCTCTCCACTCTATTGCTCGTTACTATCTGCTCAGCGCAACAGACGGCACAAAACACACCCGCCAACCCGGCGCAACAGAGTCCAGTATTGCCGCCTGGGCCAGTCCTCGGCGGCATGGGTTCATCCCCATATCTTGCCCTTTGGGCCTCCCCTAATTTCCTGATCAACTCTCCATTGTACGTCGGCAGCCCGAGCCCGCAATGCGTCCCCCCGCCCCCAAGTCCCACGACTGGGTGCGTGTCGAATAACGGTCCTCTCGATGTCGAGGGCAGCACTGCCGTCTACGAGATCCTTGGCAATCCCGTGCTCAGCCTTGGCAGCGACCCTAATGACCAAGACCTATTTATCGGCATTGGCTCGGGAATGAACAACATGACGGGAGAGCAAATCACCACCCTAGGCTACGAGGCTGGGTTGTCCAATACGACTGGCATTGACAACACGTTCCTCGGTCACAACGCTGGCTATGAGAACACAACCGGCAGCTACAATGTTTTCGTGGGCCAAGGGGCTGGCTATTACAACGTGAACGGCACTGACAACACGTTCACTGGTTTCCGGAGCGGACATTTCAGCGGCCCTATCACGTGCATTGCCCCCGCTAACGACAACACTTTCTACGGCGACCAGAGCGGTTTTAACAACACGTGCGGCACTGACAACACCTTCCTGGGTTACAAGGCCGGCTACAATAACACGACCGGTGTCAGCGATCTCTACATTGACGTCCAGGGGCCCCCAGGTGCGGGCAATGAAAATGACACCATCCGCATCGGCAATTCAAACCACACCGCGACCTACATCCAGGGCATCTTCGGCAGCACATCGGCCAGTGGCATTGAGGTGCTCGTCAATTCCAGTGGGCAGCTTGGAACGATGACGTCTTCTGTGCGCTTTAAGGAGCAGGTACGCGACATGGGCGACAGCACCAACGACCTGATGAAACTGCGCCCGGTCACGTTCTTCTATAAACCGGAGTACGCAAACGGAGAGCACACGCTGGAGTACGGATTGATCGCGGAAGAGGTGGCCAAGGTCTATCCCGAGCTCGTGGCTTACGATAAGGATGGCCAACCGTACACCGTACGCTATCAGTACATCGCAACTATGCTGCTGAATGAAGTGCAGAAGCAGTATCACCGCGCCGAAGCTCAGGCCGATCTGATCAAAGCGCAGCAGCAAGAAATCGACGATCTCAAGCAGCAATTGCGAGTGCAGAATGCAACGCTACAGGAACGCCTGTCGCGGCTGGAAGCTCTTGCGCAGGTGGAGAGAGCAGCCGCGCATTAGCGGCGACCGCAGTGGTGCGGTTTGATTCTTCAACTAAATTGACCAGAGCCGTTTGAGGGTTAGTGTAGAGCGGGTAGAGTCGGCCTTCAGGCTGGCGTCAAGGGCGGCTCATGTCAAAGCTAGGTGCGGTGGTCATTTTGCAAATGACGACCGCACCCCAAGGACTTATTTCCACGGCTAACGCGGCGCTGAAGCGCCGCTCTACCCGCTCGTTGGCAGGCAATGCGGCGGAGGCTGGAATTCATCGAAGATTATTGATTATTGGCCAACTTGGCATACTCGGATTTGGCCTGTATGAGGATGGGGACGTCGGGATCGGCGCCTTTCCAAAGAGTCAGGAAATTCTGATACGCTGCACGAGCCTTATCGTGGGCACCAGGGTCGGTCATAGCTTCCAGCGCGTAAGCGCGAGCCAAGCCGAGGCGCGCCAGCGCTCCCCAGGGAAAGTTAACCACCAGGCCATAGTGGTCGATGAACTTCTGAAATTCGGCCGCTGCTGCGTTGCCGTCGCCGAGCATGAGATAGGCCTCTCCCCGCAAGTAAACCGGACATAGGAATACATTGTCTTGCGCCGCCTGGCCGAGTTCCACGGCGCTTGCTGCCTTCAACAGTTCGACTGCGCGGTTAGGGTCTTTGTGCTGCAAGGCGACGGCAGCCCGGATGGTGGGCAGCCAATACCTCTGGACTATCGTGTCCAGCGGGAACGCCTTGTCGAGTTCGGCGGCGAGTTTTTCCGCGCGTGCGGTATCGCCTGCCCGCGCCAGTGCCAGGGCCGCCATCGAGCGTACGTCGCGATTGGGGGCCAGCTTCAGAGCCGCGTCGGCGTCATCACGGGCCTGCCTCCCGTAGCCCGCTTCCACCTCGCGCAGCGCCGCCGTTGCCTGGGTTAGAGCGGCAGCCTCTTTCGCGTCGTTGTGCAGGGCTGAATCCATCGCGCGACGGGTCAGCTCGCTTGCATTCTTTAACCTCCCATACCAGCCTTCCGTGTCTGCTTGCATTCCCAGCAGCACATCTTCCGTGCCCGGCTTGCCCATGGCAGCCGAGACCAAACGCGCCATCTTCGCTGTGTCTCCCTTGAGAAAAGCCAGCAGGTAACGACCCGGGAGCAGGCCGTCACTCCCGATCTTGCGTTCCTCTGCCTGCTTATACGCAGCCTCCGCCTCGTCCAGCCGGTTGAGGTTCGCGTAGCAGACGGCGAGAATGGTGTAGTCGACCCCAATTTTCGGTCCCAGGCGGATTGCCTCTCGCGCTCCCTCCAGCGCCTTTTGCCAGTTTCCAAGGGTGGCGGAAACAAATCCCGATTCCGCCCATGGCCAAAAATCCCTCGGGTAGGTCTGCTGGTACAGATTCAGGACCTGTGCCGCCTTCTCCAGTTCTCCCGTCGCAGTTACGTAGTAGGATGCCTCTATGTGCAGCCGCTCCCGTTCGCTCACCTTCTGCCGCAGCTCGTACGCCTTGCGTGCATTTTCCGCCGCCAGCCCGACCTCGCCGCGGAGATTGTAGACCCCCGAAATGGCGGCGTAGGCGCTGGCGAAATTCGGGTCGAGTTCCACCGCCCGCTGGTAGAAAGGCATAGCGAAGTCGTGCCCTTTCACAAAAGACGCTTCCCGTCCCTGGCTGTAAGCTTGCAGCGCCTCCAGCGATGGCGTGGTCGCTTCCTCCAACGGCGTGGCGTATTTCTGTACCGAGCTGAGCGATTCTCCCAGCTTGCTGCGTAAACTGATTGCGGCGGCGTCCAGAGCTTTGAGCACCGCTTCCTTGCCCGCTGCCTGCTGCTGCGTCTCCGCCAGAACGTCTCCCGTACCGCAGTTCACTGCCTTCAGACCAATGACGTACTGGCTACCAAGCTGATCAATCGAGCCGGTCAGCATGGCCTTGCTGCCCGTGCGCTGGCAGATCTCGCGTGCAACTTCCGGAGTTACACGGTCGCCAGCGGAACGGCCCATCAGCTTCAAGGTCTGATTCACCTTGCCTTGGGAGATCAGCTCGAGGAACGGCGATTGCTCCAACTGGATAGCCAGTCCTTGCTTCAGTGTGTCATTGAATACGGGGTCGCCCGTCTTGTTGTCGAAGTCGGCCAGTACGATGGTGTCTTTGTCAGTAAGCGCAAGTACTTTTTGCGAGCGCGAGCGCCAGTAGAGTCCCCCCCTGCGGCCGCAACCACCAGCACCACCAAGCCGATCCAGGCGAAGCGGGCCCGCGACCATCTAAACCGTGTCTGCTGAGAAGCGTTAACTTCTGTTGCCGGCCCGGCTGCGGTTTTTCCATCCAGCACAGCATTCGGAAGGCGGGCCGCCGCCAATTCCGCCGTGGCCGTGGCTGCTCCCGTCCTGCCGCCGATCAAGACAGGAAGCGGGCTGCATTCGTCGGAGTCCGGCTCGATCACCTTCGGTTGCGGTGCGGGAACGGTCTGGGAAAGTACCGGGGCAACAAAGCGGTATCCGCGGCGAGGAAGCGTTTCGATGTAGAGCGGTCGGTCGGCGTTATCGCCGAGCGCTGTCCGGATCTGGTTGATGCACTTGTTCACCCCGTGCTCGAAGTCAACAAATGTTTCCCCAATCCAGAGTTGCTCTTGAATTTCGTTACGGGCCACGATCTGCCCAGCGTGACTGGCAAGCAAGGCCAAGAGCTTAAAGGGTTGTGGGGGCAACTTGACGACGACGCCCGACTTGGACAGCTCCTCCGTTTCGAGATTCAACTCGAAGACACCGAAGCGGAGCAGTTTTTGTGTGGCGTTCACAAGAACCACCTTGAATTGGCGTAGTCCGTGGGCAGAATTATACCCGCTTTGGTTGACAGCACTTCTGTTTCCTGGTTACCAAACCATCTAAACCTCTTCCGGACAGCCACTTAGACAGTTACCAAGAAATCCACCAACAAGTGAGCCGTTGGGCATTGCTTGCACGGGCCGAGCCGGCCTACTGTGCGCCCATGAGAGCGGGAAACCGGAAGCGACTCGACGATCTGCTTTCAGGACAACGTTTCCGGTGGGGAAAACATCCCGCCTCTGGCGGCGTAAGGCTGCCAGGAAGCTCACAAATTTCTCACCGAAAGGGGGCGCGTGTGGACGCGAAATACAACCGGCTGACCGATCGCGTAGCGGTCCGGCTCACACTCAACACCGTCGCACTGGCGATCTGGATTGCCGTGTCCGTGGGTCTGCTGGAACTTGCCGTCAAGGTATAGCAGGTGGAGAGCGTTCGATTTAAGCCAAGGGCCAACTGCCGTAGTGAGGAGCAGCTAACGCGGTGAAGTTGTTCCTCACCTTGTCAAAGACCAATTGCCGCCACAACCAATGACCAAAAGGAGGTCAATATGTTGAAAAAAGGTTTCTCGCTAATGCTTTTCATGTGGTTGATGGGCACTGTAGTTTCGCTCGGAGCCCAGGAATTGCCGCCGAGCCCCGTCATGAGCAACCCACTCACCGCTGCGTGGAGCAATTCTGGCTCGGAAACGGGCATTGATGTCTCCACCGGCGGGCCGCATACGCTGTATGTGACATATGCCAAGTACAGCTACACGCCTGCTATTGTCGGTGCCGGGCTCCAACCACTTGACGACGCAACCACGTTCACGTGCCCTGGCCCTGGGGGTTCGTGCCTGGTCGAATTCGACCAGTACGTCCAGGTAGGCGACACGCGTACGGGTAACCTGTGGGCCATCTGCTCCGAGCTGGACGGCGTCGTCGTATCCGGCTGCACATACCAGGGCTACACCCACGTTGCGGGGCAGTACCTTTACACGGTTGGCTCGTGGGTCCAGTATGCCGTCAACGTGCCACCCGGCACGCACACGCTTCAAACCGATGTCTACTCAGAAGACGGGCTGACTAAGGGCGACTGGAGCCTCATCTACCGAGTTTATAAGCCATAGGTCGGCAGGCCTTAGTAGGTGCCCACCCCTTCGCTTCTTTGCGAGAGAGCGGGCACTCGTGAGGTCAGCTACGCGGTGAAGTTGCTCCTCACCTTCAAGACTAATTGCCGCCACAACCAGCAACTAAGGAGGAATTATGAAAAAGCTTTGTCTGCTACTTGTCCTGAGCATGCTTCCCATGCTCGCACTAGCCCAAACCGACTCTGCTTCCCCGTCCAGCGCTTGCTCAAGCGGTAGTGGCTTGTTCTTCAACCCCCCTACCTGGAACTTCCCCACCATAGCGCGTCACTTCTCGGAGGAAAAGCAATTTGTTCTTTGTAACGATCGCTCAAACAATGTCACCATTACCAGCATCGCCACGTCACCCAGCCCTCTTTTCGCAGTGCTGGCGGTTGGCACTAACTGCCCCGGTTCCGGAACTCTGCCGTCAAACAGTCAATGCACCATCACTGTAGAATTCGACCCTGTTGCAGCGGGAAACCATTTGGGGACATTGACTGTAGAATGCACCGGCGCCCCGGCCTGCCCCATAAGCGTTCCTCTGAGCGGCACGGCGGAAGACGACGCGACGCTAACCCCCAGGAGCTTCAACTTCGGCTCGTGGCCGAAGGGAACCACGAGTCCTGCCGAGCCGTTTACTCTGACCAATAACGAGCCGATCCCTCTCAACATCATCTCGATATCGACAGATCCCTCCGCCATCTTCCCGGTGGAAGGCGGCAGCGATAAATGCAAGACGACGCAGCCCGTACCGGCGGGTGGTTCCTGTTACATCAACGTGGCGTTTAGCCCGGATGAGGTAGGACAGGCAAGCGGGTACTTGCAAGTGTTAACTGATTCTCGGGATGGCACTCCTCCAAACGTTACCCTCAGCGGCACAGGCATCTGTCTCCCAACCGAGTGCTGCCCTCCCGAGGGTTGCTGTCCTCCCCCGTGCTGCCCCCCTTCGGGGAAGGCCTCAGGGGATATCTGCCCCCCCCACGGTGCTTTAACTCCGCTCCCAGGGGAGCCTCTCAGTGCGTATCTGCATCCGGCGCTCGAAGCGATTTTGAATAACTAACCGCTGGAGGCGCAATCGCGGCGCGTTCGGGCCTTCCCTTGAGGAAAACGAACGGGCACTTAAGCCCCAGCGCGAAGTCGGCGCCTCAACCGAGCGACAAGTGAGGAGCAGCTAATGCGGTGAAGTTGTTCCTCACTTTTTCAAGATTAGTTGCCGCCACGAACCGTGACTGATGAAATGAGATCGCTATGCAAAACCAAGCTGCAACCAACGCAAAGGTTCCGGTGAGTACAGGCATCACGTCTTCTAAGAAGAGAGTTGCCACAAGAGTTGCTGCCCTGGCGTTGCTGCTTATGGCAACGCTGTCGCTCGCCGCCGCGCGAGTGGCGGACTGTACTCCCGGCAAGCTCTCCGACTACCAGAAGTTAGGCGCCACGGGCTGTCTGATCGGAGATAAGAAGTTCTCCAATTTCCAGTATCACCAAGGCGTCGGCGGGCTGGCCAGCGATGCTATCTCCGTAACGCCCGGAACTACACCCGACAGCGATGATCCGGGAATCCTGTTCGAAGGCAAATGGGCTTCAGCCTCGCAGGAGTCATTTGTCTCCTACATGGTGGAAGCTCAGCCTGAGGGCAAGCCTATCGCCGGCGTCAGCCTGGAAATGCAATTTGGCCAAATTACCGGCACGGGAATAGCGAAGGTAACGGAACAGCTGTGTTCGCCTGACGCTGTGGCACAGAGCTGCGGGCAACAGCCACTGGAGCTCAAAGTAGTTCTGTGTGCTAAGTCAAGAAAACCTTTAGACAGCATTCAGTTCAAGCAGCCCCACACACAAATCCAGGTGACTACCCCGATGGCTGTCTTGGCAGGCGGTGGAGGCAGCGCCAGCATGGATGGCTTTATGTCTGTATTTCGCTAGCGCGAGTGCACGTCGCAGGACGAGGGTACCCATCCAGGCTGATTTTGTGTGGATGGGCGGTGAAGAGCGTCTAACGCGGTGAAGTTGCTTCTCACCTATCAGGACTAATTGCCGCCACAACCTATGACCAAAAGGAGGTCATCATGAAAATACAAACTACTGACGAACACGCTGATGCAATCGGATTCTGGAGCCGGAGAAGCAGCAATGCTTGTGCATTCACTCCAGTTCGCTCTGTCCACCGGACAGCTATCGTCTTTGCAACCATGCTGCTGGCAACTTCTTTTTTCTGCCTCGACAAAAATGCAATCGCTCAACAATCCACCATGGCGGCTTCCCAGCCCGCTGGCCAGAAAGTAAGCGCGGAAATTCCAGTACTGCTGGCCAAATCCATTGACTCGAAGAAGCTGAAGGCAGGTGACGAGGTCGATGGCAAGACCGCTACGATCTTGCACTTGACAGACGGAACGGTGATTTCACGAGGGGCGAAGGTCGTTGGCCACGTGACGCAAGCGAAGGCCCGTTCCAGCGGAGATGCTGAATCTGCGTTGGGAATTGTGTTTGACAAGATTAACCTGCCAAACGGGAAAGACCTAGCGATCACGGCTGTTATTCAGGCAGTGGCTCCGAACCCCAATTCAGGAGTCGACACTGGGGGAGGCATCAGCTATGGCGGATTGAATGAAATGACCGAGAAATCTGCGATGTCCCAATCCACCCAGCCGTCGGTGCCGCTGCTGAATGAGCAGTCTGTGGGAGTCTGGGGGATCAAGAATTTGCGGCTCGGGGCCGATGGTGTGCTCACTTCGGACCAAAAAACCGTGAAGCTGGACAGCGGTATGCAGATCATGGTTCAAGCTCAAATAGTTGGCAGCTGAGGGTTAAGACTGGCCTACTGTGCGCCCATGAGAGCAGGGGAATTGGGCACAGCTCGACGATCCGTTTTCATGGGAACACTTCCGGAGGCGGGCCAACAATCCCGCCTCCGGCTGACGAACGAACCAACGTCCGGTGAGAGCCAGCTACGCGGTGAGTTGCTCTTCACCTTTTCATGACTAATTGCCGCCACAACCCACGACTTAAGGAGGAAATATGAAAAAGCTTTCTCTGCTGTTTATCTTGTGCTTGGTTTCCATGCTCGCTTACGCTCAATCCGCCTCTCCCCCGGCCGGCGCTGCGAACCGTCTCATCACGCTCGATGTCGTCGTAGCCGATCAGTCCGGCCACGCGGTCCCTGGTCTGCAACAGCAGGACTTCACGCTCCTGGACAACAACCTGGCGCAGAAGATCGTCTCTTTTCATGCCGTAGCGGGAGGGTCGGCCAGCGATGACCCGCCAGTGGAAGTTATTTTGGTGGTCGATGAAGTTAACACTTCGTTTCAGGAAGTAGTCATCGTGCGGCAAGAGATAGAGAAGTTCCTAAATCAAAACGGCGGCCAGCTTGTGCGGCCGGTATCGATACTCTTCTTTACCGACTCGGGAGCAGCGGCGACCACTCCTTCCAAGGATGGAAAGGCCATGCTCGCAGAGCTCAATCAGCACAAGCAACCCCTGCGCAACACGACCCGGGCTCAAGGAGCTTACGGTGCCATTGAACGGCTGAACCGATCTCTGGGTACGCTCGGCCAGCTCGCCGACTTCGAAGCGAAACGGCCGGGACGAAAACTGGTGATCTGGATGAGTCCGGGTTGGGCTTTTCTCGCCAGTCCGCGGGTGCAATTTAGCTCCAAGGACCAGCAGGGACTTTTCCACACCGTTGTTGGACTCTCCGACGCACTGCAGCGGGCCCGCATCACGCTCTACAACGTCAACCCCGCAGGCAGCGGAGGCAACGCGCTAAAGTCCTACTACAAGTCTTTCGTGAAGGGTGTCACCGCGGCGAAACAGGTCGAAGTCGGAAACCTGGCGTTGCAGGTTCTGGCTTACCAAAGCGGAGGTCTGGTTCTCAATTCAAGCAACGATTTGGCCGGCCAGATCGCAACCTGTGTTAATGACGCTAACGCTTTTTACATTCTCACTTTTGAAGCTGCTACCGGAGACGGTCCGAACGAGTATCACGCGCTGGAAGTCAATATCGACAAACCGGGAATGGAGGCAAGAACCCGCTCCGGATATTACGCGCAGCCGGAGCAGATGCAGTAGGTATCCCTGGCAGAGCCGGGGGCTTTAGATTGTGAGCCGCTCGAGGCGGCTGGTCGGGGTCGCTAGCGCGGCCCCGGAAGTTGGGGCCACCATGCTGGTGGCCGTCAGCGCCATAGGTTGATCTGATCCAATCGCTTCTCTTCTGCTTCCTGCCGCCCGGTGTACTCGCGGATCACCGTCTCGTCCCTTCACACGATGGATGCCAACGACTACTTCAATAATCTGAGCGGAACTCCGCGTCCCTTTGCCAACAACAACGAGTGGGCAGCGTCGCTGGGCGGGCCGATCAAGAAGGACAAATTGTTCTTCTTTGCGGACACTGAAGGAATTCGCTACATCGTTCCTTCTACCCAGACCGTGTTTTCTCCCACCGTCGGATTTAGCAATGCCACTCTAGCTAACCTGGCAGCGACGAATCCCGCTGAGGTCCCGCTTTATTCCAAGATGTTCAGCCTCTATCAGGGCGCGCCAGGATATGGCAATGGAGTGCCCGTGGCCGGGACTTGCCTTGACCTAACCGCATACGCCGGCAACTGCTTTCAGAAGTATTCCGCTAATCCTGCTCTGCCAGGTACGGAGTACATCATCAGCGGCCGCGTAGACTACAACCTCTCCGACAGAGACCACATGTTCTGGCGGGGTGCGGATGGACCATGGCACGCAGGCCACCTACGCCGATCCCATCAACAGCGCATTTAACGCCGCCAGCTATCAGCCTGCCTACGATGGACAGGGACAGTGGACGCATACCTTCGGCTCGAATGCCACCAACCAGTTTGTCTATGCCGGCAGCTACTACCGCGCGATCTTTACCCAAACTGACGGCGCCAACTCAGTTTTCCCGCTGACTGTAGATTTGGCGCCGCTGGGCTACACCAACATGGGTAATAACCTATTCAACTTCCCGCAAGGGCGTAACGTCACCCAGTATCAACTGGTCGACGATTTCTCCTTGACCAAGGGCGCCCATAACTTGAAGTTCGGCGCTAACTTCCGTCGTTACGACCTTACCGATTACACCTTCAGCATCCTGAATAACCCGCTGGCCGTAATCGCCGGGCCGACCGCTATGACGCAGTTTTTCAACGGGAACGCCTATGAGTTTCAGCAAAACTTTCCCACCCGAGCCACCGAACCGGTCGCCCTTTGGGGCATCGGAGTCTATGCCCAGGATGAGTGGCGAGTTAACAAGAGCTTGAAGCTCACTCTGGCATTGCGAGCCGAGCACAACTCCAATCCCAACTGCAACCTGAACTGTGCTTCGTATCTGAACAGTCCATTCCTCGGAACGAGTACGAGTCCGGCCACTCCCTACAACCAGATGATCCTTGCCAACCAGGGCGGTGTCTTCCGGGGAACGGATGCCATCGATCTGGCGCCGCGCTTCGGCTTTGCCTGGTCGCCGGGCGGCAGCGATAAGACTGTCGTTCGCGGCGGCTTCGGTATCTTCTACGACGCCTTCCCCGCCGTATATGGCGATCTCTCCATGACCAACATTCCCAACCAGGTCAACGAGGCTCTCTTTGGCGCTCCAGGCGTTGGGATTCCGTGGGCAGACCAGACCACACCCGCAGGCGCATGGTCCATCGCTTCAAGTTCGGCGGGGGCCATCCGCAATGGCTTCGCCAGCGGCGCTTCGCTCAACTCGCTGGCGGCGACTATTCCAGGCTTCTCGGCACCTAACATCAATACCTTTGCCGGAACCTTCCAAACCCCACGGTATCAGGAATGGAGCTTGCAACTGGAGCAGCAGTTAGACGACAAGAGCTCCGTTACCCTGGCGTACGTCGGGAACCATGGTGTCAACATACCGATTGTCAACTACCCCAACGCGTTCGCGGGAGTTGCCGGGTTAGCAGCCGCTCCCTTCAGTCCGTCGTTTGCTTCTGTGCAGGAGGTCTACTCTGGTGCAGTTTCCAACTCTAACGGATTGACCGCGAGCTACCAGCGGCGTCTGACCTATGGATTCACCGTATCGGCCAGCTATACCTGGAGCCACTCCTTGGACGACGATTCCAATAACGGCGTCCTGGGATCGGCTTACAACGCCCTAACCAGCATCCAGTATCAGATCAATCCGCTCTGCCTGGCATGCAGCAACTATGGAAATTCGGATTACGATATCCGCAACTCCTTTAACGCCCCGTACGTCTGGAATACGCCGTGGAAGTTCGGCAACAAGTACGCCAATGGAGCCTTTGGCGGCTGGACGCTGTCGCAGAATTTCTTTGCTCGCTCGGGGTTGCCTTTGACGGTGCTGGACAGCACCTCCAGCATTGGCAATTACAACGGAACCACTCCCAACTTTCCGGCGCAGGTGATCGGTGCGGGACAGGGGAGCTGTAACCAATACGGAGCCGGATGTCTGGTCTCCTCTGGGTTCGCGACTGCGAATACTCTGAGCGCGTTCCCGAACCAAGTCCGTAACCAATACCGCGGGCCCGGGTTCTTTGACTCGGACTTCAGCGTCAACAAGAACTTCAAATTGACGGAGAGGATGTCGTTCGGACTGGGCGCGAACCTCTACAATGTGTTCAACCACCCGAATTTCGCTTCGCCTGTGAATGCTTTTGGCGCTGGCAACTTCGGTGAGGTTCTCCAGACCACGGCACCACCAACCGGACCTTACGGAGCATTTTTCACTGGTCTGCCTTCGGGACGCATCGTACAGTTCCAGGGCAAATTGGTGTTCTAAACACTTCCACTCAACCTACAACCCAATTGCCCCAAGGCGGTCCGCAAGGGCCGCCTTTCTTGCAACCTGCCCTTGAGGAGATTCCCCCGGAAGTTGTTGATTTGATTGGTGGCGGCGGCTGGACTCGAACCAGCGACCTACGGATTATGAGACCGTCGCTCTAACCACCTGAGCTACACCGCCAACCTTGCAACACTACGCAAATGCCGGAGAAGGCAATCGAGAGTTTCCTGCGGGAACGCGGAAATCGGTCCGCGTGGTTACGAAAGGCCGGACGTGTAGGCGTCCAGCCTGACTTGATTCTAGAGTTGGCCCTTGACAGTGTCAAACCGTGATGCCATCGGGTGACGTCAAGCTGCTTGTGTAAAAACACGGAGGGTGCGGGTTTTCCATTCCAGATTGAATCTCTGGAAGATGGAGTAGATGATGCGATCCACGCTTTTCACATTCACAAAGCACACCATGGGACGAGTTCGCCGGCGCACCTCCACGAAACAGCGTTCGATGATATTGGTCGTCCGCAGTTTCTTCCACAGATGCCGGGGGAAGCTGAAGAACGACAGCTGCTGCGGCAGATCGCGCTCCAGTTGCCGCACCAGGGCGCCGTACAGCGACTGCCAGCGGCGGCGGAAAGCGCGAAAGGCGGCTTCGGCCTGACGGCGGCTGTCGGCGCGATAAATGGCCTGGGCATCCGCTTTGATCGCGTCGTGGTCGCGGCGACGAACTTTCTCCAGGATGTTCCGCATCTTGTGTACCCAGCAGCGCTGGTGCAGGGCGCGCGGATAGACCGTCTCAATCGCCGCCGCCAGTCCGGGACAGCCATCGGTGACGATCAGCAGCAGGTTCTCGCCTTGCAGCCCGCGCCGGTACAGATCCTGGAGCAGCCCTTCCCAAGCAGTCTGGCTTTCGCCCGAGCTGCGCATAAAGGCCAGCAGTTGCCGGGTGCCGTCCTGGCGCACCCCATAGGCCACCAGCATGTGCACCCGCTGCCGGCCGCTGGAGCGCCGCATGCGCAAGCTCACACCGTCCAGAAACAGGTAGGCCCATTCGTCCTGCAGGGGTGCCTGATGAAACGCCCGCACCGCCTCGTCCAGCTCGCGCGTCAGCCGCGACACCGTCTGCGGGCTCACCGCTTCGCCGGTCAGGATGGCCACCAGCCGCCCCACCTGCCGGGTCGAGATGCCACGCAGAAACGCCTCCCGGATCAGCAGCGACACCTCTTCCGCCCGGCGCTGAAACTTCTGCAGCACCGCGGGCAGAAAGCCGCGCTTGCGGGTGCGGGCGATGCGCAGCCGTAAGGTTCCGAAGCGGGTCACGAAATCACGCTGGTAATAACCGTTGCGATAATCCTGCCGCGGCTTCTGCCGGCTGTGCCGCGGGCTCACCATGTAGAGGTCGCGCTGCCGCTCCGACAGCAGCTCGAACAGCCGCCGCATACTCTGCTGCACCTCGCCCTGCAGGTCGCCCCAAAAACTCTCCTTCAGCTCACTCACGAAATGTTGGAAGTGCTCGGTGATGGGTGTAACCTTCGCCATGGGTGTAAGTCTCCTTTCCAAAGGGGCTTTAGCTTCTGAGGCCAAAGCCAACTTACACCCTCTCGCTTTTTACACAATCGAAGTTACCTCACCGTTGCCATCGAGTTCCTAGCGAAGCACAATGCAATCTTCGCTGGCGCCAGTTTCTCGAACGAGAGCGCCGCAAGTGCCGCGTCCCCGAAGGGACTGGCCGGCTTCCGCCTTGCGCCGCGGCGATGGTAAACCGAGGTGCCCGGACATGATGGGTTAGAACCGCTGGATTTCGATCCAAGAATTCGATAGTATACCCCCCTACCCTATATGCAGGACAAATTTCCTCCCAGTTCGCGCGAAAAGCAAAAGCTACTTTACCGGATCAAACGCTTGCGTGGGCAATTTGCCGCCGTGGAACGAGCTTTGACCTCGGCCGACGAATGCGCCGACATTCTGATGCTGCTGGCCGCCATTCGCGGCGGCGTCAATGGATTGATGGCCGAGATCCTGGAAGACCACATACGCCTGCACATGATGAATCCCGAACAGAAGATGGATTCGCCGGAAGAGTTGGGCGAGGACCTGATCGGACTGGTGCGAGCGTATCTGAAGTAGCCATTGCCCTCGCTGCATCCTAAAGCCTTGTATACCCTACCCCGGTATGCTATAAGGATTCTGCTTTCTGGAAAACGAACTTTGTAACCGTCCCGTAATCGAAGCGTGGGAGACTTCCAGTTTCCGGAGGCGGGAAGGTTTCCCGCTGTTGCGACCGAAGTCTGATGGGAGGGATCGTGCTTTCTACGGCGGGCAATTCATCACTGCACATTGTGACCCAGCTCACGGCGGGGGCGGAGAAGCTGCGGTCTAATTGAAATTGAATTTCAATTTCAAAAGCAAGAACCTGCCCGGAACTTCCATGGCCCGAACCAACTTCCCAGCCCTGTGCCGCCTGCTCCTGCTAATGGCAAGCCTGGCGATCACGTGCCTGGCACAGGATGCTTCTTCCGCTAACGGGCAGACCTCCGGTAGCGCGGCGCCGGAACCGCCGCAGCCACAGGCGTCGCAACCGCAGGCGCCGGCCGAGACCCAGCCGGAAGCGGAGCAGACGCAAACCTGGAACTTCCACATGCAAACTACCACGACTCTGCAAGGCTATCCTTCGTTCAGCGCCAGGTATTCCGGCCCGAACAGCTTGCCTACCAGCAGTGAAGTCCGCGAGACGGTGTCGTTGGATCTGTATTCCGGCTTCCGGTTGTGGTCGGGCGCGGAGCTGCATCTCGATCTGTTGAGCTGGCAGGGTTTCGGGATTGGCAACGCGCTCGGCATTGACGACTTTACCGATGGCGAGGCCTACAAGATAGGCACACATCCTCCTCGTGCGGGGGTTGCGCGCTGCTTTATTCGGCAAACCATCGGTCTGGGCGGTGATACAGAGGATGTGCTTGAGGACCCGCTAACCTTGGCCGGCAAGCAGGACATTTCACGGATCACCTTTACCATTGGCCGGTTCAGCTCCAAGGACATTTTTGACAACAATGCCTACGCCAACGACCCGCGTACACAATTCATGAACTGGGCATTTACGGCCAACGCTACCTGGGACTACCCCGCGGACGCCTTGGGCTACACGACCGGCGTTGCGGTTGAATTGAACCAGCCCAGATGGGCCCTGCGCTATGGATTCTTTCAAATTACGAACATGAGGAATGGGTTTCTCGCCGAAGACCGATACCTCCTGTGGCCGCCCGAACCCTCGGGGGGCGATGGCAGGTTCTGGCACGCCTGGGACATGGTCGTGGAGAATGAGCAGCGGTACAGCATCCACAATCACCGTGGTGCGGCTCGCATTCTGGGCTATGTTAACCAAGGGGAGTTCGGCAGCTATCAAGCGGCACTCTACGCCCCGGATACAAACATTGACCTGACCCACGCGCTGCGGCATGAATTTGGCTTTGGAATCAACCTCGAACAGGAAATCACTAAGAATATCGGCGTGTTTTCCCGCCTGGGGTGGAATGATGGAATCAACGAAGCCTGGATGTTTACTGACGTAAATCACATGGGCTCGGTGGGCGTCAGTATCAAGGGTGAGGCTTGGCATCGTCCTGACGACACGATCGGTGTGGCCGCCGTGGTCAGTGGCATCTCGCGCGACAACCAGCTATACCTGGCCGCCGGCGGCTTGGGCATCCTGGACGGCGACGGCGCCTTGAATTACGCCAAAGAGAAAGTTCTGGAAACGTATTACCAGTACAAAATCACCAAGCGCCTGCTGGGTGCCCTGGACTACCAATTTGTTGCCGATCCCGCTTTCAATAGTGCTCGTGGCCCAGCCTCCGTTTTCGGAGCGCGATTCCACTTCGAGTTCTGATCTGAGGTTGCGCCGGCGCGCCGGATTTCGGTAGTGCGCATCGGTTCTTCCCCGTGGGTGTACTATCTGCGAGCAGGGATTCTTATGTCCATGGCTCAATCCTCTCAGCGCGCATCGGCGCGATTGAAGAAAGCATCGGTAATAGCTGAGCACAAGTTCTTTGTCCTTTTTCTCTACCTGCTGGCTACCCTCATCCTGTATCCGTACGTGGAAAATCGACCCGTGGTTTACATGGTTTTTCGTGTATTCGGCGGGGCGGGAATGCTGTTCGCTATCTATACGGTCAACCTGCGGCGTACGGTTCTGGTTTGCGCGCTCCTCCTCTCCATTCCCGCGGTATTGCACCACATCATCGAGTTTCGGGCCAATGCGGGCGCGCTCCCCATTCTTGGCATTGTTCTCAGTTTTGTATTTGACACGTTTATCGTGGTCGTCATCTTCCACAGGGTGATTTTGGAGGCCCAGCCGACTTCGGAGACCATCCTGGGAGCGCTGTGCATTTATCTGCTGGTGGGATTCGGTTTTGCCAGCATCTACGGGATGGTGGCCGCACTTCAGCCCAGGGCGTTTTATCTCGACCCGCTGGTCAATACCCACTCCATTCCTCACCGCTTCGACATGGTGTACTACAGCTTTGGCACCATGACGTCGGTGGGGGCCAGCGGCATCACGCCTGTATCCGATGTGGCGCGCTCGCTCACCGCGATCGAAGCCACCATCGGCGTGCTTTACCTGGCGGTGTTGATCGCCCGGCTGATCGGCGGCTATCGATCTCCGCCGGCGCGCGATTGACGCTAGCGAATCCGGCGGGCTGGTAAACTAAACAAGCAATGATCCTACCGTTCGTTCGCGAATTCTTCGCGGACGTGGAGAAGGTACCTGCTTTTGCGCGTGTAGTGTCCCAGATCCGAAGTCCCCAGCGCGCCGGCAGTTGGCGTGATGGGATGGAGGGCAAGGACGGCGCGGGGCGGATACGTGTCTCCGGACTAACTCCAACTGGGAAAGCCCTCTTCTACTCAGTGCTGCATCACGCGACATCGCGGCCTCTCGTCATCGTGGTTGGCGATAATCGAGCAGTGGAGGAATTGCAGCCGGTCGTCCGCTCGTTGGCCGAGTTGAGCGGTGCAGCCTCGCCCGATGCTGTCATCGGCTTGCCCGCCTATGATGTCCTGCCCTTCGAAAACCTGTCGCCACACCCCGAAATCCAGGAGGCCCGTGCGACGGCGCTGTGGAAGATTGCTACGGGAGCGGCGGAGATCGTCATCACTCCGCTGGCCGCGACCGCGATGCGGCTGCGCGCGGGCAATTTCTACGCTGATCTTGCCAAAGTGGTTCGGCGCGGTGAGATGACGGATCCCGATCGCCTTCTGGAGCACCTGCGCATTGTGGGATACAGCCAGGTGGATGTAGTCGAGATGCCGGGAGAGTTCGCGCATCGCGGCGGCTTGCTGGATGTCTATCCTCCGGAGTCGGACCGGCCGTTGCGGATTGAATTCTTCGGCGATGAAGTCGAAACCATTCGCAAGTTTGATCCGGGAACGCAACGATCGGCGGCGGTTACCGATGAAGTCGTTTTGCTTCCGCTGACGGAGACGCCTGTCGAAGAAGAAACGCTGGCGGCCATTAACGCGCGGCTGACAGGCGAGCGGCTGGCAGGAAGCGACGAGTTGATGCAGCAGACGGCGCGCGCCAGCGGCGTCGCCGTCTTTCCGGGATGGGAGTTGTATGCGGCGGTGGCGGGCGCGAAAGAAAACTTCTTCGACCTTCTGCCAGGGGCAACGGTGGTGCTGGACGAGCCAGACTCATTGAACGAAGCGCACGACGCGTGGTGGGCAAAAGTCACCGAGGCGCATGAGCGCAGTTTGATCGGCAATCTGGTGCGGCCCGAAGAGCTTTACCTGACGCCGGAGCAATGGCACACGCGCTTGCAGGAAGCCAACAGCATCGCGGTCGAACAGTTGGGAATTGAAGGTGGCGACGAGAGCGAGCACCTGACCCTGCAGACCCAGCCCACGACGCGATTTCATGGGTCGGTCGCTGCCATGACGGAAGAAGTGGCGCGCCTGACGCGCGAAGGTAAGCGCGTGATGTTCGCGGTCTCCAGCACGGGCGAAGTGGAACGGCTGGCCGATGTCTTCAACGAATACAACCTGTCGTTTCGCATCGGGAGCCGCACGCCCCGGCCGGGCACAGAGGTTTACGTGGACGAGTCGACGTACTTTGCGGAAGACGTCGAAGCACCGATCATCGTGAAGGCTTACGTACCTGAGGGCGTCGTGTTGCCCGAGGCGAACATAGTGTTGTTCGGCGCGCGCGATTTGTTCGACGAGGCAGAAGTCTCGCTGGGCAGGCCGCAACCGCGGAAATCGAAGATATCGGCGTTTCTCTCTGACTTCCGTGACCTGACCATCGGCGACTACGTGGTGCACGTGGAGCATGGCATCGGCCAGTACCAGGGGTTGAAGGAAGTCCCACAGGAAGACGGCGCTGCCGCTGAGTTTATGGTCCTGGAATACGCGGAGGGCGCGCGGCTTTATGTCCCGCTCACGCGACTCGATCTGGTGCAGAAGTATCGCTCGTCGGAAGGTGTGAAACCGGTGCTGAACCGGCTGGGCACGCAGCAGTGGCAGAAGACCAAGGCGCGGGTAAAGAAGGCCATGAAGGACATGGCCGACGAGCTGTTAAAGCTCTACGCTGTGCGCAAGGCCGCTGAAGGTCATGGCTTTGCGCCCGACACCGAATGGCAACGTGAGTTTGAGGGCAGCTTCGAGTTCAGCGAAACCGAAGACCAGATGAACGCGATCGTTGACGTGAAGCACGACATGGAATCGCCTACGCCGATGGACCGTCTGCTGTGCGGCGATGTCGGTTACGGCAAGACGGAGGTCGCCATGCGCGCCGCGTTCAAGGCAGTCAGCGACAACCGCCAGGTCGCCGTGCTGGCGCCGACGACGGTGCTCGCGTTCCAGCACTACAACACCTTCCGGCAGCGCTTCGCGGCGTTTCCCATCAAGGTGGATATGCTGAGCCGCTTCCGCACGCCGAAGCAGCAGAAAGAAACAATCGCGACGATTGAAGCAGGCGAGGTGGACGTGGTGATCGGCACTCACCGCGTGCTGTCGAAGGATGTGAAGTTCAGCGACCTTGGATTGGTGGTGGTGGATGAAGAACAACGCTTCGGCGTGCGGCACAAAGAGCGGCTGAAACAACTGCGGAAAGAAGTGGACGTGCTGACGATGTCGGCGACGCCCATCCCGCGAACGCTCCATATGTCGCTGCTGGGACTGCGCGACATGAGCGTGATCGAGACGCCGCCGAAAGATCGCATGGCAATTCAGACTGTCGTCGCGGCCTGGGATGAGAAACTGCTGCGCTCGGCCATCGAGAAAGAATTGGAGCGCGGCGGGCAAGTGTACTTTGTGCACAATCGCGTGGACAGCATCTACGACATTGCCGGAAAGCTGCGCGAGATGGCGCCGCAGGCCCGCATCCTGATTGGCCACGGGCAAATGGGTGAGACCGAACTGGAGCGCGTCATGCTCGCCTTCATGCGGCACGAAGCGGACATTTTGGTGGCGACAACGATTATCGAGAATGGGCTCGATATCCCACTCTGTAATACCATCATCATCAATCGCGCGGACCGGCACGGATTGTCGGAGCTCTACCAGTTGCGCGGACGAGTCGGACGTTCCGATCGCCGGGCGTATGCGTACTTGCTGATTCCACCTGATCGCGAACTGAGTGAATTGGCGCGGCGGCGACTGGCCGCGTTGAAGGAGTTCAGCGACCTGGGCGCGGGATTCAAGATTGCCGCACTCGATCTGGAGTTGCGCGGTGCGGGAAATCTGCTGGGCGGCGAGCAAAGCGGGCACATCGAAGCCGTGGGCTTTGAACTTTACACCACCATGCTGGAGCGGACGGTCCGCGAGCTGAAGGGCGAGCTGCCGGAAGAGACGCCCGAGACGCAATTGAATCTGGGACTGAACATCCGCATTCCGGCGGATTACATCACGGAGGAGAACCAGCGGCTGAGAATGTACAAGCGTGTGGCCGGAGTGGAGTCGGAGTCACAACTGGAAGATGTGGCCGGCGAGCTGGGCGACCGCTACGGCGCGGCCCCGGCGGCGGTACGCAACCTGCTGGAATACGCCGCGCTAAAGCTGTTGTCGCAGCGCATCGGGGTGTCGCAAATCGAACGGCGGCGCGATGCGATCAGCATTCGCTTCAACGAGAAAGCCTCGGTCGACCCCGAGCGGCTCGCGAACTTCGTGGCCGGCGAGGCTGGAAGCCAGTTCACACCAGCCGGAATTTTGAAGTTTTCGCTGAAAGAGAAGCAGCCGGAGCAGGTGCTGGCGCGGCTGAAATCGTTGCTGGAGCAATTGGCCGGCGAGCAGCAGCCGGTGGGGTAGAACAGTTGTCAGTTGTCGGTTGTCAGTGGCCAGTTGTCAGTTGTCAGAAAAATCGGCGACAGCGAGCATCAGTCGATTGGGCCCGATCATTAAGATAGCCCGGTGCTGTGAAACGGTTGTCGGAGCGGTTGCAACGTACAGGTTGTTTTGAAGGGGCTCGCCTTCAGGCGTGCCGTTAAGGCGAGGGTGAATACGGCTTTAGCCGCTGCGGGACCTAGTCCTCAGAGCCTAAAGGCCGGTTCCTCAGCGCACCTCCCGGCACGGCTGAAGCCGTGCCCCTTCAAAGCGCTGCGTTCGAATCATTTCATTTGTCTTAGAGGTGTCCATGACCAGGAAACAAGTTTGCAAGGCGGTATTTCCGGCGGCTGGGCTGGGCACGCGTTTTCTGCCGGCCACCAAGGCGCAACCCAAGGAAATGATGCCGCTGGTGGACAAGCCCATCATTCAATACGGCGTGGAAGAGGCGATCGCTTCGGGCTGCGATCAGATCATCATCGTCACCGGACGCGGCAAGACCGCGATAGAAGACCACTTCGACGTCAGCTACGAACTGGAAAAAATGCTGGAGGAGCGCGGCAAGACCGATTTGCTGGCCGTGGTGCGGCGGATCTCCGACATGATTCATATCGCCTATGTGCGGCAGAAGGAAGCTTTGGGCCTGGGGCATGCGGTGCTGATGTCGCGCGAACTGGTGGGCGATGAGCCGTTCGCCGTCATCCTCGCCGACGACATCATCGACGCCGAAGTCCCGTGCCTGAAGCAGATGATCGAGGTGTACAACGAGACGGGATGCTCGGTGCTGGCGACGCAGGTGGTCGAGGGCAAAGCGATCTCGTCATACGGCGTGCTCGACGCGAAACCGGTGCCGGGTAAGTGCAGCGGCCGGCTCTTTGAGGTGCAGAATCTGGTGGAGAAGCCGAAGGTTGAAGACGCGCCGTCAAATCTGGCGATCATTGGGCGATATGTGCTGACGCCGGCGATCTTCGAGATGCTAGAGTCAACCTCGCTGGGAGCGGGCGGTGAGTTGCAGTTGACCGACGGGCTAAAAGAACTGCTGAAGAAGGAGAAAATTTATGGCTACACCTTCGAAGGCAAACGCCACGACACCGGCGACAAGTTGGGATTTCTGAAGGCTACAGTGGAGTTTGCGCTGAAGCGCGAAGACCTGGGCGAAGAGTTTCGGGAGTATTTGAAGACGTTGAAGCTGTAGGGTGCGGATCTTTCGATCCGAGCTTTGGCTCAAGGTATGCGTTGCTTGTGTAATGGGGGATATTACGCCAAGGATTCGCCTGCCGCTTTGGGGTTGCACGCTGCTGTAGTAAGTAAAGCCGCCCCCAGACATCCTCATTGTCGAGATGGCGCAGTTTCCGTAACCGAACACAGGCCCACGCGGACACGGAGGTAGCAAGACGAACCCGATTTACGGACTTGCGGCGGTGAGTAGTAGGGTTTGGTGGGGGATCTTCTTTGCCTGGGCAGCGAGCATTCCCATATGGGGTTTTTTCTACGCGGCTTACAAGTTTCGCCACTGCAAGGGCAGATATCGGTTTTTCCTGGCAGAAGGTTTCCTGTTTCTCTTCTCCCTCGGCCTGCTCGGGGCTGCGCTTCTATTCCCCTTGGGATTTTCTTCCGATGCAATGCAATGGATGCTAACTTTTACGTCCTTCGCGTTGCCTGCAAGCGGCCTCATCGGTGCTTTATTGCTGCGTAGATTCGAAGCCAAGAATCCCGAAGAAGCCCAGCGGTGCTATCGCGTCGAGGAAGAGATGTTCCGCTGATTTGTTCGCAGGTGCGGGAAAAACTGCCGCGATAACCAGCCGCAGCGAACCGCAGATCAGGTAATGTAAACAGGCGTTATCGCGAACTATCGCCGCTTAGCCCCTCTGGCTCTCCTTCAGCTTGCGCGACTTCGCTTCCACGCCTTTGGCCAGCTTTTCTTTGTGGGCTTCCAGCTTCTTTGCAACCTCCGCGTCGTACAGACCGATCATCTGCGCGGCGAGGATGCCGGCGTTGGTTGCTCCGGGCTTGCCGATGGCAACGGTTGCGACGGGAATTCCTGCGGGCATCTGCACCATCGCCAATAGCGAGTCGAGGCCGAGGAGCGCGGTCGATGGAATGGGAACGGCTATGACCGGCAGCGTAGTCTCGGCGGCGATGACGCCGGCAAGATGAGCTGCTCCGCCTGCGCCGGCAATGACGACCTTCACACCGCGCGCCTTCAGCCCGCGCGAGTATTCGTTGGTGCGGGCCGGCGAGCGGTGCGCCGAGGTGATGTCGATTTCGTAAGGAATACCGAATTCGGCCAGCGCCTTCGCAGCCTCATTCATGATGTCGAGGTCGGAGTCGCTGCCCATGACGATGGAGACGAGAGGAGTGTTGTTCATATCGTTTTCTGCCGTCCCTGCCGGGACTCGGATTCATGACCAGGCCCACCCAGCACTCCGCTTCGCTCCGTGCTGGGCTAAGTTATTCCGTGCCTTCGGCACTGCATTTACGGCGCTTAGTACCGATTGCCAAGATAACTAGCATTTTTACTTCCCCGTTCGCAGATGTTTCAATCCCCGCGCGGCGATGTCTTTGCGATAGTGCATGCCATCGAAGCGGATTTTCATCACGGCGTCGTAAGCGCGCTCGACCGCGTCGGGCAAGTCTTTGCCGCGCGCAGTCACTCCCAGCACACGTCCGCCTGAAGTGTAATAGTTCCCGTCGCGGCGGTTCGTGCCCGCGTGGAAGAGCTTCACTCCATACATGCGGTCAGCTTCTTCGATGCCAGTGATCAGCTTGCCTGCTTCGAATGCGCCGGGATATCCGCCCGATGCCATCACCACGCAGACGGCAGGCTCGGGCGACCAGCGAAAATCGCCATCGCTGACGCGTCCGGCGATTGACGCTTCCATCGCTTCCAGCAGATCGCTTTCCATGCGCATCATGACGGGCTGGGTTTCGGGATCGCCAAAGCGGCAGTTGAACTCCAGCACCATCGGTCCGCGCGCCGTCATCATAATGCCGCAATAGAGAATGCCTTTGTAGTCGGCGCCCTCGGCGCGCATGCCCGCGACTACGGGACGGGCGATGTGGGCCACCAGCCAGTCGCGCATCTGCGGGTCGATGATTTGATCCGTGGAATAGGCACCCATGCCGCCAGTGTTCGGCCCCTGATCGTTGTCGAAGACGCGCTTGTGGTCCTGCGCCGCTACCAGCGGAACCACGCGCTCGCCGTCGCTCATCACCAGGAACGACAACTCTTCGCCCACCAGGCACTCTTCCAGCACGACGCGGGAACCGGCGTCGCCGAGCATCTTGCCGGCGAGCATCTCTTCCGCGACGCGCTCCGCTTCGTCCCTGGACTGCGCGATGACAACGCCCTTGCCGGCCGCGAGCCCATCGGCCTTAACGACAATGGGCGCGTGAAAAAGACTGAGCGCCTCCGGGAGTTCGTCTTTGCTGCCGCAGACCGCGTATTTGGCGGTCGGGATATTGTGGCGCTGCATGAATTGCTTGGCGAAAATCTTGCTCGACTCCAGGCGGGCGGCGGCACGCGTGGGGCCGAAGATGGGCCAGCCGCGCCTCTGGAATTCGTCGACTACACCCAAGGTGAGCGGCAGCTCGGGGCCGACGACAGTGAGATCGGGGCTGAGCCTGGTGGCGAGCTGCACCAGCGAATCGAGGTTCTTCAGATCGGCGGAGACGCACTCGGCATCGTTGGCGATGCCGCCGTTGCCGGGAGCGCAATACAGCTTCTTGATCCGCGGCGACTGCCGCAGCTTCCATACCATCGCGTGTTCGCGACCACCGCTACCGAGGACGAGGACCTTCATGGCGAAAGAAAAGAGTAGGGGCGCGCGGCGGGAGATGTCAAACGAGCCGGGGCAGATTTGTGATGCAATAGGAGACGGCAGATCCTTCGGCCGCGGCTAAAGAGGCCGCTGAAAAGGGAAGCATTTACGATTGTGAAATCCGACAAATTGATGTTAACTAAGGTTAACGACCCTTAGAATGCCATGATAACGGTTTCCAAAGAAGATTATCTGAAGGCCATCCTGGAAGCAGAGGGCGAGGGCGAGCTCGTCATTGCGGCGCGGCTGGCGCACTGGCTCGACGTGTCCGCGCCGGCCGTGACCATGGCGCTGCGCCGACTGAAGCGCGATGGCCTGGTCTCCGTCCGGCGAGACGGACATGTGCTGCTGACCAACGCAGGGCGCAAGATAGCGCGGCAGCTTGCTACTCGCCATCACTTGATCGAGCGCATGTTGCACGAGATATTCGGCATGGCATGGTACAAGGTGCATGACGAGGCGGAACGCCTGGAACACGCAGTGTCCGGCGATTTTGAGGCGATGCTGTTTCGCAAACTGGGACGCAGCGGAGCCTGTCCGCACGGCAACTCGCCAATCCCCGAACCGGCTCGCGCTAAAAGGAAGCGCGGGTTGGTGCTGCTTTCCGAGGCCGAGCAGGGAAGCCTCTACGCGGTGCAGAGCGTGTACGAGCGTGATCGCAAGCTGCTGGAGTTTCTGGAAGAAAAGGGTATCCGTCCGGGCACGCGCCTTAAAGTCGAGGCGCGGAATTATGATGGCACGATTTCGTTGGCGATTGATCGCCGCAGAGTGGAGTTAGGCGGTCCGGCGGCGGAGAAAGTTTGGGTTGCGATATCAGGTTAACGCCAGTTAATGACAAATGATATATTGATATTAAGCTAGTCGAGTATGGACCATTTGTCGCCACCACCGAAAGACGCAGAGCTAAGCCAGGTGTCGCCGGTCGCGAGCGAATTGGCCGCTGCCGGAAACGTGTCGCTGGAGGGACTGCACAACACGGTCGCAGTGCCGCATCAGCAAGCGGGTTTCTGGGAGCAGTGGCGCGCCTTTGTCGGACCGGCGATTCTGATCAGCGTTGGTTATATGGACCCCGGCAACTGGGGCACCGACCTGCAAGGTGGGGCGCAGTTCAAGTACGGGCTGATGTGGGTGATCGGAGTCGCCAGCCTGATGGCGATTTTCATGCAGGTCATCTCTGCGCGATTGGGAGTGGTAACCGGGAAAGACCTGGCGCAATGCTGCCGTGACTGGTATCCGGAGTGGACGCGGTGGCCGAACTGGCTGATGAGCGAAGTGGCAATTGCGGCGTGCGACCTGGCGGAAGTGTTGGGCAGCGCGGTCGCGCTGAATCTGCTGTTTCACATTCCGTTGCTGTGGGCGGTGATCATCACCGGGCTGGATGTGCTGCTGCTGCTGGGCCTGCAACGGTTCGGGATGCGGACCATTGAGGCGGTTGTCCTGCTGCTGGTAGCAACGATCGGCATCTGCTATTTCATCGAGATTTTTATTCTGCCGCAGACGCAGCCCAGTTTCCTGGAGATGGGGCGGGCGTTGGTGACGCCGCATTTTCGCCAGGCGGGAATGCTGTACGTCGCCATCGGTATCATCGGCGCGACGGTGATGCCGCACAATTTGTATCTGCACTCGGCGCTGGTGCAGAGCCGCAAATTTCAGAAGGACGAAGCTTCCATCCGGCGCGCGATCCAGTTCAACAGCATCGATTCGACGGTTGCGTTGACGATTGCATTTTTCGTTAACGCGGCAATTCTAGTGCTCGCGGCCATGGTGTTCTACGGCAAGCAGAGTGTGACGGTGCCGGGCGGCCAGGTGATCACATTCAGCGCGGACAGCGATTGGATTCGAGTTGCGTATCTGACGCTGGCGCCGTTGCTGGGAGCAACGGCAGCGAGCACGCTGTTCGCAATCGCGCTGCTGGCGAGCGGACAGAGCAGCACCATCACCGGCACGCTGGCCGGACAGGTGGTGATGGAAGGATTCATGCGTTGGCGCATTCAGCCGTGGGTGCGGCGGCTGATCACTCGTACGCTGGCAATTCTGCCGGCAGTCTTCGTCATCGGACTGCGCGGCGACAGCAGCGTCACCGATCTGCTGGTGCTGAGCCAGGTGGTGCTGGCGCTGCAACTTCCCTTCGCCATGTTTCCGCTGCTGCAGTTCACCAGTTCGCGCAGACGAATGGGAGCCTGGAAGAATGGGTGGTTTCTGCTGATCGCCGGTTGGGGCAGTGCTATCCTGATCTGCGCCATCGACATTTACGGCCTGCCCGAATCGATCAGGGCAGCGTGGCAAGTAATCAGCGGCAGCTGATGCCAAGATGATCGAAGTGAAACGATGATGTACGAAAAAATTCTGGTAACCGTGGACGGCACGCCGACGGACCGCGCCATCATCGAGCACATCAAAGAACTGGCGAAAGTGATGGGCAGCCGTCTGGTTCTGCTGCACGTGGCCGATGGATGGGCGGCGCGAACCTACGGCAAAGATGCAGTGAGCCCGGAGATCCGCGATGACACGCAATATCTGGAGACGGTGCGGGCCGAGTTTCAGCGCGCGGGGATCCCTGCCGAAGCCGAGTTGGCGTATGGCGATCCCGCGAAAGAGATCATCAAGTGGGTGCAGCAGAAGGGTTGCGACCTGGTGGCCATGAGCACCCACGGGCACCGCTTCCTTGCCGACATTTTTCTCGGTAACACCGCGTCCCAGGTGCAGCACCATATCAGCGTGCCGGTGCTGCTGCTGCGGGCAAAGTGAACCGTTTCGATTGCAGGAAGTCGTGGAGCCAGGCGGTATGCGAAATCGCCGGTGTCACACCAGTTGCAAAATTTTGTCGATGAGAACGTCGGGCGGATCGCCCTTGGTGATGAAGGCGTTGGCCAGCTCGAGATCGGCGGGCGGAAGAGAAAAGTACGCGGACAGGAAAATGATCGGAATGTCAGGACAGCGACGACGAACCTCGGCCGCCACTTGTCCGCCGTTCAAACCTGGCATGTAGTAGTCGAGCACGACCAGATCAACGTGGTGATTGTCTAAGAGCGCGAGGCCTTGTGCTCCGCTGCTGGCGGTCAACACCTTGAAGCCATGGCTCTCCAGCAGGATCTTGCGCACCCGTAGTCCAATCTTCTCATCATCGACACACAGCACTGTCTTGGGACCAAGAGCTTTCATCCAGCACACCGTTGCTTCCACTTGCTGTTCGATACTTGACCGCGAACTGCCGTCCGTTATTGCTTGGCCATACATTGCTGCACAGATACCTTAAACGTTTCAGGCGAAGAGTCGCTATTGTTTTGTACCGCACCTCGGGCCAGTTTGCCCATGCCGACAAAGTGGTAGATCAATTTCATTTAGAATTCATCTTGCCTGCCGGTTGCGGGTAGGGCGCTTGACTTGATATCCGCCGGCCGCGCTCGTCGGCAATGGCAACGCGGCTTGCAGCTTTCATGATCGAGGAAGAATGATTCGTTCCTACAAAGGGGTTACGCCCACCGTGCCGCCATCGTGCTACGTGGATGAGTCGGCGCAACTGATCGGCGACGTGGTGCTGGGCGAGAACGCCAGCGTGTGGATGAACGCCGTGCTGCGCGGCGATGTGCATTCCATTCGCGTCGGCGCCAACAGCAACATCCAGGACTGCAGCGTCCTGCACGGCATGTTGAACCAATGGCCAGTGATCGTCGGCGACTGGGTCACCGTGGGCCACTCGGTCACGCTGCACGGCTGCGTCGTCGAGGATCGTTGCCTGATCGGCATGGGAGTCGTGATCCTCAACGGGGCGCGCATCGGCGCGGGGTCGATCATTGCCGCGGGAACTCTGATTCCGGAAGGCACGATCGTCGAACCGCGCTCGCTTTGGATGGGAGTGCCGGGCAAATTTCGCAAACAGCTCGGGGACGAAGACCAGGAGGTGATCCTGCGCTACACCAGGAATTATCTGGGATACAAGGAAAATTATCTTGCGGAGATGAGGAAGTAGTCACCATCTTGGGAAATGTTCCACGTGGAACATTTCCCAATCCGGGACAAGATCCTCACCAATATTTGACTATGTCCTTGACTAGATCATCGCACCTGTAGACGGATAATCAACAACTGACAACTGACAACTGACAACTGACAACTGACAACTGACAACCGACAACTGGTCTCTATGATTAAGGCTATCCGCGGAACTCGCGATTTGCTCCCGCCCGATACCGACCTGTGGAATCGCGTGGAGGCCAAGGTGCGCTATGTTTTCGCGCGCTACAACTTCCACGAAATCCGCACTCCCATTTTCGAAGACACGCAGCTTTTCTCGCGCAGCGTCGGCGAAGAGACCGATATCGTCTCCAAGGAGATGTTCACGTGGGAGGACAAGGCGCGCGCGCAAAGCGAGAAGGCGCAGTCCCTGACCCTCCGGCCGGAGAACACCGCCGGAGTCGTCCGTGCGTACATTGAGCATGGGCTCGACAAAAAAGGCACGCTGCAGAAGCTCTACTACATCGGCCCGCAGTTTCGCCGCGAGCGTCCGCAGAAGGGACGATACCGGCAGTTCTATCAGATTGGAGCGGAGATCATTGGGCCGCCGAGCGCGGGCAGCGAATCGCCGGCTCGCGATGCTGAAGTGCTAGAGATGCTGGCCACGCTGCTCGACGAAGTCGGACTCCGCGATTGGAGCTTGCAGTTGAACTCCGTCGGTTGCGCCGAAGATCGCGCGCGCTACAACAAAGCGTTGCGCGAAGCGTTGCAGCCGGTCGTGCACCAGATGTGCGCCGACTGCCAGCGCCGCGCGGAAACTAATCCGCTGCGCGTGCTCGACTGCAAACATCCGGAAGACCAGCCCATCATCGAGAAGTTGCCGAAGATCAGCCAGTATCTTGATGAGCCGTGCCGCGAACACTTCGCCGCAGTGCGCGCGATGCTGGACGCGGCGGGCATCGCTTACACCATCAACGAGCGCATGGTACGCGGGCTGGACTACTACACGCGCACCACGTTCGAGTTCACCCACGGAGGCCTGGGGGCGCAAAGCGCGGTGCTTGGCGGCGGGCGATACGATGGGCTGTCGGAGTCGCTCGACGGGCCGAAGGCTCCTGGCATCGGTTTTGCCATCGGCGAGGATCGCCTGATTCTTGCGTTGCAATCGCAAGGTGAGCAGCCGGCGGAAAAGGTGCATGCGTTTGTCGCTCCGCTGGGCGCGGGGATGAATGGCCATGCCCTGAAGCTCGCACGCGAGTTGCGGCGCGGCGGCGTCAGCGCCGATATCGGCGACGAGAATTTCCGGCTGAAGAAATCGTTCGAGGCCGCTGAAAAAGCCGGTGCGCGATACATCATCATCGTCGGCGAGAATGAAGTCGCTGCCGATCACTTCGCAGTGAAGAATCTTGCCAGCGGCGAACAGATTCAAGTCGCGCGTGTCCAACTCCTCGAATACCTGCAAAAATAGATTTCAGGGCCCAGCAGTCGCGTGTGCTGGCTGAATGCAGACACCGGATTCGCGAAGGCTCAATCGCGGCGTCGCCAGCTCTAAGCCCGAAGGGCGTGTCATGACAGCCCAGCATGGAGCGGAGCGGAATGCTGGGTACACGCGCCGAAATCAGATCCCAGTGCCCCGGGCACGTCATCCGAACAAATATCTGGGAACGTATTCCACCCCTGCTTTGCGGACCAAAGCCGGGGATTCCTGCTCGTAAGTCCATTTCCGATGATGCTCGTCTTGCTGGGCGATGTAATCCAGAACATTTTGCCGTTGCGATTCGCTTACGCTGAATCCGCCATAGCCTTCCTGCCACGCGAACGTTGGAATATCCTCCTTCATCCATCGCGAAGAGTGGGCCTTGAAATTCTGAATTGCATTTGCCAAGGTCATCACCGGCGAAAGCGCAATCAGGAGGTGTACGTGATTCGCTGTTCCTCCGGCGGTGACCAATGAGATATCTTTGGCGCGCGCGATCACACCCAGATGCTTCCACAACACGTCGGGCTCCTGGATCAAGCCGAGTCGGCCTTTCGTGCTGAAGACGCAGTGGACCAGGTTGCGGGACAAAGTGTGCGGCATTAGACAAGGGTATTTAGCCAGGTCGTCAGATTCTGTGATCCGACACACATTGCGCGCGTGACACGCCGATCGTCCCCAGGGGACTCTATTTTCAAACGTCATCGTACCCGGCACTCCGCTTGCGCTCCGTGCTGGGCTGTCATGGCACGCCCTTCGGGCTTTCGGATTGTCTTCTCATACGGTCGCTTGCAAGCGCGCTACGGCAAACTCCTCGAATACCTGCGAAAATAGATACAGAAGTAAATTCGCACTTAGCGTTTAGCACTTAGCCGTTGGTCAACGCGCTTTTGGCTGATTGCTGATTGCTGACTGCTTCCAAGGAAATCATGCACGACTTCTTAGGCAATCTGAAACGGACTCATATGTGTGGCGAGCTGCGCGCCTCTGACGCCGGCTCGAAAGTTGTGCTCATGGGATGGGTGAACAAGCGGCGCGATCTCGGCAACCTCATCTTCCTCGACCTGCGCGATCGCAGCGGCATCACGCAAGTCGTGGTCACCGCCGATGCCGGCGCTGAAGTGCACGACAAGGCGAATGCCGTGCGCTCGGAGTTCGTGCTCGCCGTCATCGGGCACGTGAAGCTGCGCGATGCGGGCACCATCAACAAAAACATTCCCACCGGCGAGATCGAGGTCGTCGCCGACGAGATACGCCTGCTCAACGACTGCAAGCCTCTGCCCTTCACGCCCGCCGACACTGTGCTGGCCAATGAAGAAGTGCGCCTGAAGCACCGTTACGTCGACCTGCGCCGGCCGGAGATGCAGCGCAATATTCAGCTGCGGCACAACGTCGCCATCGCCATCCGCGAGTACCTGAACGCGCAAGGCTTCTACGAAATCGAGACGCCGTTCATGACGCGCTCTACCCCCGAGGGCGCGCGCGACTACCTGGTGCCCAGCCGCGTCTATCCCGGCGAGTTCTACGCTCTGCCGCAGTCGCCGCAACTTTTCAAGCAGATCCTCATGATCTCGGGCTTCGACAAATATTTCCAGATCGTGCGCTGCTTCCGCGACGAAGACCTGCGCGCCGACCGTCAGCCCGAGTTCACGCAGATCGATCTGGAGATCAGCTTCGCGCGGCCGGAGATGGTCTTCCATGTGGTTGAAGGTTTCCTCAAAGCGGCGCTCTCGACCATCGGCGTCGATCTGCAAACGCCGTTTCCGCAGACGAGCTACGACCAGGCCATCCGCTTGTACGGTATCGATAAGCCTGACCTGCGGCTGCCTTGCATGGCCGACGTGCGCCAGGCCTTCGCGCCGGAAAATCTGGAGACACTGCACGTCGATCCTGAGCTGCCGGTGGTCGCGATCGTCATTCCAAAAGTCGGCGAGCTTTCGCGCAAGGAGCGCGATGAGATCAAAGTGATGTTCGGAGAGCGCAAAGACGCGAAGGTTTTCGAAGACATCAAGCGGCTGGAGAAATCGTTTCCAGAAGCAGCCGCGAAAATCCGCGAGCTGGCCAAGCCGAATGCGGAGGATTTGCTAGTCGTAGTCGCCGGCAGCAAGCGAACCGAAGCTGCCGGCGAAGTCAAAGCGCGCCAGCAGGCTTATGCGATCTACGCGGCTGCGGGGCAATTGCGCCTTGCGCTCGGGCAGAAGTATGCCGAGCGTCACGGCGCGTTCAAGCACGGCAACTTCCGCTTCCTGTGGGTCACGGACTTTCCCATGTTCGAATGGGATGAGACCGAGGGCCGTTGGAACGCGGCGCACCATCCCTTCACCTCGCCGCACGACGAAGACATGGACAAGCTGGAGAGCGATCCCGGCGCGGTGCGCGCGCTGGCCTACGACGTTGTGCTGAACGGCACCGAGCTCGGCTCAGGCTCAATTCGTATTCACCGGCAAGACATTCAGGCGAAGATTTTCAACGCGCTGGGCATGTCGCCGGAGGAGCAGCAAGCGCGCTTCGGCTTCTTCCTGGAGGCGCTGCAATACGGCACGCCTCCGCACGGCGGCATCGCGCTCGGGCTCGATCGCATCGTCATGATCCTCGCCGGCGCGGAAAGCCTGCGCGAGGTAATCCCGTTCCCCAAGACCGCAAAGGCTGTCGACTTGATGGTCGACGCGCCCACCCCCGTCAGCGAACGACAGCTGAAGGAGCTGGGGATTGCCGTGGTCGCTAAGAAGGAATAGCGGTCAATAAGGGGCACTGCGGATTAGCCTCGTGTCATCCTGAGCGAAGTGAGGTCGCGCCAGCGACCGAACGTACTCGAAGGACCCCTATACTGCCGCGACCCTGGAGGTTACCCGATGTCCGACAGCGTTGTCATCCGTACCGAGGTCCGCGGGCTCGAACTCCGCCTTGACGGCACAGAGCTTGTCCTCTCGGCTGACAGCGGCGATCTGGTCGCGCCGATTCCGCTGAATGCCGACGATGCCGAGCGCCTGCGCCTCGAAATGGCGAAAGCGCAATTGTGGGAGTGGAACCAGATCGAGGACCTGCGCTCGCGAGCGGAGTTGCGCTACCGGCGCTATCTCGGTTCGTGGCTAGTGATGTGCCTGGCCGCGTTCAGCGCATATCTCGGATATCCCAGCTACGCCCTGTGTGTCGTCTTTGCGCTGCTATCGATTTTCCTCTGGTGGAGAGCGGGGTCCGCGGAAAAGCAGGCCGAGCGCGAGGCCAAGGCCGAAAGAAACAAGTTCCGGCCTGATTGGGATTATTTTCGCCAGCGCATGGAGGAGTCGGATGACGCGCGTTAGTCCTTCGCGACAGCATAGTAGCCCTGGCGAGCCTGCACCTTATAGTCGCCTTTCTCCTTGATCTGGATCTTGCGATAGGAGCCGTCGAGCTTGGTATTGGTCGATGTGTAACCGATGTTGTACTGGCTGCGCAGCTCGTTCTGGATCTGGTTGAACGCGTCCCTCAGTTTGTCCTGCTTGTTGCCCACTTCGATCACGCGGCCGCCGGTCGCCTCGGCCAGCTTGCGCATTTCAGAGTCACCGCTGTAGCCGAAGCCGCCATAAAAACCGCGGTCGGCGATCAGGATCACGTAGCAGATGGTATCGGCCTTTTGCGCCGCCTCAATCGCATCCTGAATGCGCAACCGGCTGCCTTGATCTTCGCCGTCGGTGAAGATGATCATGGCCTTGCGGCCGACCTCGTTTTTCAGCTTTTCGTCGGCGCCCAGATAAATGGCGTCATACAACAGCGTGCCGCGAGGCGTAGTGGGCACGGGTCCGCCTCCCAATCCCGGCGGTCCGCCGCCCATGCCGGCGTTGATCTGCATCTTGTTCAGCGCGCGCGTCAGGTCGTGGACGTTGTTGGTGAAGTCCTGGTCGAGATCGACATCGGTGTCAAAGTTGATGACGAAGGCCAGGTCCTTGTCGCGCAGCACGGCGCGCAGGAACTGGGCGCACGACTCCTGCTCAATGTCCAGCACCCGCGTCTGGCTGGCGCTGGTGTCGATCATGATGCCCAGCGTCAGCGGCTGGTTCGATTCCGCCGAAAAGTACTTGATGGTTTGCGGCTTACCATCCTCAAAGACCTCGAAGTTGTCCTTCGTGAGGTTGGGGATCAGCATGCCGTGCTTGTCTTTTACGTTGTAGAAGAGGTTGACGACATTGACTTCCGCCTTGAAAGTCTGCAAAGGCTCCTGATCGGAGGGCTGCGCTTGCTGGTCTTGCGCGGGAGGCTGGGCCGGCGGATTCTGCTGCTGCGCCGGCAGGCAGAGGCCGCAACCCAGGATCAGGCACCCGACGATGACACTGTGGCGAAATCGATGCATCAGCATTGCTTCTCTTTCCTTATCGGATGTATCCATTCTAGTGTACGGCGGCGAAATCGGCGATGAAAGCTGCCGAGAAGCTCGACTACGGTTATACTGTGCAGAGTTCCGGCAAATTCTGGAGACGCAGACACCCATGTTCCCTCGCCCCTTAAGCTCCTGCATGAGAGGCGCCTTTCTCACGGCGGTCCTTGCCCTGGCTGCAGCTTCTGCCTTCTGCCAGGAACAACAGAAGCTACCCGACGCTCCTGCACCGCAGAACAATGCGCCGGCGCCGAGCGTTACTCAGCCGCCGCCCAGTAACGCCGAAGATCAGGGAAATTCGCCCTCCAATGGAAACCCGGAGCAGCCGGCAAATACTCGTCCCGCGGAACAAGCTCCGCAGCAGACCAATCCCCAGCCGCCGCCTCCGGGATCGCGCGAGATCAAGACCGTTCCGCCGGGCAGCGTCCCGGCCAGCAACGAGAATGGACGCGATGAACTGATGACTCTCACCAAGACGGTCAGCTTCGTCACCGTCCCGGTCACCGTAAAGGACAATGAAGGCAAGCTGGTAGAAGGCTTGCTGGCCAAAGACTTCAGCATCTATGAAGACGGGACGCTGCAGAAGCTCACCTTTTTCACCAGCGATCCATTTCCTCTGTCGGCGGCCCTCATCGTTGACCAGGGGTTGCCCGATCCGGTGCTTCGTAAAGTGAACCAGACCTTCTCCGCGCTGGGCGGCGCCTTCGGCCCGTTCGATGAAGTTGCGGTCTTCACCTACGGCAACACCGTGAGCAAGCGTCAGGACTTCGGCAACTCCACCCGCATGGAGCTGGCGCTACAGCGTATTCGCGATGAACGCGGAAATAATGCTGGTGCGTCGGTGGTTGGCGGCCCGTTCGGATCGGGACCTTGGACCAACAGCAAACCTCCGGACGGCTCGACCCAGGTTTTAACTCCAACGCCGGAATACCATGTCCTGAACGATGCGATTCTGATGGCCGCACAGGAACTCGCTCATCGCTCGCCCACCAGCCGCAAGATCATCTTCATCATCAGCGATGGTCAGGAATATGGCAGCCGCGCCAGTTATGCCCAGGTGTTGAAAGTGTTGCTCACCGACGGGATCGCGGTGTATGCCATTGGCGTGGACACGGCCGCCATGCCGCTTTACGGCAAGGTCTCAAAGGCGCGCATCCCCGGCTTCGGCTACAGTGACATTCTGAAGCGCTACACCAACGCCACAGGCGGCGATGTGCTGAACGAATTCTCCAAGGAATCGATCGAGAGCGCCTATCAGCGAATCACCATGGAAGCCCGCTTTCAATACACATTGGGCTACAACACGGTGCAGAAGCCCTCCAGCAACTATCGTGATATCGAAGTCCGCGTCAAAAAGCCTGACCTGGAAATCTCCGCCAAACACGGATATTATCCGCTGCCGCCGCAGCGCTTGGAGCCGCCGGCAGAACCGCCGCCAGGATCGACCGGCAATGCCGATACAACTCGGCCAGCTCCGCCGGGATCATAGTCGCGCCCCGCGTGCTACCAGCCCGGCTCCTTGCAGAGCTTGTTTCACCCAGGTGTAGCTCAGGTGAATGCCATGCTGTGCGCCCAGCTTCTCGTGGAAATGTTGCACGTTGAGATCGAAGTACTGCTCGCGGTACAGCTCCAGGACCTGCTCGACGGTAGCCAGAGGAACTCGTTTGGGAGAAGGCCGGCCCCGCCGCCGGTCGAACAACCCGTCATAGCCAAACGCTTCCAACCGCTCCCGCCAGCGCCGCATCGACCGGTCGCTGATGCCGATAACCTCCGCTGCCTGCCACCAGGTAATCTTCTTCGCCATGGCCCGCAGAATCACTTCCTGTATCTTCATTGCCCGCTCCATCGCGGCCTTCGAGTAACCAACCATGCTTCGCATGGTCTCCTACTCTCGCCGCCCGCAAAGCGGACAGATCACGTGCTATCTCAACCGGACATATCATGTGCTACCGACACCACCAGGCAGGTCAACTGGACATCGACGCCCCGAATCTGACAGAATCGCCGTTCGCGCCGCAAACCTGTCATGGCGAATAATCCATCAACGGCCACGGCCGTCGGCCAACGCAATATTCCTGCCGGACTCATCGTCGAAGCTCGCCAGCATGTCTATGAGGCTGCCATCCGCACGCCATTGGTGAGGCTGAACTACGACGCTCCGGCGGAGATTTATCTGAAATTGGAGTGCCTGCAACCGATCGGGTCATTCAAGATTCGCGGTGCGTACAACGCCATTCGCAAGCTGCCCGAGGACCAGCGGCGGCGCGGCGTCTGGACGGTCAGCGCAGGTAACGCCGCTCAAGGAGTGGCACTCGCTGCGCGTAAGGCGGGCGTGTCGTGTCGGGTGCTGGTAATCGACGCGGCGCCCGCAGCCAAGCTCGATGCCATTCGCCGTCTGGGCGCGGACTTTGTGAAGGCGTCCTACGACGATTGCTGGAAAGCCTTGGCAGATCGCAGTCATCCCGCCATGACCGGCGCATTTGTGCATCCCTTTGAAGATGACGACTTCATCGCCGGCAACGCGTCGGTAGGACTCGAAATACTGGAAGATCTGCCTCACGTGGATGCCGTAGTTGCGGGCTTCGGCGGCGGAGGCTTGTCCTGCGGAATTGCCGCTGCTTTGAAAGAGCGCGGCAGCCAGGCGAAGGTCTTCGGGGCAGAACCGGAGACCGCGGCTCCGCTGGCGCTCTCGCTGGCAGCGGGCTCAGGCCAGAGTTTTCCTGGTTGGCAAGCCAGTTGGGTCGACGGGTGCGGAGGCAAGTCGGTCTTTCCCCGCATGTGGGACCTCGCGAACCATCTGCTCGCCGGCTCCATCGTTTCCACTCTCGAAGAGACCCGGCAAGCGATGCGCATTGTGGCCATGCGCAATCACGTGATCGCGGAAGGCGCCGGCGCGTGTGCCGTCGCTGCCGGACTTAGCGGCAAATGTGGCTCAGGGAAGGTCGTTTGCGTCGTGAGCGGAGGCAACATCGATCTGGCGAAGTTTTCCGAGCTAATCCTGCGCCCAGGTGCGCACGCCTAAATTCAAGGGGGGCTGAGCGCCCCCATCACTCCGTGCTCTCCGTGTCTCCGTGGTGAATTCCTCTTCGCGTGATTACACTAAAACCTATGCCCTCCACTCCCGTCATTGACCTGCGCAGCGACACGGTCACCAAGCCCTCGCCGGAGATGCGTCGCGCCATGTTCGAGGCTGAGGTCGGCGACGACGTCTATGCCGAGGACCCGACGATCAACCGGCTGGAGAAGCGTGCGGCCGAGATCTTCGGACGCGAGGCGGCGCTGTTTGTCCCCAGCGGGACCATGGGCAACCAGATCGCAATCAAGCTGCACACTCATCACGGAGAGGAACTCATCTGCGAAGCGCGCAGCCATATTTTCGAGTACGAGATGGCGATGATGGCCCACTTCTCGGGCGTGGTGCCGCGAACGGCTCGGGGCACGGACGGCATTCTCGAGCTGGGAGCAGGTCAAGTCGAAAATTCGCACCAAGAGTTACCACGGAGCCAAGACCGGCCTGGTTTCTGTGGAGAACACGCACAACATGGCCGGCGGAACTGTTACGCCACCCGAAATCTTCAACGAAATTTGCGACAACACACACGCCGCGGGATTGCCTGTTCACCTTGACGGCGCGCGCGTATTCAATGCCGCCATCGCGCTGGGAATGCCGGTCGTGCAGCTCACCGCCAAGGCTGACACCGTGATGTTCTGCTTGTCGAAAGGCCTGGGTGCGCCGGTGGGATCGCTGCTGGTCGGCAGCGCAGAACTGATGGACCGCGCCCGCATCTACCGCAAAGCGCTCGGCGGCGGCATGAGGCAGGCCGGAATTCTCGCAGCCGCCGGACTCATTGCGCTGGAGCAAGGGCCGCAGAAGCTGGCACACGACCACGCCAATGCGAAATTTCTTGCCGAAGGACTGGCGCAAATTCCTGGCATCAAAATCGATCCCGCCAAAGTGCAAACCAACATTCTGATTTGCGATACCTCCGTCAGCGGTATCACGGGAGCGGATCTATCGAGAAAACTGGCTGAGCGGAATGTATTGGCCAGCGCCTATGGCCCCTACATCATTCGCTTTGTTACCCATCTCGACGCCAACCGTGAGCAATGTGCAAAGGCGCTGGAGATTCTCGCGGAGGTTTGCTGCGTGAAGTCTTAACCGGGACTCGCGCTACAAGAGCAAGTTCAGAATGTACGAAGGGCGCTCGCTAAGAGCGCCCTGTTTTATCCTGGCGGAAAATCAAGTCATGCCGCAAGACCCTTACGGGGTGACCTCGAAAACAACTCCAACTCCTTGCGTGCCGCCGCTGGATGCGGTGCCGTACAGGTTGCCCCTGGTATCGAGGACGAGTGTGCTGTAGGGATAGCCTCCGTCACTGCCGTTGGTGAAGTCATGGAGCGAGGTGTAGGTCCAGCCGCCATTGGACGGCGTCAGCTTGAAGACCGCTCCATAACCGTGGGCCCCGTCTGCGAGAGTGGTGCCATAAAGATTGCCCGCGGCGTCCATTACCAGATTGCCGATAGGTCCGACCACGAGGCGTGCGTCACCCGGACCAGTCAAACTGTACAAGTTGCTATGGATCCAGTTGCCATTCGAGGCAGTCAGTTCGAACACGGTGCCGCCATGGCCAGAGCCTCCGGCGCTGGTGGCGCCATAGAGATTGCCCGCCTGGTCCAGGACCACGCCCGCCTGCGGGTAGGTGCCATCGCTGCCGTTGGTGAAATCGTAGAGATCGGTTTCGATCCAGTTCGATCCCGATGGCGTTAATTTATAAACAGATCCGAACAGGTCACTGCCGCCGTTGAAGGTGGTGCCGTAAAGATTGCCGGCGTGGTCCATAATCAGGCCGCTTCCTGGGTAGCCATAGGGGTGGTAAAGGACAACCTCCTCCCAACCACTGGAAGAGTTCAACTGGTAGATGATTCCGCCATTGTGGAAACCGCCGCTGCTGGTGGCGCCGTCCGCATTGCCGTTATGGTCGAAGATCAGGGCCCCCACCGGTCCGGCGCCATCAGACCCCGTGAAGCTATGCAGTATGGTCTCTGTCCAAGGGCTGGACCCATGCAGATTAGCAGGCCCCTCAGGCCGCAGCTTGAAGACCGTGCCGCAACCAATACCATCGCATGGTCCGCCTCCATAGTAAGTGGTGCTATACAGGCTGCCATCCGGGCCGAACACTACATAAGCGACTTGCGGATTGGCCCCGTCGTTGCCTCCCATAAAGCTGTAGAGCGGCGTCAGCACCCAGCCTGAGATCGAATCCGTGAGCCGGTAGACCAGGCCACAGCCACTGGTTCCGCAGTTTCCACCAGTGTTGCCGCCGAAGTTCGCCGTACCGTAGAAACTCCCAGCGCCATCAAAGGTGAGGCCGGCCATGGGCGTGGCCCCATTCTGGCCGCCAGTGAAGTTGTAGATAACCGAGTAGGTCTGCGCCTGCGCCGCTTGCGTCATGACAGCGGCGAGGGTCAGCACCATCGCCAACGCTGCACCCATGGCGAATAAACGACGGCGGCGTGCCGGCTGCATCGGAGTCCGCATTGCCGATCGGGTTGACCGCAGGCGCTGCCGGAAGCGGCCAACCCCGCGGTATCTGTAATGATCTGGCGCAACAGCAGGATTTGTCGCGAACGTTGCAGGTTGCCGATTGTCCCCACAGAGAAGCCTCGAGTGCCGTTCCAGAGCTTTCATACCCCACCCCTTACCGAGAACTCTATTGCAAAGGAGGCCATCCCTACAACTCCCACATTGTCAGACGGTATGTCTTTCTTGCCTTCTTCGCTGGCCACCGACCACTGGCCACCAGCCACTGTCTTATGGCGTGAGCTCCCAAACTGCGCCAAAGGCGGAACCGGATGTGTCCTCAGTCGTGCCATACAGGTTGCCGTTAGCATCCATTACTACGCCGCCGAATGGTTCGCCGTTGAGGTTGTGAAGATCGGTGTAGATCCAGCCATCGCCTGAGGGCGTCAGTTTGAACACGAAGCCTGCAGTGCTTGTCGCGTACAGATTACCGGCCGCATCCATGGTAGGGGTGTCAGCTGGTCCAGCGCCGCCATCACCGCTGGCGGGAAGAACAACGAGGGTGCTGTAGGTCCAGCTATTGCCGGAGGGCTGGAACTCGAAAACTGTGCCGTTCCCATTGTAGGCAGGTCCTTCCGAAGTGGTCCCGTACAGGTTTCCTTGCTGGTCCATAATAATGCCGCCGAAGGGTAAACTGCCATCGCCGGATCCTCCGAAGGTGTGCAGCACGGTCAGCGCGTAGGAGGAGCCGGAAGGGCTCAGCTGGTATGCCGCACCTGAGCCGTAAGCTCCGCCTAGAAAGGTTGTGCCGTAAACATTACCGGCGCTGTCGAGGACCACACCGCTCTCAGGAATGTTTCCCGCGTTCCCGTTGTAGGTGAAGCTATAGAGCACGCTTTCCGTCCAGCTTTCGCCGGATCGGGTGAGCTTGAAAACCGTGCCGCAGTTGTTGTATTGACAGTTTGTTCCTTCTCCTCCGTAAGAGGTTGTGCCGTAGATATTGCCCGCCGCATCGAAGGTGAGATCGCCGTAACCGGGATACGCGCCATCACCCCCATGCCGGTGAAGTGGTAAAGCACCGTTTTCGTCCAGGGACAGCTAAAGGATACGCAGGCACGGCTAGGAGGCGTGAGGCGAAACACCGTACCGGCACCGTATTCACTGGGATTGTCATGGTGGTGGATTCCCCTGTCGTCCTCGGGATCCCCGGAGTCGCTGGTTGTCCCATACAGAGCGCCGTCCGGTCCGAAGACCACTCCGGGATAGGGATTGGACCCGTCGGCGCCGCCCTGAAACGTATAGATGGTTCTCAGAATCCAGCCGGCTCCCGCGCGGGACAGCTTGAATACCGTCCCATATCCCTCTGTTCCGTATGCGGCGCCCCCGATCGAAGTTGTGCCGTAGAAGTTTCCGGCTCCATCCATGGTCAGGCCGGCGGCCGGCACGGCTCCATCCCCGTTGCCGCTAAAGGCGTGCAGGACGGAAAGCGTCTGCGCCTGCGCCGCTGGCATTGCGGCGACGGCCAGCGCCAACATGATGGCCAGCGCTAGCGACTCCGTTGCCGCTCGCAAACTGGTGCGAAAAATCCGAATGCGATTGTCCTTCGAGCTTGTCATAATGTTCTCCTGCATCGGCAAGAAGATTACTAGCCTGTCCAATCGTTCCAAATCCCACGGTGTGGGACATTCCATTCCGTACCGACAACTGACAAACTGGCGGCTGACAACTGTCTTACGGCGTGAGCTCCCAAATTTCGCCCCAGCGAGAAGAGGACGTCTCCGGAGTTGTGCCATAGAGGTTGCCCTGCGCGTCCAGTGCCACGCTGCCGGTGGGATCATACCCTCCATTGTTGGCGTTGAAGTCGTGGAGATCGGTGTAGATCCAACTACCGCCCGAGGGCGTCAGTTTGAACACGTTGCCAAAACCCAGGGTTCCGTCTGCGTTGCTGGTAAAGTACAGATTGCCGGCCGCATCCATGGTAGGGGCGTCCGCTGGTCCTCCGTCGCCGGAAAGAGCGGTCAAAGTGCTATAGGTCCAGCTATCGCCGGAGGGCTGTAACTCGTAAACCGTGCCGCCATTACTGCCGCCAGGTCCTTCCGTGGTGCTGCCATACAGGTTTCCCTGCTGATCCATAAGCAGGCCGCCGAAGGGATTAGCGCCATCGTTGAGCTCCCCGAAGCTGTGCAGCACGGTTAGCGTCCCGGATGGGGTTAACTCGTACACCGTGCCTCCGTCGTCGGCTCCGTCGAGAAAGGTTGTGCCGTAGAGGTTACCGGCGCTGTCCAGGACCACGCCGCTCTCGGGATCGCATCCGCCATCCCCCGTCTGGCTGAAGCTGTAGAGCACGCTCTCCGTCCAGCTTCCGCCTGATCGGGTGAGCTTGAAGACCACGCCACAGTTGTTATACGGATCGCAATTCCCTCCATCTCCTCCACCGTTGAAGGTTGTGCCGTAGATATTTCCTTCCGCATCGAAGGCAAGATCGCCGTAGCCGGGATTCGCGCCGTCACCCCCATGCGGCGGTAAAGTGGTAAAGCACCGTCTTCGTCCAGGGGCAGCTGGCAGAGCGGCATGCCGAGGCCGACGGCTGAAGGCTGAACACGGTTCCATATTCGCCGGAGACGCCATAGTCGCTGGTTGTCCCATACAGAAGACCGTCTGGTCCAAACACCACTCTGGCATAGGGATAGCATCCGTCATTGCCTCCCTGAAATTTATAGAGCGTGCTTAGAATCCAGCCGGCTCCGGCATGCGACAGCTTGAACACCGTCCCACATCCCAGTCCGCCGGCTGAGGTTGTGCCATAGAAGTTTCCGCCTTGATCGACGGTCAGGCCGGCGTACGGTACGCCTCCATCTCCGCCGCCCGTGAAGGTGTGCACAATCGATAGCGTCTGCGCGTGCGCTTGGGTGGCAATGACGATCAACAGAGTCGCGATGGCCACCGCCGCCAGGGTCATCCACAAGTCGATCCGGGTGGACGATTTCCGGCCATGATCGCGCGCTATCCCGTTACGGGGTGACCTCAAAAACAGTACCTTGGCCATAGGTTCCTCCTTCTCCAGTGGTGCCATAGATGTTGCCGTCAATATCCAGAACTATGCCGCTGGCTGGGTCTCCCGACCGCCGGGAAATGACCGATGCCGCGACCAAGGCGGTGCCTCGGGGCGAACTTCCGCCGACATCCATCCGGTGGTTCCTCGGGTTTTCCACAATCCCTCCCTTGCCGGTCGTCCAAATTGCGGAGTTGGCTTTCCGTCCGACACCGCTGCCTACCACCAGCTGACGCCGTGCTGTGCTCTATTTCTCCCGTCCCGCGCCCGAAGTCAACTTAATTTCACATTACGGTGCAAGCTATTGTTAAAAAACGAAATACGGCGTTTTTCGATTTAGCTTGTTGACCAAACTGTGATAACATTCGTGCCCAATATGTCCCACGCGATGTCGGCCAGCTCCTGGACTCAGCCTTTTGTCCCGCAGGATCGGAGCCTGCACGAGGCGTCGGTGATGCGCTTCGGACCCTACGAGATTGACCTGGACTCGGGAGATCTGCGCAAGTTCGGTTACCGGATCAAGCTGCAGCCAAAATCTTTCCTGGTACTGCGGACCCTGCTGCAAGCTCCGGGCGAAATGGTTACGCGTGAGCAACTGAGAGCGCAGCTCTGGCCGGAAAATACATTTGTGGAGTTCGAGTCCAGCCTGAATGTCGCCGTCCGGCGTTTGCGTGAGGCGCTGAACGACGAGGCGCAAGGTCCGGCCTACATTGAAACCGTACCTAAACATGGTTATCGCTTCATTGGCGTGCTGGAGCCGCCAGACGCTGCTGCCTCGCCCTATCTGAGACCCACGCTGGTCCACCAAGCTGCCGAGTCAGCATCCGTATTCGACTTGCCGGCGCACATGCTGCCTGGCGTGCAAACTGTGGCGCGCGGAAGTTGGTGGACGTTGTTATTGCCGGCCTTGGCGGTGCTGATTATCGCGGCGGCGATTGGGCACTTCTGGTGGAAGCGCAATGCGGCGGTTGCGCCCGTCGCATCGTCAATTGCGGTGTTGCCATTTGTCGATATGAGTCCGGAGAAGAACCAGCAATACTTCTCCGACGGCCTGGCCGAGGAGCTGCTCAATCATCTGGCCAAGACGCCCGGATTGCGCGTCGCCGCGCGCACCTCGTCTTTCCAGTTGCGCGACAAGAGTGCCGATCTGCAGGCCATCGGAAAGAAACTGGATGTGGCAACCATCCTGGAAGGCAGCGTCCGCAAGGAAGGCAACCGAGTGCGAATCGCAGCCGAGCTGGTGAAGGCAGAGGATGGTTTTCAGCTTTGGTCGGGCACCTATGATCGCGACCTCAACGACGTTTTCGCCGTGCAGGACGATATTGCCCGCGCCATCACGGGCGAACTCAAATTGCGGTTGCTTAATGCCGGCGGAAGTAGTGTACCCCAGCGTGGGATAAGCGCCGAGGCCTATAACGCGTACTTGCAGGGACGATACTTCTACGAGCGCCGCACCCGCGATGACCTCAGCCGCGCCTACGATTATTTCCAGCAGGCAGTGAAGCTGGATCCGACTTATGCGCGTGGCTGGTCGGCCCTGGCCTGGGTGCTGATCACACGCGGCGAGGGCGCCGAGGGTTCGACCTTCGAACAAGGTTATCGCGACGGCCGGGCAGCTGCGGAACGAGCGCTGCAGTTGGATCCCGGTTTGGCCGAGGCCCATGCCGCCATTGGCCGCATCAAGCGCGGTTATGAGTGGGACTGGGCAGGCGCGGATGCGGCCTTCCAGAAAGCCCTGGCTCTGGAGCCGCAGAACTCTGTGGTGCTGTTGGGGGCATCCAGCCTGCAGGCCAGCCTCGGCCATTTTGATGAGGCGGTTGCGCTGAATCGGCGCGCGGTGGAGATCGACCCCCTGAGCGTGATGGCGCACGTCGCGCTGGGAATGCACGCCTACTACGCCGGACAGCAAGAGTTGGCAGTTGACGCGTACCAGAAGGCGTTGGCCATCAGTCCGGACGGGCCCGAGGCTCACTACTTATTAGGTTTGGTCTATCTGGAACAGGCAAAACCGCAGCAGGCGCTGGCGGAGTTCGAAAAGAACCACGCCAACAGCGAGCGCTCAGTTGGGCAAGCCCTGGCTTACAGTGCGCTCGACAAAAAGACGGAAGCGGACGCGGCCTTGCAGCAACTTATCAACGACTACCATGAGCAGGCTGCCTATCAGATCGCCGAAGTCTATGCCTTTCGCGGAGAAGCCGACCGCGCTTTTGAGTGGCTCGGGATAGCCCGCGCTCACAAAGATGCCGGACTGGCGGCCATCAAAGGCGATCCTCTACTGAAGAATCTTTATAGCGATCCGCGGTTTGCGATATTCCTGCGGAAGATGGGATTGCCGGCGTAAGGCCTACGCATTGCTTGCGGCGGACCGCGGATATTTGACCTGGCGCAGCCACTTGGCGAAGAGGACCCACCAGATCAGGAACATCGCAATCTCCGGCCAGCCCGCCTCGACCCCAAATGGCATCCCGGTAAGCCACGCGGGACCATGAAAGCTGCCATGGAACAACTGTCCATGGTCCATCAGCCCGCTGCAGGGAATGCCATAGAAGTAGGCTTCGCCCCAGTTCCATCCGACGTGAAGTCCAAGCGGCATCCAGAGGTCGCCCGTCCTGCGCAGCAGGAAACACATAATGAGCCCGAAGCCAACGACGGTAATCAGACCGAGCACGGTCCATCCGGGATTGAGAATATGGGCCGCGCCCATGAAAGCCGAAGTCACCATCGCCGCCGGCCAGAATCCGATTCCGTTGGTGAGCGTGAACTGAAGGTAGCCGCGGTAAAAAAACTCCTCAACGATCGCCCCTAAGATCGCCAGCACTGCCCACCAGAAGGCATTCTTCAAGATCTCTGTGCCGTGCAGTCGCAGCGGTCCCATGGAGTACGCCCGCGCCAGCCGCAAGAACAGAAGCAGCAGTGTCAGCGAGACAGAGCTGATGGCCCATGCCTGCCAGAATCGACCACAAAACGCTCGTCGCCACGGCAAGCCGTATTCGGCGATGCTGCGGCCTTCAAACTTCGCCATGATCCCTGCCGCCAGCAAAACGATCAGCGATTCCAGCAGGAAGGCAACGCTGGCCACCGCCGGATAACTGAAATCGTACTGTCTCCCATGCGACAGAGCGTCTACGATTTTGCTGACGGCCTACCCGAACGAGGCGACGAGAGCGACGTAGATCAGCACGCGCCAGCCGGCGCGAAGACCATTCGGTCCCTTCCAGATGTTGTGGCGCATGGCCTGGTCCTTTCGGCGAAAAACGTATGGGGCCGGTCATTTGGCAGCCAAACATCGCAGCCAAACATCGCTTGACAAATCTCCCTTTTGGGGCCTAGACAGTCAAATGTAAGCCTTGGTTTCCGCTGGGGCGCTGGATGTTCGAAGAGGCCGCCTTTACGGGCGGCTTCTTCCATTTCAGCCAAATCGAGCTGCTCACTCCTTGTACACCTGTGCTCCGCGAACGCCTCTTGTTGGGAAGGTTTTGCATCTGATGGGAACGGCATCCTGCAAATGGCGCAGCTCTTCGCGTCTTGTATTCAATCAAATACGGCTTCGCCATGCCCCAAGTTTACGCCGACGAGCGCGGCCCGCAAGAGCGCTGATTTCAAACTGCACTATCGGTAATGAGGCAGGCTGCTTGATCCATCACCTTACTGGCTGGCGGTCACTTCGCCGAGGATGCGATGGTGGGCTGGGGTGTAGCCGTGATGGCAGCCTGATCAGTGTGCTTGGGCTTTTGTAGCAGACGACTAAGTTCGAAGAATGCGCCTGAAGCCGCATGTTTCATGGCGAGCGAACTCTCAACCCCGCAAGTACAGCCTGGACATTCTCTGCGGATCATGGCCACAGACTGCTGATAGTATGCTTCCGACCCGAGAATTTCGGCGAGGCTGTTTTGCATGATGTTTCCAACCGGCTTAAGCGGGTAGCAGCCGGTGAGGACATCCCCATTTGACAGCACAAAGACTTGGAGAAAGCCGAGAACGCATGGGGGCTCAGCCATGGCCTCGTGGTTGTAGTACCGGGTGATGTAGTCCACTTCGTACTGTGGACGCTTCAGGGTGTCGCGCAGGAATGTCTCGATTTCCCCAATATCCTGGCGCTCCGGCCACATCGCGTCCAGATCGGCATTGGCAAAGAAAGATAAGCTGCGGGACAGAATGTTGTATTCGATTTTCGCTCCCACTTCCTGGGCCGCTTCCGCAAGTTGCCTGAGTTCGGTGACAGAGATGCGATTAAGGGTGACCGAGAGGACGAGCTCCTTATCGCGGAGCAGCTTCATGCCTTCGATGCCAAGATCGAAATAGCCGCGAATCCCGCGGATCTTGTCATTGCTCTCCTTCAGACCGTCGATAGAGACCGCGATCTGTGTGATCGGAGAATCGTTAATTTGCTTATTGAGCTTTTTCAAGAGCAGCCCATTCGTCTGCATGATGATGCGCTTGAAATTTGACGTATTGGCTTTGCTCAAGATTTCAAACAGATCTTTCCGCAGGAGTGGCTCTCCGCCGGTCAAACGGAGCGAATGGATACCGAGCGCATCAATCTCGTTCAGCAGTGCGATGGCACGATCCGTGGAGATGGCGTCCTGCCACCGTGATTTCCAGTAGTCGCAACTAATGCAGCGAGCCTGGCAATTCTCAGTGAACTTCAGGTGCGCGGATAAAGGCCTGACCGCTGAAGGCAGGAGCTTAGTGGAGATCTGACTTCCCATCCATACTCGCGGCAGATAAGAAGCAGAAGAAAGCATCGTGTGGACCTCACGCTGGGACTGCGCGTCCCGAACAGCACTTTCGCCAGGTCACAGGGTAATGTTTGTTGTCAGAATTTGCAAAAGGGCCGCCGCCCTTCAGCGTTCACTTAAAGCAGCCTGTTCGGCAGCAGTAAGCCTCCTCGCGCCGGCGCTTCGTGTACCATATTCCAAGTTACCAAACGAGCGCCCATAGCACCTGACTAAGACGAATGCATAGTCGCCTTCATCTGAAGACCTATCTCCTGATTGCCATGATGGTGGTTGCCGGGCCTGTAGGTAACCTATTGATTGCTAAGGCCATGAAGCAGACCGGCCCCATAAAATACTGGCCGCCGTCGGAGTTGCTGCGTGTCTTTCTGAGGGTGTTTGGCGGACTCACAATCTGGGCCGGCATTGCCTGCCTGTTCGCTTTTATCGTTTCCTTCATGCTGGCGCTGTCCGTCGCGGATTACAGCTATGTGCAGCCGGCGGCCGCGCTCGGCTATGTGATGATCGCGCTGCTGGGTGTCTTCGTGCTGGGCGAGAAAGTTTCGCCTCTCCATTGGGCTGGCATTGCCGTCATCTGTCTCGGCGTGTCTTTTGTTCGCGGCACTCATCCTCGCACCACAGAGAAGCCCGATTGACGCTGGAATACATACTATTTGTGTTGATCATCGTTGTCGGCACCGGAGGCGAGCTCTGCCTGGGGCGAGCCATGAAAGAGACCGGGGAGCTGAAGCGCTTCCGGCCATCGGCTGCGATCAAGTTGTTGTGGCGCGCGCTGCATCTGAAGTGGATCTGGATTGGCGTGGCGATGATGGCAACCGCGTTCTTCTCGCTGCTCCTGCTGTTGTCATTCGAGGATGTCAGCTTCGTCGTTCCGGTCACGGCGCTCAGCTATCTGGTGGGGGCGTTGGGTGGTATCTTCTTCCTCAAAGAGCGCGTAAGCTGGCAGCGCTGGATCGGTATCGCACTGGTTTGCATCGGAGTGAGTCTCGTCGTCATCGGTAGGTAGTAGCTATGCCCGAGGCTTCGACCTTATCGCGTTTGGACCTTTCAGGGACAATGGTTTGGCGCGAGATTCTGGCGATGGGCATCGACTCCTTGCGGGCCGATAAGCTGCGGGCGGCGATGACGGCCCTCGGTATGGCGGTGGGCACAGCGGCGTTGATCCTGGTCGTGACAGTGGCGCTGACCGGAAAGCGCTATGTGCTGACCCAGATCGAAAATGTCGGCACCAACGTCATCTGGGCTGAGTATTCCGGAATATCCAGTGCCTCCGCTAATGTAGCTGCCGCCGACTACCTGACCTCCAACGATATGATTGCCGTCGAGCAACAGGTGCCGGGGGTAAAAGAAGCCTCGCCCGTGCTCAACATGCATCAGCGCATGGTGGTCGGTTCGGGCAAGGAGCAGGACATCCTGGTGCTGGGCGTGGCCCCGCAGTATCAGCAGGTGCGGCGCATCATCGCCAGTGCGGGACGATTTTTCGACCAGAGGGATTCGCAGTCCGGAAATAAAGTTGCGTTGATCACCGAAAGCCTCGCACGGCGGCAGTTCGGCTCGCTTGATCTCGCGCTGGGACAGATCATCAAAATCCAGGAAGTGCCCTTCGTGATCATCGGCACCTTCCGTGAAAGCGTGGATACGCTGGGCCGCTCCGAGATCGAAAACGATACCGTCCTGATTCCCTACAGTGTTGCGCGGTCCATGACCGGCAGCTCCGCGGTCAACCAGATCTATTTTTCCATGTTCGATGCCGCCGCCATTCCTGCGGCAACGGAGAAAATTCAAGCCGTGATCGCTGCCCGGCATCGTCCGGAATCGGTCTACAACGTCAGCAACATGACCGAAGTGCTGCGGCTGGCCAACAAAACAGCGAATGCCTTCACCTCGGTGCTGCTGCTGTTTGCAGCGGTGACGTTGGTGGCGGCCGGCATTGGGATCATGAATATCATGATGGCCACGGTGCATACGCGCATCCACGAGATCGGCGTGCGCAAAGCCGTAGGCGCAACCCGCACGGCGATCCTGCTGCAATTCCTCTTCGAAGCGGTGCTGATCGCGCTGCTGGGCGGCACCGTAGGGACCGTCATCGGAATCGGCATTCCTATCTCGATCCAGATTTTCACCCATCACCACGTTCCCGTCTCTGTCCTCTCGGCCCTGATTGCGCTGGTGGTTTCCTGCGCGGTCGGGATCGGCTTTGGCATAACGCCGGCCAACAACGCTGCCCGGCTCGATCCGGTGGAGTGCCTGCGGCACGAGTAATGGAACAGCCCTACGACTGCAAGCACGTGGTGGAGATCGAGCAGGAACCGCGGCATCACCTTGTCTTTGCGAATGAGTTTGTGCGTGGCTTTGCGGTGGAGATCGCGCCGCATGACCGCAGCCTCTGCCATCATCATCCCAACGACTATCTCCTCTATGTTGCCAGCGGCGCCGAGATCATCAGCGCCGCACGTGATGAGGAGCCGAAGCAGATGAGGTATGGCGACGGCGAGTGCGAGTTGTTGGAGGCCGGGTTGGTGCATGTCGTCGAAAATCT
>CAWBKE010000001.1:0-2500 GCA_963789245.1 uncultured Acidobacteriaceae bacterium | reverse complement strand
GGTGAAAAGAACCCCAGCGAGGGGAGTGAAATAGTACCTGAAACCGTGTGCCTACAAGCAGTGGGAGGGCTATGCCCGCAAGGGAATGCCTGACCGCGTGCCTATTGCATAATGAGCCGGCTAGTTATTCTTGTCAGCAAGGTTAAGCGCAAGCGAGCCGTAGCGAAAGCGAGTCCTAATAGGGCGTTGAGTTGGCAGGAATAGACGCGAAGCGGGATGATCTACCCTTGGCCAGGTTGAACGTGGGGTAACACCCACTGGAGGACCGAACCGGTGTTTGTTGAAAAAAGCTCGGATGAGCTGAGGGTAGGGGTGAAAGGCTAATCAAATTCCGTGATAGCTCGTTCTCTCCGAAATAGCTTTAGGGCTAGCCTCGTGTGATTTGCAGCGGTGGTAGAGATCTGGATGGACTATGGGGCTTTCCAGCTTACAGAATCCAACCAAACTTCGAATGCCGTGGACAACCAGCACGGGAGTCAGACAGCGGGGGCTAAGCTTCGTTGTCGAGAGGGAAACAGCCCAGATCGCCTGCTAAGGTCCCCAAGTCTCGGCTAAGTGGGAAAGGATGTCGGAACGCCCAGACAGCCAGGAGGTTGGCTTAGAAGCAGCCATCCTTTAAAGAAAGCGTAATAGCTCACTGGTCAAGCGGTCCGGTGCCGACAATTCAACGGGGCTTAAACTGAGCACCGAAGCAGCGGATGCATGGCGTCATGCCATGCGTGGTAGGAGAGCATTCTCAACGGATTGAAGCGGGATCGTAAGGACCCGTCGACAGTCGAGAAGAGACCCTGCCGGCATAAGTAGCGATAACGGAGGTGAGAACCCTCCGCGCCGAAAGTCTAAGGTTTCCTGAGGAAGGTTAATCCGCTCAGGGTTAGTCGGTCCCTAAGGCGAGGCCGAAAGGCGTAGTCGATGGACATCCGGTTAATATTCCGGAACTCCCTTTGATTCGTTATTACGATGGGGTGACGCAGAAGGATACGTGCAGCCTGTTATGGCTATCAGGTTCAATGCGTGTAAGCCGGTTTCTCCAGGCAAATCCGGAGAGACACTAACGGTGAGACGCAAAGGAGTAGTCCGTATGGACGAAACGCACCGATTTCACACTGCCAAGAAAAACCTCTAAGGAGAAATGAAGGGAACCGTACCTCAAACCGACACAGGTAGACGAGGAGAATATCCAAAGGCGCTCGGGAGAACGCTCGTTCAGGAACTCGGCAAATTAACCCCGTAACTTCGGGAGAAGGGGTGCCCCGGTAGCGTGCAAGCGCGAGGGGGCCGCAGTGAAGCGCGCACGGCGACTGTTTAACAAAAACACAGGTCTCTGCAAAGTCGAAAACGACGTATAGGGGCTGACGCCTGCCCGGTGCCGGAAGGTTAAAGGGAGAGGTCAACCGCAAGGTGAAGCTTCGAACTGAAGCCCCGGTGAACGGCGGCCGTAACTATAACGGTCCTAAGGTAGCGAAATTCCTTGTCGGGTAAGTTCCGACCTGCACGAATGGCGTAACGATCGTGCGACTGTCTTAACGAGCGACTCGGCGAACTTGTAGTACCGGTGAAGATGCCGGTTACCCGCATCTAGACGGAAAGACCCCGTGCACCTTTACTATACCTTCACTATGAACTATGGCACTTGCTGCGCAGGATAGGTGGGAGGCTTTGATTTCAGGCTCTCGGGCTTGGAGGAGCCAACGGTGAGATACCACCCTGCGAGTTCTGTGGTTCTAACCTACTCCCGTAATCCGGGAGAGGGACATAGTGAGGCGGGTAGTTTGACTGGGGCGGTCGCCTCCTAAATTGTAACGGAGGCGCGCGAAGCTACACTCAGGCTGTTTGGAAATCAGCCGTCGAGTGCAAAGGCATAAGTGTGGTTGACTGCGAGTCCTACAAGTCGAGCAGTTGCGAAAGCAGGCCTTAGTGATCCGGTGGTTCTGTATGGAAGGGCCATCGCTCAACGGATAAAAGGTACGCCGGGGATAACAGGCTGATCGGAGCCAAGAGTTCATATCGACGCTCCGGTTTGGCACCTCGATGTCGGCTCATCGCATCCTGGAGCTGTAGAAGGTTCCAAGGGTTAGGCTGTTCGCCTATTAAAGCGGTACGTGAGCTGGGTTCAGAACGTCGCGAGACAGTTCGGTCCCTATCTGATGTGGGCGTAGGAGATTTGAGAGGACCTGTCCTTAGTACGAGAGGACCGGGATGGACGAACCTCTTGTGTTCCAGCTGTCATGCCAATGGCACGGCTGGGTAGCGAAGTTCGGTTGTGATAAACGCTGAATGCATATAAGCGTGAAGCACTCCTCAAGATGAGATCTCCCAACCCAAAAGGGTAAAGAAGGGCACAGGAAGACCACGTGTTTGATAGGCTGGATGTGAAAGTGCAGTGATGCATGAAGCTTACCAGTACTAATCGCCCGTTCGGCTTGACCATAAAATTTACTTGGCTACACGTGTTACCCCATTTCGCGCAGAAACTGGTGCGCTATGGGAAACCCCGTGC